>JBNMQV010000001.1:0-460690 GCA_050205545.1 Mycolicibacterium celeriflavum
GGTGGAGGTGGCGGCGGGGGCGGTGGCCGCTCGTTGAGATACGACAACGGGTCAGCGCACCCCGTCACATCGACGAACCTTCCGCCGACCGAACCGCAGAGCGTCGCGTCGGCGCTCGGCGGATTCACGGTCACCAGCCCCCCGGCGAACAGGGCCGCAGCAGCGCACAGCACTACCTTGCGCACGTCTCCTCCCTCCGGCGACGTGCAGGCGCCGTCGCCGACCTGATTGTGGCAGTGACGCACGCGTAAAAGGAGCAGAACGGGCGATCGGCGAGTCGCCGTAACGAACTCCTCCGGCACATCGATGTCTTCTGCGATGCTCGAACCATTCCTTACTGTATGGTGGCCGCATCCGGCTCCGAACAGGTTGATCAGCCTTGCGTCTAGCTCAGCTATTCAGCGTTTGCTCCGTTTCGGCATTCCGCCTCGTCGCGGCACCGTGACGCCGGCTCCCGACAGCAGCGCACGTCCGCGCGAACCGTGGCGGTCGCGGTCGATCGATGCTAAGCTTGACGAGCGTCCTGACTTTGCATTCATGGTGTGGCACACCAGCTCTCACGCATCCGCGCGATCTTGATCAATGTCTCGATCTCTGCGCTGATGCCTGCACGAACGCGTTCGTACAGCATGCAGATGCAAAGCATAGGGAAACACCTGATTCCTTGCGGCCTGCCTCTGACTAGGTTTGCTATGGGCGTCTGGTGCGCAGCGCCCAATCTCATTTCGTCGATGGTTTCCAGCAGGGGGGACTTGCAGTCGTGGCCGTGAACACCGAGCTGTCGAACAACCGGCACCGTGTGCGCAGAATTCTCAGCCGGATGACGGCCTTCCCCCTCGCTGTGGCGGCGGGTTTCACCATGTTCGCGGCACCCGCGAACGCGGCCGAGGCGTGGCAGCGCAAGAGCCCGCCGCTGTCGACGCCGTGGTCACATCTGGTGGGGCCCAACAACGCGCTTCCGGAGTACCCCCGCCCGCAGATGGAACGGGCGCGCTGGCTCAACCTGAACGGGGTCTGGGCCTACACCGGCCGCTCGCAGGCCAACGCGCTGTCCGCACCGCCGTCGGCCGACAAGTACGACGAGAAGATCCTGGTGCCCTACCCCACCGAGTCGGCGCTGTCCGGTATCAAGCGTCACGACGATCAGATGTGGTACCGCAAGAGTTTTCAGCTGCCCGGCACCTGGCGCGGGCAGCGCGTGCTGTTGCATTTCGGCGCCGTCGACCAGACCGCCACGGTGTGGGTCAACAACAAGCGCGTCGCACATCACGAGGGCGGATTCACCGCGTTCAGCGCCGACATCACCGACGCGCTGCGCTGGAGGGGCACCCAGGAGATCGTGGTCCGCGCGGAAGACCGCAACGAAGCCGCGCCGTTCCCCGTCGGCAAGCAGCGCAACCGTCCCGAGGGGCTCTTCTACACCGGCGCGTCGGGCATCTGGCAGACCGTGTGGATGGAGCCGGTGCGCGCCGCCCACGTCGACAAGCTCGACATCACAGCGGATTTGAAGGGTTTCACCGTCACGACGCGCGCCACCGGAACGACGAAGGAACGCGCGGAGGTGCTCGTCTCGGCTCCCGACGGCCCGACGCTGGCCCGCAGTTCCGGCGAACCGGGCAAGCCCGTGCGCGTGCAGGTACCCGATCCGCGCCTGTGGACACCGGACGACCCCTACCTCTACGACCTCACGGTGCGGTTGGTGACGCCGGAGGGCAAGGTCGTCGACGAGGTCAAGAGCTACGGCGGACTGCGCACGATCAGCACGGTCCGCGATCCGCGGGGCCGCCCGCGAATCGCGTTGAACGACAAGATCACTTTCCTGCACGGCCCGCTGGACCAGGGCTACTGGCCCGACGGCATCTACACCGCGCCCACCGACGACGCGCTGCGGTTCGACCTCGAGCGGACCAAGGCCCTCGGGATGAACTTCGTGCGCAAGCACGCGAAGGTCGAACCGGCGCGCTGGTACTACTGGACCGACAAGCTCGGGCTGATGGTGTGGCAGGACATGCCGTCGCTCGACGTCTCGCTCGACATTCCGGTCGGCCCCGCGCCGGAGCCGTCGCCGGCGGCGAAGGCCAACTTCGAGCGCGAGCTCGTCGAGATGATCGACCAGTTGCGAAGCGTCACTTCGATCGTCGGCTGGGTCCCGTTCAACGAGGGGTGGGGTGAGTTCGAAACCGCGAGGATCGCGGGTGTGGCCAAGGCGGCCGACCCGACCCGGATGGTGAACGCCAACAGCGGGGTGAACTGCTGCAAGTCGCGGCCCGACAGCAGGGCCGGCGACGTCTACGACGACCACACCTACGTCGGCCCGGGCCGCCCTGTCCTGCACGACAACCCCGCGACCCCGCACGACGAGCGCACGATGCTCGGCAACCGTCCGATTCCGCTCGAGCACCGCGTGGTGGTCAACGGCGAGTACGGCGGCCTCGGGCTCGTCCCCGAGGGCAACCGCTGGCCCGGAAAACCGCAGGCATACGAAATGACCGACAGCCGAGCGCGATTGACCGACCGGTACGTCCAGGTGAGCCGTGATCTCGAAGACGAGATCCGCAAGGGCGGCCTGTCCGGCGCCATCTACACCCAGACCACCGACGTCGAGAACGAGGTCAACGGATTCATGACCTACGACCGCTGGCTGGTCAAGGTCTCGATGCGGACGGTCGCCGAGCGCAACCGTGCGGTCATCGCGACGGGGGCGCAGGTGAACGAACCGGTCGAGCAGCGGCGCTGAGTCACAGCGTGCGGGCGCTGACGAACTCGCGCCTGCCACCGTCGATCGGGTCGGTGAACTCGAGGCGGTGCGCCAGAAGCCGCAACGGCCGCGAGAAGTCGTCCGGCGCCACGTCGGTCACCGTCGGGTACAGCGGATCGTTGACGATCGGCAGCCCCAGCGAGGCCATGTGCACCCGCAGCTGATGGGTTCGTCCGCTTCGGGGCGTCAACCGGTACAGCCCGTCGCCGTGGTGCTCGACGACGGTCTCGGCGTTCGGCTCACCCGGCTCCTCAACCGCCTGTAACTGTCCGCGCCGCTTGACGATTCGGCTGCGCAGCGTGACGGGAAACACCAGTTCCGGATCGACGCACGCCCTCGCCAGGTACTCCTTGCGCACCTCACCGTCGGCGAACATCGTCTGATAGGGCCCGCGCAGCTCGCGGCGCGTCGTGAACAGCAGCACGCCGGCGGTCAGCCGGTCCAGGCGATGGGCCGGCGACAACTCGGGCAGATCCAGTTCGCGGCGCAGCCGCACCAGCGCGGTCTCCGCGACGTGGCGCCCGCGCGGCATCGTCGCGATGAAATGCGGCTTGTCGACCACGACAATGTTCTCGTCGCGGTGCAGCACGGGGATGTCGAACGGAACCGGTATCTCCTCGCGCAGTTCGCGGTACAGATAAACGGACGCGCCGGGCGGCAGCACCGTGCCCGCGGTCACGACGTCGCCGTCGGCGGTCACCACCTCGCCCGCCAGCACCTTGGCGGCGGCCGCGTCACCAAACCGGTCCGCCAACTCGACCAACACCGCCCCGCCGCGCAGCCGCACCCGTGCCGGCCCCAGTCCGTCGCGTACGGGCAACGGCGGCGGACGCCGCTGCCCCCGCCTGATCGGCCGACTCAATTGAGCGGGACGGGTTCGAGGATCTCGGCGCGTGCCTCTGGCGCCGCCGCCCGCAACGCGTCCGCCGACTCGTCGTCGGGTTCCTGCTGCGAGCGGATCTCCGCGTCCACCCGGGCCAGGTAGGTCTTGACCTCGCGGTCGATGTCCTCCTCGCTCCAACCCAGCACCGGCGCAACCACTTCGGCGACCTCGCGCGCGCAGTCCACGCCGCGGTGCGGGTACTCGATCGAGATCCTCATCCGCCGCGCCAGGATGTCCTCGAGGTGCAGCGCGCCCTCGGCGGCCGCGGCGTACCACGCCTCGACCTTCAGGTACACCGGTGCCTCGGTGATCGGGTCGAGGAGGTCGGGGCGCACGTCGGCGTTCTCGCGCGCCATCTGCAACACCTCGCCGATCAGCGAGCCGTACCGGTCGAGCAGGTGGCGCACCCGGTACGGGTGCAGGTCGTAATGCTTTCCGACGCTTTCGGTCTGGTTGATCAGCGCGAAGTACCCGTCGGCGCCCATCAGCGGGACCTTCTCGGTGATCGACCGTGCGACGCGCGCCGGGATGTATTCGGCGGCCGCGTCGATGGCGTCCTCGGCCATCACCCGGTAGGTCGTGTACTTGCCGCCGGCGATCGCCACCAGGCCGGGGGCGGGCACCGCGACGGCGTGCTCGCGCGACAGCTTGGAGGTCTCCTCGCTCTCCCCGGCCAGCAGCGGCCGCAGCCCGGCGTACACGCCGTCGATGTCGTCGTGGGTGAGCGGCGTCGCGAGCACGGTGTTGACGGTTTCGACGATGTAGTCGATGTCGGCCTTGGTGGCCGCCGGGTGCGCCAGGTCCAGATTCCAGTCGGTGTCGGTGGTGCCGATGATCCAGTGCGTACCCCACGGGATCACGAACAGCACCGACTTCTCGGTGCGCAGGATGATCGCCACCTCGCTGACGATCCGGTCGCGCGGCACCACGATGTGCACACCCTTGGAGGCGCGCACCCGGAACCGCCCGCGCTGCTTGGACAGCGCCTGGATCTCGTCGGTCCAGACGCCGGTGGCGTTCACGACGACGTGCCCGTGCACCTGGGTGACCGCGCCGTTCTCGGAGTCGCGGACCTCCACGCCGGTGACCCGGTCGCCTTCACGCAGCAGCGCGACCACCTGCGTCGACGTCCGCACCACGGCGCCGTAGTGCGCGGCCGTACGCGCCACGGTCATGGTGTGGCGCGCGTCGTCGACGACGGTGTCGTAGTACCGGATGCCGCCGATCAGCGACGAACGCTTGAGCCCCGGCGCCAGCCGCAGCGCCCCGGACTTCGTCAGATGCTTCTGCGCCGGAACCGATTTCGCCCCGCCCAGCTGGTCGTAGAGGAAGATGCCCGCCGCCACGTACGGCCGCTCCCACCACCGGTTGGTCAGCGGGAACAGGAACGGCAGCGGTTTGACCAGATGCGGCGCCAGCGTGGTCAGCGACAGCTCCCGCTCGTGCAGCGCCTCGCGCACCAGCCCGAACTCCAGCTGCTCGAGATAGCGCAGCCCGCCGTGGAACATCTTCGACGACCGGCTCGACGTGCCCGATGCGAAGTCGCGCGCCTCGACGAGCGCCACCTTCAACCCTCGCGTCGCCGCATCGAGCGCGGCGCCCGCGCCGACGACTCCCCCGCCGATGACGACCACGTCGAACTGCTCACTGCCGAGCCGCTCCCAGGCTTCCGCCCGCTGTTCGGGACCCAGAAGCGTCTGCCCGTTCGCCGGGATCGGGTCACTCACCGGAATGGCTCCTAGTTACTCGTCGGTACGTTCGCGCATCCCAGGCTACGTGGAACTAGTCCAGATCGTCGTGCGCCATCAACCGGCGGCCCGCTTCGGTTATCGAACCCGACAGCGACGGATACACCGAGAACGTCTGCGCCAGATCCTCGACGTCGTTGCCGTTCTGAACCGCCAACGCGATCGGCATGATCAGCTCCGATGCGATCGGCGCGACCACGACACCGCCGATCACCACCCCCGTCGCGGGGCGGCAGAAGATCTTGACGAAACCACGCCGCAGGCTCGACATCTTGGCGCGCGCGTTGGTGTTGAGCGGCAGCATGATCGTGCGCGCGGCCACCGACCCGTCGTCGATCTTCGACTGCGGCACCCCGACCGCGGCGATCTCCGGGCGGGTGAACACCGCCGCCGCGACCGTGCGCAACCGGATCGGCTCGAGCCCCTCGCCCAGCACGTGATACATCGCGATGCGGCCCTGCATCGCGGCGACCGAGGCCAGCAGCATCAGGCCCGTGCAGTCACCGGCGGCGTATATGCCGGGCACCCCGGTGCGCGACACCCGGTCGACCTTCAGATATTCGCCGTCGCCCAGCTCGATGCCGACCCGCTCGAGGCCGAGGCCGCTGGTGTTGGGCACCGACCCGACCGTCATCAACGCGTGGCTGCCCTCGACCGTGCGTCTGTCGGTCATCGTCACCTGCACACCCGATCCGTTGCGGGTGACCGATTGGGCGCGCGCGTTCTTGACCAACGTCACACCGCGATCGCTCAGCGCCTCCTCGAGCACCCCGGCGGCGTCGGAGTCCTCGTGCGGCAGGATCTGGTCGCGGCTGGCCACCACCGTCACCTTCACCCCGAGCTCGGTGTAGGCGTTGACGAACTCCGCGCCCGTGACCCCGGAACCGACGACGATCAGATGCTCGGGCAGCTCCTCGAGGTCGTAGAGCTGGCGCCAGTTCAAGATGCGCTCGCCGTCGGGTTCGGCGCCGGGCAGCACGCGCGGGCTGGCCCCGGTGGCGATGAGCACGACGTCGGCCTTCAGGGTGCTGAAGGTGCCGTCGTGTTCGGTCACCTTGACCGTGTGGGTGGCCATGCCCGGCATGTCGTCGACCAGTTCACCGCGGCCGGCGATCAGCGTGACGCCGTCGTTGCGCAGCCGCTCGGCGATGTCCGCCGACTGTGCGGCGGCCAGCTTCTTGACGCGGTCGTTGATCTTCGACAGCGAGATCTCGGCGTCGGAGAACTCCAGCGCATACCCCAGATCGGGCGCGCGACGCAGCTCGGTGCGCACGCCCGTGGACGCGATGAAGGTCTTCGACGGAACGCAGTCCCAGAGCACGCAGGCACCACCGATGCCGTCGGAGTCGACGACGGTGACCTCGGCAACTTCGGGTCCGCGCGTCGCGGCGACCAGTGCCGCCTCATAGCCGGCGGGCCCGCCGCCGATGATCACGATGCGGGTTGCCACGCCCCCAACCTAACGAAGCGGGAGGTTGATCGCCCACGCGGCGCGCTAACGCTTAGTCTTTCCTGGTGCCGCTCTACGCCGCCTACGGATCGAACATGCATCCGGAGCAGATGTTGCAGCGCGCACCTCATTCACCGATGGCAGGAACGGGCTGGCTGCATGGCTGGCGACTGACGTTCGGCGGGGAGGACATCGGCTGGGAGGGTGCGCTCGCCACCGTTGTCGAGGATCCGACGTCGAAGGTCTTCGTGGTGCTCTACGACATGACCAAGGACGACGAGGCCAACCTCGACCGGTGGGAGGGTTCGGAGCTCGGGTTCCACAAGAAGATCCGCTGCCGGGTGCATCGCATCTCGTCCGACACCGACTTCGAGCCGGTGCTCGCCTGGCTGTACGTGGTCGACGCGTGGGAGGGCGGCCTGCCGTCGGCGCGCTATCTCGGGGTGATGGCCGACGCGGCCGAAATCGCGGGTGCGCCATCGGAGTACGTGCACGATCTGCGCACCCGACCCGCGCTCAACATCGGCCCCGGCTCCTAGCCGCCTTCGACCCGCGAGCGGCACCTAGAAAGCGGCGGCGTGGTCGATGATGTTGACCAGCACCCGCACCCCCACCGCGAGCGCGCGTTCGTCGAGGTCGAAAGTCGGCTGGTGCAAATCCAATTGAGGTCCGCGGCCGGTCCACACGCCCAACCGGGCCATGGCGCCGGGCACCTCCTCCAGATACCAGGAGAAGTCCTCGCCGCCGCCGGACTGCCGGGTGTCGGCCAGCACGTCGGGGCCGATCGCCTCGATCGCGTGGGTGAGGATGCGGGTCGAGATCTCCTCGTTGACCACCGGCGGGACGCCGCGGCGGTACTGCACGGTGTGCTCGATGTGCAGCGGCGCCAGCAACGACGAAACAGCCTCCCGCACAATCGATTCGAGTGTCTCCCAGGTGTCGCGGCTGGCGGTGCGGATGGTGCCGGCCAACGTTCCCGTCTGCGGGATCGCGTTGGCGGCCACGCCCGCGTTCACCGCGCCCCACACCATCACGGTGCTGTTGCGGGGATCGATGCGGCGCGACAGCACACCTGGCACGCCGGTGATCAGCGTGCCGAGCCCGTACACCAGGTCGCCGGTGAGGTGCGGCCGCGAAGTGTGCCCGCCGGGCGAATGCAGAGTCACCTCGAGCTGGTCCGCGGCCGACGTGATCGGCCCGGGCCGCATCGCGACCTTGCCGACCGCCAGCCGAGGATCGCAGTGCAGCGCGAAGATTCGCGACACCCCGGTCAGCGCGCCCGCGGCGATCGCGTCGATCGCACCACCCGGCATCAGCTCCTCGGCGGCCTGGAAGATCAGCCGCACCCCGACGGGAAGCTCGGGCACCGACGCCATCGCCAGCGCCGCGCCCAACAGGATCGCGGTGTGCGCATCGTGTCCGCACGCGTGCGAGACGTTCGGCACCAACGACGCGTACGGCGCGCCGGTGCGGTCGGCCATCGGCAACGCGTCCATATCGGCGCGCAGCGCGATCCGCGGTCCGTGCTCGGGCCCGAAGTCACACGTCAACCCGGTGCCGCCGGGCAGTACCTTCGGGTTCAGGCCCGCGTCGGCCAGCCGGGAGGCGACGAACTGCGTGGTCGCGAACTCCTGGCGCCCCAGTTCCGGATGCATGTGGATGTGCCTGCGCCACTCGACGAGATCGTCGAAGTGGGCCGAGAGCCACCGCGCGGCGGCGTGGGGCAGCACGCTCATGACGCCCGCCTCGCCTGAAGTTCGCGCACCCGGTCGCGTTCCTGCGGCGTCTCCGCCAACCGCACGACCGTGCGGGCCAACATGGCCGCGCCCTCGACGACCGCCTTGTCCGCGCTCGGTCCGGCAGCGGCCTCGGCGAATGCCGGCTGGTGTACCGAGGCGCCGCCCGCGTCGATGCCGACGATCGGATGGATCCCCGGCATCATCTGCGTGACGTTGCCCATGTCGGTGCTGCCCAGCGGCAGCGCCGCCTCCAGTTCGGGGCCCACCGGGTCCCGCCCGACGCGGCGCATCTCCTCGCGGAACGTGTCGGCCAGCCAGGTGTCCGGGGTCAGTTCGTGGTAGCTGGGTTCCGTCTCGCTGACCTCATGGGTACAGCCCGTGGCCACCGCGCCGGCCAGGAAGCAGTCGGCCATCCGCTGTTCGAGTTCGCGCAGCGAGGCCGCGTCGTTGGCCCGCATCGTGTAGTGCATCTCGGCGCGCGCGGGGATGACGTTGGTCGCCTGACCGCCGTCGGTGACGATGCCGTGCGCCATCTGGCCCGGCGCCATCTGCTGGCGCAGCAACCCGATGGCCACCTGCGCGACGGTGATCGCGTCGACGGCGTTGACGCCGAGGTAGGGCGCCACCGCCGCATGCGCTTCCCTGCCCTCGTAGCGGACCGCGACCTGAGACAGCGCCAGCGATCGCGCGGCGGCGATGTCGAGGGGGCCGGGGTGCAGCATCACCGAGGCGGCGATGTCGTCGAATGTCCCGGCGTTCAACAGCAGCACCTTCCCGCCGCCGGCCTCCTCGGCCGGGGTGCCGATGAGCACCACCGTCAACCCCAGTTGGTCGGCCACCTCCGCCAGCGCCAGGGCGGTGCCGACGGCCGAGGCCGCGATGATGTTGTGCCCGCAGGCGTGGCCGATGCCCGGCAGCGCGTCGTACTCGGCGCAGACGCCTATGACGAGGTCTCCGCTGCCGTAGTCGGCGCGAAACGCCGTATCCAGCCCGCCGGGCGCCGGCGTCACCGCGAACCCGTACTCGGCGACCAGCGCCTGCGTCTTGGCGGCGCTGCGGTGTTCGGCGAACGCGAGCTCGGGCTCGGCGTGGATGGAGTGCGAGAGTTCGACCAGGTCGTCACGGCGTCGGTGGACGGCGTCCTCGACGACGTCCGACGCGGTGAGTGCTGGCATCTTGGCAGTATCTCACTGCGGTTCGTTGCGGGTGCCGACAGCTAAGCTCGCCCACTGTGACCGATGCGCAGGCACTGGCCGTCGAGGCGGCGGCCGCTCTGGGTGAGCGCACCGGCGTCGACCGCCACGACGTCGCCGTCGTGCTGGGTTCGGGTTGGGCACCGGCGGTGGAACGGCTGGGCGACCCGGTCGCGGTGGTGCCGGTCGCGGAGCTGCCGGGGTTCACGCCGCCGGCCGCGGAGGGCCACGGCGGCCAGGTGTTGTCGATGCGCATCGCCGACCACCGGGTGCTGGTGTTTGTCGGCCGCATCCATCCCTACGAGGGGCATGACCTGCGCCACATCGTGCATCCGGTGCGCACCGCATGCACGGGCGGTGTGCACACGGTCGTGTTGACCAATGCCGCCGGCGGGCTGCGTGACGACTTCGAAGTCGGTCAGCCGGTCCTCATCAGCGACCACCTCAACCTCACCGGGCGGTCCCCGCTGGTGGGTCCGCGGTTCGTGAACATGGTCGACGCCTATGCACCGCGGCTGCGCGACCTGGCGAGGGAGATCGACCCGGGGCTCGCCGACGGTGTTTACGCCGGGCTGCCGGGACCGCAGTACGAGACACCAGCCGAGATCCGGATGCTGCGCACACTGGGCGCCGACCTCGTCGGCATGTCGACCGTGCACGAGACCATCGCGGCGCGCGAGGCCGGCGCCGAGGTGCTGGGCGTGTCGCTGGTGACCAACCTCGCGGCGGGGATGACCGGGCAGCCGCTGAACCACGAAGAGGTCCTGGAGGCCGGCCGTCGGTCGGCGACGCGGATGGGCGCCCTGCTCGCGGCGGTGATCGCCCGGCTCTGAGAGCGGAGCCGTCCAAGCTGGAATATGCCGCCGTGAAATTGGGCACACTACGCCCATGACTGCGTCGCCGGCCACAAGTACTGCGCAGGAGTGGATCTCCCACGACCCGGATCCCGAGACCGCCGCCGAGCTCTCGGAGTGTTCCGAAGAGGAGCTCGAACAGCGGTTCGCTCATCCGTTGACGTTCGGCACCGCGGGTTTGCGAGGCCCGCTGCGCGGGGGGCCCAGCGGGATGAACCTCGCCGTCGTGCTGCGCGCCAGTTGGGCGGTGGCCAAGGTGCTCAAGGACCGCGGCCTGGCCGGCCAGGACGTCATCGTCGGCCGCGACGCCCGGCACGGATCCGACGATTTCGCGTTGGCTGCCGCTGAAGTGCTTGCCGCACAGGGCTTTCCCGTCACACTTTTTTTCACCGCCGTACCCACCCCGACCCTCGCGTTCGCCGTGCGTCACCGCCCCGCGGCGGCGGGCATCCAGATCACCGCCTCACACAATCCGCCGTCCGACAACGGCTTCAAGGTGTTCTTCGGTGCCGGCCTGCCGATCGTCTCCCCGACCGACCGCGAGATCGAGGCGGCCATGGCCGAGGCGCCGCACGCCGACGAGATCCCGCGCCAGGCGGTCACTCCCGGCGGCGTCGACGAAGTGCAGCGCTACGTCGAACGCGCCGCGAACGTCCGGCACACCCACGGTTCGGTGCGCATCGCGTTCACTCCCCTGCACGGTGTCGGTGGCGAGTTCGCGCTCGACGCGTTCGTGCGCGCCGGGCTGAGAGACGTGGAGGTGGTCGACGACCAGTTCGCGCCGGACCCCGACTTCCCCACCGTGACCACCGCGAATCCGGAGGAGCCTGAGGCCGTCGAAGCGGTGCTGAAGTTGGCGGCCGACGTCGACGCCGAGGTCGCCATCGCACTGGACCCAGACGCCGACCGATGTGCGGTCGGCGTTCCCACGCCCGACGGGTGGCGGATGCTCTCCGGTGACGAAACCGGTTGGCTGCTCGGCGATTACATCCTCTCCCAGATCGAGCCGGGTCCGGTGATGGAGACCACGGTCGTCGCCAGCACCCTGGTGTCGTCGCGCATGCTGTCCGCGATCGCGCGTGAACACGGCGCCCGGCACGTCGAGACGCCCACCGGCTTCAAGTGGCTGGCGCGGGCGGACGAGGACCTGCCCGGTTGCACGCTGGTGTACGCCTACGAGGAGGCAATCGGGCACTGCGTCGACCCCTCCGCCGTCCGGGACAAGGACGGCATCAGCGCCGCGGTGCTGATCTGCGACCTGATCGCCGCGTTGCGCGACCGCGGGCACACGCTGCTCGACGCGCTCGACGACCTGGCCCGCCGCCACGGTGTGCACACCACGACCGCGGTGTCGCGACCGGTCGAGAACGCCCACGAGGCGGCCGCGGTGATGACGCGGCTCCGCGAGACCCCGCCCGATCGCCTCGCCGGCTACGAGGTGACCGTCACCGACCTGCTGCCCGAGGACGGCACCGACGCGCTGGTCATGACCGGCGGCGACGACGACGTCTCGGTGCGCGTCGTGGTCCGCCCTTCGGGGACCGAACCAAAGGTGAAGTCCTACATCGAGGTTCGCTGCAGTCAGGTCAACGATCTGGCCGCGGCACGGGAACGCGCGCGCACCGTGCAGGAGGAGCTGCGGGAGGTCGCCGCGCGCCTCTAACGCGGACCGAACTGACGGTCCCCGGCATCGCCGAGCCCCGGAACGATATAGGCGACGTCGTTGAGGCCCTCGTCGATGGTCGCGGTGACCAGCCGGACGTTCGGGGCCGCTTTCCCCAGTGCGGCAAGGCCTTCCGGTGCGACGACCACGCAGATCGCCGTGATGTCAACGGCGTTGCGGGAATACAGCAGCTCGACGGTGTGCACCATCGAGCCGCCCGTCGCGAGCATCGGGTCGAGCACGATCACCGGCTGTGTGCTCAGGTCTTCGGGCAGCGACTCCAGATACGGCGTGGGCTGATGCGTTTCCTCGTTGCGCGCGACACCGACGAAGCCGACCCGCGCTTCGGGGATCAGAGCGTGCGCCTGGTCCACCATCCCGAGGCCGGCACGTAGCACGGGCACGAGCAACGGCGGGTTGGCCAGCCGGCATCCGGTCGTCTCGGTGAGCGGGGTGCGCACCGGGACGGTCTCGACGGCGGCGTCGCGGGTGGCCTCGTAGACCAGCATCAGCGTGAGATCGCGCAGTGCGGCCCGGAACGCGGCGTTGTTCGTGTTCTCGTCACGCAGTGTGGTCAGTCGCGCGGCCGCCAACGGGTGATCGACCACGCGGACATCCATGGGGCGACGATAGCGGGAACCGGGGCCCGTCGCGGTGCGTCCTATCCACATGCACGCCGACACCGACGACGTCCGAACCTTGGCCGCGACCACCTCCGCGCATGCCGACCAACTGGGCACCATCGCCGCGAAACTCGCCGCCGTCCCCACGTCCGCGGCGGCGTTCGGCCCGGTGGGTCAACCGTTCCTCGCGGCGTTGGCCGACGCCGTCGCGGACGGAGCCCGCACGGCGGCCTCGTTGCGCGACGTCGCCTCCGCGTCGGGTGAGACCGCATACCGGACGGCGCTCGCCTACGACGACGCGGACGACCGCGCGGGCGCACGGGTCCTCGGCCTGTAGCCGATGCCGAGCGCGTTGGTCGCCGGGCTGGCGGCGCCGCTGCGGGAACTCGAGTCGATGGTCGGTCCCGGCACGGGGTCCGAGTTGGCGAGCGCCCTGCGCGACGTGCACGACGCGCTGCGCGAGGTTTCGGCGGCGACCACACAGGCGTGGAGTCGCGCGGCCGCGCACTGGACGGGTTCGGGCGCCGACGCGGCGGCGGGCGTCTTCAGCGCGGCCGCCGTACAGGCCGACGAACTCGCGGAGCGGATCGGGCGGCTGGGCGCGGCGGCCGAGTCGGCGGGCGCGGCGGTGGCGCGCGCTCGCGAACGGCTGCGCGGCATCGTGGACGCGTTCGAGGCGCGGGCGGCCGCGTTGGAGCCGTACCTCGACTCGCCGGGTGCGACCGAGGAGCTTGTCGCCGAGGCCCGCCGATCGCTGGCTGAGGCAATGGGCGTCGTCGACGAACTGCGGGCCGAGCTGGACGGGCACGCCGCGGGCCTGCCGGCCCCAGCGTCGGCGCCCGTAGCGGCGGCGCCCACCCCCGGGCCGGCGCCCACCTCGCCCGCGGGTTTCAGCGCCCCCGGATTCGGCGGCCTCGGCTCCACGGCCGGCGCAGGTGCCCCTGCCGGTGGCCTCGGCTCCCTGGTGCGCGACGTCGCCGAAATGACCCGCCCCGAGCCCCCGGACGCCGCGACGTTCGGTGACGGCGTCGCGGTACGGCTGCCCGACGGCAGCACGGCCACCGCTCCGAACGCCGTGGCCGCGAGCGCCGTCCGGTACGCATTGACGCAGCTGGGGGTGCCGTACGACTGGGGCGGCACCACGCCCGGCGTCGGCCTCGACTGCAGCGGCCTGACCCAGTGGGCCTATTCGGAAGCCGGGTTGACCCTTCCGCGGCTTGCCCAGGAGCAGGACGTCGGCACCCCCGTCGCGCCGGGCGACCTGCGGCCCGGCGACCTCGCGGTGTGGGACGGCCACGTCGCGATGATCGTCGGAAACGGCCAGATGATCGAGGCCGGTGACCCCGTGCAGCTGTCGCCGATCCGGACCACCAACGCCGGGCAGGGCTTCCAGGGCTTCTGGCGTCCGACGGCGTGACAGCACTGTGCCAGCTTCGGCGCCGCCGGAGATCGTTAGGCTGTCCGCCATGGCTGCTGACATCGTGCCGATCCGGCTCGGCTTGACCAAGGGCGACCTGTACACGTTATGGGCTCCACGCTGGCGTGATGGCGGCGACGAGTGGGAGGCCTTCCTCGGCAAGGACGAGGATCTCTACGTGTTCGAGTCGGTCGCCGACCTGGTCGCGTTCGTCAGGACCAACAAGGACAACGACCTGACCGACCACCCGGCATGGGACAAGCTCACCGAGGCCAACGCGCACCGGCTCGACCCGGCCGAAGAGCACCAGTACGACGTCATCGGCGTGCCGGAGATCGTCGCGGAGAAGGTCAGCGAGGAGCGGGTGCGTCAGCTGCACCGCACGCTCGCGGTCGTCTCGTCGCTCGGCTCGGTGTGTGAACTCCCCGTCGTCACAAGGTTTTTCAACGGCAATCCGGTGTTGAGCTCACTCGGCGGCGGGATCGACGCGTTCTCCGGCCGCAGCGGGCGCAAACGCTGGGGCGAGATCGAAGCCGTCATCGCCCGTTCGTGGGACAACGTCGTCGACGGGCTCGACGAGCTGGTCACCACTCCCGACGTCGACGCCGCCGCCTCGGAGAAGGCCGAGGCCGAGCTGGCCGAACCGGCGCCCGAGCCAGAAGAAGACGAGATCGTCGACGAGGTCGCCGCGACCGAAGACGACGACGAGGACGCCGCCGAGGAGGAGTCCGACGTCCTGACCGCGCAGGCGCAGAGCCAGGTCCTGGGCAGCGACGAGGACTTCTGGCTCAAGGTCGGCATCGATCCGGTGCGGTTGATGACGAGCGCGGGCACCTACTACACGCTGCGCTGCTACCTCGACGACCAGCCGGTCTTCCTGGGCCGCAACGGCCGCATCAGCGTCTTCGGCTCGGAGCGGGCGCTGGCGCGCTACCTCGCCGACGAACACGACCACGACCTGTCCGGCCTGGCCACCTACGACGACATCCGCACGGCCGCCACCGACGGCTCGCTGCAGGTCGAGGTCACCGAGGACAACGTCTACGTGCTCACCGGCATCGTCGACGACCTCGCCGACGGACCCGACGCGCTGGACCGCGATCAGCTGGAGCTCGCGGTCGAACTGCTCCGCGATGTCGGCGACTACTCCGAGGACACGACGGTCGATCAGGCCCTCGATCCGGACCAGCCGCTCGGCAGGCTGATCGCGCACGTCCTCGAACCGGACACCGTCCGCGCGCCGAGCCCGCCGTACGCCAGGGCCGTCCAACAGTGGGAGGGGCTGGAGGCATTCGTCGAGTCCCGCCTCCGTCCCGAATAGCCCTACAGGTCAGTCGCTTTCGGATGGCGCGGCTCGTAGAGCCCCAGCTCGCCCCCGCCGGGCAGGGCGATGCTGGTCAGCAACCCCCAGCCTTCATCTCTGACCGGTCCGCACGTGACCCCTCTGCCTGCGAGCCGCTCGACCTCGCCGTTGACGTCGTCGCACATCAGGTACAGCTCGTGCGAACCGGCGCCGTCGACGGGATGCATGGCGACCTCGGCAGGCGGCAGCTTGAAGATCAGCCAGCCACCGCCGGCGTCGACGTTCGGATACTCGAGCACGTCGCGGAAGAACGCGCGGTCCGCCTCGGCGTCGCGGCTGTAGATGATGACGTGGGCTCCGGTGATCATTCGGCGGTCATCCGATCAGTACGGCGTAGCGGGGCTTGATGACGTCGTCGATTATCGACAGGCGCTCGTCGAACGAGATGAACGCCGACTTCATCGCGTTGATCGTGAACCGCTGCAGATCGCTCCAGCCGTAGCCGAACGTCTCCACGAGGCGCAGCATCTCCTGGCTCATCGTGGTGTCGCTCATCAACCGGTTGTCGGTGTTGACGGTGACGCGAAACCGCAGCCGCGCCAGCAGATCGAACGGGTGCTCGGCGATGCTCGCGACCGCGCCGGTCTGCACGTTCGACGAGGGGCACAGCTCGAACGGGACCCGCTTGTCGCGCAGCAGCGCCGCGAGCCGTCCCAGCTGCGCGCTGCCGTCGGGTGCGACGGTGATGTCGTCGACGATGCGCACCCCGTGACCGAGGCGGTCGGCGCCGCAGTAGGCGATCGCCTCGTGGATCGACGGCAGGCCGAACGCCTCCCCCGCGTGAATCGTGAACCGCGCGTTGTTGCTTCGCATGTACTCGAACGCGTCGAGGTGCCGGGTCGGCGGGTAGCCGGCCTCCGCGCCAGCGATGTCGAAGCCGACGACGCCCTTGTCGCGGAACCGGATCGCCAGTTCGGCGATCTCGCGTGAGCGCGCCGCGTGCCGCATGGCGGTCACCAGGCAGCGCACGGTGATGGTTCGCCCGTCCGCGCTGGCCGTCTTCTCACCGTCTGCGAACCCGGCCATCACCGCGTCGACGACGGCGTCCAGCGACAGGCCGCCGTCGATGTGCAGTTCGGGCGCGAACCGGATCTCGGCGTAAACCACGTTGTCGTCGGCGAGGTCCTCGACGCATTCGTAGGCCACGCGGTGCAGGGCCTCGGGGGTCTGCATGACGCCGACGGTGTGGGCGAACGGCTCCAGATACCGCACCAACGACCCGCTGTGCGCGGCGGTGCGGAAGAACGTCGTCAGCTCGTCGCCGTCGGCCGCAGGCAGGTCGTCGTAACCGCTCGCCTCGGCCAGCTCGAGGACCGTCGACGGGCGTAGCCCGCCGTCCAGGTGGTCGTGCAGCAGCGCCTTGGGCGCTTGTCTGATCGAGTCCAGCGTCAGCGGCGTCGTCATGTCGCTCTCCGGTCAGTCTCCGCTCGTGATTCGGCCGATGATCAGCGGACGCGACGGTGGTGCGGCGTCCCCGACTGTCCAGGCGCCGTCGAGTTCGGCGATCGCCCCCTCGAATCGGTCGGGGGTCTCGGTGTAGAGCGTGAACAACGGCTCGCCTGCGCTCACCGGTTCGCCCACCCGCCGGTGGATGTGGAGCCCGGCACCGGGCTGGACCCGCTCACCAGGAGCGGAGCGTCCCGCTCCGAGCCGCCACACCGCCATACCCACCGCCATCGCGTCGATGCTCACCATCCTGCCATCGCGCGGAGCGGTGATGGTCTCGGCGTGAGGGCCGACCGGGAGCTCCGCGGTCGGATCGCCGCCCTGCGCGGCGACGAGTTCGCGGAACCGGTCCATCGCGGAGCCGTCCCGCAGCGTCTGGGCCGGGTCGACGCCGTCGAGTCCCGCGGCGTCGAGCATCTCGGCGGCCAGCGTCAACGTCAGCTCCACCACGTCGGGCGGGCCGCCCCCGGCGAGCACCTCCAACGACTCGGCGACCTCCACGCCGTTGCCGACCGCGCGGCCCAACGGCGCGGACATGTCCGTCAGCACGGCCCTGGTGGTCAGGCCGTGAGCGGTGCCCAGGTCGACCATCGTGCGGGCCAGCTCCCGCGACTCCTGCTCGGTCTTCAAAAACGCACCCGAGCCGACCTTGGTGTCCAACACCAGCGCCCGCGCCCCCTCGGCGATCTTCTTGCTCATCACCGAACTCGCGATGAGCGGCAGCGACTCGGTGGTGGCGGTGATGTCACGCAGCGCGTAGATCTTCCGGTCGGCGGGGGCCAGCTCACCCGCTGCGAAGATCGCCGCACCCAGGTCGCAAAGCTGTTGGCGGATCTGGTGTTTGGAGATCTCAGCGGTGAACCCGGGGATCGCTTCGAGCTTGTCGAGCGTGCCGCCGGTGTGGCCCAGTCCGCGCCCGGCGGCCTGCGGTACCGAACCGCCGCAGGCCATCACGACGGGCACCAGCGGGAGGGTGATCTTGTCGCCCACACCACCGGTGGAATGCTTGTCCACCAACGCCAGTGGCTTTCCATCCCGGCGAAGATCTGTAAAGTCCATCCGCTCTCCGGAGTCCACCATCGCCGCCGTCCACCGAGCGATCTCGGCCGGGGTCATACCGCGCAGGAAGATCGCCATCAGCAGCGCCGACATCTGCTCGTCGGCCACCCGACCGTGGGTGTACGCGTCGATCACCCAGTCGATCGCCGCGTCGGAGAGCACCCCGCCATCGCGCTTCACCCGGATCACTGTCGGCGCGTCAAATGTGAACTGCGTCACGGAGTTTCCCCGTCCGGCAACCGGTCGCGCCGCGCCAGATCCTGCGGCCCGAACGCGTCGGGAAGCAGGTCCGCGAGCGGGCGCGGTCCGCGGGGATGGTCGATCAGCATCTGCGGCCCACCGTGCTCCAGCAGCACCTGACGGCACCGGCCGCACGGCATCAGCAGGCCTCCGGCCGAGTCGACACACGACAGCGCGATCAGGCGCCCGCCACCGCTCGAATGCAGGTTGCAGACCACTGCGCACTCCGCACAGAGACCTAGGCCATATGAGACATTTTCCACATTGCAGCCGGCCACCACGCGCCCGTCGTCGACCAGCGCCGCCGCACCGACCGGGAAGCCCGAATACGGGGCGTATGCGCCGGCTGACACCTCGGTTGCCTTCTGGCGCAACGAATTCCAGTTGATCTCCGACATCGTGCCACCCCCGCCAGGCCGGTTCTGAATGCATTCCGATGTCCCCTACGCGAAGCCGGGAAACGGAATAGGTAACCCTAACTTCGGCGTTTTTCAAGACATCGACGGCTAAACCGTAGTTCGTTTAGCAGTACGACTGGGATTAGAGTCGCCCCGAGGTTTGGGTGAAGTGCGCGAACCGGACCGAATGTCACCCGGTGCAGCTCCGGAGCCCAATCGTCCACCGAAGGCGTTGGAGGCCAGATGAGTACTCAGATTTTCGGGGGACCGCCCGGAGCCTCCGCGGCTCCGCGGTCGCGACCGCGCAGGCGAACCCTCTACCGCGGCGATCCCGCCATGTGGTCGTGGGTGCTGCACCGCATCACCGGTGCGACGATCTTCTTCTTCCTGTTCGTCCACGTGCTCGACACCGCGCTGGTGCGGGTCAGCCCGCAGGCCTACAACGAGGTCATCGAGACCTACAAGACCCCGCTGATCGGATTGATGGAGATCGGCCTGGTGGTCGCGGTGCTCTATCACGCCCTCAACGGCATCCGGGTCATCCTCATCGACTTCTGGCAGCACGGAGCTCGCTACCAGCGGGTGATGTTGTGGATCGTGGTCGCCGTGTTCCTGGCGGTGTTCATCCCGTCGCTCGGCATCATCGGCATGCACATGGCGGAGCGGTTCCTGTGAGCGCGCCGGCAAGCGGGCCGTCGGGAGCCTGGACACCGCACCACCGCGAGGGCCGCATCGCCCCGGTGATGGAGAAGGAGCACGACAGGCCGGCCGGCCTGGACCACCCCCGGGCGCCGCGACGGCCACGTGGCATCCCCTACTTCGAGAAGTACGCCTGGCTGTTCATGCGGTTCTCAGGTGTCGCCCTCGTTTTCCTTGCGCTCGGCCACCTGTTCGTGATGCTGATGTGGCAGGACGGTGTCTACCGGATCGACTTCAACTACGTCGCCCAACGCTGGGCGTCGCCGTTCTGGCAGATCTGGGACATGGCGCTGCTGTGGCTGGCCCAGCTGCACGGGGCCAACGGCCTGCGGACCATCATCGGCGACTACGCACGCAAGAACACCACGAAATTCTGGCTGAACTCGGTGCTGCTGCTGGCGACGGGATTCACCCTGGTGCTGGGCAGCTACGTGCTGGTCACCTTCGACGCGAACATCTCGTAAGCGGGAGCTTTACATGATTCAGGAACATCGCTACGACGTCGTCATCATCGGCGCGGGCGGCGCTGGTATGCGTGCGGCCGTGGAGGCGGGTCCGCGGGCCCGCACCGCCGTGCTGACGAAGGTGTACCCGACGCGCAGCCACACCGGTGCGGCGCAGGGCGGCATGTGCGCCGCGCTGGCCAACGTCGAAGAGGACAACTGGGAGTGGCACACCTTCGACACCGTCAAGGGCGGCGACTACCTCGCCGACCAGGACGCCGTCGAGATCATGTGCAAGGAAGCCATCGACGCGGTGCTGGACCTCGAGAAGATGGGGATGCCGTTCAACCGCACCCCCGAGGGCCGCATCGACCAGCGCCGCTTCGGCGGACACACCCGCGACCACGGCAAGGCGCCGGTGCGCCGGGCCTGTTACGCCGCCGACCGCACCGGCCACATGATCCTGCAGACGCTGTATCAGAACTGCGTCAAGCACGACGTGGAGTTCTTCAACGAGTTCTACGCGCTCGACATCGCGATCACCGAGACGCAGTCCGGTCCGGTGGCCACCGGCGTCATCGCCTACGAGCTGGCCACCGGCGACATCCACGTGTTCCACGCCAAGGCCGTCGTGTTCGCGACCGGCGGTTCGGGCCGGATGTACAAGACCACCTCCAACGCCCACACCCTGACCGGCGACGGTCTGGGCATCGTCTTCCGCAAGGGACTTCCCCTGGAGGACATGGAGTTTCACCAATTCCACCCGACGGGCCTGGCCGGCCTGGGCATTCTGATCTCCGAGGCGGTGCGCGGCGAGGGCGGGCGGCTGCTCAACGGCGAGGGTGAACGCTTCATGGAGCGCTACGCGCCGACGATCGTCGACCTGGCGCCGCGCGACATCGTCGCCCGTTCGATGGTGCTCGAGGTGCTCGAGGGCCGAGGCGCGGGTCCGAACAAGGATTACGTCTACATCGACGTGCGCCACCTGGGCGAGGACGTCCTCGAAGCCAAGCTGCCCGACATCACCGAGTTCGCCCGCACCTATCTCGGCGTCGACCCGGTCAAAGAACTGGTGCCGGTCTACCCGACGTGTCACTACGTCATGGGCGGCATCCCGACGACGGTCAACGGGCAGGTGCTGCGCGACAACACGACGGTCATCCCCGGCCTGTACGCCGCAGGCGAGTGCGCGTGCGTGTCCGTTCACGGCGCGAACCGCCTGGGCACCAACTCGCTGCTCGACATCAACGTGTTCGGCCGCCGCGCGGGCATCGCCGCTGCGAACTTCGCGCTCGGCCACGACTTCGTGCCCCTGCCGGAGAACCCGGCGGGCATGGTCGTCGACTGGGTGGGGCACATCCTCTCCGAGCACGGCAACGAGCGCGTCGCCGACATCCGCAGCGCCCTGCAGCAGTCGATGGACAACAACGCCGCGGTGTTCCGCACCGAGGAGACGCTGAAGCAGGCGCTCACCGACATTCACGCGCTCAAGGAGCGGTACTCGCGAATCACGGTGCACGACAAGGGCAAGCGCTACAACAGCGATCTACTCGAGGCCATCGAGCTCGGCTTCCTGCTCGAGCTCGCCGAGGTCACCGTGGTGGGGGCGTTGAACCGCAAGGAGTCTCGCGGCGGGCACGCCCGCGAGGATTACCCCAACCGCGACGACACCAACTACATGCGCCACACCATGGCCTATAAGGAGGGCACGGACCTTCTGTCCGACATCCGCCTGGACTACAAGCCCGTGGTCCAGACGCGCTATGAGCCGATGGAACGGAAGTACTGATCGATGACTCCCGACGAGCACTTGTGCGAGGAGAAATGACCCTAGCGCCTGAGGTCGATACCAAGGATCCCGAACTGCCGCCCGTGCCCGAGGGCGCGGTGATGGTGACGCTGAAGATCGCCCGCTACAACCCCGAGGCTCCCGCCGCGTACGCCGATTCGGGTGGGTGGCAGAGCTTCCGGGTTCCGTGCCTGCCCACCGACCGGCTGCTCAACCTGCTGCACTACGTGAAGTGGTATCTGGACGGCACGTTGACATTCCGGCGGTCGTGCGCACACGGCGTGTGCGGTTCGGACGCGATGCGGATCAACGGCGTCAACCGGCTGGCGTGCAAGGTGCTGATGCGCGACATGCTGCCGAAGAACCCCAAGAAGCAGCTGACCATCACCATCGAACCGATTCGCGGGCTGCCCGTGGAGAAGGACCTCGTGGTGGACATGGAGCCGTTCTTCGACGCGTACCGCGCGATCAAGCCGTATCTGGTGACCAGCGGCAATCCCCCTACGCGCGAACGCATTCAGAGCCAGACCGACCGCGCGCGCTACGACGACACGACCAAATGCATCCTGTGCGCGTGTTGCACGACGAGCTGCCCGATCTACTGGAGCGAGGGGTCGTACTTCGGTCCGGCGGCGATCGTCAACGCGCACCGGTTCATCTTCGACAGCCGCGACGAGGCCGCGGCCGAACGGCTCGACATCCTCAACGAGGTCGACGGGGTGTGGCGCTGCCGCACCACGTTCAACTGCACCGAGTCCTGCCCGCGCGGCATCCAGGTGACGCAGGCGATCCAGGAGGTCAAGCGCGCCCTGATGTTCGCGCGCTAGGACGGCTCATCGCGTGGGCAATCTCGATGTGTCCGGCGAAGTTCAGTGACACCGCCAGGGCACGATAGCGCTCGACGAGATCGTGGAAGGCGGCGTCGTCACCCTGCGCTTCAGCCAAGCGGGCACGCATGCGCAGCAGCTGGACCTCGTTGACAACGACGCCGGGTTCGGTGGGCATATCCGCGAACCGGTCGATGTGCTCGGCCGCCTCCCTGATGTCGTCGGCGCCGCCGCGGCGGAGCAACGACTCCACCAGTACCGCGGCGGCTTCCGCGCGTAGGAGCTTCTCCTCGCTACGCACGAGCGTGTCGAGGATCGACCGCAGGTCGTCGATGGCATGGTCGAGATCGCCTGCAGCGGCGGCGATCTCGGCAATGCGGATCTTCGCAATGGTCGCGGGGGAGAAAATCGAGCTCCCTTCGTAGAGTTCGCGCGACTCAAGCAGAGCCTCTAAACCTAGGCGCCGCTCATCATCCGTCGCTCGGTGACTGAGAATCATTCCCTGAGCAAGACAAGCGGTGGCGAGCGCGAGATCGTCGCCGATCTCCCGTCCCTTCCGAACCGCTTCAGCGGTATCCACGACAACCCGTTCGTCCGGAACGAGGGCCTTCACGTGCGTGCCGAAGGAGTATCCGATGCCGATCAAGAACACCAGGATCGTCCCGTCGGGACAAACTTCGCGTTCCAGGGCAATGCCGCGGCGGAAAGTCTGCAGCCAACCGGCATCGCCAAGAACGCAGTCGGCGACGGACCCCCAAGTGAGCGTCATCGCCATCGCCGTGCCCACCTGCCCGCCGCTCATGTCGGCGCCGGTGTAATCCTCGAGCAGCCCGACCGCCCACCGCGCGATGCGCCGCGCCTCCTGCACCTCACCGGCTAGGACCTTCGCCATCACTCCCGCATGGAGATACCCCAGCGCGGCCGCCGCCCCATCGGTCCTCTGAAGCAGATCGACCTGCTCAGACGCCAGCGCCGACGCTTCCCGGTGACGATGGTGAAAGCTGAGCAAGGCGATCTGCCCATACATGCCGATCGCCAGCGACAGGTAGTCGCCGGATTGCTCACACAGCTCCCTGAGTTCTTCGAAGCCGGTCTCGGCCAGGCCGCCACCGACGCGCCACGTCGACATGCACAGCATCGTCTTCGGCACGATGCGCAGCGCCGTACGGTTCGGGTCCTCGGCTGGCAGCGCGTCAGCCGCTTTCGCGGCTCGCTCCCAACCTGCGCGCGCGCCGCGAATGTCGCGCTGTACCGACCACATGGCCGCCCGCACGTGCCAGTTGTATGCCTCCGCCAGATCCCCTGCCGCATCCAGGTGTTCGGCGATCAACGCCGCATTCTCGTCTACTGGGCCACGCTCTTCGATGGCGGTGGCCAATCGCCGATGCAGTTCGGCGCGTTCCGATTTCAGCTGCGACTCGAGTGCCACGGTGCGGATCAACGGATTGCGGAAGACGAATTCGGGCCGGCGGCCGAACCTGATCTGCTCGATGAGTTGCGCGTCGAGCAGATCCTCGACCGCGGGTTCGACTCCGAGCGTGTTCAGCAGATCGAGACCGAATTTCGCGCCGACGACCGCCCCGGCGGAAAGCGTGTGCTTGGCTTTCGCATCAAGCCGGTCGATGCGCGCCGCGATCGTCGTTTGCAGGGTCGCGGGCACGCTCACATCGGCGTCGTCGGCCGCATGGCGATAGTCTCCGGGCTCGCCGTCGAGGACGCCGCGGTCGGCGAGTTCGCGCACCATCTCCTCGGCGAACAGCGGATTGCCCGCGGCCCGTTCGCAAATGGTCTCACGCAGCTCCCCGACCGAATCGGCGGCTCCGAGCAGACCGTCGACGAGCGCGCGCACCTCCGCACCGCGAAGCGGTGCCAGCGCGATGGTGTGCCCGCCGCGCACGCGGGTCAAAATGCCCTGGTACTCAGGGCGATACGTGATCACTGTCAGAAGGTGGGTTTGGGGCACTACCGTCAGGAAGTCGGCCAGCATCGACTCGCTGACCTCGTCCATCCAGTGCACATCCTCGATGACGTAGACGGCGGGGCTCTTCCGGGCCAGTGAAAAGGTGTTGACCAACGCGGTCAGTCGGCGACGTCGGGCGTCCGGGGTGATGGCCGCCGACGCGGCATGGGGTTCGCCAATGCCCAACAGGTCCTCGAAGAGCAGAACATCCTCGGCATCGAAGTCGGTGAGGCCGGCGCGTAGCCGGGCACGAGCCGAGGCGGCGTCGAGACGCTCCACGCCCGTCGCCAACCGAAGGAACGCGGCCAACGCATGGAACGGCACCTGTTTGGTGTGCGACTCGCAGAAAGAGCGGACCACCTCGATGCCGCGTCCCGTCGCCAGCGCCGCGACCTCCCGCGCGAGCCGACTCTTGCCGATCCCCGGCGGTCCGACCAGCCCGACCACGGCGCCGTGGCCGTCGATCGCACCCTCGAGCAGCCCCTCCGCGGCGGCCAGCTCCCACCGTCGGCCGACCAACGGCGATTCCTCGCGCCTATCGGGGCGGTGGACCCTGCTGATGCTGATCAGTCGGCGCGCCGCCACCGGTTCGTCCGCGCCCTTGATCCGTACCCGCTCCGGCTCGCCGAGGACGGCGACGCCGTCGACGAGCCGTGCGGTCGACTCGCTGAGCATCACCGCGCCGGGCGCGGCGGCCGCCTCCATGCGTTGCGCGATGCCGACCTGCTCGCCGATGGCGGTGTAACCGAATGCGCCAGAACCCATATCGCCGGTGATGACCCGGCCGGAGTTCAGGCCGACGCGCAGCTGCAGCTCGACACCGTCGCGCTGCGCGACGTCGGCCGCGAGGCGTTCGGTCTCCTCCTGCAGACCCAAGGCCGCCAGGCAAGCGCTCGCGGCGTGGTCCTCCAGCGCCACCGGCGCGCCGAACACCGCCATCAACCCGTCGCCCGTGAACTTGTCGACCGTGCCGTCATAACGCCGGATCACCGCGGCACAGCGCTCGACGAGGTCGGTCATGATCTCGCGCAACCGTTCGGCGCCGAGCGCCGCGGCGATGTCCATGGAGCGCACCACATCGGCGAACAACACCGTCACGTGCTTGTACTCGGCGGATCGGCCGGATCCCACGACCGCGGCGCCACACTCGCTGCAGAACTTCGCGGTCGCCACCAGCGGCGCCTCGCAGCCGGCGCAACGAAGATCCGCCGCGGTCGCCGCGCCGCCCGGACCCCGCCCTGCGTCCACCTGAACATCGTGTCACCAGCACGGATCGCCCGCCGGGCATTCGGCCGCGCGGTTTTAGACGTGGTCGCTAGAGAATGACCACCGGAATGAACACGCCGAAGAGCCAGAAGCCGAAGGCGGCGAAGGCCGGATCCCACACCGGGTGCACCCGGTAGCCCCAGTAGTCGATCCACGGCGGCGGATGGCCGCGCCAGTGCGCCACCGGTGGACGGCCCCAGCCCCACGGCGGACGATCGTCGTTACGCCACTTGTTGACCTTCCACCACTTGTCCCAGTCGTGGTCGTTCCACCGGTTCCACTCCCAGTCGTGGTGGTCGTACCAGTCGTTGTCGACCCATTCGTCGTGGTTGCTTGGGCCCCAGTTCGGGTCGGCGGGCGTCGACGCTGCACCGGGTCCGAATGCGGCACCGCCGAGGACGACGACGACCGCACCGGGTGCGACGATTCTCTTGAGGTCCATCTGCGACTCCTCGTCTCCCCGACATAGCAGGAAACTGAGAAGGACAACCCCGACCGTCTGCCAAGTCTGCTGTCGCCGCTGTGGCGGCTTCGAGTCCGGCCTGGACAGACTTGATCGATCTCACTGGGCTTATCGCCTTCCAGCGTTACCGCCGTTACCTACTGCTGTCACACATCGGGCGGCCGCGTCGTCTATTGGGTATGACCGAAAACACGCAGAAAACCCGAATCGAACCCCTCCCGCCGCAGCGCGCCTCGCTGCTCACCAAGCTCCTCTACAGGGTCGCCAAACGCCGCTTCGGTGAGGTGCCCGAGCCGTTCGCCGTGGCGGCCCACCACCCGCGGTTGATGCTCGCCAACGTCGTGCACGAAGGCATGCTGCAATCCGGGTCGAAGAAGCTGCCCACCAGCGTCCGCGAGCTCGCGGTGTTCTGGACCGCCCGCACGGTCGGATGCTCCTGGTGCGTCGACTTCGGCGCGATGCTGCAGCGCCTCGACGGCCTCGACGTCGACCGGCTCAAGCACATCGACGACTACGCGACCTCGCCGCTGTTCTCCGACGACGAGCGCGCCGCGATCGCCTACGCCGACGCGATGACCACCGACCCGCACACGATCACCGATGAGCAGGTCGACGATCTTCGGCAGCGGTTCGGCGACGATGGTGTCATCGAGTTGACGTATCAGATCGGCGTGGAGAACATGCGGGCGCGGATGTACTCGGCGCTGGGCATCACCGAGCAGGGCTTCGGTTCCGGCGACGCGTGCCGGGTCCCGTGGGCTTCCGACGAGCGCTTGCGCGAGGAGACGACGGCTACCGACGAACCTTCAGCGGCGAACCGGTGAACTTATCCGGATTGGCGATATCCCAGATCGCGCAGACCTGCCCGTCGCGCACGGTCATCGCGGTCACGCGCGGCATCATCTCCGGATAGCCGTCGCGGGCCGGTGATCCCGGCGTCCAGCTGCCGAACTGCCCGTTGATCAATGCGGGCACGCCGGTCTCGAGCCAACCTGGACCGTATCGACGGGCCAGGCCGAACAGGAACCGGGCCACCTTCTCCGGTCCGTGGATGACGCGCGGTGCCGTCGGTGCCCGGCGGTTCGAGTCGCCGGTGAAGGTGACATCCGGATGTAGCAGTGCCACAACGGCTTCCATGTCGCCGGCCGCGAGCGCCGCCATCAGCGCACCCGCCACGGCATTGTGCGTGTCGTCTGGCACCGGGGGCGGTGCGTCGGCGACAGCCCGCCGCGCGCGTGAGGCCAGTTGTCGTGCCGCCGCGCGGCCGATTCCGAGCACGTCGGCGATCTCGCCGAACGGCACCGAGAAGCCGTCGTGCAGCACGAACGCGACCCGCTGGTCGGGGTTGAGCCGCTCGAGAACCACCATCGCGGCGAACCGGGCGTCCTCGCCGGCGACCACCGCCGCCAACGGGTCGTCGCTGTCCAGGGGGGTGACAACCGGCTCCGGGAGCCATTCGCCCACATAGGTTTCGCGCCGGTGCGCCGCCGAACGAAGCCGGTCCAGGCCCAACCGGCTGACCACCGTCGTCAGCCATGCCCGCAGGTCCTTGATTGATTCGTGTTGCGCGGCGCTCCACCGCAACCAGGCGTCCTGCACGATGTCCTCGGCGTCGGCCATCGTGCCCGTGAGCCGATAGGCGACGGACAGCAGGTGCGGCCGCAATTCCTCGAACTCGTCGACCCGCGTGCTGGCGGTCATCCCGCCAGCCTACCGAGTCGCTTGCTAGGTTCCACCTCGACATAGCCCGACTTATTGAGGGGGACGCGGTTGATCGAGGTTCGCGCGGCGCTGGTGTTGGCGGTGGGACTGATTGCGGTGCCCGGTATTCCGATGGCCGCAGCGGCGATGGTGGACGACGACGCGTGGCAATCCGCCTCCGAAACGACGATGGTGGCGAGCGAGGACGGCAACGAAATCGCCGTCGCCGGCCCAGCTGGCTGGGATACCCGCGAGTTCGGCAACGGAGTCAGCTTCCGCTCCGGCGACGAGCTCGTCATCGTGCAGGTCTTCGACCGGGGAGGCCGCGACGTGGACGCGGTCGCACGGCGGCTCATGCGCGCGGATCGCCTTACCGGCGCCAGCGCCGCGCTGACGGGCGAGAACGTGACCACCGCCGACGGCACCCTCAACGGCGTGGGGTGTGAACTCGTAGCCAACGACCGTTTGGGCGAATGCGCCTTCCTGGCCGACGACGACGTCATCGTCTGGGTTCAGACGCTGGGGACCGCGGAAGAGCCCGCACCGCCGCTCGACCTCGTGGTGGCGCCGATCAGAAGGGAACAGCCGTGAGCGGCGAAACGATGCAAGCACCGCGCGCGGTGGTGTACCGCCCTGAGTCGGCGGTGTTCTGGGTGTTCGTCATGGCGCTCGTCGTCGGAACGTTCGCGCTGCTGGACGATTCCGGCCCGGTTATCCGTGCGACCCTCGACGCCAACCTCGACCTGTCGTGGCTGTGGCTGCTGTTCATCGCATTCATGGTGTGGTTACTCTTCCGCTTCGATCCGTTCCGTAGTGGCCGGCGTTATCCGCAGGCACTCGTGGCGGGCTTCGCGCTGGGCGGCACCACCGCGGTGGCCATGGCGATGAACGGCAACGACGGGCTCGGCCAATTGTGGAGTTTGGTGCTGTCCCCGGAAACGTTCACCGACTGGCAGGCTTCGCTCACCGCCCCCATCATCGAGGAAGCGTCCAAGGCATTGTGCGCCGCCGTGGTGCTGGTGCTGGGTGCACATGTGTTGCAACGGATTTCGCACGCGTTGATGGTCGGCATGTTCGTCGGCTTCGGTTTCGACCTGATGGAGGATCTGTCCTACGCGGCCAACAGCGCGCTGCAGGATCTCGACTCGGATGTGGCAGGCGCCGGCGGAAATCTCGTCGTGCGGTTCTTCACGGCCGTGCCGGCGCACTGGACCTACACGGCACTGACATCGGTGGGCGTGCTGATGTTGTTGCCGTCTTTCCGCGACCGCTCGGCATGGTCGACCGGGCGGCGGCTGGCCACCGCTTGCGGCTTGCTTCTCAGCGGGCCGCTGCTGCACTTCATCTGGGATGCACCGGGTCCGGTGGCGGCGATGCCGTTGAAGATGCTGGGCAGCCTGGCGTTCTTCCTCGTCATCGCGGCCTGGTTGCTTCGAGACGAGCGGCGCTGGGTGCTCGCCCGCATCGAAGAGGGCCGCGCCAGCGGCGAGCTCTCTACCGTTCGCGAGGACGTCCTGGACTCATTGCCCACTCGCCGCCGGCGCCGCGCCCTGAAGAAGTCGGCCAAACGGGCGGGTGGCCGCGCCGCCGCCAAAGCGGTCAAGACGCAACAACGTGCCGCACTCGACCGCATTCAAGCGTCCTCGAGCGCAATGACCCTCCCCTATCGGGCACCCCGTTCTACTACGAAAAGTAGCTTGACACGCTAACCTCTTCTCGTGCTCGATCACTGGCCCTTGATCGGTCGGGGCCAGGAGATCGTTGAGGTGACCGACTCATATACAAGCGGTCGCTACCGCGGAGTGGCACTGGCGGGCAAACCCGGCGTCGGCAAGTCACGGCTCGCCCGCGAGGCTGCGCAGAGGGCGTCCGATGCAGGTTGGACGGTACGACGCGTTTCCGCGACAGCGACCAGCCACTCCATCCCACTCGGCGCGTTCGCGCATTGGACCGAGGACTTCGAAGGTCCTCCGCTGGCGTTGGCGCGCAGGGTCGTCGCCGCGCTGACCGCGAACACGCAGCCCGACCGCTTGCTGGTCTTGGTCGATGATGCGCACCTGCTCGACGACCTGTCCGCTTTGGTGGTGCATCAGCTCGTGCAGTCAGGTGCTGCTGCAGTGATCGTGACAGTTCGCATGGGCGAAGTCGCTCCACCCGCCGTAACGGCGCTATGGAAGGACGGCCTACTGCGACGCCACGATGTACATCCGTTGTCGCGCACCGCATCCGACGAGCTGCTCGTGGCGGCGCTCGAGTCGCCACCAGACCGCAAATGCGCCGATCGGCTGTGGCGGCTCACAGAAGGAAACGTGTTGTTCCTCCGGCAGCTGGTCGAGCAGGAGCATCGCGCGGGACGGCTGGTCTCTGATCACGGCGTGACTCGTTGGCTCGCAGGCACCGTCGTATCAGCGTCCCTCGCCGAGCTGGTGGACGCGCAAATAGGTGCCATCTCGGACACCGTGCGCGACGTCCTCGATCTCGTCGCGGTGGCTGAACCCATCGATTGGCACACCCTGAGGTTGCTCGCCGATCAGGTCGCCATCGAAGAAGCCGAACAACGCGAGCTGATCCGGACGTCAGAAGACGTGGTCTACGTTGATCACCCCATGTACGGCGAGGTCCGTCTCAACCGATGCGGGCCGTCGCGGCTGCGCCGTCTACGCGGGCAGGTCGCGAAGGCCATGAAGGACAGCGGCGGTCCGGCCAATGCGGTGCGGCGAGGATTGCTCTGGTTGGAGTCGGACCTACCGCCCGAGCCGGATGTGCTGTTGTCGGCGGCCAACGCGGCGAGTTCGCTGCTGGACTTCGAGACGGCCGAACGGCTTTTCACTGCGGCCGCCGAGGCCGGCGCCGGCGCGAACGCGCGTGTTCAGCTCGCCTACAACCTGTTCATGATGCAGAAGGGCAAGTTCGCCTCGGAGGTCATCGACAGTATCGAACCCGGCGAGGCGTCGCGGTCTGCCTACATCAACGACGTGATCATGCGCGCCGCCAATCTCTTGTGGCCGATGCGATCGCCTGAAGAGTCCTGGCGCGTTGTCGACGAGGCGCTCGAGACCGCGTCTGGCGCTCACCGACACCAGCTGTTGGTTTTCCGCGCCAATCAACTCTCGCTGGCCGCCAGGCCCGTCGACGTTATCGAAGTCATGACAAGCATCGACTATTCCCAACTCGACGCCTTCGGGACGACCATCGGTCTTTGCGCAGAAAGCTTGGCGTTCGGCGAACTCGGGCAGCCCGACAAAGCGGTGTCGAAGGCGCTCGAGTGCCGCCGCGTAGTCGACGTGAGCGAACAGGGTAGGTTTCTCCGCCAGCCGCTGGTCGAGTTCCACACATTCGCCCTCGCCGCGGCAGGGCTCGTCGGCGAAGCCGTCGAGGTTGCCGAAGAACACCTTCTCGGCCAGCGCGGGGAGCCCGCTTCGGCACAGGTGGTCGCCTCGCAGATCGTCGGTATGGCGGCGTTGGCCGCCGGTGACCTCGATGCTGCCCTGCGACATCTGCCCGCGCAATTGGACAGTGGCGAAGCAGATTTCGCGCCGGCGAACAGCTTTTGGGTGGCCAGCAGCTTTCATCGGTTCCACTTGCTGCGAGCCCAGGCACTGGCCCGGTCCGGTGACGCCGATGCGGCCGAAGATGCGCTGGAGACGGCGCGCGCACACCGACACCCGGCCTACGTCTACGTCGACTCGACCGAACTGCTCACCGAGGCGTGGGTGGCTGCAGTGCGCCAGCGGCTCGTCGAGGCGCGCCGACTGGCCCGCAGCGCGGCTGACCTCGCTTTTGAGCACGGCCAGTGGGCCCGCGAGGTGGGGTGTCTGCAGACCGCGGTGCAATTCGATGACACCGAAGTCGCACCGCGGCTCGCCAAGTTGGCGACGTTCGTCGGGGGTTCGAGGGTCGCGGTGGCGGCACGCTACGCGTCGGTGCTGAGCGCGGACGATGCCGGAGGCCTCGAGCAGGTATCGACCGACTTCGAGGTGATGGGTGACAAGCTGGCCGCCGCCGACGCCGCGGGGCAGGCTGCCACGTCGCACCGTCGCGCGGGCCGGGTTGGTAGCGCGATGAGCGCCGCTGCGCGAACGCGTCGGTTGGCCACTGCTTGCGGTGGCGCCACGAGTCCGGCAATCACCGCGGCAGCGTTTGCTCCGCCGTTCACTCGCCGGGAGCGCGAGATCGCGTTGCTGGTAGCGCAGGGACTGTCGAATCGGGAGATCGCACAGGCGATGTCGCTGTCGGTGCGCACGGTCGAAAGCCATATCTACAACGCGAGCACAAAGGCCGGGGTGACGGGACGCTCCGCACTTGCCGAGGTGATTCGCGGTGTCACTGGTTGACTGCGCGCTTCGGATCGCGGGTATGCCAGGCCGCGAACTCGGTAGTCGCTTGATTTACGCCTCCGAAAATTCCGTAGTGCGTCCCGGGGCGAGGTAGCTGTCGCGTCCCCAACACTCAACCTAAGGCGGTGGCACGATCCACCGCACTGAGGGATGGATCGGTAATGGGGTACGCCCAACACATAGGTCGGGTCGGCGCGTTGGCCGTGGCGATGGGAGTGGGCAGCGCCATCGCGTTCCCGCAGACCGCGTTCGCCGACGAAGACGCCGGCAGCAACACCACGTCGGTGTCGCGCGACTCGACGTCAACGTCGGACACGGACACGGACACGGCCACGACGTCGCACGCGCGCGCGACGACAGCCGACGGGGTATCAGCCACCACGACCTCGTCGACCGACACGACGCCCTCCACAACAGCCGAGGGCGCCGAGACCAAAGAGCGCGCGTCGACCACGGTGTCCGTCGGCGACTCGCCGAAGGTGACGATCAGCGCACAGACCAATACCTCGCGAGAGGCACAGGACAAGCCCGACGCTCTGCCCAACGACATCGAGACGCCGGCCCCCGCCGATCTCGACATAGCCGATCTCGACACAGATGCCCAGGCCCCGCTTGAAAGCGGCATCGACCTCGGGGTGCCAGCCGATCCCGAGGTGAAAGAGCCGCCGCTCGAGGTCCCAAGTCCCGCACCGACCGAGATCGCAGACAACGGCGGCGGCCGGGCCCTCGACAAGGACTCGGAGGAGCACGCCGCGCCGCAACCTCTGTCGCAGAACAGCGCCACCCACGAATCCGAAACGAGCTCGACGCCGCAACTCGTCTCCACGTTCTCGGCCGAGGAGCAGGCAACGACGTTCGCGGCTTCCACTAATGCAGCCCCGGCCCTGCCCCAGGCCAGCATCACCGTCACCGCGCCCCCACCGCCGGTGGCGCCTCTTCAGCAGATCGTCCGCTCCATCGTCGTGAGCGTCCTTGGGCTCTTCGGTTTCAACCCCGCTCCCGGCGTGCCCAACAACCCGCTCCTCGAGGCGCTTTGGGGTGTCTACCGGCGCATCGAGTCCGCCATCTGGAACGAGGCCCCGACCATCCGGACCGCACAGGTCATCGGTACCAGCCTCACCGACGACGGGAAGCTCGCCGTCACCCTCGACGTCGACTTCGACGACTACAACGGCGATCCGTTGACGTACACCACCACCAACGGCGCGAAGGGCACGCTGAGCGCCAATACCGACGGCACCTACACCTACCTCACCGATGCCGACACCGTCGGAACCGATACCGTGACCATCACCGCCGCCGACACCGGCTTTCACCTGCACGGCCTGGGCCGCCTGTTCGGCGGTGGCCACACCACCACCGCCTCCATCTCCGTCACGATCACCGCAGCCCCCAGCAGCGCAGTGATCGACACGGTCACCTCGACCCCCGGCACCGGCAACACCTGGACGGTCACCGTCACCACCCTGACACCGACGGCGATGACGTCACGGTCACACTGGTTCCCGACGACGATCAACCCGTTCAGATCACCCGTAACGACGACGGCACCTTTACCGTCACGGTCACCGATAATGGTTGGGCCGCAGCGCGTCCGGGTGCCCAGATCAGCGTCACCGCCACGGCCACCGACGGCATCGCAGCACCGGTCAGCACCACTGTGGCCATCGGCACCGTCAACAACCTGGTGGCCCTCGGCGACAATCGCATCGGACAGACCAGCATCCCCGCACTGCCCGCCGGAGTGACATACATCCAGGTCGCCGCCCGCAACAATCAAACGGTGCTGCTGCGCTCCGACGGCACCGCCATCGCCCTCGGGGACAACTACTACGGGCAGACCAGCATCCCTGAATTGCCCGCCGGCCTGGAATACACCTACGTCGCCGTCGGCCTCGGGCACACGGTGCTGCTGCGCTCCGACGGCGCCGCGATCGCCATCGGCGACAACCCCTTCGGGCAGACCACCATCCCCGAACTGCCCGCCGGCCTGAAATACACCCAGGTCGCCGTCGGCATGCTGCACACGGTGCTGCTGCGCTCCGACGGCACTTCCATCGCCATCGGCCACAACCAGTACGGGCAGACCAGCATCCCCGAACTGCCCGCCGACCTGAAATACACCCAGATCGCCGCCGGCTACTATCACACGGTGCTGCTGCGCTCCGACGGCACCGCCATCGCCGTCGGCGACATCACCTACGGGCAGACCAACATCCCCGAACCGCCCGCCGACCTGAAATACACCCAAATCGCCGCCAATGGGTGGCACACCGTGCTGCTGCGCTCCGACGGCACCGCCATCGCCATCGGCCGAAACGACTACGGGCAGATCAACATCCCCGAACTGCCCGCCGACCTGAAATACACCCAGGTCGCCGCCGGCGATCAGCACGTCGTGCTGCTGCGCTCCGACGGCACCGCCATCGCCATCGGCCGAAACGATTACGGGCAAGCGACCATTGCTGGTCTCCCCGCGGGGGTGTCCTACACCCAAGCCGCCGCCGGCTGGTTCCACACCGTGCTGCTGACCGCCGTCCGACCGAACGCCGCCGACCATGCGGTGAGCACCTTGGAGGACACCTCCGTCGTGGTGCACGTCCTCGACAACGACACCAACGACCCGTCGCTGACCATTTCCGCGGTTTCGGCACCTGCGCACGGATCAGCCACGGCGAACGCCGACGGCACAATCACCTACACCCCGGACCCCCACTACAACGGCACCGACAGCTTCACCTACACCGTCACGAACGGCGCCGGCGCGGCGTCCGGCGCCACCGTCTCCGTCACCGTTACCGCGGTCGACGACGCACCGGTCATCACCGGTGTCACCTCGACCCCCGGCACCGGCAACACGTGGACGGTCACGGTCACTGCGCACGACCCCGACGGCGATCCGGTGACCGTCAGCCTCAGCGCCAACGACCGCCAGGTCCGGGTGACCACGAACAATGACGGCACCTTCACCGTCGCGGTCACCGATACCGCCTGGGCCGCAGCGCACCCGGGCGCTCAGATCGGCGTCACCGCCACGGCTACCGACGGCATCACAGCACCGGTCAGCACCGCTCTGGCCATCGGCACCGTCAACAACGTGGTGCTGCGAGGCAGAATAGAGGGAACTACCAACGTTCCCATCCCGGCCCTTCCCGCCGGAACGACGTACACCCAGGTTGCCGGCGGCTACGACCACGTCGTGCTACTGCGCTCCGACGGGGTCGCTATCGGCCTCGGCGACAACTATTACGGGCAGATCAACATCCCCGACCTGCCCACCGGGTTGAGATACACCCAGGTTGCCGCGGAGCAGGTTCACACGGTGCTATTGCGCTCCGACGGGGTCGCTGTCGGCGTCGGACAGGTCGGCCTCCCCGAACTACCGGCCGACATGAGATACACCTACGTCGCCGCCGGCGACTCCTTCACCGTGCTGCTGCGCTCGGACGGCACCGCCGTCGCGGTCGGATACAACTTCAACGGGCAACTCAACATCCCCGTCCCACCCGCTGATGTGTACTACACCCAGGTCGACGGCGGCGCGTGGCACACCGTGCTGCTGCGCTCCGACGGCACCGCCGTCGCCGTCGGTGCCAACGAGTGGGGACAGAGCGACATCCCCGACCTACCCACCGACGTGAAATACATCCAAGTCGTGGCCGGAAGTCGACACACGGTGCTGCTGCGCTCCGACGGCACCGCCGTCGCCGTCGGCTACAACTACTCCGGGCAGACCACCGTCCCTCCGCTGCCCGCGGGCGTGAAATACACCCAGATCGCCTCCACCGTGGATCACACCGTGCTGCTGCGCTCCGACGGCACCGCCGTCGCCGTCGGTAAAAACACCGATGGGCAGACCCAGATCCCCACCCTCCCCGCAGGAGTCGTCTACACCCAGGCCGCCGCCGGCTCCCGCTTCACGATGCTGCTGACTGCCGTTGCGCCGGTGACGGACTAGCGCTTGGCGAACACCGTTCGGTGCCATCCCTTTTCGGCCACCCCGGTGATGTCGCTCATCACGTGCTTGACGGTCAGGTATTCCTCGAGCGAATAGTCGCTCATATCCTTGCCGAAACCCGACGCGCCCACACCGCCGTGCGGCATCTCGCTGATGATCGGGATGTGGTCGTTGATCCACACACAACCGGCCTTGATCTCCCGCGACGCACGCTGCGCCCGATACACGTCGCGCGTCCACGCCGACGCCGCCAACCCGTACTCGGTGTCGTTGGCCTGCCGCAGCGCATCGTCGTCGTCGGTGAACGACCGCACGGTCAGCACCGGCCCGAAGATCTCGTCGCGGTACACCTCCGACCGCTCGTCGACGTCGGCGATCACCGTCGGCAGGTAGAACGAACCCGGCCGGTCCGGGGCTGACCCGCCGCAGACGATGCGCCCGCCCTGGTCGGGCGCCCGCTCGACCATGCCCGCCACCTTCGCGCGGTGCGCCATGGAGATCAGCGGGCCGATGTCGGTGTTCGGGTCCTGCGGGTCGCCGACGACGACCTTGGAGAACACCTCGGCGACGCCGGCGACGAAGTCGTCGTAGAGGTCGCGCGCGACGATCGCACGAGTCGCGGCGGTGCAGTCCTGGCCGGTGTTGATCAGCGCCGCGGCCGCCGCGCCCTGGATGGCGGCGTCGAGATCGGCGTCGTCGAACACCACGAACGGCGCCTTGCCCCCGAGTTCGAGCTGCACCCGGTGCCCGTGTACCGCCGCGGCGGCCATCACCTTGCGCCCCACCGGGGTCGAACCGGTGAACGTCACGACGTCGACATCGCGGTGGCCGGCCAGCGCGGTGCCCACGTCGCCGCCCAGCCCGGTGACGACGTTGAAGACCCCGCCGGGCAGGCCCGCCTCCTTGGCCAGGCGTGCGAGCGTCAACGTGGTCAGCGGCGTGAGCTCGCAGGGTTTGATGACCACCGAACAGCCGGCGGCCAACGCGGGCAACACTTTCCACACCGCCATCTGCAGCGGGTAGTTCCACGGCGTGATGGTCGCGACCACCCCGACCGCCTCACGCCGGATGCTCGAGGTGTGGTCCCCGGAGTACTCGGCGCTCGCCTTGCCCTCCAGGTGGCGGGCAGCACCGGCGAAAAAGTCGATGTTGTCGACGCTGCCGGGCACGTCGAACTCGGCGGCCAACCGCACGGGTTTACCGGTCTGGCTGACCTCCTCGGCGGCCAACGCGTCGGCGCTGTCGCCGGCCAGTTCGGCCAGCTTGAACAGGACCGCCGAGCGGTCGGCCGGAGTCGCGGTTGCCCAGTCGGACAGCGCCGCGCGCGCCGAGGCCACCGCGGCGTCCACGTCGGCGGGGGTGGCCAGCGCGTATTCCGTGACGGCCGCGCCGGTGGCGGGGTCGATGACGCGGTGGGCGGGTCCGCCGGTGGACACCGCGGCGCCGTCGATCCAGCTGCCCGCCACACTGGTGGAAACGGATGTCGCAGTCATGGCCCTACGCTAACCGACCGACCGCCGGCGAGCTACGCAATCCCATAGCGACGAGGCCTTCAAACGAGTGATTTCATGGCTGTGGTTGCCCCTTACGACTGATTCCGTGCACAATCACTGGCATGCCTTCTCCGGGTGCAACGCACGGTCTCGGCCCCGTTTCGTTCCGGCTCAACCAGTCACGTCCCGGTGCCGCGTTCCAGCTCGACGACCTGAGCAAGCAGATCATCGAGAAGCTGCAGCAGGACGGACGCCGCTCGTACGCGGGCATCGGCAAGTCGGTCGGCTTGTCGGAGGCCGCCGTCCGCCAGCGGGTGCAGCGCATGGTCGACGCCGGCGTCATGCAGATCGTCGCGGTCACCGATCCGATGCAGCTGGGCTTCGCCCGGCAGGCGATGATCGGCATCCGCTGCACCGGTGACACCACCAAGGTGGCCGAGAAGCTGGCCGCCATCGAATCCGTCGACTACGTCGTGCTCACGGCCGGGTCCTTCGACGCCATCGTCGAGGTGGTCTGCGAGGACGACGACGATCTCCTCGACCTTCTCAACACCCAGATTCGCGCGCTGCCGGGAGTGATATCCACCGAGACACTCGTTTACCTGAAACTTGTCAAGCAGCAATACAATTGGGGCACTAGATGACTACGACCGATATCGCACAAGACCTTTCGTCCGAACTCAGCGCCAAAGCCAACCGCCACCTGTGGGGCCATTTCGCCCGCCACGGCGCAGGCATCACCCCGCCGATCATCACCCGCGGCGAGGGCGTCACGATCTGGGACAGCCACGGCAAGAGCTACATCGACGGTCTGTCCGGGCTTTTCGTCGTCCAGGTCGGCCACGGCCGTCAGGAACTGGCCGAGGCCGCGGCCAAGCAGGCCGAGCAGTTGGCGTTCTTTCCGCTGTGGTCCTACGCGACGCCGACGGCGATCGAGCTCGCCGAGCGCGTCGCCGGCTACGCACCCGGCGACCTGAACCGGGTGTTCTTCACCACCGGCGGCGGCGAGGCCGTCGAATCGGCGTGGAAGCTGGCCAAGAACTACTTCAAGCTGACCGGTAAACCCGGTAAGCACAAGGTGGTTTCGCGTTCCATCGCCTATCACGGCACGCCACAGGGCGCGTTGGCCATCACCGGGCTGCCGGTGTTCAAGGCACCCTTCGAACCGTTGACGCCCGGCGGTTTCCGCGTGCCCAACACGAACTTCTACCGCGCCCCCGCGCCGTACCAGAACGACGAGAAGGCGTTCGGCCAATACTGCGCCGACCGCATCGCCGAGGCCATCGAGTTCGAAGGGCCCGACACCGTCGCCGCGGTCTTCCTCGAACCGGTGCAGAACGCGGGCGGCTGCTTCCCGCCTCCCCCAGGCTATTTCGAGCGGGTCCGGGAGATCTGCGACGAGTACGACGTGCTGCTGGTGTCCGACGAGGTCATCTGCGCGTACGGGCGGATCGGGTCGATGTTCGCCTGCGACGACTTCGGCTACGTGCCCGACATCATCACCTGCGCCAAGGGTTTGACGTCCGGCTACTCGCCGATCGGCGCGATGATCGCCAGCGACCGGTTGTTCGAACCATTCAACGACGGCAAGACCACGTTCGCGCACGGCTACACCTTCGGCGGCCATCCTGTGTCGTCGGCGGTGGCGCTGGCCAACCTCGACATCTTCGAGCGCGAGGGCCTCAACGACCACGTCAAGGAGAACGCCCCGCGGTTCCGGGCCACCCTCGAGCAGCTCTACGACCTGCCGATCGTCGGCGACGTCCGCGGCGAGGGCTACTTCTACGGCATCGAGCTGGTCAAGGACAAGGACACCAAGGAGACCTTCGACGACGAGGAATCCGAACGGCTGCTCCGTGGCTTCCTGACCCCGGCGCTGTTCGAGGCCGGCCTGTACTGCCGCGCCGATGACCGCGGCGATCCGGTGGTGCAGCTGGCCCCGCCACTGATCAGCGGCCAGAAGGAGTTCGACGCTATCTACCAGATCATGCGCGACGTACTTTCCGAGGCCGGCCGACTGCTCTGAGCGCCGCGCCGGGAGGCGTAGCGTCGGCGCTGTGAGTGCGCCCGCATCCAAGAAGCCGACGATCGATCCCGTCCGCTGGCAGCCTCCGCCCGTCGACCCGCTGCCGGATCTGCCGTCAGCCGAGCTGACCGTCGTCCCCGTGCCCGGCAACGCGCCCGAGGACGTGGTCGTCGACGCCGACGGCGCCATCTGGGCGGGCGTCGACGACGGACGCATCGTGCGCATCGCGCCCGGCGGTGCGACCGCGAACGTCGTCGCCACCATCGAGGGTCGGCCGCTGGGCATGCACGTCGCACACGACGGCCGGATCCTGGTCTGCACCAGCCCCGGTGGCCTGCTGTCGCTCGACCCGGCGACCGGCACGGTCGAGACGCTGGTCGCGGAGGTCGACGACCGGCGATTGATGTTCTGCTCGAACGTCACCCAATCACCGGACGGCACAATCTATTTCACCGAATCGACCAGTGCGTTCGACTTCGCCCACTTCAAGGGTGCGGTGATGGAGGCGCGGCCGCGCGGCAGCCTGTTCCGCCGCGATCCGAACGGCACCGTGCTCACCGCGGTCGCCGGGCTGTACTTCGCCAACGGCGTCACGCCGACAGCCGACGGTTCGGCGCTGGTGTTCGCCGAGACGATGGGTCGCCGGCTGTCGAAGTTCTGGCTGACCGGTGAGCGCGCAGGATCGGTGACCCCGCTGCGCGAAAACCTGCCCGGCCATCCCGACAACCTGTCGACCGGCGCCGACGGCCGCATCTGGTGCGCGATGGTCTCGCCGCTCAACGCCGCCGCCGAATGGCTCGCACCGCGCTGGCCCGCGTTGCGCAAGCTGCTGTGGAAGCTGCCGGACAAGTTGCAACCGCAGATCAAACCCGAGGTGTGGGCGGTGGCGTTCGACCCGGACACCGGCGACGTCGTCGCGGGTATCCGCCGCGAGCACCCGCAGTTCGGCATGGTGACCGGCCTGGTCGAGGCCGACGGCCGGCTCTGGATGGGCAGCATCGGATTCCCCGCCGTCGCACACGTCGACCTCGCCTCGCTGACGCTGCGCCGTTAAGTCACAAATGAAACTCAAGTAACACCAGTCACAGCGCGCCTACGCGGGATCTTCCTCTTCGCGGCTTAATGTGCGCTCACAATGGCGAAGTTTCGAAATCCGCTGCAACGCGCCGCCGTCCTGGCCGCCGCCCTGTTCGTCGTCGCCGGCCCGGCCGTGGCAAGCGCACAGCCGCCCGCGGCGCCCGAAGCGAGCGCGTGCCCGTACCGCGAGTCGACGCCCCCGGCGGTCGACGCGTCCGAGGTGCCCAAACCCGGCCAGGCCCCACCCGGGCCACTGCCGGTGCCCGCGACCCCGATGGGCGGCGACAAGCTCTCCGGCTGCGGCGTCATCACCGCCTCCGGCACCCCGCCGCTGCCCAACGACGTCTCCGCCGAGGCGTGGCTGGTCGCCGACCTCGACACCGGCGACGTCATCGCCGCCAAGGACCCGCACGGCAGGCACCGGCCCGCCAGCATCGTCAAGGTGCTGACCGCGATGCAGGCGATCAAGGAACTCCCCATCCACAAGGTCGTTCCCGGCACAGCAGAAGACGCCGCCCAGGAGGGCACCAAGGTCGGGGTCGGCGAGGGCGGCCACTACTCGATCAACGACCTGCTGCACGGGCTGCTGATGTATTCGGGCAACGACGCCGCGTTCGCGCTGGCGCGGCAGATGGGCGGCTACGAGGCGACCCTGCACAAGCTCAACGACCTGGCCCGCAAGCTGGGCGGCCTCGACACCCGGGTCGCGACGCCGTCCGGCCTCGACGGCCCGGGCATGAGCACCTCGGCCTACGACATGGCACTGTTCTACCGCTACGCCTGGCGCAACCCGATCTTCGCCGACATCGTCTCGACCCGGGAGTTCGACTTCCCCGGCCGCGGCGACGTGGGCTACCCCATCGAGAACGACAACAAGCTGCTGCTCAACTACCCCGGCGCGATGGGCGGGAAGACCGGCTACACCGACGACGCGGGCCAGACGTTCGTCGGCGCTGCCCAGCGCGACGGGCGCCGACTGGTCGCCGTGCTCCTCAAGGGCACCCGCCAGCCGATCGCGCCGTGGGAGCAGGCCGCGCACCTGCTCGACTACGGCTTCGCCACCCCGCCCGGCACCAGCGTCGGCACCCTGATCGAGCCCGACCCGTCGCTGCTCGGAACCAAATCCGACGCCGACGCCACCAACCCCGCGGTCAGTGCCTCCCCGATGATGTCGGACATCGACGCGATGCCGGTGCGCGTCGGGGTCGCGGTCGTCGGCAGCGTGATCGTGTTCTCGTTGATCATGGGCGCGCGGTCACTGAACCGGCGGCCACAGCTCTAACCCCAGCGGCGCAACAGTCGCTCGGCCTCGGCGCAGAGCCGTTCGATCACCTCTGCCGCCGAACGCGTTTCGCGCACCATGCCGACTCCCTGCCCGGCGTTGACCGGTGCCACCCGGTAGTCCTCCGCGGCCGCGGCCGCGGCCAGGCCGGCCCGCGCATCGTCGTCGACGAGATCCTCGCGTCCGTCGAACCGGTCGACGAAGTCGTTGCGCAGCACCCGCTCGGGAAGCGTTGCCGGCCACGGATATCCGAAAGCCACGTCGAAGGCCCGGGTCGTCACCGTCTGGTTCCCTTCCGCGCTCAGCAGCACGTCGCGCGCCGCGGCCGACGTTGCCGCTTCCCGGCAGGTCGTGAACGCGGTGCCGACCCACGCGCCGGACGCACCGGCGGCGAGCACCGCGGCCAGCCCGCGGCCCGACGCGATGCCCCCGGCGGCGAGCACCGGGACCTTCACGGCGTCGAGCACCTCCGCGAGCAACGGCAGGGTGCCGATGCGCGCCTCGCCGTGGCCGCCTCCCTCGGCCCCGCGCGCGACGATCACGTCGACGCCGGCGTCGGCCGCGTTCCGCGCGCCGGTGACGTCGGCCACCTGCGCGGCCACCGGCACACCGGCGTCGTGCGCGCGGCGCACCCACGACCAGTCGTCGCCGAAGCTGACGGCCAGCAGCGCGGGCCTCGCGGCCAGCGCGACGTCGAACAGATCGGGTTGCGCCTCCATCACCCAGTGCACGAGGCCGATGCCGAACGGGCTCGCGAGCCCGGACACGTGCGGCAGTTCCGCCGTCAACGCACCGGCGGTCGCCGAGCTACCCATCCCGATCATGCCGAGGCCGCCCGCCCGCGACACCGCCGCGGCCAGCGGGCCGCCTGCGGTACCGCCCATGGGGGCGTTGACGATCGGAGCGGACAGGCCCATCTGCTCGGACCACGGCGTGGAGAGAGGCACGCAGCCCGACGTTACGCCTTGGGTACCGTGGCCCGGATGGCGTGGCTGATTCTGGTGGTGTCCGGTGTTCTCGAAGCGGTATGGGCTTCGGCGCTCGGGAAAACCGAAGGGTTCACGAAGCTGGGCCCGTCCGTGGTGTTCCTCGTGGCGCTGGTGTTCTCGATGGCGGGGCTGGGGATCGCGATGCGCAGCCTGCCGCCGGGCACCAGCTATGCGGTGTGGGTGGGTATCGGCGCGTCGCTGACGGTCGCCTACGCGATGCTCACCGGCGCCGAGAGCGCGTCGGCGATCAAGGCAATACTGATCGCGGGCATCATCGGTTGCGTCATCGGCCTGCAGCTGGTCAGCCAGAATCAATGATGCCGCCGCAGGCGCGAAATACCCAGCGCGCCAATCGCTCCCGCGGCGGCGGCAGCCAATACGCCGCCCGCACCGACGCCTTCTTGCACCTGCACCCGCGGCGTGATCTGCGCGAGGCCGGGCGGATAGACGGGCGCGGCCTCCATGTTCTCGACCGACGTGGCCGCCCACGCCGTGGCGAACAGGATGAGCCGCGCGGTGATGTAGGCGAACACCATCAGGCCGAGCACCGGGCCGAACGTCGCCCCGGCCGGCCCCGTCACCACCGAACGCAGGTAGATCGACGCCACCTGTTTGAAGATTTCGAAGGCCACCGCCGTGAGCAACCCGGCCCGCAGCGCCGAACGGAAGCTGATCGATTCGCGGGGCAGTCGCGCGATGATCCACGTGAACAGCAACCAGCTGACCAACACCGAGACCGCCAGCGAAACCAGCCGCAGCAGGATGCTCATGCCCGGAACATCCTCCAGCCCAACCCATTCGACGGCTTTGCGGGCCAACCCGGAGCTGCTGACCACGGTCAGCGCGATGGTGACCCCGATGGCGACGAACAGGCCGACGATGGCCGTCAGGTCGGACAATTTGGTGCGCACGAAGCCGTGGGTTTCGCGTCGCATGAGACCCCACATCTGGCTCAGCGCCTCGCGCAGGTTCGCCATCCAGCCCAGCCCCGCCCACGCCGCGGTGGCCAGACCGATGATCCCGACCGAGGTGCGGGACTCGATCGCGGAGTCCATCAGCTCGACCAGCTGCGTGGCGACGTCGCCGGAGACCGACGCCCTGATCCGGTCCTGGACGTCGGCGAGCAGTTCGGGCTGGCTGGCGAGGACGAACCCGCCGATCGCGAATCCGACCATCAGCAACGGGAACATCGCGAAGACCGTGAAGTACGTGATGCCTGCCGCGTAGAAGTCGCCCTTGCTGTCGTTGTAGCGCTCCTGCGCCCGCATCACGTGGTCGAACCATTCGTACCGCGAGCGCAGCCGGTCGACGAATCCCGGTTTCTCGGCGGAGCCCTCGGGTCCAGCCGGATGTGTCGTCACGCCGACCCTCCCCACACCTCAGCCGCCAGGGCGCAGAAATCCTAACCGGTCGTATACCCGCCGCAGTGTCGTCGCAGACACGTCGCGGGCCCGCTCGGCGCCGACCACCAGCACCGATTCCAATTCGGCGGGATCGGCGAGAAGTTCGTCGACCCGGGCCTTGATGGGTGAAACGAATTCGACGACGGCCTCCGCGGTGTCGGCCTTCAGGTCGCCGTAACCGCGTCCGGCGTATCCCTCGACGAGCTTGTCGACGTCGGTTCCCGTGACCGCCGACTGGATGGTCAACAGGTTCGACACGCCGGGTTTGGCCTCGGGGTCGTAGCGCACCTCGCGCTCGCTGTCGGTGACCGCGGAGCGGATCTTCTTGGCCGAGGCCTTCGGATCGTCGAGCAGGCTGATCAGCCCGGCCTCGGTGCCCGCGGACTTGCTCATCTTCGACGTCGGGTCCTGCAGGTCGTAGATCTTCGCCGTCGCCTTGGGGATCATCGGCTCGGGGATGACGAAGGTGTCCGGGAAGCGCGAGTTGACCCGTTGCGCCACATCGCGTGCGAGCTCCAGGTGCTGGCGTTGGTCCTCCCCGACCGGTACCAGCTCGGTGTCGTAGAGCAGTACGTCGGCGGCCATCAGCACCGGATAGGTGAACAACCCGACGGTGGTGGCCTCGCTGCCTTCCTTTTGCGACTTGTCCTTGAACTGCGTCATCCGCGACGCCTGCCCGAAGCCGGTGAAACAGCCCAGCACCCAAGCCAATTCGGCGTGAGCCGGAACGTGGCTCTGCACGAAGATCGTGCTGCGTCCCGGATCGATGCCCAGCGCGAGATACTGCGCGGCGGTGGCCAGGGTGCGCCGCCTCAGCCGTTCGGGGTCCTGCGGGATCGTGATCGCGTGCAGGTCCACCACACAGAAGAACGCGTCGTGGTCGTCCTGGAGGCCGACCCACTGCTGGATCGCGCCGAGGGCGTTGCCGAGGTGCAGCGAATCGGAGGTGGGTTGAACACCGGAGAAGACGACGGGTTTCGACGAACTGCTCATGATCGTCCGATCATTTCACGCCCGATATTCGACGGTCACCGGCGCGTGGTCCGACCAGCGCAGCGCGTACGCCTCGGCGCGCTCGACCCTGGCGGCCGCGGCCCGCGTCGCCAGAGCCTTCGTCGCGAGCTGGTAGTCGATGCGCCAGCCGGCGTCATTGTCGAAGGCGCGGCCCCGCCACGACCACCACGCGTAGGGACCCGGCTGGTCGGGGTGCAGCTCACGGACCACGTCGACCCAGCCCGAGGCGAGCAGTTCGGACAGCCACTGCCGCTCGCTGGGCAGGAAACCGGACTTCTTCAGGTTGCCCTTCCAGTTCTTGATGTCGTTCTCGGTGTGGGCGATGTTCCAGTCGCCGCAGACGACAGCTTCGGACTCGACCAGCTTCGCCATCCGCGCCGCGAGTTCGGCCATGAACCGCTCCTTCTCGAGCTGGCGGTCGGTCTCCGCCTCGCCGGTCTGGACGTAGACGCTCGCGACCGTCACCCCGGCGGTGTCGACCTCCAGATAGCGGCCGTGCGCACCGAACTCGTCCGACTCCATAAGCCGCGACGCGTCGATCGGGCGACGCGAGAGCACGGCGACGCCGCTGCGGCCCTTGATGTGCGGTTCGGCCGACGCGAGGCGCCATCCCTCCGCCAGCGCCGGCGCCAACGCGGCGGCCAGCTGGGTGTCGTCGGCGCGGGTTTCCTGCAGGCAGACGACGTCGGCGGTGGTCGACGCCAGCCACGGCAGCAGGCCGCGGTTCTCCGGCGAACGTTCCTTGACCGCGGCGCGGATGCCGTTGACGTTGATGGTGCTGACGATCAGCGATGTCACAGCGGCAGACCATAACCGACGTACTTGCGGTACCGGCGGTATCACCTTAGTGTCGGGCGGATGACCGAGCGCGCACCGATCCACGTCGGCTCCGGCGAACCCATGCTGTTGCTACACCCGTTCATGATGTCGCAGAACGTGTGGAAAAAGGTCGCTCCGCTGATTGCCGACACCGGCCGCTACGAGGTGCTGGCACCCACGTTGCCCGGCCACAACGGCGGCGTGAAGGGCCATCGCTTCCTCGACACCAAAGAGCTCGCCGACGACGTCGAACGCCGGCTGGATGCCCTCGGCTGGGACACCGCGCACATCGTGGGCAACTCGCTGGGCGGGTGGGCGGCCTTCGAGCTCGAGCGCCGCGGCCGGGCCCGCACGCTGACGGGGATCGCACCGGCGGGCGGCTGGAGCAAGTTCACGCCCGCCAAGTTCGAGATCGTCGGCAAGTTCCTGGCCGGCTTCCCGGTGTGGGTGTTCACGCTCGCGTTCCGGCAGCAGGTGCTGAAACTCCCGTTCACGCGATGGCTGGCGCACTTTCCGATCAGCGCCACGCCGGACCGATTGTCCGACGAAGACCTCGTCGACATCATCGACGACGTCACGCACTGCCCCGCCTACTACCAGCTGCTGGTCAAGTCGCTGCTGACGCCCGGGCTGATGGAACTCGCCGAGAGCAACTGCCCCACCCACCTGGTGATCTGCGAGAAGGACCGGGTCCTGCCGCATCCGCGGTTCACCCGGCACTTCACCCAGCATTTGCCGTCGACCACCGAGATCACGCACCTCGACGACGTCGGCCACATCCCGATGTTCGAGGCGCCGCAGCGCGTGGCCGACCTGATCGTCGAGTTCGTCGACCGCCATGTCGCGCCTCCGCCGCGGGAGGCGCTGGGCGGCTAGAGCTGGGTGACCGGCTCCTCCGTCGCGCCCTCCAGCACCGAGTTCAGGGTCTTGCTGGGCCGCATCACCGCGGTGGTCTTCTCCGCGTCCGGGTAGTAGTACCCGCCGATGTCGACCGAGTCGCCCTGCACGTCGGCGAGCTCCTTCACGATCGCGTCCTCGTTGTCGGCCAACGATTTCGCGAGGTCGGAAAAGTGCTCGGCGAGCTCCTTGTCGTCGGTCTGCTCGGCGAGCTGCTGCGCCCAGTACATCGCGAGGTAGAACTGGCTGCCCCGGTTGTCCAGCTCGCCGGTCTTACGCGACGGGCTCTTGTTGTTGTCCAACAGCTTTCCGATGGCCGAGTCAAGCGTCTTGCCCAGCAGGACGGCGCGCTCGTTGCCGGTCTTGCGCCCGATGTCCTCGAAACACGCTCCGAGAGCGAGGAATTCGCCGAGCGAATCCCAGCGCAGGTGGTTCTCCTCGACCAGCTGGTGCACGTGCTTGGGAGCCGAGCCGCCGGCGCCGGTCTCGTACATGCCGCCGCCGGCCATCAGCGGCACGATCGACAGCATCTTGGCGCTGGTGCCCAGCTCGAGGATCGGGAACAGGTCGGTCAGGTAGTCGCGCAGGATGTTTCCGGTCACGGCGATGGTGTCCTGGCCGCGGATCAGCCGTTCCAGCGTGTACCGCATGGCCCACACCTGCGGCATGATCTGGATGTGTAGCCCCTCGGTGTCGTGCTCCTTGAGGTACTCCTTGACCTTCTTGCGAAGCTCCACCTCGTGCGGACGCTCGGTGTCGAGCCAGAACAGTGCGGTCATGCCCGAGGCGCGCGCCCGGGTCACGGCGAGCTTCACCCAGTCGCGGATCGCGTCATCCTTGACCACCGGCATGCGCCAGATGTCACCGGTCTCGACGTTCTGGGTCAGCAGCACCTCGCCGGTGTCGACGTCGACGATGTTGGCGACGCCGTCCTCGGGGATCTCGAAGGTCTTGTCGTGGCTGCCGTACTCCTCGGCCTTCTGCGCCATGAGCCCGACGTTGGGCACGGTGCCGATGGTCGTCGGGTCGAACTGGCCGTGGGTCTTACAGAAGTTGACCATCTCCTGGTAGATCCGGCTGAACGTCGACTCGGGGTTCACCGCCTTGGTGTCCTTGGTCCGCCCGTCGGCGCCGTACATCTTGCCGCCGAGCCGGATCATCGCCGGCATCGACGCGTCGACGATCACGTCGCTGGGCGAGTGGAAGTTGGTGATGCCGCGGGCCGAGTCCACCATCGCCAGCTCCGGCCGGTGCTCGTGCACGGCATGGATGTCCTGGACGATCTCCTCACGCTGCGAGGCGGGCAGCGCCTGGATCTTGTCGTACAGGTCGGACATCCCGTTGTTGACGTTCACGCCGAGCTCGTCGAGCACCTTCTGGTGCTTGGCGAACGCGTCCTTGTAGAAGACCTTCACCGCGTGGCCGAACACGATCGGGTGCGACACCTTCATCATCGTCGCCTTGACGTGCAGCGAGAACATCACGCCGGTCTTGTAGGCGTCCTCGATCTGTTCTTCGAAGAACTCGCACAGAGCCTTCTTGCTCATGAACATGCTGTCGATGATGTCGCCGCTGTCGAGCTTGACCTCCGGCTTGAGCACGACGGTCTCGCCGCTCTTGGTTTCGAGCACCATCTTGACCTTGCGGTCCTTGTCGAGCGTCATCGACTTCTCGCCGTGGTAGAAGTCGCCCTTCTTCATGGTCGCCACGTGCGTACGCGACGCCATCGACCACTCACCCATGCTGTGCGGGTGCTTGCGCGCGTACTCCTTGACCGCCTTGGGCGCGCGCCGATCCGAGTTACCTTGCCGCAGAACAGGGTTGACCGCGCTGCCGAGAACCTTGGCGTAGCGTTCCTTGATCTCTTTTTCCTCGTCGGACTTCGGGTCGCCGGGATAGTCCGGCAGGTCGTAGCCCTTGGCCTTGAGCTCCTTGATGGCGGCCAGCAGCTGCGGCACCGAGGCGCTGATGTTCGGCAGCTTGATGATGTTGGTGTCCGGCTTCTCGGTGAGCTCTCCCAACCGGGCCAGGTTGTCGGGCACGCGCTGCTCTTCGGTCAGGCGGTCGGAGAACTCCGCGAGAATGCGTGCGGCCACCGAGATGTCACTGGTCTCGACGTTGATGCCCGCCGGTTCGGTGAAGGTGCGAATGATCGGCAGGAACGCGTAGGTCGCCAGGAGCGGCGCCTCGTCGGTCAGCGTGTAGATGATGGTCGGCTGCTCGGCAGTCATGGTGGGGTTCTCCCGGCTCGCTAGTCGGTCAGTCGCCTACCAGTATTCCCTCGCACATGCCGCCCTGTGTGAGCCAGGGGGTCCGCCGGAGGGAGTGTGATTCGCTACTGACCGGTAGCTTCGGGCGCGCCTCGCCGAGATCCCCTCGCTGGCACGCCACGAGCAACATGAGATACGCTTCTCATCGGTCATGAGTGCCAGCGACAAGCCCCGGCTTGCTGGTCGGCAACCCTCCAACCGCGGTGGGGTGCCCCGGGTGATGACCAGGTTGAGTACCCGCTGACAAGCGGCTACCGGCAAGCGCGGGTCCGTTGTGACGGGCCCCCAGAGAAGACAGCGGAGGTCCGGCGTGCGCAGTTACCGCTGAGTGCGTGAAATGCCCCTTCCAGGCCCCTCACAACAGGAGATTCGATGAGCACTGAAGGAACCGATCCCACCGCTCGGTGGGCGTTCGAGACCAAACAGGTCCATGCCGGCCAGACGCCCGACCCCGCGACCAACGCGCGGGCGCTGCCGATCTACCAGACCACGTCGTACACGTTCAACAGCACCGACCACGCCGCCGCGCTGTTCGGCCTCGCCGAGCCGGGCAACATCTACACCCGGATCATGAACCCGACGCAGGACGTCGTCGAGCAGCGCATCGCCGCGCTCGAAGGCGGCGTCGCGGCGCTGTTTCTGGCCTCGGGTCAGGCCGCCGAACACTTCGCGATACTGAACCTGGCCAACACGGGCGACCACATCGTGTCCAGCCCGCGGCTCTACGGCGGCACGTACAACCTGTTCCACTACACGTTCCCCAAGATCGGCATCGAGGTCAGCTTCGTCGAGAACCCCGACGACCTCGACTCCTGGCGCGCGGCAGTGCGGCCCAACACCAAGGCGTTCTTCGCCGAGACGATCTCCAACCCGCAGATCGACATCCTCGACATCCCGAACGTCGCCGCGGTCGCCCACGAGAACGGGGTGCCGCTGATCGTCGACAACACCATCGCCACCCCGTACCTGATCCAGCCGCTGAGCCACGGCGCCGACATCGTCGTGCACTCGGCCACCAAGTACCTGGGTGGTCACGGCGCCGCGATCGCCGGCGTCATCATCGACGGCGGCACGTTCGACTGGACCAACGGCAAGTTCCCGGGCTTCACCGAACCCGACCCCAGCTACCACGGCGTGGTGTTCGCCGAACTGGGCCCGCCGGCGTTCGCGCTGAAGGCGCGTGTGCAGTTGCTGCGCGACCTGGGTTCGGCGGCTTCGCCGTTCAACGCCTTCCTCATCGCACAGGGTCTGGAGACGCTGAGCCTGCGCGTCGAGCGCCATGTCGCCAACGCCCAGAAGGTGGCCGAGTACCTGGAGGGCCACGCCGACGTGATCTCGGTGAACTACGCGGGGCTGCCGTCGTCGCCGTGGCACGACCTCGGAAAGAAGTTGGCGCCCAAGGGAACCGGCGCGGTACTCGCCTTCGAGCTGGCAGGCGGCGTCGACGCCGGCAAGGCCTTCGTCAACGCGCTGACCCTGCACAGCCACGTCGCCAACATCGGCGACGTGCGCTCGCTGGTGATCCACCCGGCCTCCACCACGCATGCGCAGCTGTCGCCCGAGGAGCAGTTGGCCACCGGCGTCACGCCGGGGCTGGTGCGCCTGGCGGTGGGCATCGAGGGCATCGACGACATCCTGGCCGACCTGGAGCAGGGCTTCGCCGCGGCCAAGCCGTTCAGCTCGGCGGGTAAGACCGACCCGAACACGACGGCGGCGTTCTGATGACCCTCTCCGATCTGGAAGTCGAGGTGCCACTCCTGAACCTGCCCGCGGAAGGCGAGATCGGCGTGGTCGACATCGGCCCGCTGACGCTGGAGAACGGCGCGGTCATCGACGTTGTGTCGATCGCCGTGCAGCGCTGGGGCGAGCTCTCGCCCACGCGCGACAACGTCGTGGTCGTGCTGCACGCGCTGACCGGCGATTCGCACATCACCGGCCCGGCCGGACCCGACCACCCCACCCCCGGTTGGTGGGACGGTGTCGCGGGACCCGGCGGCCCGATCGACACCGACCGCTGGTGCGCGGTGGCGACCAACGTGCTCGGTGGGTGCCGCGGCTCCACCGGCCCGAGCTCACTGCATCCCGACGGCAAAGCCTGGGGTTCGCGCTTCCCGGTGGTCTCGGTCCGCGACCAGGTCCGGGCCGACATCGCCGCGCTGGAGGCGTTCGGCATCACCGAGGTCGCCGCGGTGATGGGCGGCTCGCTGGGTGGCGCCCGGGCGCTGGAGTGGATGGTCGGTCATCCGGACAGGGTGCGGGCGGGGCTGGTGTTGGCCGTGGGCGCGCGTGCCACCGCCGACCAGATCGGCACCCAGAGCTCGCAAGTCGCCGCGATCAAGGCCGACCCCAACTGGCAGAACGGCGACTACTACGGCACCGGCCTCTCCCCCGACGCCGGCATGGAGATCGCGAGGCGGTTCGCCCATCTGACCTATCGCGGCGAGGAGGAGCTGGACGCGCGGTTCGCCAACGATGCGCAGGACGGTGAGGACCCCGCGGTCGGCGGGCGCTACGCCGTGCAGAGCTATCTGGAGCACCAGGGCCGAAAGCTGGTGTCGCGCTTCGACGCCGGAACGTACGTGTCGCTGACCGAGGCGCTGTCCGGTCACGACATCGGTCGCGGCCGCGGAGGCGTCGAGGCCGCGTTGCGCGACTGCCCGGTGCCCGCGGTGGTCGGCGGCATCACCTCCGATCGGCTCTATCCGCTTCGGCTGCAGGAGGAGTTGGCCGAATTGCTGCCGGGCTGCGCCGGTCTGGACGTCGTGGACTCGATCTACGGCCATGACGGGTTCCTGGTGGAGACGGATGCGGTCTACAAGCTGATCCGCCGGACGCTGGAGCTGGCTGCGAAATGACGGCGCAGTGAGCCGGCCGGAACGGGATCGCTCGCTGTCCTTCGGCGCGGAAGCCGCGGCCTACGAACGCGGTCGGCCGTCGTATCCGCCCGAGGCGATTGACTGGCTGCTGTCTTCGGACGCCTCCAAGGTGCTCGACCTCGGCGCGGGCACGGGCAAGCTGACCACGCGGCTGGTCGAACGCGGCCTCGACGTCGTCGCGGTCGACCCGATCCCGGAAATGCTTGAGCTGCTCAGCAATTCGCTGCCCGACACGCCAGCCCTGCTCGGCACCGCGGAGGAGATCCCGCTTCCCGACGACAGCGTGGACACGGTGCTGGTGGCCCAGGCCTGGCACTGGTTCGACCCCGAACGTGCGGTCAAGGAGGTGGCGCGCGTATTGCGCCCCGGCGGTCGGCTCGGACTGGTGTGGAACACCCGCGACGAGCGGCTGGGCTGGGTGAAGGACCTCGGCCGCATCATCGGCCACGAGCACGACCCGTTCAGCAACACCGTGTCGCTGCCCGAGCCGTTCACCGGTGCCGAGCGCCATCAGGTCGAGTGGACCAATTACCTGACCCCGCAGGCGCTCATCGACCTGGTGGCTTCGCGCAGTTACTGCATCACGTCGCCGGAGAAGGTGCGCACCAGGACGCTGGACCAGGTGCGCGAGCTGCTGACGACCCATCCGGCGCTGGCCAATTCGACCGGGCTGGCGCTGCCGTACGTCACGGTGTGCATCCGCGCGTCGCTGACCTGACGCCGAAACCGACGTTTTGGCGGAAACGCTCGAGGAAAATCCGCCAAAGCGTCGGTCTCGCGACTGAAGTGTTGGTGAATCAGCTGGTGCCCAGCGGGTCGATCGTCCAGGCGATGTAGAGCATCGTCGCGCTGACGGTCGCGGTGGTGACGAAGTCGACTCCTCGGCTGCGCACTGCGAGCAGTCCGGCGCGGTCGTCGCTGAGCAGGAGCCGCAGCGCCGCCGCCACGCCGACGCCGATCGCGATCACCAGCGCGCCGCGGCGCCAGTAGCCCGCGACCACGAGAACGAACGCGGCGGCGAAGATCAGCCCGACCGACCAGAACGGCCACTGCCCGGCGAAGACCTTGCGCGCGAACTCCTTCGGTGTCACGTCGCGGCCAGTACCTCCGCGCGTTCGACCACGTTCGTCAGCAGGAACGCACGCGTCAGCGGGCCGACGCCGCCGGGATTGGGCGAAACGTGGCCCGCGACATCCCAGACGTCCGGGTGGACGTCACCGACGAGCTTGCCGTCGTCGTCGCGGCTCACCCCCACGTCGACGACGGCCGCGCCCGGACGCACCATCTCGGCGGTCACCATGTGCGGCATGCCCGCCGCGGCGATGATGATGTCGGCCTCGCGGGCCAGCTCCGGCAGGTGACGGGTTGCGGTGTGGCACAACGTGACCGTCGCGTTCTCCGAACGGCGGGTCAGCAGCAGCCCTAGCGGGCGCCCGACGGTCACGCCGCGGCCGATGACGACGACGTGCGCCCCGGCGATCTCCACCTCGTAGCGGCGCAGCAGGTGCACGATGCCGCGCGGCGTGCACGGCAGCGGGGCGGGTTCGTTGAGCACCAACCGGCCCAGGTTCGTCGGGTGCAGACCGTCGGCGTCCTTGCCCGGGTCGATGCGCTCGAGCGCGGCGTTCTCGTTGAGGTGCTTGGGCAACGGCAGCTGCACGATGTAACCGGTGCACTCGGGGTTGGCGTTGAGCTCGTCGATGGTCTCCTCGAGCGTCGCCTGACTGATGTCGGCGGGCAGGTCTCGGCGGATCGAGTTGATCCCGACCTTCGCGCAGTCGGAGTGCTTGCCGCGCACGTAGGCGTGCGAACCGGGGTCGTCGCCGACGAGCACCGTGCCCAGTCCCGGCGTGCGCCCGGCCGCCGCGGCCGAGCCGCGAAGACGGCCCTGGGTCAGCGCCGCGACCCGTTCCTTGAGGTCGACGAAGATCTCGTCGCGCGTGGCCTTACCGTCCAGTGTGATCGCACCCACGGGTCTCAGTCTGGCATGCTCGCTGTTTATGAACACTCAGCCCAATGTGTTCACCCCGGCCAAGCTCGGCCCGGTGACGCTGCGCAATCGGATCATCAAGGCAGCGACGTTCGAAGCGTCGACGCCGAACGCGCTCGTCACCGACGAGTTGATCAACTACCACCGGCTGCCCGCGGCGGGCGGGGTCGGCATGACGACGGTCGCCTACTGCGCGGTCGCGCCGGGTGGGCGCACCGACGGCTGGCAGATCTGGATGCGCCCGGAAGCGGTGCCCGGTCTGAAAAGGCTGACCGACGCGATCCACGCCGAGGGGGCGGCGATCAGCGCGCAGATCGGCCACGCCGGGCCGGTCGCGAACGCGCGGACAAACAAGGCCAAGGCGCTGGCGCCGGTGCGCTTCTTCAATCCGCTGTCGATGCGCTTCGCCAAGAAGGCCACGCGCGACGACATCCGCGACGTCACCGAGGCGCACGCCAACGCCGCGCGTTTGGCGATCGAATCCGGCTTCGACGCGGTCGAGATCCACCTCGGCCACAACTACCTCGCCAGCTCGTTCTTGAGCCCGCTCTTGAACCGGCGCACCGACGAGTTCGGCGGCTCGCTGGAGAACCGGGCCAAGGTGGCCCGCGGCGTCGTGCGGGCGGTGCGCCAGGCCGTCGAGAAGGAGGGCAACCCGATCGCGGTGACCGCCAAGCTCACCATGACCGACGGGGTGCGCGGCGGCATCAGCGTCGAGGAGTCGCTGCAGACGGCGAAGTGGTTGGAAGAGGACGGTGGACTGGACGCCATCGAACTGACCGCGGGCAGCTCGCTGGTCAACCCGATGTACTTGTTCCACGGCGATGCGCCGGTCAAGGAGTTCGCGGGAGCGTTCAAGCCGCCGATTCGGTGGGGTATCCGGATAACCGGCAAGAAGTTCCTGCGGGAGTACCCCTACCGCGAGGCGTTCCTGCTACGCCATGCCAGGCAGTTCCGCGCCGAGCTCAAGATGCCGCTGATCCTGTTGGGCGGCATCACCAATCGCGAGACGATGGACCTGGCGATGGCCGAGGGCTTCGACTTCGTGGCGATGGGTCGCGCACTGCTGGCCGAACCCGATCTGATCAACCGAATCCAGGCCGACAGCTCGGTGCGCTCGATCTGCGATCACTGCAACAAGTGCATGCCGACGATCTACAGCCACACCCACTGCGTGCTGACCGGCGCGCCGGACAACTATCAGCCGTCGACGGCGGGACGCGGTTCGACGTAGGCCACCATCGGCTCGGTGACCAACACGCGGTCGTCCGCGGTCACGACGAGTTCCTTGGCGGAGAACGTGTACGTCGCTCCCTCGTTCTCGGCGGTGTAGACGCCGTCAGTCTTCTCGACCGCCGGGGCCGTCAGCACCAGGCCGTCCTTCATCCGCACACCGCGGTATTCGTAGCTGCCGTTGCGCTTGCAGATCGCGACGAGCGCGAACTGGGTGCGGCCGAGAGCCACTGGCTGCCAGGGCGCCTCGCAGCGGGCCTTGGAGTCGACGAACCCGCGATCGTCGATGGCGATGGCGCTCTGCGCGTCGACCGTCGGCGCCAGGAACGCCGCCACGATACAGAGCCCGCCGATGCCGACGATCAGGAACGGCGCCCGAGACACCATGACCTATGGTGACCACGTTTCGACGCCAACCGCGCGCGACTCGCCGGACGACCGGCAAACTTTCGTCAGTCGGCCGGTATGAGCGCCTCGGCGCAGTCGGCGACGATCGCATCCGCGCTCGCCGGAATCTCCGCCCCCGCCAGTAGGTGTCGACGCACGACGGCATAGGGGATGTCGATCACCGCGGCGTTCAGCCGGTCGGCGTCGGTGTGCACGCCATCCAGCAAGCGCCGCAAACGCCGGTGCAGTCGCCGCCTCCTGGCGTGCAACTCGGTCGGCCAGTCGCCGGCGCACAACGCGTCGGCCCCCGCCAGCAGGACCGCCGCCTCGGTTTGATGTTCGCGACACCACTGCACCGTGTGGCGCGCGGCCGCGACACACCGCGCACGCGTGCCACCCGGGCGACTCAACGCCGCGGTGAACCCCGCAAGGAAGCGCTCCTCGGTGCGCATCCACAGTTCCCCGCACAGCGCCGCGCGGCCCGAAAACCGGTGATACATCGAGCCGCTCGGCGCACCCACCCCACGCGCCACCGCGGACATCGTCACCGCGGCGGGTCCATGTTCGGCGAGCAGCGCCGCGGCGGCGTCCAGCAGGTCGTCGGCGGTGAAGCGCGCGGGCCGCGGCATCGTCACAGCCTATAATAGAGATTGCTCTCTAATACTGAAGGAGGCACCAATGTCCACTTCGATCGACGTCGCCCGGCGGTTCTACGGCGCCCTCGCCGGTGCCGACGGCCCCGCGCTCTTCGGATTGCTGACCGACGATTTCGTCGGCACGGTCAGCGCCGGCATGCCGCACGGTGTCGGCGGACAACACCAGGGTCCGGCCGACATGATCGCCGGAGTCTGGGGCCGCATCGCGGCGCTGTACGACATGCACGTCGACCCGGCCGAGTATCTGGCGGTCGACGACGACCGCGTCGTGGTCATCGGTCGGTACTGGGGCCCCGCCCTCGACGGCCGAAGCACCGTCGACGCGGCGTTCGCACACGTCATCACCACGCGTGAGGACCGCATCGCGGCTCTGCATCAGATCACCGACACCGCAAGGTGGAACATTCCCGGGTAATGACCGCGTGGTCGGACCTCCGTGTCCGACTCCCCTACCGTTAGAGTTGGCGTCGATGAGCCGACCCGCCCCACCCGCGCTGACTGTTCGGTACGACGGATCGACCCGGACCTTCGCCGCGGGAAATGACGTCGTCGTCGGCCGTGACCTCCGCGCCGATGTCCGAATCGCCCATCCCCTGATCTCCCGCGCGCATCTGGTGGTGCGCTTCGATCAGGGCCGCTGGGTCGCCATCGACAACGGCAGCCTCAACGGGATGTTCGTGAACAACCGCCGGGTGCCCGCGGTCGACATCCACGACGGCCAGACGGTCAACATCGGCAATCCCGACGGTCCGCGGCTTACCTTCGAGGTCGGCCGCCACCAGGGCGCGGTGGGCCGGACACCGACCGTGGCGGTGCCGATCGCCAACCAGCGGCCGACGGGCAGCTATCCCACGGCTCCGCCGCAGCCGGCATCGCGGCCGTACGGCCCACCCCCGGGTCAGTCGCGTCCGCAGCCGACCTACCCGAGTGCACCTCCGCCGCCGCGCTATCCGAGCACACCGCAGCCCGCGGCGTATTCGAGCCCCCAGCAGGCCGCGCGGCCGCCGATATCGTCACCCTCGCTCGAGTCGGCGACGATGATGGGCCCGACGGCCGCTCCGCGCTCCAGCGAGGGCAACCTCGCCACGAGCATGCTCAAGATCCTGCGGCCGGGCAGCCGGCCCGCGGACAACGTGCCCGGCGCCGTCAAGATCGGCCGCGCCACCGACAACGACATCGTCGTGCCCGACGTCCTGGCGTCGCGTCACCACGCCACCCTGGTGCCGACCGCCGGCGGGACCGAGATCGTCGACAACCGCAGCATCAACGGCACGTTCGTCAACGGTGCACGCGTGGAGTCCGCGTTGCTGCGCGAGGGCGACACGGTCACGATCGGCAACATCGACCTCGTCTTCTCCGGCGGCACGCTGGTCCGCCGCACCGAGACCGAGGCCGCGACCCGCACCGGCGGGCTCGAGGTGCACGGGGTCACCTGGACCATCGAGAACAACAAGACGCTGCTGAACAACATCTCGATCGCCGCGCGGCCCGGGACGCTGACCGCCGTGATCGGGCCCTCGGGCGCGGGCAAGTCGACGTTCGCGCGGTTGGTCGCCGGCTACACGCATCCGACGACGGGCACGGTTGCCTTCGAGGGCCACAACGTGCACGCCGAGTATGCGTCGCTGCGGTCCAGGATCGGCATGGTGCCGCAGGACGACGTCGTCCACGGTCAGCTGACCGTGCGCCAGGCGCTGATGTACGCCGCCGAACTACGCCTGCCGCCGGACACCACGAAGGCGGACCGCGAACAGGTCGTCATGCAGGTGCTCGAGGAACTCGAGATGACCAAGCATCTGGAGACCCGCGTCGACAAGCTCTCCGGCGGCCAGCGCAAGCGCGCGTCGGTCGCGCTCGAACTGTTGACCGGGCCCTCGCTGCTGATCCTCGACGAGCCGACCTCGGGCCTGGATCCCGCGCTGGACCGCCAGGTCATGACGATGCTGCGGCAACTGGCCGACGCCGGTCGTGTCGTGCTGGTCGTCACGCACTCGCTGACGTATCTCGACGTCTGCGATCAGGTGCTGTTGCTGGCGCCCGGCGGCAAGACCGCGTTCTACGGCCCGCCGAGTCAGATCGGGCCGTCGATGGGCACGACCAACTGGGCCGACATCTTCAGTTCGGTTGCCAGCGATCCCGACGCGGCGAACCAGCGCTTCCTGTCCCAGCACGGGCCGCCGCAACCCCCGCCGCCCACCGAGGAACCGTCCGATCTGGGCAGCCCCACGAGCACGAGCGTGCGGCGGCAGTTCTCGACGATCGCGCGCCGTCAGGTCCGGCTGGTGGTGTCCGATCGCGGCTACTTTGCGTTCCTGATGCTGTTGCCGTTCATCATGGGCGTGCTGTCGCTGTCGGTACCCGGTGACGTCGGTTTCGGTGTGCCCGTTCCCGCGATGCAGGGCGGTCCGGCCCCCAACGAGCCGGGTCAGATCCTGGTCATGCTCAACGTCGGCGCCATCTTCATGGGCACCGCGCTGACCATCCGCGCGCTGATCGGCGAGCGGGCGATCTTCCGTCGCGAGCAGGCCGTCGGATTGTCCACGACCGCTTACCTTTTGGCGAAGGTCTTCGTGTTCACGCTGTTCGCGATCGTGCAGTCGGCGATCGTCACGGCGATCGCGATCATCGGCAAGGGCTGGGGTCCCGGCGCCGTCGACAGCGGTGCCCTCCTGGGCAACCGCAGCATCGAGTTGTTCGTCGACATCGCGGTGACGACGGTGGCGGCGGCGATGGTCGGGTTGGCGCTGTCGGCGTTGGCCAGATCCAACGAGCAGATCATGCCGCTGCTGGTGGTCGCGATCATGTCGCAGCTGGTGTTCTCGGGCGGCATGATCCCGGTGACGGACCGCATCGTGCTCGATCAGATGTCGTGGTTCACTCCTGCCCGTTGGGGTTTCGCCGCGTCCGCGTCGACCATCGACCTGATCCGCTTGGTCCCCGGGCCGCTGACACCCGACGACCGCCACTGGGAACACAGCGCAGGCACCTGGCTGTTCGACATGGCGATGCTCGTGCTGATCTGCATCGGCTACACGGCGTTCGTGCGCTGGCGGATCCGGCTCAGCAGCTCCTAGTCCCGCTCGACGGCCCGCAGGTCGGCTCGCGTGCTCGCGACGACGGCTTCGGCGGTGAACGACACGCGCCGACCGGTCGCCTCGTCGTCCTCCCACACCACCGCGGCGGTGCCCGAGATCTGCACGACGTCGCCGGTCGCGAAGTCGATGAACAGGACGGCCGCGGCGGGATCGACCGCGAGGTTGCCCAGGCTGTTGAACATGTTGTTGCCCGGATAGTCGGGCCACGACAGCGCGTCGCCCTCCACCCGGACGAAACCGGGCGGGCCGCCGCGGTGGGACGCGTCGACGCCGCGCGTCGGATGCTCGGTGCCGAGGAAGAAGGTGTTGGCGTCGGCGACGACCGCCGCCTGCGACGGACCGAGAGCGCTCGAGCGGGTGAACTGCGCCGCCGCGGAGGGCTGGGCGGGCGAAAGCTCGCGCGGCTGAATGTATCTCGGGCAGTTGCCGAACGCCTGGTCGACGTCGATGGTCAGGCCAGCGGCGGTGGCGTCGCCGACCGTCCCGTTGACCCGCACCCGTCGCCGCGTGGCGAAGTCGATGGCCAGCATGCCGATCGGCTGTCCCGCCGCCAGGCCGTGCAACGGGTCACCGTCGACCGGTCGGGTCTCGACGCGCAGCGTGCGATCGTGCGCCTCGAGGAAGCCGGGCCGGGCGTGCAGCGGCGACGTCCACAGTCGGCCGTCGTCTCCCCGGGCCGTCACGACGGCGAACTCCCTGACGGACAGGAACTTGCCGATGCCGCCATTGAGGTCCGGCGCGGCGAGCATCCCCTGACCCAGCCGCGCGGCCTGCGCCACCACGCCGGCGCGGGCCTGCACCGCGAGTTCGCCCTCGTGGAAACCGCTCATGCAGAAGCCAACCCCGCCGCACGCGGATTATTCCTCCGAAGGCAGCGGTCACTGCCCGTGGATGTTCAGACCGTGAGCGGCGGCGTAGGCCAGTGCCTGGTCGACGTCGATCTTCGCGCCGGCGAGGCTCGCGGTGGTCCACAGCGACGCATCGGTCCTCGCGCCGCGCAGGTCGGCCTCGTCGAGTCGGAGGTTCTGCACCCGGGCGCCGCTCAGATCCGCACCGCGCAACACCGCCTTGCGCAGATCGGCGTCGACCAGGCCGGCCTCGCGCATCCGGCATCCGGTGAGATCCACACCGCGCAGATCGCACCCGCCGAGGACGGCCAGTGTCAGGTCGACGTCGACCAGCGTCAGCGGTCGCAGCCGGCTCTCGGTGAACACCGATCCCAGCATGCTGCACTGCCGAAAGATGCTGTGGTGCAGCGTCGCCCGCTCGAATCGGCAGTTGCGAAACGCCGAACCGGCGTGCTCGGACTCGGTGAGGTCGACACCACGGAAATCGCATTCGTCGAACACGACACGCTCGGTGCGCAGCCTGCTCAGATCGTCGTCGCGGAAGTCGCGGCCGCTGAACTCCTCGTCACTCCATTGCACGGGAATCAGCCGGGCAGCGTGGTGAGACTGCTCAGCGCGTACTCGGTGATCGCGATCAACGCGGCTTTGGCGGACTGGCGTTCACGCGCGTCGACGGTGATCACCGGGATGTGTTCGGACAGCGCCAGCGCCTTACGGACCGCGGCGGTGGGATGCCTTGGGGCGCCGTCGAACTGGTTGATCGCGACGAGGAACGGCAGTTTTCGCGCCTCGAAGAAGTCCACCGCGGCGAAGCTGTCCTGCAGCCGGCGAACGTCGACGAGGATGATCGCGCCGATCGCCCCGCGGACGAGGTCGTCCCACATGAACCAGAACCGGCGCTGCCCGGGTGTGCCGAACAGGTACAGCACCAGGTCGTCGGCCAGGGTGATGCGGCCGAAGTCCATGGCCACCGTCGTGGTGTTCTTCTGGGGTGTGGCTTCCAGGCCGTCGACACTCGCCGACGCGGTGGTCACCAGGGCCTCGGTCCGCAGCGGCATGATTTCGGAGACCGCGCCGACGAACGTCGTCTTCCCGGCGCCGAAGCCTCCGGAGATGACGATCTTCGTGGAGGCCGTCCCCGATGTGCCCGGCGCGGGGCGCTCCTCAGAGTGCCTTGAGGCCACGCAGTGTCCTTCCTATCAATTCACGTCTTTCGTCGACGGTGGTCGACTCGCTCAGGGTGCTGCGCACCGCCACATAACCCTGCGTCACGAGATCCCCGATCAGCACCCGCGCCACGCCGAGCGGCAACGATAACTTTGCGGCGATCTCGGCGACCGACGGGTGGTCGACGCACATCGTCAGGATCTGCCCGCGCACGTCGTTACCCGGCCAGCGCGGCGCCTTGGCCGATTCGAGCGTCTCGATCGGCGCTTCGAGCGGGAGCGGTACCCGGGAATCGGTGCGGCCCGCGGTCAGGATGTACGGCCGGACGAGGCTCGGCTCTTCGACGACGTCGCCATCCCAGTGGTCCATCGGCGGCTCACGAGTGCTGAGGTGCGCGCCGTCGCGCCGACTGGACGACCGTGCCCACCCGCTCGACCAACACCGCCATCTCGTAACCGATTTGGCCGATGTCGCAGTTGCGCGCCGCCAGCGTGGCCAGGTTGGAGCCGTCGCCGACCCGCATCAACAGCAGGTAGCCGTTCTCCATCTCCACCACCGACTGCAGCACGTGACCGGCCTCGAACAGCTGGGCCGCGCCGGTGGACAGGCTCGCCAGTCCGGATGCCACGGCCGCGAGTTGATCGGCGCGTTCGGTGGGGATGTGCTCGCTGGCCGCCATCAGCAGCCCGTCGGCGGACACCAGCACGGCGTGGGTCACCCCGGCCACCTCACGGGCGAACTTGGAGACGAGCCAGTCGAGCGAGTCGCGTTGGGTCGATCGCGACGGGTGGGTCATTCGGTATCGGTTCCTCTGGTCTCTCTCGCGTGCGACCGGCCGGCGTGCACCCCGCCGAAGTGGCTGCTGATGCTGGCGCGAACGGCTTCCGGATCGCGCTGCGAGGGTCCCGCTTCAGTGCCGAACTCAGCCGCCGATGCTACCTCGCCGGTCTCGGCGGCGCCCGGCACGAGGCGGGCGCCCGGGGTGCGCACCGGAAGGCCCTCGTCGGTGACGTCGCTGACCGGCGCCTCGTCGGCGGCGGCAGCGGCCGACCAGCCCTTGTCCCAGACCGTCTCCCAGTTCAGGTCCTCGCTGTTGGCCAGTTCGGTCGGGTCTATCAGCCATTCCGAGAGCATGCTCTGGTAGATCGAGTCGTCGAAGTCGGCAGGCTCCGTCGCCTGGGTGCGCGCCGCGAAGAAGCTGGACGTGTCCGTCGGCCTGGCCGGTTCGGGCTCCTCCGGCGCGTCTTCTTCGACCACGGCCGCGATGCCGCTGGCGCCGGGATTGCGCTGAGGCAGCAGGTCCTCATCTTCGTGGACATCATCGGGTTGGAGGTCGCGCTCAGGCTCGGCGTGATCCTCGTCGAGTGCCAGCGCCGTGAGGATGCCCGAATGCGCGTCGGCGGGTGTCGCGTACTCGGGCGCGCTGAACTGGTGCGGCTCCCCCGGCCGCCGGAGCAACTCCGTCGGCACGTAGACACCCGCGGTGGTGCCCGAATCCGGCTCGCCGCCGATGGTCGACCGCAGGCGGACCACCAGACCGTGCTGCGCGGCGAGACGACCGACCACGAACAGCCCCATGTGCCGCGCGGTGTACGGGTCGACCTGACCGCCGGACTGCAGGCGGGTGTTGGCCACCCGCAGATCCGACTCGGTCATGCCGAGCCCGATGTCGCTGACCTCGACGACCAGTCCGCCGTTCGCGGTGTGCACGGCCGAAACCCGCACCTGCGAGATCGGCGGTGAGTACCGCAGCGCGTTGTCGAGCAACTCGGCCAGCAGGTGGACCAGGTCGCCGGCGACGGCACCGGTGACCTCGCTGTCGGGCACGGTTGCAATGACCACCCGCGTGTAGTCCTCGACCTCGGACGCCGCGGCGTTGATCACCGCGGACACCGGGACCGGTTCGGCTTGTTCGCGAGGCACTTTCGCACCCGAGAGCACCAGCAGGTTGGCGCCGTTGCGGCGCATTCGGGCGGCAAGGTGGTCGAGCCGGAACAGGCTTTCCAGCCGTTCGGGGTCTTCCTCGTTGCGTTCCAACCGGTCGATCAGGGCCAGCTGCTGGTCGACGAGCGACCGGCTGCGCCGCGAGAGCGTCTCGAACATGTCGGAGATCTGCAGCTGCAACCGCGCCTGTTCGGCGGCGAGGAAGACGGCCTGTTCGTGTAGTTCGTCGACGGCGTGCGCGACCTGGCCCACCTCTTCTGTGGTCTGGACCGGAATCGGGTTGATCTGCGAGGCGTCGCCGCCGGCGCGCACCCGTTCGATCTCGGCGCTGAGGTCCTCGTGGGCGACCTTGAGGGCGCTGTCGCGCAGGCGCCGCAACGGTCGCACCAGGCTGCGCGCGACGAGTGCCACGACGATCAGCGCGAGCAGCAGCGCCGCGCCGACGATGACCGCGTCGCGGATCAACGTGGTGCGCTGCGCATCGGCACGGTCCCGGACGGCCGTTGTGACGTCGGCGGTGGTGCGCTCGATGATCTGGCGCGCGATCCGGTCGGTCGCGGCCACCGACGCGAGCAGTTCGGGGTTGTTGACCAGCGGCACCGCCGGGTCGGTCACCAGCGCCATGCGCTTGACGAACTCGGCCTGCAATGCGCGGGCGTCGGGCGAGCCGACCCCGAGCACCTGGTTCATCCCGAACAGCGTCGACGGCTCGGTGCCCGCGAGCGCGATCACCGCGGTCCGCAGCTCGGGCTCGGGCAGCTCGGCGCCGCGGGTGAGGGCGAGCGTCTGCATCGTCATCTGTCCGCGCGCGCCGATCGCGCGGGCCAGACCGACCGTCTCCGCGCGGATGCGTTCGTCGTCGACGCGGACCGAGCCGGTCACCGCGTCCTCGGCCGGGAGCAGCAGGAGCGCGTAGGCCTGGATGCTGTCGCGCAGCCCGATGCTGTTCGAGGTGACCTTGTCCATCAACGCCTGGCCGTCGTTGATCATCGTGGTGATGCCCTCGCGAACATCGGGCGCGACGTCGGTGCGCTCGGTCCGGAGCTGCAGCTCGCGACGGCTGGTGTCGAAGCGGCTGAGCGCCGACTGCATGTCCCCATCGGTCGACGTGGCCAGCATCGCGGTTTCCAACGCGGCCATGTAGTTCTCGATCGCCGGCAACATCTCGGCGCGGTCGGCGGCGCGGCGAAGATCGGCCTCCGCGGTCACGTCGTTGTAGATGCGCAGACCGCCGAACGTCCCGGCGACGATCAGCGGCACGAGAACGATCGCGAGGACCTTCCACCGGACCGGCCAGTTGGACAGGGCCCACCGCGATGGGCGTTTGACCGGTGGCTCCGGTTTGCGTTCGAGATCGATGAGGGTGCCGTCGGACTGCTTGAGTTGGGAGAACACGCTCATCGGCGCACGCCCGCCCGCAGGGCCCGTGATGTCAACGTCAGCGATGGCGCGTCATACATGAGACTTCCCAGTGGTTTCCTACTGATATGCCCTCCCGGCGGGCACATTTCGGCCCTGGCAATTGGACGAGTATGCCAGCGATGTGCGGCCGAATCCACCGTTCTTACTGAACAGACAGAGTTCATATTCGCAGGTGGAAGACGGTGTGAGGATTCCGAGCAAATACCGGGACCCGATCGTGATGCGGCGCCCGCGCCGCGACGCTTACGCCGGGCGAAGGATCGCGACGAGGAAGTCGGAGTCGTCGGTGAACGGCCGCAGATCCCAGGTGGACAACAGCAGATCCTGCGCGAGGCCGGCGTTCGACGCGTCCTGGAAGAAGTCGGCGAACGCGTAGTCGCGGCCGGCGCCGAAGCCGATCACCGCGCGCCCGTCGTCCTTGAGGTGGGCGCGCAGGCGGGTGAGCACCTGGCCGCGGGTGCTCGGCGCCAGAAAGGTCATCACGTTGCCGGCCGAGACGATCACGTCGAACGGTTCGGTGATACCGCGTGCGGGCAGGTCGAGTTCGGCGAGGTCGCCGACGAGCCACTGCGGCCCGGGATGGTCCTGTTCGGCGGCCTCGATCAGGGCGGGGTCGACGTCGACGCCGACGACGCGGTGGCCGACCCCGGCGAGGTAGCCGCCCAGCCGGCCGGGTCCGCAGCCGGCGTCGAGAATGTGCGCACCGCGGGAAACCATCGCGTCGACGAGGCGCGCCTCGCCCGCCAGATCGTCACCCGCTCGCGCCATCGCGCGGAAGCGCTCGATGTACCACTGCGAATGGCCGGGGTCGGCCGCCACCTTCTGCATCCAAAGGCTCTGCGCGACCATGCGAGCATTATCCCTTCGCCCCGAAAGCGCTCTCCCACCGAGAGGTGCCTGTTGTTCAAATTGATGTTCTATTCACCGCGCATCGCGCCCAACACCGGGAACGCGATCCGGATGGTGGCCGCGACGGGATGCGAGCTGCACCTGGTCGAACCGATGGGGTTCGATCTGTCCGAGCCGAAGCTGCGGAGGGCCGGGCTGGACTACCACGACCTGGCCTCGGTGACCGTCCACCGCGATCTGGCCGCCGCGTGGGAGGCGCTGTCGCCGGAGCGGGTGTTCGCATTCACCGCGCACGCGACGATGCCGTTCACCGACATCGAGTACCGGCCGGGTGACGTGCTGATGTTCGGGCCCGAACCCACCGGCCTCGACGACGAGACGCTGGCCGATCCGCACATCACCGGCCAACTGCGGATTCCGATGCTGTCCGGGCGGCGCTCACTGAACCTGTCGAACGCGGCCGCGGTCGCGGTGTACGAGGCGTGGCGTCAACACGGGTTCAGCGGCGCGCTCTGATCACCACGTGTTGAAGTGCGCGATCTGCTCGACGGGCAGCCGCTTGGCCGGGCGGAAGTCGGTGCCTTTGGTGTAGGCGATCGGGAACAGCCCGCCCTGGCTGTACTGATCGTGCGGGATGCCCAGGACATCGGCGGCCTGCTTCTCGCCCTCGCCCAACAGGTGCAGCGTGGTCCACGCCGAGCCGAGACCGCGCGAGCGCAGCGCCAGCATGTAGCTCCACGCCGCGGGCAACAGTGAACCCCAGAAGCTGGCGCTCACCGCGCCGGGCACACCGTCGCACCGCCCCTCGAGGCACGGGATCAGCAGCCACGGCGCCTTTTCCATGTTCTCGGCGAGGTATTCGGCCGACGACACCACGGCCTGGCGCCGCTCCCCGCGGCTGTCTCCCTCGGCGTATTCGGGCTCGGGCATCGTGCGATACAGCTTCCAGCTGTTGCGGTAGATCTCGGCGAGCGCCGTCTTCTTGTCGGTGTCGTCTACGAACACCCACTGCCAGGCCTGGCTGTTCGACCCGGTCGGCGCCTGGATGGCGAGCTCGAGACACTCCAGCAGCACCTCACGCGGCACGGGCTTGTCGAAATCGAGCCGCTTGCGCACCGAACGGGTGGTGGTGAGGACTTCGTCGGCGGAGAGGTTCAAGGTCATTTTTCGAGACTACATTCGCTTCATGGCAGTCAAATTCACCCAGGAGGTCATCGACAGGCTCTCGTCCGACAAGCACGGCTGGTTGACCACGGTGGCCAAGTCCGGACAGCCCGTCCCGAAATTGGTGTGGTTCTACTTCGACGGGGCCGACGTGCTCGTCTACACCGAACCGCACGCGGCGAAAGTCAGGCACATCCGGGCGCATCCGCGGGTCAGCCTGAACCTCGACTCCGACGGGAACGGCAGCGGGATCATCGTCGTCGGCGGAACCGCGGCGGTCGATGCCGAGGGCGCGAATCCGTTGCACGACGAGCGCTATCGAATGAAATACGGCGAGTTCGCGGCCAGCCTCGGTTTCAGCGACGAGTTTCTCGCCGCCTACGACACGCGGCTGAAGATCAGCGTCGACAAGGTCTGGACCACGCCCACCGAGGGTTAGCGCGCCGCGGGCACGGGCGCTGTTCTCACCGGGCGCACCGCGAGCGCACACAGGCCGACCGCGGCGATCGCCACGAAAGCGGTTCTGCCGCCGACCATGTCGATGAGCGCACCGGCCACGGGCGCGCCGAGCGCTTGGCCGGCCGCGAGCGTGAAGAACGACAGCCCGACGCCCGTCGACGTGCTGTCGGGATACAACCGTGCGCTCCACAGCAACACCAGACCCGTCAACGCGATGTACGCGCCGCCGAACAGCGTCGCGGCCACGACGATGGCGCCGAGGTGGGACGGGACCGCCGCCAACAACACCGTCGCCGCGGCCATCGTCACGGTCGCGGCCACCCAGGCCCACTGCAGACCGATCCGCTGGACCGCGTCACCCGCGAACGCCCCGGCGATGCCCGCCGCGCCGATGACGATCCACAGCACCGACGACCTTGTGGCGTCGGCCCCGCCGACCGTGGTGATCAGGTCGCGACCGAACGTCCACACCGCGACGCTGCCCACACCCGTCAGTACCGACGCCAGCAACAAGCCGAAAGTGCCTGGGCGCCAAAACGGATCGACGCGCTTGGCCGCGCGCTGCGAGGAGCCGGGTACGGCCAGGAAGACCCAAAGCGTCACGGCCGCCGACACCAACGCGTACACCATCCACGCCGCGCGCCAGTGGCTCAGCAACAGCAGCGCGATCGGCGCCGACAGCAGCACACCGATTCCCGTGCCGCCGTTGACCACGGTTTGGGCGCGGTCCGCCGTGTTCGGAGGCACGTGTTGGGCGACCGCGGCGGCCAGTGGTGGCGAGACGATCCCGGTACTGCAGCCGGCGACCAGCACTCCGACCGCCAGAACCCACGCCGACGGCGCCAGAGGGATGATCGAAATGCCCAGTGTGGCAACCACTCCGCCGGCGACCGCGACTCGGCGCGGCCCGACGCGGTCGGTGAGCAGCAGGCTGGCGGTGATCGCGGCGCAGTAGCCGATGTAGCTTCCCGCGCCGATCACGCCGGCGATGGTGGGGCTCAGGCTGAAGGTCTCGCCGAACACCGGCCCGAACAGTCCGTAGGAGAAGCGCCCGAACCCGTAACAGCAGGCGATCAGTGCGGTGCCCGCACCGACGAGGAGGTAGAGGGGTCGCCGCACCGTTCAACCGTAGCGGGCTAGCGGAAGTCGCGAGACTTGGAGCCGACCGCCAAGGTGAGCTTGCCCATCCGCTCGGCGACGACGGTGACGGCCCCGGTGGCGTTCTGCACCTGTCCGCGGATCAGCAGCGCCGGCGCCGTCTGCGCCAACTTGCGGTGCCGTGCCCACACGCCGCGCGAGCAGATGATGTTGACCATTCCGGTCTCGTCCTCGAGGTTGAGGAAGGTGGCGCCCTGGGCGGTCGCCGGGCGCTGCCGGTGGGTCACCGCCCCGGCCACCAGCACCCGGGACCCGTCGCGCACGTCGAGCAGTTGGTTTGCGGGGATGACGCCGAGGGCGTCGAGATCCTCGCGGAGGAACTGGGTCGGATAGCTGTCGGGAGAGACACCGGTCGCCCACACGTCGGCAGCGGCCAGCTCGAGGTCCGTCATCCCGGGCAGCGCGGGGACGTGCGACGACGCGCCCACGCCCGGCAGCCGGTCGGGTCGCTGGCTGGCGGCCGCGCCCGCCGCCCACAACCCTTCGCGGCGGGTGATGCCGAAGCAGCCCAGTGCCCCGGCGGTGGCCAGCGCCTCGGTCTGCGGCACGGACAGCTGCACCCGCTGAGTCAGGTCCAGCAGGGAGGTGAAGGCGCCGTTGGCATTTCGCTGCTCGACGAGCTGCTCGGCCAGGTCGTCGCCGATGTGGCGCACGGCGCCGAGGCCCATCCGCACCTCGGTGCCCCCGTTCTCGAGGGTCGGGTGCGCCAGGCTGGCGTTGACGTCGGGTCCGTGCACGGTCACACCGTGTCGGCGGGCGTCGGCCACCAGGGTCTGCGGTGAGTAGAAGCCCATCGGCTGCGCGCGCAGCAGCGCGGCGCAGAACGCGGCGGGGTGGTGCAGCTTGAACCACGACGAGTAGAACACCAGCGACGCGAAGCTCAGCGAATGGCTCTCGGGGAAACCGAAATTCGCGAACGCCTCCAGTTTCTCGTAGATGCGGTCGGCGATCTCGCCGGTGATGCCGTGGCGCTGACGCATACCGTCGTAGAACCTGCCCCGCAGCCGGCGCATCCGTTCGGTCGACCGCTTCGACCCCATCGCGCGGCGCAGCTGGTCGGCCTCGGCGGCGGTGAACCCCGCGCAGTCCACCGCGAGCTGCATGAGCTGTTCCTGGAACAGCGGAACCCCCAGCGTCTTGCGCAGCGCCGGTTCCATCGACGGGTGGTCGTAGGTGACGGGCTCTTCGCCGTTGCGGCGCTTGATGTACGGATGCACCGACCCGCCCTGGATCGGGCCGGGCCGGATCAGCGCCACCTCGACGACCAGGTCGTAGAACACGCGGGGTTTGAGCCTCGGCAGGGTGGCCATCTGGGCGCGCGACTCCACCTGGAAGACGCCGACGGAGTCGGCCTTCTGCAGCATCTCGTACACGGCGGGCTCGGACAGGTCCAGCTTCGCCAGGTCGACGTCGATGCCCTTGTGCTCGCGCACCAGGTCGATGCAGTAGTGCAGCGCCGAGAGCATGCCGAGGCCGAGCATGTCGAACTTCACCAAACCGATTGCCGCGCAGTCGTCTTTGTCCCACTGCAGGACGCTGCGATTCTCCATGCGGGCCCATTCGACCGGGCACACGTCGGCGATGGGGCGGTCGCAGATGACCATGCCGCCGGAGTGGATGCCCATGTGGCGGGGCAGGTTGGAGATCTGCTTGGCCAGGTCGATGACCTGTTCGGGGATGTCTTCGGTGTGCGGCGCTTCGGCGAGGTTGCCCCACTGGCCGAGCTGCTTGCTCCAGGCGTCCTGCTGACCTTGCGAGAAGCCCAGTGCGCGGGCCATATCGCGCACCGCGCTGCGGCCGCGGTAGGTGATGACGTTGGCTACCTGGGCGGCGTAGTCACGGCCGTAGCGGTCGTAGACGTACTGAATGGCCTTCTCGCGCAGGTCCGATTCGATGTCGATGTCGATGTCGGGTGGTCCGTCACGTGCCGGGGACAGGAACCGTTCGAACAGCAATTCGTTGGCGACCGGGTCCACGTTGGTGACGCCGAGGGCGTAGCAGACCGCGGAATTGGCCGCCGATCCCCTGCCCTGGGCCAGGATGCCGTTCTCCTTGCAGAATCGGGTGATGTCGTGGACCACCAGGAAATAGCCGGGAAACCTCAGCTGCTCAATGACTTTGAGCTCGTGCTCGATCTGCGCGTACGCCCGCGGAGCCCGCTGCGGAGGGCCGTACCTGTTGCGGGCGCCCGTCATGACCAGGTGGCGCAGCCAGCTGTCCTCGGTGTGGCCCTTGGGGACGTCGAACGGCGGTAGCTGGGGCGCGATCAGGGCGAGTCCGAACGCGCACTGTTCACCGAGTTCGGCCGCGGCGGTCACGACCTCCGGCCGGTCAGCGAACAGCCGCGCCATCTCCGCGCCGGACCGCAGATGCGAACCACCCAGCGGCGCAAGGTAACCGGCGGCCTCGTCCATCGAATGGCGGGCGCGGATCGCGCCCATCGCCATGGCCAGGCGGCCGCGTGACGGTTCGGCGAAATGGGCGGCGGTGGTCGCGACCAAGCTCAGGCCGAACCGGGGCGCCAGTTCGGCCAGGATGGCGTTGCGCTCGTCGTCGCAGGGATGTCCGTGGTGGGTGAGTTCGACGCTGACCCGGTCGTGGCCGAAGCGGTCGACCAGGTCGGCGAGCGCACGGCTCGCCGCATCGGGCCCGCCCTCGGAAAGCGCCTGCCTGACATGGCCTTTGCGGCATCCGGTGAGGATGTGCCAGTGTCCGCCCGCGGCCTCGGTCAGCGCGTCGTAGTCGTATCGCAGCTTGCCCTTCTCGCCGCCGGCCAGGTGTGCCTTGGCGAGTTCACGCGAGAGTCGCCGGTAGCCCTCGGGTCCGCGCGCCAGCACCAGCAGATGCGGGCCGGGCGGGTCGGGGTCTTCGGTTCGGTCGCCGCCGCCCAGGGACAATTCGGCGCCGAACACCGTCGACATGTCCAGTTCCTTGGCGGCCTCGGCGAAGCGCACCACTCCGTAGAGGCCGTCGTGGTCGGTCAGCGCGATCGCCCGCAGGTCCAGCCGGACCGCTTCCTCGACCAGTTCCTCCGGGGTGCTGGCGCCGTCGAGGAAGCTGTACGCCGAATGGGTGTGCAGTTCGGCGTACGGGACGGTCGACGTGGGCCGTTGGAGGTCGAGCGGTTGGTACTCCCCTCGCTTGCTGGACCAGGCGGGGCTGTCGCCACCGTCGCCGATCTGCTCGTCGATGGGCCAGCCCGCACGGCGCGGTTTGCCGTTGAGCACCCGCTCCATTTCCGCCCAGCTCGGCGGGCCGAGATGCCAGCCCATGGTCTGCAGTGTATCGAACTTGTGTTCGACCGTCTGCACGCGTTCCATTCCCCCTAGACTCCGACAAAAAGCCTGGTTATCCCCAAGATCCGGTTCATCCACAGGCTGGGCAACGAATCTTTCCAGGGTCGGTGGGCACTAGTAGATTCGTTCGTATGTTCGATCAGTTGGTGGACGCGGCGCAGGGCGCGAGCGGGGCTGGGGCTGCCGGTGCGTGGGCGCGCATCGAGAACGCCGCCTGCGCGCGCCGGCTCTCCGCGTCCGCCGACGTCCTCGATCGGATGTACGCCGCCGACGGTTCGGCCGAGCGCGAGCAGTGGATCCTCGACAACTACTCGGCCGTCGCCGCCGAGATCGCTCCCGCCCAGCAGGTGTCGCTGGGGATGGCGGCGGCCCATCTAGAGATAGCAATCGCCCTGCGTGACCGCCTACCTCGCCTCAACGAGGTGTTCCTGACCGGCGCCATCACCTACCGAACCGTTGCCGCCATCGTGTTCCGCACCTACCTGATCCAAGACGGTGAAGCGCTGGCCAACGTCGACGCCGCGATCGCGGCGCATGTCGAGCGGTGGACGACGTTGTCGCTGACGAAGTTGCACAACGCGATCGACTACTGGGTCGACCGCTTCGATCCCGCGGCGGTGCGCCACGCCGAGAACAGTTCACGCAGCCGCTACATCGAGGTCAAGGACGGTGGGAACGGCTCGGGCGTAGCGCACATCGAGGCGACGGTCTACGCCCATCATGGGGAGCTGATCGACCAACGCCTCGACGCCATGGCCGCCACGGTGTGTGAAAACGATCCTCGCACTCAGGAACAGCGCCGCGCGGATGCCGTCTCTGCCGCAATGACCGGGGCCCAATCACTCATGTGCGAGTGCGGGTCCGACGAATGCCCCGCTGCGGGCGTCACGGCGGGCGGCGTGGTCGTGCACGTGGTGGCGAGCGAGGACACGCTCGATGATGCGACCCCGGCCGAATTGGACGGTGACAAGCCCGTCGAACCGGTCGAGGCCGGCGATCCCACGCTTGGTGGGCCGGCCGAGACGGGGCCGGGGTTTGTGATGGGCCGCGGAGTGGTGCCGGCACCGATCGTGGCCGCAAAGCTGGCGGTGGCCAAGCGTCGATCCGTCAGGCATCCCGGGGATGCGCTGCCGGAGAAGGGGCGGGTTCCCTCGTCGGCGCTGGCGTGGTTCGTCCGCTGCCGCGATCTGACGTGCCGCTTCCCGAACTGCGACAGGCCGGCCACTCAGTGCGACCTCGACCACACGGTCCCGTATCCGCGGGGAGCGACGCAGGCGTCGAACCTCAAGTGCCTGTGTCGAACTCACCATCTGTACAAGACTTTTCTCGGCTGGCGTGACCGACAACATCCCGACGGCAGCGTCGACTGGCTCTCACCGGCCGGACAGAGGTACACGACCCATCCGGGCAGCAAGCTCTTGTTCCCGTCGCTGTGCAGAGCGACCGCGCCCGCGGTCATCGATCCGAGCGTCGATCTCCTCGATGATGCCGTCCGATGCTTGAAGATGCCGCGGCGCAAACGAACACGCGAACAGAACCGCGCGGCGGCCATCGAAGCCGAGCGTCAGCGCAACCAGCCCTACGCCGACGAGCGCAATAAGCCACCACCGTTCTAGGTGGCGACGGCAAGTAGTTGCCATTCGCCGGGGACACCCTTCAGTTGGTGTGTCCCACGATCCGCGAATTCAAGTCCCGAGCCGATCACCAGATCGCGCAAAGTGCTCGACACCAGTACGTCGTTGGGGCCCGCCAGGGCAGCCACGCGTGCACCGATATGCACCGCGATACCGCCGATGTCATCGCCACGCAACTCACACTCACCGGTGTGCAAGCCCGCGCGCACCTGCACTCCGAGTGCCTGCACAGCATCGCGAATCGCCATGGCACATCGGATGGCTCGCTGCGGACCGTCGAACATCGCCACGAATCCATCACCCGTGGTATTCACCTCGCGGCCGCGAAAACGGCTCAGTTGCGACCGCACGACGGCGTCGTGCGCGTCGAGCAGCGCACCCCAGTCGCGGTCGCCCATTTCGGCGGCCAGCCGCGTCGAGTCCACGATGTCGGTGAACAGCACCGTCGCGAGGACACGATCGTCGGCTACGTCGACCTGCTTACCGGTAACGAACTCGGCGATCTGCTGAAATGAGGACCGCCACGGCTCCACGAAGTGAAAGAGGTTGCGCCCCGGCAGCTCAACATATTTCGCGCCCGCGATGTGATCGGCGACGTACCGGCCCATCTCGCACGGAATGAGCGGATCGTTGGCGTATTGAACCACGAGGGTCGGCACACGAATGGTCGGAAGCAGCGCCCGAATGTCCAATTCCGCCACCACCGGCATCATGAGCGCAATGGTGCGTGGGCTCACCGCCAGGCGTTCATATCGCGCCCACGTTGCCCGAATCTCCTCATTCCACGGCATGTCCGGATTCCAGACATGCTGCAACTCCCCCGTGCCCCACGCAGCGACCATGGCATCGAAGAACTCCTCGGGAGTGAGCCCAGCGGTGGTCTCAGCCCTCGGATCCGCATAGATCTCGAGCCCGATCAGCGCCGAGGTTCGAGACGGATAGCTGGCCGCGAACAGTGCCGCGGGCGCGAAGGCAGCGTTCGGCGCGACGAGTACGGCCTCGCGACTCCCGAGAGCGTCCAACACCGCGGTGATGCTGTCAGCCCACTGCTCCAACGTCGGCAACGCACCCGTCTCGACTGGATCAGACGCGCCCGTGCCCGGCTGATCGAAACAGATCAACCGACCCAGCGATGTCATCGCGTCGATCCACCCCTGGATCGCCGGTAGCTCGGGCTCAATTTCGCAACTGTTGAACCAATTCGGGACGAACACGATGTCGCGCGCGCCAGCGGGCGACGCGCGATAGGCGACCCGCAGGTCACCGTTCATCGCATAGCGCGTCTCCGAGAACATCGCCCGGAGGCTACGGAAGGTCTTCGGGCCCGAATTGCTCGCGCGGTACCACCACCATTGGCACGTCGAGCACCCGCAGCATCTTGGCCGCCTTCGACCCGAGGAACAGCCGTCGCGGCGCGCTGAGCCGACTCGACCCGACCATGATCAGGTCTCCGTCGCGCCACTCCAGCTTGCCCACCGCTTCCTCGATCGTCGACCCCTCCACGATCGTCGACGACACCGGAAAGTCATCCGGCAGCTCCGATTTCGCCGTCTCGAGAACGTGATGCGCATGGGCGAGCGCACGCTCCCGCACCGCATCACCGTCGCCGCGGAGCACTCCGAACGTCGGGTCCAGCGCAACCAGCGACGCCAACCGTAACGGCGTTCCCGCCGCCCGGCTGTAGCGAACGGCCAAGTCCAACAGGACATCTGCGCCTTCACGCTCGCCGATCGCGCACGTCGCTTCCCGGACGCGGTCCACCGGTGAGTTCCTCGTACCCCGGGGCGCCACGGCGACCGGCAACGGCGCCGAGTGCAGCAGGCCGTTGACCACCGACCCCAGCGAGAAGCTGGCCGCCAGACCGCCCGAGCCGCCGACGATGATCATGTCGGCCTCGACGCGCGCCGCCTCCTGGATCAGCCCGTCGGCCGCCGAATCATCGACGCGGACGTGACTGCGCACCACGATCTCGTCGGGCACCGATGCGCGGGCCTCCTCCAGCCACTGCTCGGCCTGCTCGACGAGGTGCTTCTCGAAATCCCCCACCGGCTTGATCGACGGTGCCACCCGGTCCGGCGGCAGCACCAGGCACAGGTCGAGTTCTGCGCCCAGCGTTCGCGCGAACCGCACACCGAGCGCCAGCGCGTCCGCGCCGCCGGGAGTGGCCAGATATCCAACGACGAGCCTCATGGTCGACCATCCTTTCAATCCGCAGCGGTGCGCACCGCCGGATCGACCAAATGCGCGTCAGTCGCGGTACTCGGCCGCGCCGTCCTCGAGCACGAGGCGCGCATTCGAACCGTCGGGTTCGGCCGCCTCCGTGCGGAACACCGCTCGGCCCGCCTCGGTCCGCCAGATCGACGTCGTCAACATCTCCCCCGGAAACACCGGCGAGGTGAACCTGGCGTCGATCGCGCTGACCTTCGTCGCATCACCGCCACCGAGTTCGGCGACCAGCGCCCGACCCGCCACACCGTAGCTGCACAACCCGTGCAGGATCGGCTTCGGAAACCCGGCCAGTTCCCGCGCGAACCACGGATCGCTGTGCAACGGGTTGCGATCACCCGACAGCCGATAGATCAACGCCTGATCTTCCCTGGTGGGCAACGCAATTCGGGCGTCCGGTTCGCGGTCGGGAATCTCCGGGGCCTGCGGTCGCTGCCCCGGTTGCCCGCCAAATCCACCCTCACCACGGATGACCGCCGTCGTGAACGTCTCGGCGACGACCTTCGACGTGTCGGGGTCCGTACCCGTCGCCTTGAGCATGACGATCGCGTTCTTACCCTCACCCTTGTCCTGGATGTCGGCGACCTCCGCGACGACGCTGAGCTTGCCCGCAGGCTTCAGCGGTTCGTACAGCCGGATCCCCTGCGAACCGTGCAGCAGCATCGCGAAGTTGAACGAGCCGATCAGGCCCGCCGCCGCGAACGGCAGGCACGCGATCACCGCGTAGGTCGGCAGCACCTGCTGGTCGATGCCGTGACTGTTCTCGGTGGTGAACGCGAGATCGGCGGTGCCCGCGCCGACACCCAGCGCGTACAGCAGCGTGTCGCGGTCGGTCCATTCGAACAGTTGCGGGTCGGTCTTGGCGCCGATGGCGTTGGGGTCGAGAGGCATACCCGGAACGATATCCGCATTGACCTTCCGGCCGCGGCGGTCCACGATGGCTCGCATGCGCTATGTCGTTACCGGCGGTACCGGGTTTATCGGCAGACGGGTCGTCACGCGATTGTTGGCCCGCGACAGCGAAGCCGAGGTGCTGGTCCTCGTCCGACGCACCTCGCTGTCCCGCTTCGAGCGACTGGCCGCGACCTGGGGCGAGCGGGTGAATCCGCTGGTCGGCGACCTCTGCGAACCGGATCTCGGGTTTCACGACGTCGGCGCCGTCGACCACGTCGTGCACTGCGGCGCCGTCTACGGCACCCGCGCGGTCACCGAGCTGGCGCTGCGGCTCGACGCGACACTGCACCACGTGTCGTCGATCGCCGTCGCGGGCACCTTCCGCGGCGAGTTCACCGAGGACGACTTCGACGTCGGCCAGGACCTGCCCGCTCCGTATCACCAGACCAAGTTCGAGGCCGAACAGCTGGTCCGCTCGACCCCGGGGTTGCGGTACCGCGTGTACCGGCCCGCTGTCGTCGTCGGCGATTCGCGCACCGGCGAGATGGACAAGGTCGACGGCCCGTACTACTTCTTCCCGATGCTCGCGAAGCTGGCCAAGCTGCCGTCGATCACGCCGATCGCCCTGCCCGACACCGGCCGCACCAACCTCGTCCCGGTCGACTATGTGGCCGACGCTCTCGTCGCGCTGATGCACCTGCCCGACCGCGACGGCCAGACCTTCCACCTCACGGCGCCGAAATCGATTGGGCTGCGCGGCATCTACCGCGCCGTGGCCAAAACCGCAGGGCTCCCACCGCTGCGCGCCTCCCTGCCCCGCGCGACCGCGACACCCCTGCTGAGGGCCACCGGCCGCGCCAAGGTGGTGCGCAACATGGTGGCCACCCAACTCGGCCTGCCCGCCGAGATCCTCGACGTGGTCGACCTGAAGCCGACGTTCACCGCTGACCGGACCTCAGAAGCGTTGCGCGACACCGGAATAGCGGTTCCTGACTTCGCCGACTACGTCCCGGCGCTGTGGCGTTATTGGGCCGACCATCTCGACCCCGACCGCGCACGCCGCAACGATCCGGCCGGTCCGCTCGTCGGCAAGCATGTCATCGTCACCGGCGCCTCGAGCGGAATCGGGCGGGCCTCGGCGATCGCGATCGCCGAACGCGGCGCGACGGTTTTCGCGTTGGCCCGCAATGCCGATGCGCTCGACGAACTGATTGCCGAGATCCGTGCCGACGGCGGACAAGCCCATGCGTTCACCTGTGACGTCACCGACTCGACATCGGTCGAGAGCACTGTCAAGGACATCCTCGGCCGCTTCGACCACGTCGACTATCTGGTGAACAACGCCGGCCGCTCGATCCGCCGCTCGGTGATCGCCTCCACCGACCGGCTGCACGACTACGAGCGCGTGATGGCGGTCAACTATTTCGGCGCGGTGCGGATGATCCTTGCGCTGCTACCGCATTGGCGCGAACGACGATTCGGTCACGTGGTCAACGTGTCGAGCGCCGGTGTGCAGGCGCGAAATCCTAAGTACAGCTCATACCTTCCGACCAAGGCCGCGCTCGACGCCTTTGCCGATGTGGTGGCAACCGAGACGCTGTCCGACCACATCACGTTCACGACGATCCACATGCCGTTGGTGCGCACGCCGATGATCGTGCCGTCGCGCCGGCTCAACCCCGTGCCCCCGATCACCGCCGAACACGCCGCGGCCATGGTGGTGCGCGGGCTGATCGAGAAGCCGGCGCGCATCGACACCCCGCTGGGCACGCTCGCCGACTTCGGCAACTACCTCACGCCGAAACTGTCCCGGCGAGTGCTGCACCAACTCTACCTCGGATATCCCGATTCCGCCGCGGCCCGCGGCGTGCCGAGTCCCCCGGCGACCGCGCGGACACCGCGTCGCCCGAAGAAGTCTCCGCGACCAGTACGCGTCCCGCGGCCGGTGAAGTCCGCGGCGCGCCTCGTCCCGGGTGTGCACTGGTAGCTATCGTTGGCGAGGTGACCCAGCCTGTCTTCGTCGACGTGGACACCGGCGTCGACGACGCAATGGCCTTGGCCTACCTTTTCGCCAGCGACGATGCCGATGTGGTCGGTATCGCATCCACGGCGGGAAACGTTCCGGTGCAACCGGTTTGCCGCAATAACCTCGGCCTACTCGACCTGTGCCGGATGCCCGAGATCCCGGTGTCGAAAGGATCCGAGCAACCGGTCAGTTCACCGTTGCGCACCGCCGAGGACACCCATGGCCCCGAGGGAATGGGTTACGCCCAGCTGCCCGCATCCAGCCGACGGCTGACCGAGTACGACGCCGCCGAGGCGTGGGTACGCGCGGCACGAGCGTTTCCCGGCGAGCTCATCGCGGTGGCCACCGGGCCGCTGACCAATCTGGCGCTGGCGCTGCGGACCGAACCTGCCCTCCCCACGCTGCTGCGGCGCCTGGTGATCATGGGCGGTGCGTTCGACTACCGCGGCAACACGACGCCCGTCGCCGAATGGAACATCAGCGTGGATCCCGAAGCCGCGGCCGAGGTGTTCGCCAACTGGACCGCCGCGTGGGGAAGCGAGAAACCCACGCACCTTCCGATCGTGTTGGGCCTGAACCTGACCGAGCACATCGCGATGACGCCCGCGCTGCTGAACCGGCTCGCCGAGGAGGCCGGTGCGCCGTCGACGGCGATGAGCGTCTCCGACGACCGCGGCACCCGGTCGGCGTCGGACAACCCGCTCATCGCGGTGCTCGAGGACGCCATGCGGTTCTACTTCGAGTTCCACCACGACCAGGGCGAGGGCTATCTGGCGCATCTGCACGACCCGCTGGCCGCGGCGGTGGCGCTGGATCCCGACCTCGTCACCTGCCGGGCGACCACCGTCGACGTCGAGCTGACGGGCACACTGACCCGCGGTATGACCATCGCGGACTGGAGCAACCGCTGGGGCCGGGAACCCAATGCGCTCATCGGCGTTGACGTCGACCCGGGCGCGTTCTTTGACCGGTTCATCGCGCGGGTCGGTGCGTTCGCCGCGAAGCTCAGCTGACGAACACCCCGATCACGACGGCCAGGAACAACAGCAGGAAGATCACGAGCGCGACGACGCTCGCGATGGCCGTCGGCGTCCAGCGGTGGCGCGGCCGAGATTCGACGGCTCCCACACCCGAGGTCTGGTCGGAGTCGGGCGGCGTGGCTCCGGGCGGGACTCCGCCCCCGGGCTCGAGGTCCGGAGTGTTGGCCGGTTCTGGATCAGGCGGTATGGCGGTCATCGATGTGCGGGTACCCCGTCAGGCGGTCGTCATTCATAAATCCCTTCGACGTACCACCGGCGCTGGCGATAACACAGCAGCAGGGCCTGTCCCGGCCTGGCGTCACGCGGGCCGTTGAGCAGCACCTGGGCGCGGGCGGTGCGCCCCGCCTTGCGGCCTTCGGGATCCCACCACCGCTCGTCGACCGGCCACGGCCCCGCCCACCAGGCCAATCTGCCCGCCTTGACCACCTTGCCCGGCGCGTCCAACCGCGCCGGGTCGGTGGAGAACAGGCCGCGCGCGGTCACCCGCACCGGACGCCCATCGTCGTCGAACAACTCGACCGGATCGTCGAGCAGCACGGTCGGCGACGGCTCGGGCAGTTGACCAGGCCACGGCTGACGCGGATCGGCCCGCGGCACCGGCTCATCCCCCAACGGGGTGAGCGTGATGCGTTCGGCAGGGCCCCGGCCACCGCTGAGCACCGGCACCTGCACCGCCTCCGGCCCGAGCAGACCCTGCACGCGCACCAGCGCGCGACGGGCCCGCAGTCGATCCTCTTCGCCAACCCCGCCCCACAGCGGCAACTGCAGCGCCTCGGCCGACACCACCTCCACTGGGCGCAACCGGATCACGGTGATGGGCGCGGTGGGCCGGTCGTTGGGGTTGCGCCTGTTCAACCAGCCGTCGAGCTGCCAACGCACCCGGTCGGCGGTGGCGTCCTCGGTCAGCGGTTCGGCGCAGCGCCAAACCCGTTCCAGCTCTTCGCCGTTGGCGGTGCGGGCGTGGATGGCCAACCGGGTGCAGCCCACGCCCGACGCTGCCAGGGTGCGGTGCAGGTCGGCGGCAAGCGACCGGCCGGCGAAGGCCGCGGCGTCCACCCGGTCGATCGGCGGATCGCAGTCCATGACGGCGTCGAGTTCGGGATCGGGATCCCGGCCCGACGGACCACGGGTTGGCTCACCGCGGGCGAACTGGTGCGCGGCCACCGCGTCGGCCCCGAACCGCGAGGCCACATCGCTGCGGGACAGCGCGGCGAACTGCCCGATATTGCGAATCCCCATGCGCCACAGCAGGTCTGCGAGGTCTTCGCGGCCGGGCGCGGCCAGGCTGGGTTCGGTGGCCAGCTGGCGGATCGACAGCGCCGACAGGAACCGCGCGTCCTGTCCGGGCTCGACGATCCGCCCCGCCCGCGCGGCGAAGACCGCGGTGGGCAACTGGTCGGCGACCCCCACCTGACATTCGGCGCCGGCGGCGGCCACCGCGTCGACCAACCGCTCCGCGGCGGCTTCTTCGGATCCGAAGTACCGGGCCGCGCCCCGGACCGGGAGCACCAGCAGGCCCGGCCGCAACACCTCGGCACGGGGCACCAGGTTGTCCACCGCGATCGTCACGTTCTCGAAATGGCGCGCATCGCGCGCCGGGTCGGCGGTGACCACGTGCAGTTCGGGGCATCGCGCCTGCGCTTCGCGTCGGCGCAAACCCCGTCGCACCCCGACCGATCGGGCCGATGCCGAACAGGCGATGACCCGGTTGGCCAGGGTCACCGCGACCGGGGCGGTGGACGGCAGGTCGGCCGCGGCCGCCGCGGCGACGGCCGGCCAGTCCATGCACCAGATGGCGAGGACGCGCGACGGTGCCGACTCCCGCGAGGATGCCAACTCATCCGCCTACCGCGCGGACGGACCCGAACGACCGTCCCCTGGCCCGGGTGGCCAGCCGGACCCGGCTGATGCGGCCGAACCCCGGACGTCCCTGACCCGTGATCTCATAGCCGCACACCGAGGCCTCCAGCCGGGCCGACGCCCCCTGCCAGTCGCCGCCGGTGACAAGCAGCGTGCAGCCCTTCTGGCGGGCCCGGGCCACGACCGCCCGCGCACGGGTGGCAGGCACCGACCGTCCGCCCAGGCCGAGCACCACCAGATCCATACCGTCCATCAGCACGGCGGCGACCTCGACCGGATCGGCGCCCGGTTCGGGGATGACCGCGATCCTGCTCAGGTCGGCGCCCATCTCCACAGCCGCCAGAAGGCCGACATCGGGCTGGCCGACGATCGCGGCGTGCCCGCCGTCCTTCGTCACCGCCGCGACCATGCTCAGCGACAGCGACCGGGCGCCCGACACCACCGCCACCGTCCCTCGCGGCAACGGCGCGGGGAGCAGCCCGTCCAGCGATTCGGGCATCGGCAGCAAAGTTTCCGAGTCCGGAAGCGGCTCGGTGTTCGATGCGGCTCCGCGCCGGCCCGCACCCACCTTGCTGGACACCGCCGCGATCTTGCGACGCAGGTGTTCCACCTGTTCAGCGCGGGTAAGCTGACGCTGATCCAGGTTCACGGCAGCTGTCACAACTGCACCTCCTGCATCGTCTGACTCAATAGTTTTTCGAACGTTTGTTCGATATGCCGAGTAAACACCCACCCACCGACAGCGTCAAGCGGGTTCGGTCGATTCAGAGGCGGAGAAACGAGGGGAGAACTACTCCCACTCGATGGTGCCGGGCGGCTTGCTCGTCACGTCCAGCACCACCCGGTTGACCTCGGCCACCTCGTTGGTGATCCGGGTCGAGATGCGTTCGAGAACGTCGTACGGCACGCGCGTCCAGTCGGCGGTCATGGCGTCCTCACTGGACACCGGGCGCAGCACGATCGGATGCCCGTAGGTCCGGCCGTCGCCCTGCACACCCACCGAGCGGATGTCGGCCAGCAGCACGACCGGACACTGCCAGATCTGGCTGTCGAGCCCGGCGGCGGTCAATTCCTCACGCGCGATGGCATCGGCGCGACGCAGCGTCTCCAGCCGCGCTGCCGTGACCTCGCCGACGATCCGGATGCCCAGCCCCGGACCCGGAAATGGTTGACGCGCAACGATTTCCTCGGGAAGACCGAGTTCCCGGCCCACCGCGCGGACCTCGTCCTTGAACAACAGCCTCAGCGGCTCGACCAGTTTGAACTTCAGGTCGTCGGGCAGGCCGCCGACGTTGTGGTGGCTCTTGATGTTCGCGGTGCCCGACCCTCCACCGGACTCCACCACGTCGGGATACAGCGTCCCCTGCACCAGGAACTCGACCTCGGGTCCACCACCCTCGACGAGTTCGCGCACCGCGCCTTCGAACGCCCGGATGAACTCGCGACCGATGATCTTGCGCTTGCCCTCGGGGTTGGTCACCCCGGTCAACGCCTCGAGGAACCGGTCGGCGACGTCGACGGTGACCAGGTTGGCGTGCGTGGCGGCGACGAAGTCGCGCTGCACCTGCGCCCGCTCCCCCGCCCGCAACAGGCCGTGGTCGACGAACACGCATGTCAACCGGTCGCCGATGGCGCGCTGCACGAGCGCCGCCGCGACCGCGGAGTCGACCCCGCCGGACAGGCCGCAGATGGCCCGCCCCTCGCCGATCTGCTCGCGCACCTGCTCGACGAGCGCGTCGGCGATGTTGGCCGGCGTCCACGTCGAATCGATGCCCGCGAACTCGTGCAGGAAGCGGCTCAGGATCTGCTGGCCGTGCGGGGTGTGCATGACCTCCGGGTGGTACTGCACACCGGCCAGTCGACGGCCGCGATGTTCGAACGCCGCGACCGGTGCACCGCCGCTGGTCGCCACCACCTCGAAACCGTCGGGGGCCTCGGTGACGGCGTCGCCGTGGCTCATCCACACCGGCTGGGTGGATGGAAGATCCGAATGTAGTTCTCCGCCAGTGACTTTCAGTTCCGTGCGGCCGTACTCACGGGTTCCGGTACGCGCGACGGTTCCGCCGAGCACCTGTGCCATGGCCTGGAAGCCGTAGCAGATCCCGAACACCGGAACGTCCAGGTCGAAAAGCTCCGGGTTCAGCTGCGGGGCGCCCTCCTCGTAGACACTGGCCGGGCCGCCGGAGAGCACGAGGGCCTGGGGATCGCGGGCCTTGATCTCCTCGACGCTGGCGGTGTGCGGAATCACCTCGGAGAACACCCGCGCCTCGCGGACCCGCCGGGCGATCAACTGTGCGTACTGCGCTCCGAAATCGACAACCAGCACGGGCCGGGGAGATCCTGATGTCACGCGGTCAGTCTAGTTGGCCACGCCGACGTCAGACGTGCAGCGCGGTGAACGGCTCAAACGGCAAGTTACGCAGCACGAACCACGCCACGGTGACCACCACGGACACCGGAGCCGACCACCGCAGGTGCTGCCAACTGCGGACCCGCCGCTCCGCCAGCGACCCGTAGACCCAGGCCCCGTACGCCCACAGCAGGAACACCAGCGCTACCACGCCGAGCGCGTTGTACCGGACCGCTGCCAGCACGTCGAGGTGTAGCAGCGAGTAGATCATCCGCAGGCTGCCGCATCCGGGACAGTCGATGCCGAGCAGCGCCTTGGTCGGGCAGACGGGCAGGATCCCGCCGGGCACGGTGGGATCCGCCAGCCAGATCGCCGCGCACCCGCCGACCGCGGCGGCGGCGACCGCCAGCGGTGCGGTGAGCGGGCGCAGGTACGTCACATGCACATACGTCACATGTAGGCCAGGCCGCCGCCCGCCACCCCGATGATGAGATAGATGACGATGACGATCGCACCGGCGATCGCGCCCCAGATCGCCCACTTCTTGGCATCCTCGGAAGCCTTCTGCGCCTGCGCGTACTGACCCGATGACCACAGCCCGGAGACCTTGCTGGCGTTGATGATCGACACGATGCCAAACGGCAAGCAGCACAACACCGTAACGAGAATGCCCCATACGAGGTTGCTGTCCGGCTGCTGGGCGGGCACACCACCGGGCGGTGGGCCATAACCCTGAGGCGGAGGCGGCGGAGGCTGAGGCGGATAGGTCATGGTGTCCCTTTTCTCGAGTAGCACCCTGTCGGGCCGACAAGCCCGCTCAATATAAGTCAATTGTTTGCCGTATGCGTCAAATTCCGATCGTGCAGTAAGTTGGTATGTTCGCGCGCGATAACGGGAATGGGTGATGTGTGCCTGAAACCGGAGAGCTAGGTCTACCCGCAGGAATCCGCGCTGCGCTGTTCGACCTCGACGGCGTGCTGACGGACACCGCGAGCGTGCACAAGAAGGCGTGGAAGGCGATGTTCGACGACTTCCTGCGACGACGAGCGGAGCGCACCGGTGAGGCGTTCACGCCGTTCGACTCGCAAACCGACTACCTGACGTATGTGGACGGCAAGAAGCGTGAGGACGGGGTGCGGTCCTTCCTCGCCAGCCGGGACATCGAGTTGCCCGACGGCGGTCCCGACGACCCGCCGACAGACGAGACCGTCCACGGCTTGGGCAACGCGAAGAACGAGATGTTCCAACAGATCCTGCGGACCGACGGCGTGGAGGTGTTCGAGGGTTCGCGCCGCTATCTGGAGGCGGTGGCGAACGCGGGCCTGGGCATAGCGGTCGTGTCCTCGAGTGCCAACACCCGCGAGGTCCTCGAGTTGACCGGGCTGGCCCGGTTCGTCGAGCACCGGGTGGACGGGGTCGTGTTGCGTGAGGAGAACATCGCGGGCAAGCCCGCGCCCGACTCGTTCCTGCGCGCCGCCGAACTTCTCGGCGTCGAGCCCGACCACGGCGCCGTGTTCGAAGACGCGCTCTCCGGGGTCGCCGCGGGACGGGCCGGCGGCTTCGGAGTTGTGGTCGGAGTCGACCGGGTCGGCCAGGCGGAAGCGTTGCGGCGCAACGGCGCTGACATCGTGGTGTCCGATCTCGCCGAGCTGCTCACATGAGCCTGCACGACGACATCTACCCCGTGGAACCCTGGCAGGTCCGCGAGAAGTCGCTCGACCTCGGCATCCTCGCGCAGTCGGAGTCGTTGTTCGCGTTGTCCAACGGGCACATCGGCCTGCGCGGAAACCTCGACGAAGGTGAGCCGCACGGGTTTCCCGGTACGTATCTGAACTCGTTCTACGAGGTTCGTCCCCTGCCCTATGCGGAAGCGGGCTACGGCTACCCCGAGGATGGGCAGACGGTCGTCAACGTCACCAACGGCAAGCTGATTCGGCTGCTTGTCGACGATGAACCCTTCGACGTGCGTTATGGTGAACTGCTCGACCACGAACGCGTTCTCGATCTTCGGGCGGGCACGCTCAGGCGCACCGCGTGCTGGCGTTCACCGGCCGGCAAGAAGATCAAAGTCGTTTCGACCCGGGTGGTTTCGCTCACGCAGCGCAGTTGCGCGGCCATCGAGTACGTCGTCGAGGCACAGGACGAGTTCGTGCGCGTCACCGTGCAATCCGAACTGGTGGCCAACGAGGAGTTGCCGCCGTCGACCAAGGACCCGCGGGTGTCGGCCGTGCTGGAGAAGCCGTTGGAGCCGGTGCAGCACGAACATTCCGAGCACGGCGCGATACTTTTGCACCGCACCCGCGAAAGCAATCTGATGATGGCCGCGGCCATGGACCATGACATCGAGGTACCGGGCCGGGTCGAGGTCGAGACCGGGGCGGGCGTCGACTGGGCCAACACGACGATCATCTGCGGGCTGCGCCCCGGTCAGCGATTGCGGATCGTCAAGTACCTCGCATACGGATGGTCGAGCCTGCGCTCCCGCCCGGCGCTGCGCGACCAGGCGGCGGCCGCGCTCAGCAGCGCGCGCTACACCGGCTGGCAGGGCCTGCTCGACGCGCAGCGCGCCTACCTCGACGATTTCTGGGACGGTGCGGACGTCGAGGTGGAGGGCGATCCCGACTGCCAGCAGGCCGTGCGGTTCGGGCTCTTCCACGTGCTGCAGGCCAGCGCGCGCGCCGAGCGCCGCGCGATCCCCAGCAAGGGCCTGACCGGAACGGGTTATGACGGCCACGCCTTCTGGGACACCGAGGGTTTCGTGCTGCCGGTGCTGACATACACCCAACCCTCCGCGGCGGCCGACGCATTGCGTTGGCGCGCATCGATTCTGCCGCTGGCCAGGGAGCGGGCCACGCAGCTGGACCTCGACGGCGCCGCGTACCCGTGGCGCACGATCCGCGGCGAGGAGTGCTCGGCCTACTGGCCGGCGGGCACGGCGGCGTTTCACATCAACGCCACCATCGCGATGGCGTTCGAGCGCTACCGCGTCGCCACGGGCGATCACTCGCTCGAGTCGGAGTGCGGCCTGCAGGTGCTAATCGACACCGCGCGATTGTGGACGTCGCTGGGACATCACGATCGTCACGGGGTGTGGCACGTCGACGGGGTCACGGGACCGGACGAGTACACCGCGATCGTGCGCGACAACGTGTTCACGAACCTGATGGCGGCGGCGAATCTTCGGGCGGCCGCCGACGCCTGCGCGCGCAACGTCGACGCCGCCCAGGCGGTCGGCGTCTCCACCGAGGAGATGGCCGCGTGGCGCCACGCCGCCGACACCGCCAACATCCCGTTCGACGAGGAACTCGGAGTGCACCCACAGTGCGAGGGCTTCACGACGTTGCGCGAGTGGGACTTCACCGCCAATCCGATCTACCCTCTGCTGCTGAATGAGCCGTACGTGCGGCTCTACCCGTCGCAGGTGGTCAAGCAGGCCGACCTGGTGCTGGCCATGCACTGGCAGGGCCACGCGTTCACCGCCGAACAGAAGGCCCGCAACGTCGACTACTACGAGCGTCGCACCACGCGGGACTCGTCACTGTCGGCGTGTACGCAGGCGGTGATGTGCGCCGAGGTCGGCCATCTCGAGCTCGCCCACGACTACGCCTACGAGGCGGCGATGATCGACCTGCGCGATCTGCACCACAACACCCGCGACGGCCTGCACATGGCGTCGCTGGCCGGGGCGTGGACCGCGCTGGTGGCGGGCTTCGGCGGTTTGCGTGACGACGAAGGGGTGCTCGAGCTCAATCCCCGCCTGCCGGACGGGATCTCCCGGCTGCGGTTCCGGTTGCGCTGGAGGAACTTCCGGCTGACCGTCGACGCCAACCACAAGGACGTCACCTACACGCTGCGCGACGGCCCCGAGGGTGAGCTGCTGCTCCGCCATGGTGGCGAGGATCTGCAGATCACCGCTCGGGAGCCGACCACCGTGCCGGTCCGCTGGTGCGAGCCTCTGCTGCCGACACCTGTCCAACCGCCGCTGCGCGAGCCGGTGCGCAGGCGCCCGACCTAGGTCACGCTGCCGGCCGCCAGCCACGCCTGCTCCTGACCGGGGTCGGGAAGGACGCGGCCGCCCTCGATCGCAAAGCGGGCGGGACTGTTACCGATGATGACGAGCACGCGCGCCGGCGGAATGCCGGTGATTCGCGTTGTCGCATCGGCGATCTCGGCCACTAACCGGCTTGTCTCGTCGTCCGGATGACCGGAGCGCACCCAACCGTTGATGATCAACGGCCGGGCGGGCTCGGCGTCGGTGTAGACGTTCTCGGCGGGCAATTCGTTGAACACGACGTTGACGTACGTGCTCGGCACGTGGTTGACGTCGGAGTGGATCGTCGTGATCTCGGCGGCCAAGGCGGCCTTGGCATCGGTGCCGAGGGTGCCCTCGGCGGTGGTGCAGGTGTAGACGGGCATCGAAGTGTCCTTTCCGGACTCAGCCCAAGCGGGGCAGTTGGGGGATGGTGGGCACGACGAGCACGGTCGGTCCGTCGGCGTCGAGCGCGGTCTTGAACTCGTCGGCCAGCATGTCGGTGCTGGTGACGTCGACCGCTTTGCATCCGAAACCGGTTGCCACCGAGGCGATGTCAAGCCCTGGCAGGTCGAGGCCCGGCACGTGCGGCGTCTTCTCGAGCAGCGCGAACGACTTCAGGATCGCGTACTCGCCGTTGCGCAGCACCACGAACACGACCGGCAGCTTGTGCTGCGCGGCGGTCCACAGCGCCTGGATGGAGTACTGGAACGAGCCGTCGCCGATGGTGGCGACGATCGGGCGCTTGACGCCGCGGGCGCGGTCGCCGAGCGCGAGTCCCACCGCGGCGGGCAGGCCCCAGCCGATGCCGCCGCTGCCGGTCGCGAAGAAGCTCCCCGACCGCGTGGTGGGCAACCAGTTGAACAGGTCCGGCATCGTCGACGTCGACTCCATGACGACCACGGCGTCATCGGGCTTGACGGTGCTCAGCGTCTCGTAGACCGCGTTGGACGTCATCGGTGCCTCACAAGGCCCCTCGGACACGCGGTTTCGGACCAGCGGCCCCGGCGGTTCGCGATCGGCGGCACCCGGATCAGCTCGGTCAGCTGTTCCAGCGCGACGGTGACGTCACCGATCAGGCTGTCGCCCACCGGAGCGACGCCGGCCATATGCGGGTCGGAGGTGATCTGCAGCAACTGGCTGCCCTCGGGCAGGTACTCCCCCGCCACGTACGGGTAGTAGCGGAACACCTGCGCACCGATCACGATGACCAGATCGTGGCCGCGCACCATCTGTTCGACGTCCGCGATCGTCATCCCGAGCGGCCCGGCGTACAGCGGGTGGTCCTCCGGGAACGAGACCCTGTCCGACAGCGCACTGCCGTAGACCGGGGCCCGCAGCTTCTCGGCGAACGCGATACCGGCGTCCCACCCGCCGGCGCGGTCCACCTCGGGGCCGAGCACCAGCATCGGTCGCTCGGCGGCGCTGATCCGTTCGGCGAACCCCGCCAACCGTGCGGCGTCCGGCGCGACGCGCTCGGCGACGCTCCTGACGACGGCGGGCCCCAGCGCGGGCTTGTCCCAGTCGTCGAGCGGAATCGACAGGAAGACCGGGCCTTTCGGCGCCTGCATGGCCATCGCGTACGCCTGCATGAACGCGGCGGGCACGTCCTCGGCACGGGCCGGTTCGTAGGACCACTTGACCCACGGCTTGGGCATCTCGGTGGCGTCCGGGTTGTTCAGATACGGGTCGACGATCGACATCTCGCGGGTCTGCTGTCCGGCGGTGATGATCAGCGGGGTGTTGGCCCGGTAGGCCGCCACCAGGCTGCCGATCCCGTTGCCGGTGCCCGCGGCGGTGTGCAGGTTCACCAGGGCCGGCTTGCCGGTGGCCTGGGAGAACGCGTCGGCCATGGCGACCGCCGAGGCTTCCTGCAACGCCAGCACGTATTCGAAATCGTCGGGAAAGTTCTGCAGAAACGTCTGCTCGGTCGAGCCCGGATTGCCGAAAACTGTTGTCAGCCCGAGCTTGCGGAGTAGATCGAAGGTCACCTCGTGGACGGTCTTCTGGTCGGTCATCGGAATCACCCCTGTCGTGATGGATTGGTATGAAAACCATCCCCGACGGGTGTGTCGGCGGTCATCGACGCTGACGGGCATCCGCCCGGGCGTCTTTTCCGACGTCGCTCTTACCGCTAGCCGGTACCGGCTAGCCGATCTGCTTGTGGCTGGGCAGCCCGCCGGTCGCCTCGAACACCACCCGCTTGCCGATCTCGACGGCGTGGTCGGCGAACCGTTCGTAGTAGCGGCCGAGCAGTGCGACGTCCACGGCCGAACACACGCCGTCCTGCCACTTGTGGTCGATCAGCAGCGTGAACAGGTGCCGGTGCTCGGCGTCGACGGCGTCGTCCTCGTCGCGCAGCCGCGCCGCCTTGTCGGGATCACGCGACAGCAGCACCTCCTGCGCCGTTTTCGCGAGCTGCACCGCCCGCGCACCCATCTCGGCGAAGCTCGCGCGCACGTCGGCGGGTAGTGCGCAATCCGGGTGCCGCAGCCGCGAGATTCCGGCGACGTGGGCCGCCAACGCACCCATCCGGTCGATGTCCGCCGCGATGTGGATGGAGCCGACCACGGTGCGCAGATCGCTCGCGACGGGTTGCTGCAGCGCGAGGATCCGCAGCGCGGCCTCTTCGACGCGCCGGTTGAGCGCGATGATGTGCTCGTGGTCGGCGATGACCTGCTCCGCGAGCGACAGGTCGGCGCCGAGCAGGGCCTGGGTCGCGCGCTCCAGCGCGGTGATCGCCAGGCCGCACATCTCGCCGAGCTGGGCGCTCAGTGCGGCCAGTTGCTCTTGATAAGCCGTCCGCATCGGCGACCCCTCCCTCGATATACGCGCAGCCCCCCGTAAGCGAATGTCAGTTACCCGATTTGACGATCTTTAACCAGCGGTTCGATAGGCACCCATCGAAGTGCCGCCGGTGCGTGGGCGGGCACGACCGGGTTCTGCGGCGCGACAGGCTCCAACCGGCGGTACGGCCGGCCCTGCTCGGGCCGCAGGTCCTGCTCACCCTTGTTCGGCCACAACGATGCGGCGCGCTCGGCCTGGGCGGTGATCGAAAGCGACGGATTGACACCGAGATTCGCCGAGATCGCCGCGCCGTCGTGCACCGAGAGCGTCGGATAGCCGTACACCCGGTGATACGGGTCGATCACGCCGTGTTGAGCGTCGTCACCGATGGCCGCCCCGCCGAGGAAGTGCGCGGTCAGCGGGATGTTGAACAGCTCGCCCCAGGTACCGCCCGCGACGCCGTCGATCTTCTCGGCGATGCGCCGGGTTACCCGGTTGCCGACCGGGATCCACGTCGGGTTGGGCGCCCCGTGGCCCTGTTTGCTCAGGAAGCGCCTGATCCCGAACCTGTTGCGCTTGGTGTACGTGGTGATCGAATTGTCGATGTGCTGCATGACCAGCGCGATCAACGTGCGCTCGCTCCACCGCCGGACGTTGAGCAGGCGCAGCGTGCCGCGGGGATCCTCTCGGGCGTTGAGGAACAGTTGCTTCCACCGCGGAACGTCGGTGCCTTCGGGGCCGTCACCGTCGGTCATCAACGTCTGCAGCAGACCCATGGCGTTCGAGCCCTTGCCGTAGCGCACCGGTTCGATGTGGGTGTCCGGGGTGGGATGGATCGACGACGTGATCGCCACGCCGTGCGTCAGGTCGAGGTCGTCGGAGACCTCGAATCTGCCTGCGCCGACGATGGATTCGGAGTTGGTGCGCGTCAGCACGCCGAGCTTGTCAGAGAGGTTCGGCAGCTTGCCCTTGTCGCGCATCTTGAACAGCAGGCGCTGCGTGCCGTAGGTGCCGGCCGCCAGCACCACATGCGACGCGGTGAAGGTGCGTTTGCGTTTGCGCACCCAGCGGCCCGTGCGGACGGTGTGCACGTTCCACAAACCGTCCGGGCGCTGCTCGAAGCCGGCGACCGTGGTCATCGGGTGGATCTCGGTGCCGAACTTCTCGGCCAGGTACAAGTAGTTTTTGACCAGCGTGTTCTTGCCGTTGTGCCGGCAACCGGTCATACATTGACCGACCTCGATGCAGCCCTTGCGGGCCGGTCCGACACCGCCGAAGTACGGGTCGGCCACCGTCTTGCCGGGCACCTTCGTGCCGTCGGGTCCGAAGAAGACGCCCACCGGCGTCGGCACGAAGGTATCGCCGACGCCCATCTCCTCGGCAACCTCTTTGACGACGCGGTCGGCATCGGTGAACGTCGGGTTGGTGACGACGCCCAGCATGCGCTGCGCCTGGTCGTAGTGCGGCATCAGCTCCGCGCGCCAGTCGGTGATGTGCTTCCACTGCGGGTCGTTGAAAAACGGGTCGGGCGGCACGTAAAGCGTGTTGGCGTAGTTCAGGGAGCCGCCTCCCACCCCCGCGCCGGCCAGGATCATGACGTTGCGCAGCAGGTGGATCCGCTGGATGCCGTACATGCCGAGCTGCGGCGCCCACAGGAACTTGCGCAGGTTCCACGAGGTCTTGGCGAAGTCTTCGTCGGCGTACCGTCGGCCCGCCTCGAGCACGCCGACGCGATAGCCCTTCTCGGTGAGCCGCAGCGCGGTGACGCTGCCGCCGAACCCCGAACCGATCACCAGGACGTCGTAGTCAGGTTCCATCCGTCCAGTATGACGTTACCGAGGGGTAACCTCCTAGCCGCTCACACGGCGACGGCGGTGCCGCAGATGCCGCAGACCTCGAAGACGCGGCGGTTCCACCGTGCTACCGGGATGAAGAACAGCGAGAACTGCTTGAACTCGCGGACCCGCGACCACTGCGTGGTGTTGTGGCAGCGCGGGCAGGTTCGGACCTCTCCCGCACCGAGATGTTGTTGTTTGGTGCCGTAGCTGAAGAGGAAGAAGAACACCTCGTCCAGCGTATGCGCGGACGCTCAGCTCCCGACGGCCAGGCCGACCTTCTGGAACTCCTTGAGGTCGCAGTACCCCGCCTTGGCCATCGAGCGGCGCAGCCCGCCGACCAGGTTCAGCGAGCCGAACGGATCGTCGGACGGGCCGGTCAGGACCTGCTGCAGCGCCGGGCGTTCACCGACCGCCACCTGGAGGAACGCACCGCGCGGCAGGGACGGATGGGCCGCGGCGGCGGGCCAGAACCAGCCGCCGCCCAGCGCTTCGGCCGACGTCGCCAGCGGCGTCCCGAGCACCACCGCATCCGCACCGCACGCGATGGCCTTGGCCAGGTCACCGGAGGTGTGCATGTCGCCGTCGGCGAGGACGTGCACATAGCGCCCGCCCGTCTCGTCGAGGTACTCGCGGCGGGCGGCGGCCGCGTCGGCGATCGCGGTGGCCATCGGCACGCTGATGCCCAGGACCTCGTCGCTGGTGGTCACGCCGCTGGTGGAGCCGTAGCCAACGATGACGCCGGCAGCACCGGTGCGCATCAGGTGTAGCGCGGTGCGATGGTCGAGGACGCCGCCGGCGACGACGGGCACGTCGAGCTCGGAGATGAAGGTCTTGAGGTTCAGAGGCTCGCCGTTGGAGGCCACGCGCTCGGCGGAGATGATTGTGCCCTGGATGACGAGCAGGTCGATGCCCGCGGAGAGCAGCGTGGGAGTCAACGCCTGGGCGTTCTGGGGGCTGACCCGCACGGCCGTCGTCACGCCTGCCTCGCGGATCCGCGCGACGGCCGCTCCCAGCAGATCAGGGTCCAGCGGCGCGGCGTGCAGCTGCTGCAGGAGCCGGACCGCCGCCGACGGTTCCGGCTCTTTTTCGGCCGCCTCGACGACCTGGGCGATCTTGGCTTCGACGTCGGCGTGCCGACCGATCAGGCCTTCGCCGTTGAGGACGGCCAGCCCGCCGAGCCGGCCCATTTCTATTGCGAATTCCGGGGATACGAGCGCATCGGTGGGATGCGCGACGACCGGGATCTCGAACCGGTAGGCGTCGAGTTGCCAGGCGGTCGAGACGTCCTGCGACGACCGGGTGCGCCGCGACGGGACGATGTTGATGTCATCGAGTTCATATGTGCGGCGGGCGGTTCTGCCCATGCCGATCTCAACCATGTCGCGCACGGCCCAGTTCTCCTTAGCGGGTGTAGTAGTTCGGGGCCTCGACGGTCATGGTGATGTCGTGCGGATGGCTCTCCTTGAGCCCGGCAGCGGTGATCTGGACGAACTGCGCCTGCTGCAGCTGTTCGATGGTCGCCGACCCGGTGTAGCCCATGGCTGCGCGCAATCCGCCGGTGAGCTGGTGGATCACCGTCCCCAGCGGACCCCGGAACGGCACCCGTCCCTCGATGCCTTCGGGCACGAGCTTGTCCTCGCTGAGCACGTCGTCCTGGAAATAGCGGTCCTTGGAGTACGAGCCGCGCACCGACCCGGCCGCACCACGGCCCTGCATGGCGCCCAGCGAGCCCATGCCGCGATAGCTCTTGAACTGCTTGCCGTTGACGAAGATCAGCTCGCCGGGCGACTCGGCGGTGCCCGCCAGCAGCGAGCCGAGCATCGCGGTCGACGCACCCGCCGCCAGGGCCTTGGCGATGTCGCCGGAGTACTGCAACCCGCCGTCGGCGATGACCGGCACGCCATACGGACGACAGGCCGCTACCGCTTCTAAGATCGCGGTGATCTGCGGTGCACCGACGCCGGCCACCACGCGGGTGGTGCAGATCGAGCCGGGTCCGACGCCGACCTTCACCGCGTCGGCGCCGGCCTGAACGAGGGCCGCCGCAGCCGCCCGCGTCGCGACGTTGCCGCCGACTACCTCGACCCGCTCACCCACGGCGGCCTTGACCCGGCTCACCATGTCCAGCACGCCGCGGTTGTGCGCGTGCGCGGTGTCCACGACCAGGACGTCGACGCCGGCGTCGACCAGCGTCATCGCGCGCGTCCACGCGTCGTCACCGACGCCGACGGCCGCGCCGACCAACAGCCTGCCGTCCTTGTCCTTGGTGGACAGCGGGAACTGTTCGGTCTTGACGAAGTCCTTGACCGTGATCAGCCCGGTGAGCTTGCCGTGCCCGTCGACGATCGGAAGCTTCTCGATCTTGTTGCGGCGCAGCAGTCCTAGCGCCGCCTCGGCCGACACGCCCTCGCGTGCGGTGATCAGCGGCGCCTTGGTCATCACCTCGGAGACCGGCTTGGACTGGTCCACCTCGAAGCGCATGTCGCGGTTGGTGATGATGCCGACCAGCTCGCCTGTGTCGTCGACCACCGGCAGCCCCGAGATGCGGAACCGCGCACACATCGCGTCGACCTCGGCCAGCGTGTTGTCCGGCGAGCACGTCACCGGGTCGGTGACCATCCCGGCCTCGGACCGCTTGACCGTCTCCACCTGACCGGCTTGTTCGGCCACCGGGAGGTTGCGGTGCAGCACACCCATGCCGCCGGCGCGCGCCATCGCGATCGCCATGCGCGACTCGGTGACGGTGTCCATCGCCGAACTCACCAGCGGCACCTTGAGCCGGATCCTCTTGGTCAGCTGGCTCGAGGTGTCGGCGGTCGCGGGCACCACCTCGGAGGCGGCGGGCAGCAGCAGCACGTCGTCGAAGGTCAAGCCGAGCATGGCGACTTTCGTCGGGTCATCCCCGCCGGTCGGCACCGGCACCGCGATGGGGATGCTGCTTTCGGCGATCGACATGGTGGGGGCCTCCAGATACAAACGCAGCCGAACACAGTCGTCGAGCTAAAGAACCATCCTATCGGCTGCCCGCCGGCATCCCGGTCTCACGTGCCGAGACGGCGTGACGGCTAGCGCGATCCCCGCCCCGCTGCGTAGGGTGGACTCGTGCGTGACCACCTGCCACCGGGTTTGCCACCGGACCCGTTCGCCGATGACCCGTGCGATCCTTCGGCTGCCCTCGACGCGCTCGAGCCAGGCCAACCGCTGGACCCACAGGAGCGGACCGCGGTCGAGGCCGATCTCGCCGATCTGGCGGTGTACGAGGCGCTCCTGGCGCACAGGGGGATCCGTGGCCTGGTCGTGTGCTGCGACGAATGCCAGCAGGACCACTACCACGACTGGGACATGCTGCGGGCCAACCTTCTGCAGCTGTTGGTCGACGGCACGGTGCGGCCGCACGAGCCCGCCTATGATCCCGAACCCGACGCCTACGTCACGTGGGATTACTGCCGCGGCTACGCCGACGCTTCGCTGAACGAGGCGGCGTCGGAATCCGACGGCTACCGCTGAGCTAGCCCGATTCCTCGACCGCGTCCGGCACGGTCACCGTCGTGGCCGCCGTCTTGGGCGGGGATGCCGGTTGCCTGACCGTCGGCTCGGCCGACGGTTGCTCGTCCTCTTGCTGCTCGACCACTGACGACGGCGTCGGAATCTCAACTTGTGTGGTCGGAGTCGGTAGCGGTGCGCTCGCCGACGGCGTCGGTTGCGGTGCCGCCGTCGGCGTCGCGGTTGGTTGCGGCGTGGCCGTCGGTGTCGGCAGCGCCGTTGGCTGCGGGGTGGCGCTCAGTGTCGGCAACGCGGTGGTCGGCAGCGTGGTGTTCGGCACCGAAGTCGGTTGCGGTAACTGGCTTCCCGGCACCGACGTCGTCGTCGGCAATGGGGACGATGGTGACGGCGATGACGGCGTTGACGGCGAGGTCGTATCCGAAGGCGAGGTCGTGTCCGACGGCGGCGTCGTCTCGGACGGCGACGTGGTCTCTGACGGCGGAGTTGTTTCCGACGACGTCGTCCCCTCACCCGGGGTGAGCACGACGACCTCGGGGAAGGTCGGCGGCGGAGCGCCCGGCGGGATGGTCGCGGCCGGGTCCTGCGCCTCGACCTTCACGGTCAGTTCCTGCCACTGGGTGACCAGCTGTTCCTTGCGCTGCGTGTCGTTGACCGTCGCAACGGTGGTCGTCAGCGTCTGCAGCTTGTCCTGTGCGGCTTGCCAATCCCCCTGGTCGATCAGCTGCTGCACCTGGGCCATCTCCGTCTGCGCGGCGAGCACGACCGCGTCGTCGCGTGTGTCCTGGCGCTCGCCGAACAGCATCGTGCGCAGTCCGTACAGCGAGTCGCCCGGGCCCGAGCCAGCCACCACCGCACCGAAGCCGCCGATGCACAACACCGCGGCCGCGGCGGACCCCACGACCGCCAAGGACGTGCGCGTGCGGCGCCGCGACGCCGCGGCCCGGTCGAGCGCCAGCACCGCGTCGCGCGGCGTGACCGTGGCGGTCAGAGGCGCGCCGCGGATCTCGTCGCGCCAGCCGGCGAGCAGCTGGGCGAGTTCCGCCTCGCTGGGATCGGTCGAGTACACCGGCTGCTGGGTGGCCAGCGAATCGAGGAACCGATCGGTGCGGTTGATCTCGTTGAGCGAGGGATCTCCCCCGTTCGAAGTCCAGCGTCCGAAGTCAGGCATAGTCACGCCCCGTCGCGACGATCTCGGACTTCAACTTCGCAAGTGCGCGGTGTTGGGCGACGCGCACGGCGCCCGGCGTGCTGCCGACCGCCTCCGCGGTCTCCTCGGCGCTCATCCCCACGACGACGCGCAAGATCAGGATCTCGCGCTGTTTCTCGGGAAGCACGGCCAAGAGCTTGTTCATCCGCGCCGACCCCTCTGCGTCGAGGGCCATCTGCTCGGGTCCGGCGTCCAGCGAGTATCGCTCCGGCACGACATCGGTCGGGTCGGATCGATTCCTGGCTGCTGCGCGATGCGCGTCAGCAACCTTGTGGGCGGCAATGCCGTACACGAAGGCCAGGAACGGGCGTCCCTGATCCTTGTAACGTGGCAGCGCCGTGATGGCGGCCAAGCAAACCTCCTGGGCAACGTCGTCTGCTGAGAGGCCACTGCGCTCTGTCGCCCCCACCCTCGCCCGGCAATACCGAACAACGATCGGACGAATGGTCTCCAGCACCTCCCGGAGCGCGTCCCGGTTCCCTGCCACAGCCTCAGCAACGACAGCATCGAGACGTTCTCCCGAAAATGTCATCGTGGGCGATCTCTCCAACGTTACGAACAGGACCGAGCTTGGTAGGTCGGTCAGCTAAACAATAACTTTCACTTCCGCGTGGACCCGGTTACCGCACCGACCACACGCCGCCCCGTCGACGCACTGTATCGGCACAAGCATCGCGCAGCGCCACCATGTCCTGCGCCGGATGCTCGGCGCTGCCGATGTCGGCCAGCAAGCAGGCCAACGCCCATTGCAACGGAACCATTCCGAAGCGCTGCGTCTCGTCCAGCGCCGCATCGGCCACCGAGCGCGCGCCGTCGAGGTCACCCGCACTGCACCGCGCGGCGGCCAACACGACCGCCGACTTCACCGCGTGCCGCACCGAGCCGAGACCCGCCGCGGCGTCGACGGCGCCTCGCGCGTGACCGACGGCCTCCGCGCCTTCCCCGCGCGCCATCGCGAGTTCGGCCGACACCCAGCCCAGCCGCACGCGCAGCCGCTGCTGCGGTGAATCCGCCATCAGGTCGGCGGCGCGATCGAGCGCACGCGCGGCCGCGGCGAACCGGCCCACCCCCAACGCGTCGGCGGCCAGACCGATCAACGCGTCGGCGGCCGCTTCGACATCCGACCCGGCGAGCGCCAATGCCCGCCCGTCCCATCGCCGGGCCCGCGCGTGCCAGCCGAGCTGACGCAGGAACGACGCCTCGGTGCTGTGCGCCAACGCGCGCTCCGGCCCGATGGCCCGGAACAGCTCGGCCAAGTCGACCCGCGCGCTGGCGTAGCGGCCCTGTCCGCCGGCGGCGACGGCGCGCAGCCACAGTTGGTGGGGCGTGACGGCGGCGGGCAGCGGCCAGCGGCCGGGATCGTCACCGAATGCGGCCTTCGCGAGAACGGTCTCTGCGGACATCGAGTGGCGACGGTATCAATTGGCCCGCGCAATGGTTAACAGTTGGTGGTCGCAATGTTACTTGCGTGTTAGCGGCTGGAATTTGCCCGTTCACCAACAATTGTCGCGAACTGGAAAAATACGTTCCGCGGTCGGCCACTATCGGCTCGCGTAGCACCGTTCTCGTTGCTTGTGGGTCGCAATGATGAACGTGATGTAAATTCTGGGCCTGCGGTTATGTCAATTAGCACATGTGCAGGCTATTGACGGGATTTCGCGAGCGCCCATACTTTGTCTCCACGAGTGGTCATCGGCGACTTGAGCTCGAATCGGTTTTGAACTCACTCATCCGTTCGTTTCCGAAATGGGTGCGTAGAGAGGGGTTTCCAATGCCACAACCGCAGCAGCTGCCCGGTCCCAATGCCGATATTTGGGATTGGCAGATGGCCGGGCTTTGTCGAGGCGTCGATTCCTCCATGTTCTTTCATCCCGACGGCGAACGCGGCCGCGCCCGTGCGCAACGCGAGATGCGCGCGAAGGAGATGTGCCGGAAGTGCCCGGTGATCGCCCAGTGCCGCGCACACGCCCTTGCCGTCGGCGAGCCCTACGGCATCTGGGGCGGGCTGTCGGAGTCCGAGCGCGAGCTTTTGCTGAAGCGCGGCATCCGGCGGGCTTCCTGACGGCTGCGGACCGCTAGCCGCGGCCGGCCAGCTCCCGCAGCACCTGGTCCGTCGTCGGCCAGTCCATGCACTTGTCGGTCACGGACTGCCCGTAGGTCAGGGGGCGGGCTTCGGGGGCCTGGGCACCGGCGACGAGGAAGCTTTCGAGCATCACACCGCTGACCGGCAGGCCGTTCCGCACCAGTTGCGCCACCTCCGAGGCGACCTGCGCCTGGCGGACGTGATCCTTACCGGAATTGGCGTGGCTGCAGTCGATCACGACGCGGCCCGGCAGTCCGGCGGCGGTCAGCTTGGCGGCCGTCGCCTGCACGGACTCGGCGTCGCAGTTCGGCCCGTTGGTACCGCCGCGCAGGATCACGTGGCAGTCCTCGTTGCCCACGGTGTTCACCAGCGCGCCGCGACCGAGGTCGTCCATCCCGAAGAAGACGTGCGGGGCGGCGGCGGCCTTGACGCCGTCGACGGCGACCTGGATGTTGCCGTCGGTGCCGTTCTTGAAGCCGACGGGCATCGAGAGCCCGGATGCCAGCTGGCGGTGCACCTGGGATTCGGTGGTGCGGGCGCCGATGGCGCCCCATGCGACGGCGTCGGCGATGTACTGCGGGCTGGTGGGCTCGAGGAACTCGCACCCGACGGGCAGGCCGATGTCGACGATGTCGAGCAGCAGGTGGCGGGCGATGCGCAGGCCGCGGGCGACGTCGAAGGTGCCGTCCATGCCCGGATCGTTGATCAGGCCCTTCCAGCCGATCGTGGTGCGCGGCTTCTCGAAGTAGACCCGCATCACGATCTTGAGCCGGTCGCTGACCTCGTCGGCCACCTTGACCAGCCGGCTGGCGTAATCCAGCGCCGCCGACGGGTCGTGCACCGAGCACGGCCCGACGACCACGAGCAGTCGGTCGTCGCGCCCCGCGAGGATGTCGGCGATCTCCTCCCGGTCACGCACCACCCGCTCGGCGCGCCGGGCACCGAGCGGGAACTCGCTGAGCACTTCGTGCGGGCTGGGGATCTCGCTGAAACCGCGGACCCGCCGATCGGACGTGGCGGGCGGGGTGGCGGTCTGCGCCAGGTTCATGTTCTCGGGTGCCTTTCTCGAGGTTGCGGCGCCCGGTTCGACCCGGGCCCTTTAATGACGAAAGGCAGCGACCTGGTGGTCACTGCCTGGGCTCCGGGTGGATGCGTGCTTAGCGCTGCGCTTTATCGGCTCCGCCCGGAGCCTCGATAAAGCGCCAATAGCCGGCGCGCACCGCGATGTTCACGGCGACCAGGTTATACCGGGGCGCGGATCTTTGCCAAAACGGGGCCTTTCGGGGACCCGGTGGAAATCCCTTGACTCGGCCGCCCGTCCGCGCCGACCCTGACAGTGATGCCTTCGAAGACTTTCGACTACATCATCGTCGGCGCCGGTTCGGCCGGATGCGTCCTGGCCAACCGACTCTCCGAGGATCCGGGCACGAGCGTTCTGCTCGTCGAGGCCGGGGGCAAGGATCGAAGTCCGATGATCCGCATCCCGAAGGGCGTCGGGAAGATCCTCGGCAATCCCAAGATCACGTGGCACTTCCCCGTCCGCCCGACCGGGCCCTCCCAGCTCGTCGAGCACTGGGTGCGGGGCAAGACACTCGGCGGGTCGAGTTCGGTCAACGGGATGGTCTACAACCGCGGCGGCGCGCCCGACTACGACGCGATGGCGGCGCTGGGAAACCCGGCCTGGTCCTGGGACCAGATGCTGCCCGTCTATCGCGCGATCGAAAACCACGGCCTCGGCCCCGATCCCATGCGGGGTTCGGAAGGCCCGCTGGCCGTCTCGGTGGATACCGCTTTACCCCAACTGTGTACGGATGTCATCGCGGCCGGGGAGAACCTGGGATGGTCGCCCACAAACGACGTCAACGCCAGCGACCGCGAACGGATCGGACCCGCGCCCCGCACCATCAAGGACGGTCGCCGGGTCAGCGCGGCGCACGCGTTCCTGCATCCGGTCACCCGTCGTCCCAACCTACACGTCGCCGTCCATACGACTGTCGAGCGCGTGAACTTCAAGGGCGACAAGGCGGTTGGGGTCCAGGCGACGACCGGTCGCGGCGCAGAGGTGGACTTCACCGCCCGCCGCGAGGTCATCCTGGCGCTCGGCAGCATCTCCACGCCGAAGTTGCTTCAGCTCTCCGGTGTCGGCGATTCGTCGTTGCTTCGCCGTCTGAAAATCGACACCGTGGTGGACAGCCCCAACGTCGGCCGCCGCATGCGGGAGCACCGGTGCTTCGTCATCCAGTTCCGGCTCAACCGGTACATCGGCTACAACCGCCTTCTGAGCACCAAGGCACGCCAAGCACTCACCACCGCAAGGTATCTGGCGACGAAGCGGGGTCCGCTCGCCGGACCGGCGTTCGACGTCATCGGGTTCTTCAAGACGTCACCCGAGTTGGACCGTCCGGACGCGCAGGTCCTGATGGCGCCGTTCTCGCTGGCGCCGTACAAGCAGGGCGAGGCGGCGGCCGTCGAGCGGGAACCGGGGATTCAGGCGATCGGATACGTGTTGCGCCCGGACAGTGAGGGGTCGGTCAGCATCACCTCGGCCGATCCGCAAGCGCCGCTGGACATCGACCCCGGGTATCTCACCTCGTCGCACGACCGGGACAAGGGGGTCGCACTGTTCCGCACCATGCGCCGGTTATTCGACCAGTCACCGATCGCCGAACACCTGGTCACCGAGATCCAGCCGGGCGCGAAAGTCGTTACCGATCAAGCGATCATCGACGCCGGGCTCGACGAGGGCTATTGCGGGTACCACGCCATCGGAACGTGCGCGATGGGACCGGCGGACGACGATGTCGTCGACAGGTCGCTGCGTGTGCGCGGGGTCGACAACCTGCGCGTCGTCGACTGTTCGGTGATGCCGACGATGGTGTCGGGCAACCTCAACGGCCCGGCGATGGCAATGGCTTGGCGGGCAGCCGATCTCATCATCGAGGCCGCGTAGAACGACCGCTCAGGTGAGCCGGGTCCAGGGCTGACAGTTTCGCGACTCGAAGGCCTTCACCGACGAGTTGATGTTCGCGTTCATCGGACCGACGGACATGTTGGTCGCGACGACGTTGTCCTTGTTGGTATCCGGCGTGCTGTAGGTGAACCACACGCACATCGAGTCCTCGGTCGGCACGTCATTGATATAGACGGCAAAGGTCGACGCCGAACCGCCGGTGTTGTAGACGCCCGGCGCGATATCGGGCCCCACGAGAAAGAACCCGTTTCCCGGGATCGGGTTCATCGGGTCGGCAGCCGCCGGCGACGCGGTCGCGACCGCGGCCGTGCAGGCCATCAGCGCGGCCGCCGCGCGGAACAGACGTGGCATAGGTCCTCACCACCTCGTGTCAGGTGCTCGAAAGCGTAAACCCAAAGGATCGGGCGTGGGCACGGATTCGCCTCACGCCTGAGCGCCGGGTTGGCCTGGCACAGGGAACAATCGCATGAACCGTTCGACCGTCGACCGGACGCCGGTTGCGTCCAACTGGCCGGCCGCGATCGCCTCATCGAGTGATTGTTGGCCACGCACAAGCGACAACAGCGTGGCCGAGTCGGTAGCGAGGGTCACATCCGGCTCGTCGGCGTCAGCACGGGCGATGGTCAGATCGCCGTCGTCGATGCGCGCAAAGAACTGCTCGTCGCCGATATGGAGGGCCGCCGTCAGCCGAATACCTTGTGCCGCAGCGCCGTCGAACAGCATCTTGAGCGACAGCATCAACGAATCCGCGCTCAGCGGAAGGTCATAGCGCATACGCGGCGATTGATGGACCCAGCCCGCAAGACCGAGAATCACGTCCTCCAACTCGGCGCCCCAGGGCGTCAGTTCGTACACCCAGATGTTCGCCGGGGGCGCAAGCCGCCGGCGGCGGACGACGCCCGCCTCACTGAGGTCCCGTAGCCGTTGCGTGACGACATCGGAGCTCGCGCCCGGAAGTCCGGCCAGTAGGTCGGTGAAGCGCTTCGGACCCAGCAGCAGGTCGCGCACGACCAACAGCGCCCAGCGTTCGCCGATCACGTCCAGCGCTTGCGCGACCGCGCATCCGTCTTCGTACTTCCGTTTCCCAACCACGACCCCATGCTACCAGCAGTAATCCAACAATCAGAGTTAAAACTTGGTTTTTCCAAGTATCTAGTCGTATTGTCGAAGTGTCCCTGACAAACCCTCACCAAGGAGGCAATCCGATGCCGGTGTTCACCATCGACGCGCCCTTCGGCGCGAGCCGAGACGCCAAGCAGAAAATGCTCAAGGAAATTCATGACGCGCTCGACGCGGCCTACCACTTCCCCGACACCCGGGGATGGCTACGGGAGTACACAGACGAGAACGTCGCGCAGGACGGGCGCGTGCAGGCCGAGCCGGTGCGTCCGGTGTGTTCGCTCGAAGTTCCGGAACTCGCCAGTCTGGACGCCAATCGGCAACTGGTGCGCAGGATCGAGTCCGCGATCAGCGGGGCTTATGCGGGCATCGCCAACGTCGACGAGGTCCTCGTGCTCATCAACCACTATCCGCTGCGCAATGTCGGCTGGCGCCACAGCCTCCAGTCCGACAAGCCCGAAATCGTCGCGGGGCTGGCGCAATTGAACGGTGACCGCGACGCGACCGCAGTGGCCGGCTGATCGGCGCTCACGCGGAATCGCTGAAAGGCCCCCGGTCGGAGCGATTCGACCGGGGGTATGTCAGCCCAAAGGCGAAGTGCGAGTGCCGATCTTGTCGGTCGTTTCCAGGGGGACCCTGGTGCCGTTGAGGAACAGGCTCAGCAGGCTGAACCAGGCGATCGTGGCGATGTACTTGCGCGTGATGGTCGTCCCGAACGCGTCGAGCAGGCCCTGCAGGGTGCCGTCGGTGAGCGTGCCGGACTGGAGAAGCTCATCGGTGGCGGCGATCAACAGCCGGTAGTCGTTGTCGAGGTCTGCCAGATCGCGGTCCCCGGCGCGCAGGATGATGACCTCGCGGTGCTTGGCGTCGATGTCGCGCTCACCGAAGACGGCCTGCACCATGCCCGCCAACGCGGGGAAGAAATCCCCGGTGCCACTCATCATCTTCATGACATTGAGCGCCGTATCGGGGTCGTACCCGTCGCCGACAACGCTCGCGATCTCGTCTTCGTCGGGCAGGGGAACAACGACCGAATATCAATACGGGGTGGGCCTTCCCATGAAACGAAAATACCCCCGGCCGATCGGCCGGGGGTATTTCGTTGCTACTCAGTGATGGTGGTGATGGCCGTGTCCGTGGCCGTGGCCGTCGTCCTCCGGCTCCTCCGGCTTGTCGACGACCGCGGTCTCGGTGGTGAGCACCATGCGGGCCACCGACGCCGCGTTCAGCACCGCCGAACGCGTGACCTTGACCGGGTCGACGACACCGTCGGCCGCCAGATCACCGAACGACAGCGTCGCCGCGTTGAAGCCGTGTCCTGCGGGCGACTCGGTGACCTTGTTCACCACGACCGCGCCGTCGAGGCCGGCGTTGGTGGCGATCCAGTACAGCGGAGCACCGAGCGCTGCCGAGAACAGCTCCACGCCGAGGCGCTCGTCGCCGGAGAGGCTGTCGCGCAGCTCGTCCAGCGCGCCGCGGGTCTGGAGCAGCGCCGCGCCGCCACCGGCGATGACGCCCTCCTCGACGGCCGCCTTGGCCGCCGCGACCGCGTCCTCCACGGCTTCCTTGCGCTTCTTCAGGTCGGTCTCGGTCGCGGCACCCACCTGGATGACGGCGACGCCGCCGGCCAGCTTGGCCAGCCGCTCCTCGAGCTTCTCGCGATCCCACTCCGAATCGGAGGCCTCGATCTCGGCCCGCAGCTGCGCCTGTCGCGCCTCGATGGCGTCCTTGGTGCCGCCGCCGTCGACGATCGTGGTGCTGTCCTTGTCGACGACCACGCGCCGAGCGGTGCCCAGCACCTCGAGGCCCACCTCGCGCAGCACCAGGCCGACATCGGGATTGACGACCTGCCCGCCGGTGACGATGGCGAGGTCTTCGAGGAACGCCTTGCGACGGTCGCCGAAGAACGGCGCCTTGACCGCCACAGCCTTCAGCGTCTTGCGGATCGCGTTGACCACCAGCGTCGAGAGCGCTTCGCCCTCAACGTCTTCGGCGACGATCAGCAACGGCTTCCCGGCCTCGGCGACCTTCTCCAGGAGCGGAAGCAGGTCAGGCAGCGAGCTGATCTTCTCGCGGTGCAGCAGCACGTACGCGTCCTCGAGCACCGCCTCCTGGGCGTCGAAGTCGGTGACGAAGTACGCCGAGAGGTAACCCTTGTCGAAGCCGACGCCGTCGGTCATCTCCAGGTAGGTCTCGAGCGTCGAGGACTCCTCGACCGAGACGACGCCGTCGGCGCCGACCTTCGTCATCGCCTCGCCGACCAGCTCGCCGACCTTCTCGTCGCGGGACGAGACCGTCGCGACCTGGGCGATGGCGTTCTTGTCCGACACCGGCGTGGCCGCGGCCAGCAGCGCCTCGGACACGGCGTCGGCGGCCTTGGCGATGCCGGCACCGAGCGCGATCGGGTTGGCGCCCGCCGCCACGTTGCGCAGGCCGCCCTTGACCAGTGCCTGCGCCAGCACGGTCGCGGTGGTGGTGCCGTCGCCCGCGACGTCGTTGGTCTTGGTGGCCACCGACTTCACCAGCTGCGCGCCGAGGTTCTCGAAGGGGTCTTCCAGGTCGATCTCGCGGGCGATCGTCACACCGTCGTTGGTGACGGTCGGCCCGCCCCACGACTTGGACAGCACCACGTTCCGGCCGCGCGGCCCGAGAGTCACCCGCACCGCGTCGGCCAGCTTGTCTACGCCGGCTTCCATTGCGCGGCGCGCAGTTTCGTTGAACTCAATCTGCTTGCTCATAGCTGTCTTTCGGTTGTCAGACGCATGCCGCCCCGGAAATCACCCGCATAGACGGGGATTCCCGGGGCGGAACACGGGTGCTTACTTGTTGACGACGGCCAGCACGTCGCGTGCCGAGAGGATCAGGTACTCCTCGCCGTTGTACTTGATCTCGGTGCCGCCGTACTTGCTGTAGATGACGGTGTCGCCCTCGGATACGTCCAGCGGGATGCGCTTCTCGCCGTCCTCATCCCAGCGGCCGGGGCCAACTGCGACGACGGTGCCTTCCTGCGGCTTCTCCTTGGCGGTGTCGGGGATGACCAGACCGGATGCGGTCGTGGTCTCGGCCTCGTTGGCCTGAACGAGGATCTTGTCCTCGAGTGGCTTGATGTTCACGCTCGCCACGATGGAGCCCTCCACTAGTTCGGGTGTCGATCCGGGGTTCCGGATCTCGGTGTTACCAGGTGTTCGGCATGGCGTCCGTGCCCACGCACCGTCGTCGCGGGTGCCGGCGCAGGGATTGGTCGCCTGCCACCTAGCACTCTATACATGAGAGTGCTAGCACTCAAGGTCGGGCCCCGACAAGATCAGGCGACTTGTGCCTGCACGACGGGCAGGCCCGGGTCGCTGACCGCATCGAGCGGCGACGGCCGCGCCCCCGCGGCGATCAGGTGGGCCGCGAACGAGGCGATCATCGCGCCGTTGTCCGTGCACAGACGGGGTCGCGGGATCCGCAGGGTCAGCCCGTTGGCGGCGCACCGCTCCTCGGCCAGTTCGCGCAGCCGCGAGTTGGCCGCCACCCCGCCGGCGATCAGCAGCGTGGAGACGTCGAGCGCCTTGGCCGCCCGCACCGCCTTGAGCGTCAGCACGTCGGCGACCGCCTCCTGGAATCCGGCCGCCACATCCGCCGTCGACGCCTCCGGGTGGCTTTCGACGTACCGGGCGACCGCGGTCTTGAGCCCCGAGAAGCTGAACGCGTACGGATCGTCGCGCGGACCGGTCATGCCGCGGGGGAACACGATCGCGTTCCGGTCGCCCTCGCGGGCCAACTCATCGAGCACCCGGCCACCGGGATAACCCAGGCCCAACAACCGCGCCACCTTGTCGTAGGCCTCCCCCGCGGCGTCGTCGACCGTGCTGCCGAGCTCGACGATCGGCTCACCCAGCGATCGCACGTGCAGCAGGTTGGTGTGCCCGCCCGAGACCAGCAGGCCGATGCTCTCCGGCAGCGGACCGTGGTCGTAGACGTCGGCGGCCAGGTGCCCACCCAGGTGGTTGACGGCATAAAACGGCACCTGCCACGCCGCCGAATAGGCTTTGGCCGCAGCCACTCCCACCAGCAGCGCGCCGGCCAGCCCCGGGCCGATCGTCGCCGCGACGATGTCGGGCTTGTCCACCCCCGCCGCCCGCAGCGCGCGGCGCATCGTCGGGCCCAACGCCTCCAGGTGCGCTCGCGAGGCGATCTCGGGAACCACGCCGCCGAACCGGGCGTGTTCGTCGACGCTGGAGGCGACCTCGTCGGCAAGGAGCGTCACCGATCCGTCGGCACCCAATTCGGCGATGCCGACGCCGGTTTCGTCGCAGGAGCTCTCGATGGCCAGGATGATCGTCATGTCGCGTCTCGCCGCATCGTATAGGCGTCGGCGCCGCTGGCCCGGTAATAGCGTCTGCGCAGTCCGACGTTGGTGAAGCCGAAGCTCTCGTACATCTTGATCGCGGCCTCGTTGTCGGTGCGGACCTCGAGGAACACCGTGCCGCCCTGTGCGTGGTCGAGCAGCTCGGCCAGCATGCGCTTGCCGATGCCCTGACCCTGGTACGCCGGGTCGACACCGATGGTGTGAATCTCGTACTCGTAGGGCTTCTTTCGGCCCAGGCGGGCGATGCCGGCGTAGCCGACGAGCTTGTCACCTGCTGGCGAAGCCGGCGATTCAACCCGCGCGCGCGCGGCGACGTAGCGGATGTGTTTGGCGGCGAGCTCGGCGAGGAAGGCGCGCTCGGGCCACGGGTCGTCGCCGTCGAACAGCTGGGACTCCAACTCGGCGCACCTGGCCGCGTCGGACGGTTTCAAGGGGCCGTAGGCGATGCTCATCGCCTGGCCACCGAGGGTTTTGCGTCCGGTCGGCGCAGGTACAGCGGCACCAGCGGCGCCGGCTCGGCGTTCCAGTCCGCCACCGCGCGCACCAGCCCCGACACCGTTGGATAGACCGGCTTCTGACGCGGCAGGTCGAACAGCGCAGCATGCTCGGGCGACCCCGCGACGGCCTCGGCGCCCGCGGGGACGTCGGCGGGCGCGCACACGGCTGGTCCGTCGATGCGCAAACCGTCGCGGTAGCGCGCCCAGTACACCTCGCGACGACGGGCATCAGTCACCACGAGCGCGTCGCCGACGGTGTCCACCCCGATGGCGTCGAGGCTGCAGACGCCGTAAACGGGGAGACCGAGGGCATGGCCGTAGGCGGCGGCGGTCGCCATCCCGACCCGCAGCCCGGTGAACGGTCCGGGGCCACAGCCGACGACGACGGCGCCCAGCTCGTCGACGCTTAGTCCCGCGTCGGCCAGCGCCTGCACCGCGTTCGGCGTGAGCTGTTCGGCGTGCGCCCGCGCGTCGACGGTCACCCGTTCGGCCAAGACTTCGAACCCCTCGAGGCGGACGACGCCTGCGGTGACCGCCGGTGTCGCCGTGTCGATGGCCAAGACGTTCACGCCTTGCTCCACTCCCACACCGCGGTGCGCACCTCGGTGTCGCGGGCGCGCTCGAGCCGGACGTCGAGGTGGCTGTCGGAAAGCCGTTCGGCGAGCCCCTCACCCCACTCGACGACCACGACCGCGTCGTCGAGATCGGTGTCGAGGTCCAGCGAGTCGAGTTCGGCGAGCAGGTCCACCGACGGATGGTCGAGCAGGCGGTAAATGTCGACGTGGATCATGGCCGGCGCGCCCGGTCGGCGGGCCCGGTGTACGCGTGCCAGTACGAACGTCGGCGAGATCACCGGCCCCTCGACATCCATCGCCCGGGCAATACCCTTGGCGAGCACCGTCTTTCCCGCGCCGAGCGGCCCGGAAAGGACGACGACGTCACCCGCGCGCAGCTGTTTGCCGAGTTCGGCGCCGAGGACGATGGTGTCCTCAGCGGTCGGCAGTTCGGCGGTGCCCCCACTGCGCTCACCCATTGTTGCGGACCTTATCGGCCACCCGCCTGGTCAACGCGACGAGCTTCGACGGTGTCGCGCGTTCGACCAGCCGGACCAGCGCATCATTGATGGCCTCGGGTTGTTCGAGTTGCACGAGATGGCCTGCGCCGCCGACGATCACCAGCTGCGCCTTCGGCAGTACGGCGGCCATGGCTTGCGAGTACTCCATCGGGGTCAACAGGTCGCGGTCGCCGCACGCGATCAGCGTCGGGATCTTGGCCAGCGTGGTCAGCCCGTCGATCTCGTTGTGCACCTCGAGCGCGTGCAGGAACTCGACGAGCGTCGCGATCGGCGTGCCGTGCATCATCCGTTCGGAGAACGCCACCACGCTCGGGCTGATCTTCTCGTCCCCGTAGGACGCCGCGCGCAGGACCGGCGCGATCACCCGCTTCGCCGCGCCGCGGGTGCGGTGCACCATCTTCGGTGCGTACCGGACCGCGAAGCGTGCCGCCTCCAGCGCCGGGTTCTTCAGGATCTCGCCGAGCGGCGATCGCGAAACCCCTTCGGCTGCAGAGGAAATGATAGCGGCGCCGACGATCCGCTTCGGATAGCGCTGCGGGTACTGCCGCGCGTGCGAGAGGACCGTCATCCCGCCCATGGAGTGGCCGACCAGCACCACCGGACCGCGCGGGGCCACCACCGCGAGCACGGCCTCCAGGTCCTGCCCGAGCTGCGTCACGGTGTAGGTCTCGGGCGGCGCCTCGTCCGACTGGCCGTGGCCACGCTGATCGTAGAAGACCATGCGGACCTGCGGGCCCCATTGCTCGGTCAGCCGGACGCGCTGAAAGTAGAAGGCGCCCATGCGCAGACAGAACCCGTGGGCGAACACCACGGTCAGCGGCGCGTCCTCCGGCCCGACCTCGCGGACCGCCAACGACACGCCGTCGGGGGTGGTGACGACGGAACTGCGGTCGGCGTCGAGCAGCTCGAAATCCTCGTCCCTGTAGTGGTCGACGGTGTCGAGCCGGCGCCGCAGCGAGCGGGCCGCCGACAGCCCCGCCGCGCTGCCGACCGCCGTCAGACCGGCAGCGCCCGCGAGCCAACGCCCTGTCGGGTTGCGGCGGCCACGCGGCATCGGAATTCCGGCGTCGGTCAACGTGTCTCGCCCATCGAGCCGGTGTAGGTGCGGACGAAGCGGCCTCGCGGGCTGGTCACGACTTCGTAGTTGATGGTGCCGAGCAGATCGGCCCAGTCCTGCGCCGTCGGTTCTCCGTGGTCGCCGGGCCCGAACAGAATCGCGTCGTCGCCCTCCGCGGCTTCGCCGCCGGGTCCGAGGTCGACGACGAACTGGTCCATGCAGATCCGGCCGACGTTGCGGCATCGCCGGCCGTTGATCAGTACGTCGATGCGGTTGCTCAGCGGGCGGAACACGCCGTCGGCATAACCGACGGGAAGCAGCGCGACGGTGGTGTCGCGGTCGGCGATCCAGGTGTGGCCGTAGGACACCCCGTCGCCCGCGCGTAGCGACCGTACCAGCGCCACCGGGCATTTCACCGTCATCGCCGGGCGAAGCCCCATGTTTCCGCGTTCGGGTATCGGGGTCTGGCCGTAGACCGATATCCCCGCGCGCACGAGATCGAAGCCCAGATCGGGCCGCGTCATCGCCGCCGGGCTGTTGCTCAGGTGGACGACCTCGAACCCCACGCCGTGCTCGGCCGCGTACGTGCGCATCTCGGTGAGCCGCTGCGCCTGCAGGTCGTTGAGGGGGTTATCGGGTTCGTCGCCGTGCACGAGGTGCGACATCAGCCCGCGGACGGTGATCGCCCCGTCGGCCTGGGCGCGCTCGAGCGCGGCGACCATCGCCGGGAAGTCGGCCGACCCGACGCCGTTGCGGCTCAGCCCGGTGTCGGCCTTGACGGTGACCGACGCGGTGCGCCCGGTGCGGGTGACGGCGTCGAGCAGCTCGTCGAGTTGGCGCACCGACGACACGGCGATCTGCACGTCGGCGGCCACGGCCGGCGCGAAGTCGGTGCCCGGTGGGTGCAGCCACGCCAGCACCGGCGCGGTGATGCCGTCGTGGCGCAGCGCCAACGCCTCGCCGACCGTCGCCACGCCGAGTTCGGCGGCGCCCGCGGCCAGCGCGACCTGGCTGACCTGCGTGGCCCCGTGCCCGTACCCGTCGGCCTTGACGACGGCCATGACCTGCGCGTTGCCCGCAAGTTCGCGAAGTAGACGTACGTTGTGGGCGATCGCGTCGAGGTCGACCACCGCCTGGGGGGCCGCGACCGCGGTCGGCGTCGTCAGCTCGGTCGTGTGCATCGTCGTTTCACCACGGCCGATTGTCCCAGACGGACGGTCGCCGGTCCGACGCGCTACGCCGGGGCCGCCGCTGCGCTCAGTGCGCGAAGGGCTGCTGCTGGTTGAAGTGCCCGCGCGGCTTGAGCTCGTCGAGGTGGCTCAGCACGGTCGCCATGTCGTCGTGCAGCGCCCGGGCCAGGTCCGCGGAGAAACCCTCGCGCACCACGATGCGCAGCATCGTGACGTCGGTGGCGCCCTCCGGCATCGTGTACGCGGGCACCTGCCACCCGAAGGCACGCAGGCCCTGCGACACGTCGAACTCCGTGTAGCCGAAGTCGCCCGCCAGCTTGAAGCTCACCACCGGGATCGCCGACCCGTCGGCGACGACCTCGAAGTGCTCGCTCTCGCGCAGCTGGTCGCCGAGCCAACGGGCGGTCTGCGAAAGGCACTGCATCACCTGCGAATAACCTCCGCGGCCGAGCCTCAGGAAGTTGTAGTACTGCCCGACGACCTGGTTACCCGGCCTGGAGAAGTTCAACGTGAAGGTCGGCATGTCGCCGCCGAGGTAGTTGACGTGAAAGACCAGGCCCTCGGGCAGGTACTCCGCGCTGCGCCACACCACGAAGCCGATACCGGGATAGGTCAGCCCGTACTTGTGGCCGCTGACGTTGATGGACACCACCCGCGGCAGCCGGAAGTCCCACTCCAGATCCGGATGCAGGAACGGCACCACGAAACCGCCGCTGGCCGCGTCGACGTGGACCGGGACGTCCAGTCCCCCGTCGGCAGCCAGCTTGTCCAGCGCGGCGCAGATCTCTCCGATGGGTTCCAGTTCCCCGGTGTAGGTGGTGCCGAGGATCGCCACCACGCCGATGGTGTCCTCGTCGATGTTCTCGAGCACCTGCTCGGGGGTGATGACGTAGCGGCCTTCCGCCATCGGCAGGTACCGCGCCTCGACGTCGAAGTAGCGGCAGAACTTCTCCCAGACCACCTGCACGTTGGCGCCCATCACCAGGTTCGGCGTGCGGCCCTTCCACTTCTCGCCGACGCGCTCGCGCCACCGCCACTTCATCGCGAGCCCGGCGAGCATCACCGCCTCGCTCGAACCGATCGTCGAGACGCCGGTGGCGCTCGAGGGGTCGTCGTCGCGCAGCCCCTCGGCGTGGAACAGGTCGGCGACCATGCACACGCAGCGCTGCTCGATCGCGGCCGTCGCGGGGTACTCGTCCTTGTCGATCATGTTCTTGTCGAACGTCTCGGCCATCAGCCGTTCGGCCTGCGGATCCATCCACGTGGTGACGAACGTGGCCAGGTTCAGCCGCGAACTGCCGTCGAGCATCAGCTCGTCGTGGATGAACCGGTACGCCGCGTCGGGATCCATCGCATCGTCAGGCAGCCGCAGCGACGGCACCGGCGCCATCGCCAGCCGTCCCGTGTAGGCGGGGGCAACCTGTGGCGCGTGACTGCGCGTGGGCGACATGAGGATTCCTCTCGTTACAGAACTGGCTTACAAACTGGCTTATAAACTGGCTAAGGCGGTTCGGACGTGCGCGAGGATGCGGGACGCCGAGGTCGGTGCGGGAAGCGGTCCCGGATCGGACGCCGACAGGTTCGCGGCACGGGCGTGGACGAACGCCGCCGCTGCGGCCGCCTCGCCGGCGGGCAGCCCCGCGGCCAGAAGCGCACCGATGATCCCCGTCAGCACATCGCCGGATCCCGCTGTGGCGGCCCATGATTGGCCGGCCGGATTGAGGTACACGGGTCCGCCGGGTTCGGCGATGACCGTCATGTTGCCCTTCAGCAGCACGGTGACGCCGAGGCGGTCGGCCAGCCTGCGCGCGGCCGCGACGCGGTCGTCGCCCGGTGGCGAACCTGCCAGGCGTGCGAATTCACCCGCGTGCGGCGTCAGCACCGTCGGTGCGTCGCGACCGTCGACCAGATCGGGATGAGCGGCCAGGATCGTCAACCCGTCGGCGTCGACCACCACCGGCAGGCCGCTGTCCAACGCGAACCACAGCGCCGCCGCACCCGTGTCGTCGGTACCCAGGCCGGGTCCGACGGCCCACGCCTGTACCCGTCCCGAGGCGCTCGCGCTCGGCGCCGCGATCACCTCCGGCCAGTGCGAAAGCACCTGCTGTCCAGCGGTTCCCGCGTAGCGGACCATGCCCGACGTCGCAGCCACCGCCGCACCGGTGCACAGCACCGCGGCGCCGGGGTAGGTCGCCGATCCCGCCAGGACGCCGGTGACGCCCTGGGTGTACTTGTCGTCCTTCGGACCGGGCACCGGCCACCGCGCGGCCGCATCGACGGCCTCGAACGACATGATGTCCGACGGCGGCAGGTCCAGCCCGATGTCGACCAGTTCGACGCGCCCGCAATCCCCCAGCGCGTGAACGGGTTTGAGGCCGCCGAACGTCACGGTCAACGCGGCTCGCACATGCGGCCCGTCGGTGGCGCCGGTCTGCACGTCGATACCGCTGGGGATGTCGACGGCGACGACCGGCAGGCCCGCGTCGTCGACGACCGCGAACACCTCGGCGGCGTTCGGCCGCAGCGGTCCGGATCCCGAGATCCCGACCACGCCATCGATGACGAGATCGGTGCCCGCCGGTATCGATTCGACGACGCGCCCGCCGGAAGCGGTGAAGGCCGCGAGCGCCGTGCGGTGGACGCGGTCGGGGTTGAGCAGCACGGCGGCGGCCCCGGCCCCGCGGCGGCGCAGGAACGTCGCGGCCCACAGCGCGTCACCGCCGTTGTCGCCCGACCCGACCACGGCGCAGACCCGGCGACCGGAGATCCCTCCGGTGCGCAGCACCAGTTCCCGGGCGATCGCTAGGGCGAGGCCGTTGGCGGCGCGGCGCATCAGGGCACCGTCGGGCAGGGACGCCAATAGCGGCGCTTCAGCCTCGCGGATCTGGTCCGCGGTGTAGTAGTGCCGCATCGGTGCCCACGTTAGTAGCAAACCGCGCGGCGAGGCTCAGTTTCGGTCGTCTGCGTCGGCCCAGAAATCCGCTGCCTGTTCGGCGATCTCGGCCGCGTACTCGCCGTTGATGGCGTGCGAGGCGTCGGGCCACACTTCGACGCGACCCCGCGCCAGCAGGCGTCGCGCTCGCTCCGCGGCCTTGCCGGCGTCGTGCATCACGCTGCGTCCCGCGATCAGGGCCAGCACCGGTATGTCCAACGACCGCAGTTGCTCGTCGGTGATCATCTTCGGCATCGCCTTGCGCAAGGTGTAATCGGTTGAGGCGGAGGCGATCAATGCCGCCTCGGTCGCCGCCCGGTCGATCTCGGCGCCGCCCGAGATCCAGCGCAGCACGCGTCGCCGCAGCCGCTCCGGGATGCCGGGGACGAACAACGCCGGCGACGCCAGCACCGCCTTGACCGCGATCGGCGCGAACGTGAACACGGGGTCGAGCAACACCAGCGAGGCGGCCCGACCGGAACGGCGGGCGGCGTAGTTGGTCGCCGTCCAGCCACCGATCGACACCCCCATGAGGTGAACCCGGTCCAGTCCCAGCGCCGCGACGGCCTCGTCGAGCCACTGTGCCTCGTCGTCGGGGCCGCTGATCGGCCTCTCCTGCACCGACAGTCCCGCCTCGCCGAGCAGGTCGAGTCCGAGCACCGGCCGACGGCCCACCAGGAGCGGGAGGTTGTCCCGCCACATCGGCGTGGACGCATTACGCCCGGGCAGCAGTATCACCGGGGTCAGGTCGGACGGCCCATCGAAGCGGTACACCCGCACCGTGCCGAACGATGTTGGCACGTCCAGTGATTCGGCGACCGCGGGCAGTTCGGCGAGCGCGGCGTCATAGACGTCGAGGTAGTGGGCGCGGGCCCGTTCGTTCTTGAAGTCCCCGACCCGGTCCGGCACTACTCGACGGTGACCGACTTGGCCAGGTTGCGGGGCTTGTCGACGTCGTAGCCGCGGGCCTGCGCAACGCCCGCCGCGAACACCTGCAGCGGGATCGTCGACAGCAGCGGTTGGAAAAGCGTTGACACCGACGGGATCTCGATCAGGTGGTCGGCGTACGGGCGGACGGTGTCGTCGCCCTCCTCGGCGATCACGATGGTGATCGCACCACGGGCCTGGATCTCGCGGATGTTCGACAGCAGCTTGGCGTGCAGCATTGGAGCGTTCTTCGGCGACGGCATCACGACGATGACCGGGAGGTCGTCCTCGATCAGCGCGATCGGACCATGCTTGAGCTCACCGGCGGCGAAGCCCTCGGCGTGCATGTACGCCAATTCCTTGAGCTTCAGCGCGCCTTCGAGCGCGACCGGATAGCCGACGTGCCTGCCGAGGAACAGCACCGTCTGCGACTGCGCGAAGCGGTGGGCCAGCGCCTTGACCGGTTCCACGGTCTCCAGCACGCGGGCGACCAGGTCGGGCATGGCCTCCAGCTCGCGGTACTCGCGCTCGACCTCGTCGGGGTATTTCGTGCCGCGCGCCTGCGCCAGGGCAAGTCCGACAAGGTAATTCGCGGCGATCTGAGCGAGGAACGTCTTGGTCGACGCCACCCCGATCTCGGGTCCGGCCCGGGTGTAGAGCACCGCATCGCATTCGCGCGGAATCTGGCTGCCGTTGGTGTTGCAGATGGCCAGCACTTTGGCCTTCTGCTCCTTGGCGTGGCGCACCGCCTCTAGCGTGTCGGCGGTCTCACCGGACTGCGAGATCGCCACCACCAGGGTGTGACTGTCCAAAACGGGGTCGCGGTAACGGAATTCGCTGGCAAGCTCCGCTTCGACCGGCAGCCGCGTCCAGTGCTCGATCGCGTACTTGGCCAGCAGACCGGAGTGGTACGCGGTACCGCACGCCACGACGAAGACCTTGTCGACCTCGCGCAGCTCCTGATCCGACAGCCGCTGCTCGTCGAGCACGATGCGGTTGTCGGCGAAGTGGCCTAGCAGCGTGTCGGAGACCGCGGCGGGCTGCTCGGCGATCTCCTTGAGCATGAAGTACTCGTAGCCGCCCTTCTCGGCGGCCGACATGTCCCAGTCGATGTGGAACGACCGCGAACTCGCGGCGTCGTCGACGCCGTCGAAGTCGGTGATCCGGTACCCGTCGGCGGTCACCACGACCGCCTGGTCCTGCCCGAGTTCGACCGCGTCGCGGGTGTGTTCGATGAACGCGGCGACGTCGGAGCCGACGAACATCTCACCGTCGCCGACGCCGAGCACCAGTGGCGTGGACCGGCGTGCCGCGACGATCGTGCCGGGATCGTCGGCGTTGGCGAACACCAGCGTGAAGTGCCCCTCGAGCCTCCGCAGCACCGCGAGCACCGAGGCGGGGAAATCTCCCGCGGTGGGTCCGTGGTGGAACTGCCAGGAGACCAGGTGCACCGCGACCTCGGTGTCGGTGTCGCTGGCGAACTCCACGCCGGTCTTCTCGAGTTCGGCCCGCAGCGCGGCGTAGTTCTCGATGATCCCGTTGTGGACGACGGCGATCTTGCCCGCGGCATCCCGGTGCGGGTGGGCGTTGCGGTCGGTGGGCCTGCCGTGGGTGGCCCAGCGGGTGTGGCCCAGGCCGGTGCTGCCTGCGAGGCTGGACCCGTCGGTCTCGGTCAGCGCGGCCTCGAGGTTGGCCAGGCGGCCCGCCCGGCGACGCACCGTGAGCCCGCCGTGGCCGTTGAGCAGGGCCACGCCCGACGAGTCGTAGCCGCGGTACTCCATCCGGCGCAGCGCGTCGACGACGATGTCGCAGGCAGGACGCTGCCCGACATAGCCGACGATTCCGCACATAGGCATTCAGGGTAGTGCAAGAGCGGCCTGAAACCCTGTGGGCTACCGTCGTCTGGTGGCCAGCACGAAGAAGCTCTTCAAGGCCTTGACCCGCCGCGGCCCGCACCGCGTTTTACGAGGTGACCTGGCTTTCGCCGGGCTTCCCGGTGTCGTGTTCACCCCCGAAGCCGGGTTCAACCTGCCCGGCGTCGCGTTCGGCCACGACTGGCTTGCCGGAGCCGACCGCTACCACGGCACGCTGGAGCACCTGGCGTCGTGGGGCATCGTCGCGGCGGCGCCGGCAACCGAGACCGGACTGGCCCCCTCGGGGCTCAACTTCGCCTATGACCTGGGCACAACGCTCGACATCATCACCGGTGTCCGCCTGGGCCCCGGCGAGATCAGCGTGCACCGCCACAAGCTCGGTGTCCTCGGGCACGGGTTCGGCGGATCGGCGGCGGTGTTCGCCGCTGCCGGGTTGCCGGTGAAGCCGAAATCCGTCGTTGCGATATTCCCCACAGTGACCTCGCCGCCCGCCCAGGAGCCGGCGGCGACGCTGGAGGTGCCCGGACTGATCCTCAGCGGTCCCGGCGACCCCATGACCCTGCGGTCCAATGCGGTCGAGCTGGCCCGGGTGTGGAAGACGGCCACGTTTCGGACGGTGAACAAGGCCAAGCCGGGCGGGCTGATCGAGGGCCGTCGCCTCGCCCGCGCCGTCGGCCTCCCAGGCGCCGACCGCAGCACCCAGAAGGTGGTACGGGCGCTGATCACCGGATACCTCCTGCACACGCTGACCGGCGACAAGGCCTACCGCGACTTCGCCGACCCGGACCTCCCGCTGCCGAAGGCCCCGAACGTCGACCCGTTCGCCGATGACCCGGTGGACCTCGAGAACAAGGTCGTCGCGCTGCTGAAGCCCTGATGTGACCAACCAACCGGTTGGGTGTATAACTCGATAATGCGCACCGGGATCTTTCTCAACTACACCGACGGCTTCCTTCACGCGGTCGATCAGGTCGTCGAGCTCGAGAAGGTCGGCGTCGATCTCGCGCTGGTCGCGGAGGCGTACTCCTACGACGCGATCAGCCAGCTGGGCTTTTTGGCCGCCAAGACCACGCGCATGGAACTCGGGACCGGCGTCGTGCCCATCTACATCCGCACGCCGACCTTGTTGGCGATGACGGCGGCCGGGCTCGACTACGTCTCGGGCGGCCGGTTCCGGCTCGGCATTGGCACGTCCGGCCCGCAGGTGATGGAGGGATTCCACGGCGTGCCGTTCGACGCACCGCTGGGGCGCACCCGCGAAGTGGTCGAGATCTGCAGGCAGGTGTGGCGCCGCGAACGCGTGCAGTTCGACGGGAAGCACTACCAGATCCCGCTGCCCGCCGATCAGGGCACGGGTCTGGGCAAGCCGCTGCAGTTGATCAATCACCCTGTGCGCGACCGTATTCCGGTCACGGTCGCGGCATTGGGACCGAAGAACGTCGAACTCACCGCCGAGATCGCCGAGGGCTGGCAGCCGGTGTTCTTCTATCCGGAGCAGGCCGACGCCGTGTGGGGTGACGCGCTGCGGGCCGGCTTCGCCAAGCGCGATCCCTCGTTGGGCCCGCTCGACGTGATGGTCAGCGCCCCCCTGGCCATCGGCGACGACGTCGACGACCGGCTGTCCTGGGTCAAACCGCAGTTGGCGTTGTACATCGGCGGTATGGGCGCGCGAGGCCGCAACTTCTACCACAACCTGGCCACCCGCTACGGGTACGGCGAGGTCGCAAACGCGATCCAGGACCTCTACCTGGCGGGCAAGAAGGCCGAGGCGATCGCGGCGGTGCCGGATGACCTGGTGCGCAACGTGTCGCTGGTCGGGCCGCGCGGATTAGTGAAGGAGCGACTGGCCGCGTTCGCCGAAGCCGGTGCGACGACGCTTCTGCTGCAACCACTTTCCGTCGACCGAGGCGAAATCGTCGGATTCGTCGAGGAACTGCACGCCCTGCTGCCGTAACCCGATTACGCGGAAAACCGTCGTACCTGTACAGTGGGTACCGCGGCATCTTCTGTTCTGCCTTTTGCCGCTTCTCGATCGTCAAACCGAGCGCCGCGGACCATCCGCGCCGGGCAGGACGACCACACCGAACTTTCGGAGCTTTACTTGTCTGTGCAAAACCCCTGTGGCACAAGCGTGCCCACTTTCGCCGACCTCGGCCTGCCGAAGGCCGTCGTCGCCACTCTCGCCGCCAACGGCATCGAGTCGCCCTTCCCCATCCAGGCCACGACTCTGCCCGACTCGGTGGCCGGTCGCGACGTTCTCGGCCGCGGCCGCACCGGATCCGGGAAGACGTACGCCTTCCTGTTGCCGGTGGTGACGAGGCTCACCGCGAACCCGGCCAAGCGGGTACCCGGCCGTCCGCGTGCGCTCATCCTCGCGCCCACGCGCGAACTGGCCGCCCAGATCAGCGCATCGCTGGCGCCGCTTGCGGCGGCCACGAATCTGCGCTCGGTGACGATCATCGGCGGCGTGGGCCCCAATCCTCAGATCCAGGCGCTGCGCCAGGGCGTCGACATCGTGATCGCGTGCCCGGGCCGGCTCGAAGACCACGTCAAGTCCCGCCATGCGGACCTGTCCGCGGTTGAGATCACCGTACTCGACGAGGCCGACCACATGGCCGACCTCGGTTTCCTTCCCCCGGTGAAACGGCTGCTGGACAAGACCCCTCGCAACGGGCAGCGGATGCTGTTCTCGGCGACCCTCGACGGCGGCGTCGACGTGCTGGTGAAGCGGTACCTGACCGATCCCGTTGTGCACAGCGTCGATTCGGAGCAGTCACCGGTGACGGCGATGGAGCACCACGTGCTGCACGTCGACAAGGCGTCGCGCCTGGGCGTGCTGGCCGACCTCGCGGCTTCGCCCGGGCGGACCATCGTCTTCGCGCGCACCAAGCACGGCGCCAAGAACCTTGCCCGACAGCTGAACTCGCGCGGCGTTTCCGCGGTCGAGTTGCACGGCAACCTGTCGCAGAACGCGCGAACGCGCAACCTCGCCGCATTCTCCGACGGCTCGGCGACCGTGATGGTCGCCACCGACATCGCCGCGCGCGGTATCCACGTCGACGAGGTGAGCCTCGTCGTGCACGCGGACCCACCCGTCGAGCACAAGGCGTATCTGCATCGGTCGGGGCGAACGGCGCGCGCCGGAGCCGACGGCACCGTCGTGACGTTGATGCTCGACGACCAGGTGTCCGACGTGCGGCAGTTGACCCGCAAGGCCGGCGTGAAGCCGACGATCACCCGCTTCAGTGGCTCGTCTCATCCGGTGCTCAACGAAATCGCCCCCGGCGACCGGACTTTCGGCGACGCGATCGTTCCCAACCGGCCCGAGCCCTCGAGGCCTTCGCCGGCCAGGGGCCGTCGACAGCAGCGGCGTCGGCGCCCGGCGCGCTCGCGCCGTCCGGCGAACGCCTAACGCTTGGCCCCGATTTCGGCCAGCAGCGCCACCACGACGCCGAAGGCGAAGTAGAGCGGCACCAGCCACGGCGCGACGCCGAACAGGCTGTCGCAGGCTTCGTGGTACGCGAACAGTCCGGCTTTGGCGATGACGATCTCGACGGCGGGGCCGATGATGGCCGCGAGCAGACCGCATACGACCGACGGGCCGTCGCCCAGGGCACACCACGTGATGATCGCGAGCGTGACGATCAGCGCGGTGGCCGGAACGGCGGGCGCGGTGTGGATCAGCGCGGTCGTGACGTAGATGCCGAGCACCGCCGCCACACCGGCCAGGCCCTGTCGCGCCGTGACGTCGGTGCGCGGCGACGGTAGGTGAAGCCGTAGCTCGGCCAGCGACACCGTCGCGAGGGCCACCAGCACGGGAAACCAGATCGGACTGCTCCATACGAACGGCACCGCGTCGGTGAAGTACTCGGTGGTTCCGGTCACGACATGGCTGTGGTCGCCCACGAGCGATGCCACCGCACCCAGGGCGAGAAAGAACACCAGGTCCCGCAGCCGCAACTTCATCAGGGGGACGTTACTCATGCAGCCCCAGGACCATCGGACCAGCAAACTACCTCCGATGATTCAACTCTGCATTTCGTCGCACTACTGCCGGAGTGACACCGTATTGGTTATCCAACCGTGATCTGAACTTGAGTGTTCTTCGTGCAGCCTTGGGTATCCGGGTTTCACTCCTGAAGGGGGTGTAGCAATGGGAACTACCACCTACCCACGGCTCACCAAATCCGAGCATCGTGTGCGACTTCCGGCCACGTCCCGCCGGTTGGGCCATCTCGAGAACCGCGAATCAATCCATTTCTGGTGTGATCACTGCGGTACGAATCACCAAAGCCGGCTGATCGCCGCTGAATGTGTCCGACTGCTGGTGAACGGTCCTGACTGGCCGGACTTCGGTTCGTAGACCCGTGCGCTGGACGCCCGTCATTCACCGACTTGCGGTAGTTCATCAGCGGCTATCTCGCAGGGGGTTCCCGCATTCGGTGCTTCGGGCGATGGTAATGGCGCCTGGAGTTCGGCCGACTCCGCCACTGGCTCCGGCGGCACGGTAGCGACCGGCGGCTCTTCGGGGGGCGCGGCCACCTCCGATGGCGGCGGTTCGGTTTCACACAGCGGCTCGGCGACCGGCTCCGTCGCTACGTCCTCGGCTTCTTCTGCTTCGTCTTCTTCGCCTTCCTCTTCCTCGCCTCCTTCTTCGTCCTCCTCTTCCTCGGTTTCACCGGCGCCCTCGTCGGGCTCGAACTCCGCCTCGTCGTCGAGGTCTGGCTCGGTCAGGTCGTCGAGTGAGGCGTCGTCGAGAGCGCCCTCACCCAGCAGGCCGCCGAGCAAGTCGCCAAGCTGCTGACCGAAATCCGACAAGCCACCTCCGAGGTCGGGCAGTCCTCCGCCGAGGGAGGGCAGCGGCGGGGCCGACTGTGGTGGCAGAGGTTCGGCCGATGGTGGGGCCGCGGAGGCGGGTAGCTCCACCGCAGGTGGCGCCGTCGGCGGTGGTGGCGATAGCGCGGCGGGTGCGGCCCAACCGGCAGGCGCGACCGGAGCCGGTGCCGCTCCTATCGCTGCGGGCGCTGCGTTGGTGATCGGCGCGGGCACAGGCGTTGTGCCGTCGGCCGATCCCGACGGTATCCATGACGGGCCGAGGTCGCCGGGAACGTCGAACACCGCTTCGCCGTGCGGCGCCAGCTCGGCCGTCGCGAGTTCGTATGCCGCCTCGATCGCGTCGGTGGTGGTCCGCATCGCGGCGAGCCACTCGCCGGCGATCACCGCGTCCACGAACGGCTTCACCTCTTGATCCACCAACTCGCTGGCGACCGCTCGATCGCCGGTGCCTGTGGTGACGGTCTGCGACGCCGCCAGCCAGTCCCCGCGACGGGCACCAACGTCGTCCCCGATCGACACCGCCCTGGCGACCTTGTCATCCACCGATGCCCACAGACGCTCGCGCAGATCGTCAAGCGCGGACGCCGCTTTCCGGACGGCGGTCGCCGCGGCGGCGGCGGCTTCACCGTGCCAGTGCAGAAACTCGCGGGACGCGTTCGCGCCCAACCCCTGCCACGCCGTCGTCAGCGCCTCCAGTTGCGCCTCTTGGCGTGCGAGCGCATCCTCGGCCGCCGACGCCACCGCTTGCAGCCCAGCGCAATCCGCTTCCAGAGCGCCGAGGTCCATCCCGTCCTCGGCGGCATACCAATCGCGCACCTGCGCCGGGTGGGTTGTCAGGTCCGGATGTCGATAGCCGAGGCATTGGCACGCAAGGACGTACTGCTCGATATCGGCGACCCCGGGCAATCCGTCCGCCAAACGCGCTGCGGCGTCCACAGTTTCGGCCATGTCACCCCAACCGGGCCGCAGCGTGAGCGTCGGCTTCGGCGTATCGCTCGACGGAGACCCTGAGCGCGGTGGCGATCTCCGCCGAGGCACGCGACCATCGGCGCAACTGGTCCACGATGTGGTCGACCGCCGACCGCACGGCATCACCATGCGCGACGTACGCCCGGCCAGCACCGGCCCCGTCGAACGTCAACCGACTCAGATGCTTTCGCACGGCAGCATCGACGATGTCGGCGGCGGCCTCGTACTGCTGCGCGACACTCAACAACGCGGCGGCGTCGACACGAGAAGCGTCCATGTATGGGTTGGACGCACCGCGACGGCGACCGGTTCCGCGGTCAGCGTTGCGCGCTGACCTGTTCGGCCACCCGCACCGCGAGTTGCCGCGCGGTGTCCTCGTCGGCCGCCTCCACCATCACGCGGACAACTTGTTCGGTTCCCGAGGGGCGCAACAGGATTCGGCCGGTATCACCGAGCTCGGCTTCCACCTCGGCGACGGCGGTGCGGACCGACGGCGCGTCGGCGACCGTCGCCTTGTCCGCAACCTCGACATTGATCAGGACCTGCGGCAGCGTTCGCATCGGCTCGGCCAGCACCGCGAGCGGGGACCTCGTCTGCGCCATCCGGGACATCAACCGCAGCCCGGTGAGGATGCCGTCGCCCGTCGTACCCAGCGCCGGCATGACGATGTGCCCCGACTGCTCGCCGCCGAGCGTGTATCCGCCGGCGCGCAATTCCTCGAGGACGTAACGGTCCCCCACGCTGGTGGTGCAGACCTCGACCCCGGCCGCCCGCATGGCCAGATGCAGGCCGAGGTTGCTCATCACGGTGGTCACCAGGGTGTTCGACGCCAGCTCGCCGCTCTCCTGCATGGCCAGGGCGAGGATCACCATGATCGCGTCGCCGTCGATCACGCGGCCGTGCGCGTCGACGGCCAGGCACCGGTCGGCGTCGCCGTCGTGGGCGAGGCCCAGGTCGGCCCGGTACGACACGACCGCGGACCGCAGGCTCTCCATGTGCGTCGAGCCGCAGCCGTCGTTGATGTTCAATCCGTCGGGCGCGGCGTTGATCGTGATGACGTTGGCGCCCGCGGCACGGTAGGCCTGCGGCGCGGCGGCCGAGGCCGCACCGTTGGCGCAGTCGACGACGACGGTGAGGTCGTCCAGCCGGGTGGTCACGGCCTTGCCGACGTGCCGCAGATAGCGATCCAGCGCGTCCTCGGCGTCGACCACCCGCCCGATGCGGGCGCCGGTGGGCCGGTCCCCGGGTCCCTGGCTGACGAGTTCTTCGATCCGGTCCTCGGTCGCGTCGTCGAGCTTGTGGCCACCGGGACCGAAGATCTTGATGCCGTTGTCGGGCATCGGGTTGTGCGAGGCGCTGATCATCACGCCGAAGTCGGCGTCGTAGGCGCTGGTCAGATAGGCGACGGCCGGGGTCGGCAGGATGCCCACCCGAAGGGCGTCGACGCCTTCACTGGTCAGCCCCGCGATGACCGCGGCCTCGAGCATCTCCCCGCTGGCCCGCGGATCACGGCCGACGACGGCGACCCGCCTGGCGTGGCCTCCAGCGGTCGCCAACCGGCGCGCCGCGGCCGAACCGAGGGCCAACGCCAGCTCGGCGGTCAGATCCTGGTTGGCGACGCCGCGCACTCCGTCGGTGCCGAACAGTCGAGCCATGCCGACAAACTTCTCACAAATGGCCGTCGGAGAGCCAACCGCGCGTGTCGCGGACCGTGCCGTCGCCGAATCGGTACCCAGACGCGACTCACCGCCCGCACCGGGGGATACGGACGGTGAGCCAGCCTATCTATCGAGACATCTGCGCAGACGTCTACCGAGCCGGACCACCCGGAGTCGGGTTACCGGGGGCCTGGGCGGGTCCGCCACCCGGTGCCTGCCCCGATTGACCCGGGGTACCGGCGTTCTGGGTGAGCGTGACGTCACCACCCGGCACTCGGCAGATGGAATCTGAGGTCGTGCCGCTGTCGGCCGCCTCGGCCAGTAGGTTGATGCTGCCCACGTCGGCAACGTCGCAGATGGCAGCGGCGACGGTCGCGGCAACGCCCACGTTGACGTCTTCCAGAATCGTCACGTCGCCCACGGCCACGTTGACGAGGCCATCCTGAAGCTGAAGCGGCTGCGCATTCGCCACACCCATTCCACCGGTGAACAGCAGCGCTCCACCCATGACGGCGCCTGCGGAGACCTTCTTCATGATGCCGTGCATTTCTTACTCCTTTTCAGTCGAGAAGCTCGGGTCCGGTCCCCCGACGAGCTGACTGACATGCACTCGCCCTACCAGCGGCAGATGGCCACCCGCACACGTGGTGCGCCTCACTTCCGGACACAGGACTTCCTCGATCTGAACGGAGTCAAACCAAAAGTCAAGAATCCCAACGCATTTCGGGGCGACAACTGCGGCGACCTAATTAACTACAACGTAAATTCATTGTCGGCTCATGCGCAGGTCAGACCCTTTGTCTGTACGTCGCTCGGCGTGCTTCCACGCGTTACTGACGCGTAGAAATATTTTTCGGCTGAAACGACTCACCGCCCGCATCCGGGCGGATGCGGGCGGTGAGGGTGCGCCCTTAGCTGCCGCCGTTCTCGGCGGTCGGGGCGGTCGTCGGAGAGGTCGTCGGCGTCTCGGACGTCGGCGTTGCCTCGTTCTGACGCTCCTGCCCCGGTGCGTTCTCGGAGTGACCGGGGCCGTCCTGCGTGAGCGCGACCGTGCCCAGGGTGTTGGTGCACACCGTCTGGTCGGTGCCCTCGGTGTCGGCGGCCTGCGCCAACGCGTTGACCGAGTTCACGTCGGTGTGGCACACATCGGCGGCGATCTGCGCCGCGGCGGTCACGTCGACGTCCTCGAGGACACCGGCGTTACCGAACGAGATGTTGACGCGGCTGTCCGGAGCCGCATCCGGCTGAGCCATGGCCATACCCACGCCCGCGGTGAAGAGCAGCGATCCGCCCAACACGGCGCCTGCGGTCAATTTCTTCGCGTTCTGCATCCATCACTCCTTTTCGGTTCGGAGGCGGCGATCCGGTCCCTCAAGCGAGGTGATCGGTCGTACCGGTGGCAGTTGCGGTCTGCCGCGCATGTGACGCCGCCGCCTCCAACCCCGATGGGTTTACGACGAGTCGGCGACCGAAACCGAAATCGCTCGATTGTGAGATAGGCCGCACCCTCCTTTGAATACAAAACCGCCGGGCATGCAGTGCACACCCGGCGGTTTCGCGGATCGATCAGCGCTTGCTGTACTGAGGCGCCTTGCGGGCCTTCTTCAGGCCGTACTTCTTGCGCTCGATGGCGCGCGGGTCGCGGGTCAGGAAGCCGGCCTTCTTCAGCGCGGGCCGGTCCTCGGGCTGCACCAGGATCAACGCCCTGGCGATCGCCAAACGCAGCGCGCCGGCCTGGCCGGACGGGCCCCCACCGTCGAGATGGGCGTAGATGTCGAAGCTCTCCAGCCGATCGACGGTGACCAGCGGAGCCTTGATGAGCTGCTGGTGGACCTTGTTCGGGAAGTAGTCCTCGAGGCTGCGGCCGTCCAGGTTGAACTGGCCCGTTCCGGGCACCAGTCGCACCCGCACCACGGCCTCCTTGCGGCGGCCGACGGTCTGGATCGGGCGGTCGATGAAGACGGGCTCGCGGGGGGTCGCCTCGGCGGCGGCCTCGGTCACCGCATCAGTGTTGGCGTCGGTCGTCTCAACTGGCTGAGTCACTGGGCCACCTGCTTAATCTCGTACGGAATCGGCTGCTGGGCGGTGTGCGGATGATCCGGCCCGACATAGACGCGCAGCTTCTTCTTGACCTGACGACCGAGCTTGGTGTGGGGAATCATGCCCAGGATCGCTCGCTCGACGACGCGGTCGGCGTGCTTCTCCATCTCCTGAGCGAGCGAGCGCTTGCGCAGACCACCGGGATAACCCGAGTGGCGGTAGAAGAACGTGCGGTCCGCCTTGTTACCGGCGATGGCAATTTTCTCGGCGTTGATGATGATGACGAAGTCACCACCGTCGACATTCGGCGTGTATGTCGGCTTGTGCTTGCCGCGCAGCAGATTGGCTGCTGCCACGGCGAGCCGGCCGAGCACCACGTCGGTGGCGTCGATGACGTACCACGAACGTGTGGTGTCACCCGCCTTCGGCGTGTACGTAGGCACAGCGCTACCTCTCCTCTATCGGGTTTCGAGTCCCGGTGACCCGGGTGCCGGTCAGGCGTATCCGGTGGGTTGATCTCGGCGACCGACGTTGACCCGAGGACCCGTGCTTACCGCACGCCAACGAGGCAGCTTACCTGGATGCGTCGTCGCAGGTCAAAACGGTGCTTCGGCCCTGCCGCTCCAACGATAGGGAAATCCCTGATTCATTTTCGTTCCCGTCGCCTTAGCGTCGTCGCCGGGGGGACAGCAAACCGGCAGTCTCACATCCGATTGTCCAAGATCTCAATGGAGTGAAAATGATTCGTGGCTTGATCGTTGCCGCATTCGTCGTCGCGGCAACCGCCGCCGGGGCCGCCACCGCGTCCGCGGACACGTACTACAAGAACTGCAGCGCCGCCCGCGAGGCCGGCGTCACGCCGATCCTGGTGGGCCAGGACGGTTATGCAGAGCACCTGGACCGCGACGGCGACGGCGTCGCCTGCGAGTAGTCGACGGTGATGCGCCACCGTGGCCGCTCTCCTCGACCACGGTGGCGCGCACCGCGCGGTCCGCTGGCTCCCCTCCAGCCGGAACCGCACAAACCTCTCCGGCCTCAGACACCCCACGCGCCTGCGGCGCTGCGGTCGGTCGCGGCCACATCGTCGGCGCCGTCGCGAACCGCGTTGCCGAGACTGAACAGAATCTCGTTGAGCGCCCCGGCGGCCTGCTCCCACCTGGCTTGTTCGATCCGGTACGCATCGGCCGCCTGGCGCGTCCACACCTCCTGCAGCGGCGCGATCTGCGCGCGCAACTCCTCGAGCACGGTGTTGAACCGGGCCGAGGTGGCGTGGATCTCCTGACGGACGGTGTACTCGATTTCGTCGAAGTTGTACGACAACACGTGGTCCACGACGGCTCCCTACAGGTGGTTGGCGGCGGCGCCGATGCGCTGCGAGTGGCTCTCGTTGACTTCTTGCAGCGTCTGTTGGTTGAGCCGGATGGTCTCGGCGATGCGCTGCAGCGACGCGTGCAGTTTGAGCGATTCGGCGTTCCACCGGTCGACGACGTCGCGGAACCGGGTCGCCGCGACGCCGCCCCAGACCGACGGCGGCACGGTGCTCATCCGACCGATGAACGACTGCAGCATCGCGCGGATCTCGTCGTTACGGGCGTCGGTCTGATTGGCGACCGCGGCCATCATGTCGAAATCGGTGTTGAGCGAACCGCCTTGCGGTGTCGTCATGGGGATCCTTTCCTCGGCTTCTGATTGATACGACGCACCGCGCGGCGATACGGTTCCACCCGATTTCACGAGATCGTGCGCGCCGACCTGATCGCCTGATCGCACACCTCGCGGACCGCGAGTTCGCGACCGGGTGCGCTCTGACAACCGATGGCGATGCGAACGCCGTCGTCGAGGACCACTGCCCACGCGACGTGATGGTCGGGGCGGAGCTCCCGGTAGGTGACGGCGGCCCTTCCCACCGGAGAGCCGGATGGGTCGAAGTCGACGAAGACACTGCGCGGCTCGTCCGACAGCGCGGCACGCAACGTGGCGGCGGTCTGCGCGAGGTCCGCGCGGGACGGGCCCACCGACTGGGTCACGTGGAGCGCGACCTCGCCCGACGGCGCCGTGATCTGCACCCGGGCCGAACCCGGCCCGGTGGTGATGTGCTCGACCGTCCACGAGGCCGGAACCGTCACCTGAACTCGACCGTCCACCAACAGGGTTGACGCGGTACCCGCCGTTCGGACATCACCGCCCCGTAAGGCGAATCCTCCGCACAACGCGGCCGTCGCCGCGACCACGCCGACCAGCGCCGCAGTCCGTCGCGACCGGTTCGCGTCGACAGTGGGGGCCGTATCGTCAGGGGGCGTTTCCGCGGCCCGGCGGATGTCGCCCTCGTCGACAAGCCGTACCTGAATCCTGTTGCCGCGCAGCCGGTTGGCGATTGCTCCGGCCAGTGCACCCGAAACGGGCGCATCGATGAGCACCGGCCCTGCCGGTCCGGCCGCCGCGACCACCTTGTCCGCCACGTCGTCGCCTGTGTGGGCGATGACGACCGGACGGGCGTCGGGTCGGGTGATAAGGGTCAATTCCAGGGCGATCTCGACGACTGTCACCGGATCCCGTCGCTGAAGCAGGGCAGTGCGCCCGATCACCTTGACGGCCGGCGCCGTCGACCTGCGAACGCGGTCGATTCGACCGCTCGGCCACCACGTCGGACACACCAGGAGGGCGGTGTCGACGTCGCCCATCGCGGTGCGCATCAGGTCCGTCCAGAGTTCCGGTACGGGCACCGCGGATTCTCCGATCAGAGCGAGATCGTCGTCGATGGCTTCCAGGGCCGTCCAAACCAGCTCGGTGGCAACCGGATTGGGTCCGCGGATCGTTACCGGTCCGACCTCGACAACGGCACGGCTCACGGCGGCGGTTCCACCCAGCCGAACTGGACGAGGCGCTCACCTTCGGCGCGGGTGATCAGCGTGCCCCGGCCCGGTGGCTGCGGCGAGGGTCGGACCGAGCCGAGCAACACGCCGTCGTCGGGACTCGCGCTCATCATCACGCCGACGCATCCGATTTCCCGCATCCGCGTGAGGAGGGGGTCGAACATCGCCCGCGCGGCGCCCCCCGATCGACGGGCGACGATGACGTGCAGACCGAGATCGGCCGAGTGAGGCAGGAACTCCGCGAGAGGCGTCAGTGGATTGCCCGTCGCGCCTGCCGCCAGGTCGTAATCGTCGACTACGAGGAAGATCTCGGGTCCAGTCCACCATGACCGGTCCCGCAATTGCTGCTGCGTCACGTCCTCGCCCGGCATGCGGTCTTCGAGCATCGCGAGCAGTTTCGGCATTCGCGTGGTCAGCGCCGTGGGTGATGCGACGTATCCCGCGAGGTGCTCGGTTTCCACGATGCCGAGCAGCGAGCGTCGCAGATCCACGATCTCCAGTCGGGCCTGATCGGCGCGGCGGGTTCGCACGATCTCGCGACACAGCAGCCGCAGCAGGGCGGTCTTGCCGCAGCCGCCCTCCCCCAGTACCAGCAGGTGGGAGTGCTCCGTGAAATCGACGAATACTGGCCGCAATTCATGCTCGTCGAGTCCGAGCACCATCCGGTCTTCGCTTTCGACGAGCTCGGGATGCCGCACCAACGCCGGGAGCAGTTCGATGCGCGGGGCGCGCCGGTCCTGCCACCGCAGCGTGGCCCGCTCGACGGCCGCCGCCACCGCCTCACCGAGACCCTCGGTGCTCGGCACGCCGTCAAAGCGGGGTAGTGCGATCGCCGTCTCGCGGCCGTCGGCGGTGATGCCTCTTCCCGGCGGAGCGTCCATCAGTGTGCGGGCCCGGCGGCGATCCATCTCCGACTCGGCCGGGTCGCCGAGCCGCAGCTCGATGCGGTTCGCGATCTGATCCTTCAGCGCCGGCCGCAGTTCGGGCCACCGCGAGGCGGTGATCACCACGTGCACGCCGTAGGCGAGTCCCTGTGCGGCGATCGCGGTGATCGACGCCTCCAACGGCTCGAAGTGCCTGCGCAGGTGAGCCCACCCGTCCACGACGAGGAACACGTCCCCGTAGGGATCCACGGCCGTCACGGCGTCACCTTCGGCGCGGCGCGCGCGGTATTCGGTAATCGAGCCGATACCCATTGTTCGAAACGAATTTTCCCTGGATCGAATCAGCGCTTCGACCACGGCGACGATGCGACGGCACAAGTCGACCTCGGCTTGGCCCGCCACCGCGCCGACGTGCGGGAGTCCGGTGAGCCCGGTCAAGGCACCGCCACCGAAATCCAGGCAGCAGAAGGCGATCTCGTCGGGGCTGTGCGACTCCGCGAGCGCGAGGAGCAGCGTTCGCACGGCCGTTGACTTGCCCGACTGGGGCGCGCCGACGATCGCAGCGTGTCCGGCGGCCATCCGCGTGACGAGCAGATCACGACGCTGGTGAAACGGGCTGTCCACCAGACCGATTGGAACACCGATCGTGTACCGGTCACCGCGCGGCATGATGAGGTCGAGCGTCGGAGGCGCGGTCAGCGGCGGCAGCCACACCGGGTGTGCCGTCGTCCCTCTACCCTCGACCCGGTCCAACACCGCGTCCAAGATCGTTCGGCCGTGCGACTTGTGGGGGTCGTCGCGGGCCGGTGCCGGTGTGGCGGTGAAAATCATCGGGGCGGGGACCTCGGTCGTGTAATCCGTTTCGGGACACGGGCCGGAGACGAACGCCGTCTGGAATCGGATCAGGTCGCCGGTGGCCGTCTTCAGCAGCGCCGCGCCCGGTGATGCGGGCAGGGCGTGCGCGTCGGTGACGCCGAGCACCGTGCGGGATTCGCCTGCGGAGAAGGTCTTGAGGCAGATTCGATACGAGAGGTGGGTGTCCAGGCCGCGCAGCCTGCCCTCGTCGAGCCGCTGGCTGGCCAGCAGGAGATGGATGCCCAGTGATCGACCGAGCCTGCCGATGGCGACGAACAGCTCGGCGAAGTCGGGATGTTGGCTGAGCAGCTCGGAGAACTCGTCGACGACGACGAACAGCGCAGGCAGCGGCGGCAGCGGGGCGCCGCGCGAACGGGCCTCGACGTAGTCGGTGATGTTGGCGTGATTTCCTGCCGCGCGTAACAACTCCTGCCTGCGGTGGACCTCGCCGGCGAGTGCGTCGTTCATCCTCGCGACGAGGTGAGCTTCGTCGGCCAGGTTCGTGATCACGGCGGCCACGTGCCGTGCGCGGTCCATGCCGAGGAACGTCGCGCCGCCCTTGAAGTCGACGAGCACGAGGTTGAGCACATCGGGCGAATGGGTCGCGATCATCCCCAAAACCAATGTGCGCAGCAGCTCGGACTTTCCGGAGCCGGTGGCGCCGACGCACAGTCCGTGCGGACCGATGCCGTTGCGGGCGGCCTCGTTGATGTCGATCATGACCGGTGTGCCGTCCTCGGCAACGCCGATGGGCACTTTTCGCACCTGTTGGCTTCGCGCCCAGGCGTTCTCGGGGACGAGCTCGCTGGGGCGATCGATGTCCATGAGGTTGAGCCAGCCTCCGCTGGCGTGCGCGGCGGCGAATCCCTGTTTTGCCAACTGGCGGGCGCACACGGTCGCTTGCGCCAGGGACATGTAATCCGGCCGGCAGTCCGTCTCACGGAGGTTGGTGGAGAGGTGATCGGCACTGACATGCAGGCATAAGGCGTCGTCGTCGAGCAAGGCGCCGATCATGAGGACGGTCACGCTGCTCGTCACCGGTGGGGTTTTTTCGGCACCGCCTATCAGGTCACTGATAACCACGAGGTGCCGACCCGCGGCATCGCCGCCGAGGCAGGGCGAATGTCGGTAGTGGGGCAGCCATTTGAGCCACTCCCACTCGGCGCAGGTCCTGTGGTCGGTGATGGCCGCGATCGCTATCGCATCGTTCACGTGGTGGGTGGTGAGCTGACACACCACCGCGCGGACCAGGCCCCGCGCATGGTCGACGTCGCCAACCACCATCACCACCGGATGCCGGTGCAGCTGTATCGCGATCGGCATTTCCGCGAGGATCGACCGCTGCCGGATCAGCATTCGCACGGCGGACACCGTCACCGGGTCCCGTTCGTCGGCCTCGGGAAGTTCGGGCTCGACCAGTGGCGGGCGCAGCGTCTGCTCGCCGACACCTATCCGGACGCAACGGAAGTCCTGGGCTGTCATTGACCGGACCGTGCGGCACCTGTCCGCCACCGACCACAACGACTCGGGTGACGGGTGGCGCGAATACTGTTCCCGCCGTTGATCTATCGTGGCCGCCGCGATTGCGTCGTCGAGTTCGTCGAGGTAGCGCAGATAGCTTCGTCGATTCCGCTCGATCTCGGCGGTGCGCTCGGCCCCGCCGCGCGCGCCGTACACGAGTGTTCCGAGAACCGACACGAGCATCATCACCGGGAAGAACGCGAACATCGGTGCCCGGTTCGCCGACATCCCGGACGTGAAGTAGACCGCCATCATGCCCACGGCCGCGACGAGCATCGCCAGGGGCAGCAGGCGCGCGACGAGGTTGCTGGAGGCCACCTTCGGCAGCGCCGGTGGGGGTTTCACCTCGATATCGGGCAATTCACTCGAGAACTCCATCGATGAATGGGACGCGGACGGTATCCATTCGGTTCCATCCACAGCCCTGAAACATGTGCAGGGCCGGCATCGTCGGACGCGTTACGGTGACCCACACGGGGACGAAGGGGGATGCGATGCCCGATTCACTCTGCCGGGTCACGGTTCACGTCGAGGGCCCACACGAGACACGGGCCGTCGACCTGACGCTGCCACGCCGGGCATGTGTCGGCGACATGCTTCCTTCGATCGTCGACCTGATCCAGCCCGGGCCTGGTGTGCGTTGGCGGCTCCGCCGTATCGGCGGATCGTCGCTGGATGATTCGCTCACGTTGCCGGATAATGCTGTTCGTGACGGCGAACTACTCTGGCTCAGCGCCGACAACGTTGCCGACCCCGTCTTCGTCGACCGGGATGTCGGCAACACCGTGGCCAGGATGGGGCCGGCACACGGTGACACCCCGCGCATGGTGTGTGTCGGCGGCAGCGTGGTCGCCGGCGGTGTCGGCGCAGGTGCGATCCTGTGGTCGGCCGGCTCCACCGGTCGTGTGGTTCCGGCTCTTGTCGGCGCTGCCCTGACCGCGGCCGCAATCATCGCCGCAACAGTCGCTCGGCGCATGGGCTCCGAAGCGTTGCCGTGCACCACCTTCGGGGCGATGGCCGCGATTTCGGCGGCGGTGACGGGCGCGGTCGTCGTGCCGCCGGGGCCGATTACCGCGCACCTCCTGCTGGCGTCGGCTGCAGCGCTGGCCGCCGGGGTGGTCACGATGCGCCTCACCGGCCGCGGACTCGTCCCGCTGGCCGCGATCGCGACCGGGTCACTGCTGTGTACAGCAGCCTCGGCGGTGTCTGTCTGGTGGGCTCTCGACGGCGTCGCTGCGGGCGCATTGCTCGCGACGATCGCGCTGGCGGCGCTCGGTTGGGCTCCGAGGTTGGCCATCGCGCTGACGCGCATCGGCTCCGAACCGCTCCAGCAGCACCACGCCGCTCGCTCCCATGACCTGCTGACCGGGATGATCGCCGGCGCATCGGCCGCCGCGGCGGTCGCCGCTGTTTTGGTGGCATACGGTGCGGCGGGCACGATTCCAGCTGCGGCGTTCAACGGTGTCGTCGGTACCGCACTCTTGCTCCGCATCCGCACGCATATCGGGGCCGCCCGTCGCTGCGCGCTGGCGGTATGCGGATTCATTGCGATTTCAGCAGGATTCGTCGGTTTGGTGGCAGCCCTGCCACAGCACGCACACTGGCTCGGTGCCCTGGCCGCCGTCATGGGCACGGCCTGCCTGCTCCCGCTTTTCGACTACACGCCCGGCGTGGCCGCACGCCGCGCGGCCGAACTGGCCGAATACGCGGCGTTGGCGGCGATCATCCCGCTGGGCTGCTGGATCGCCGGAATCTTCGGTCTCGTGCGCGGACTGGCGCTGACGTGACCCGCATCCTGCACGTCATGCTCTCCGTCGCCTTCATCTCGGCCGCGCTGACCGGCACCGCTCCCGCGGCCGCGATAACGCCGCCGGCCGTCGACGATTCGCTGCTCCCTCACCCGCAGTCGCCGGTGCCGCCGCAACCCACCGAACAGACGGAAGCCTGCGCCATCGCCCAGAAGGTGTCGCTCGGCGAGGATGTCGGCGGCCAACTCGACGACCTGGACCTGCGGACGGTGTGGCCGCTCACCCGGGGAGCCGGTCAGACCGTCGCGGTGATCGACACCGGGGTGTCGCGCCATCGCCTCCTCCCCCGCCTGGTTCCGGGCGGCGACTACGTGTCCAGCGGCGACGGCACCGACGACTGCGACGGCCACGGGACCATCGTCGCCGGGATCATCGGCGCCACAGCCGATCCCGACAGCGACGGCGCATTCAGCGGCATCGCGCCCGACGCCACGATCATCGGGATCCGCCAGTCGAGCGCCAAGTTCAGTGCCCAAGACGCCGGTGCGGGATCCGGTTTCGGCGATGTCGACACGTTGGCCCGCGCGGTGCGCACCGCGGCGGACATGGGTGCGACCGTGATCAACGTCTCCACCGTCGCCTGTGTCCCGGCGGGCACGGCACTCGACGACGGAGCACTGGGCGCAGCACTGGCGTACGCGGTCGACGTCAAGAACGTCGTCATCGTGGCGGCCGCGGGGAACGTCGGCGTGCCGGGCCAGTGTGAGCATCAGAACCCTGCGGTCCCTGCACGCCCGGACTGGAATGACGTCAAGGTGGTGGTGAGTCCCGCCTGGTACGACGACTACGTGCTGACGGTCGGGTCGCTCGGACCGGATGGGGCGCCTTCGGCATTCACCCTCGCAGGTCCGTGGGTCGACGTCGCCGCGCCCGGAGAGCGGGTGGTGTCACTCGATCGCGACGGTGACGGATTCGTCGCCACTTCGGGTCAGAAACCGCTCGCGGGAACCAGTTACGCCGCACCGGTTGTCGCCGGCGTCGTCGCGCTCCTGCGCTCGCGCTCGCCGCAGCTGACCGCCCGCGAGGTCATGCGACGCATCGAGGACACGGCACGCCGTCCCGCAGCAGGTTGGACGCCGCAGGTCGGGCATGGCGTCGTCGACGTGGTGGCCGCGGTGACCGGAGGCGCGACGCCCGCCACCGTCGGCGGCCGCCCGACCGCGGTGTCGTTATCGACGCAGGCGCCGTCCGATGCCCCCTCGGCAGGTATCGCGGTTCGCGGTGCGGCCATCTGCTTGACGGCCGTAGCCGCGGTCCTCGCGATGACCCTGCGGTTACGGCGCTTCGGCTCGCGCGACTGACGCGGCTTCGACGCTGAGCTCCGGCCCGCGTGGGAGCCGAGCCAGCACAGGCCACGGCGCGGGCACCGGGTCGCCGGTCAGCCCGAGACGCCCGGCCGACTCCTCGTCGCGGATACCGAAGACCACACCGGCATCGTTCACCAGGAACAGCGTTCCATTGCGCGCACCGTCGCCGCTCACACCCGTGGCACGCACGTATGCGCTGCGGCCCCCGCTCATCGCGAAGCCGTCGATTCCGGCGCCTGCGGCGTCCGCTTGGCCCAACCGCACCGAACGCACGGCCGGTAACGCGTCGAGGGTGATCGTCTCCGTGACAACGGACTTCGAACTCGTCGACCACTGCCACTGCGCGCACACCAGCGGATCGTCCACGGGCTCGGCGCGGTCAGGGAACCGTCCGACCGGCAAGTCGTCGACCACGGGGAGGGCGCCGATCGCGCCGGGCTCCACAGTGACGATCTCGTGCGCATGCTGCGGCTGGGTGAACCGGATGAGATCGGCGGCCACCGCACCGATCCGCTGCACTCCCGTCCGCAGCACCACGTAATGCTCAAAGGAGTCGGCGCGCGGAACCCGGACCACGGAGCCGATGCGCAATCCGTACAACGGTGCCGGTGCTGGCGCACCGGCGTCGCGGATGGCCGGCGGCGCGATCGCGGGCACCTCGGGCACGGTGTCGAGCAAGGTGCGCGTAATCCTCCGCGGCACAACGCCGTCGAGTGCGAGCGCACGAACCACGGCCGGATTGCGCAAATCCACCCTCGCGCGCGATCCGTCGTAGAGCAGGTACGTCGCCGCCGCTCCTTCGCCGGTCGCCTCGACCAGAACACCGCCCTCAGCGGCACGGGCGTCGGCGGCCGGTCCGACAATCACCGTCGAGAGTGCCGAATCATCGTCGCAAACCAGCCATTTCGACTCATCACCCCTCAACGGCGAGCCGATCGCGTCGGGAGCGCCCGGGATGCCGAGCGTCGCGCCCCGCGTCGACCCGTCGACCGCGGATGCGCTGACGAGCCGGGGCTTGTCCGTCGAGCCGGTGATCAGCCGAGCCGATGCAAGATTGCCCACCGGATGCAGAGTCTCGTCGATCCGCACATACAGCGCGCCTGTGTCGCGCACCATCACGATCGGGGCGTCGCCCAGCGCCCCTCGCGGCTGAAGGAACGCCAGGACTGCGACCACCCCGAGGCCGATGGCCGCCAGGATCGAGCCGACCGTCAACGAAAGTTCTTGTGCGCGCAGCGGATCGTCGAGCATCCGCACATCGCCGCGGACGAGTGCGTGCTGAAGGCGCCGCAGCAGGAAGCGGCGCGCGCTCATCTGCAATCCGGTGGTCGATCGACCCGTCATCACTCCCCCGCGGAAAGCCTAAGGCCTGCGGGGAGTCCCGAACGTCACCGCTTTTTGGCTCGACGCTCCCGGTACGCCGCCACGTGCTGGCGGTTGCCGCAGTTGCCGGTGTCGCAGAACTTCCCCGACCGGTTCCGGGACAAATCGACCAACACCGCATCGCAGTCCGACGCCGCGCAGATCTTCAGCCGGCGCAGCTCGCCGATGCGGATGAGGTCGGCCAGCGCCATCGCCATCTCCGCCCCCATGCGCTGCCACAGCGGGTCGTCGACCGACGCCAAGTGCAGATGCCATTCCGGCATCTCCGGATGACGCGTCAGCCACGGCGAGGCGTTCGTGTCGCTGAGCAATGCATTGACCTGATCCACCGTGCGTTCCTCGTCGTCCGCGACCGCCCAGAGCGCGCCGAGCCGGTCCCGGAGCCCGTGGACCGACGCGAGTTCGGTGGCGTCGTAGTCACGGCGGCCGGTCCAGCCGAAGCTGTCGAGGTAGGCGTTCAGCGCCGCCATGTCGCCGAGTCGCTCCCCATCGATGCGGTCGCTGTTGATGAGCTCACACGCGGCCCGCAAGGTGAGCTCAGTGTCATGACTGAAAAGCATTTGACTCATGACGCCTCTCGTCGCTAGTGTCAGGACCATAATCCATTTTACTCGTTACATTCCCTCGGAGGTGCGGTCGTGGCCGTGACGACAACCGGTACGCGGCCCGCCGCCGACCACTTCCGGCTCGGGCTGATGCTGGCGGTCGGGTCGGCGCTCGCGTTCGGGGCTTCCGGCCCGTTCGCGAAGTCACTGATGGCGGCGGGCTGGAGTCCCACCGCGGCGGTCGTCGCCAGGCTGGCGGGCGGCGCGCTGGTGATGGCAGTTTTCGCGACCATCGTCCGGCGCGACTGGATCCGCGAGGCGCTCCGCCACCCCGCGAAAGTGGTCGCCTACGGGGTGGTCCCGATCGCGGGCGCGCAATTGTTCTACTACAACGCGGTCGCGCACCTGTCGGTCGGCGTCGCGCTGCTACTGGAGTACACCTCGCCGATCATCGTCGTCGCCTGGGTGTGGGCCACGACCCGGCGCCGCCCCACCACGCTGACCCTGGCCGGTGTCGCGTTGGCGATCGCCGGGATCATGCTGGTTCTCGACGTGTTCTCCGGCGCGCACATCAACCTGGTCGGCGTGGGCTGGGGCCTCGCGGCCGCCCTCTGCGCCGCCGGATACTTCCTGATGTCGGCCAACGTCGGCGCCACGGCAGACGACGACGGAATCAATCCGGTCACCCTGGCCGCGGCCGGCCTGGTCGTCGGCTCCGGCGCCGTCACCCTGCTCGGCCTGACCGGGGTCATGCCGCTGACCTTCACCGCCGCCGACACCGTCGTCGCCGGGCACACCACCTCGTGGGTTGTCCCGGTCATCGCCCTGGGCGTCGTCGCCACGGCGGTCGCCTACACCCTGGGCATCATGGGCATCGCCCGGCTGCGGCCTCGCTTCGCGTCGCTGGTCGGACTGTCCGAGGTGATGTTCGCCGTGCTCGCGGCGTGGGTTCTGCTGGGCGAGGCGATCACCCCCACGCAGGCGGTCGGGGGTGCGATCGTCCTGGCCGGGCTGGCGCTGGCGCGCGCGGGCGACCGCTCGGAGGCGGTTGCCGAGGCGACGTGGCCGGACGGTCCGCTCCAGGAGTCACCCGCGCGCGCGAACCGTTAGCCGCCACACCCCTCGGTATGTGAGTATGTCGGCGTGACTTTGCTGCGCTCCACGGCCCGACTGGCGGGCGCGGTCGCCGCGGTCGGCGCACTCGTCGCCGGCGCGGCCCCGCTGGCCGGCGCCCAACCCGGTCCGCTACCCGGTCCCGTCGACCCCGGATACGGCGCCACGACGTCGTCGTGCAGCGACATCGAGGTGATCTTCGCCCGCGGCACGGACGACACCCCGGGCCTCGGCACACCGGGCACCGCGTTCGTCAACGCACTGCGCGGGCTGAAGAGCGGACGCACCATCAGCAGCTACGCGGTCAACTACCCCGCGTCGTACGACTTCCTGGCCGCCGCCGACGGCGCGACCGACGCCACCAACCGCGTCGCGATGCTGTCGCAACAGTGCCCGGACACGCGCATCGTGCTCGGCGGCTACTCGCAGGGCGCCGCGGTGATCGACATGATGGCGGGCGTGCCGCCCCTCGGCAACAAGATCGGCTCGATCGGGTCGGCTCCGCCGTTGCCCGGAAGCCTGGTGCCCAACATCGCCGCCGTCGCGGTGTTCGGCAACCCCGCGACGAAGTTCAGCAACCCGATCACCAAATCGGTGTTTGCGGGTCGCGCGATCGACCTGTGCAAGGACGGCGACCCAATCTGCTCGCGAGGCCGTAACCCGTTCGCGCACAACGACTATGTGAGCGCCGGAATGGTCCAGGAGGCCGCGAACTTCGTCGCCGGCCTGATCTGACGACACGCGGGATATCATCTCCTCCCGTGGATTTCGCGCGCCCTCGTCGTCGGTTGGGTATCGCGGCCGCCATCGTGGCCATCGGGCTGACGCACTCGCTCCTCGAGCCCGCACCGCCTCGGCACAGGGCTGCTCGGACGTGACGATGGTGTTCGCCCGCGGCACCGGCGAACCGCCGCGGATCGGCCGCGTCGGTCAGGCAATGGTCGACGCCCTCCGCCCACAACTCGGGGACAGAACGCTGTCCACCTACGGGGTGGCGTACCCGGCCACCTATGACTTCGCGCTGGCGGCCGACGGTGCCGCCGATGCGGCGGCGTTCATCACCAACACCGTGCAGTCGTGTCCGGCCTCGCGCATCGTGCTCGGCGGGTTCTCGCAGGGCGCGGCTGTCATCGACATGCTCGTAGGTGTCCCGCCGCTGGGGAACCGGATCGGTGCGCTGGGGGGCCGGTCCTGCCACCGAACGTCGCGCCCAACGTCGCCGCCGTGGCGGTCTTCGGCAACCCCGCGACGAAGTCCGGCAACCCGATCACCACGGCCCCGATGCTCCGCGGCCGGGCGATCGACCTGTGCACCGACGGCGACCCGATCTGCTCGCGCGGCCGCAATCCATTCGCTCACAGCGATTACGTCGGAGCCGGGATGGCGAACCAGGCTGCGGATTTCGTGGCCCGCCTCGTCTGAAACCCGGCGGCCGCTGTGAATTACCTTCGTGCGCGTTGATTAGGTCCTATAAGATCGGCGGGGTGCTTAACGATCTTGTTCGCCGCTGGGGCCGCCGGGGGATGCTGCTCGCCGGTGCGCTCACACTCGCGGTCGCGGGCCTGATCGCGCCTGTCCCGCAAGGGACCCCGGGTTTCGCGCCGATCGCCGCCGCGCAGTCATGCCCACAGGTCGAGCTCATCTTCGCGCGCGGTCGCACCGAAGCGCCCGGGGCCGGTGTGATCGGCAACGCGCTCATCAGCGCGCTGCGGAGCAAGACCGGCAAGAGCGTCAACCTGTACTCCGTGAGCTACCCCGCCGACTACGAGATCGACATCGGCGCCAACGACATGAGCTCACGAATCCAGGACATGGCGGCCCGGTGCCCGGACACCCGGCTGGTGCTGGGCGGGTACTCGCTGGGCGCCGCGGTGACCGACGTCGTGCTGGCCGCACCGATCGCCGCCTTCGGGTTCGACAAACCGCTGCCCGCGGGGATGGACCGCCACATCGCCGCCGTCGCGCTGTTCGGCAACGGCATCGCGTGGGCCGGACCCATCACGAACTTCAGCCCCCTCTACGGTGAGCGCACCATCGAGCTGTGCCACGGCGCCGACCCGATCTGCAACCCGGCAGAGCCGAAGACCTGGGAGGGCAACTGGCCCGACCACGCGGCGCGGGCATACGTGAACGCGGGGATGGTCAACCAGGCCGCCGACTTCATCGCGGCGCGGATCTAGTCGACCACCCGAAGGTCGCGGGTCACCTTGGTGCGCGCCTCGAGCTGGTCGTCGGGTGGATAGTCGACGCCGACGAGCGTCAGCCCCTGTGGCGGCGCCGCCGCAAAGTCGCTGGACCGTCGCTCGGCCGTCAACAGGCTCGCGCACCAGGCGGAGTCGCGACGGTCTTCACCGACCTTCAGCAGTGCCCCGACCAGGGAGCGCACCATCGACCAGCAGAACGCGTCGGCGGTGACATGCGCGGTGACCCGCGTCCCCTCACTCGTCCAGTCCAGCCGTTGCAGGTCGCGGATGGTGGTTGCGCCCTCGCGATGCCGGCAGAAGGCCGCGAAATCATGCAGCCCCAACAGCTTCCGCGACGCCTCGTTCATCGCGTCGACGTCGAGTGGGCGGGGCCATGCGGTCACATAGCGCGCCTCCTGCGGTTCGACACCGTACGGTGCCGTCGACAGTCGATACACGTAGTGCCGGCGCAGCGCGGAGAACCGGGCGTCGAAACCCGGGGCCGCCCTGGCGACGTCGAGCACGCGCACGTCCGCCGGCAGAAACCGCGAGAGCCGTCGCACCAGCGGCAGGAACTCGCCGTCACCGGGACGCGGCGTGCGCGGATACGCGTGCGGCAGGGCGTCTTCCGGTACGTCGACGTGCGCGACCTGCCCCGTGGCGTGCACTCCGGTGTCGGTGCGGCCTGCAGCGCGTACCACGACCGGGGTGCGGAACACCGTCGACAGCGCCTCGTCGATGACGCCCGCCACCGTGCGTTGGCCCGCCTGCACCGCCCAGCCCGCGAATTCTGTTCCGTCGTAGGCGATGTCGAGCCGAAGACGAACGAGCCCGCCACCGGAATCGATGGCGGGCCCGCTCATGACGTCCTCAGGACTTGTCGTCATCCTTGTCGGCTTCGGCTTCTGACGACTCGGCCTTCGCCTCCTCGACCGACTCCTCCTCGGTGGGCCCCTCGGCGGCCTCCGGCTCGACCGCGGCCTGCGGTGCGGCGGCGGCCGCGACCGGCTGCTCGGTCTTCGAGCCGGCCGCGCGGCGAGCACGGTTGGCCTCCGAGGTCACGGTCTTCTCCCGCACCAGCTCGATGACCGCCATGGGGGCGTTGTCGCCCTTGCGGTTCTCGACCTTGATGATGCGGGTGTAGCCGCCCTCACGGTCGGCGTAGAACGGGCCGATCTCGGCGAACAGCGTGTGCACGATGTCCTTGTCGCGGATCTTCTTCATCACCTCGCGCCGGTTGTGCAGCGTGCCCTTCTTGGCGTGGGTGATGAGCTTCTCCGCGTAAGGACGCAACGCCCGCGCTTTGGGCTCGGTCGTCTTGATCCGGCCGTGCTCGAAAAGCGACGTGGCCAGGTTGGCCAGAAGCGCCTTCTGGTGCGAGGACGACCCGCCGAGGCGAGGGCCCTTGGTGGGCTTGGGCATTGCGACTATCTCCTAAATGGGGCCGGCCCCCGTATCAGGTAGGACCGGGACGGTTGGTGCTTAGAGCTGTTCGGTTTCGGCGTAGTCCTGGTTGTCGTCCAGGTCGTAGCCGGCATCGCTGTTCCAGGTGCCGGTGGCGACGTCGTAGCCGGCGACCTCGGACGGGTCGAACGAGGCGGGGCTGTCCTTGAGCGACAGGCCCAGCTGGTGCAGCTTGATCTTCACCTCGTCGATGGACTTCTGGCCGAAGTTGCGGATGTCCAAAAGGTCGGACTCCGTGCGGGCGACCAGTTCGCCCACCGTGTGCACACCCTCGCGCTTGAGGCAGTTGTACGACCGCACCGTGAGGTCCAGATCGTCGATCGGCAGCGCGAAGCTGGCGATGTGGTCGGCCTCGGCCGGCGACGGCCCGATCTCGATGCCCTCAGCTTCGACGTTGAGTTCCCGTGCCAGACCGAACAATTCGACCAGCGTCTTGCCCGCCGAAGCGAGTGCGTCACGCGGCGTGATCGAGTTCTTGGTCTCGACGTCGAGGATCAGCTTGTCGAAGTCGGTGCGCTGCTCGACGCGGGTGGCCTCCACCTTGTAGGTGACCTTGAGCACCGGCGAGTAGATGGAATCGACCGGGATGCGGCCGATTTCGGCACCCGAGGCCTTGTTCTGCACGGCGGGGACGTAGCCGCGACCGCGCTCGACGACGAGCTCGACCTCGAGCTTGCCCTTGTCGTTGAGGGTGGCGATGTGCATCTCGGGGTTGTGCACCGTCACGCCGGCGGGCGGAACGATGTCGCCCGCGGTGACCTCACCCGGGCCCTGCTTGCGCAGGTACATGGTGACCGGCTCGTCCTCTTCCGACGAGACGACCAGGCCTTTGAGGTTCAGGATGATGTCAGTGACATCCTCCTTGACGCCGGGCACCGTGGTGAATTCGTGCAGCACCCCGTCGATGCGAATGCTGGTGACCGCCGCGCCCGGAATGGACGACAGCAGCGTGCGCCGAAGCGAATTGCCAAGGGTGTACCCGAAACCGGGCTCCAGCGGCTCGATGACGAACTGGGAGCGGTTGTCGGCCTTGACCTCTTCGGACAGTGTGGGTCGCTGAGAGATCAGCATGTGTTTCTTTCCTCCTTCACGGCACCCGCTATTTGATGCCGCGTATCCCTACCGCCATCCGGGCGGTGGGAAGCCTTACTTCGAGTAGAGCTCGACGATCAGCTGCTCGGTGAGCGGGACGTCGATCTGCGCGCGCTCCGGCAGCTGGTGCACCAGGATGCGCTGGCGCTCACCGACGACCTGAAGCCACGACGGGATCGGCCGCTCGCCCGCGGTCTCCCGGGCGATCACGAACGGATCGGTGTTGAGCGACTTTTCCTTCACGTCGATGATGTCGTACTGCGACACCCGGTAGCTCGGGATGTCGACCTTGACACCGTTGACCAGGAAGTGGCCGTGGCTGACGAGCTGACGGGCCATCCGGCGAGTGCGCGCCAGGCCGGCGCGGTAGATGACGTTGTCCAGCCGGCTCTCCAGGATGCGCAGCAGGTTGTCACCGGTCTTGCCGGGCAGCCGGTTGGCCTCCTCGTAGTAGCGACGGAACTGCTTTTCCATCACGCCGTAGGAGAAGCGGGCCTTCTGCTTCTCCTGCAGCTGCAGGCGGTATTCGCTCTCCTTGATCCGCGCGCGACCGTGCTGGCCGGGCGGGTAGGGGCGCTTCTCGAACGACTGATCGCCGCCGACCAAGTCCACGCCGAGGCGGCGTGATTTGCGGGTCGCGGGTCCGGTGTAACGAGCCATAGTCTGTTTCTCCTCGTCCTACTAGACCCGGCGCCGCTTCGGCGGACGGCATCCGTTGTGCGGCTGCGGCGTGACATCGGCGATCGCGCCGACCTCGAGGCCGGCGGCCTGCAGCGACCGGATCGCGGTCTCGCGGCCCGAGCCCGGGCCCTTGACGAACACGTCGACCTTCTTGACGCCGTGCTCCTGTGCCTTGCGGGCGGCGTTCTCCGCGGCTAGCTGGGCGGCGAACGGCGTGGACTTACGCGAGCCCTTGAAGCCCACGTGGCCCGACGACGCCCACGCGATGACGTTGCCCGACGGGTCGGTGATGGTCACGATCGTGTTGTTGAACGTGCTCTTGATGTGTGCGGCGCCGTGCGGGACGTTCTTCTTTTCCCGGCGACGGGTCTTCTGACCCTTCTTGGGGGCGGCCGTCTTTTTAGCTGGAGGCATCTACTTACCTGGCCTTCTTCTTACCCGCGATGGTGCGCTTCGGGCCCTTGCGGGTGCGCGCGTTGGTCTTGGTCCGCTGGCCGCGCACCGGCAGCCCACGGCGGTGCCGCAGGCCCTGGTAGCAGCCGATCTCGATCTTGCGGCGGATGTCGGCCTGCACCTCGCGGCGCAGATCGCCCTCCACCTTGAGGTTCGCTTCGATGTAGTCGCGCAGCTGGGTCACCTGATCATCGGTCAGGTCCTTCGTGCGCAGGTCCCGGCTGATGCCGGTGGCGTCCAGGATCTCCTGGGAGCGGGTACGGCCGACGCCGTAGATATAGGTAAGGGCGATCTCCATGCGCTTATCGCGCGGAAGATCAACGCCCACGAGACGTGCCATCAGGCAGTGTTCCTTCTTCTATGCGGAGGTCTTGTCCCAGTCCGTTCCCTGTGTGGGGTCCGGCCTCCGTGCCGGACGTTCAGAGTCGTTGGCTCTTCGCCTGACGGCTCCTCGCAAGCGGCGTATCCGCTCAGTGGTACTGGGATTTCGTCATTCAGTTGTTCGTCAGCTAGCGCGTTCTAACCTTGGCGCTGCTTGTGGCGCGGATCAGAGCAGATCACCATGACCCGCCCATGCCGGCGGATCACCCTGCACTTATCGCAAATGGGCTTGACGCTCGGGTTCACCTTCACGGCGTTCGATCCTGTTCTTCTCTGAGTCTTTACTTGTACCGGTAAACAATGCGGCCCCGGGACAGGTCGTAGGGAGAGAGCTCCACCACCACGCGGTCCTCGGGCAGGATGCGGATGTAGTGCTGCCGCATCTTGCCGCTGATGTGGGCGAGGACCTTGTGCCCGTTCTCCAGCTCAATGCGGAACATCGCATTGGGCAGGGGTTCGACCACGCGACCCTCGACCTCTATGGCACCGTCTTTCTTGGCCATTGTCTTTCGGAGATCCTCCGTGTCCTGATCGTTGGCGCCTTCCCGCCGCGGGCGGCGGATAATGCTGTGGGACAGCAAACGCTTCCGACTACAAAACGTGAGCCAGTAGCCAGAAATTCCTGAACAGGGGCACGCAAAGAGTCGGCGCGGTCGCCGCACCGTTGGTAAAGAATACCCGCTGACCACCGGATGACCAAAATGCGCCGGCACCGCCCCACCCACCCCCGGCGGGCGTCGGCTCCACACCCGGTCAGACCGGAAATCTCGCCCGATATCGGCTGGACGGGAGGCGCATACTTGTACGCGATGACCGGCCCCTCGCCCCAACCCCGTAAACCCGTCATTTTGAGCGTGGACGACGATCCGGCGGTTTCGCGCGCCGTCGCCCGCGATCTGCGCCGCCACTACGGCGAAGGGTTTCGCATCGTGCGCGCCGAGAACGGCCCCGACGCGCTCGAGATGCTCAACGAGCTCAAGCTGCGCGGTGAGACCGTCGCGGTGTTCGTCGCCGACTACCGGATGCCGCAGATGAGCGGGATCGAGTTCCTCGAAGAGGCGATGGACATCTTCCCGATGGCCCGCCGGGTGCTGCTGACGGCGTATGCCGACACGCACGCCGCGATCGACGCCATCAACGTCGTCGACCTCGACCACTACCTGCTCAAACCGTGGGACCCGCCGGAGGAGAAGCTCTACCCGGTGATCGACGCGCTGATCGAGGCCTGGCGCGAGACCGGCGACCGGGCGATCCCGCACACCAAGATCATCGGGCACCCGTGGAACGCGCGATCCTCGGAGGTGCGCGAGTTCCTGGCCCGCAACCGGCTCTACTACACGTGGTTCCGCGCCGACGAGCCCAAGGGCAAGCAACTGCTCGACGCCGCGGGCCTCGACGGGCTGACGCTTCCGGTGGTGATCACCGAGCAGGGCGAGACGCTCGTCGCACCCGATGACGCCGAACTCGGCGCGACCCTCGGGCTGCCCACGACACCGGCGGAGGACTTCTACGACCTGGTGGTGATCGGTGGCGGCCCAGCGGGTCTGGCCGCCGCCGTCTACGGCGCCTCCGAGGGCCTCAAGACCGTGCTGATCGAGCGCACGGCCACGGGCGGGCAGGCCGGACAGAGCTCACGAATCGAGAACTACCTGGGCTTTCCCGACGGTGTGTCCGGGTCGCAGCTCGCTGAGCGGGCCCGCAGGCAGGCCGAGAAGTTCGAGGCCGAGCTCATCACCGCGGCCGAGGTCACCGCGCTCGAGATCGACGGCAACGCACGCACCGTCCACCTGTCCGACGGCCGGTCGATCGGGACGCGGGCCGTGATCCTGGCCATGGGTGTGGAGTACCGCCAGCTGCCCGCCGAGGGCTGCTCCGATCTGACCGGCGCCGGCGTCTACTACGGAGCCACCTCGTCGGTGGCCGCCGAATGCGAGGACGAAGAGGTCTTCGTGATCGGCGGCGCGAACTCCGCGGGGCAGGCCGCGATGTTCCTGGCACGAACCGCCAAGAAGGTGAGCATCGTCTGCCGCCGCACCCTCGAGGACTCGATGTCCTACTACCTGATCCAGCAGATCAGGGCCACCGACAACATCCGCGAGCTGCCGTACACCGCCGTGCACAAGGTCGAGGGCAACGGCCACCTGGAGCGCATCTGCCTGGAGAACCTGGGCACCGGCGAGCGCGAGGAGCACACCTGCGGGCGCATGTTCATCTTCATCGGGGCCGAACCGCGCACCGACTGGGTCGAACAGGCCGGTATCGCCCGCGACGACCACGGTTTCATCCTCGCCGGGCCCGATCTGCGCAACGTCGCCGGCTGGACGCTGGACCGTCCGCCACACCACCTGGAAACAAGCGTGCCCGGTGTGTTTGTTGCAGGAGATGTGCGTTCTGAATCCGCCAAGAGGGTGGCGGCCGCCGTCGGCGAAGGGTCGATGGCGGTGATGTTGGTGCACCGATACCTGGCGGAGGCGTGATGGGCGACAAGAACCACGAGTGCCTGCCTGACGAGCTGCGGACGTTGTTCCTGTTCGAGGCGCTCACCGACCGGCAACTGCAGGTGTTGTGCGACAACGGCCACATCGCGACGTTCGAACCCGGTCCGGTGTGCACCGAAGGCGACCCCGCGACCTGCTTCTACGTTCTGCTCGACGGTGAACTGGTGATGTCGAAGCGCTCGGGCGGTGTGGACATCGAGACGGGCCGCACCTCGCAGCGCGGGGTGTACTGCGGCGCCTGGTCCGCCTACGTGCCCGGCGAGGAGCACCTTTATGAGGCCTCGGTCCGCGTGACGCGGCCGTCCCGGTTCTTCGTGCTCGACGCCGACGCGTTCGCGAAGTTCATGCAGTCGGAGTTTCCGATGGCCGTGCACCTGCTCGAGGGCCACCGCGTCGGCGGCCGTCGGCAGAGCCAGATCCTCGGCCAGCGCGAGAAGCTGCTGGCGCTCGGCACCATCACCGCGGGCCTGACCCATCAGCTCAACAACCCGGCCGCCGCAGCCGCCCGCGCCGTCGCGGACCTTCGCGAAGGCGTCGGCAAGATGCGCCACAAGCTCGCGATGCTGGCCGACGGCAAGTTCACCCCCGAAGCGCTGCGGGTGCTCGTGCGCATCCAGGACGAGGTCGCCGAACAGGTCGCCAAGTCCAAGGCGCAGGAACTCACCGCGCTGGAGCTCTCCGATCGGGAGGAGCAGATCGGCGACTGGCTCGAAAGCCGCGGCATCGCCAGCGCATGGGACTACGCACCGACGTTCGTCGAGGCCGGACTCGACCTCGACTGGCTCGAACGCGTGCAGGCCTCGATCGACGACGTCGACTGCTCGGCGACGCTGCAGAGCGCGCTGGGCTGGCTCAAGTACACGATCGATGCCGAGTTGCGGATGAACGAGATCGCCGACGCCAGCAAGCGGATCTCGGCGCTGCTGGCCGGCGCCAAGCAGTACTCCCAGATGGACCGCAGCGAGTACCAGGCCGCCAACGTCCACGAGCTGATCCACAGCACGATCAAGACGATCTTCGGCGACAAGGTGGGCAAGGACAAACCGGTGACGCTGGTGTGGGAGAAGGACACCACGCTGCCTCAATTGCTGTGCTACCCAGGTGATCTCAACGAGGTCTGGACCAACGTCATCGACAACGCCATCCAAGCGATGGACTATCAGGGCACGTTGACGATCCGCACCTCGCGCAAGAACGACGACGCCATCCGCGTCGAGATCTGCGACGACGGCCACGGCATCGCCGAAGAGAACATCGACCGCATCTTCACCCCGTTCTTCACCACCAAACCGTTCGGAAAGGGCACCGGTCTGGGCCTGGATCTCGCGCGGCGCATCATCGTCGAGAAGCACCACGGTGACATCCACGTGAAGTCCGCGCCCGGCGAAACGCGGTTCATCATCGATCTGCCGTTGGTCGCGCCCGCCCCCGAGGCGCCGACGCCGACCGAACTTCCCGTCACGGCCGGTTAGCAGGAATAGCGCGTCGACACCGAGAAGTTGGAGCGAACATGACGAAACCCGATCTCGGTAGGTACGGCGCGTTCGGCCACTACTCCATGTGGCAGCGACTGGATTCGCAGCAACTGCGGGCCATCGAAGACCTCGGCTACGGTGCGATCTGGGCAGGCGGTTCGCCCGCTGCCGAATTGGACTGGGTGGAACCGATTCTCGAGGCGACCACCGATCTGAAGGTGGCCACCGGCATCGTCAACATCTGGACCGCACAAGCCGGTCCGGTCAGCGAATCGTTCCACCGCATCGAGAAGGCCTACCCCGGACGCTTCCTGCTGGGCATCGGTGTCGGCCATCCCGAGGCGCACACCGAGTACCGCAAACCGTATGACGCGCTCACCGACTACCTCGACAAGCTCGACGAGTACGGGGTACCGAAGGACCGACGGGTGGTCGCCGCGCTCGGCCCGCGGGTGCTCAAGCTGTCCGCGGATCGTTCGGCGGGGGCGCACCCGTATCTGACGACGCCGGAGCACACCGCCGAGGCGCGCGAGCTCATCGGAGGAGATGCGTTCATCGCGCCGGAACACAAGGTGGTGCCGACGACCGATGCCGAGCAGGCGCGTGCGGTCGGCCGCAAGGCGCTCGACATCTACCTCGGACTGAAGAACTACCTCAACAACTGGAAGCGCCTCGGATTCACCGACGACGATGTCGCGAAGCCGGGCGGTGACCGGCTTGTCGACGCCGTGGTCGCGTATGGCACCGTCGACGCCATAGCAGCACGGCTCGAGGAGCATCACGCGGCGGGCGCCGACCATGTGCCCGTACAGGTGCTCACCAAACCGGACAAGCTGGTGGACGCGTTGGCACAATTGGCGGGTCCGCTCGGCTTGAAGTGACGTCACCACCGAAGGGATCCGCATGACTGAGCTCAAGCCCAACCTCGGCCGCTACGGTGTCTGGACGTTCGGGGTGCCCAAGCCCGAACAAGCCGCGGAGATCGAGCAACTCGGCTACGGCGCCCTGTGGATCGGCGGATCCCCCGCGGGCAACCTCGAGTACGTCGAGCCGATCCTCGAGCGCACCGAGAACCTTCAGGTCGCCACCGGCATCATCAACGTGTGGTCAGCGCCCGCCGACGAGGTCGCCGATGCGTACCACCGCGTCGAGGACGCCTATCCGGGCCGCTTCCTGCTCGGCATCGGCATCGGCCATCCCGAGCACACCGAGGAGTACCGCAAGCCGTACGACGTGCTCGTCGAGTACCTCGACGCGTTGGACGCCAAGAAGGTGCCCACGAGCCGTCGGGTGATCGCGGCGCTGGGACCCAAGGTGCTCAAGCTGTCGGCGCAGCGCAGCGCCGGGGCGCACCCGTACCTGACCACGCCGCAGCACACCGGGGAGGCGCGAAATCTGCTCGGGCCCACGGTGTTCATCGCGCCCGAGCACAAGGTCGTGTTGGCCAGGGACGCCGAGGCATCCCGTGAGATCGGCAGGCAGACAATCGATTTCTACCTGAACCTGTCGAACTACCTGAACAACTGGAAGCGGCTGGGCTTCACCGAGGACGACGTCGAGAAGCCGGGCAGCGACCGGTTGATCGACGCGCTCGTCGCGCACGGCACGCCCGACGCGATTGCCGCACGGCTCACCGAACACCTGGACGCGGGGGCCGATCACGTCGCAATCCAGGTGCTCGGCGGATGGGACGTGCTGATCCCCACGCTGACCGAATTGGCCGGCCCGCTGGGGCTGAAAAACTAAAGCGGAGGCGCTTCTTGCGTCGCCCGCCACCGCATTACTAGGATATCCAACTATCTAGTAGTGAGGGGCACGCTCATGACCACCCAGGTTCCGCATTTCATCGACGGCAAGCGCACCAACGGACAGTCGGGCCGCACCGCCGACGTCTTCAATCCCAGCACCGGCGAGGTGCAGGCGCAGGTGTCGATGGCCTCGGCCGCCGACGTCGACGCGGCGGTCGCAGGCGCGGCCAGGGCGCAAAAGGAGTGGGCGGCGTGGAACCCCCAGCGCCGCGCCCGCGTGCTGATGAAGTTCATCGATCTGGTCAACCAGAACGCCGATGAGCTCGCTCAACTGCTGTCGCTCGAGCACGGCAAAACCCACGCCGATTCCCTCGGCGACATCCAGCGCGGCCTCGAGGTCATCGAGTTCAGCGTCGGCATCCCGCACCTGCTCAAGGGTGAGTTCACCGAGGGCGCAGGTCCGGGCATCGACGTGTACTCGCTGCGCCAGCCGCTCGGCGTCGTCGCGGGCATCACCCCGTTCAACTTCCCGGCAATGATCCCGCTGTGGAAAGCGGGCCCCGCGTTGGCGTGCGGCAACGCGTTCATCCTCAAGCCGTCCGAACGGGACCCCTCGGTGCCGGTCCGGCTGGCCGAACTGTTCCTCGAGGCCGGGCTGCCCCCCGGCGTCTTCCAGGTCGTGCAGGGCGATAAGGAAGCCGTCGACGCCATCCTCGAACACCCCGTGATCCAGGCCGTCGGCTTCGTCGGCAGCTCCGACATCGCGCAGTACATCTACTCAGGCGCGACGGCAAGCGGTAAGCGCGCACAGTGCTTCGGCGGCGCGAAGAACCACATGATCGTGATGCCCGACGCCGACCTCGACCAGGCCGTCGACGCGCTCATCGGCGCCGGCTACGGCAGTGCGGGCGAGCGGTGCATGGCGATCAGCGTGGCCGTGCCCGTCGGCGACGAGACCGCAGATCGCTTGCGGGCCAGGCTCGTCGAACGGATCAACAACCTGCGGGTGGGCCACAGCCTGGACCCGAAGGCCGATTACGGGCCGCTGGTGACCGAGGCGGCGCTTCAGCGGGTGCGCGGCTACATCGACGCCGGCGTCGAGGCGGGCGCCGAGATCGTGGTCGACGGCCGCGAACGCGCCAGCGACGAACTCCAATTCGGCGACGACAGCCTGGAGAACGGCTGGTTCATCGGCCCCACCCTGTTCGACCACGTCACCACCGACATGTCGATCTACACCGATGAGATCTTCGGGCCGGTGCTGTGCATCGTGCGCGCCAAAGACTACGAAGAGGCGCTGGCGCTGCCCTCGGAGCACGAGTACGGAAACGGCGTCGCGATCTTCACCCGCGACGGCGACGCCGCCCGCGACTTCGTGTCACGCGTGCAGGTCGGCATGGTCGGCGTCAATGTCCCGATCCCGGTGCCGGTGGCCTACCACACCTTCGGCGGCTGGAAGCGGTCCGGTTTCGGGGACCTCAACCAGCACGGTCCGCATTCGATCCTGTTCTACACCAAGACGAAGACCGTCACGCAGCGGTGGCCGTCGGGCATCAAGGACGGCGCGGAGTTCGTCCTGCCGACCATGAAGTAGCCGGCGAAAAGCCAGACACCATGCAGTATTTCGGGCTCGACGACGACGAGCGGGTGATCGCCGAGACGGCGGCGGCGTTCGCCGAGAAGCGGCTCGCGCCGTTCGCGCTGGAGTGGGACAAGACGCACCACTTCCCGACCGACGTGCTGCGCGAGGCCGCCCAGCTCGGAATGGCGGCGGTGTACTGCAAGGAGGACGTCGGCGGCAGTGGATTGCGCCGGCTGGACGGCGTGCGGATCTTCGAACAGCTCGCGACGGCGGATCCGACCGTGGCGGCGTTCTTGTCCATCCACAACATGTGCACATGGATGGTCGACACCTACGGCACCCCCGAACAGCGCAAGAGCCTGGTGCCGCGGCTGGCGTCGATGGAACTGATCGCCAGCTACTGCCTGACCGAGCCAGGGGCGGGTTCGGATGCGAGCGCATTGCGCACCAGGGCTGTCCGGGACGGCGACTTCTACGTGCTCGACGGGGTCAAGCAGTTCATCTCCGGAGCCGGGTCCTCGGATGTCTACGTGGTGATGGCCCGCACCGGCGGCGACGGGCCGCATCCGAAAAGCAAGGGCATCTCCACGTTCATCGTCGAAAAAGGCACGCCCGGACTGACTTTCGGCGCCGACGAGGAGAAGATGGGCTGGCACGCCCAGCCCACCGCCCAGGTGATCTTCGAGGGCGTGCGGGTACCTGCCGATGCGATGCTCGGCGGCGCCGACGGCGAGGGCACCGGCTTCGGGATCGCGATGAACGGGCTCAACGGCGGACGCATCAACATCGCGGCGTGCTCGCTCGGCGGCGCCCAGGCGGCATACGACAAGGCCGTCGCCTACGTCCGCGACCGCGAGGCGTTCGGGGGCGCGCTGCTCGACGAACCCACGATCCGGTTCACCATCGCCGACATGGCCACCGCACTCGAGACGTCACGAAACCTGTTGTGGCGGGCGGCGACCGCGCTGGACGACAACCATCCCGACAAGGTCGAACTGTGCGCGATGGCCAAGCTTCACGTCACCGAGGCCTGCTTCACCGTGGCCGACCAGGCGTTGCAACTGCACGGCGGTTACGGCTACCTCAACGAGTACGGCCTGGAGAAGATCGTCCGCGACCTGCGGGTGCACCGAATCCTCGAGGGAACCAACGAGATCATGCGCGTCGTCATCGGGCGGTCGCAGGCCGCCAAGGTGCGGGCGTCCACATAACGCGGAAAGGGCTTTCAATGACGACGATCGCGTTCCTGGGGCTGGGCAACATGGGCGGTCCGATGGCGGCCAACCTGGTTGCGGCGGGCCATACGGTCCGCGGGTTCGATCCCGTGCCCGCGCTGAAATCCGCCGCCGCCGACAAGGGGGTCTCCGTATTCGACAGCGGCGCTGAGGCGGTCGGCGACGCCGAGGTCGTGATCACCTCGCTGCCCAACGGCGACATCGTGAAGGCCTGCTACGCCGAGGTGCTTCCGGCCGCCTCCGACGACGCCCTGTTCATCGACACCTCCACCATCTCGGTCGACGATGCTCGGTTCATCCACCAGCAAGCGGCAGAGCGGGGATTCGCCCAACTCGACGCCCCGGTGTCGGGCGGGGTCAAGGGCGCGACCGCGGGCACGCTGGCGTTCATGGTCGGCGGTGAGGACGCCGCGGTCGAACGTGCCCGCCCTGTGCTGGAACCGTTGGCGGGCAAGATCATTCACTGCGGCGCGTCCGGCACCGGCCAGGCAGCCAAGCTGTGCAACAACATGGTGCTCGCGGTGGAGCAGATCGCGATCGGCGAGGCATTCGTGCTCGCCGAGAAGTTGGGCCTGTCGGCGCAGTCGCTGTTCGACGTGATCACCGGCGCCACCGGCAACTGCTGGTCCGTGCACACCAATTGCCCGGTGCCCGGTCCCGTTCCGACGTCTCCGGCCAACAACGACTTCAAGCCCGGCTTCGCGACCGCGCTGATGAACAAGGACCTCGGCCTGGCCATGGCCGCGGTCGAGTCGACGGGCGCGAACGCGCCGCTGGGCAGCCACGCTGCGGAGATCTACAAGAAGTACGCCGCCGACCACGCGGACAAGGACTTCAGCGCGGTGATCGAGCTGCTGCGCGGCAACTGATTTCGCGCCTCAGCGGGCGTCCGCCTCGAGCCACGCGCGGTCGCCGTACCGGTCCAGGTGTGCCACCTGCCCGACCGGCTTACGGGTCGTCGGCCCGTACCGGCCGCGCGGCCAGCCCATCGGCACGACGCAGACGGGTGTCACCGTCAGCGGCAGGCCCAGCGTTCGCCGGGCGGAAGTCACGCTCCACAGCGGCAGCGTGATCAGCGACGCGCCGAGCCCCATCGCCCGAGCGGCGAGTAACAGGTTCTGCACGCTGGGGTAAATCGATCCGAAGAACGACGACTCACCCACGAACGGCGACGGCATGTACGGCAACCGCATACCGCCGCGCAGACACGGCACGACGAGCACCGGGATCTCGCTGAAGTGGTCGACCTGCCATTGCACGGCCCGCAGGATCTTCTGCATCGACTCGTCACCGGCGGTGACGCGCCGGCCGATCCCGCCGTAGAGCGACCACGCCTGGCGATAGCGCTTGCCGAGCTGACCCTTGACGGCCTGGTCCTTCACCACGATGAATTCCCAGTTCTGCCCGTTGGATCCGGTGGGGGCTCGCAGCGCGAGCTCGATGCATTTCAAGATGACGGCGTCGTCGACGGGGTCGGGTAGGACGCGGCGCACGGCGCGTTGGGTCATCATCGCGTCGACGAGCGGCATGTCGAGACGGGCGAACGCTTCTTCGGTGCTGGGAATCTCGGCCATGACTGAAAAAATACTAGCGTTGCGGTCGGGCGCCGAGGACGTCGCGGAACAGTGCCTGCCGCAGCGCGAGTTCCCGTGGGTCGCTGAACAGATGGAAGCCCATCTTGTTCATCACATAGCCGTATCCGGTGCCGGTCTCCGGATCGGCGAAGCCGAAAGACCCACCAGCGCCGGGCCATCCGAACGCCCTTCCCGACGACCCGAACACGAAGGTGGACGTCGGCTTGCCGAAGCCCAACGAATACGACACGTCCGTGTGCATGATCCGGTCCCGCACGCCTCCGGTCGGTGCTACGGCGGGCGCCTCCAGCGCGTCACGCACGGTATCGGCCAGCCCCAGCTCGGGCGCGCCCGTGGCCGCGGCGCCGTAGAGCTTGGCGACCGCCCTGGCCGTGGCCGTGCCATTGACGGCGGGCATCTCCACGACGCGGAACTCGTCGCGGTTGAACGCCTCGGCGTCGAAGGACCCCTGCGCCACGACGAACGCCCGCGCCACCAGGCTGGCCTTGTACATCATCGACATCGCGAACCGGGGCGGCATCGTGTTCATGTGCAACAGGAGATCCCATCGGGTCAGCGCCTTCAGGCGCGCGACACGCTCACGGTCGACGGATTCGGGCAGGCCGATGAACAGGTCCAGGCCGAGAGGTGCGGCGATCTCGTCGGCGAAGAACCGGCCCAGCGTCCGCCCCGCCGGGTCGACCTGCCGGATCAACGCGGACTCGTACAGACCGAGGGTGACGGCGTGGTAGCCGTGCCGGGTGCCTGGCGGCCACGCGGGGGCCTGCTTCGCGATCCGCGCCGACACGACGTCCGGATCGGCGAGCTCGGACAGCGTGAGCGGTGGTTCGACCGCGACCAGGCCGGCCTGGTGACCGAGTAACTGACGCACGGTGATGTCGGCCTTGCCCGCCTGGGCGAAGTCGGGCCAGTACTGCGCGACCTTCGCGTCGTAGTCAAGGAGGCCGCGCGATGCGGCGAGCGCCACCGCAAGCGAGGCAACGCCTTTCGTCGTCGAGAAGACGTTGACCAGCGTGTCGGCCTGCCACGGCGAACCCGTGGTGGAGTCGCGGCAGCCGCCCCACAGGTCCACCACCTTGCGGCCGTCGCGGTACGCGGCCACCGCGGCGCCGATCTCGCGGCCACTGGTGAGATTGCGGCGAAACGCATCGGCGACTTTTCCGTAGCCCTCGTCGACGTCCCCGCCGATCTGATCGGACGAGATCCTGGTCTTCTGACCCATCGCGTGATGGTAAAGGCGCGTTCCCGTTCGAAGCGGGCGTTCGGGCGAAAGCCTCCTGCTGCTACGCAGCCGCGGTCGGCTTACGGGTTCGCGACCAGTTGGCGTGCAGGCGCTGGCAATCGGCGAACAGCAGCGGGTTGGCGCCGCCGAAGTCCGGGCGCACCGCCACCGCGGACGGGATGTCGGGGGTCCCCTCCCCCGTGATCACCAAAGTGGGCATGCCTGCGGAGGTGGCCGCGCGCAGCCCGGATGCCGAACCGCTGATCGCGAACGCCTCGTCGGCCGACACTCCGAGTTCCCACAGCGCGTGCCGGTGGGCCTCCGAGTCGGGCATCGGCTTGACGACGTCCTCGGCGGAAACCACGACCTCGACGAGCCCCTCGCCGACCAACTGCCGCACCAACGGCTCGGCCCAGCCGCGCTGCCCGTTCACCACGACGCCAACCTGGACTCCGCATCCGACCGCGTCCATCACGAAGTCGACCAGGCCGGCGCGCGGCGTCAGGTCACGCTCGAGGATCAACTCGTCGAACAACATCGTCTTGGTGGTGTAGATCTCGTCGGCCAGCAGCTTGGTCAGCACGTCGGCCTCGGTGGCCACACACCGCTTGCGCAGCTCGGCCGCGACGCGCTGCCGTTCGTCGGTGAGCGCGAGCAGTTGCCGATAGCGCGGCACCGACCACTGGAAATCCAGGCCGTGCGTCGCGAAGGCCGCGTTGTAGGCGACCCGGTGGCCGTCACACTCGATGTCGGTCAGCGCGTCGAGGTCGAAAAGCAGACCACGCACAGCACACCTCGAACCGGGCCCGGAGCCGGGAGGGGCGCAATCCCACCAGAACCGGCCCGCCCGCCACGTCGTCTCCTGCGTTGTCGGCATACGTAGAGAGTGGCCCCCATCACAAACGACGTCCTCCCCCAATCGGGGGATCATCGGTGGCGATTCGCCGCGCCATACCCCCGCAACCTCCTTTACCTGGGAAATGACGCCTCTAAGGTAGGTGCATGCCGAGCAGCCCACCGGTGCGTCTTGTGCTGGTCGACGATCACGAAATGGTCATCGAGGGCCTCAAGGCCATGCTGGCGGCGTTCTCCGACCGGGTGCAGGTCGTCGGGCAGGCCGTCGGCGCCGAACGCGCGGTGGCGGTCGTCGACGAACTCGACCCCGACATCGTGCTGTGCGATGTGCGGATGCAGGGTGCCAGCGGCCTGGACCTGTGCGCCGACCTGCGCCAGCGCAAGTCCGACCGCAAGGTCGTGATGCTGTCGGTCTACGACGACGAGCAGTACCTGTTCCAGGCGCTGCGCGTCGGGGCGTCCGGTTACCTGCTCAAGAGCATCAGCAGCGACGAGCTGGTCCGGCAGCTGGAGTTCGTGCGCCGCGGCGAGACCGCGATCGACCCGGGCATGGCGGCCAGGGCCGTCGACACCGCGGCCCGACTGCAGCGCGACGAGTTCTGGCCGGGGGCGCGCCAGGGGCTGACCCAGCGGGAGAGCGAGATCCTCTCGCTCGTCGTCAACGGGCTGTCCAACCGGGCCATCGCCGCCAAGCTGGTGATCGGCGACGAGACGGTCAAGACGCATCTCAGCTCGATCTACCGCAAGCTCGGCGTCAGCGACCGCACCGGCGCCGTGGCGACGGCCCTGCGCGAGGGAATCTTCAAGTGACGACCGATTCGGGGCACTCCGACGCCGTGCGCGATCTCAGCCAGTACGCGCTGGCCGCCGACCGCGAGCTGGCGCTGCTGCGCGAGTTGATCCAGGCGGCGTCCAAGGGGCCGGGCGTTGAACCGCTGGCGGCCGCAGCCGCGCGCATGATCACCGCCGCGACGGCCAGCGATGTGTGCTTCGTCCACGTGCTCGACGACACCGACCGTTCGCTCACGCTGGCGGGTGCCACACCGCCCTTCGACGCCGCGATCGGCAAAATCAGACTGCCGCTGGGACAAGGCATCTCGGGATGGGTGGCCAGCCACCGCGAACCCGTGGTGATAACGCAGGACAAGGAGTCCGACCCGCGGTACATGCCGTTCCAGTCGCTGCGGGGTTCGGATTTCACGTCGATGGTGTCAGTGCCGATGGAAACCGACCCCGGCGGTCTGGTCGGCGTGCTGAACGTGCACACCGTCGAGCGCCGCGAGTTCACCGAGCGCGACGTCGAGCTGCTCGTGGTGATCGGCAGGCTCATCGCCGGGGCCATGCATCAGGCTCGGCTGCACCGGCAGCTGGTCGCCCGCGAACGCGCCCACGAGAACTTCGTCGAGCAGGTGATCGAGGCCCAGGAGCTCGAAAGGCGCCGTCTCGCAGGCGATATCCACGACGGCATCTCACAGCGGCTGGTGACGTTGTCGTATCGGTTGGACGCCGCCACCCGATCCGACGACCCCGCGATCGTCGCCGAACAACTCGGTAAGGCCCGCGAGCTGGTCGACCTGACGCTGGGCGAAGCCCGTGCGGCGATCAGCGGCCTGCGGCCCCCGGTTCTCGACGACCTCGGGCTCGCCGGCGGATTGGCCAGCCTCGCGCGGTCGATCCCGCAGGTCGGCATCGAGGTCGACCTCGCCGAGCGGCGTCTGCCCGACCACATCGAGCTCGCGCTGTACCGGATCGCCCAGGAGTGCCTGCAGAACGTCGTCAAACACGCCAAGGCCACGTCGGCGCGCCTTACGTTCACCGTCGACTCCAGCGACAATGGCGGCGTCGCTCGTCTCGAAATCGTCGACGACGGAGTCGGTTTCGACACCTTCGAGCATCCGCTGGGCGGTGACGACATGGGCGGCTACGGCCTGTTATCGATGGCCGAGCGCGCCGAGATCGTCGGCGGCCGGCTCAACATCCGGTCGCGCCCCGGAGCCGGCACCGCGGTGACGGCGACCATCCCGCTGCCGTCGGTACCGGAGTAGCGCCTCAGTCGAGGACGCAGTCCTCGGCGACATGGTGCTCGATCGCGGCAAGTACGTCTTCTGACATCTCGCGAAGTGCGGCGAGACGCTTCGGGCCCAGCACGTCGACGAACAGCTCTTGCACCCGGGCGGCGTTGGCGGGCGCCGAGTTCTTGATCGCGTCGCGACCGGTCTTGGTCAGCACGATGTCCGGGTAGCGGCCCGCCGACTCCTCGCGGCGGATCAGCCCGCGCTTCTCCATGCGGCTCAGGTGGTGCGACAGCCGGGTCTTCTCCCAGTGAGTCGCTTTACCCAGCTCGTACGCGCGCATGCGGCCCTTCGGCGCCTCGGACAGGTTGACCAGGATCTCGAAATCGGAATCCGAAAGCCCGAATTCGCGCTGCAGATGCATCACCAGGTGACGTTCCAGCAAGTGCCTCATCGTCACGAATGCGCGCCAGGCTTCGAGTTCTTCCTCGGTCAACCGTCCCTTACCAGCCATATCGGTGATCCTACCGCTTTGGGTTGACATATCAACCAAGAGGACTACCGTGGATTGAGTTGACATATCAACCTAAAGGAGATGACCATGGCTGAGAATGTGATCACCGTTGTCGGGGCCACCGGCAAGCAGGGCGGTGGGCTGGCGAAAGCGATCCTCGCCGACCCGGGCGGGAGCTTTCGGCTGCGCGCGGTGACGCGCAATCCGCAGTCCGCACAGGCCAGGCAGCTTGCTGCGGCCGGTGCGGAGATCGTCGAGGCCGACCTCGACGACCGGGCGAGCATGGAGCGCGCATTCGACGGCGCCCGGGCGGCGTTCGTCGTCACGAACTACTGGGCTCCTGACGAGGGGGCCGCACGCAGCAGGGCCGAATCCGAGCTGCATCAGGCCGAAACCGCGGCACGGGCGGCGAAGTCAGCCGGCGTCGCACACGTCGTCTGGTCGACGCTCGAGGACACCCGCGACCACTTCGGCGACGACGACCGGGTGCCGACGGTCGAGGGACGCTACAAGGTGCCGCACTTCGACGCGAAGGCCGAGGCGGACAACTTCTTCACCGAACACGGTGTCCCGACGACGTTTCTGCGCACCGCAGGCTTCTACGAGGGTTTCCTGACGGACCTGCAACCGGTGCGCGATCCGAGCGGGCGACTCGTGCTGACACTGCCGATGGCGGACCGGCCGATGGCCGCGATCGCGGTGGAGGACATCGGCCGAACCGCGCTGGGCATCATCAAGCGCGGTGCGGAGTTCATCGGCGAGACGGTGAGCATCGCAGGCGACCATCTGACCGGTGACGAGTTCGCCGCCGAGCTGTCGGCATTGCACGGCGAACCGGTGCTCTACCGGCCCCAGTCCTGGGACGAGTTGCGTGGGCTTGGCTTCCCCGGCGCCGTCGAGATGGGCAACATGTTCCAGTTCTACGCCGAGGATTCCGAACGCTTCACCGCCGTTCGCGATCTGGCGTTCGTGCGCACGTTGAACCCCGAGCTGCAGTCGTTCCGCGACTGGGTGGCGCGCCAGAAAACGGCGTGACAGATACCCGCGAGCAGGCGCAAAGTTGCCTATTTTCGGCGAATTTCGGGCAACTTTGCGTTCCCCCGCCTTCGGCGTGGGCCCAGCTCGTCAGGGACGGGTTTACGTCTTGTCGGGATCGACCGCGTCCTTGAGCTTGCCCATCAGACCCTTCTCGGTGCCGAACGACGGGGTGCGGGGCTCGCCCATGGCACCGTCGTAGGTCACGTAGAGCTTCGGGTCCGGGGGCGGACCGGACTGCCGGTCACCCAGCGGCTGCGGATCGGCCAGGAACTGACCGGTGTGGCGGCCGTCGGGCAGCGGGCCGATCCAGCGGCCCTTGTCGGCGTCGGCGCCGTCGGACAGATGCCACAACGTGCTGGCGTGCTCCTCGTACTCCTCGTCGAACAGGTCGTTTGGAGCCACGACGCCCTCTACTCCGTCGGCTTGCAGTTCCTCGATCGCGGCCAGCCACATGTTCTGGTGGTAGGTGTCGCGCGCGAGGTTGAACTTCAGCATCGCCTTCACGCCCGGGTCGTCGGTCATGTGCCACAGCCGCGCGGTCTGCACCCGGCCCTGCGCCTCGGCGGCGACGTTGGCGTGGAAGTCGGCGAGCAGATTGCCCGAAGCCACAACGTATTTCCCGCTCCACGGCGCACCCTGGCTGTCCGACAGCGTCGGCGCGCCACCGGAGACGATGGCCTGCTGCGGATCCATTCCGCCCATGACGGCCGCGACCACCGGGTCGCCCAGCGCGTTCTCGGTGGCGTCCGTCGCCGGTGCGCTTTCGAGCAGCCGAGCGATCATGGTGGCGATCATCTCGACGTGACCGATCTCCTCGGTCGCGATGTCCATGATCAGGTCCTTGTATTTGCCCTTCATGCGGCAGTTCCAGCCCTGCATCAGGTACTGCATGGTCACCGTCATCTCACCGAACGCACCACCCAGGAGTTCCTGGAGCTTGCGGGCGTAGACAGGGTCCGGCTTCTCGGGCTTGACATCGAATTGCATGTAGTCGGTATGGCGGAACATTGATCACTCCGAATCGGCTCGCACTTATCCGGCCTCGCGGCCGCAGGCACTGCCGCACGATGGCTGTACGACGGTTTCGTCGCGATACCCGGGCAGAACCCCGGGAAACGTGTCCGCACCGACAAACTTGCCGAGGTTTGGCCTGGCAGCCACCGGGCATCGCTGAACCCATGACGCAGTCCCTGGCAGAGCAGACCGTCGCGCAACTCGGTGGCTCACAGAGTGTGCTGGCCCGCCAGAAGCTCGACCACATCGAACTCGACCGGCTGATCGAAAGCGCTGATGCGACAACCGGAAAGGAGCGCGCCGAGATCTTGACGCGGCTTTGCCGGCTGGTGTTCCCCCACGCGTTCGCCGAGGAGTCGGTGCTGTGGCCGGCCATCCGGCGATGGGTGCCCGAAGGCGAGCAGCTGACGTTGGAGATCGAGCAGGAGCACCAGCAGATCAACGAGCTGTTCACCGAACTCGAGAAGCACGACGTCGACAGCCCGGAGCACCGGGCGTTGTGGCAGCGCATCGTCGCGTTGCTGCGCGAGGACGTTCGCGACGAGGAGGATCGGCTGCTACCGATGCTTCAGCAGCGGATGTCTCCGCGCGCGCTGGTGGCGCTGGGGTGGGCATGGGAGGCGACGCGACGCACGTCGCCGACGCGCCCGCACCCTGTCGTTGCCCGCCGACCGCCCGGCAACGTCGTGGCGGCCGCTCCGCTCACGGTCCTGGACCGCGGCCGCGACCGCCTCGACCGGATGAGCCGTCGTTCGCCGACGCAGCTCGGCGGTGTCAGCAGCTCGCTGAGCGCGGCGCTGGCCCGCGTCGCCGGAATTATCGAACACGTCCCGCCGCTCACCCGCGGCGAGCATCCGAGCACCGACCGGACCTAGAAGTCCCCGGAGTTGCGGCGCAGCGTCTGGATCGAGTCGGCCAGCGCCCGCGACTCGGTGGCCGACATCCCGATGTCGGCGAAGACCTCGTTGTTCAACGTCACCGTGGCGTCCTCGACCGTCGAACGGCCGAGCTCGGTGATCTGCACCAGCGTGGTGCGGCCATCGGTGGGATGCGGAATCCGCTCGACCAGGCCGTCGGCCTCCAGTCGCCGGATCGCGTGGGTGACGCTGGTGACGTGGACCTGCAGCCGATCGGACGCCTTGGTGATCGGTAACGCACCGTTGCGGGTGAACGCCAGCAGCCTCAACAGCTCGAACCGCGAGAAGCTCAGGTCGTAGGGCCGAAGGGCGCTCTCGACGCGGGCCAGCAGGATCTGGTGGGCCCGCATCACAGACGTCACCGCGACCATGCCGTCGGCGACGTCGCTCCACCCGGAACGCTCCCAGTTGTCCCGAGCGAGCGCGATCGGGTCGCGTTCGTCCTGCCCTGGCGGTCGTGACGGTTCGGAGGGCACGCCTCTTCATACCGCATCGGTCGACGCGGTCAGCAGATTTCAGCGCAGGGTCCGGCCGACCGCCGCCACCACGGCGCGGGTCGACCGACGATCACCCACGGTGATGCGCACGCCGCCGTCGGCGTACTGCCGCACACGCACGCCGGTCGACGCGAACGCCAGGCCCCAATCGCGTCCGCAGTCCGGGACGTACACGAAGTTGGCGTGGCTCTCGGCGCTGTACACCCCCATCGAGCGCAGCCGCATACGCAGGTACCGACGCTCGCTGGTGATCATCTGGATACGTTGGTGCAGTTCGACTTCCGCATCGAACGACGCCGCGACGGCGACGAACGCGGTGATCGCGGCGCCGAACGGCAGCTGCATGGTCCACAGTTGGCGGGCGAGCCGAGGAGCGCAGAAGCCGTAGCCGATGCGCAATCCGGCCAACCCGTACGCCTTCGAAAATGTCCGCAGCACCACGACATTGGGGTGCCGCGCGACCAGGCCTACGGCGTCGAGCCGGCATTCGGGCGCGAGGAACTCGGCGTAGGCCTCGTCCAGGAGCACCACGGTCTCCCGCGGCACCCTCCGCAGAAACCGCTCCACATCGGCGGCGGACTCGATCGTGCCGGTCGGATTGTGGGGCCGGCACATCACCACGACCCTGGCGTCGGCCGCGGCCGACGCCATCGCGTCGAGATCGTGGTGACCGTGCACATCCAGCGGCACGGTGACGGATCTGAGCCGGGCCATCTGCGCGAAGATCGGATAGCCGTCGAACGTCGGCGAGGCCATGACCATCGTGTCGCCGGGGCTCGTCACCGCGTGCAGCACCTGCATGATCACGCCGGTCGCCCCGGCTCCGATCACGACCTGCTCGTCGCACAGACCCATCCGATCGGCGATCAGCGCACGCAACCGCTCGGGCAGGTACTCCGGATACCGGTTGGCCGCCTCGATCGATGCGCTCAGCGCCGATCGCACCGACGGCAGCGGTGGGAAAGGATTCTCGTTGAGTGACAACGCCGTTGGGTCCATAGCCGTGGGCAGTGCCTCGACGGCGTGCGCTCCGCTGCGCCTCGGGGCCGCCATCAGCGACCGCCCCACCGCACCGCGGCCGCGCCCGCGAAATCACCGGCATGAGCGAATGCGGCCATCAGCACGACATCGCCCGACTCGAGCTTCCCGCTGCCGATGGCGCGATCGAGGTTGATCGGAATGCCCGCCGCGAACAGGTTTCCGCATTCGTCGAAGGTGTCGACGTGACGTTCCGCCGGGAGTTCGAGCGCTTCACGCCAGTTGCGCAGGAACACGCGGTTCGGCTGGTTGGTGATGAACAGATCGAGGTCGGGCGGTTTGACGCCGATGCGGTCGCAGACGGCGTACGACACCTCGGGAACCTGCCGGTTTCCCCGCGCCAGCACCTTGGTGATCTTGCTTTCGGTGAAGCCGATATAACCCTCGCCGGGCCCCGGCTGCCACCATTTGCGCGGTGGGTCGGAGGTGACGGTCATATCGCCCGCGAACTCGCCGTAGGTGCGGCATTCGACGTCGAGGATCGGCGACTGTTCGGAGACCGCCACCAGCCCGACGGCCGCACCGTCGCCGGGCACCGCCGCCTGTGCTTTGCGCCGAACGCCGGGCTGGTCGAAAGCCTGCCCCGCGGCGTTCTGCGCCACGGCGATCAACGCCGTGCGGCCCGCCCCGGACGACAACAGTTGCCGCGCCACCTGTAGGCCGAACACGAATGCCGCGCAACCGCCGTTGTGCAGATCGAGCACCCACGACGGTTTCATGCCGAGCCGGTGCGCCATCGCTCCACCGCCACCGTAGAAGGGCACATCGGGCATCTGGGTGTGGGTGATCAACACGTCCGCGCCGGCGACCGCGTCCTGACCGTGGCGCTCGATCAAACCGGCCGCCGCGCGCTCGACCATGTCGACGGCCGTCTCGTCGGGGGCGACGTGGTGACGGAACCTGGGGGCGCGAAACATCATGTTGTCCCGCAGATCGTCGGACTCGGCGAACTGCGCATAGTATTCGGCGCCGATCGGCTCGCCCGGCAGATAGGTCGAGACGTCCAAGAGACTGACGGTCATCGAAGCTCACCTCATCCAATCCGGTGTCACGGGAAGGCCGTTGCGGTGCCGGTATTCGGCGATCGCCTTGAGATTGCGCAACTCGAGCAGATGGCCGGGACCGAACATGTCCCAGAAATCGCCGACCCACACCGGCCGCTCGGGCGGCGCGGTCTCCGGATAGGGGTTGCGGTCGTAGAACGGGTGATGGCAGTTCGTCCACAGCACCACCGAACCGGGCTTGTCGAGGACGACCTGTGCGTCGACGACGCGCATCAGGTAGATCATCCACAGGTGCCTGCCCTGATCCCAGGCGCAGTGGTAGTCCACCGTCATGGCGGCCTCGTTGGCCACGGTCCGGGTGAAAATCTGTGTCTGCGAACCCAACCGGTCGTAGGCCACCCACAATCCCGGCTCCTCGGTGGGCGTGAAGCCGCGCAGGCTGTACGTCCATTCCTCCAGGCACCGCGTGTCGGACAGGTATGCGAACAACTCGTCGGGCGGACAGTCGACGTAGTCGTTGACGGTGCAGTACTGGCCGTAGACGTAATCGTGCGGATAGACCGACCGCATCATCTCCATGATGATCGGGGTCGCCTTCTCGCGCGGTGAGGTTTCCACGCGGATCAGGCCGTCGAGCGGCTCGACCGTGCCCCGGTGGGCGGTTATGTCGTCAAGGGCGGGCAGCGACATGGGTCCGTATCTCCTCTGCGGCAGGTGGTTTGGCTTGGTCGAGAAAAGCTGCGAACGGCGGAATCTCGTCGGCAGAACATTCGACGCCGATCACCGAGGGGCCGTCGGTTTCCAGCGCGGTGGTGAGCGCGGCCGGAAGCGACGTGAGGTCCTCGATGTCGGCGGTGGGCAGTCCGGGGAACATCGCACCCAGCCCGGCGCCAAGCCGGCTCGGGCCGAACCGGTTGTAGCTGTAGCGATCTCCGTAGAAGCGCTGCTCGCGGGTGACGCACATGGCGTGCGCGTGGTTGTCGAACAGGAGGAACGTCACCGGTAGCCGGTACTCGCGCGCGGTGTGGATCTCCAAGCCGTGCATGAGGAAACTGCCGTCGCCTGCGATCACCACCGTCCGCCTGCCGCGACCGAAGGCCATTCCGATTCCGGCGCCGAAGCTGTATCCCATTCCTCCCATACCGAGCGCGACGACGAAGCGGCCGTCGCGCCGCACCGGGAGGTGGTGAATCGCCGCGGCCCCGATGTTTCCGGCGTCGACCACGATGTCCACCCCGTCGGGCAGCGTCGCGTCGAGTGCGGCCATCGCGTCGCGGTACCGGATGCCGGGCCCGTCGTGGGACGGCGGTCGCAGCTCGGCGCGCGCCACGGTGTCGGCGGGCACCCGCACGTGCGCCGGCCGACCCGCACCGGACAGCGCCTGAGCGAGGTTCACCAGCGAGGCGCGAAGATCGTCGGTGTGCACGTGGGTGCACGCGAGATACGGTGGCGCCGAACCGATCGAGTACACGGGAACCGACGCCAGGGCGCCGTCGAGACCGGCGCGCGCCGTCACGGTCAGCCTGGTGCCCACCAGCAGGCACATCGCGCTCTCGGTGAGCGCCGAGGCGATGTGCGGGTGACCCATCACGCCGGTCACGCCCAGCCCCGACGACGAGCCCATGCCCGGCGTGCCCGCCACATCCTTCGCGTCGGGAACCGTGGCCACCCGCGCGCGCAGCAACGCCCGCAGCGCCTCGAGTTCGGCGCGGGCGCCGTCGCGCGCCACCTGCTCGCCCGCGATGATCGTGACGGGGCCCGCCGCGCGGCGCAGCGCCCGCGCGATCACATGGGGGTCGCCGAATTGCGGGTCGACGTGCTCGCCGACCACCACGCCGCCGTTGGCGGGTAGCTTGGCTTGCTGAATGTCCTTGGGCAGCAAGAGCACCGAGGGTCCTCGCCGCGTGCGTGCGGCCTCGATCGCGGCGGGTAGTGCGGTCACGATGTCGGCAGGGGTGAGCACCCGTCGGCAGTGCACCGACACCGCCGAGAACAGTGCCTGCGCGTCGAGTGCCCCGTTGCGGCCGCTGGTGTCCTGGAACGCGCCCCGCCCGTCGAGCGCGGTCGGCGGCTGCCCGATCAGCGCCAGCACCGGCACGCGGCTGGCGAGGGCCTCCCCCAGCGCGGGAACGGTATTCAGCGCGCCGCCACCCGACGTCGCCGCCACCACGCCGATGCCGCAGCCGCTGCGGCTGTATCCGTCGGCCATGGTCGCCGCGGAGAACTCGTGTTTGGCAAGCACGGCGTCGATGTCGGAGCGGAAGTACGCCGCGTCGTAGAGGTCTTCGATGTTGGCGCCGTCGACACCGAAGACGAAGCGCACGCCGACCGCCGCGAGGTACTCGACGATGTGGTCGACGACCCGATGGCCCATTGCTCACCTGCTTTCGGACTTCACGAGTAACACGGTGTGCGGGCCGGTGGAGTTCATCCGCTGCGCAAATTCACAGCGAACGTTCGAGGAGCACTTCACCGGAGTCGGGTGAAACCAGTTGCACGGCAGCGATTTCATCCATCTGCATCGGCGTGGTGGCGCTGGGCAGTGCGGTCGCGCCGGACAGCCCCAACCACGTCGCCACCTGGTTGTGGCTGCCGTCATGACCCACCACGACCATCCCCAGATTCTGCGGCGGTGCATCGCGCCGGCCCCAGTCGCCGTAGGTGCACGCCATGTCGATACGGGTGCCCCAGCCGTACCCCGTCATCGAGATCGTCGCATTGATCGGCGTATCGGAGACCTTCGTCATCTCCAGCTGCTGACCCGTCGCCTGGGGCGGCGCGCCGGTCTGCAGACCGAACGCGTCGGGCCGGACCGCGATCACGACGCCGATCGCCAGCACCGCGGCGGCCAGGCCGACAGCGGCCGAGGCCATCCAGCGCGAGCGCCGACGCCGCGCGCGCACCTTGTCGAGCAGACCATCGAGCAGTCGCGCGGGCGGGTCGGCCTGCGCCGGGTCGAGCCCGTCGAACTCGGCGGGCTCGACCTCGCTCAGCAGCGGGGGGATATCGCGCAGTTCGGCCACGGCGGCCGTGCAGCGCGCACATTGCACCAGATGTGCCTCGTACTCGCGGCGCTCCTGATCGGAGAGCGAACCCAGAACGTAGGCGGCGTCCCACATCGCGTACCGATCGTCGTCCGCTCGGCCGAGGTCTGGTTCGAATGCCGTCACCGTGTCACCCCCATCTCCTCCAGCCTGAGCTTGAGCGCCCGCACCCCGTAGTGGAGTCGCGACTTCACGGTTCCCTCCGCGATCTGCAGATCGGCCGCGATCTGCGCGGTGGTCCAGCCCTGGTAGTACGCGCGGCTGATGACCGCGCGATGCTCCTCGGACAGTTCACCGATGGCTTCGCCGAGCATCATTCGGTTCAACGCAGCCTCCACCTCGTCGGGCCCGGCCCGGTCCGCGGTCGTCTCGATGTCGGCAGTGCCGGACTCACTGCGGAAGCGGGCGCTGCGCGCTTCGTCGATGATCAGGTTGCGGGCCACGGTGAACAGCCACGCCCGCGCCGACCGCGAGCCGTCGGCCGTGACCTCGGGGTGTCGCCACGCCCGCAGTAGCGTCTCCTGCACGACATCCTCCGCCCGGGCGGTGTCGCCCGTCAGTCGAACCGCATAGCGCCAGATCGCCGCGGCGTGCTCCGCATAGAGCACCCGCATGACGGTCGCTTCCGGATCGTCCAATATCAACCTCCGCTGTAGACACGAGGTTGGCGGTCATCCGGTTCAGTATCGGCGCTGCGCCCTCACAGCGGGACGGAGTTGCGCCGGGCGCCGGCCTGGCCGTCGGCGAACCGCTCATGCAGGGTGCGCAGCACCGCCGCACACGCCGCACGCTCGGCCGGATCGATGTGATTCAGCACCCGGGCGAGTTCGCGGCGACGACGAGTGGTCACCTGGCGCACCAATTTGCGGCCCTGGGCGGTCAGTTCCAGGGTGACGACGCTGCGGTTCGATGGATCCGAACCGCGCACCAGGTGGCCCGACGCATGCAGCCGGTCGGCCAATCGCGTCACCGTGGACCCGACCACGCCGAGCGCCTTCGCGCATTCCGTCGACGTCGACCGGCCATGCTGCTGCAACACCGCCAGCAACCGGAACTGTGGCAGCGAGACGTCGACTTCTTCCACACTGCGCAGCGCCAGGCCCACCAGGTCCCTGGCCGCGACCTCGAACGCCGTCAACTCTTCTTTCGGCGTCTTGGTCACATCGGTATTCCGCGCGCGTGCATGCCGAAAGTATCGCACGCAACGGCAGCCATTCAGCACAGCTGACCTTCAAGTCTTGCATTTTGCAAGCCTTGCATAAAGCAAGAGTTTGGGGCACACTGGATTCTTGACTGGTTCAAGTATTCGGAGGGCCGCATGTCCGTGACTCGCTGGCACGACGATCTGCGGGCCGCGGGGCTGCGTGTCACCAAACCCCGACTCGCGGTACTCGCCGAGGTGCAGCAGCGTCCGCACGCCGACGTCGAAGAGATCGCCGACGGAGCACGCCGGCGCATCGGATCCCTGTCGACACAAGCGGTTTACGACGTGCTCTACGCCCTCACCGGCGCGGGCCTGGTACGCCGCGTCGAGCCGGCCGGCTCACGCGCCCGCTTCGAACTGCAGACCGGCGACAACCATCACCACGTGGTCTGTCGATCCTGCGGCGCCATCGACGACGTCGACTGCGCCACCGGGGAAGCCCCGTGCCTACATGCCGACGGCGCCCCCGGCTATGTGATCGACGAGGCCGAAGTGACTTTCTGGGGCCTGTGCCCCGACTGCAAAGGCAGCACACAACACACCTGAATGGAGATTCTGATGACCGCTTCGAAATTCGGCTCTACCACCGGTACCGGCGCACCGGCCCCCAGCGACCGCAACACGCTCAGCGTCGGCTCCAACGGACCACTCGTCCTGCACGACGTGCATTTCCTGGAACAGATGGCGCACTTCAACCGTGAACGGGTACCCGAACGCAGCCCACACGCCAAGGGGTCGGGCGCCTTCGGCGTGTTCACTGCCACCGAGGACGTCTCGCAGTTCACCAAGGCCGCACTGTTCCAGAAGGGCACGAAAACCGATCTCCTGATCCGCTTTTCGACCGTGGCCGGTGAGCAGGGCAGCCCGGACACGTGGCGCGACGTGCGCGGCTACTCGCTGAAGTTCTATACCTCCGAAGGCAACTACGACCTCGTCGGCAACAACACACCGATCTTCTTCGTGCGCGACCCGATGAAATTCCCCCACTTCATCCGCAGCCAGAAGCGGCTGCCGGACTCCGGTCTGCGGTCGTCGCAAATGCAATGGGATTTCTGGAGTTTGAACCCGGAGTCCGCGCACCAGGTGACCTACCTGATGGGTGAGCGCGGCCTGCCCCGGACCTGGCGCCACATGAACGGCTACGGCTCGCACACCTACATGTGGGTCAACGCCGCAGGCGAGAAGTTCTGGGTGAAATACCACTTCCACACCGACCAGGGTCTGGAGTTCCTCACCAACGACGAGGCCGCCGCGCTGGCCGGTGAGGACAGCGACTTCCACCGCCGGGACCTCTTCGACGCGATCAACCGCGGCGAGCACCCGAGCTGGCGGCTCTCGGTACAGGTCATGCCCTACGCCGAGGCCGCCGACTACCGGTTCAACCCGTTCGACCTGACCAAGGTGTGGCCGCACGCGGACTACCCGCTGATCCCGGTCGGCACCTTCACGCTCAACCGAAACCCGGAGAACTTCTTCGCCCAGATCGAACAGGCGGCGTTCTCCCCGGGCAACACGGTGCCAGGCATCGGGCTGTCGCCGGACAAGATGCTGCTCGGCCGCGCGTTCGCCTACAGCGACGCACAGCGCAACCGCATCGGCACCAACTTCCACCAGCTGCCGGTGAACCAGCCCCGCGACGGCGTTCCGATGAACTCCTACATGTTCGACGGGCAGATGGCCTACCACCATTCGGGGGCCGCACCGGTGTACGCGCCCAACAGCGGCGGCCGGCCGTGGTCGGACACCACCGGCCCGGCCGAGGACGGCTGGGAGGCAGACGCTGAACTGGTGCGCTCGGCCTACTCGTTGCACGCCGAGGACGACGACTTCGGCCAGGCCGGCACGCTGGTGCGCAAGGTGTGGAACGACGCACAACGCACCGCGGCGGTCGAAACCATCGCGGGCAGCCTCGAGGGGGTCACCGGCGAGGTGCTCGATCGGTCGCTGGACTACTGGCGCAATGTCGACGACGACCTCGGGGCCCGTATCGAGAAGGCCGTGCGGGCCGATGCCGCGAGCCAGCCGGTTCAGGGCATGGGTGAGGGCTAGGACTCGGCGGGCGGCTTACTGCGTGAGGACGTGTGGACCGTCCTCGGTGACGGCCACGGTGTGCTCCCAGTGGGCCGCCCGTGAGCCGTCGGCGGTGACGACGGTCCATTCGTCGTCGAGGACCACCGTTTTGGTGGTGCCCAGCGTCAGCATCGGCTCGATGGCCAACACCGAGCCGACCGCAAGATAGGGTCCGCGCCCGGGAGCGCCCTCGTTGGGCAGGAACGGGTCCATGTGCATCTGCCGCCCGATGCCGTGGCCGCCGTAGCCGTCGACGATGCCGAACGCGCGGCCGTACTTTTTCTCGGCGGCGCGCGTCGCGGTCTCGATGGCGTGCGAGACGTCGGTGAGCCGGTTGCCGGGGACCATCGCCGCGGCGCCGGCCTCCATGGCCTCCTTGGTCGCCTGCGACAACGCTTCGTCGACGGGGATCAGGGTGCCGACGCCGAACGTGATCGCCGAATCCCCGTGCCAGCCGTCGACGATCGCCCCGCAGTCGATGGACACCAGGTCACCCGGGGCCAGGATCTCGTCCGCGGACGGAATGCCGTGCACCACACGGTCATTGACCGAGGAACAGATGCTTGCGGGGTACCCGTGGTAGCCGAGGAAGGACGGCACGCCGCCGCCGTCGCGGATCACCGACTCGGCGACCTCGTCGAGCGCCTGCGTGGAAACCCCGGGAACCGCGGCCTCGCGCACCGCGGCCAGCGCCGAGGCGACCAGGGCCCCGGCGACCGCCATCGCATCGAGTTCAGCGGGGGTGCGCTGCGGGACGACCTTGCGGCCGCGCAGGCCCATCAGGCCCATACCGGCTACTTACCGAGCGCCTGCAGCGCCCGCGCGAAGACCTCGTCCATGCCGCCGACCGCGTCGACCTGCTGCAGGTTGTTGTTGCGGTAGTACTCGAGCAGCGGATAGGTCTCGTCGCGATAGACCTGCATGCGGTTGCGGATCACGTCTTCGGTGTCGTCCTCGCGGCCGCGGGACTTGAGCCGCTTGAACAGTTCGTCCTCGGAGACCTTGAACTCCAGCACGGCGTCGAGCTTGGTGTCGTGGCGTTTGAGCATCTCGTCGAGCGCCTTGGCCTGCTCCACCGATCGGGGATAGCCGTCGAGGATGAAGCCGTCGGCCGCGTCGGGTTGTTCGATGCGGTCCTCGACCAGCTTGTTCGTCAGCTCCGAGGGCACCAGATCGCCGGCGTCGAGGTAACTCTTGGCTTCCAGGCCCAACGGCGTGCCGTCGCCGATGTTCTTGCGGAAGAGGTCGCCGGTCGAGATCTGCGGGATTCCGAGTTTTTCGGAGAGCTTCTGAGCCTGTGTGCCCTTGCCGGCACCGGGTGGTCCGAGCAGAACGACTCTCACTTCAGGAACCCTTCGTAATTACGCTGCATCAACTGGCTTTCGATCTGTTTCACGGTATCCAAGCCGACACCGACGAGGATCAGAACGCCGACACCACCGAACGGCAGGTTCTGCACCGGACCACTGCTGCCGACGGACAGGAAGAGGTTGGGCAGGACGGCGATCAGGCCCAGGTAGATCGAGCCTGGCAGGGTGATCCGGCTCAGCACGTAGCGCAGGTAGTCCGCGGTCGGCTTGCCTGGGCGGATGCCGGGGATGAAGCCGCCGAACTTCTTCATCTCGTCGGCCCGCTCATCGGGGTTGAACGTGATGGACACGTAGAAGTAGGTGAAGAACACGATCAACCCGAAGTAGACCGCGATGTAGGCCAGGCTGCTGGGATCCGTCAGGTAACTCGCGACGAAGCGGCTCCACCAGTTGTTGCTGTTCGGGTTGGAGCTTCCGCTCTGGATGAGCTGCGTGATCAGCTGCGGAATGTAGATCAGCGACGAGGCGAAGATCACCGGGATGACGCCGGCCTGGTTGACCTTCAACGGCAGATACGTCGACGTGCCGCCGTACATCTTGCGGCCGACCATTCGCTTGGCGTACTGGACCGGGATCCGGCGCTGGCCCTGCTCGACGAACACCACGCCGATGATGATCGCCAGCGCTCCCGCGCAGACCAGGGCGAACACCAGCCCACCGCGGCTGTCGAGGATGGTCTTGCCCTCGCCGGGAATCGCCGAGGCGATGCTGGCGAAGATGATCAGCGACATACCGTTGCCGATGCCGCGCTCGGTGACCAGCTCGCCCATCCACATCACCAGCGCCGCGCCTGCGGTCATCACCAGCACCATCACGACGAGCGTGAAGATGTTCAGGCCCTCGTTCTGACCCTGGATGATGTCCAGCGAGCAGCCCTGGAGCAGGCCGCCGTTTGCGGCCAACGCCACGATGCTGGTGCTCTGGAGGATCGCGAGCGCTATGGCCAGATACCGCGTGTACTGCGTCATCTTGGCCTGGCCGGACTGCCCCTCTTTACGCAGCTGCTCGAACCGCGGGATCACCACGGTCAACAGCTGCACGATGATGCTCGCGGTGATGTAGGGCATCACGCCGACGGCGAACACCGACAGCTGCAGCAGCGCCCCGCCGGAGAAGAGGTTGATCAGCGAATAGATCTGACCGGACTCACCGCCCGTGACCTCAGAGATGCACTGCTGCACGTTCGGGTAGTTCACCCCGGGAGACGGGATCGAGGCGCCGACCCGGTAGAGGATGACAATCCCCAGGGTGAACAGGATCTTTCGCCTCAGGTCGACCGTCCTGAGTGAAGAGATGAAAGCCGAAAGCACTCTTCCTCCTGCGCAGCCGGCCTGTTGATCGCGGCGTGCGGATGGGGCTGGATTCGACCAGCGTCTTGGTTAAGTCGTGTGCGGAACCCCCGTCAAGCGCGCAGCCTGCGAAGTTAACCGTCAAACAGTCTACGAGAGTAACAGTTGGGACCCCGTTGGCCCGCATCCCGCTGATCGTCCGCCCGCTCACAGCGTCTTCTCAGTCCGGGAACATACCGTGGATCCAATCTCGTTATATCCACTAATCAATTGGGGCAGGAGCGACAAATGGCACGCACAGACAACGACACCTGGGATCTCGCGTCGAGCGTCGGCGCCACGGCGACGATGGTCGCGGCCGCACGGGCGATCGCCAGCACCGGCGATCACCCGTTGATCTCTGATCCCTATGCCGAGCCGTTGGTGCGCGCGGTGGGGGTGGACTTCTTCACCCGGCTCGCCAGCGGTGAGCTCAAGCTCGAGGACCTCGACACGGATAACGCCGCGATCGGCATGGCCCGGATGACCGACAACATGGCCGTGCGCACGAAGTTCTTCGACGAATTCTTTCTCGCCGCGGGCGAGGCGGGCATCCGGCAGGCGGTGATCCTGGCGTCGGGTCTCGACGCGCGGGCATACCGGTTGGCCTGGCCCGCCGGGACGACGGTGTACGAGATCGACCAGCCCGAGGTCATCGCGTTCAAGAGCCAGACACTCGCCGAGTTCGGCGCCGAGCCCACCGCGCAGCGCCGCACCGTGGCGATCGACCTTCGCTTCGACTGGCCGGCGGCGCTGGAGGCGGCCGGTTTTGATCCGACCCTCCCGACCGCTTGGAGCGCGGAGGGCCTGCTGGGCTATCTGCCGCCGGAGGCACAGGACAAACTGCTCGACACGATCACCGAGTTGAGCGCTCCCGGCAGTCGCGTGGCGGTCGAGAGCGGCCCGTCCGGCGCCGATCCCGCCGACCGCGAGAAGGTGATGGCGCGGATGCAGGAATCGGCGGAGCGGTGGCGCGAGCACGGCTTCGAGCTCGACTTCGCCGAGCTGATCTACCTCGGTGACCGCAACGAGGCCGGCGCGTACCTCGAAGAGCGGGGTTGGCATCTGGCGCGGCGGACGGTCGGCGAACTGTTGGCCGAGAACGGTCTGCCGCCGCTGCCCGAGGACGACGAAGTCGGCAGGTTCGACGAGCTGCAGTACGTCACCGGGATACTCGAGAGATGAGCCGGACGGATTCGGACAGCTGGGACGTGGCCTCGAGCGTGGGCACGACGGCCACGATGGTCGCCGCCGCCCGCGCCATCGCGAGCCGCGAGGACGACCCGCTCTTCGAAGATCCGTACGCCGCTCCCCTGGTGCGCGCGGTCGGCATCGACTTCTTCAGCAGCCTGGTCGACGGCGGCATCGAGGGACGCGACATCGACGGCGCCGACTTCATGGCGAAGATGATCGCGGTGCGCACGCGGTTCTTCGACGACTTCTTCGTCGACTCGACGACCGCGGGCGTGCGGCAGGCGGTGATCCTGGCCTCCGGATTGGACTCGCGGTCCTACCGGTTGCCGTGGCCCGACGGAACCGTCGTCTACGAAATCGACCAGCCGCAGGTCATCGAGTTCAAGACCGCGACGCTGGCCTCGCTGGGGGCCACCCCGTCGGCGCAGCTGCGCACCGTCGGCATCGACCTGCGCGAGGACTGGCCGAAAGCGCTGCGGGACAACGGTTTCGATCCGACGCTGCCGACCGCGTGGAGCGCCGAGGGCCTGCTCGTGTATCTGCCACCCGATGCGCAGGACCGACTGTTCGACGACATCGGGACGCTGAGCGCACCGGGCAGCAAGCTGGCCACCGAATATCATCCCGACGCCGCGGCCACTATCGGCGAACGCAGCAAGGCGATCAGCAAGCAGTGGGGCGACAACGGCGCGCACCTCGACATCTCGCACCTCTTCTACGCAGGCGAGCGCCGGCACGTCGGTGAATACCTCACCGGGCACGGCTGGCGGGTGTCGGCGCGGAACCGCCCTGAGGTCTTCGCCGCATACGGCCGAACCTTCCCCGACACGGATCTTCTTGCACCCATGCGTGATTCGCTCGCGATCATCGCGACCCGAAACTGAGGAGCACCAATGGCACGCACCGACAACGACACCTGGGATCTGGCCTCCAGCGTCGGCTCGACCGCGACGATGGTCGCCGCGCAGCGCGTCCTGAGCCACCGCGAGGGTCTGATCGACGACCCATACGCCGAACCGCTGGTGCGCGCGGTCGGTCTCGACTTCTTCGTGCGCGCGCTTGACGGCGAGATCTCGCTCGACGCCATCGACCCTCGGTTCAACACCCGCCGTGCCGCCGAGGGTATGGCCGTGCGCACCCGCCATTTCGATCGGTTGTTCGCCGACGCCACCGCCGCGGGTGTGCGCCAGGCGGTGATCCTGGCCTCCGGGCTCGACGCCCGTGCCTACCGCCTGCCGTGGCCGGCGAGTACCACCGTCTACGAACTCGATCAGCCGGATGTGATCGCCTTCAAGAGCAATACGCTGGCGGCATTGGGCGCCGAACCGACCGCGCAGAGGCGGGCGGTGGCGATCGACCTGCGCGAAGACTGGCCGAAAGCACTGCTGGACAACGGCTTCGATCCGACGCAGCCGACGGCGTGGAGCGCTGAGGGGCTGTTGATCTACCTGCCGCCGGAGGCGCAGGATCTGCTGTTCGACCGGATCGACGAATTGAGCGCGCCGGGCAGCCGGATCGCGACCGAGCACATTCCCGACGTCAGCATGTTCGCCGACGAACGCTCCCGGGAGATCGCCGAGCGGTTACAGGCGTACGGACAGAACATCGAGATGGGCGAGCTCATCTATCACGGCGACCGCAACGACGTCGTCGACTACCTCACCGACCGCGGCTGGGACGTCACGACACAGAAGATGCCGGACGCGTACGCCGCCAACGGTTTCACGTTCGACGAGGAAAGCACGATCGGCTTGTTCACCGACATGAGCTACCTGTCGGCCATCAAGCGCTGAACCGCTCGATCAGAACCGGTGCTCGCCGAGCCAGAGCGCGCTCAGGCCGCTGAGTGAGCGCTCCGTCTGGTCGACCAACTGCGCCACCGACTGTCCGAGCATCCCGATGACGGTATCGGGCAGCGATGCCGCCGGTAGCGACGACGGCTTGGGCCGCAACCGGTCCATCAACGACGAGCCGGGATAGGAAACGACGCGCGCCTCGGCATCGGCGTCCACCCCCGCCAGCACCTTGGCCCGCCTGATCGCGGTGCGCAGCCCGCCGAGGTGGTCGACCAACCCGCCGTCTAGTGCGTCGGCACCGGTCCAAACCCGGCCGCGCGCAACGGCATCGACGGCCTCGACGCTCATCTTGCGGCTCACCGCGACGCGCTCGATGAAGTCCGTGTAAAGCAGGTCGGCCTCGGCCTCGACGAGCGCGCGCTGTTCGTCGGTGAAAGGCTCGTTCAGGGACCAGGCGTCGGCGTTGCGGTTGGTGCGCACCGTGCCCGAGCCGACGCCGAGTCGACCCTTGAGCTCGCGGGCCACCAACTTGCCGGCCAGCACACCGATCGACCCGGTAATGGTCCCGGGATTGGCGACGATCTCGTCGGCGGCCATCGCCACGTAGTAGCCGCCTGACGCCGCGACCGCGCCCATCGACGCGACCACCGGCTTGCCCTTGTCGCGCGCCCGATGCACCTCGCGCCAGATGGTTTCCGATCCGGTGACCGAACCGCCGGGGCTGTCCACCCGCAGCACGATCGCCGAAACGTCGTCGGACGCCGCGGCCTCGCGCAGCGCCGCGGCGATCGTGTCCCCGCCCGCGCTCGAGCTGCCCAACGGCAGGGGCTGGCCGCCACGCCCGCTCGCGATCGCACCGTGCACGGTCACGACCGCGATGGTCGCCTTCTTGCGACCGGGGATCGGCGGCGTCGGCAGGGCCTGACGGCCGGCCGTCACGCGCGCATACCGGGAAAAGAACAACCGCGGCGGCGCGTTGTCGGAGTCGGCGTCCGATCGAGCCGTGAAGTCCGGTGCGCCAACCAGTTCGGCGATGCGCGCGTAGGCCTCGTCACGGAAGCCGACGCGGTCGATCAGCCTGCCGGCCAGGGCGTCATCGCGTAGCAGCGGCGCCTTGTCGGCCAGGGCGTCGACCTCCTCGGGATCGATGTGACGCGACTGCGCCACCGCCTCCAGCACCTGGGCGTGCAGGCTTTGGATCAACCGCTCGTCGGCCTCGCGATGGGCTTCGGTATAGCTGTCCTCGGTGAAACGGTTTGCGGCCGACTTGTATTCGCCGCGCGCGATGAACTGTGCCTCGACCCCGATCTTGTCGAGCGCGCCGCGCAGGAACATCGCGTTGGTCGCGAATCCCACCAACCCCACCGTGCCCGCCGGCTGCATCCAGACCTCGCGGAACGCCGACGCCAGGTAATACGACAGCGTGCCGGGGTACGTCTCCGCCCACGCCAGTGACGGCTTGACGTCGCTGAACGCGGCGATGGCCGAACGCAGTTCCTGCACCGCGCCCGGCGATGCGGCCGGCAACTGCACCCGGGCGACCAGCCCGGCGACCCGGTCGTCCTCGGCCGCCCGGTGGATCGCCGCGACGGCCTCGCCCAAGAGCGGTGGTTTGCCCGCCCCGGAGATCAGCGCGAGCGGATCGAACCCGCCGGTCTCGTTCGGCACCGTTGTCAGGTCGAGTTCGAGCACGCAGCCGTTCGGCACACCGTTGTGGCGGGCGGTGTCGACGCGCCGGGCGAGCGCGCGGGCGTCGGCCAGACCGGGAAGTCCGGACATGCCGGGCAGGAAGGCGAACATGGTTCGAGCGTACCGACGCCACCTCGCGACTCGCCCCGTCTACCGTGGGGCCGTGCGATTGGACATCTCCCTCCCGCAGCGCGCGACCGCCGGGTTCGACGCCGAGGGCACTCGCGACTACCTGGCCCGGGCCGAGGAGCTGGGGTTCACGGGTGGGTGGACGCTGGAGCAGACGATCGGGCCATCGCCGTTGCTCGCCCCGCTGGAGCTGCTCGCCTGGGCGGCGGGGCACACCGAGCGACTCCGTCTGGGGGTGGCGGTCCTGGTCACCACCCTGCACGACCCGCTTCAACTGGCCTCGGCGGTGACGGCCGTCGACCACCTCAGCCACGGGCGGCTCGACCTCGGCGTGGCCCCGGGCGGCGGCACTCGCAAATTCGCGGCGTTCGGCATCGAACCCTCGACCTTCATCCGCACCTTCACCGAGGGACTCGAGTTGATGAAGGCGGCATGGTCGGACGAACCAAAGGTGACGTATCGCGGCAGATTCCGTGAGGTCGACGAGCTGCCGATCCAACCCAAGCCCGCACAACGGCCACATCCGCCGATCTGGTTCGGCGCCAACGCCCCTCGCGCCATTGCCAGGGCGGTGCGGCACGGCGACGCTTTTCTGGGTGCGGGCTCGTCCACGACCGCCGCGTTCCGCCAAGCGGTCACGACCGTGCGTCGCGAACTCGACGAACAGGGCCGGGACGCAGAGGCTTTCACGATCGGCAAGCGCGTCTACCTGATCGTCGACGACGACGCCGCACGCGCAAGGGAGCGGGTACTGGCCGGCCTCCGCCGCATCTACGGCGGGATGGCAGGCATCGACGCCGTCCCGGTCTCGGGCACACCGGCCGACGTGATCCGCGGGTTGCGGGAGGTCATCGACGCGGGCGCCGAGATGCTACTGCTCAACCCGGTCGGCGAGGATGTCGCCGAAGACCGCGAACAGATGGAAAGGCTGGCGGCAGAGGTGATTCCGCAGCTGGGGTGAGGCTGTGAGTTTGCTGACGGTTAGCTGATTTAACTTTTATTGATCTTGGTGGTAAACCGGAATCATGATCGCGAAACTGAGAACCCTCGCCCCGCTGCTGATGGCGGGCGCGGCCGCGACGGCGATCGCCGCGGCTCCGATGGCCGTCGCCCAGAGCTACCCGGGCACGCCGTCCGATTACGTCACGCAGGGTCCCGACTACAGCGGTTGCGCCGCGGACGGAACGTGCGGCCACGGCGGACCGGACGGCGGCGGTGGCTGCACCGCTGCCGGAGTCTGCGGCCATGGCGGCCCCTGGGGCGGCGGCGGCTGCGTGCCCGGCGTCGGATGCTTCGAGTGGCGGCAGTAGCTCAACGGCCCATGAAGCGGCCGTGCGGCGGGCAGTAGACGGCGACCGCTGCGCGCATCAGGCCCGCGGCCTGCCCACGTTCGATGCCGGTGCTCGCGAGGCGATTGACCACCCCGCGCACGACGGGAACCGGGTTGGCGGTGCCGGCCAGTCCGGTGGTGAGCATGTCGCAAATCCCGTGCCCCAACGCCGGCAGGTCGGTTTCGCCGAGCGGGATGTTCAGTGCCGCGACCTGATCGGCGAACTTCGCGTCCACGGCGGGGTTCTCATCCTGGGCATGCCCGGTCGCCGTGCCTGCGGACAACGCGAGACCTGCGGCCACGGCGGCAACGGTGAGCCGGCGGATGGGGGTCATGTCTGCTCCTGAGAGTTCGCGTCTACGCACAATATCGGTCGATGGCCAGCAGCGTTACCCGCCCGAACACGAAAGCCCCCGCCGTGACGGCAGGGGCTCCCGGTCGACAGTGGTTACAGCTCGGTCGCCGAACCGCCCGCGGATGTGATCTTCTCGCGGGCGCTGCCGCTGAACTTGTGCGCGGTGACGTTCACCTTCACGGTGAGCTTGCCGTCGCCGAGCACCTTCACCAGCGTGTTCTTGCGCACCGCACCCGCGGCCACCAGCTCGTCGATGCCGACATCGCCGCCCTTCGGGAAGAGCTTGTTGATGTCGCCGACGTTGACGACCTCGTACTCGGTGCGGAAGCGGTTGCGAAAGCCCTTGAGCTTCGGCAGCCGCATGTGGATCGGCATCTGGCCGCCCTCGAACGTCGCGGGGACGTTCTTGCGGGCCTTGGTGCCCTTGGTGCCGCGACCCGCGGTCTTACCCTTCGAACCCTCACCACGACCCACGCGGGTCTTGGCGGTCTTCGAGCCGGGCGCCGGCTTCAGGTCATGCAGTTTGATGGGTGTCATTTCGTCTCGACCGCCTCTACTTTTACGAGGTGATGCACGGTCTTGATCAGGCCGCGCGTCTGCGCGTTGTCCTCACGGACGACGGACTGGCGGATCTTGCGCAGCCCCAACGACCGCAGGCTCTCCCGCTGCTTCCAGCGCGCACCGATGGTGCTGCGCACCTGGGTGATCCTCAGCTCTGCCATGGTTTACGACCCCTCACGCGCAGCCGACGCGGCGAGCGCCTCGGCCTCTCGGCGCGCCCGCAGCATGCCCGCGGGTGCCACGTCCTCGATCGGCAGACCGCGCCGGGCCGCGACCTCTTCGGGACGCTGCAGCAGTTTCAGCGCGGCAACGGTGGCGTGCACCACGTTGATCGCGTTGTCGCTACCCAGCGACTTGGCCAGGATGTCGTGCACACCGGCGCATTCCAGCACCGCACGGGCGGCACCGCCGGCGATCACACCGGTACCGGGGCTGGCCGGACGCAGCATCACGACACCGGCGGCGGCTTCGCCCTGCACCGGGTGGGTGATGGTGCCGCCGATCAGCGGAACCCGGAAGAAGTTCTTGCGAGCCTCTTCGACGCCCTTGGCGATGGCGGCCGGAACCTCCTTGGCCTTGCCGTAACCGACACCGACCATGCCCTTGCCGTCGCCGACGATCACCAGCGCGGTGAAGCTGAACCGGCGACCACCCTTGACCACCTTGGACACGCGGTTGATCGATACGACGCGCTCGAGGTAGTTGCTCTTGTCGCCACCGTCGCGACCACGACCGCCGCGGTCGTCGCGGCGGCCACGCCCGTCGCGGTCGCCTCGCGAGCCGCGGCCGTCCTGGGGGCCGCCGGCTGTTGCCTGTTCGGCCATCATGCAGTCCTTCCAGTTGTGTTGAAGTCAGTCATCAGAATTGCAGCCCGCCCTCGCGCGCCGCATCGGCCAGCGCCGCGATCCGTCCACCGTAGGTGTAGCCACCGCGATCGAACACGACCTTGTCGATGCCTGCGGCCTTCGCGCGCTCGGCGATCAGCTGGCCGACCCGCACGCTGTGGGCCTTCTTGTCGCCGTCGACCGCGCGCACGTCCGCCTCGATCGACGATGCGGCGGCCAGCGTGGTGCCGTTGAGGTCGTTCACCAGCTGCACGTGGATGTGCCGCGACGAACGGTTGACCACCAGGCGGGGCACCTCTGCCGTGCCGGAGATCTTCTTGCGCAACCGCGCGTGGCGACGCAGTCGCGACACTCGCCGGGTCTCGGAGATGTTGCGGCCCACCGGCTTGTGCGTCGGCGCTGCCGAAGCCTGATCCTTTGTGGTTGAAGCCATTTCTACTTACCTGTCTTTCCGACCTTGCGGCGGATCTGCTCGCCCTCGTAGCGAATCCCCTTGCCCTTGTAGGGGTCGCTCTTGCGCAAGCGGCGGATGTTCGCCGCGACCTGGCCGACCTTCTGCTTGTCGATGCCGGAGATCGAGAACTTCGTCGGCGTCTCCACCGCGAACGTCACACCCTCGGGTGCGTTGATCGTCACCGGATGGCTGTAACCCAACGCGAACTCGAGGTTGGAACCCTTGAGCTGCACGCGGTAACCGACACCGAAGATCTCCATCTTGGTGGTGTAACCCTCGGTGACGCCGGTGATCAGGTTCGACACCAGCGTGCGGGACAGGCCGTGTAGCGAACGGCTGCGCCGCTCGTCGTCGGGGCGCGTCACCACGATGGCGCCGTCGTCGTCACGGGACACCCGAATCGGGTCGGCCACCTGGAGTTCCAGGGTGCCCTTGGGGCCCTTGACCGACACGTTCTGCCCGTCGATCGACACGTCGACCCCGCTGGGGACCGGGACCGGCTGCTTTCCAATACGCGACATTTGAGCTCTACTCCTTCTCGCCTACCACACGTACGCGAGGACTTCGCCGCCCACGCCCTCTTGGGCTGCCTGGCGGTCGGTTCGCAGGCCCGACGACGTGGAGATGATGGCCACGCCGAGGCCGCCGAGAACCCGCGGCAGGTTGGTGGATTTCGCGTACACCCGCAGACCGGGCTTGGACACGCGGCGCAGACCGGCGATGCTTCGCTCCCGGCTGGGGCCGTACTTCAGTTGCACGACAAGCGACTTGCCGACCCGAGCATCCTCGGTGCGGTAATCGGCGATGTAACCCTCGCGCTTCAAGATCTCGGCGATGTTGGCCTTGATCTTGGAGTGGGGCAGGGTCACCTCGTCGTGGTACGCCGAATTGGCGTTGCGCAGACGAGTCAAGAAGTCTGCGATCGGGTCCGTCATAGTCATCGAGCGCTGCTCCTGTTCGTCGCTGCGCTGCGCATCGTCGTCATCGCGGTCATGACAGCGGTCTCACCTTTCTCGCGGTGGTTCCCGGTATCCGGGCCTGCCGCAACCTGTTTGGTTGGTCTGGTCTGTTGGGCTGGTGCTACCAGCTGCTCTTCTGCACGCCGGGCAGTTCGCCGGCGTGCGCCATCTCGCGCAGGCAGATCCGGCACAGGCCGAACTTGCGGAAGACGGCGTGCGGACGCCCGCAGCGCTGGCAGCGGGTGTAGGCGCGCACCTTGAACTTCGGCTTCTTGTTGGCCTTGTTGACCAGTGCCTTCTTTGCCATTACTCAGTTCTCCTTGAACGGAAAGCCCAGCGCCCGCAGCAGCGCTCGTCCTTCGTCGTCGTTCGTCGCCGAGGTGACGACGGTGATGTCCATGCCACGGGGGCGGTCGATGGAGTCCACGTCGATCTCGTGGAACACCGACTGCTCGGTGAGCCCGAAGGTGTAGTTGCCGGTGCCGTCGAACTGCTTGGGCGACAAGCCGCGGAAGTCACGGATACGGGGCAGCGCGATCGAGATCAACCGGTCGAGGAACTCCCACATCCGGTCGCCACGCAGCGTGACGCGGGCGCCGATGGGCATGCCCTCGCGAAGCTTGAACTGCGCGATGGACTTACGGGCCCGGCGGATCTCCGGCTTCTGGCCGGTGATCAGCGCGAGGTCGTTGACCGCGCCGTTGATCAGCTTCGCGTCGCGGGCGGCGTCGCCGACGCCCATGTTGACGACGACCTTGACCACGCCAGGGATCTGCATGACGTTCCCGTAGCCGAACTCCTTGGCCAGGGCGTCGCGGATCTCCTCGCGGTAGCGCTGCTTCAGGCGCGGGAGGGTCTTCTCAGCGGTAGTCATGTCAGATGTCCTTGCCGTTGGTCTTGGCGATGCGGACCTTCTTGCCCGTCTCCTCGTCGATGCGGTATCCGACGCGGGTCGGCTTGCCGTCGGAATCGACGACCATCACGTTGGAGGCGTCGATCGGCGCCTCCTGGGTGACGATGCCGCCGGCCTTGGCACCGCGCTCGGTGCTCGACACCGCCGTGTGCTTCTTGATCCGGTTGACGCCCTCGACGAGCACCTTGTTGCGGGTCGGGTAGGCAACCAGCACCTTGCCCTTGGCGCCCTTGTCCTTACCGGAGATGACCAGGACGGTGTCGCCCTTGTGGACCTTCATCTACAGCACCTCCGGAGCGAGCGAGACGATCTTCATGAAGCGCTTCTCGCGCAGTTCCCGGCCGACCGGCCCGAAGATGCGCGTACCACGCGGGTCGTTGTCGGCCTTGATGATGACGGCGGCGTTCTCGTCGAACTTGATGTAGCTGCCGTCGGCCCGGCGGCGCTCCTTGACGGTGCGCACGACGACGGCCTTCACGATCTCGCCGCGCTTGACGTTGCCGCCGGGGATGGCTTCCTTGACGGTCGCCACGATGACATCGCCGATGCCGGCATAGCGCCGCGACGAGCCACCGAGCACGCGGATGCACAGGATCTCCCTGGCACCCGTGTTGTCGGCGACCTTGAGCCGCGATTCCTGCTGAATCACTCGATCTCCTCGACCTGGTTTTTGTATGCACGCCAGATACCGACCTGGACGTGCGCGGTCTTGCTGTCACCTATGAGCACGCGGGGCCTGCCGGAGCGGCTGGCCGAGGTCTGCCCAAGGCAACCGCCTGATTCTATGGGAGGACCTGCGGGAAACCAAATCGCCGCTGATCAGCGCCCGCGTTCAGGGGATGACGATGCCGAAGTCCGCCAGTAGCGGCGAGGACAGCGGCTCGAAGTCCACCGTGTGCGCCGGGGCCTCGACGTGCACCGCGACCAGGTAGTCGCCGCCGGCGGTGGCGATGTGTGCGAGCCGGTCGCCGAACTCCACGGCGTTCGCCGGCGAATCCGCCCACGATCCGAGCAACTTCTGGCCGCTGTAGCCGCACAGTTCGGCCGGAAGCACGCTCAGCGTGCTGACGTCGGAAGCCGCCATCGCATCGTCGGCATATCGTTCGAACGCCTCGGCGGGCGGCAGCGTCGTCTTGGCGATGGTGACCGAGCCCCACATCCCCTCCGGCCCGGTGAGCCGCAGGCCGACGTCGCCCTGACCCGCGGCCGTCGACCATCGGTCGGGCACCGCCACCGAGATCTTGGGCGCCGCTGGGTCGGGCACCGACGCCAGGGCATCCGACGGTGACGGGTTCGGCATGGCGCACGGGGCGCCCGCCGGCGACGGTGTCGCGGTGGCCGGCACGATGCCGGGTTGAGCGGAATCCACTTCCGGATCCGAATCGGTGGTCGGCGACGGCGTCGAGGTCGCGGCGATGGTCGTCTCCGAGACGACGGCCTCTTCCGCGATGGGCGTGCCCTCGCTGTTGTCGACGCACGCGCTCAGTAGGCACGCCAGAGCGATCGTCGGCACCGCGGCGTATTTCATCGGTCCCCTAGTCCTGGGCGAAAGCGCGCGCGAACTCCTTCTCCAGGTCCACGTACGGCTTGCCCGACACGTCGATGTTGACCTGTGCGATGGTGCCACCGGTGAATTCGAACGGCGGCTTGTACGACCGCGAAACCGGGGAACCCGCGTTCTTTCCGATGCTCAAGCCAGCGGCGGCCAGGCCGAACGTCCCCGGATGTACACGCATACCGCCGAACGTCGCGACCTCCTGATCGTCGATGTAGAGCGCGGCGTCTCCGACGGGGGTGTGGCTGCCTTCCGCGGTTCCGGTGCGCACATAGGCGATCCCGAATGTGTGCCGCCCCAGTGGCACCGGATCCGACGACGAGAGTTGCTGCTCTTCTTCACCAAGGAAGTTGTAGACGTAGTGAAGCCGACCGCCCTGAACGAACAACACGTGTCCACCGTGTGCGCCACCGTGTTTGAAGATCACGCCTTCCGCGCCAGAGGTGTCGATCGTGATCTCGGCCAAGGCCGAGAACGACCGCCCCGATATCTCAACCGCCGCGCCCATGCCGACGTCGGCGGTGCCCGGGTAGTAGACGTACGAATCACGCTGGCCGGCAATGTGCGGCCGCCACCGCGAAATGGTGTCGAAGATGTTCAGGTCGCCCAGCGGTAGCCCGTTGTACTTGTCGGCCTCGATGAACCACAGCTGCTTGAGTTCTTCGAGCTTGTCCGGGTTTGAGGCGGCGAGATCGTGGCACTGGCTGCGGTCGGCCTCTATGTGGAACAGCTCCCATCGGTCTTTGTCGAAGTGCGACCAGCCGGCCGGGGATGCGGCGTGGACCGTGTTGGCGAACCACCCGTCGTTCCAGATCCCCCGCGTACCGAGCATCGTGTAGAACTGGGTGTGCTTGTCGGTGGTCGCCGACGAATCCTTGAGCGCCGCTTCGAAACTGACGCCGTCGAGCGGTTTCTGCGGCACTCCCCTGACCGTCTCCGGTGGCGTGATCCCCAGGAGTTCGTAGATGGTCGGGGTGACGTCGCAGACATTGATGTAGCTGTCCAACACCTCGCCGTGTGCACCGATCCCACTGGGCCAGGAGATGATTGCGGGGTCGGCGATGCCGCCTTCGTGCGATGCGTATCGCTTGAAGAGCTTGTAGGGCGTGTTGAATGCCATCGCCCAACCGGTCGGATAGTGGTTGTAGGTCTCCGGTCCACCGAGGTTGTCCAGGAGTCGCAGACCGACCTCGACGGTGTCGATGTATCCGTTGAAGAACTTGACCTCGTTGACCGAGCCGTTCGGGCCGCCTTCCCCGCTCGCACCGTTGTCGGAGATGACGACGATGATGGTGTTGTCCAGCTGACCCGACTCCTCGAGATAGTCGAGGATGCGGCCGATCTGCGCGTCGGTGTAGGACAGAAAGCCGGCGAACACCTCGGCCATGCGGGCGAACAGGCGCTTCTCGTCGTCGCTGAGTTCGTCCCACGGGCGCACGGTGTCCTGCGCCGGCCACGGCTCACCGTTGGGCCCGGCGACGTCGGTGTACGGATTGACCGGCGAGAGTCCGGTGTCGGCGGGGACGATGCCGAGCTTCTTCTGGTTCTCGAGGACGATCTCGCGATATCGCTCGTAGCCCATGTCGAACTTGCCTGCGTAGCGGTCGGCCCACTCCTTGAAGACATGGTGCGGGGCGTGTCCCGCCCCGGGACACACGTAGGAGAACCACGGCTTGTCGGGCGCGATGACCTTCGCGTCGCGAATGAACTCGATGGTCTTGTCCGCCAAGTCCTTCGACAGGTGGTAACCCTCCTCCGGCGCCCCAGGCGGCGCGACGGGGTGGTTGTCGTAGACCAGCTCCGGATACCACTGATCGGTCTCACCGCCCATGAACCCGTAGAACCGCTCGAAGCCGCGCGACAGGGGCCAATGTCGTTTCGTCGACGCCAGATTCGATTCCTCGAGCGGCGTCAGGTGCCACTTTCCGACGCAGTAGGTGTTGTATCCGTGTTCGACCAGAACCTCCGACAGCAGCGCGGTGTCGAACGGAATCCGGCCGTTGCACCCGGGAAAGCCGTCGGTGAACTCCTCGATGGTCGCCATGCCGACCGTGGTCGGATTGCGTCCCGTCAGCAGCGAGGCCCGCGTCGGCGAGCAGAGCGCGGTGGTGTGGAACTGCGACAGTCGAACGCCACGTTCGGCGATACGGCTCATCGTCGGCATCTCGACGAGGCCCCCGAAGCAGTCCCATGTGGCGATGCCGATGTCGTCCCACACGAGGTACAAGATGTTGGGCGCGCCCTCGGGGGCGGTCGGCGGGGCGTAGGGCTTCCAGTCCGGCTCGGAGTCTCTGATGTCGAGTTCGATCTTGCCGTTGAATTCGGTCGCCATATCCGCCTCGGTGTCGCGTCGAAGGTTGGCCCGGAGATTACACCCGGGGTGTCTCGGTTAGCTGACGATTTGACGACGGCGTCATCGCGGGTCGCCTGACCAGCAACCACTGAACGACGCCGAGAGGAACCGTCCAACCCAGCCATGCCCCCACTCCGGCGGCGAACCATTGCAAACGTTCCGGATCGCCGCCAAAGATGTTGTCCTGCAACGGTTGAAACGAGACATAGAGGATAGGTGTCCAGAGTCGGTTGGTGATGACGGACAGCGCCAGCACCGCGCTGCGCACCATGTGCCGTCGGTGTTCCGAGATCCGTCGGGCGCGGCCCGCGAGGTAGCCCCGGACGGTGAACCACAGCCACAGCGCGCCGAGTGTCACGTTGCTGACGGCGAGAATCGGTCCGAACGGCGTGAGTGCGCCGATCACGATCGCGGAAGCGGCGGCGGGAAGTGCGGCGGCGACGTAGACGCGCCCGCAGCGACGGTGCACCGGGGGGTGGCGAATTCGCAGTCGGGGCCAGATCTGCAGGACGGCGGCGACCATCGCAACGCTCGCGAACACCACGTGCCCCGCCAACAGCGGGTAGTGCAACGTGAAGGTGGCGGGCACACGAGTGCCGCCGGTGAGGTAGGGCGGTACCGAGAACCCCAGAAAACACGCGACGACGATCGCGAGTCCGAAAGCCCATCGCTTCGAGTTCACGGCTGACGCGTATGGCATACGCATATAGCGTACGGCATACGCAATCGATGTCCAGTCTTTAGGCTAACGACGATGAGCGAATCCCTGCCCCGGGCACTGGACCTCCTGTGGCACCAGCCCGACGAGCCCGGACGGGGCACGGGGCTGAGCCGGGAGCGCATCGTGACGGCGGCAATCGAGCTGGCCGACGCGGAGGGCCTGAACGCCCTGTCGATGGCCCGGCTGGCCGAGCGACTGGGCTGCGGCACCATGTCGCTGTACCGACATGTCGCCAACAAGGACGAGCTGGTGATCTTCATGTCGGCCGCCGCCGTCGGCCACCCACCCGCCGTTGACCCCACCAATTGGGTTGGTGCACTTACGGATTGGGCGGACGGGTTGTGGGACGTCTATCACCGCCATCCGTGGATACTGCAAACCGTGTCCGGGGGGCCACCGGCCGACCCTGGGCAGGTGGCATGGCTGGACTCCGGGCTCGCCGCGCTGGCCCGCACCGGGCTCGCCGAGCGGGAAAAGCTCGCCGCGGTGATGGCGATTCTGCATTTCGTCCGCGGCGCGGCGGCGGTGGACATCGAGGCCGGGCGGACCGATTGGCCGGAATATCCGGCGCTGCTTCGTCGGCTGATCGACCCGGAGAGGTTCCCGGCGCTAGCGGCGGCGCTCGCAGACGGGGTCTTCGACAGCGCCGACAGCGATCCGTACGCCGAATTCCGCACCGGCTTGGGCCAACTGCTCGACGGCATCGCCACCAGGATCGGCTAGCGGGCGCGACGACGGCGAATGTCCGACCCGCACACGAGGTCGAGGACAGACGCCCATCACCGAACCCGGCCGAATGGGGCAACTACTACATCGACAACTGGACGCTGTTCCCTCGACCTCAAGATTCTGATCTGACGGTCCTGGCGGTGCTTCGTCCAGCCGAAGACTGAAGCGTCGCCATCAAGGCGGGCCGACGGCCTCCGGCGTCTGCTCTGCGACGCGGTAAAGCCGCCATGTCGGCTGACTGTCACCGTCGTTCGGAATCTCGACCTCGAGAGTGGCGATGTCCGCGCCGGTGTCATAAAGCGTCGGATACCGCACATTGAGCGCATCCGAGAGGCCACGGCCGCTGGCCGGTACCGCCAGCAGATACTTCACACCCTGCCCCACCGGGTCATTGAGCAGCGCGGTGAAGTCCGGGTCTGAGGGAACGACGAAGGTCTTCGGTCGCGCCGACGCCGCCACCACTGCAAAGCCGTACACCGTGTCGGTGATGATCGAACTCTCCGGCAAGTCGAGACTGTCCAGGTAACGGGCGATCTCACGCTCTGTGGAAAACGACGCAACGACTCGCCGTTCGACGGCTCGGCGATCGGACACGTCATCGGGATCAGGCGATAGAACGGCGGCGAGGGCGTACTCCTGCGGTGCGTACTTCGGCAGGTTCATGCCCCACGCCGTGACCGGAACCGTCACCGCGAACAACACCGCCACGAGCGCATAGGAAAGTCTGCCGCCGCGTGGTAGAGGCACCTCGGCCGCAACCGGCGCGTACCTGCCGCGTCGCTTCGCGGGGACGAACCCACGCTCGGGTACCGCCAGCATCGCCAAGCACGCGGCAAAGGGAATCGCCGCGATGTAGAACCGTAGAAACGGAAACGTCGATCCGGAGGCGTAGCTGTAGGCCTGGAAGGCCAGCACACCACCGTAGAGCGCCAACGGGATGATCACTGTCGGCCAATACGGCCGACGGAGCCGCAGAACTCCGGCCCATACTGCCAGCGGGACCAACGAGGGAGCGAGCAGTAGGACGCAGGTGGCAGCGAAGATCGTCCCACTGCCGAAATCGACTGCCTGCGTGCCTGTCTGCTGCAGGATCGCGGCGTTGCCGTACTGGGAGGTGAACTGCGCGAACGGTTCACCTGTGATCAGCCAGCTCGCCACCGCCCACCCGATGAACGACGCGAAGCCCGGTCCACTCACCAGCAACAGGTCGAGGACTGCCCGGCGCACACGCGGCGCCCCACGGGCGCGCAGGAAGGTGGTGACGCCGACTATTACTCCGGCTGCGGCGATGCAGGCCACCGCGTCATATCGGGTGAGGTAGGACAGCGCCATCGCGATTCCGCCGGCGGCGATCAAATGATGGACATCATCGTCGATCATCCACATGATCAAACGACGCACCGCCCAGGTGATGAAGAAGAGGAACGGAGCCTCGCTCATCCCGTTCGATCCGTAAAAAACGATCATCGGGTTGAGCGCGAACAGCGCTGTGACCGCGATGATGTAGCCGCGCGGCAGCGAGCGGTCGGTACCCATGCTCATCACTTGCGCTACGCAGCCGGCCATGAACACGGCCGACATGATTGATCCGGCGAATGCGCGTGCGGTGAGGTCGGGCCAGAGAGGACTCAGCAGAACGGCAGGTATCTGAAGCATCGCGGTCAGCGGTGTGAAGATGAACCCGATTGCCGCAAGATGCGGGTCGCGGCTGAACAAGACGCTTTGCGCGGCAGATACGCGCGATAGTGCGTCGCCGAGAATGAAACCGTTCTCGACCTGCAGCCAGTAGCCGAAGACTATGTAGACCGTGAACGACGACGCAAAGGCCGCCACCTTCATGCCGCGGTCGGACAGGCGCGTCATTTCTCCTCGTCCGCAGCAGCCGACAGACCATGAAACGTTTTCTCCCAGTAGGACGGATTACGGATCAACTGGTAAGTGCCCTTCGCTGCGGCCACACTCATCATCAACCAGAACAGGGGCACCGTGAGTGCAGGCACCAACAGATCCGGACGGTCATCCTCACGCAACGCGATCAAGTTCATGTACAAGGTGGCGAAGTTGCCCAGAACAAGCGCGATCAGCGCGGGGAAGTAGATGAACCAGGGAAACACCGCACCGATCGCGGCCGGCTGGCCTAAAAACCACAAGATGGTAATCAACCAGAACAACAGGTTGAGTACGGCGATGATCGGCGTTCCGGCGAGTACGAGGTTGAACCGAAGGAAGCTACGAAATCCGATGGTGCGCAACAGTTTTACCGGACGGCGAATGTGCACGAGCCAGGTCTGCAGGTAGCCTTTGTACCAGCGCGACCGCTGCCGAATCCAATTGATCGGATCGCTGTTGGCCTCCTCGAGGGTCTGCGAGTCAAGCACAGCCGTGTGGAAACCCGACGCCGCGATACGAAGCCCGAGATCGGCGTCTTCGGTGACGTTGTGTGGATCCCACGAACCTATTCGGTCGAGGATTGAACGCTTCAGGTGATTCGAGGTGCCGCCGAGTGGAATCGGTGTGCCCGTGCGCATCATCCCCGGCAACAGATACCCGAACCACAGCCCGTACTCGGCGGTGAACCATCCCGTCAGCATGTTCTGACGACCATTGTGGTACGCGAGTTTGGCTTGCACACAGGCGATGTCGTCGGGCAGTTGTGCGAACGCACCGACCACCCGCCGCAGTTGCAACGGTTCAGGCAGGTCCTCGGCGTCGTAGATCGTGACGATTTCGCCGGTGGCAAAGTGCAATCCGTAATTACACGCCTTGGGTTTCGTGCGGGGCTCGGCGGGCGGAACCAGCAAGATCGTTATCGCTTCAGATTCCTTGCAACGGCGCGCCGCTTCGATCGTCACATGGTCATCCGCCTCGAGAAGCAAGAGAACCTGAAGCTTGTCTTTCGGGTACTCCAGGCGCGCCATGGCGCCGATCAGGTCATCGACAACTTCCGGTTCGTTGTAGGCGGGCACCAGGATTGTGTACAGCGGAAGTTGCTCGTCCGGAATCGCCAGCGCCTGCTCGTCGCTGACGGTGACCGGACGCGACGCCAGTCCGCGCCTGAAGATCATCACCCGATCAGCCATGGTCAGCACATAGCCGAGGGTGCACAGCCCGATCATCGCCACACCGGTTTGCATAGGCCGCCATAAGGCGAACACCGTCACGGTGATCAGTACGACCGCCAGCACGACCTTTTGCCAGCCCATCAGCGGGATCGCCGCCGACTGCAGCGGATCGTCGTCGCGCAGACCGTTGATCGCGCGGTTCAGCGCGTGTTCGCGCTGTGCATCTGTCAAAGTGTCGACAATGTGAGTCATTCGAGCCGTCCGTCGGACTGCAGTTGGGCTGCGACGAGGCCGCGTCCGAAAGTGCTGAGCAGATCGAGATCCTTGAAGGTCGGATTGCGGTCGTCCACTGCGGAGTTGCCGCGGAACAGCACAGTGATCAACGTGTTCAGCGTTGGCAGTAGCGCCCCGTTGGGCTGCGGGAACGGTGCGTTGTCCTCGTGGTTGTCGACGGTGATCAACAGGACGCGTTGGGCGCGGTCATCATTTCGCCACGTCCACTGGAGCATGTTCCAAGTCACCGTCAGATGGTCGTCAACGACGGACACCATTTCACCGGTGACGCCGTACCCGAGGTCGACTCGTCGCGGTTTGCTGTACCGAGTGGCCGTCGCGTCGTAGAGCACCTTGGCGGGATAGACCTCGAAAGAGAACGGCCGATCCGTGATGATGGTGTCAACCATTACGGTTCTCGGTTTGGCTTCTTTGTCCCAGTCCGGATTTCCGACGTCGGCGACCATCCGCTGGCGGGTCATGACTGCGAGCCGCCCGTGCAGCCGTCGCACCCACGGATAGCTCTCGGTCTCGGTGACATGAAATCCGGACGGCGGCCGAAGCGGACCGGAGATCTGCAATCCGTCGAGCTGGGCGACAGGTGGCGCAGGCACGGTCGGGAGGCCGACCAGCGAGATCAGCACCGCGACCGCCAACACCAAGGGCAGGGAACGGACGACCTGACCCGCCGCGAGCGGTTCGACCTTGCGGTCAAAGGCGCGCTTGGTTTTCCCTCGCCGGGCGAACAGGAACATCGCCAAACCTACCGAAGCGGTGGCAAGCAGTGCAGGTACCGCCTGGTAAACCCACACCGGTGCATGTGGAGCCCCGACCGCCAGCAGCGCGAGCAACACGAATCCGACCACGTACGCCGAGAAGTAGCCGATCCACCCGCGGCGACTGGTTCGGCTGACCGAGATACCTGTCGCGGTGCCGGCGATGATCAACGTGGCTGCGCCGGCCGCAATCCTGTTGCCACCCAGGAAAATAACCAAGATGTGGTAAGGCAGGGTGAAGACCATCATCAGCAACGCCCACACCCACACGAACCGGCTCACGGGTCGCAACCCGAACAGAACGACCGCCGAGCTCAGAACAAACATCCACATCGCCAGGAAGTCCAACCGGAGCAGGTGGAAGTACAGCGCATAGCGCTCCAACAACACCCCGTGCAGCAGCAGCGCAAACACCAGGCCCATCGTGCCGAGGATGATGTCGGTCTGCCGGTCGTGGATCGGCAACTCGTTACGCGGCTGCCGGGCGATACCCTGCGCGGCGAGGATTCCCGCGGTCGGGATGATCCAGATGTAGCCGTTGAGGCCACTGCCGCGCGTGGTTTCCACCAGGCTCGCAAAGCTGTCCCAAAACGCGAACACCGTCAAAGTTCCGATGAACAACCACCGAAAGACGATGCGCCCGAGCGTATGACTGTGATCTTTGGTAGGCGCAGGAGGTTGGGGGTCGGCGTGAGTCGGCGCTGCCACGGTCACCCCCCGCCTACGCACGGCGAGCGCGGCGCACGATCAGCCAGCCGATCACGGCGATCACGGCGGCGCCGGCGGCACCCGCGCCGAGCCATACCGCCACGGTGGGCTTCGTTTCCGTCGCGGAAGCCTGTTCCGCCGCGGAAACGTCGCCGGTCACGGTCACGGGTTCCTTTCCTGACGCACCGATGACGGCCACGCCGCTGAGCTGTGCCCAACGCCGTGAATCGTCATCCAGCCAGGAAAGCAGCGAATCGAGTTCGCCCGCATCACCGTTCGAGGTTGCCACCAAACCGGTGCGGTCATCGTCGAAGATCGTTTGCAACGAACCGAACCGCAGGCCCGGTTCGAGGCGCAAAGTGGTGCGCTCGCCGTGCAACCGGTCGACATCGAGTTCGCCGTCCGCGGCGCTGTCGACGGGCAGCTCCGGACGGTCGCCCGGCCAGCCGTCGGCCGCGATGATGACCGCAGGCCCCTGAGCGGAAAGCGCGTCGTCAACCGACACGACCTCGGTGTGGATCGGCAACCCGCTGAGTCGTTGAAGACCTTCGATGATCGTCACCGCGCGTTGGGTATCGGCGATGCCGTTCTCACCGATACCGACCTGCACTCGCGGCATCATGGCCTGGGGCAGCGACTGAAAGCCTGCCGGCACGGGCGGATCGGCTTGTTTGGTCTCGACGGTGGTTGCTCCGTCGATCGTCAACGTGACGGGCTGGAATTCTCCGCAACGACCGGTGTTTCCGCTGAGGTCTACCACGACACCGAGATTCGTGTACCTCAGCAGCAGTCCGTCGGGAACACTGACCCACCGGTCGATCGCGCCGCTGGCGTCGGTCGGCCAGCGTTCGACGATCTGACCGTTGACCGACGCTACGACCTGACCGGAAACGCTCGCGGGCAGTGGGGTGTACGACCCCTTCAGGTGCACCCGGACGTCCTTGACGGGTCTGCCGAGCCGCGTCTGATCGAGCGCGACGGTGACCTGCGGCTTCAGCGCGGTCGCGTTCACTCCTGGCTGTCCGAGATCTCGAATTGTCGTCTGGTTGCCGGGCAATTGAGGACTCGACTTGATCGGTCCCGCAACGGCCTTCGAGGCCAGCGCGAGTCTGGACAAGTCGCTACTCAGCAGCCGTGCCTGGTTGAGCAGCTCGTCGGCAGGCCCGGTGATCAACAGCGCGGGCACCCCGTCGGTACCGTCGAGCGACACCGACGGGGTCGCGCCCTCACGAACCACGATGTTGCGTTCGAGCGGTCCCGACGGCAGTGGCGGCGCGATCTCGTCGGCGCGGATAGACTCGACGTCGACGTCGGTCCGCTGCTCCCCATAGCGGGCCACCACCGCGGCGGTAAGCCGCACCGCGACGTCCGATTCCGCGCGCGACGGTGATTCGGGCAGGAATATCCTCAACCGCTCCAGCACCGGCGGCAGAAAATCCGCCACCACCTGCGGCGGCAGCTCTCTGCCGGTGTATGCCACAGCAGCGTTGGTCAACCGCAGAGGAATTGCGGTGTCGTAGAGGCAATAGCCCTCGGGTGGCGACAACTGGCTGCGCAGCAACATCGTGACCGCGTTGTCCACCACATCGGCGCCCACAAGTGGGATCGATATCGGGGAATTATTGGGCGGCAGGTCGATGCGCGAAACCGTGCGGCTGCCCTGGGTGACTGCGATCGTGCCCGTGGTGACACCCGGCGGCAGCTCGACGAACGCCGTCAGGGCCTCGGGAACCAGACCGGCGGGCACCGGAAACGCCAAGGTCTGCGTGCCCTGCAGCCCGTACAGAGCCAGGTCGGCGTCCACGCCCAGCGTCGGTAAGCCAAGAGTCGGCGCGTCGGCGACCGCTCCGCCATCACCAGGGGCAGCACGCGATTCTGACGCGTTGGTCAACGGCGCTGCTGCAAATAGAAATACGATCCCGACCAAGGCGGCGATGCGTCGCTGCAGGTCCCCCACTCCGCGAGGCTAACCCGAAGTTGCTCTTAGCAAACAACTTTCCGTAGAAGTGGCCTGAAACAAATCGCAAAAGGCCCCTGCACGAAAGTTCGTACAGGGGCCGATTGCGTAACTCGGCTGCGGTACGGCCTATTTGGCCTTCTCGAGGATCTCGACGAGCCGCCAGCGCTTGGTCGCCGACAGCGGACGCGTCTCCATCAGCGACACCCGGTCGCCGATGCCCGCGCTGTCGTTTTCGTCGTGCGCCTTGACTTTCTTGGTGGTGCGGATGATCTTGCCGTAGAGCGGGTGGCTCTTACGATCTTCCAGCTCGACCACGATGGTCTTCTGCATCTTGTCCGACACGACGTAGCCGATGGCCGTCTTGCGCCGGCCGCGCTCTTCGTCCTTGCGGGGCGTGTACTTGGGGCCCTTGGTCTCTGCCATTACGAATCCTCACCAACGGGTCCGGAGGCCAGACCCAACTCACGTTCGCGCAGCACGGTGTACACACGCGCGATTTCCTGACGCACCGTACGAAGTCGGCGGTTGTTCGACAACTGGCCGGTCGCCATCTGGAAGCGCAGGTTGAACAACTCTTCCTTGGACTCGCGAAGCCGATCCTTCAGTTCGTCGTCGGTCAGCTCGCGCAGTTCGCCCGGCGTCACTCCCACTGCCATCAGAAGTGCTCCTCTCGGGTAACGATGCGTGCCTTGATCGGCAGCTTGTGGATCGCACGGGTCAGCGCGGCCCGTGCGGTCGCCTCATCGGGGTAGCTCAGCTCGAAGAGCACGCGACCCGGTTTGACGTTGGCCACCCACCACTCCGGCGAACCCTTACCGGAACCCATACGGGTCTCGGCCGGCTTCTTGGTCAGCGGGCGGTCGGGGAAGATGTTGATCCACACCTTGCCGCCACGCTTGATGTGCCGGTTGATCGCGATACGAGCGGACTCGATCTGCCGGTTGGTGATGTAGGCGTGCTCGAGCGCCTGGATGCCGTAGTCACCGAAGCTCACCGTCGTGCCGCCGCTGGCGATGCCGCGCTGCCTCGGGTGGTGTTGCTTACGGTGCTTGACCTTGCGGGGAATCAACATGATTCAGCTCTCCGTGTTTTCCGTGGGCGTCTCGACAGCCGCTGCCTCCTGCGAAGCCGCGGCGTTGTCTGCCACGCTGCCCGCCGGAGCCGTGCCGCTCTCGGAACCACCGGTGGCGGCGCGGCCGGCCTCGGTGCTCGTAGCGGTGGTGCCCGACGCGCCGCTACGGCGGGGACGGGTGCCCGACGGACGCTCGCGGCGCGGACGATCCGCACCCGCGGGCACCGCAGCGGCCAGCTCACGCTTGCCACCGACGATGTCGCCCTTGTAGATCCACACCTTCACGCCGATGCGGCCGAAGGTGGTCTTGGCCTCGTACAGGCCGTAGTCGATGTCTGCGCGCAGCGTGTGCAGCGGCACGCGACCCTCGCGGTAGAACTCCGAGCGGCTCATCTCGGCGCCACCGAGGCGGCCCGAGCACTGCACGCGGATGCCCTTGACGTTCGGCTGCCGCATCGCGGACTGGATCGCCTTGCGCATCGCACGGCGGAACGCCACACGATTCGACAGCTGCTCGGCGACGCCCTGCGCCACCAACTGTGCCTGCGACTCCGGGTTCTTCACCTCGAGGATGTTCAGCTGCACCTGCTTGCCGGTCAGCTTCTCCAGATCGGCCCGGATGCGGTCGGCTTCGGTGCCGCGGCGGCCGATCACGATGCCCGGACGCGCGGTGTGGATGTCCACGCGCACGCGGTCACGGGTGCGTTCGATCTCCACGTCGGCGATGCCGGCGCGCTCGAGTCCGGTGGCCAGCAGCCGTCGGATCGCCACGTCTTCCTTGACGTAATCCTTGTACTGCTTATCGGCGTACCACCGGGACTTCCAGTCGGTGGTGATACCGAGCCGGAAGCCGTGGGGATTGATTTTCTGGCCCACTACTCCGAGCCCTCCTTCGCATCGGACGCTTCAGCAGTCGTTTTCTCAGCCTTGGTGCTCGCCTTCGCCTCGGCCGACTTCTTGGGCGCCGCCTTCTTGGCGGGTGCCTTCTCCGCGGCCTTGTTGGCGGGTGCCTTCTCCGCGGCCTTGTTGGCGGGTGCCTTCTTGGCCGCTTCAGCGCTCTTGGCCTTGCTGCCCTGGGCGCGACGTGCGCGCGCCGCACTGGCCGACTGACCCGAAGATCCGCGGCCACCCTCGCGGGGCGGACGGCTCTCGACGATCACCGTGATGTGGCTGGTGCGCTTGCGGATCCGGAAAGCACGGCCCTGGGCGCGCGGCCGGATGCGCTTGGCGGTCGGCCCCTCATCGGCGTACACGGTCGCGACCACGAGGGTGGACGGATCCAGACCCTCGTTGTTCTGCGCGTTGGCCGCAGCGCTCGCGATGACCTTGGCGACCGGCTCGCTGGCGGCCTGCGGCGCCCACCGCAGGATGTCCAGCGCGTCGGCCACCGACTTGCCGCGCACCAGGTCGATGACCCGGCGCGCCTTCGTCGGCGACACGCGCACGAAGCGCGCCCTGGCGACGGCAGACGGATATTCAGTCGTGATACTCACCGGCGCTTAGCCTTCCGGTCGTCCTTGATGTGACCCTTGAATGTGCGGGTCGGGGCGAACTCGCCGAGCTTGTGACCCACCATCGCCTCGGTGACGAACACCGGGACGTGCTTGCGGCCGTCATGCACCGCAAACGTGTGCCCGATGAAGTCGGGGATGATGGTCGACCGACGTGACCAGGTCTTGATGACCTGCTTGGTGTTCTTCTCGTTCTGCGCGTCGACCTTCTTCAACAGATGGTCGTCGACGAACGGACCCTTCTTCAGGCTGCGTGGCATATTCCTTGTACCTGCCTACTCTCAGCGCTTCTTGCCGGTGCGCCGGCGACGGACGATGAGCTTGTTGCTCGCTTTGTTCGGCTTGCGGGTGCGGCCCTCGGGCTTACCCCACGGGCTCACCGGATGGCGACCACCGGAGGTCTTACCCTCACCACCACCGTGCGGGTGGTCGACCGGGTTCATCACGACACCACGAACGGTGGGGCGCTTGCCCTTCCACCGCATGCGGCCGGCCTTGCCCCAGTTGATGTTCGCCTGCTCGGCGTTGCCCACCTCACCGACGGTGGCGCGGCAGCGCACGTCGACGCGGCGGATCTCACCTGACGGCATACGCAGCGAGGCGTACGTGCCTTCCTTGCCCAGCAGCTGAATGCTGGAGCCGGCCGAGCGCGCGAGCTTGGCGCCGCCGCCCGGCCGCAACTCGACCGCGTGCACCAGCGTGCCCGCGGGGATGTTGCGCAGCGGAAGATTGTTGCCCGGCTTGATGTCCGCGTTTGGCCCCGACTCGATGATGGTGCCCTGCTTCAGACCCTCCGGGGCGATGATGTAGCGCTTCTCGCCGTCGAAGTAGTGCAGCAGCGCGATGTTCGCGGTGCGGTTCGGGTCGTACTCGATGTGCGCGACCTTGGCGTTGACGCCGTCCTTATCGTTGCGACGGAAGTCGATCACCCGGTAGGCGCGCTTGTGCCCGCCGCCCTTGTGCCGAGTGGTGATGCGCCCGTGCGCGTTTCGGCCGCCCCTGCCGTGCAGCGGACGAACCAGCGACTTCTCCGGATGGTCACGGGTGATCTCAGCGAAATCGGAGACGCTGGCACCGCGGCGACCGGGGGTCGTCGGCTTGTACTTGCGAATTGCCATGATTCTCTAAGTCCCTCTGCCGGCTAGGCCGGCGCTCCGAACAGGTCGATGGGCTTGCTGCCCGCGGCCAGCGTCACGATGGCGCGCTTGGTGCTCTTGCGTTTCCCGTATCCGGTGCGGGTGCGCTTGCGCTTGCCCTGCCGGTTGGCGGTGTTCACCGAGTCGACCTTGACGCCGAAGATCTTCTCGATGGCGATCTTGATCTGCGTCTTGTTCGAGTCCGGGTGCACGATGAACGTGTACACGTTGTCCTCGATCAACCCGTACGACTTCTCGGAGATGACCGGCGACAGGATGATGTCGCGGGGGTCAGTGACGGTCGCCATCAGGCCGACACCTCCTCTTTCGCAGTCTGGTTGGCGCTGATGTAGGCGTTGAGCGCCTCCACGCTGAAGACCACGTCGTCAGCGTTCAGCACGTCGTAGGTGTTGAGCTGATCCGGCGAAAGCACATGCACGCCTGGGAGATTGCTAACGCTCTTGGCGCCCACCTCGTCGGCGCGGCCGATCACCACGAGCACCTTGTTCTTCTCGACCTGACGATCGCCGACGAGCGTGGACAGGAACGCCTTGGCGCTCTTGGTCGACGGCGTCTGGCCCTCGACGAGCTCGGTGATCGCGTGGATCCGGTCATTGCGGGCCCGGTCCGACAGCGCACCGCGCAGCGCGGCCCGGATCATCTTCTTCGGGGTCCGCTCGCTGTAGTCGCGCGGCTTGGGGCCGTGCACGGTGCCGCCGCCGCTGAACTGCGGTGCGCGGGTCGAGCCCTGACGCGCGCGGCCGGTGCCCTTCTGGCGGTACGGCTTCTTGCCGCCGCCACGGACCTCACCGCGGGTCTTGGTGGAGTGCGTGCCCTGCCGCGCCGCGGCCAGCTGCGCCGTCACCACCTGGTGCATCAACGCGATGTTCGTCTCGACGTCGAACAGCTCGGCGGGCAGCTCAACGGAGCCGTCCTTCTTACCCGCCGGGGTGTGGACATCAACTTTGAGAGCCATTACTTTTCGCCTCGCTTGATTGCGCTGCGGACCATCACGAGCCCGCCGTTACGGCCGGGGATGGCACCCTTGATCAACAACACGCCGTTCTCGGCATCGACCTTGTGCACCAACAGGTTCTGCGTGGTCACCCGGTCGTTACCCATCCGGCCCGACATGCGCGTGCCCTTGAACACCCGGCCCGGTGTGGCGCAGCCGCCGATGGAGCCCGGGCGACGGTGCACGGCCTGGGCGCCGTGGCTGGCGCCCTGACCGCGGAATCCGTGCCGCTTCATCGTGCCGGCGAATCCCTTGCCCTTGCTGGTGCCGGTCACGTCGACGTATGCGCCGTCGGCGAAGATCTCGGCGGTCAGCTCCTGGCCGACCTCGTATTCGGCGGCGGCCGACTCGTCATCGAGCCGCAGCTCGGCCAGATGCCGGCGCGGGTTGACGCCCGCGGCCGAATACTGGCCCGTGACAGGCTTGTTCACCTTGCGCGGGCTGATCTCGCCATAGGCCAGTTGCACAGCGCTGTACCCGTCGCGCTCCGGCGTGCGGATGCGCGTCACAACATTTGGCCCTGCCTTGACGACCGTCACCGGCACGACCCGGTTGTTCTCGTCGAACACCTGCGTCATGCCCAGCTTGGTGCCCAGAATGCCTCTTCTAGCCATGCTCTGGTTCTCCTACTGGATGTTGACGTCGACGCTGGCCGGCAGATCGATGCGCATGAGGGCGTCAACGGTCTTCGGCGTCGGGTCGAGGATGTCGATCAGCCGCTTGTGGGTGCGCATCTCGAAGTGCTCCCGCGAGTCCTTGTACTTGTGCGGGGACCGGATGACGCAGTACACGTTCTTCTCGGTCGGCAGCGGCACAGGACCAACCACGCTGGCGCCGGTTCTGGTGACCGTTTCCACGATCTTGCGCGCCGAGGCGTCGATCGCCTCGTGGTCGTAGGCCTTGAGCCTGATGCGGATCTTCTGTCCCGCCACGCTTCTCCTACCTCACTCATACTGGGCCCGGGATCGGGCCGCACCTCACCGGCACTTCGCCGGTCGAACCGGCAACACAGCTTCGCGCTGTCATGCCGCCGCTGTTCTTCTGTCTGTGGTCCACCGGTCCCCGCGGTCGGGTGTGTCGTCCGCACACGCACTCGCCCGCTCCGAAAATCGTCGCGATCGAGATTGGCACCGGATGCGCCCGGTTGGGCGCCGGTCGTATGCCCCGGCCACGCGGTCCGAACAGGCACCGGCCCGGCTCAAGGCAACCCGAACAGTATGCCCTAGAAAACGGCACGCTCCAAATCCCTGGCCACGGGATACCCCGTCGCTCGGGCGCGTGCGAAGCGCGCCGATCTTACCGCTGAGTAAGGTATGCCGTCATGGCCGCTCCGACCACCACATATCGCGCCTGGAAACGCCTCGCGGGGATCCCCGGGGGCACGTGGGCCTTCTCCGCGGCGGCGATCGCCCGGGTGCCGTACTTCGCCTCGATCACGCCGCACGTCGTCCGCATGGAACCGGGCTTCGCCGAGGTCACGGTGCCCAAGTGGTTCTTCGTGCACAACCACCTGCACACGGTGCACGCCATCGCGTCGTGCAACGCCGCCGAGATGGCGATGGGCATGTTGATGGAGGCGACGGTGCCCGACAGTCACCGCTGGATCCCGAAGGCGATGAACGTTCAGTACCTCGAGAAAGCCGCGACGTCGCTGCGGGCTCAGGCCCGGCTGACGCCGCCCGACTTCACCCGGCTCACCGAGGGCGCCGACGTGGTGGTGCCGGTCAGCGTCGTCGATCGTGCGGGCACGGAGGTGGTGCACGCCGACATCACGTGCTGGGTTACCCCGCGTCAGCCGCGGTAGGTGCCGTGCCCCTCGCGGACCAGTCCGTCGGCGCTGAAAACAAGCACTTCGTTGACTAGTTCGCCGCGATGATTGCGGTAGTTGATCACCAGCGTCGACACGCCGCGGTAAACGTCGACAACCTCGAAGTGCAGGTCCGGCAGGCTCGCCAACGCCGCGTCCCAGTAACGACGCAGCGCATCCTTGCCGCGCACCACTCCCCCGGACTCCGGCATCACCCGCGCGGCGACCGGGGAGGTGAACAGCACGTCGTCGTCGAAATGGGCCAGCACTGCCTCGACGTCGTGCGCGTTCCAGGCGCGCACCCAGTCGTCGGCAAAACGTTCGGCGTCAGGCGTCGGCATCGACTCAGCGTCGCAGACCCGCCCAGAAAGCGCAGTTGTGTTTTTCGGCGAAACCGGTGATGACGCGGTTGCCGTCGGGCTCCAACCACAGCCACTCCCGCCGCTCCCCCAGCTCCGGCCAGCCCTGACCGGGGTTGCCGGTGTCGGCGAATCGCGCCCAGTAGTCGGTCATCTCGTTGGACAGCCGGTGCTGGGCCGGCTCCGGTGGCGGGGCGCCGCCGACATCGAAGAGGTAGCGCAGCTCCAGTGAGTGTGCGGCGCCGACGGGAAACGGCGACTCGCGCAACGGTTCCGGCACGGGCGCGGCCCGGTCCCCGAATTCCGAGGCGTACACGGGGCGGTCGTGCAGCGCGTCGGCCATTTGGTCGGCCACACACGCGAAGTCGCTGTCGGTAACCGCCGCCGAGTACGCCAGCGCCACATTCCCGCCGAAGCGGTCGGGGGGATACTGCGCGGCGACGGCCGGGGCCTGCGGTCCGAACGCCTCGGCGAGCAGTTCGGGGTAGTGCGCGGCATCGAGCGGCCGACCACGCAGGTGTTGCAGAGCAGCGAACAGGTTGAACTCGTCGGCGGTGATGTTGATCATCACCGGAACGTCGGCGGCGCGTCCATCGGTGATGGCGGTGAACGCGTTCTGCGGCAGTGTCGGGGTCCCGAACACCGGGCCGCTGAGCCGTTCGGTGCCGAACCGCGCGTACAGCAGCGGTTCCCGGAACTTGTCGGCAGGCAGGGACCGCAGGCACTGGGCCGCGAGATGGGCGGCGCCGCAACCCACCTCGGCGGCGTACTCGTTGCTGGCCTGCTGGGCGGCCGGCAGGTCGAACTGCGCCTGGCATGGCCCGCTCTGGATGATCGCCCGATCGAACAAACCCTTCGATCCGGGCGCGACGAGGTGGTCACACACCGACATGCCGCCCGCCGACTCCCCGGCGATCGTGACCCGACCCGGATCCCCGCCGAACGCGGCGACGTTGTCGCGCACCCAGCGCAGCGCGGCCTGCTGGTCGGCGAGACCGTAGTTTCCGGCGTCGGGGCCGAGCGAGGGATGGGCGAGAAAACCCAGCGCACCCAGCCGATAGTTGATGGTCACGACGACGACGCCCCGGTGGGCGAAGTTGCGCGCGCCGTAGATGTCGCCGCTGCCGTTGAGGAAGCTCCCACCGTGGACCCACACCAGAACCGGTCGCGGCTCGTCCGACGGCGGCGGAGTCCAGACGTTGAGGGTCAGGCAATCCTCGCTCGGCGGCCGCTGGTCGACGTCTGAGCTGGTGTCCTGGATGCAGCGCGCACCGGGGCGCGTCGCGTCGCGAAATCCGGTCCACGGCTCGACCGGTGCGGGCGGCTGCCAACGCAGCGCACCGACAGGCGGTGCGGCATAAGGGATTCCGGCGAAGTACCGGTGATCGTCGGCGACGGTGCCCCGCAGTGCGCCCGCCGCCGTTCGCACCACGCCGGGGTCGACGGGCACATCCACGGCCGCGGTCTCGCCTTGGGCGCAGCCGGCCAGCACGAGCAGAAGCAGTCCGAGTAACGCCGCCGCGCGCCGGACCGACCTGCCATCCTTTCCACTCGCCACGTCGCGAGCGTACTGACGCGGTGCCGACGCCCGGTCGCGCCATCGCTTAGAGTGCGTACTTGACAGCTGTCAAGAATGACCCCGAGCGAGGGAAACATGAGCACGCCGATCATCGATGACGCCGCAAAGGTGCTGGCCGACCCGAAGGCCTACACCGACGAGGCGAGCCTGCACGCCGCGTTGACCCACCTGCGCAAGACCGCCCCGGTGTCCCACGTCGACGTGCCCGACTACCGGCCGTTCTGGGCCGTCACCAAGCACGCCGACATCATGGCGATCGAGCGCGACAACGAGCTCTGGATCAACGCGCCGCGCCCGATGCTCGTCACGGCCGCCACCGATGACCTCTCGCAGGCCAACCTCGCCGCCGGGGGCGGACTGCGCACGCTCATCCACATGGACGACCCGCTGCACCGCGACATCCGCAAGATCGGCGCGGACTGGTTCCGCCCGAAGGCGATGCGCGCGCTGAAGGCCCGCGTCGACGAACTGGCCAAGATCTACGTCGACAAGATGGTCGAGAAAGGCCCCGAATGCGACTTCGTCCAGGAGGTCGCAGTCAACTTCCCGCTGTACGTGATCCTTTCGCTGCTCGGACTGCCCGAATCCGACTTCGGGCGCATGCTCAAGCTCACCCAGGAGATGTTCGGCGGAGACGACGACGAATTCACCCGCGGCAAGAGCGCACAGGAACTGCACGAGGTCATCACCGACTTCTTCCGCTACTTCACCGCGCTCACCGCCGAGCGCCGGGCCAACCCCACCGACGACCTGGCTTCGGCGATCGCCAACGCCAAGATCGACGGCGAATACCTCAACGACGTCGACTGCCTGTCCTACTACGTCATCGTCGCGAGCGCCGGCCATGACACCACGAGCGCGGCGATCTCCGGCGGTCTGCTGGCGTTGATCGAGAACCAGGACCAGCTCGCCCGCCTGAAAGCGAATCCGGAACTGATGGGCACCGCGGTCGAGGAGATGATCCGCTGGACCACCCCGGTCAAGGAGTTCATGCGCACCGCCACAGCCGACACCGAGGTGCGCGGCGTGCCGATCAAGGAGGGCGAGTCGGTGCTGCTGTCCTACGTCTCGGCCAACCGCGACGAGGACATCTTCGACGAGCCGTTCCGCTTCGACGTCGGGCGCGACCCCAACAAGCACCTCTCGTTCGGCTACGGCGTGCACTTCTGCCTGGGCGCCGCGCTCGCGCGCATGGAGATCAACAGCTTCTTCACCGAGCTTGTCCCGCGGCTGAATTCGATCGAGCTCGCCGGCGACCCGGAGTTCATCGCGACGATCTTCGTCGGCGGTCTCAAGCACCTGCCGATCAGGTACTCCCTGCGCTGAACCTGGTAGATCGCGTGATCGAGCCCACCCTCGCGGCGCGCAGTGGCGGCAGTCACATAGACTGTTCTTGACACCCGTCAAGTCGTTCCCCGAGGAGCTTCATGAGCACGCCGACGATGAACCAGGAATCAGAGGAAGCCGCGAAGGTCTTCGCGGATCCCAAGGCGTACGCCGACGAGGAGCGACTGCACGCCGCGCTTGCTCATCTCCGGGCCCACAACCCGGTCCCTTACGTGGACCATCCGCCGTACCGGCCGTTCTACGCGATCACCAAGCACGCCGACATCATGGAGATCGAGCGGGCCAACGACTTGTGGCTGAGCGAGCCCCGCCCGCTGCTGGGGACGGCCGAGGCCGACGACCTGGCCAGGGCCCAGCTGGAGGCCGGCATGGGGTTGCGCACGCTGATCCACATGGACGATCCACACCACCGTGACGTTCGCAAGATCGGCGCGGATTGGTTCCGCCCCAAGGCGATGCGCGATCTGAAGGTGCGCGTCGACGAGCTGGCCAAGCGCTACGTCGACAAGATGCGCGACATCGGACCCGAATGCGACTTCGTCGAGGACATCGCGGTGCACTACCCGCTCTATGTGATCCTGTCGCTGCTGGGCCTGCCGGAGGAGGACTTCCCGCGCATGCTCAAGCTGACGCAGGAGATCTTCGGCGGCGACGACGAGGAGTACCAGCGCGGCACCACCGCCGAGGAGAAGTTGCAGACGGTGGTCGAGTTCTTCGCGTACTTCAATGAACTGACCGCGTCACGCCGCGCCAACCCGACCGACGACCTGGCGTCGGCCATCGCCAACGGGACCATCAACGGTGAGCCGCTCTCCGATGTCGACACGGCGTCGTACTACGTCATCGTCGCCACCGCGGGGCATGACACCACCAAGGACGCGATTTCCGGCGGCCTGCGCGCGCTGATCGAAAACCCCGATCAACTCGCGCGACTCAAGGCGCAGCCGGAACTGATGGGCACCGCGGTCGAGGAGATGATCCGCTGGACCACCCCGGTCAAGGAGTTCATGCGCACGGCGGCCGAAGACACCGAGGTTCGTGGCGTGCCGATCGCGAAGGGCGAAAGCGTCTATCTCGCTTACACATCCGCCAACCGCGACGAAGAGGTGTTCGACGAGCCGTTCAAGTTCGACGTGGGCCGCGATCCGAACAAGCACCTCTCCTTCGGCTACGGGGTGCACTTTTGTCTCGGTGCCGCGTTGGCGCGCATGGAGATGAACAGCCTGTTCACCGAACTGCTACCGCGACTGGACTCGGTCGAACTGGCCGGCGAACCCGAACTTGCCGCGACGGTGTTCGTCGGTGGCCTCAAGCATCTCCCGATTCGCTACTCGCTGAGATGATCTCGTTCGGTTTCTTGGCGTGAGTGGCCAGAAAGCCGTCGACGGCGGCCTCGGCACATGCGCGGTAGTCGAAGTCGGCCACGGTTGACAGCTTGCCGAGAACCAACGGGCCGATGAGCAGCGCGATCGTTTGGATGCGGTCCACCTCGTGAAGTTCCTCGGCGGCCTGCGGGCCGTCGAGAATCGCGTCGAAGGGTGCCGAATACAGCGCGATGATGCGTGACCTCAGGGTCCCCACCGCGTCCGAATCCGACTGCTGCACTTCGGAGTACGTCCCGACATCCGGACCCGAGGCCATCCATGTCATGGCCGTGATCATCGCGGGCACCTCGGCGATGGACTTCGCCCAGCCCTCGACGACGGCGATCAACCTCTCGCGCAGGGTGCCCTCCTGGGGCGGCATCGGCGCCGGGCTGAGCAGGCTGGTGAACGCCGCGGCCATCAGATCGTTGGCGCTGGAGAAGTGGCGGTACAGCGTGGCCCGCGCGACGTTCGCGGTGCGGGTGACCGCGTCGATGGTGACCGCGTTCGGCCCGCCGGACCGCAGCAGGGTCGTCGCCGCCTCGAGCAGACGGGCCCGGGATCGCGCCGGCCTCGGGTCGGTACTCGCCCCGCTCATCGTTTAACCCACCTCCTCGCCGGGAACAAGACTATCGGTCTTGTAACGAGACTGTTAGTCTCAAAAATCTCCGTCGGAAGAGAGCGACGCATGGTCGACACCCTCAGCCGGTCTGACCAGGATATCGGCGCGAGTGTCGCGGACCTGTCCGCCCGCGCGCGGGTCTGGTTACTCACCGTGGCGTGCATGGGCGTCGCGCTGGTCATCAGTTCGATGGTGGCGCTCAACGCCGCCCTGCCCGACATCGCGGTCAAAACCACGGCAACCCAGGCGCAGCTGACGTGGGTGGTCGACGGTTACACCCTGGTGCTGGCATGCCTGCTGCTGCCCGCAGGCGCGATCGGCGACCGGTACGGTCGCCGCGGCGCACTCCTCGCCGGTCTGGGCGTCTTCACCCTGGCCTCCGCCGCCCCGCTCGTGGTCGACGGTCCGATCGCGTTGATCGTCGCCCGCGCGGTGGCCGGCATCGGTGCGGCGTTCGTGATGCCGGCGACGCTGTCGCTGTTGACGGCCGCTTACCCGAAGTCCGAGCGCAACAAGGCCGTCGGCATCTGGGCCGGCGTCGCAGGTTCGAGCGCGGTGGTCGGATTCCTGGGATCCGGTGTACTGCTTCACTTCTGGTCGTGGCAGTCCATCTTCTGGGCGTTTGCGATCTCGGGTGCAGGGCTGCTGGCCCTCACCTGCACCGTGGCCTCGTCTCGCGATCAGCAAGCCACACCGCTGGACTGGTCGGGAGCGGTACTGGTCGGTGGAGCCGTTGCGATTTTCGTCTACGGCGTGCTCGAAGCGCCCACCCACGGCTGGACGCATCCCCTGGTATACGGGTGCATGGCTGCGGGGGTTGTCATGGCGGCCGCCTTCACAGTGTGGGAGTTGCGCAGCGCACACCCACTGCTCGACATTCGGTTGTTCGCCAAGGCCGATTTCACCACCGGTGCCGTCGTGGTGACGTTCTTCTTCCTCGCCAACTTCGGATTCTTCTTCGTGTCGATGCAGTACATGCAGCTGTTGCTCGGCTACTCGCCGCTGCAGACGGCATTCGCATTGGCGCCCTTGGTCGCGCCCCTCTTGGTCCTCAGCCTCGCGACACCGTGGTATCTGCCACGACTAGGGCTGAGGATCGCCCTGTCCACCGGCCTGACACTGATCGCGGCCGGGCTGTTCTACATGCAGACACTCCAGGTCGACTCGCCGTACCTAGATCTCGCACTGCCGCTGCTCGTCATGTCGACGGGCATCGGGTTATGCACGGCGCCAGCGACTTCGGCGATCATGGGTGCGGTGCCGGACGAGAAGCAGGGGGTCGCGTCGGCGGTCAACGACACCACCCGCGAGATCGGTGCCGCCCTGGGCATCGCGGTGGCGGGTTCGGTGCTCGCCGCCCAGTACGGCGATAGGCTGCAACCCCATCTGGGCGGACTACCGGAATCGCTTCGCACAGCCGCGTCAAACTCGTTGGCCGAGGCGCTCGAGGTCGCCGCGCGGCTGGGGCCGCAGGGGGCTCGGCTGTCGGAGGCCGCGCAGCTCGCCTTCTTGGAGGCCATGCACACCTCCCTGATCGCGCTCGGCAGCCTTTGCGCGCTAGCTGCGGCGTTCATCGCATTGTGGGCGCCCGGCCGCGACGGCAGGCAGTTCCGCTTCTTGGAGCGGCTGACCTCGCGGTCAGACGATGAACTCGGCGGCCCTGTGCCCGAGCATGACAATGGTGGCGTGCGGCCCGCGGCTCGGAATCACCGGTAGCACCGAACCGTCGACCACCCACAACCCCTCGATCCCGTACACCCGGCACCGTGGATCGACCACAGCGACATCGTCACCGTCGGCACCCATCGGCGCGGTTCCCGAAAGATGCTGCGAGGTCGACCATGACGACGGGCCGACTTCGGCTGTCGTGCCGATGAGTTCGCGGGACAGCGCGATTCCCGCACGGAGCGCCTCGACGTCGCCGGGTTCGCTGTCGTAATGGTGCTCGATGACCGGTGGCACGTCGGGGTCGGCGCTGACGACCGAGACCACGCCGCGTGATCTCGGCCGCATCAGCGTCACCCCGATGTGGGGATGGTCGCCCGGATCGTCACGGCGCCCGCTGACCATCGCACCGAAACCGGCGGTGTACGGCCGGATCTCGAGCCAGTCGTCGGTGGTGAGTACGGCCTCCAGCGGAGGGAGGCCGTGGGTTTCGGTCCAGTTCACGGGCAATATCCACTCGGGATGGTCCGACATCACCGCCCCCACGGGAAGATTCGCGGTCACCGGGATCTCCGCTGCTTCCAAGATCTCGGGACGGCCCACACCGGACAGCATCAACAGGTGCGCCGATCCGATTGCCCCGGCGCACAACACGATACGGTCGGCTTCGAGATACGTTGCGCCGTCCGGACCCGTGCATTCCACGCCGACCGCTCTGCCCGCGACGATCTTGACGCGGCGCACGCGGGTGTCGGTGAGCAAGGTGAGGTTCGCCCGGTCCAGGGCGGGCTGCAGGTAGGCGCCGCCGGGGCCCATGCGGGTGCCCTGGTGGATGTTCAGCGGCACCGCCCCGACTCCCGCGCCCACCGGCTCCTCGGCCGTGGAGCCGTTCAGGTCGGCTATCCAGGGGTGGCCGGCCGCCGTGGCCGCCCGCACGAACGACGCTGTGCACCCGTCGAATTCAGAGACCCGCCGGACGGTGATCGGACCGTCGGAACCGTGTACCTCGGTGTCGAAGTCGAGATCGGTTTCGATGGCGCGGAAATGCGGAAGCACGTCCGACCAGGCCCAGCCGGGCAAGCCCCAGTCGTCGAAGTCGGCGGGTAGGGCGCGGCAGAAGTAACCCCCGTTGACGGCGCCCGACCCGCCCACCACCGCGCCGCGCATCAGCATCGCGCGGCGCACCGGATCGAGGGTCAGGGTGGTCGGGTACCGGCGCACGACCGAGCTCGCGGTGCCGATCGGCAGCCGCAGCCCGTCGCTGATCTGCGCCGAGACGTGGGGGTCAGACGGCCCGGGACCGGATTCGACGACGGTGACGGTGCACGCCGGGTCGGCAGAGAGCCGCTCGGTCAGAACGGATCCGGCGCTACCGGCACCGACGATCAGGACGTCACTGCGCACGCGAGGAGCAAAATCATCACTGCGCACGCTTTCAGAGTCGCCTCAGGTCCGGATCTGAGGTTTGAGCGCACCGAGATGCCGCTCGCGCATCACACCGGTCCACAGGCCCAGTCCGTAGGCGATGTCGTCGAGGCGCTTGAGCGCGATGTAGGTGAGCAGCCCGACCCGCTGGGTGTCGTCTTCGGTGTTCCGGCTGCGCGTCAACCAGTCGACGACACCCTCCACCACGGCAGCCACCAGCACCACTTGACGGCATCGTCGAGAGAGTAACGCCGCGATGAGCGCGAGCGGCCAGTAGTGCCGGCAGATCGCCGACGCCAGCTGCATCGCGGCGGACCACAGTCCGTGTGCCGCCACCACCGCGATGTCCTTGGGTTCGGTCTCGACGCTCGACAGCGACTTGGCGATGCGGCGACCGGTGATGGCCGCGACGACGACCGAGGCCAGGTACCCGATCGACGACCCCATCGCCATGAGCATCCAGGCCACGAGCGTCCAGCCGGAGATCACCAACGGCGCGGTCTTACCGGGATGGCGGACCGACAGCGGCGCGGCCGCTTCGCCGTAGAAAGACCTGCGCGAGAACCACTCTCGTAGTTGAGTCCGATGGTCGTGCGCCACCAGGGCGATGGGCTCGTAACGCAACCGCGCGCCCGATTCGATGAGTCGCCAGCACAGGTCGACGTCCTCACCGGAGGTGAGCGTCTCGTCGAAGCCACCGATCTCGGCCAGCATCGCCCGGCGGCCGATGATGGCGGCACTGGGAACGTACGACACCGTTCCGTACGGCATCACCGGGGCTTCGCGCAGCCCGAGGTCGAGCGACGAGCGCACCGCCTCATAGCGTGCGACCAGATTGTCCGGTTCGCGAAGACCGACGATGCGGGGTGCGACCAGGCCCACGGCGGGATCGCAGAAGTGCCCGAGCAAGGCCTCGAGCCATCCGCGCCGCGGCACGACGTCGCTGTCGAGGAAGGCCACGAAGTCGGTCGTGCACGCCGTCAGGCCGGTGTTGCGGGCGGCCGCCGGTCCCCGGCTCTGCGCGTGCCGAAGCACCCGCACCTCGCGGTGAACGTCGGCGAAGTCGGCCTCCTCCACCGGGATGGCCGAGCCGTCGTCGACCACGATCACCCGCAGGCCGCGCACGGCAGTCAAGAGCCGTCGAACACCAGAAGCGTTGTCGCGCACCGGTATTACCACCGTGATATCCCGGTGGGAGGGGCCGCTGGCGGGACGGGGGTGTGCCACCGTCGCGTCGAGCAACGTGCGTGCGAGCTGGGCGCTGACGGCGTCGTGCACCTCGAGCCTGCCACCGTTGAGCATCGTCTGCGCGGCCGGTGCCAGCCGCAGGAGGCGGGTGGGTGAACCGCCGAGCAGGGCCGACCCCTCGCCGAGCACCTTCACTCGACGATCGACCTGTACGGCGAAGCCGTCGGGCAGCCGCGGTCCGGTCATGTCAGCATCCCGTCGCGGTCGGGTGCCCAGCGCGTGATCCGCCGAAGGCATGCCTCGACCATATCGGGAAAAATGCGAGCGCCGTCCTCCACGGTGGCGGTCGTGGGATCCCCGAGCACCCCGACCTCGCTCACCGCGGCAACGCCCCCCTGCCGAAGTTCGGGTATCAGCTCGCGCAGCGGTGCCACGTTTCCGGGCACCCGCTCGTCGACGCGGACATCCTGCGGTGAAATATGTAGCAATACAGACGTTTCGGTATGGCCGGCGTGGGCGTCGGCGCCCGCGACCGAGCAGGAACACCAGCCCGCATCCCGGCCCTCGTAACGCAGCAAAGCGGTCGCCGCGGCCAGCGCTTCGACATTGCCGCCGTGGCCGTTGACGAAGACCAGCCGTGACGCCCACCGCGACGCCGACCTGCCGAACTCCACCAGCAACAGCCGCAGCGCGGACGTCCCGATCGAGACGGTGCCGCTGAACGCCTCGTGCTCGCCGCTCGCGCCGTAGCCGATGGCCGGTGCGACCAACCAGTCCACCCCGTCGGCGTCGGCGAGCCGGTCAGCAACGGCCCGACAGACGGCCGTCGCGATTCGCGTGTCGGTGTCCAGCGGCAGATGTGGGCCGTGCTGCTCGGTGGATCCGACCGGGACGAGGAGGGCTGACGTAGTGCTCTGCAGCTGCTTCGATGTCGCGTTCGCGAGCTCGCTGACAGATGGCACCCGCCGATGGTAGGCCGAATTCACCTGTCGTGCGCCAATTGTTGAAGCAAGCGCAGCAATTGATTCACCGAATTTCTCGCCACCGGCACCGGCGGCGTCCCCCCTGCCCCCTGCGCCCCGCCTGTACCAGCGCGTTCCCGGACGCGGGGCGGATCGTCAGGAAGCCGAACCTCCGGGCACGCCGAGCGCCCGGATGAACCCCGGAGGGACCAGCACGTCGTCGGGCCCAAGATCATGCACCGACGCACGGCCCAGACCCATCAATGCAGAATCGATGCCGCCCCGCAGCACGTCGAGAACGTTCTCGACACCGGCCTGCCCGTTGGCCGCAAGACCCCACAGATACGCCCGGCCGATCATGACCGCACGAGCGCCGAGCGCGACCGCCTTGACCACGTCGCTGCCCCGGCGGACGCCGCCGTCGAGCACCACCTCGATGTCGTCACCGACCGCCTCGACTATCGGGCGCAGCGCGCGGATCGACGCCGGTGTCCCGTCGAGGTTGTTGCCGCCGTGATTGGACACCGAGATCGCCGAAACACCGGCATCCACAGCGCGTTTGGCGTCGTCGACCCTCATCACGCCCTTGAGCATGAAGGGACCACCCCACAGCTCGCGCAGCCAGGCGATGTCCTCCCAGGTCGGCGGCGGAGTGCCCATCCATTCGCCATAGGCGGCGAAGAACGGCGGACCGTCCTCGCCTCGCGCCGCCTGATTGGGCACCCGCAGGTTCGGCGGCCGCAGGGTCTTACCCCATTGCCACATCCAGCTCGGTCGGGTCAGCCCCGTCGGGAGCATGCGCACCGTGGTGCGCAGATCCATCTGCTCGGGGATCTTCGGGCTGCCCCAGTCCCGGCCGTGCGAGAAGCTCCAGTCCGTGGTGACGATCAGGCCGACCGCGCCCGCCTCTCGCGCCCGCTCGACGCGGGCGGCGATCGCGTCGCGGCCGCCCAACCAGTAGACCTGGAAGAAGAGTTTCGGGTTGGCCGCGATCACCTCTTCGATCGGCTTGCTGGCGAACGACGACAGCCCCATCGCGGTACCGCGCGCGGCGGCCGCACGCGCGACAGCGACCTCACCGTCCGGGTGGACGGCCTGCACGCCCGTCGGCGAGATCAGGACGGGCAGCGAAATATCCTGTCCCATAACGGTGGTCGCCAGATCGCGCTTCTCCGTCGCCCCAACCACGTGCGGTGCGAAGCCCAGTTCGGCGAACGCCTCGACGTTGTCGGAGACCGTCACACCCTTCTCGCTCGCGGCGATCAGCGCCGAGTACACCGGCTTGGGAAGTCGACGCTTGGCCCTCTCCTGGGCGGCCGCGACAGTTTCGAACCACGTGTCGGCCATGATCACACCGGGCTTTCGTTGCAGAGACGTTTCGGAGGCGCTCCGGCGCCGACATCAGAGCGGGGAGGCGCCCCGGCGCCGACATCAGAGCGGAGAGGCGCCCCGGCGCCGACACCGGATCGAGGCGGGGTCGTGAGCAGCTTCAGCATCACCGGACCGGATCGAGAATGGTCGACGCTGGACTTCGGCTTCACCCGCTCGCGAGCCAGGGCGGGAGCGCCGTACCCCTCCACACACTCGGGGTCCGGGCCGTCCATCGGCAGCCCGGTGAAGAACTTGGCGGCCATGCAGCCACCGCGGCAGCTGTCGTAATGCCCGCAGGACGAGCACGCGCCCGCCGACTGCGGTTCGCGCAGCTCGCGGAAGAGCGGCGCGTTCTTCCAGACGTTGTCAAACCCGCCGTCCGACAGCACATTTCCGGCGAGGAAGCGGTCGTGGATGGCGAACGGGCAGGCGTAGACGTCGCCGACCGGATCGATGAGGCAGACGACGCGCCCGGCCCCGCACAGGTTCAGGCCGGCGAGCGCGCCGGGCTCACCCAACCCGGCGAGATGGAAGAACGAGTCACCGGTGAGCACCCGCTCACCCTTGGCCACCAGCCAGTTGTAAAGCTGGACCTGCTGGTCGGCGGTGGGGTGAAGGTCGTCCCACACATCCGCGCCGCGACCCGACGGGCGTAACCGCGTGATCCGCAGCGTCGCGCCGAATCGGTCTGCCAGCGCGGCGAATTCGTCGAGCTGGTCGACGTTGTGGCGAGTGACGACCACCGAGATCTTGGCGTCCTTGAAGCCGGCGTTGGCGAGGTTCTGCAGCGCCCTGGTCGCCATCGCGAACGAACCGGCACCGCGCACGGCATCGTTGATCTCCGCGGTCGCTCCGTCGAGCGAGATCTGCACGTCGACGTAGTCGCTGGCCGCCAGCCGCGCGGCCACCGCCGGCGTGATGCGCACACCGTTGGTGGAGAACTTCACGCCGACGTGGTGGGCGGTGGCGTAGTCGACGAGCTCCCAGAAATCCGAGCGCACCGTCGGCTCACCGCCACCGATGTTGACGTAGAAGACCTGCATGCGCTCGAGCTCGTCGATGATGTCCTTGCACTGCTGCGTGCTCAACTCGCGCGGGTCTCGCTTACCCGACGACGACAGGCAGTGCACGCACGCCAGATTGCAGGCGTATGTCAGCTCCCAGGTCAGGCAGATCGGTGCGTCAAGGCCGTGCTCGAACTGCTCGACCAATCGAGGCACACGTGCGGATTCCGTTGATGTCATTGCGGCACCAGCATTTTCGATCGAGCAAGCACACCGAGCGCTTGCAGGTACGGCGCCTGCTGAGTGTCGTCGATACCGGCGGCACGGCAGGCGGATCGGACGTCCGGATATTCGGACAAAGTGTTGACGACGTCGACGATGGTCCGGTTCTTCAGGAACGACAGTTTGCGCGTCCCGAAGTGGTACAGCAGCGCACCGAACGGCTCCGGCCGCACCGCCACCTGGTGGTGCAGCCGCCAGCCGAGCTCCGGGTCGAACGCGGCGTCCTGATCGGACTCCGCCGACGACGAGGTCATGATCAGTAGACCCCGCACATCCCGTCGATCGACACCTCTTCGACGAGCGTCTCGGTAACCAGCTCGTCGTTCTCCACCTGCTGGTTCGGTTCCATTTGGTTCCGCCTTTCGATATCACCGGTTCTCGACAACTGTGATCGAGGTCGCAATAATATGGCATCGAGTGCCTAAATGGAAAGGGGACCCCAGATGGGGCCGGACCAGCACCGGGTGGGCCGCCGGCGCTCGACGACGTGGGACCACATCAGCAACGTCGCCATCGACCTGTTCGCCGCGCGCGGCTTCGACGACGTCAGCGTGGACGACATCGCCGAGGCCGCGGGGATCGCCCGCCGCACGCTGTTCCGCTACTACCCGTCCAAGAACGCCCTGCCCTGGGGTGATTTCGAGGCTCATCTGGCCCGCATGCGGGATCTGTTGGCCGATCTCGATCCCGAGGTGCCGATCGGCGAGGCCCTGCGGACCGCGTTGCTCGCGTTCAACAGTTTCGATGCGGCGGAGACCGAACGGCACCGGATGCGCATGCGGGTGATCCTGGAGACGGCCGCGCTGCAGGCCTACTCGATGACCATGTACGCCGGCTGGCGCGGCGTCGTCGCCGATTTCGTCGCCAAGCGCCTCAACACCAGCGCCGACGACCTCGTCCCCCAGACGGTGGCGTGGACGATGCTCGGCGTCGCGCTCTCGGCGTACGAGCGCTGGCTGGACGACGAGTCGGTCCCGCTGGCCCAGGCGCTCGGCGCGGCGTTCGACACCGTCGCCGACGGACTGTGGGCGCTCGATCGCTGAATCGCCCCGGCACCCTCGCGGACCGCGATAGCTTTGGGCCGTCGCTGAAAGGACGTCGATGGCCGAGGAACGCTCCGACAAGACGGGTCACGATCTGCTGTTCGACTCACTGTGGACGAAGGGCACGGCCTTCACCCACGCCGAACGCCGCCAATTCGGTTTACTGGGGCTGCTTCCCACCGCTGAGAAGAGCCTCGAACAGCAGACCGATCATTCGTGGCGCGAGTTCTGCCGACGCCGAGAGCCGCTCGACAAGCACATCTACCTTCGGAACCTGCAGGACCGCAACGAGACCCTGTTCTACCGGGTGCTGCGCGACCACATCGCCGAGACCATGCCGATCGTCTACACCCCGACCGTCGGCGAGGCGTGCCAGCGCTTCAGCGAGATCTACCAACGCCCGCGCGGGCTGTTCGTCTCGTATCCCGACCGCGAGTTCCTGCGCGAAGTGCTGCGCAACCGGCCGCGCCGGGAAGTCGACGTCATCGTCGTCACCGACGGCCAGCGCATCCTGGGCCTCGGCGATCAGGGCATCGGCGGTATGGGCATCCCGATCGGGAAGCTCTCGCTGTACACACTCATCGGCGGCATCGACCCGGCCCGCACGCTGCCGATCGTGCTCGACGTGGGCACCGACAACGTCGAACTGCTCGAGGACCCGCAGTACCTCGGCTGGCGGCACCGGCGGATAAGCGACGACGAATACCACTCGTTCATCGACGATTTCGTGACCACGGTGCGCGCTGAGCTACCCGACGTTCTGCTGCAGTGGGAGGATTTCGCCACCGCCCACGCGCTGCCGATCCTGCAGCGCTATCGCGACGAGCTGCTCACCTTCAACGACGACATCCAGGGCACCGCCGCGGTGACGTTGGGCGCGCTGCACGGTGCGGCCAAGGTGGCGGGACGCCCGTTGTCGCAGCAGCAGGTGGTGATGTTGGGCGCCGGCTCGGCGGGCATCGGAGTCCTGGAGATGGTGCACCGTCAGATGGTCAGCGAGGGCCTGTCGCCTGCGCAGGCGTCCGAGCAGATCTGGGTGGTCGACATCAACGGTCTGCTCACCGACGACCGCACCGACCTGTCCGCGGGTCAGCGGGCGTTCGCCCAGCCCGCGCACCGGGTGGCGAGCTGGGGGCTGTCCGGACCTGCCCAGCTGGCCGACGTCATCGGTCACGTCGAGGCCGGCGTGCTCCTCGGATTGTCCACCGCCACAGGGGCGTTCACCGAGGACATCGTTCGCGAGATGGCCAGCAAGGTCGACCGTCCGATCATCTTCCCGCTGTCGAACCCGACCAGCCGCGCCGAGGCCCACCCCGCCGAACTCGACGCCTGGACCGGCGGGCGCGCCTTGGTGGCGACGGGTTCCCCGTTCGCGCCGTTACAGCGCGACGGCGTGGAGCGGCCGATCGCCCAGTGCAACAACGCCTACATCTTTCCCGCGATGGGCCTGGCCGTCACCGCGGCGCAGGCGACCCGGGTGACCGACGAGATGATGCGCGCGGCGGCCGCCGCGCTCGGCGACGCCTCCCCCGCTATCGGCGACGCCGCAGCGCCGTTGTTGCCCGCGTGGTCGGACGTCCCCGAGGTGGCCGTGCGCATCGCCCAGGCCGTCGCCGAACAGGCCGTCGCCGATGACGTCGCGCCCGCGCGCACGCCCGAGGAGCTGGCGCAGCGGATCGACGAGGCGCGCTGGGCTCCCGAGTACCGCAGCTGAAAAAAGTTGCGTCAGACCCGTCGGAGTTCGGCCCGCAACGGCGACGATAAGGACGTGAGCGCCGAACCGAACGGCACCGACGCTCCACGGCAACTGCTGGCGCTGTACGACGAAGCGTTACCGGTGGTGTACGGATACTTCGTCCGCCGCTGTGGTGACCGTGGAACCGCCGAAGACCTGACGTCGGAAACCTTCCTGGCGGCGATGGACGCCGCCAGGAAGACCGCTCCACCGCCGATGACCGTGCCGTGGCTGCTCGGGGTGGCGCGCCACAAGCTGGCCGACCACTACCGCCGCCGCCACGACCGGTTCAGCATCCCGGTCGCCGATCTGCCCGAACCGGTCGAGCCGCCCGACGACTGGGATGCCGAGCTCGACCGCATCGTCGCCGAGAGCGTGCTGGCCAAGCTGCCCGAACAGCACCGCACCGTCTTGGCGCTGCGCTACATGGACGACTGCTCGGTGCCCGAATGCGCCGAGCTCATCGGCCGCACGGTGCACGCCACCGAGGCGCTGCTGGTCCGGGCCCGCAGAGCATTTCGCGCGCACTATCCGGAACCGGAAGGGAGGCAGCCGTGAACAACAGCCACGATCCGCTGGACGTGCTGCGCGGTGACGAGCTTCCGGTCGCCCCCGACCCGGCGTTCGCGGCCCGACTGCGTGCACGCCTGGAGTCGGCGCTGTCCCTACCGAATCGAACCGAGGAGATCGTCATGAGCGGAACCGACACCGCGCTGGCCGAACTGTCCGACACTGTGACCGTCGCACCCGACGCTCCGCCCCGCTCGGCGGCGCTGCCGTATCTGGCCGTCACCGACGCACGCCGCGCCATCGCCTTCTACCGTGACGCGTTCGGCGCGACGGTGGTCGGCGAGCCCGTCGAAATGGACGACGGCCGCATCGGCCACGCCGAGCTGGCGATCGGCGCAGGGGTGTTCTACCTGGCCGACGAATACCCCGAGCTCGGGCTCAAAGCACCGTCACCACAGTCGGTTTCGGTCAGCCTGCAGCTCCCCGTCGAGAACACCGACGCGACACTTGAGCGGGCCCGCCGACACGGCGCGCAGGTGCAGCGTGAGCCGTACGAGAACTACGGCGCGCGCAACGCCACGATCATCGACCCGTTCGGCCACCGCTGGATGCTCAGCGGTCCGGTGACGGGATCGGCCGTGCCGATCCAGCACGGCGACGTCGGCTACGTGTCGGTGTGGGTGGCCGACGCCGAGCGGGCAGCGGAGTTCTACGGTCACGTGCTCGGGTGGCGCTACGACCCGTCGACCCACCAGGTGACCAACACCGACCAGCGGATCGGCATCTTCAGCGTCGACAGCCCGCAGGGCATGCTGTGCTGCTACGCGGTGACCGACCTCGACGGCGCACGGCGCTCGATCATCGACGGCGGCGGTACGGTCGGCCGGGCTCAGGAATTCGATTTCGGGACGGTGCTCGACGCCACCGACCCGGCCGGTATGGCGTTCGCGGTGTTCCGGCCGGCGCCCGGCACGCCGCGCCCTGCGCTCAACGGCACTGGGCCAGGCGAACTTTCGTACATCACCCACCAGGTTCCCGACTCCGCCGCGTTCAAGGAGTTCTACAGCAGGTTCCTGTTCTGGACCTTCGAGCCCGGACACGTCCAGGATGGTTGGGCGGTGCGCGAGCCGCATCCGATGTCCGGTGTCGCGGGCGGAAACACCGAGGCGGTGACCGTGCCGATGTGGACGGTCGCCGACGTCGACGCCGCGGTGGCACGGGTACGCGAGGCGGGCGGCACCGTCATCGACGAGCCCTCGCAGCAGCCCTATGGGAGGTCAGCGTTGTGCGCCGACGATCAGGGGGTCCGGTTCTACCTCGGCGAGCACTAGCCGAGGAGGTCGGCGATGGGAGCGCGCGCCGCGATCTTGGCGCGCACCTTCATCACCTTGCCAGGCATGCCGCCGCCGACGACTCCGGCCACCACGCCGTCGCGCTCGTAGTAGGCGAGAAACTTGCGGCCGTCGTCCTCGACGATGTGGACGATGTCCTCGGCCTCCGGTTCGCCCAGGCACTGGATCTTGACGTCGTACTGGTCGCTCCAGAAGTACGGCACCGAGACGGCCGTCGGTGGCTCCTGTCCCAGCATCGTCGGCACGAGGACGCGGGCCTGGTCGGCGACGTTGCTCCAATGCTCCACGCGCACTTGATGTCCCAGGTTGTGCCGCCATGACGCGACGTCTCCGATGGCCCAGACGTGCGGCGCGCTGGCCCGGCCGTGGTCGTCGCAGACGACGCCGTTGTCGAGCTTGATGCCGCTGCCTTCGAGCCATTCGGTCGCCGGGTGTGAACCGATGCCGACGATCACCAGATCCGCCTCGAGTTCGGTGCCGTCGCCGAGCACCACCGTCTCGACGCGATCCGAGCCCCGGACCTCGGCGACGCCAACGCCGCAACGGACATCGACGCCCTCGGCGCGGTGCACTCGGGCCACCAGCTCACCGATCTGCTCACCGAGCACCGCGGCCAGGGGCGTCGGCTGCGGCTCCACCAACGCCACCTCGACACCGAGCTTGCGGAGGCTCGCCGCCACCTCGCAGCCGATGAACCCCGCACCGACGACGACGGCGCGGCGGGCCGAGCCGGCCTCCTGGCGCAAGGCCACGCTCTCGTCGTAGTTGCGCAGTACGTGGATGCCCGGAAGATCGGGGAACGACGGAATGCGCTTGGGCACCAGACCGGTAGCGATGATCAGCTCGTCGTAACCCAGCTCGGTGCCGTCGGCCAGCGTCACCGTCTGCGCGGCCGTGTCCACCGACCGCGCGCCGTTCCCGAGGAGCACGGTGATGTCGTTCTCCTCGTAGAACTCCGCGGGCTTGAGCGTCACGTCGTCGGTCTCGCTGCGCAGAACCTCCTTGGACAGCGGGGGCCGGTCGTATGGCAGGTGGTCCTCTTCGCTGACGATCGTGACCGGGCCGGCGTACTCCGACCGGCGCAACTGTTCGGCGGTCCTGGCGGCGGCGAGTCCGCCGCCGACGATGACGATGCCCGCTGATGTGGTCATGGGCAGTTTCTTACACGATCCCTACCGCTATTTGTCCGCCACCCCGGCCAATGGTGCTCAGCCTCGACCGCGGTCGATCACGTTCGTCAGCACCACGATGCTCTCGCTGCGCTCGACCTCGGCGGCCGAACGGATGCGTTCCAGCGCCTCCTCGAGGTGGCGCATATCCCGCGCGACGACGTGAAGGATCGCGTCGGCGGTCCCGGTGACCGTGGCCGCGCTGATGACCTCGGGGATGTCGATCCAGGCCGCCCGCAACCGTTCTGGGGCGATGGTTCCGTGCCGGAACACCTGCACATAGGCCTCGGTGGTCCAGCCCAGCGCGGTCCGGTCGACGACGGTGGTGAATCCGCGAATGACGCCGTTGTCGAGCATGCGATCGACCCGGCGCTTCACCGCGGGCGCCGACAGGTTGACCCGCTCCCCGATCTCGGCGTACGTGGCGCGCGCGTCGTTGGTCAGGGCGGCGAGGATCTGTTGGTCGGTCGCGTCGAGTCGCTCCACGGTCACCTCCGCACAATGAATCGCCGTGTGATCACACTATACGCAACTATTATTTACTGGACACGCAAGAATTGAAGATTGATTGCGTGGACGGCCGTCCATACCGTGGATCCATGACGGTCCTCGGCGTCGCTGCGACGCACAAGTCCAACCGCCCACCCCGGCGGCAGGCACGTGCGCGGCACTACGTCATGACGCCGCCGACGTATTTCGCCGTCGAGTACTCGATCAATCCCTGGATGGACACCGCGGCGCGTGTCGACGCCGGACGCGCCCACGCCCAATGGGAGACATTGAGGCGCACGTACAAGGAACTCGGGCATGTCGTCGACGTCGTCGATCCCGTTCCGGGACTGCCCGACATGGTCTATGCCGCCAACGGCGGCCTGGTGGTGAACGGCAGCGCGGTCGTCGCGAAGTTCGCCTATCCGCAGCGCGCGGGGGAAGCGGACGTCTACGCCGAATGGCTGGCCCGACAGGGATATCAACCCGTTCAGACCCGGTACACCAACGAAGGTCAGGGCGACCTGCTCGTGGCCGGCTCGATCATGTTGGCGGGATACGGGTTTCGGACGGACCGCCGCGCTCACGGTGAGATCGCGCAACTGACGGGGCTGCCGACGTACAGCTTCGAGCTGCTCGACCCGCGGTTCTACCACCTCGACACCGCGCTCGCGGTGCTCGACGACACGACGGTCGCCTACTACCCGCCCGCGTTCAGTAACACCTCCCGGGTGAGCCTACGGACACTGTTCCCCGACGCGATCGAGGTGGCGAGTTCCGACGCCTATGTTCTGGGCCTCAACGTCGTCTCCGATGGGCGCAACGTGGTGCTGCCGGCCGCAGCCACCGGCTTCGCCGCCCAGCTGCGCGACGCCGGCTTCGAGCCCGTCGGGGTCGACCTGTCCGAACTGCTCAAGGGCGGCGGCTCAATCAAATGCTGCACATTGGAGGTGCATTCGTGACCACGCTGGAAGCGATCGCGATCGACGACCACTGCGTGGCGCACAACTACGCACCCCTTCCCGTGGTCGCCGCCAGTGCCGAGGGCGCATGGATCACCGACGTTGCGGGCCGCCGCTACCTGGACTGCCTCGCGGCGTATTCGGCCGTCAACTTCGGCCACCGCAATCCGGAGATCACCGCCACCGCGCATGCCCAACTCGACACGGTGACGTTGGTCAGCCGGGCGTTCCACTCCGACCGGCTCGCGCCCTTCTGCGCGACGCTGGCCAACCTGTGCGGCAAAGACATGGTGCTGCCGATGAACAGCGGCGCCGAAGCGGTCGAGAGCGGTATCAAGGTGGCCCGCAAATGGGGCACCGACGTCAAGGGCGTGTCCGCCGGTGCCGCGAATATCGTGGTCGCGCACAACAACTTCCATGGCCGCACGACGACGATCATCAGCTTCTCCGACGACGAAACCGCCCGCCGCGGCTTCGGCCCGTACACCCCCGGATTCCGCGCCGCGCCGTTCGGTGACGCCGATGCCTTCGCCGAGGCGATCGACGAGAACACGGTCGCGGTGCTGATCGAACCGATTCAGGGTGAGGCCGGCATCATCGTTCCACCCGACGACTTCCTGCCGCGGCTTCGGTCGTTGTGCACGCAGCGCAACGTGCTGTTGATCGCCGACGAGATTCAGTCCGGCCTGGCGCGCACCGGGAAGACGTTCGCGTGCGAGCACTGGGGCGTGGTGCCCGATGTCTACCTGCTCGGAAAGGCGCTCGGCGGCGGGGTGATGCCGGTGTCGGCGGTGGTGGCCGACGCCGACGTCCTCGGCGTGCTGCATCCCGGTGAGCACGGATCGACGTTCGGCGGCAATCCGCTGGCCGCCGCGATCGGTTCGACCGTCGTCGAGATTCTGCGTCGTGGGGAATTCCAGCGGCGCTCAGCCGAACTCGGCGCGCACCTGCACCGCCGACTCGATGGGTTGATCGGTCGCGGCGTGGTGGCGGTTCGCGGTAAGGGCCTGTGGGCAGGCGTCGACATCGATTCCAGGCTGGGCACCGCCAAACAGGTCAGCTTGCGCCTGGCGCAGCGCGGCGTGCTCGTCAAGGACACCCACGGTTCGACGCTGCGATTCGCTCCCCCGCTGGTGATCACCGCGGATGAAATCGACTGGGCCATCGACCAGTTCGCCGCCGTGCTGGCCCCCTGAGTTCGGCGAGCAGAAAAGTCAGTGCTTCATGGCGCCGCGGTCGACGGCGATCTGGCTTCCGGAGAGCGTCTTCGAGCCGTCACCGGCCAGCCACGCGACGACGTCGGCCACCTCTTCGGGCTCCATGAACCCCTGAAGGCCCTTGTTCTCCTCGTCGAGCGGGTGGTACGGCATCGGGGCGAAGCTGTGCAGATAGCTCGGATACTTCGCGAAGATCGCCATCATGGCGTCCTTCTCGACCATCGGCGTCTCGATCGAGTAGGGGTGAATGGAGTTCACCCGGATGCCGAACTCGCCGGCCTCGATCGCCAGCGCGTTGGTCAGCGCCGTCAGCCCGTGCTTGGACGCGGCGTAGTGCGCGTTGCCCGGCGTGGCCTTCAGCCCGGCCGACGAACTGACGATGATGACCGAACCGCCGTTGCCCGCCGCGATCATTGCCGGCAGCGCCGCGCGGATGGTACGCCACGTGCCGTTCAGGTTGACGTCGATGACGGTGTCCCACTGCTCTTCCGACATCTCCCAGATGCGGCCCCAGCTGAGCACGCCCGCGTTGGCCACCAGGATGTCGAGCCGGCCGAACTGCTCCACGCCGTCGGCTACCACCTGCTGCAGGGGGGCCAGGTCCCGGATGTCGACCTCGCGGGCCAGCACCTTGCGGCCCGTCGCCTCGACCGCGCGAACCGTCTCGGCCAGTTCCTCCGACGTCGCCAACGGGTAGGTGATGGTCTCCGATATCGGCGCGCAGACGTCGATCGCGATGATGTCGGCGCCTTCACTGGCCAGTCGCACCGCGTGCGCCCGACCCTGGCCGCGCGCGGCTCCGGTGATGAATGCCACTCGGCCTTCCAGGGGTCGGTTGATCGCCGTCACCGCTGCTCCTTCCGGGATCCTGCGGACAGGCTAACAGCCGAACTGAAACGTGTTCTAGCGGCCGATTCACTGAATGGGATCGCGGATGATCGGACAGGTCATACAGTGCCCGCCTCCCCGGCCGCGGCCCAGTTCGGCGCCGACGATCGTGATGACCTCGACCCCGGCCCGCCGTAACAGGGTGTTGGTGTGGGTGTTGCGGTCGTAGGCGAACACCACGCCGGGCTCGACGGCGACCAGGTTGTTGCCGCTGTCCCACTGCTGGCGTTCCGAGTCGTAGGCCGTTCCACCCGTCTCCACCACACGCAGTTCGCTCAACCCGAGCGCGGACGCGACGACCTCGACGAAGGGCTTGTGCGCCTCGACCACCTCGACACCGGGGGCAATGTCGCTCGGGTAGAGCGTGAATGTCTCCATGGCGTCCACGATCTCGGGGTAGATCGTCACCACGTCACGGTCGGCGAACGTGAAGATCGTGTCGAGATGCATGGCCGCCCGCAGCTTGGGCATACCCGCGACGATCACCTGCGTCGCCGCCTCCTCGGCGAACAGCGTCGCGGCCACCTGCGTGATGGCCTGCCGCGACGTGCGTTCGCTCATCCCGATGATGACGACACCGTCGCCGGGCACCAGGACGTCGCCCCCCTCGAAAGTGGCCAGGCCCCACGACCGCTCGGGATCGCCCCACCACACCCGTGAACCGACGAAGTCGGGATGGAACTCATAGATCGCCTTCATCAACAGCGTCTCGTCGTGGCGAGCCGGCCAGAACAGCGGGTTGAGTGTCAGGCCGCCGTAGATCCAGCAGGTGGTGTCGCGGGTGTACAGCGTGTTGGGCAGCGGCGGCATCAAATACTCTGTGATGCCGGCGTTTTCGCGCGCCAAGGAACGGTATCCGGAGTGCATCTCCTTGGGCAGGTCGCGAATGGACATGCCGCCGATGAGCAGTTCGGCCAGCCGTTGGGGCGGTAGCGAGTCCAGAAAGCCGCGTGTGTCGTCGATCAGCCCCAGACCCACCTCGTTGGCCACGATCTTGCGGTCGAGTAACCACGCCTTGGCCTCCGGGATGGCCATCGTCTCGGCGAGCAACTGGTGCAGTTCGACCACCTCGACGTCGCGTTCGCGCATCTTGTCGATGAAGTCGAAGTGGTCGCGCCGGGCGTTCTGCACCCACAACACGTCGTCGAACAGCAGCGCGTCACAATTGGTCGGGGTCAGGCGCTCATGAGCTAGCCCGGGCGAACAGACCAACACCTTGCGCAGCTTGCCCACCTCGGAGTGGACACCGTAATCAGCAGACCGGTTGGACACCTCATATCCTCTCGTGCACTAGATTTCGATCGCGCCGGTTGTCAGGGACACCACGGCGATGACCGCACCGAGCACGATTACGCCGAACAGCACGGCCTCGGCCGGACGGAACACGCGCAGGCCGCGTTCCTTCCGGGCCTTGAAGTAGAGCGCCGCCGCCGGCGCGTAGAGGATGCAGGACAACAGGAGCTTGTCCATCCCCGCGGCGTAGATCAGGAACAGGGTGTACACCGTGGCGATACCGGCGATGACCATGTCGCCGACGAGCGATCTGCCGTCGTCGTAGGTCTCCCGCGTGGTCGTCAGCTTCAACGCGTACGCCGCCGCGAGCAGATACGGGATCAGCGACAGCGCCGCGGTGAGGTCCAACATGAAATCGAGTGCGTCGGCAGCGAACAACAGCGCGACGAGCAGGAGCGTGATCAACGCCGCGGCCATGATCAGCGCATTGACGGGCGCATCATGGCTGTTGGTGCGGGCCAGGAATCGCGGCATGTCGTCCGACTTCGCGGGGATGAACAACACCTCCGCGGCCATCAACGTCCATGCCAGGTAGGCGCCCAGCACTGAGACGATCACACCGACCTTGATGAACACCGACCCCCAGGGGCCGACGATCGACTCCAGGACCGCCGCCATGGACGGCTGACTGATACCCGCGAGCTCGTCCTGCGGCAACACGCCGTAGGACACCAGCGTGACCATCGCGAACACGCTGAGCACGCCGAGGAAGCCGAAGACCGTTGCGCGCCCCACGTCTTCGCGCCTGCGGGCCATGCGCGAGTACACCGCGGCGCCTTCGATGCCCAGGAAGACGAACACCGTGATCAGCATGGTGCCGGTGGCCTGCTCCCATATCGAGGCGAAGGAGTATCCGCCACTGGGACCCCAGAAGTTGTCCGCGAACACGCCGGCCTCGAACGCGACGATCGCGATGACAATGAACACCAGGATCGGCAGGACCTTGGCGACCGTGACGATGTAGTTGATCACCGCGGCGTCCTTGACCCCGCGCATGACCAGCGCCGCGAAGAGCCACACCCCGACCGCCGAAACCACCACGGCCAGCACGGTGTCGCCGGCACCGAACGCCGGAACCACCGCGCTGAGTGTGGTGGTGATGAGGACCCAGTACGACACGTTGCCCGCGCAGGCCGACGCCCAGTACCCGATCGCGGAATTGAAGCCGATGTAGTCGCCGAAGCCGGCCTTGGCGTAGGTGAAGATGCCCGCGTTCAGTTCGGGCTTGCGGACCGCCAGACGCTGGAAAACGAAGGCCAGCATCAGCATTCCCGATCCGGCGATGGTCCAGGCGATGATCGCGCCGAGCACGCCGGTCTCGGTTCCGAAGCGACGGGGCAGCAGGAAGACTCCCGAGCCGATCATGGAGCCGACCACCATTGCGGTCAGGGTGGGCAGGCTGACCTTCTGTTCGGTTTGTTCCGTGCGGGTCTCGGCTGAGGTCATGTCGCTTCCGCTTCTTGGGTGGGTGACGCCTTGACGATTTTGAAGCCGGTGTAGCCGTACACCACGCTGAGCAGCGGGCTAGCGATGTTGAAGACCGCGAACGGCAGGTACGCCAGTGTCGACACGCCGAGCACCGCACTCATGAACGCGCCGCACGAGTTCCACGGCACGAGAGCCGATGTCACCGTGCCACTGTCCGCGGCCAGCCGCGACAGATTCTGCGGCGCGAGACCACGTTTCTCGAACTCGAGACGGAAGACCCGGCTGGGGAGGACCAGCGCGATGTACTGGTCACCGGCGACGATGTTGAGTCCGATGCCGGTGGCGAAAACCGAAAGATACAGCCGCCCAGTTGTTTTCGCGGACGCGATCAGCGGGTTCACGAGCCTGTCGATCAGCCCGAACTGCTCCAGGAGCGCACCGAAGGTCACCGCGCCGATGATCAGCCAGATGGTGAGGAGCATGCTGTCCATACCGCCGCGGGACAACAGGCGGTCGATCTCGCCGATCCCCGAGTTCATGGTGAAGCCGTTGGCCATCGCGCGCCACACTGCCTGGATCGAACCCGTGATCACGTTGGGACTGCCGTGGATCTCGCGTACGAATCCGTCGACGACATCTCGTTGCAGGACGACGGCCTGCGCCCCGGCCCATAACGAAGCCGCCAGCAGGGCCAACGACGCGGGCGCCTTACGAACCGACATCACGACGAGGATCACCAATGGCAGAAGGTTCAGCGGAGTGATCGAGAAGATCTCGCTGAGCTTGGCGAGCTCGACTTCCTCACCGACGGTGTCGAGGGGCGGCGGGCCGGCGACACCCAGGATCGTGAACACGACGGCCGCGATCACGAACGCGGGCACCGACGTCCAGGCCTGACCCCGAATGTGGGTGTAGAGGTCGACCTTGACCATCTGCGCGGTCAGGATGGTTGTCTCGGACAACGGTGAGAGCTTGTCGCCCAGGTAGGCCCCGGAGATCACGGCACCGGCGGTGATGGCCGGCGACACCCCGAGCATCGTCGCGATACCGACCAGCCCGACGCCGACGGTTCCCGCCGTCGTCCACGAACTGCCGATCGACATCGCCACGACACCACAGATGATCGCGGTGGCAACGTAGAAGTAGCCCGGCGAGAGCACCTGAATTCCGTAGTACACCAACGTCGGGATGGTGCCGGAGAGATTCCACGTCCCGATCAACGCGCCGACAGCAAGCAGGATGAACAGCGCGCTGGTGATCGACGACAGGGCTCCTTGCCCGGCCTCTTGCACTGCGCTCCAACGATGCCCGTTCTTCAGCGCGATGAGTGCGGCGACCGCACAGCACATCACCAGCGCCACCTGAATCGGACCGTCGAGGGCATCCAGCCCGAAAAGCGCAATCGAGCTGCCGATCAACACGGTCAGAGCGACCAGCGGAATGACGGCGTCCGTCAGCGACGGACTTCGGGTCGCCTGATGCTCCAGCGAGTCCGTCATGGCAGCACCCCTTTGGGGCCGCTGCGCGGCACGACAAAGACCGTAGCAGCCCGCGCGGGTTGGTGCCGAGCGACTAGAGGTCAGCGATTATTTGCTGACGCTTCGCCGCGTATTCATCCTCGGAAACCGAACCCATCGCCCGCAGCGTTTCGAGCTCCTGGAGTCGCTGCGCGGTCGACGGTTCCGGGGGCGCGACGGACGGGGCGGCGGGCGGCGCCGCTGGAGGCGGAGGGGCCAGGCCGGCCGGAGTCTGCTGGGCGGCGGCGGCGCGGCGCACGACGGCCTGAACGTGCTGTCGCGCAACGGGGTTCGACCGCAGGTCGATCATGTTGTTGAGGCCGATGTTGTTCGCCTTGAGGATGTGGAGGATCTCCATCAGCGGCTCGGTCTGGCCCGTCAGGTCATAGGTCCGGTTGTCCTCGGCGATGGTGAAGTTGGCGGGCATCATTCCGCTCACCAAACTGCTTCGCTCCCAGTCGATCTGATACTCGTTTGTCATGGGATCGACCAGCGCGACCAGCTTACGGTTGGTGATCATCGGCAGCCTCGAGATGGAGGCGATCACCCGGTCCTGGCTGGCGAACGGCGTGATACCGGGCCCGGAGATCTGCAGATCGAGCTTCACCAACGGTTGTTCGTTGATCCGCGTTCCCGTTTCGTGGATTCCGGTGACCTGAGCCAGCGCCAGCACCCCGGTCTGCTCGAGCGCGGCGGTCTTGGCCGCCGACCGGGCCCCTCCCGCGGTGATCGCCAGCGCGATCAGCACGTCGGCGGCGGTGATCAGCAGGCCCGTCCAGAACATCCACTTCATCATCGGATCGGCGCCCGAGGCGAAGTAGACGACGAGGAAGATCGGTCCCACGATTCCGCACAACAGTACGAAGGCTTGAACCTTGATGTAACGCCACAACATGCCCACGCTCCTGTCGTCGCCCGACTGCGTGTCAGATTAGCGCCAATCGCCCGCTCGTGAGCCGTATCGTCAGCCGATGGCGTCGGTTCAGGACATGCGGTCGCGGTGGACGTTGGCGGTCGTCGCGGTGGCGTTGTTCTGTGTGCAGATCGACTACTTCGCGATGAACCTCGCCGTCCCGCGCATGGCCGACGAGTTCGGCACCGGCACAACCGACCTGCAGTGGGTGATCAGCGTCTACATGCTGGCCCTGGGGGCTTTCATGATCCCCGCGGGCCGCATCGGTGACATCTTCGGCCGCCGCCGCGCACTGCTCGCCGGAATCGCACTGTTCAGTGCGGCATCCGTGGCCTGCGCGGTGGCACCGACCGTCGGCGTGCTCATCGCCCTCCGAGTGGCGCAAGGACTCGGCGCGGCCCTCATCTTCCCCGTCTCGGTGAGCGTGCTGACCAACGCCTACGGCATCGCGCGTGCGGGCCGGGCGATCGGATTGGCCTATGGCATAGCGGCTTTGGGCAACGCGGCCGGGCCCCTCGTGGGTGGGCTGTTGACCGACACCGTTGGCTGGCGATGGATCTTCTGGCTCAATGTGCCGTTGACGCTGATGTCGTTCGCGATCGGTGCGCGCGTCGTCGGCGAGTCCTTCGACGAGTCGGCGCCCCGGCGCATCGACACAGCGGGGCTGGCGCTGATCAGCGTCGGCATCGGACTGTTCACGTTGACTTTCGACCGCGCGCCCGGCTGGGGTTGGCTATCGGTGTCGACGCTCGTCGCGTTCACCGGTGCGCTGCTTGCGCTGTTCGTGTTCGTCGTCGTGGAGAACAGGGTTCGGTGGCCGCTCGTCGACCTGTCCCTCGCGCGCAACGCGAATTTCACGGTCCTGGTGCTGGCGGGCGCCGTCGCGAACATCGCCTACGCGGTGACGATCTTCCTGTCGACGATGTTCCTGCAGGACGTGCGCGGACTCGACCCGCTGACGGCGGGTCTGGCATTCCTCGGCCCATCGGCGGGCGCGGCGCTCGGTGGCGTCCTGGCGGGCAGGCTCGGCACTCGGCACTCACCGGCGGTGGTGATGGGGTCGACGACCGTCGTCGCCTCCCTCGGTCTCGGCGTCGTTGCGGTTTCGAAGAACTGGCTGCTCTACCTGTTTGCGCTGAGCGTGTGCGGTCTGACGCTGGGTCTGGTCTACGCGTTCACCACCGTGGCGACGCAGGCGGTGGTGCGTCCGGAACGAGCCGGTGAGGCCGCCGGGGTCACGCTGACGGTGTTGGTGTCGCTGGCCGGCGTCGGTGTGGCGATCTCCTCGACCGTGCTGGAGATGTTGCAGCGCAACGGAATACCGACCGCGGAAGCGATCGACGCCATCCTTGCGGCACTCGCCGTGGTGCTGCTGGCCGCGGGTGCGGTCGTGCTGTGGATAGCCCGGCGGACGGCTACTCGGCCGGCGCCGTCGCATCCATCGGCGTCGCCGCGGCCAACGGGGTGATCGGCAGCGCCTCGGACGCGTCCGGTGTCACGGGCCCGGGTCCGATCAGCTGGTACAGCGGCTGAGTCCAGCGGTATCCGCTGGTGGCCTTCGTATAGCTGGTGTGAATGAGGGTGGAGACCTTCGACACCTCTTCGGCGTCGGGGTCGTAGTCGCAGACCGCATCGCCGAGTTCGCACACGCTGATCGTGCGAGCGCCGATGGCGGGAGGCAGCGGCGCCGGTGCGTGGGCGAGGATCGGCCAATCCTGCGCGACGCCCTTCCCGGCGCCGGGAACGCTGGTTACCGAACCGATGTTGATGGTGGGGTCGGCGGGCAGGCGGTCGCCGTCGGCGATGAGCAACGCGCCCACCACGTTCGGGTTCGTCCCGGCCGCGTGCAGGTTGCGGTGCACGACCATCGCACCCTGCGAATAGCCGGCGAGCACCACCTTGGACGCCGGGCAGCGCTGGGTGAACGCCGTGTACTGCGACTCGAGCGCGGCGGCACCGGTGTCGACGCTGCCCATGAAGCCGAGCCACTCCCCGACGCCGCCTTCCTCGTCGGGCACCGCGACCGCGGGGTACTCGACCGCCTCGGCGGTCATCGTCCGGCCGTCGGCGGTCACGAGCTGGCGCACGTCGAGATAGGACTGGTAGATGTCGTCGCCCATGCCCGCGTTCGAGCTCAGATCGCCGTCACGCTGTCCCGAACCCGCCGCGCCGAACCAGTGCACATCGGGGCAGCCGGGGGCGGCTTGAGCGGTGACTGTGGACAGACCCGCGAATGTGGCACCCGCGATTGCGGCGGCGCTGGCGAGCGTGGTGAGACGACCGAGCATGAACCCTTACCCTTCTTCGCCCGACCAGGGCATACGCGAAGTACATCGTCGCGGCGGCCGCCGGCGTTACGAGAAGCCGTTACGGGAAGCGCCGAGTTCTGCGCGATGGTCGTGCTCGCCGCGGATTCACAGCCGTGACGCAGAAATGGGCGCGCTCGCAACAAACGAAAGCGGCGCCCACCCGTAGGTGAGCGCCGCTTTGCGGTTAAAGCTAGATCACTCGAATGATCACGTCGGCTGAGCCGACTACTTGATGATCTTCGTGACCCGGCCGGCGCCGACGGTACGGCCGCCCTCGCGAATCGCGAAGCGCAGACCCTCGTCCATGGCGACGGGCTGGATGAGCTTGACGGAGATGTCGGTGTTGTCACCGGGCATCACCATCTCGGTGCCCTCCGGCAGCGTCACCACGCCGGTCACGTCCGTGGTACGGAAGTAGAACTGCGGACGGTAGTTGTTGAAGAACGGCGTGTGCCGGCCGCCCTCGTCCTTGGACAGGATGTAGACCTGGCCCTCGAACTCGGTGTGCGGCGTGGTGGTGCCGGGCTTCACGACGACCTGACCGCGCTCGACGTCCTCGCGCTTGATGCCACGCAGCAGCAGACCGACGTTGTCACCCGCCTGACCCTGGTCGAGCAGCTTGCGGAACATCTCGACACCGGTGACCGTGGTCTTGGTGGTGTCGGGGCGGATGCCGACGATCTCGACTTCCTCGTTCACGTTGATCACGCCACGCTCGACGCGACCGGTGACCACGGTGCCGCGGCCGGTGATCGTGAAGACGTCCTCGACGGGCATCAGGAACGGCTTGTCGGTCTCGCGGACGGGGTCCGGGATCGACTCGTCGACGGCCTCCATCAGTTCCTCGATGGACTTGACCCACTTCTCGTCACCCTCGAGCGCCTTGAGCGCCGACACGCGGATGACCGGAGCGTCCTCGTCGAACTCCTGGGCGGCCAGCAGCTCGCGGACCTCCATCTCGACGAGCTCGATGAGCTCCTCGTCGTCGACCGCGTCGGCCTTGTTCAACGCGACCAGGATGTAGGGCACGCCCACCTGGCGGGCGAGCAGCACGTGCTCACGCGTCTGCGGCATCGGGCCGTCGGTCGCCGCGACCACCAGGATCGCACCGTCCATCTGGGCGGCGCCGGTGATCATGTTCTTGATGTAGTCGGCGTGACCGGGGGCGTCGACGTGCGCGTAGTGACGCTTGTCGGTCTGGTACTCGACGTGAGAGATGTTGATCGTGATGCCGCGCTGACGCTCCTCAGGCGCATTGTCGATCTGGTCGAATGCGCGCGACTCGTTCAACTCGGGAAACTTGTCGTGCAGCACCTTGGTGATTGCTGCGGTCAGCGTCGTCTTGCCGTGGTCAACGTGACCAATGGTCCCGATGTTGACGTGCGGCTTCGTCCGCTCGAACTTCGCCTTCGCCACTGTGTGGTCCTCCTGGACTGTGTTGGTGCTTGTCTAAAGCAGTGTTGATCTTTGCAGTTGTTTCTCGCCGCGGTGACGACGGGTCTTGATTACTGTCCCGTCGCCTTCGCGATGATCTCCTTCGACACGGCCGCCGGAACTTCGGCGTACGAGTCGAACACCATGGAGTAGTTAGCCCGGCCCTGGGTCTTCGACCGTAGGTCGCCGACGTAGCCGAACATCTCCGACAGCGGTACCAGCGCCTTGACGACGCGGGCACCCGATCGCTCCTCCATGGCCTGGATCTGACCACGGCGGGAGTTCAGGTCGCCGATCACGTCACCCATGTAGTCCTCGGGTGTGGTCACTTCGACCGCCATGATCGGCTCGAGGATCACCGGCTGAGCCGCCTGAGCGGCCTTCTTCAGCACCTGTGAGCCCGCAACTTTGAAGGCCATTTCCGACGAGTCGACCTCGTGGTAGGCGCCGTCGAGCAGCGTCACCTTGAGGTTGACCAGCGGGTAACCGGCCAGCACGCCGTACTGCATCGCGTCCTGGGCGCCGGCGTCGACCGACGGAATGTACTCGCGCGGGATGCGGCCACCGGTGACCTTGTTCTCGAACTCGTAGGTCGCACCGTCCTCGCCGGTGAACGGCTCGAGGTCGATGATGACCTTCGCGAACTGGCCCGAGCCACCCGTCTGCTTCTTGTGGGTGAACTCGACCTTCTCGACCTTGCGCCGGATGGTCTCGCGGTAGGCCACCTGGGGCTTGCCGACGTTGGCCTCGACCTTGAACTCGCGCTTCATCCGGTCTACGAGGATGTCGAGGTGAAGCTCGCCCATGCCGCCGATGACGGTCTGGCCGGTCTCCTGGTCCAGGTGGACCTTGAACGTCGGGTCCTCCTCGGCGAGCTTCTGGATCGCCGTGCCGAGCTTCTCCTGGTCGCTCTTGGTCTTCGGCTCGATGGCCACCTCGATGACCGGATCCGGGAACGTCATCGACTCGAGCACGATCTGCTCGTTGGCGTCGGACAGCGTGTCGCCGGTGGTGGTGTCCTTCAGGCCGATCACGGCGTAGATGTGCCCCGCGGAGGCCCGCTCAACCGGGTTCTCCTTGTTGGCGTGCATCTGGAACAGCTTGCCCAGCCGCTCCTTCTTGCCCTTGGTGGAGTTGATGACCTGCGAGCCGGACTCGACGGTGCCGGAGTAGACGCGCACGTAGGTCAGCTTGCCGAAGAACGGGTGCACCGCGATCTTGAAGGCCAGGGCCGAGAACGGCTCGTCGACCGAAGGCTTGCGGCTGATGGCCTCGTCCTCTTTACCGGGCACATGGCCCTGCACGGACTCGACGTCCAGCGGCGACGGCAGGTAGTCGATGACCGCGTCGAGCATGGGCTGCACGCCCTTGTTCTTGAACGCGCTGCCGCACAGCACCGGGTACAGCTCGGAGTTGACGGTCAGCTTGCGGATCGCGGCCTTGATCTCGGCGACCGTGAGCTCCTCGCCACCGACGTACTTGTCCAGCAGCTCCTCGTCGGTCTCGGCGACGGCCTCGATCAGCTTGGTCCGGTACTCCTCGGCCTTCTCGGCGAGCTCGGCCGGGATGTCCTCGACCTCGTACTTCTCGCCGAGCGCGGTCTCGCCGCGCCACACCTTCGCCCGCATCTCGACCAGGTCGACGACGCCGATGAAGTCGTTCTCGGCGCCGATCGGCAGCTGGATCACCAGCGGCGTCGCCCCGAGGCGCTCCTCGATGGTGCGCACCGTGAAGTAGAAGTCGGCACCCAGCTTGTCCATCTTGTTGACGAAGCAGATGCGGGGCACGTCGTACTTGTCGGCCTGCCGCCAGACCTGCTCGGACTGCGGCTCCACACCCTCTTTACCGTCGAACACCGCGACGGCACCGTCGAGCACGCGCAGGCTGCGCTCCACCTCGACGGTGAAGTCGACGTGGCCCGGGGTGTCGATGATGTTGATCTGGTTGTCGTTCCAGAAGCACGTCACGGCCGCGGAGGTGATGGTGATCCCCCGCTCCTGCTCCTGCTCCATCCAGTCGGTGGTCGAAGCGCCGTCGTGCGTCTCACCGATCTTGTAGTTGACGCCGGTGTAGTACAGGATGCGTTCGGTCGTCGTGGTCTTGCCGGCATCGATGTGCGCCATGATGCCGATGTTGCGGACCTTGTTCAGGTCGGTAAGCACGTCCTTCTGTGCCACAGAAGTCTTCTCTCTCGCTTGGTAGTTGCTGTGTGGTCATTGCGCCGGCGGCAACACTGCACGCCGGCGGCTATCACCAGCGGTAGTGTGCGAAGGCGCGGTTCGCCTCGGCCATCTTGTGGGTGTCCTCACGCCGCTTGACGGCGGCACCCAGGCCATTGCTGGCGTCGAGGATCTCGTTCGCCAGGCGCTCGATCATCGTCTTTTCGCGACGGGCCTTGGAGAAGCTGACCAGCCAGCGCAGTGCCAGCGTGACCGAGCGATCCGGACGCACCTCCACGGGAACCTGGTAGGTGGCGCCGCCGACTCGACGGCTGCGAACCTCGAGAGCCGGCTTGACGTTGTCCAGAGCGCGCTTGAGGGTGACCACCGGATCGGTGCCGGTCTTCTCGCGGGCCTGTTCGAGCGCACCATAAACAATGCGTTCGGCCAGCGATTTCTTCCCGTCCAGCAGAACCTTGTTGACCAGCTGGGTGACCAGCTGCGACCCGTACACCGGATCGTTGACCAACGGACGCTTGGGTGCCGGTCCCTTGCGCGGCATCAGCTCTTCTCCTTCTTCGCGCCGTAGCGGCTGCGCGCCTGCTTGCGGTTCTTCACGCCCTGCGTGTCCAGGGAGCCGCGAATGATCTTGTAGCGAACACCCGGCAGGTCCTTCACACGGCCGCCGCGCACCAGCACCATCGAGTGCTCCTGCAGGTTGTGGCCCTCACCCGGGATGTAGGCGGTGACCTCGACCGCGCTGGTCAGCTTGACGCGCGCGACCTTCCGAAGCGCCGAGTTCGGCTTCTTCGGGGTGGTCGTGTACACGCGGGTGCACACTCCGCGGCGCTGCGGGCTGCCCTTGAGGGCCGCGGTCTTCGCCTTGGCGGGCTTGTCGTGGCGACCCTTGCGGACCAGCTGCTGGATGGTTGGCATCTACCGGCTTTCTGTGTTGCTGCTTCTTAAGTTCTGGTCAAGTCTCTGTACTGCGCTTTTACCCGGGGCGCTTACCCCGCGACCGGGTGTGTCGCACGCGCCCGCCCAAGAAATCCGAAGCATTGCCTCAATTCTCAGAGCATGGCGACATGCGAATTGGCCCGGCGTGCAGGCACGCTTGCGTTTTGGTTCGCCCGCAAGCGCCTTATCTGCCAGGCACGATCGTCCACAATACCAGCACAGGGGCAGCGCTCCAAACCCGTCGGCCGCGCCCTAACCGCAGGTCAGGTTACCTTCTCCCGGACGGTGCGGCTACCGACGCTCCATACCGGTCGCCAACCGCATAACCATGTCGCTGTACACCGCGTCGGTGTCGATGCCGTCCATCGCTCCGGTCATCTCCAGCAGCACGAACCCGTGCATCGCCGACCAGAACTCGAGCGCCGCATAGAACGCGTTCTCACCCTCGAGTCCGTAGGAGCCCAGGACCGCGATCACCGGTGCCGCGGCCGCCCGGGTGGCCTCGGTGAAGTCGGGGTCGTCCCCGCCCAACGGCATCCGGGTGAAGGCCGAATAGCGCCCCGGATGGTGGTGCGCATAGCTGCGGTAGGCGCTGGCCATCGCGATCACCGCATCGTCGCGGGTGCGGCCCTCTGCGACGTTGGTGAGCATGCCGATGATGTCGCCGACGACCCGCATCCGCACCGTTCTGCGCAGGTCCTCGAGGCTTTTCACGTGGTTGTAGAGCGACGGGCCCTTGGTGCCGAGCTGGGTGGCGAGCGCGTTGATCGTCAGCGCGTCCCAGCCTTCCCGGTCCAGGAAGGTCAGTGCGGCGTTGACGATCGACTCGCGGCTGAGCCGCGGGGCCTTCCTGGCGGGCGTGCTCGAGGGCTGTGCCATGCGCGCTCGCCCCCTAAGTCTCTTCGCTTCTGTCGTGTGATTCCCGGAAAAACTAACACCTCTAGTTGTCTCCGGGTCAGTTGACGCGCTCCTGACTGAGCTCGGCGAGTTGCTCGGTGATCGAGCACAGATCGGGCAGCGTCGCGGGGTTCATCGTCTGGATCGACCACGTGATGACGTCGCCGCCCTTGGCCACATAGAAACTGCACGCATTTCCGTCGAACGCCTTGAAACCCTTGTTGCCGTCGACGGAGAGCTCGGTCAGCGTGCGGCCGGCCTGTTGTTCGAGCCTGCGCTCGGTGTCCATGTCGCTGCCGCGGTACCACCACGTCGAGATGCCCATCCCCGCCCCGACGGTGCCGAACATCGTGTTCTCCTGCCAGAAGCAGCCCGCATCGCTGACGGCGGCCCTGGTGAACTCCTCTGAACCGACCGCCGCGGCGATGTCGGCGTCGGTGATGCCGTTGCAGTCGACGCTGCGGAATCCGCCGCCGGGTTTGGGCGTCGGCGAGGAGGCCGAGATGTCGTCCGCGGAACCGCACGCCGTGAGCAGCGCGGCACACACGGCCAGCGCGATCAGGCTGCGATTCCAGCGCGCGGACACGTCACATCTCCGATTTCAGGGTGGCAGACAACAGTTTCTGCGCCTCCTGGCACGGATAGCCGACGCGTTGGTCGCGGAACTGCACCCACCAACTGAGGACTCCGCTGCCCGCCGCGGCGGTGACGGAACAGGCCGCGCCGGTGATGTCGCGGCGAGCCGTAAAGGCCGGGTGGCGCTCCACGTCGGCGTCGGTGATCTGCGCGCCGCGGTCTTCCGCCAGCGCGCGTTCGCGATCGAGGCTGCCGTTCTGGAACCAGGAGTAGGTGGCGTCGATCGTCACGTCGCCGCGAAACAGCACGTACTGGCAGACCGCACCGCTGTAGGGCCGCACCACGTTGTCGGCCGCCAGGATCTCCTGGACGGTCTCGTCGTCCAGCAGCCCGCAGCGGTCGTCGACATAGCCGAAATCGCGGTCGGGATCGGGGACGGCGGGCGTGGCCCGCTGCGCGCTTCCGGTGACGGTCTCAGCACACCCCGCCACCGTCATTACCGCTACGACCGCCGCGACAGCAATCGGACCGAACCGCCAACGCATCGCCGCTCACGCTACCCAGCGCGACCGTCGATAGCGACTCGGGTGAACCATCCCAAGACCGGAACCCGGCAACGTACCCTCTTCTGCATGATGTGGACCGTTGCAGCCCGATCCCTTGCGGCATGCACCGTCGTCTTTCCGCTGCTTTTCGCCGCTCCCGGCGCGCAGGCGGAGCCGGTGGTCTGCAACCCGCTGTTGCGTCAGTGCGCCGACAACAGCGTCGTCGGTGCGCACCGCGGGACGGACACCACGATCACCGGCATCGGCGTCGTCGAGACGATCGACTGTGCCAACTCCACGCTGCTTGTCAACGGCGCCAACAATAGGATCACCACGCTGGGAACCTGTTGGGCGGTGACCATGCAGGGCAACGGCAACATCGTCGTCGCCGACAACGTGATCAACGACATCACGGTCTACGGTTGGGACCAGACCGTGCTGTACAAGAACGGCAATCCGCTGGTCCTCGATCGCGGGCGCGAACTGGGGATGACGAACCGCATCAACCGGGTACCCGCATGAGTATGCGCGCCACATCCATCGCCTATCCCTTCGTCGGTGCCGCCGCCGCTGCCCTTCTGCTCGCCGGCTGCGGATCCGAGAGCTCCGACACCAACACCCCCACCGCGACCGCGGGCGACACGGGTGCCCAAATCGAAGTCGGCAACACGATCAACTACGGTTCGTTCGGCACGACCGCCGACATCGACTGTGCCGACGGCAAATCACTGAACATCGGCGGGTCGAACAACACCCTCACCGTCAAGGGCACCTGCGCGAACGTGAACATCGGCGGCGCCGACAACAAGGTCACCTTCGAGCGCATCGACAAGGAGATCAGCGTCGTCGGCCTCAACAACACGGTGACCTACAGCGACGGCGACCCGAACGTCAACGACACCGGCAACAACAACAAGATCACCAAGGGCTGAGTTTCTCACCCCTCGTTCGGGGATCGTGCGTGACCGCCGCTAGGCGTTCGCTCCGTGCCTGCCCGCCCCGGCCGCGAAACGCGCTGCGCCCTCCAGGGATTCGGCGGCGACCCGCGACATGCTGCCGAATTCGAAGTCCATGGCCTCCGCTTCCGAGCGGCCCCACTGGTTGAGCGCCGACAGCCGGTCGGCACGCATGCACTGCTGCGGCAGCCCGGCCAGTTCCGCGGCGAGTTCCTCGGCACGCTGGCGCGCTTCACCTTTCGGCACCACCCGGTTGGCCAACCCCATCGCCAGGGCTTCGGACGCATCGACCGCGCGGCCGGTGAGGATCAGGTCCATGGCCCGGCTGTGACCGATCAACCGGGGCAGCCGGACCGTTCCCCCGTCGATCAGCGGCACGCCCCACCGCCGGCAGAACACTCCCATGGTCGCGTCTTCCTCGACGACGCGCAGATCGCACCACAACGCCAGTTCCAAACCACCGGCCACGGCGTATCCGCTCACGGCCGCGATAACCGGCTTGGACAACACCATTCGGCTGGGCCCCATGGGGCCGGGACCGGTTCGGTGCACCGGATTGGAGTCCGGCGTTCCGAACGCCTTGAGATCGGCTCCGGCGCAGAATGTTCCGTTGTCGCCCCACAACACCGCGACGGCGGCCGAGTCGTCCTTGTCGAACTCGTCGAACGCCGCGTACAGCGCCGCGGCGGCCGGGCCGTTGACGGCGTTGCGCGCCTCCGGGCGGTTCATGATCACCGTCGTCACCGCGCCGTTCTTCTCGACCCGCACTCCACCCGTCATGTCGCCTCCATCAATTGGTCACGTCGCAGGAGCGACAATTCAGTACCGTCGCGCCGCGTGGACAACTCCGCGGCGAAGTCGTTGTAGGCCTGGCGCAGTGCTGCGCCGGGCCAGTCGTCGGGCAGCAGCTCATCCGGCAGGACCGGATCGGTGAGCAGGTGGCGGACGATGGCCGCCGCGGCGACGAAGCGCTCGGGTATGTCTGGCGCCGAGGCGATTTCATCGAGCAACGCCTGGCCCGTCCTGGCCCAGCCGGGTAGATCCCACAGCCGGGACACCAACTCCGCGGGCTCGGCGTCGCGGGCTTTCAAGACGCGCACCCGTTGCAGGACGTCCGGTGGCAGCGCCGTGTCCAAGTTGTCCGGTCGCAGCCACACTCCCTCACGCAGTTCGGCGAACCGGCCGTCCTGCAGCGTGTTTCGTAGGCCCGCCCTGGCCCGGGCGTCGGTGCCCACGCTGGTGACCACCACGGTGGTCCAGTCACCCTTCCAGGGCCGCAGACGCGGGTTGATCGCGTCGTCCTGGCGGCGTTGCCGCGCCAGTAGCCGGTCGGACAGTCGATATCCATCCTCGGAGCGGACCAGATCACCCGCGCTGACCATTCGCGTCAGCGCGACGCGCACGGTCGACTCCCTGATCCCGAAATCGGCGGTGAGCCTGACGAGTTCGCTCGCGGTGGCCCACGCCGGATGCGCACCGAGCAGGACGCTCAGCACGACAGATCGGGCCGTCATCCGCGACAGCGACTTCGACATCAGACTCCGGACGCCTTGCGGCCGTGGTCTCCGAACGGCTCGTCCCGCTGCCGGACCGCCTCGCGGAAACCGTGTTCACGTGACTGCGCGACGAACGCGTGCCCCTCGGGCGTGTGGCGGGCGATGCCGTCGAACACCGTCGAGATCATCGCGCTGTTGGCCGTCCCCTGATTGTACAGCGCCGAGTTCATCGCCAGCTTGACCATGATCAGCTGGTTGATCGGCACGCGGGCGATCCGCTCCACCAGTCGTTCGGTGCGCTCGTCGAGGTCCTCGGGCGACGGCGCCTCGACCGCCAGGCCCCATTCGGCGGCCTGTGCGCCGGTGATCGAATCGCCCGTCAGCAGAAGGCGTTTGGCCCGCTGATCGCCGAGGCGGTGCGCCCACATACCGGCCGCGGGCACACCCCACACCCGGGTCGGCGGATATCCGATCTTGGCGTCCGACGCGGCGACGACCTGGTCGGCGTGCAGAGCGATGTCGGTCCCACCGGCCACGCAGTAGCCGTGGATCTTGACCACAGTTGGCTTGTCGCAGTGCATCAGGCTCGAGAAGCCCCGCACGAAACGGCTCATCATCTGGTAGTCGATCATCGGGTCCCACGGCTGATCCGGCAGATGGTTGACGGCCTGCGTCTTGCCGGACAGCACGGTGTCCCGGTAGGGGCTGCCGCCACCGGCCGAGGAGGATCCCTCGGCATAGGCGGACAGGTCGAATCCGGCGCAAAAGCCTTCTCCCCGACCGGAAACCAGGATCACGTGCACGTTCGGATCGAGATCGGCGCGCTCGACGAGTGCGGACAATTCCAGCGGGGTGTCCGCGACGATCGCGTTGCCCTTCTCCGGACGGTTGAACGTGATGCGGGCGACCCGGTCCGTGACCTCGTAGGTCATCGTCTTGAGGTGGTCGAAGTCGACCGGCCTGATCGCGTGCGTCATCGTCGCGTCACCTCACCCTCGCGGGCCGAGCTCGCCGCTTGGAAAGCGTCATCCCTTGACCAACGCGCGTTCGATGATCGGCGCGAGATCGAGCCCGGTGGGTAGGGTTCCGAACGCGCCGCCCCAGGCGCCGCCCATCCGGGTCGCGAGAAACGCTTCCGCGACGGCGGGATGGCCGTGGCGCACCAGCAGTGAACCCTGCAGTGCCAAGCTGATGTCCTCGGCGACCTTGCGGGCGCGGTACTGGATGGTCTCGAGGTCTCCGAGCGCGGGCCGCAACGCCTCCACGTGGGCGTCCAGTCGCAGATCGGCGCCCGCCGTCTGGCCGAGCTCGTCGAACAGCACGTCGATGCATTCGGGCCGAGTCGCCATGGCCCGCAACGTATCCAACGCGCTGACGTTGCCCGAACCCTCCCAGATGCCCATCAACGGCGCTTCGCGGTACAGCCGCGGCATGCCCGACTCCTCGACATAACCGTTGCCGCCCAGGCACTCCATCGCCTCGGCGGCGTGGGGGGTGGCGCGCTTGCACACCCAGTACTTACTGGCCGCCAGGCCGATGCGGCGGAGCAGGGTCTCGCGGGTGTCACCGCGCACGGCGGCATCGGTCGCGCCGGCCATGCGCATCGCGACGATCGTCGCCGCCTCCGCCTCGACCGCGAGATCGGCCAACACATTGCGCATCAGCGGCTGATCAATCAGATACTCGCCGAAAGCCTTTCGATGCTGGGTGTGATGGATCGCGCGCGCAAGACCGTTGCGCATGCTGGTCGCGCTGCCGAGCGTGCAGTCGAGGCGCGTCAGGTTGACCATCTCGATGATGGTCGGCACGCCGCGGCCCTCCTCGCCGACCAGCCAGGCGATGGCGCCGTCGTACTCCACCTCGGACGACGCGTTGGCGTGGTTGCCGAGCTTGTCCTTCAACCGTTGCAGGAACATCCGGTTTCGGCTGCCGTCGGGCAGGACTCGCGGCAACATGAAGCACGACAGCCCGCCGGGGGCCTGCGCGAGCACCAGGAAGATGTCGCACATCGGCGCAGAGGTGAACCACTTGTGGCCGCGCAGGGAGTACGTGCCGTCACCGTTCGGGGTCGCTTCGGTGGTACCCGCACGCACATCGGACCCGCCCTGCTTCTCGGTCATCGACATGCCCGCGGTGATGCCGGCCTTGGTGGTGGGCACCTTCAGCTCGGGGTCGTATTCGCGGCTGACGAGCAACGGCTCGTACACGGCCGCGAGATCGGGGTTGTGCCGTAGCGCAGGCACGACGGCGTAGGTCATCGAGATCGGGCAGATGTGGCCGGGCTCGGGCGTCCACACCGAGGTCTTGGCGGCGCGCACCACGTGGGCGCCGGGGCGGTCGTCGGCCCACGGTGCGGCGTGCAGGCCGTGCCCGACCGCCACCGTCATCAGGGAGTGGTAGGCGGGGTCGTACTCGACCTCGTCGACGCGGTGACCGTAGCGGTCATGGGTGTGCAGGATCGGCTGGTTGCGGTCCGCCAGCTCACCCCAGCGCTGCGCCTGCCGCGATCCGGACAGGGCGCCCAACTCGTTGACCTCGTCGAGGCCCCACTCCCCGCCCTCCCGGATCAACGCCTCGGTAAGCACCGGTGACGTGGCCGGGTTGAAGTTCTCCAGCGGCGGGACCTGGTTGGTGACGACATGCGTATCTGGCATGACACCACTATTACACTTCTGCGAACAGCTGCACAATAGCTGTAATACGCCGTCAGCGGCTGTCGAGTTCGGCGACCACCCCGGGACTCGGTGCGGACACGGCAACCGGGTCCCCAGCGACGGGTTCCGGTTCGGCGGGCTCCTCGTGAGCCGCGTCGGGTTCGTCGCGATCGGCCGTGGGCGCCGGCGCCGAGTCATCCGGTGAACGCGATGCCTTCGCCCGGCGCCGTCTCTCGTAGCGGGCGAGCACGGCGATCACCGCTGCGGCGAGCGCCCACCCGAGCAGGATGTCGATGACGTAGTGCTCGGCGGTGTACACCAGCGTGAAGGCCATCACGAGTACATACGCGGCGAGCAGCGGACGCCAACCTCGGTGGACGCGACGCCAGAGAAAGGCGGCGATCGCCGCCGTCATACCCGCATGCAGGGACGGGATCGCCGCCACCAGGTTCACGCTGGCTTGGCCCGCGTCGAGCAGCGCGGTCGCCGAGTGGAGGTTCAGATTGCCCCAGCCCCGTCCGACGATCCGCTCGATCCACGGGTTCGCGCCCTCCTGACTGGATTGCATCGCCCCGAGCACGCCACCATCGGGCACCCCGCGCGCGGAGCGGAACATGCAGCGCGCGTCGGCCGGTCCGCTCGCGACCTCCGCCGGAGTGCAGCGGGCCGCCGCCCATGGTGGCGCGGCGGGCACCAGGGCGTAGATGAGCAGACCCGCGAAGTTCAACCCGACGAACAGGCGCACGAATGCCTTCCATTCGTCCCGGTTGCGCAGCCACAGCACCCCGGCGACCACGTACGGGAGGATGAAGAACGACATGTACACGCAGCTGACCACGACCTCCCACCACGGTGGCTGCGCCTCCTTGAGGTGTTCCTGCAGCCACACCGTCGGCACAGTGCCGCCGAACAGTCGGCGGTCCACGTCGGCCGGCCACTCCCACAGTGTCGGGCGTCCGATCATGTCCGCCGCGCCCCTGCTCAGGTCGTAGGCGATCAGTATCAGCGCAAAGGGCAGCCAGTCACGGATGACGTAGAGCATGCGGCGGCCCTGCCCGATGCTCGCGGCCAGCAGTCCGGTCGCGATGTAGAGCAGAACCAGTTCGCGGTTGAAGGCGAATCCGGAGGTGACGGTCCGGTAGACGATGACGGTGGCCCAGACCAGGATTGCCGTCCATCGCACAACGGCGAGCCGACGCGCGCGGGCGTCGGATCGCTCAGCAGCGCTCGGCACCACGACAGATGACTCGTCGACCGCGGCCACTCGGATGAATCTAGTTCACCTCGGCGTCACCCATCGTTCGAGGACCGTTCGGTTAGCGGATCGTGACCAGGGTCAGCCGACGTGTTCGCGCAGAAACGCGATGTCGTCCTTGCGCCCCTCGTCGGCGGTTTCGCAGATCACGGGGGCGTTTGCAGCCTTGACGACCGCGACCAGCAGTTGCGGGTCGATCTGCCCGGTGCCGAAGTTCGCGTGCCGGTCGGCGCCTGAACCGGCGGCGTCGCGCGAGTCGTTGCAGTGCACCAGGTCGATGCGCCCGGTGATGGCCTTGATGCGGTCGACGGCGTCGATCAGGGCCTCACCGGCGGCCCAGGCATGACAGGTGTCCAGGCAGAATCCGATGCCCTTGTCACCGATGTGGTCCCACAGTCGCGCGATGACATCGAAGTGCCTGGCCATCGCGTGATCGCCGCCCGCGGTGTTCTCGAGGTACACGGGCACGTCGGTTTCGAGGTAGTCGAGCGCCTTAACCCAGCGCTCGAACCCGGCCTCCCAGTCCTTGTCGTCAGCGTGACCGCCGTGCACGATGACCGCCGTCGCGCCGACGTCGGCGGCCGCGTCGCAGGTGTCCTGGAGGATCTTGCGTGACGGGATCCGCACCCGGTTGTTGGCCGACGCGACGTTGATCAGGTACGGCGCGTGGACGTAGAGCGGGATGCTCGACGCCTTGAGCACGTCGGCGTCCTCACGCGGCTTGGGTTTCTTCCAGCTCTGCGGGTTTCCGAGGAAGAACTGCACGACGTCGGCGCCGTCGGCCTGTGCCGCAGCGAGCGGGTCGTCACCGTGGACGTGAGAACCGATAAGCACGGGGTCGAGTCTAGGCGGGTTGACCGAAACCGCGAATGGCGTCGTCGATCAACTGCGCGGCCGCCGACCGGGCGTGCAACAGCGCCGAGGTGTCGTTGAGCGACGTGGCCAAGGCCGTGGCGCCCTCGAACAACACCAACAGCTGGTTGCCAAGCGCATACGGATCGCGCGCGCCGGCCTCGTCGGCGACGGCGACCAACCGCTCGGCGAAGCGCCGCTTGTGCGCGCGGACAAGATCGTCGACCTCGGGCCAGGCTCCCGCCGACTCCACCGCGGCGTTGTGGAACGGACATCCGCGGAACCTCTCGACCGGTGGGACGTCGAAGATGGCCAGCAGGCGCTGGCGGGGGCTGAGCTCCGGACGATCCAGGGGGCGTTCCATCGGAGTGCCCGCCTCGTCGAGCCTGCGCAGATAGTCCTCGACGAGTTCGGTCTTGCTCGAGAAGTGTTGATAGAGCGTCCGTTTGGACACCTTGGCCTGCTGGATGACCGCCTCGACGCCGGTGGCGTTGATGCCGTTGCGGTAGAACAGCTTGCTCGCCGTGGCCGCCAGGCGGTCCCGCGCCCCACGGCCGCCACGCGTCGGCGCCTGCTCCGTCATGAGTTCGAGTATACCGATCGGTGTCCTACCGGGTGCCACGCCCTGAGTATTGTTGAGTATCCTCAGATGCATGTCTGCCGAAGAGTCCTCATGACCACCCACCCGTTCGACGCCGCGATCCGGCTGGACCCAGGTCCCGGTCGAGCCCTGCTCGGCAGCACCGTGCCCGAATTCGCCAACATGGTCGGCCCGTTCGGCGGCACGACCGCGGCGGCGCTGCTACATGCCATCGAATTACAGCCGGACCGGTCCGGCGACCCGGTCGCGCTCACGGTGAACTTCGCCGCACCGATCGCCGACGGCGAGTACACGATCGACACCGCCCTGGTGCGCGCCAATCGGTCGAACCAGCACTGGACCGCTTCGCTGACGCAGTCCGGTGACGTGATGTCCACGGCCACAGCGGTTTTCGGGACACGACGCGACACCTGGTCCGATACCGAGGCGGTGATGCCCGACGCGCCTGAGCCCGAGGCGATCGAGCGGACCCCCGGGCCGGAAGGCATCGCCTTCCTGCAGAACTACGACCTCCGCTTCGTCGAGGGCCAACCGCCGGTCGACGGGACTGCGTGCGCGTCGTCGACCGCGACGCTCTGGGTCCGTGACCATCGCCGTCGCGCACTCGACTACAGCTCCCTTGCGGCGCTTTCCGACGTCTTCTATCCGCGCATCTTCTTGCGCCGGGGTCGGCCCGTGCCAGCTGGAACGATCTCGATGACGACGTATTTCCACATCGACGCAACGGAGCTCGCCGCCCTCGGCGACGAGTACGTTCTGGGCACCGCACGGGGCCAAGTGTTCGCGCGGGGGTATTTCGACCAGAGCGCGCAGCTCTGGTCGCGCGACGGCGCCCTACTCGTCACATCCCACCAGATCGTCTACTACAAGGACGCCTTCGGCGCCTAACGGCCCCACACCGCCCGGTATTCCCAATTATCGGAAGAGTCACAGCCGCTGGCGCTGCGGAAACCGCTCGGTGTACTTTGATGCCACAGCATCGAAGAACGGAGGCCTCCCATGCAGCACCTCGTGTTGACCCAGTTCGGCGACCCGCAGCATTCGGTCCAACTCACAGACACCGCGGAAGCAACCCCCGACGAGGGTCAGGTCTCGGTGCGCCTCGAGGCCGCCGCGATCAATCCGTCGGACCTGTTGCTGGTGCGCGGCAAGTACCTCATACACCCCAAGCTGCCTGCGACCGTGGGCGCGGAGGGGGTCGGCATCGTCACCGAAGCCGGTGCCGGTGTTGACCTTACCCTCGTCGGCAAGCGCGTGATCCTGCTGCCCACATACGAATACGGCACCTGGTCGGAGAAGGTGGTTGTGCCCGCCGACAATGTCGTCGAGGTTCCCGACGACGCAGACCCCCTGCAGTTGGCGATGGTGACGATCAACCCGCCGACCGCGCATCTGCTACTCGAGCGAGCCGACCTCGAGGTCGGTGACTGGGTCGGCCAGACCGCGGCGAACTCGGCCGTCGGCCGCCTGGTGGTGGCGTTGGCCAAGCGGCGGGGGTTGAAGACGCTCAACGTGGTTCGTCGCGAGGACGTCGCCGAGGAGATTCGCCGGGCCGGTGGCGATGTCGTCCTCGTCAGCGGTCCCACCCTTGCTGCCGACATCGAGCGCGAACTCGGTGGACAGGAGCTGAGCCTGGTGATCGACCCGCTGGGCGGCACATCGGCAGCAGAGCTGGTCGGGGCCTTGAAGTTCGGCGGAACCGCTATCACCTATGGATCGTTGACCGGCGCGCCGACGGCCCCGTCCTCGGCCGCGCTGTTCGCGAAGGAGGTGTCCTTCACCGGATTCTGGCTTGGCAACTGGTATTTCAGCGCCCCGCGAACCCAGGTCGCCGACACGCTGAGCTACCTCGCCGGTCTGGTGGCCGACGGCGAGCTGACGGTGCCGGTCGAGGGGACCTACCACCTAGACGAGTACGACAAGGCCTTCGCCCATGCCGAAACGACCAAACGGGGCGGCAAGGTCCTGTTCACGTTCGACTGACCGTCAGGAGGCAACCGATGTCAGACAACCCGATCCTGGTGACCGGTGCCACCGGACGCCATGGCAACACCGGCGAGTACCTCGTGCGCCGGCTTCGAGACGAGGGCCGGGACGTCCGGGTGCTCGCTCGGACACTGGGCGAACGCACCGATCGGCTCACCGAACTGGGCGCCGAAGTCGTCGTCGGCGACCTCCACGATCGCCGAACCTTGGTGCCCGCCCTGGCCGACGTCGACCTGGCGTACTTCACGTATCCGATCGATGCGGGGGTGATCCCCGCTGCGGCCAATTACGCCGCGGCCGTGCGTGAGGTGGGGCGCCGACCCCGCACAGTGGTGATGTCGATGGGACCCGCCCACCCGGACAGTCCGAGCAACCTCGGGCGTGCGCAGTGGCTCGCCGAGGAGGTCTTGGAGTGGGCAGGCCTCGATCTGGTGATCCTTCGGGTCGCCGCGCTGTTCCACGAGAACCTCGCCGTCCTGCACAGCGACTCCGTTCGCGGTCAGGGTCTCATCCGGAACTCATTCGGAGACAACGAAGTCGCCTGGATCAGCGGTGGCGATGCCGCCGAGTTGAGCCTGACCGCGCTGCTGAACCCCGCCCGATTTCCCGATGCGGTCTACTACGTCAAGGGTTCCGAGGCGTTCAGCCATCCCGACATCGCCGGCCTACTCGCCGACATGACCGCCCGTTCCGTCCGCTACGAGGCCGTCAGCCAGGACGAGTGGCGTGCGGATCTCGAACAACTGGCCCGGTCGACGGATACGCAGGTTGTCAATCCCGCGATGGCACAGCATATTTCCGCTGTCGGTGACATGGTCGCCAAGAGCGGGCGCACGTTGCCGGCCGATCGCGAGGCGTTGAAGAACCTCATCGGGCGCGAACCGGTCACCCTGCGCGAGTTCCTGCAGACCAATCTCGACGTGTTCACCGCACCGGAGCGACAGCCGGCATAGCTCAGGTCTGGGTGGCGAGCAGGAAGGCCAGGTACGCCATATAGGCCGTCACCATCAAAACACCCTCGAGCCGGCTGACGCGGCGGCCCGTGATGAAGATCGGGATGCATGCCAGCGAGACGATCACCATGATCGGAATGTCGATGCGCACCAGGCTCGATGGCAGTGCCAGGCCGTGCGCCGGCACCAGGCAGGTGACACCGAGTATGAACGCGATGTTGTAGATGCTGCTGCCGACCAGGTTGCCGATCGCGATGTCGCGGTCACCGCGCAGCGTCGACATCACCGTGGTCACCAGCTCCGGCGCCGAGGTGCCGATGGCCACGACGGTCAGCCCGATCAGCGCGTCGGAGACGCCGAATTGGCGGGCCATTCCGACTGATCCGTCCACGAGCCACTCGGCGCCGATGACCACGAGCATGATGCCGCCGACGAGCATCGCCACCTCCCGCAGCATCCGACGGCGGCCGTCCGGCGTCGTCACCTCCGCCGCATCCCCGGCATACGCCCCGGCGAATTCCCGGACTACCGCTTGCGATTCGCGGTGGCCTGACCAGATCACCGCCCCGGTGTAGACGACCGCACCGGTGAGCAGGATGACCCCGTCGACCCGCGTCATCACCCCGTCGACCGCGAGCACGAACAACAACAGCGCGGCCCCCGCCATCATCGGCAGCTCCAGGCGGATGGTCCGGCTTTGAAGAACCAACGGCACCATCGCCGCGCTCAACCCGAGGATCAGGAAGAGGTTGACGACGTTGGTTCCGGCGATGTTGCCCACCGCCAGCGCCCCGCTCCCCTGACTGGCGGCCGTCACGCCGACGGCGAGTTCGGGCATGCTGGTCCCGATCGACACCACCGTCAGGCCCACGACGATCGCGCTGATGCCCAACCGGGCGGCCAACCGCGACCCGCCCTTGACCATCACCTCGGCGCCGACGATCAACGCGGTCAGCCCGGCGAGGAACCACGCGATATTCGCCAGCATCAGCTCGAATGATGACACCCCGGAGCGCGAGCGCTCATCCAGGTACGAAATCGAGCCGCGAAATCGGCCTAGAGCGAGCGCTCGCACGTGGGGGCACACTCAGCATGCTCAGACGAAAATGCCCCCGGGGCGAACCCCGGGGGCATTTGCGTGACTGGTCAGCGGTAGTCGCTGTAGCCGTAGTCGTCCAGCGGCACCGCGGCACCGGTGGCCTGGCCGAAGTCCGGGCTGTAGTACTGATCCTCGTAGGAGGGGATCGTGTACGCCGCAGCGCGGGCTTCCTCGGTCGGCTGCACCTGGATGTTGCGGTAGCGGTTGATACCGGTACCGGCCGGAATCAGCTTGCCGATGATCACGTTCTCCTTCAGACCCTGCAGCTTGTCGCTGCGGCAGTTGATCGCCGCATCGGTCAGCACGCGAGTGGTCTCCTGGAACGACGCCGCCGACAGCCACGAGTCGGTGGCCAGCGACGCCTTCGTGATACCCATCAGCACCGGGCGACCGGCCGCCGGCTCGCCGCCCTCGGCGACCACCCGACGGTTCTCGGTCTCGAACTCGCCACGCTCGGTCAGCGAGCCGGGCAGGAACTCCGTCGAACCCGAGTCGATGATCGTGACGCGACGCAGCATCTGCCGGACGATGACCTCGATGTGCTTGTCGTGGATCGACACACCCTGAGCGCGGTAGACCTCCTGGACCTCCTTGACGAGGTGGATCTGCACCTCGCGGGGGCCCTGGACACGCAGCACCTCGTGCGGGTCGGCTGCACCTTCCATCAGCTGCTGGCCCACCTCGACATGGTCGCCGTCGGCAAGCAGACGCTCGGTGCCGTCGTCGTGCTTGAACACCTTCAGGCGCTGACGACGAGACAGCTTGTCGTACACCACTTCTTCGCCACCATCGTCGGGAACGATGGTGATCTTGTAGAAGCGCTCGCCCTCCTCGAGGCGCACCCGGCCGGTGACGTCGGCGATCGGCGCTTTGTTCCGCGGGATACGGGCCTCGAACAGCTCCTGCACGCGAGGCAGACCACCGGTGATGTCCTCACCGACGCCGCCCTGGTGGAACGTGCGCATGGTCAGCTGCGTACCGGGCTCACCGATGGACTGCGCGGCGACGATGCCGACGGCCTCGCCGATGTCGACGAGCTTGCCCGTCGCCATCGAACGGCCGTAGCACATCGCGCACACGCCGGTGCCCGTGGCGCAGGTCAGCACGGAGCGGACCTTCACCTCGGTGATGCCCGCGGCCAGCAGCGCCTCGATCGCCGGGTCGCCCAGGTCGTGGCCGCGCTCGACGACGACGTTGCCGTCCTTGTCGACCGCATCCTGCGCCAGCGTCCGCGCGTAGGCCGACGTCTCGATGTGCTGATCGCGCACCAATGAGTCGCCCTGCAGCTCGGCCAGCGTGACGGTGATGCCGCGCTCGGTCTCGCAGTCGGTCTCGCGAACGATGACGTCCTGCGACACGTCGACCAGACGACGGGTCAGGTAACCCGAGTCGGCCGTACGAAGCGCGGTGTCCGCCAGACCCTTTCGGGCGCCGTGGGTGTTGATGAAGTACTCCAGCACCGTCAGGCCCTCGCGGAACGAGGACTTGATCGGACGCGGGATGAACTCACCCTTCGGGTTGGTCACCAGACCCTTCATGCCGGCCAGGGTCCTGGTCTGCGTGAAGTTACCCGTGGCACCCGAATCGACGATCGTGATGATCGGGTTGTCCTTCGGGTAGTGCGCCCGCAGCGCCTCGCCGACCTCTTCGGTGGCGTCCTGCCAGATCTTGACCAGGGCGTCGTTGCGCTCGTCGTGGTTCAGAGCACCGCGCTGGTACTTCTTCTCGATCTGGTCCGCTTCCTTCTCGTAGCGGTCCAGGATCTCCTGCTTCTGCGGCGGCACCAGCACGTCGGCCATCGACACGGTGACACCCGAGCGGGTGGCCCAGTAGAAGCCGGCGTCCTTGAGCTTGTCCACGGTCTGCGCGACCACGATCATCGGGTAGCGCTCGGCGAGATCGTTGACGATCCGCGCCTGGACCTTCTTGTGCATCTGCTCGTTGATGAACGGATACCCGTGCGGCAGAAGCTCGTTGAACATGACCCGGCCCAGCGTTGTCTCCGCGGTCCAGGCGTCGCCCGGCTTCCAACCGTCGGCGAACAGCTCGGCCTCGACGTCGGCGGGCGGACGCAGCTGCGTCAACCGCACGCGGATCTTGGCACGCACGCTCAGCGCGCCGCGGTCCATCGCCATGATCGCCTCGGCGGGCGAGCTGTATACACCGGTCTCCGGCTGATCCTTTGCGGCAGGGGTGTATTCGCCCTTGTCGCCCTCGACCATCGTCGTCAGGTAGTACAGGCCGGTCACCATGTCCAGACGCGGCATGGCCAACGGACGGCCCGACGCCGGCGACAGGATGTTGTTCGACGACAGCATCAGGATGCGCGCCTCGGCCTGCGCCTCCGCGCTCAGCGGAAGGTGCACGGCCATCTGGTCACCGTCGAAGTCGGCGTTGAACGCCTCGCAGACCAGCGGGTGCAGCTGGATGGCCTTGCCCTCCACCAGCTGCGGCTCGAAGGCCTGGATACCGAGGCGGTGCAGCGTCGGTGCGCGGTTCAGCAGCACCGGGTGCTCGGCGATGACCTCTTCGAGGACGTCCCACACCTGCGGACGCTGACGCTCGACCATGCGCTTGGCGCTCTTGATGTTCTGCGCGTGGTTGAGATCCACCAGGCGCTTCATCACGAACGGCTTGAACAGCTCGAGGGCCATCAGCTTCGGAAGACCGCACTGGTGCAGCTTGAGCTGCGGGCCGACCACGATGACCGAACGGCCGGAGTAGTCGACACGCTTACCGAGCAGGTTCTGGCGGAACCGGCCCTGCTTGCCCTTCAACAGATCCGACAGCGACTTGAGCGGACGGTTGCCCGGTCCGGTGACCGGACGGCCGCGGCGGCCGTTGTCGAACAGCGCGTCCACCGACTCCTGAAGCATGCGCTTCTCGTTGTTGACGATGATCTCGGGCGCACCCAGATCGATCAGCCTCTTGAGCCGGTTGTTGCGGTTGATCACGCGGCGGTACAGGTCGTTGAGGTCCGACGTGGCGAACCGGCCACCGTCGAGCTGCACCATCGGGCGCAGCTCCGGCGGGATCACCGGAACCGCGTCGAGCACCATGCCCATCGGCGAGTTGCTCGACTGCTGGAACGCCGCGACCACCTTGAGGCGCTTCAGGGCGCGAAGCTTCTTCTGCCCCTTGCCACTTCGGATGACCTCGCGCAGCTCCTCGGCCTCGGCCTCGATGTCGAAGTTCTCGATGAGCTTCTTGATGGCCTCGGCACCCATCGCGCCGGTGAAGTACTCGCCGTAGCGGTCCTGCAGCTCGCGGTAGAGCACCTCGTCGACGATGAGCTGCTTGGGCGCCAGCTTGGTGAAGGTGTTCCAGATCTCCTCGAGCCGGTCCAGCTCCCGCTGGGCCCGGTCGCGGATCTGGCGCATCTCACGCTCGCCGCCGTCGCGCACCTTGCGGCGCACGTCGCTCTTGGCGCCTTCCTTCTCCAGCTCGGCCAGGTCGGCCTCGAGCTTCTGCGACCGCTCGGCAAGGTCGAGATCGCGCTGATCCTCGACAGCCTTGCGCTCCACGGCCATCTCGGCCTCGAGCGTGGACAGCTCGTTGTGGCGCATCTCGTCATCGACAGCGGTGATGACGTAGGCGGCGAAGTAGATGATCTTCTCGAGATCCTTCGGCGCCAGGTCCAGCAGGTAGCCCAAACGCGAGGGCACACCCTTGAAGTACCAGATGTGCGTGACGGGCGCGGCCAGCTCGATGTGGCCCATCCGCTCACGGCGCACCTTGGCGCGAGTCACCTCGACGCCGCAGCGCTCACAGATGATGCCCTTGAAGCGGACGCGCTTGTACTTGCCGCAGTAGCACTCCCAGTCGCGAGTCGGTCCGAAGATCTTCTCGCAGAACAGGCCGTCCTTCTCCGGCTTCAGCGTGCGGTAGTTGATGGTCTCCGGCTTCTTGACCTCGCCGTAGGACCACTGACGGATGTCGTCGGCGGTGGCGAGACCGATGCGGAGCTCATCGAAGAAGTTGACGTCTAGCACGTAACTCCCTTTCCCCTTTCGGGACTAGAAAAATTCAATCGGAAAGATCTAGGCAAGGTCTTCCACGGACGCAGATTCGTTGCGCGACAGGTTGATTCCCAAGTTCGCCGCGGCGCGCTCGAGGTCCTCGTCGTCGCCGTCGCGCATCTCGATCGCGGCGCCGTCCGACGACAGCACCTCGACGTTGAGGCACAGCGACTGCAGTTCCTTGAGCAACACCTTGAACGACTCCGGAATACCGGGCTCGGGGATGTTCTCGCCCTTGACGATCGCCTCGTACACCTTGACCCGGCCGACAGTGTCGTCGGACTTGATGGTCAACAGCTCCTGCAGCGTGTACGCCGCACCGTAGGCCTGCATGGCCCAACATTCCATCTCGCCGAACCGCTGGCCACCGAACTGCGCCTTACCGCCCAGCGGCTGCTGGGTGATCATCGAGTACGGGCCGGTGGAGCGAGCGTGGATCTTGTCGTCCACCAAGTGGTGCAGCTTGAGGATGTACATGTAGCCGACCGTCACCGGATACGGGAACGGTTCGCCACTGCGGCCGTCGAACAACATCGCCTTGCCGTCCTCGTCGACGAGCGTCTCGCCGTCGCGGTTGGGCAGCGTGGCCCCGAGCAGACCCTGCAGCTCGGCTTCCCGGGCACCGTCGAACACCGGCGTGGAGACGATGCTCCCCGGCTCGGCCTCGAGCAGTTCCTTGGGCAACGCGTTCGCCCAATCGGGCGAGCCGTTGATCTTCCAGCCGCTCTTGGCGACCCACCCGAGGTGGGTCTCCAGGATCTGACCGATGTTCATACGACGCGGCACACCGTGGGTGTTCAAGATGATGTCCACCGGGGTGCCGTCCGGCAGGAACGGCATGTCCTCGACGGGCAGGATCTTGCCGATGACGCCCTTGTTGCCGTGGCGCCCGGCCAGCTTGTCGCCGTCGGAGATCTTGCGCTTCTGCGCGACGTAGACGCGGACCAGCTCGTTGACGCCGGCGGGCAGCTCGTCGTCATCCTCGCGGCTGAACACGCGGATGCCGATGACCTTGCCGGACTCACCGTGCGGCACCTTGAGCGACGTGTCGCGGACCTCGCGCGCCTTCTCACCGAAGATCGCACGCAGCAGCCGCTCCTCCGGGGTCAGCTCGGTCTCACCCTTCGGGGTGACCTTGCCGACCAGGATGTCGCCGTCGCGGACCTCGGCGCCGATGCGGACGATGCCGCGCTCGTCGAGGTCGGCCAGCACCTCATCGGAGACGTTCGGGATGTCCCGGGTGATCTCCTCGGCGCCCAGCTTGGTGTCGCGGGCGTCGATCTCGTGCTCCTCGATGTGAATCGAGGTGAGCACGTCCTCCTCCACCAGACGGTTGGAGAGGATGATCGCGTCCTCGTAGTTGTGGCCCTCCCACGGCATGATCGCCACGAGCAGGTTCTTGCCCAGCGCCATCTCACCGTTCTCGGTGCACGGCCCGTCGGCGATGACCTGGCCCGCCTCGACACGCTGGCCGGCGTCGACGATCGGACGCTGGTTGGCGCAGGTGCCGTGGTTCGAGCGCGCGAACTTGCGCATCCGGTAGGTGTGCCGGGTGCCGTCGTCGGCCATCACGGTGATGTAGTCGGCCGAGACCTCCTCGATCACGCCCGCCTTGTCGGCGACGACGACGTCACCGGCGTCGATCGCGGCGCGCAACTCCATACCGGTGCCGACCAGCGGGGCCTCGCTGCGCACCAGCGGAACCGCCTGGCGCTGCATATTGGCACCCATCAGGGCACGGTTGGCGTCGTCGTGCTCGAGGAACGGGATCATCGCCGTCGCGACCGACACCATCTGGCGCGGCGAGACGTCCATGTAGTCGACCTCGCTCGACGAGATCTGCTCGACCTCGCCACCCTTGCGGCGGACGAGGACGCGCTCCTCGACGAAGCGGCCGTTCTCATCGATCGGCGAGTTGGCCTGCGCCACGACGTGGCGGTCCTCCTCGTCGGCGGTCAGGTACTCGATGTCATCCGTGACGACACCGTCCTTGACCTTGCGGTAGGGCGTCTCGATGAAGCCGAACGGGTTGACCCGCGCGTACACCGACAGCGAGCCGATCAGGCCGATGTTCGGACCTTCCGGCGTCTCGATCGGGCACATGCGGCCGTAGTGGCTGGCGTGCACGTCGCGGACCTCGAGGCCGGCGCGCTCACGGGACAGACCGCCCGGGCCCAGCGCCGACAGGCGGCGCTTGTGGGTCAGGCCCGACAGCGGGTTGTTCTGGTCCATGAACTGCGACAGCTGGCTGGTGCCGAAGAACTCCTTGATCGCCGCCACGACGGGACGGATGTTGATCAGGGTCTGCGGCGTGATCGCCTCGACGTCCTGGGTGGTCATGCGCTCACGCACGACGCGCTCCATGCGGGACAGGCCAACGCGGATCTGGTTCTGGATCAGCTCGCCGACGGTGCGCAGGCGACGGTTGCCGAAGTGGTCGATGTCATCAACCTCGACCGGCACCTCGACACCGCCCGGGACGGTCATCGTCTTGTCGCCCTGATGCAGGCGCACCAGGTACTCGATGGTGGCGACGACGTCCTCTTCGGTCAGCGTGGTGGACGTGGTCTGCGCCGGGTTCTCGGTGATGCCCAGCTTCTTGTTGACCTTGTAGCGGCCGACGCGGGCCAGGTCGTAGCGCTTCTCCTTGAAGAACAGGTTCTCCAGCAGGGTCTGCGCGGACTCCTTGGTCGGCGGCTCGCCCGGGCGCAGCTTGCGGTAGATGTCGAGCAGCGCCTCGTCGGTGCCGGCGGTGTTGTCCTTCTCCAGCGTCGACATCATGATCTCGGAGAAGCCGAAGCGCTCCGTGATCTGCTCGTTGGTCCAGCCGAGCGCCTTGAGCAGCACGGTGACCGGCTGACGGCGCTTGCGGTCGATGCGCACACCGACGGTGTCGCGCTTGTCGACGTCGAACTCCAGCCACGCGCCGCGGCCGGGGATCACCTTGACGCTGTGCAGCGTCTTCTCGGTGGACTTGTCGATGTTTTCGTCGAAGTAGACGCCCGGCGACCGGACCAGCTGGCTCACCACGACACGCTCGGTGCCGTTGATGATGAACGTGCCCTTCTCGGTCATCATCGGGAAGTCGCCCATGAAGACCGTCTGGCTCTTGATCTCACCGGTGTTGTTGTTGATGAACTCGGCCGTGACGAACAGCGGGGCCGCGTACGTCATGTCCTTGTCTTTGCACTCGTCGACGGGGGCCTTGACCTCGTCGAAGCGCGGATCGGAGAAGGACAGCGACATCGAGCCGGAGAAGTCCTCGATCGGGCTCAGCTCGGAGAGCACCTCTTCGAGACCACCGACCGGATTCTCTTCGCCGCGCTCCTTGGCCTTTTCACGCCAGGCGTCGGAGCCGATCAGCCATTCAAAGGACTCGGTTTGAACGTCAAGAAGCCCGGGAACCTCGAGGGGCTCACGGAGCTTTGCAAAAGAAATTCGGTTTGGTGCTCCTGGGACGGAGTTTTTCGTAGCTTCTGCTGTCTTGCTTGGGCGGGACCCTGCCAAGATGCATCCTTCCAGCACCTCATGCGACTATCGTGCCGGTGACCACCGGTCCGTTCGTCGCTATATCTGCGTCGGTTCGGCTGGCCACTCACGACCACAAACTTCCCGAACGCACGGCACGCGACTAGATCACTGAGCTGGGCTCAGGCTAGGACTTCGGTGTCAGGTGCGGGTTTAGGTGGGCAGGATGCAGCCAGCGCAACGTCCAACAGTACCGCAGGACGGCGTATTCCTCAACATCGGCAACCCAACCGCATGTATGGAACGCATCGAGGCGCTGGCTGGCGCTCAATCCTTCTCATCCGTCCATACATTGCTGCCCAACAGATTGACCCCTCGGCGGCCTTCCGTCAAGAGATAACACGGCTTGTTGTGGACTTTTACGCTCAGGCGGCGATCGTGTCGCCGCAGTGTCCGGCCCCCGCCGAGCCGACCGATTCGCGGACGCACACCGGATCGAGGCTGAAGAGCCCATTGGCGAGCGACATGAACGGGCGCAGGAAGTTCAGCAGGAACGGCTTGGTCAGGGTGTTGGGCAGCGCGACGACGGTGGCCCTTCCGGCCGGGGTGTCGAAGCTGTACCGCTCGCCGCGCTCGAGGTAGAGCCCGTCGTCACCGGTGGGGTCGAACATGTCGTTGACCCAGCCCACCATCAACATCTGCGCGGCCGCGGAGTTCTCGGGTCGCGAGAATCCCGCGACCAGCTCCTGGCCGAACTGGATGAGGGGATTGCCGCCCCGCATGGCGTCGACGTGCGAGCCGTTGACCAGCGTCACGCCGATGAATCCGGTCGGGCGTGCGGCGGCGAGCGCGTCCAGACCGGCGCCGAAGTTGTTCCACATGTAGACCGGCGCGGCGAGCTGATAGATGGGAATGTCGAGCGGGACGTTCCTCAGCGACGCCGTCATCCGCGCGGGATCGCCGAGGGCGACGCCGTCGAGTAGTACGACCCCCGCGAGCCGGTCGATGCGGGAGTCGTCGGCCATGTGCCCGGCGATACCGGACACCGCGCCGCCGCCGAGCGAGTGACCCATCAACACCACGCGATCGGGGATTCGGCCGTCATAGCCGGCCGCGCGGGCGCTGTCGGCGAGTGCGTCGTTGCGCTTGTCGAACAATCCCGCCATCGCCTCGTGCATCGGCGCGCCCCCGAGCCAACACCCGTCTAGGGCAAAGAAGTTCGAGGTGATCGTCGGCGCGACCACGATGCTGTTCGTGCGTTCGGCCAACGTCGCCGCGGTATGGCTGTACCAGGGGCCGGTGGCCAGGAAGCCGTGCTGGAGGTAGATCATCCGGTCCGGTGGCGGGGCGCCTTCGGCGGTCTTGGGGATGTACCAGTCGGCGGGCACCTCCTGCCCTTCACCCTCGGCGCACGCGCAGTCGATCCGCAACGTCGAGGAGCGCACGGTGACCGTACTGTTCGCCGGCAGGATCGGCGGACCGCCGAAGATTCGGGTGGCCAGGCCGTAGAGGTCGAACACGATCGTGCCGATCACCCGGATGATGTTCGGGATCTGGGGTGCCGTCACGGTCGTCACGGCCGGCGACGCTGTTGCGAAGGCGATCGGCTGGACGGCGAATTCCAGTTCGACGGGGTCCTCGATCGGCTCGTCGACGACGACCGTCGTGCGCTCTTCTGGGGACTGGACGCCGTCGTCGATCTCGGCGTCGACGACCGCGGTGGCGGCGGTCTTATCAGCGGTCTTATCGGTGACGGTCCGCGCCGCGGTGTCGTCGGCGGCGATGCGGGCGGCGTTCCGCGAGACCACGGCCGTCGCCTGCTCGGCGGTCTCGTCGCGATCCGAACGCGACTTCGCGACGACCTCCTCGACCGCCGCCTCCTCCTCCGGGATCACCTGGTCGACAACCTCGGCGTCGGCTCCCTCCGGGGCCATGCCGTCGACCGCGGCTTCGCCGGTTGCGCCGTCGTCTTCCTTGGCCGGGCCGTCGTCTTCCTTCGCCGGGGCCTCGGTGTCGTTTGCCTGCGTTGCCGCGGCGTCGGCATCCTTGCGTCCCGGCCCGGGCGTCTTCCGGTCGCGCCTGCCGTCCGTCGCGCGCTCGGTGTCGGACTTCTTGGCGTCGTCCGCCGCCTCATCGGGGCGCTTGGCGCCGACCCGGGTGCGCGGCGCGCCATCCGTCGTACCGGTGGAGGTCGGCGCGGACGTGCGGGCACCGCTGGCCGTCGAGGACGGAGGGCTGACCGAATCCTTGGTGCTGTCAGTCGAATTCGACGACTCGGAGGTGTCCGATGCACCGGCGCCCGACGACGGGCCGTCGTCCGCGACCGCCACGCCCGCGCCGACGAGCATCGCCGCCGACATCCCCGCGGTGACCACGCCCGCGCTCAACCACATCAGAAACCGGTCGACCATGACCTCTCCCGCTCGACGACGGGAGAAAGATAACGGGTTTGCTGGCCGTGGATCGGGCTTATGCGAAAGTTTGCGCGCGCACGGGTTGCGCGGCCGCGCGGTCGGCCCGTTCCACGCGCACCGGCACGCCGGTCAACCGGGCCATCCCGGCCAGGCTTTCGATGTCGGCCGGATCGCTGGACATCAATCGGTTGACGTTGGCGCCGCCGGCGTCGTTGGCGACGCGCCATCCGGCCGTGCCCTTGTGCCCCCAACCGTGGGGGACCGCGATCACCCCGGCGACGATGTCCTTGGTGGCGAGGACGGGCAGCTCGATCTGGCCGTGCGGCGACGTGATGCGGACGGTGTCGCCGTCGACGATGCCCGCGGCGGCCGCGTCGTCGACGTGCATGCGCGCCCGGTGCGTGCGCTCACCGCGCATCAGCAGCGGCGAGTTGTGCATCCACGAGTTCTCCGACCGCGCCTCGCGCATGCCGATCAGCCGCATCGGATACCCGTCGACGGCGCTGCGGCGTGACAGCTTGTCGACTTCGGTGGCGATCTCGTCGTGGCGCAGTCGCACCCGGCGACCGCGGTAGACGACGATGTCGCGCAGCACGCCGGCACGCAGATGGTCGGCGAGTACGGTGCCGTGCGGATGGTTCGCGGTGAGCTTGGAAAAGCTCAATCCGCGACGCAGGCCGAACCGGTCGCCGCCCTCCGCGAGCCGGATCACCGCGTCGACCAGCATTCGCGGCGTGAGTCGAACACCGAACGCGGACAACGCTTTTCGCATCACGGCGAGCAGCGTCAGCCCGGGCGTCGATCGCCACATCCTGGCGGTGAGGTCGTCGATGATCTCCCACTCCGCACGGGCCTGCCCCACCGGCGCGATGACGGCCTCGGTGGCCTGCCGGAACGGGGTGGGTTGAAGGTTCTGGAACGGCAGCGGGAAGTCGTCACGCTCGTATATCGACGTCGCGGGCAGCACGTAGTCGCAGTGCGCCAACGTCTCGTTGATGTAGAGGTCGATCCCGACCATCAGCTCCAGGGACTCCAGCGCGGTCTCCAGCTCGTCGCCGTTGGGCACCGACAGCACCGGATTGCCCGCGCCGACGAACAGCGCCCTGACCTGTCCGCGGCCCGGCGTGGTGATCTCCTTGGCCATCACGCCCGCAGGTTCGGACCCGAGGACGGAGGGGAATCCGCCAACGCGCGAACGTCTGCGACGGTAGACGGTGCGCAACAGGGCCCCGCCCACCATGTTCAGCCACCGCTCGCCCGGTAGCCCGAACCGGCCGAACATGCTGCCGCCGGGCACATCGAGGTTTCCGGCAACGAGGTTGACCGCGTCCAGCAGGTAGGTCGTCAGCGTCCCGTTCTCCCCGATGCTGGTGCCGACGCGGCCGTACACCGCGGCCCGTTCGGTGCGCACGAGGTCGCGGGCCAGGCCGCGCACCGTGGACGGGTCGATCCCGGTGTGCGCCTCGGTGGACTCGGGGCTGAACGGCGCAGCCATCCGCTCGAGCCACTCGGCGCCGTCGGCCTGCCGGATCAGCCTCGCCCGGTCGACCAGGCCCGCGCCGAACATCACGTGCAGCAGGGACAGCAGCAGAAAAGCGTCGCCGTCGGGGACGATGCCCAGCCACTCGAACTGGGCCGCGGTCTCGGTCCTTCGAGGGTCGATCACCAGCACCCGCCCGCCGCGTTTGACGATGTCGTGCATGCGATCGCGGATCCGGGGAACCGTCAGCACGCTGCCGTGCGAGATGACCGGGTTCGCGCCGATCACGACGAGCAGGTCCGTGCGCAGCACGTCGGGCACGGGCAGCGTGAGCGGCGACCCGTAGAGGCAACTGGCTGGCGACAAAGCGGTTGTTGACGTCTTGTGAGCCGGCGGTGAACACGTGCAGTCCGAGCCCGAATCCGGCCATCAGCGTGTTGAGGGCCAGCGTGTAGGAGTAGCTGAACGCGCCCGGGTTGCCGAAGTACCAGCCGATCGCACCGGCGCCGTATCTGCGGTGGATGTCGGTCAGCCGGGCTGCAATGCCCGTCATCGCCTCGTCCCAGCCGACTGATTCGAAGCCGCCGTCTGCGCGTCGCCGCAGCGGCGTGGTGACGCGGTCGGGGTCGTTGACCACCTCGGCGAACGCGATGCCCTTCTGGCAGGCGAACCCCGCCGAGAGCGGATGGTCCCTATCGGGGCGCAGTTCGACGAGCCGGCCGTCTTCGACGGTCGCGATCATGCCGCACAGCGGCTCGCAGATCCGGCAGAACGTGGTTTTCTGAAGGCCGGCTTTCTGAGTGCGACCCTGTTGAACGCGAGCCCTGGGCTCGACGTCCACGGCTCCGGCTTACTGCTGAGCGCGCGGGATGGCGCCGGTCGGGGCGTCGTCCTCGACCGCACGATGCCGGGTGGTGGCGCCGTCGGGATCCGGGATCGAATGCGCCTGGTACTGGTGGGTGCCCTCGAGATCGTCGCGAATGGCTTCCTGCGCCTTGGGTGGCAGGGTGTGCATGATCTCGCGCACCCGGGCCTGCCGGCGATAGACGGCCTGGCGCTCCGGCATACCGGGCGTCGCCTGGATCTGCGGCGGCACACCCTCGATCTCTTCGACACCACCGTCGTGGTGACCGGCGTCGATCATGGCCTGCTCTTCGGCCATCGTCGACTCGTCCTTCTCCTCGGACATACCGATCGGACCGATGCGGCGACCGTTGAGGAACTGCCGGACGACGGGCTCGTCGCTGGTCAACAGCACTTCGCGCGGCCCGAACATCACCAAATGCTTGCGGAACAGCATGCCCATGTTGTCGGGCACGGTGCGGGCGATGTTGATGTTGTGGGTCACGATCAGGATCGTGCAGTCGATCTGCGCGTTGATGTCGATCAGCAGCTGGCTCAGGTAGGCGGTACGAACCGGGTCCAGACCCGAGTCGGGCTCGTCGCAGAGGATGATCTGCGGGTCGAGCACCAACGAGCGGGCCAGGCCGGCACGCTTGCGCATACCGCCGGAGATCTCGCCGGGGAACTTGTTCTCGTCGCCGGCCAGACCGACCAGCTCGAGCTTCTCCATGACGATCTGGCGGATCTCGCTTTCCTTCTTCTTGGTGTGCTCACGCAAGGGGAAAGCGGTGTTGTCGTAGAGGCTCATCGAGCCGAACAGCGCGCCGTCCTGGAACATCACGCCGAACAGCGTGCGGATCTCGTAGAGCTCCTTGGCGGTGCACTGAATCACGTCGGTGCCGTCGACGATGATCTTGCCGCGCTCGGGGCGCAGCAGCCCGATGAGGGACTTCAAGAACACGGATTTACCGGTACCCGAGGGGCCGAGCAGAACGCTCACCTCACCCGGCGGCAAGTCGAAAGTGACGTCCTCCCAGATTCGCTGGGGGCCGAAGGACTTGGTCAGTCCTTCAATCTGGATACCAATGCCCACGCGAGATCCTTCCGCCAATCTTCGTCACGCCACACGCTTCTCGCTTGTGGCTTGAGTCACTGTAGCCTACCCCTGCTGGCCACAACACGCGTCTGGGGTCAGATTGTGACCCATCGAGAAAACGACTGTGGGGCCGACCCGTTTGCTGGATCGACCCCACAGTTGTGGTAATGCCGGGTGTTACTTGACGGTGACCGTCGCGCCGGCGGCCTCGAGCTTGGCCTTGGCGTCGTCGGCCGCGGCCTTGTCGACCTTCTCGAGCAGCGGCTTGGGAGCGCCGTCGACGAGGTCCTTGGCCTCCTTGAGGCCCAGGCCGGAGACGATCTCACGGACGACCTTGATGACGCCGATCTTCTTGTCGCCGGCGCCCTCGAGGATGACGTCGAACTCGGACTGCTCCTCGGCGGCCTCGGCGGGGGCACCACCGGCGGCGGGGCCGGCAGCCGCGACGGCGACCGGAGCAGCGGCGGTGACCTCGAAGGTCTCCTCGAACTTCTTGACGAACTCGGAGAGCTCCAGCAGCGTCAGTTCCTTGAACGCGTCGAGCAGCTCGTCGGTGGACAGCTTGGCCATTTTTGGTCCTTTCCTTACTTACTTCTGATTGCGATCCGTACGCGACAAATCGCAGGTCGGGGGTGGTTAAGCGGCTTCTTCGCCGGCCTTCTTCTCTTCCAGAGCGGCGGCCAGCCGGGCGACCTGCGACGCCGGAGCGTTGAACAGACCGGCGGCCTTGGACAGGTTCGCCTTCATCGCGCCGGCCAGCTTGGCCAGCAGCACCTCGCGCGACTCCAGGTCGGCGATGCGCTCGACCTCGGACACGCTCAGCGGGCGGCCGTCCATATAGCCGCCCTTGATGACGAGGGCCTTGTTGTCCTTGGCGAACTTCTTGATCGCCTTGGCGGCGTCGACGGCCTCGCCCTTGACGAACGCGATCGCGGTGGGACCGACGAACAACTCGTCGAGCCCTTCGATGCCCGCCTCCGCCGCGGCACGCTTGACCAGCGTGTTCTTGGCGACCGTGTAGGTGGCGGAATCACCGAGCGAGCGGCGAAGGTCCCTGAGGTTGGCCACCGTCAGCCCGCGGTACTCGGTGACGAGCGTCGCCGAAGCCTCCTTGAACTGCTCGGCGATGTCGGCAACCGCGGTGGCCTTGTCAGCCTTGGCCATGCATGCCTCCTCGTAGTGGGTGACCATCGGTCGGAGGGCATGGCGCCAGGGCCGGAAAACGACGAACGCCCCGACGCAGACAGGTCGGGGCGCAGCGATGAGCGTTGGCCTCGTCCTCCTGCGTGGGCCGCCGGGGTTATCCCGGACCTTCAACCGATTGCTCGGTGACCGACGGTCTTCGGTGGAACGCCGTTCAGAATAGCCTGCCGCCCGCCGATCAGCCAAAACGCCCGAGACTTCTCCCGGTGAGGGCCCACACGCCAGTAGGGGACAGACGCAAAACTGCCCAAAAAATCGCGAAAAGAGGCAGGTTTACGTCTCCTCGCGCAAGAAATCCTCGCGCAAGAGAGCGGCCGCGCCGACCAGGCCCGCGTCACCTCCGAGCTCGGCGGGCACCACCTCGATCCCGCGGATGAAGTCCAGTCCGGCGTAGGCGGCGAGCGCTTCCCGTACAGGATCGAACAGCAGCGCACCGGCCTTGGCGACGCCGCCGCCGATCACGACGCGGTCGAGGTCGCACACCGCCCCGACTGCCGCGATCATCGCGCCGACGGCCACCGCGCCGCGGCGAAAGGCCCGCAGCGCGACGTCGTCCCCGGCGTAGGCGGCATCGGCCAACTCTTTGGCGTCGGCTTCGGCGGGCGCATCCCACCCGTGCTCGCGCGCCCACTGCGCCATCCGCGGGCCCGCGGCGATCGTCTCCACGCAGCCGCGCCCGCCACACGTGCAGGGTGCGCCGTCCGGGTCGACGACGACGTGCCCGACGTGCCCGGCGTTGCCGGTGCGGCCGTCGTACGGTGCGCCGTCGAGCACCAACCCGCCTCCGACACCGGTCGAGACGACCATCCCGAGGAGGAAATCCGCGGCGCGGCCCGCACCGCGCCAGTGCTCCCCCATCGCCATGCACAGACCGTCGCCCGCCAGACGCACCGGCCCGCCGATCGTCATCGACACCCGCTCGACGATCGGAAACCTTTCCCACGCCGCGATGTTGATCGGGCTCACCGTTCCCGCAGTCAGGTCGATCGGCCCGGCCGAGGCGATCCCGACGCCGCGGACCCGTCCGCCGGCGGTCGCCAGCGCCTCGGTGAGCAGCGAATCCGCCACCGCCCAAATCGTTTCCGCATCACCGTCGGGAGTCGGCAGCTTCGCCTGGTGCACGAGCGCGCCCGCGTCGTCGACGAGGCCGACGGCGATCTTCGTGCCGCCGACGTCGAGCGCCAAGGTGAGATCGGCCATCAGTGCCGGTGGGTGTTGTCGGGTTGTCGGGGGTCACCGGGATGTTCGTATCCGGGCGCAAGCTCGACGATGGAGGCACACCGCGCGTCCAGCCAGAGTCGGAACGCCCGGCGCCGGGCAGCGGCCCGCAGATGCTCGGCGACCTCTTCCCTCGTGTTGAACCGCAACGGGTTTCGCTCTCGGTACGACGCCACCTCGTCGTCGGTGACGTCAACATCCGCCGTCAGCTCCGCGTACACGGCACGGGCAAGCGGGTCGCCGAGCACCGAGGCCGCCACGCTGCCGATCTCCATCCGCACGGTCACATCCGGCAGCACTTCGGCCTCCGTCGGCGCGCCGTCGGTGATCAAGCCCCGCGCCGCGGCCTCCCCCGCCACCACGCGTTCGGCGACCAGAAGCTGGGTCAGCCAGCGACGCAGTTGTCGACCTTCGCTGGTGCCGGGTCGCGGCAGCGCGGAGGCGATCCGCGACGCGCGCAGTGACGCTTCGCGCGCGTCGACCTCGCCGAGCGAGACCGGCACACCGTCGACGGTCGCGGCGATTCCGGACCACGGGTGGCTCACCGAACCGTCACCTCCACCGCGGGTGAGTACACCAGCTGTCCGGCGGCCGCCAGCCGGATCAGCGCCCACCACTGCCCCGGCTCGACCCACTCCGGCGGGGCGACGTCAAAACCGATCTCGGCGGTGCCGCCGGCGGCCAGCTCGACGCCGGAAGCCGCCGGTCCCAACCACTCCCACGTACCCCAGGGGCTGATGAGGTGGGCTTCGACGGCGATGTCGGCGCAGGCGTCGGTGGCGACGGTCACCGTCAGCCGCCCGGTTTCGCCGGCCACCACGTCGACGGGCTGCGGTCCGTCGACCAGTCGCAGCAGACTGTGGTCCGGCGGAGCGTCGACCGCGACGACGCACACGTCCTCGACCACCTGGTGCCATGACGGCGGGATGGAGACGTGCGCACCCGTCAACGCGAGTTCGGCCCGTATCGGATACAAGCCGGGCGACACCCCGTTCGGCGGTGTCACGCTCACGCTGGTGTCCAGGTATTCGCCGGGCGGCAACATGAACGGAAGCACCGCGGGTTGCGCCGCCCAGCCGTCCGGACACAGCAACCGCACCCGTCCGTGCAGTACCTCGTCGCAGCAGTCGCTGGCCACCGTGAGCCGAAGCTGCACAACAGAATCCGATGCCACGACGTGTTGCGGATGGAGGTGTGCGACCGCCGGCAGGCCGCCGAGGGGCGCCGGGCCCCGGTTGTGCAACCAGTACCGGGCGTAGAGCGGCTGCGCCTCCTCGGCGTCCGGCGCCAGCACCGCATGGTCGGCCTGCAGGACCTGGGGCAGGTTGAACCGCGCCAGCACGGTGGCGATCTCGAAGCCGTGCAGCGACAGACCGTCCGGTGTCACCTCCTGTACGCGCGGTCGTTCGAGCAGGTCGACCCGGACGGCGGCGGAGACGCGACGCAGCCCCGAGGTGACCGTGACATCGGTTGTCGCTCCGGTTGTTTCGACCAATCGCATCGCGACCCCGTCGGATGGATGGGTCGGACGCGCGCTGCCGCCCGCGAGGGGGTTGCCCGCGGCCTTCAGGGCGCCGAGTCGCACGGAGCCCGCCGGCTGGATCTCCAACAGCGAACCGGAGGACGGCAGCGCACCCGGTTCGCCCCACTTGTCCGTCACCGCCAGCAGCGGCTGCGAGAATTCGGCGCTGCGAGCGGGGATGTCGGCGCTGCGCCAGTCGCCGCCACCGGAGACCAGCGAATAGTCGAATGTGTGGGTCCAGTGCTGCAATTGGAAGTTCGACCCGTCCGGCGCCGCGCGTCGCGGCGGGTCGATCCAGGTGCCCGACGGCCATCCGGTGCAGGACCGCATCAGCGACAGGTTCAGTGTCCCGTCCGATTCGACGGCGAAGCCGGGTAGGCCGCGATTGAGCAGCGCGACCGTACGGTCCTCGAACGGTTCGGCGTCGACCGGCACCGCCTGATCGACGGCGATCTCCCAGTCGGCCAGATCGTCTACCACCGCGGTGACGACATCGTCCAATGTCGGCCCCGCCAGAACCAGCACCGGCAGCGCCCGCAAGTCGCGCAGATCGGCGCTCGGCACCCACGTCTCGGTCAGCGGCGCGTCGGCGGGGATCCAGACCTTCGCCGTACCGGTGGCATCGAGTTGCCGCTTCAGCCCGTCGGCGTAGGAGGAGCCGACGGCCTCGAGAAGCGCTGCGGTGAAGCGATTCTGGTCCGGACCGCCGAGCGCGATCCGCATATCGGGGAGGTTCGAATCGACGGTGAGGTCGCCGTAGCGCGGCTTGTCGGCGCCGCTGCACGTCGCGGTGACACCGGCGCGCGCGAGCGCCACCATCAGCGGTCGCGCCGACGCCGAGTCGTTCTCCGCAGGCGCGATCACCTCGGCCACCGACACCGCGCGGCACCCGTCGCCGATTCGCACCCGCATCGCCGACGACAACCCGAACCAGCCGTACGCCGGGTTGTCCAGCGTCCACGGATGTTTCGCGGCGTCGACCGCGTCGCCACCGTCTTCGTGCAGCAGGGCGAACCCGCGCCCGATCACCGCATCGCCGACCTCGCTGACCGACATGGCGCCGGGTACCGGGCACGGCCAGCGCAGCCGCAACAACCGGTCGGCGCCGGTGAACTCGTCGATCGTGGTCCGGCAGTCGACGCGCGCCACGCCTTGCCAGAGCGTGAGCACCTGGGTGTAGCGCAGCACATCGCCGATGGCGCCGCGCACCACGAGCCGTTCGCCGAGCGGCCCGCGATAGGCCTGCACCGTCGCGGTCGACGACGAGGACCGCACCATCGGACCCTTGGGCAGCAGGTGCCACGGCCCCTCACCGGCCTCCGGATGCGCCGGATACTCGTCATACACCACCAGCTCGTTGCCGACCTGGCCATCAGCGATCAGAGTTCGGCCCGAAGCGCATTCCACCAGCGAATCCACCGCACCGCCCCGTGACGGGTCCACCCGCAGGCGGTAGTGATCGTTACCAATCTCGTTCCCGCTCAGAGGTTCCCATTCCGACGTCCCGTCCGCCTGCTCGAGCCGGTAGGACCGCCAGCCCAACGACGGCACGTCACGGGCGAGCCAGCTGACCGTCCGCCCATCGTGTTCGACGTGGGCCGGGATTTCGTCACCCGCGGAATCGACCACGCGCACCGCTGTGCTCGGTTCCGGGATGCGGGCGGTGACGACGTCGGTGCGCTTGTGCGCGACGGAATTCCACACGACGACGGAATCCTCGACCGCGCCGGAGAGCACCGCCAGCGCGTGGTCGCGGGCCGCTCTACCCAGTTCCCACGCGTCGCGCCAACCGGTCAGCAGGTCGAGGTACACCTGATCGGATTCCGAACCGGTGATCGCATCGTGGTGCGCACCGTACGCCAGTTGGACCCAGGCCTTGGCCAACGCCGCCTGAGGGTAGGTCGCACCCCCGAGGAGCCCGGCGAACACCGCGAACTTCTCGGCGTCGAGCACCACGTCTTCGGCTGCCCGGTTGGCCTGTTTGGTGTCGATGTAGGAGACGTCCTTACCGGTGTAGATCGGGTTCATGTCCCGGGTCTGCGGTGACGCCTCGACCCCGCGCTCGACCAGTTCGGCGCGCACCGCGGCGAAGAACTCCTTGGGCAGCGCACACACGAATCGCGGCCAGGTGTAGCGGGCGTTCCAGTCGCGGTGAATCTCGGTGACCCACTTGTTCGGTGGCGTGTAGTCGGTGCCGACGGGAAGGAGCACGTTGCGGGTCAGCGCGACCTTCTTCAGCGACGTGAAAAGTCGATAGGTTTCGTCTTCGGCCGCCTCCAGCGTCGGCGCCGAGTCCATCCACCAGCCGGCGGCGTAGTGGGCGGGCATGTAATGCGTCAGCAGCCCGCGCCCGGACGGCGCGAGCCACTCGAACTCGCTGCTGAACTGCATGCGCTCCGGGTCCCCGCCTCCGGCCATCGGCCCCCACTGGTGGTGCGGGCCGCGGGCCCACGAACTCGACGTCAACCCGACGTCGGCGGCCATCCCGGGGAATTGCGGATCGTGACCGAAGGCGTCGAGTTGCCAGGCCGTCGACGGGTCGGCACCGAGCACATCGCGCTGAAAGCCGATGCCGTGCACGAAATTCCGGATGGTCGTCTCGGGGCTGGTCAGGTTGGTGTTCGGCTCGTTGTACGTGCCGCCCATGATCTCGACGCGCCCCTCGGCGATGAACCGGCGCAGGTCCTCACGATCTTCGGGGTGGGTGTCCCAGAACGGTTTGAGGTAGTCGACCTCGGCCAGCACGAACTTGTATTCCGGTTCCCTGCGCGCCATTTCGAGATGCGCACTGACCAGATCGAAGCCGTTGGTCTGCCGGCACCGGCCCGGTGGGTCCTCACTCCACACGCTGGTGTACGCGGCCTGGGTGTTCCACCACACCGGGTCGTAGTGAAAGTGGCTGATCATGTACATCGTCCAACCGGGTTCGGCGACGGTGAACTCGAACGGTGTGATGCCGTCAACCGTCGCGACCCGCGCAGGCCGCCGCTGACCGGAAACCGGGTCGGCCACTGCGACCGGAACCTCGACGGTGCCGTCCTGGGCCACCGCACGGGCATGGCCCGTCAGGCCGTCACCGTCGACACGCACTTCGCCCGCGCCGTCGGTGTGAACGATCCGCACGATTTGCAGCGGCGCATCCGCGGGCCCGACGAACAGATCCGTCGACCCCGCCGAGATGACCCGCACAACCAAACCCTACGGCGTGTGCGGTGGTGGTGACCGAAACTGCGGGCAGATCGCCAAAACTCGCGTGCCCACGCTAAGCCGGGAACGACTTCGATGAGGACCGTCAGTCCCGGTACACGTCGACGACGAGGGCGCGGTGGTCCGAGATCGCAAGCTCCGGAGCACAGCACCGCTGTACCCGCAGGCCGCGATCGTCGGTGACGATGTGGTCGAGTTGCCGATCGGGCTCGTCGGCCGGAAACGTGACCTCAGCGGCGAGCGGGCGCAGACGCGTCCACCTCCGGATCGTCCGCGGCACCATGTTCAGATCGCCCATCAGCACGCGCGGAGACGGGAAGCCGCGCATGTCGCGCAGCAGCCTCCGCAGTTGCATCCGGTTCCATCCCGGCACGAACGACAGATGCGTGTTGGCGACGGTCAACGGCCCCAGCGGTGTGTTCAGCTGGCCGACCACCGCCGCGCGCGGCTCCTCGTTGACGATCTTCACCCGGTTCGGTCCGGGCAGGTACATCGGAAACGGCACCGGGATCCGCGGTAGCCGTAGCACCTGCCACGATTCCGCGGGGAACCGCGACAACAGCGCGATGCCGTAGGCGGCGGTTCCCGGCTGCTCGTCGCCGGTGGCCGCCATCCAGGTGGCGCCCGGTGTGCCGGAGATCGCCGCGACGAATCGGTGGCTCACCGCACCCATCGCCTCGGCGGCGACCGCGGTCAGGTCGGCCATTCCCGAACGCGGCTGGTCGAGGTCCACTTCCTGCAGGGCGAGGACGTCGGCGTCGAGTTCCCGGACGGCCTGTACGAGGCGGTCCCGGTGAACGAGCCCGTCGTGCACGCTGCGGCCGTGCAAGATGTTGAAGGTGGCCATCCGCATCTGCATGGGTACTAGCTACCCACAATGGCCGCTAGGCCATCAGTCGGCCCCAGGAGAGTAGTGCCCCAGAGAAACGATGATCTGCGCGACGCGCTCAAACGCGCGGCGTCGGCGTTGCGCGCCCAGGGCCCGGATTTCGCCCTGGGTGGCAGCTACGCGCTGTGGGTGTTCGGCGGTCCGGAACCCGTGCACGACGTCGATTTCGTGGTCGCAGAACCCGATACCGAGAAGGCGGCGGCGACGTTGGAGGAAGCGGGTTTCCGGATCGAGCGCACACCGGAGGACTGGTTGTTCAAGGCGTGCGTCGAGGACGATTTCGTCATCGACGTCCTGCACCGGCTCAACGGCGTCCCGGTCGACAAGGACGCCATCACCTCCGCCGCGGAGTACGACGTGCTGGCGGTGCGGATGCGGGTGCTGGCGCCCACCGAGGTGATGCGCGAGAAACTCAACTCCCTCAACGAACACCACTGCGACTTCGCGGCGTTGCTGCCCGCGGTGCGGGCGGTCCGCGAACAGCTCGACTGGGAGCAACTGCGGGTCGAGACCGCCGACAATCCGTTCGCCTCGGCGTTCCTGATGCTCGCCGACCGTCTGGAGCTCACCGGCTGACGCTTCGTTGCAGTCGCTCGGAGACCGCCTCCACCGCCCGTACCACCTCCGGAGGCGAGAGCACCCGGAAACCGCATCCGACCGTCGCGAAGTAGAGCACCATGCGTTCGGGATCGTCGGCGCCGGCGGTGACGATGCAGGTGTCCGGACCGTCGGACTCGATCGTCACCGACGCCGGTGAGAAGTGCTGGGCGACAACGCTTTGCGGCGCGTCGAATCGGACACGCGCGACGTAACGGTACGGCGAGCTGCTGATCGAGCGCTGCACGTAGGCGGCGGCGTCGGGCGCTTCGCGCGGCGCGAACGTGCTGCCCTGCGCGCGCACGTCGTTCATCCGGTCGAGCCGGAGGCTGCGCCAGTCCTGCTTGTCGCGGTCGAAGGCGAGCAGGTACCAGCGCCGTCCCGTGGTGACCAGCTGATAGGGCTCGAGCCGGCGCTGGGACGCGATGCCGCGGATGTCGACGTAGCCGGCCGTCACGTGCTCGTGGTCGCGGCAGGCCCGCGCGAGCGTCATCAACACGTCGGGTTCGACCGGGGCGTCCGAGGACGAGGTCAGCGTAACGGTCGAGTCGTGCACCGCGGCCACCTGCGAGCGCAGCCGCGATGGCATCACCTGATCGAGTTTGCTCAGCGCGCGCAATGCCGCTTCGCCGACACCCGCGACCGTTCCACCCGCGGCCAGGCGCAGGCAGACCGCCATCGCGACGGCCTCGTCGGGGTCGAGCAGCAGCGGCGGCAGCGCCGCGCCGGCGCCGAGCTGATAACCGCCGCCGTGGCCCTTGCTGGCGTGGACTGGATAACCGAGGTCGCGCAGCCGCTCGACGTCGCGGCGCACACTGCGCGTGGTCACCCCCAACCGCTCGGCGAGCTCCTCACCGGTCCACACCCGCCGCGACTGCAGCAGCCCCAGCAGCTGTAGCACCCGGCTCGTCGTCTCCGACATGAAAGCAGCCTGCCTCAATCATAGGACGGAAACTGTCCTATAAGCCTGCCAGAGTGATGGCATGCGTACGAAGATCTCCGACGAACTGGCCGACCAGACCGACTTCCACTGGACCAACTTCCTGCGCCCCCGGTTCCAGGGGCTCACCGACGACGAGTACTTCTGGCAACCCGTCGCGAACTGCTGGACGGTCCACGCGGACGGGTCGATCGACTTCGCCTACCCCGAACCGACGCCGCCGCCGTTCACGACGATCGCCTGGCGACTGGCCCATGTCATCGTCGGCGTGTTCGCGATGCGCAACCACAGCCATTTCGGCGCGCCCTACGCGGACTACCAGTCGTGGCGGTACGCCGCCGACGCCGAGACGGCGCTGCGACAACTCGAGGAGCAGTACAACATCTGGATCGAGGGTGTCCGGGGGCTGTCCGACGAGGACCTGAATCGCCCGTGTGGACCCGCCGAAGGTCCGTACGCCGACTACCCGCTCATTACACTCGTCCTGCACATCAATCGCGAGTTCATCCACCACGGCGCCGAAATCGCCTGCATCCGAGACCTTTACGCCCACACCGACCCGAAGGGAAATTGATATGACCGCTATGCCCCCGCCAATCGCCGACGAACGTGAAGGCCTGCGTGAATACGTCGCCGCACAGCAGTACGCCTTCCACGCCGTGGCGTTCGGCCTGACCGACGAACAAGCGCGGTCGACACCGTCGGTCAGCGCACTGTCGATCGGCGGGCTGATCAAACACGTGACGAACTGCCAACGCGGATGGATGCAGCGCGTGGCGGCGGCACCGGAGATGACCGAGAGCGACCGCCGGCCAATGGAAGCGCAACAGGCCGACTACCAGAGCGAGTTCGTCATGGGTGAGGACGAGACGCTCGCCGAGATCCTCGCCAGATTCGACGAGCAGAACGCCGAGACCATCCGGTTGATCAACACCGCCGACCTGAACGCCGCAGTGCCGATTCCGCCGCATGTGCCGTGGTTTCCCAAGGACATATCGGCGTGGTCGGTGCGCTGGGTGATCTTCCACATCATCGAGGAACTGGCCCGACACGCCGGCCAGGCCGACATCATCCGCGAAACCATCGACGGCGCAACGCTTTACGAGCTCCTCGCCGGCCTCGAGGACTGGGAGCCGACACCGTGGCTGACGCCGTGGGGTAAGCAGCCGGTCACCGGTCAGGTGTAGAAAGCACAGCATGCACGTTCGAAGCGGCACCGCGGTCTGCGGGAATGTCGGGATCTTCTACGAGGATCTCGGCGACCCCGCCGACCCGCCGGTGCTGCTCATCATGGGTGTCGGAGCCCAGCTGCCGATGTGGCCGGACGGGTTCTGCGCGCGGTTGGTCGACCAGGGATACCGGGTGATCCGGTTCGACCACCGTGACACCGGGCTGTCGTCCAAGTTGGACGGACAGCGCGCCGACGGCTCGGTGTATCCGCGGGTGCTGCGGTACCTCGTGGGCCGCGGCAGCCCGGTCCCGTACACGCTCGTCGACCTCGCCGAAGACGTGCGCGGGTTGCTCGACCACCTCGACATCGAACGGGCACACGTCGTCGGGGCGTCGATGGGCGGGATGATCGCGCAGGTGCTCGCCGGCCGTCATCCCGGGCGGGTGGCCTCGCTGGGACTGGTGATGACGAGCGCGGGCACACCGTTCTCGTCGCTGCCGGCGCTTCGGGTGATCCGGTTGGCGTTCGGCGCCCCGCCGCGCGACGCGCCGCTCGAGCAGCGGCTCGCCCACGAGGTGCGCAACGTCGCGATCATCAACGGCCCCAACTTCTTACCGCCGGCCGAACAGTTGCAGCGCCGGGTGCGTGAGCTGCGTGAGCGCAGCGACTACCCGCAGGGCATGCTGCGCCAGTTCGACGCCATCCTCGGCACCGGAAGCCTGCTGCCCTACACCCGTCGCATCAGCGCACCGACCGTCGTGATCCACGGTTCGAAGGACCCGATGGTCCGGCCACGCAACGGCCGCACCGTCGCTCGGGCCGTCGGCGGCGCCCGCTACGTCGTCGTCGACGGCATGGGCCACGACCTTCCCGAGCCGGTGTGGAGCCCGGTGGTCGGGGCGTTGACGGAGAACTTCGTCACCGCAGCACCTGACTGACGGCGTGCTCGACGACCGCGTCCAGATCGGTTCCCAGCCGGCCCGCCAGCCACTGCTGCGCCAATTCGGCCATCGCGCCGGTGTACATCGCCGCGCCGACCAGGGCGGCGATCGAGTCGGTGTCCGGCTGTAGGCGCCAGCCCTCGGTGAGCACGCCTTCGCGCAGCAGGTCCTGCGTCGCCGCGCGGCGCGCCGCCAGCACCGGATTCGAGCGCGCGTCGGTGAACAGCACGCGGCCGCGACGCGGATCCTCGGAGCTGAACCCGAGCACCGCGGCGATGCCCGCCCGGGTCCTGGCCCGCAGCGAGTCGCCGGCCTGCGCCATGGCCGCCTCGACCGCTTCCGCCAGCTGGGCGCTCACCTGGTCGTAGACCGCACCGAGGAGGTCGTCGGTGTCGGCGAAGCTCTCGTAGAAGTAGCGCGTGTTCAGCCCGCATTCACGACACACCGAGCGCACCGACAGCGCGGCCTCGCCGCCCTCGCCGAACAGCCGGAAGGCGGCATCGATCAGCTGGGCGCGGCGTTCGGCGCGGCGGTCCGTCAGCGGCACGCCGGCCCATCGCGTCGGACTGCTCACGGCCCTCAGCGTAGGCCGATGGGCGTCGACTCTGGTCACATACGTGACCAAAATGTATTCTGGCTACAGCCGTGACCAGAATTCGGGAACCTAGGAGCCGACGTGATTCTGCTGCCGCACCAGCTCATCGGTGAGTTCCTCAATCAACGCTTCGACAAGGACGTGCGTCGCAACTACTTCCGCGGCATGGAGTTCGCCGCGCCGGTCGGCGATCCGGGCTGGTTCGGCCCCGGCAGCGCGGTCTGGCACGTGCATTCGCATATGCAGGCGCTGATCTTCGGCCTGCAGTGCGCCGCGTTCATGGAACGGCTGGACCCGTCGATCTACTGGATGGGCATGCACCACTCGCGGCTCGTGAAGCGCGACGAAGAGGGTGTGGGTCGACCGGAGATCGATCCCAAGGGCGCCGTGGTCCGCCTCGGCCACTCGATCGCGTTTTTCATCGGAACGGCTTACGGCTCCACCGAGACCGCCGAGCGGTTGGCCAAGGCGGTGCGTTCGATGCACCACACCATCAAGGGCACCCGCCCCGACGGCGCCCGCTACGACGCCGACGACCCGGACTGGCTGCGCTGGAACTACGCCACCGTGGTGTGGGGCCTGGCCACCGCGCACGAGCTCTACCATCCGAACCCGTTGCGCGGCAAGAAGATCGACCGCTACTACCGCGAGTTCGTGCGGGTCGGCCACGCGCTGGGCGGCACCGATCTGCCCGAGACCAAGGCCGAGGTCGCCGAATGCCTCGAGTCGTACCTGCCGCGGTTGGCCGTCACGCACGGCACGGCGGTCGCGACAGGCCCGGGGTTGCCGCTGGCGCAGAGCGCGATCAACTGGGCCATCCGCGACACCATGCCGCGCTGGGCCAAGCAGTTGATCCAGCACAAGGACCCGAACATTCTCGAGCGCACCACGCGCAGGGCGACGGTCTGGTCGGTCATCAACGGACTGCACCTGGTGCAGGGCCCGATTCCCGAGTTCCAGCAGGCCCAGGCCAGGGTCGCATCGGGCACCGACGTGCCGCACACGCTGCCGGCGTACCGGCTGGGCGACGACGAGGTGCTGAGCCGCGAAGAGGTCGAGCGCAGCTTCGCCGAGGCGTGAGTTGCCGCGAAACTGTGTTCCAGCAGGAAAAGTGCGAGTAACGGGCTGCGGGAATACAGTTTCGGCGCGGTTGGCGCACATGGCGCGCACTGTGAGCCCGTCCACACGTTTTCACGGGCCACCGCGGATTTTGAGACACTGGCCCCTATGAGTGCCACGCGAAAGCAGCAGCACCGCGACGGGGCCAAGCTGGACAGGGTCCCGCTGCCGATCGAGGCTGCCCGCATCGGCGCGACGGGTTGGCAGGTAACCAGGACCGGCGCGCGGGTGGTTTCCAAGCTCACCGGCCGCGGTTCGTTGCAGCAGAAGATCATCAAGCAGGTCCCGCAGACGTTCGCCGACCTGGGCCCCACCTACGTCAAGTTCGGCCAGATCATCGCGTCGAGCCCCGGGGCGTTCGGCGAACCGCTGTCGAAGGAGTTCCGCAGCCTGCTGGACCGGGTTCCGCCGGCGGACCCCAAAGAGGTGCACAAGCTGTTCGTCGAGGATCTCGGCGACGAACCCGCGAATCTATTCAAGAGCTTCGACGAGGAGCCGTTCGCGTCCGCGTCCATCGCGCAGGTGCACTACGCCACGCTGCACAGCGGCGAAGAGGTCGTCGTCAAGATCCAGCGACCCGGCATCCGCAGGCGGGTCGCAGCGGACCTGCAGATCCTCAAACGGGGTGCGCGTCTGGTCGAGTTCGCCAAGTTGGGTCAGCGCCTGAGCGCGCAGGACGTCGTCGCCGACTTCGCCGACAACCTCGCCGAGGAGCTGGACTTCCGGCTCGAGGCGCAGTCGATGGACGCGTGGGTGTCGCATATGCACGCCTCGCCGCTGGGCAAGAACATCCGTGTGCCGCAGGTGTATTGGGACCTGACCAGTGAACGGGTGCTGACGATGGAGCGCATCCAGGGCACGCGCATCGACGACGTCAAGACCATCCGCCAGAAGGGTTTCGACGGCACCGAACTGGTGAAGGCGCTGCTGTTCTCCGTCTTCGAGGGTGGACTGCGGCACGGCCTGTTCCACGGTGACCTGCACGCGGGCAACCTCTATGTCGACGACGACGGCAAGATCGTCTTCTTCGACTTCGGCATCATGGGCCGCATCGATCCGCGAACCCGTTGGCTGCTGCGGGAATTGGTGTACGCCCTGCTGGTGAAGAAGGACCACGCCGCGGCGGGCAAGATCGTCGTGCTGATGGGCGCCGTCGGCACCATGAAGCCCGAGGCGCAGGCGGCAAAGGATCTCGAGAAGTTCGCGACGCCGCTGACGATGTCGACGTTGGGCGATATGAGCTACGCCGAGATCGGCAAGCAGCTTTCGACGCTCGCCGAGGCCTACGACGTCAAGCTGCCGCGCGAACTGGTGCTGATCGGCAAGCAGTTCCTCTACGTCGAGCGCTACATGAAACTGCTCGCGCCGAGCTGGCAGATGATGTCGGACCCGCAGCTCACCGGGTACTTCGCCAACTTCATGGTCGAGGTCAGCCGGGAGCACGACGAGGAGCTCGACAGCGAGGTCCGCGGCTGAATGCAGGTCCGAACCGGAGTCGCGAAGTCGGGCGACCTCGACATCTACTACGAGGACATGGGTGACCCGAACGACCCGGCGGTGCTGCTCATCATGGGCCTCGGCACCCAACTTCTGTTGTGGCGCACAGACTTCTGTGAGCGGCTGATCAATCAGGGCCTGCGGGTCATCCGGTACGACAACCGCGACGTCGGCCTGTCGTCGAAACTGCGCGGGGTGCGTACCGACGCCCCGCTCGTGCCGCGGATGTTGCGCTCGCTGCTCGGGCTGCGCAGCCCGGCCGGTTACACGCTCGAAGACATGGCCGACGACGCCGCCGCGCTGCTCGGCCATCTCGACATCGACCGCGCGCACGTCGTCGGCGCGTCGATGGGCGGCATGATCGCCCAGGTGTTCGCGGCCCGACACAATCCGCGCACGCAGTCGCTGGCCATCATCTTTTCGAGCAACAACCAGAGGCTGCTGCCGCCGCCGGGCCCGCAACAGTTGCTCGCGATCCTGCGGCGACCCAAGGGCTCCTCGCGTGAGGCGATCATCGAGAACGCGGTCAGGGTCAGCAAGATCATCGGCAGCCCGGGCTTTCCGACGCCCGAGGAGCGGCTCCGCGCCGACGCGATCGAGGGGTACGACCGGTCCTACTATCCGGCCGGCATCGGCCGGCACTTCGCGGCGATCCTGGGCAGCGGCAGTCTGCTGCAGTACGACCGGGAGATCACCGCGCCCACCGTGGTTCTGCACGGCAAGGCCGACAAATTGATGCGGCCGTCCGGCGGTCGGGCGATCGCCAAGGCCGTCGAAAACGCCCGCCTGGTGTTGTTCGATGGCATGGGCCACGAACTCCCCGAACCGCTGTGGGACGACATCATCGGCGAGCTCAAAACCAACTTCGCCGCAACTATTTGACGCTTCGGCAAACTCGTCGCTCGACTGGCCAGTCCGGTCGGCGACGCGTACATTCGTTGCGAGTGCTTCGGGCTTGAAACGCCACAGGCGACGCGAGCTTTGATCCCGCCCAGAAAGGCACACCATGGCCGCCACCCGTAACCTGACGCCGCACTTTGCCGATGTGCAGGCGCATTACGACTTGTCGGACGACTTCTTCCGGCTCTGGCTCGATCCCACGCAGACCTACAGCTGCGCCTATTTCGAGCGCGACGACATGACCCTCGAAGAGGCTCAGCGCGCCAAGGTCGACCTCGCCCTCGGCAAACTCGGCCTCGAGCCGGGAATGACGCTTCTCGACGTCGGGTGCGGTTGGGGTTCGACGATGATGCGCGCGGTCGAGAGGTACGACGTCAACGTCGTCGGCCTCACGCTGAGCGAGAACCAGCACGCTCACGTGGAGAAGGTCTTCGCCGCGTCGAACAGCCCGCGATCCAAGCGGGTGCTCCTGCAGGGCTGGGAGCAGTTCGACGAGCCCGTGGACCGGATCGTGTCGATCGGCGCGTTCGAGCACTTCGGCCGGGACCGCTGGGACGACTTCTTCGCCATGGCTCATCGCGTGCTGCCCGACGACGGGGTGATGCTGCTGCACACCATCACGGCGCTGACGCTTCCTCAGATGGCCGAGCGGGGGATGCCGCTGACCTTCTCGGTCGCCCGGTTCGTCAAGTTCATCCTGACCGAGATCTTCCCCGGCGGTTATCTGCCGACGATCGAACTGGTCGGCGAGCACGCCGAGAAGGCCGGCTTCGAGCTGACCCGACGCCAGAGCCTGCAGCCCCACTACGCCCGCACCCTCGACTGCTGGGCAGCGGCGCTGGAGGCCCACAAGGACGAGGCGATCGCCGTCCAGTCCGAAGAGGTCTACGAGCGCTACATGCACTACCTGACCGGCTGCGCGCACGGCTTCCGCGTCGGATACATCGACGTCAACCAGTTCACACTGAAGAAGTAACCCGACCGCGCGAAATCGCCACCGGAGTGGCGGCCTGCCGAATTAGGGTCTGGTCCGCACCGCCCGATAGTGTGTACGACCAGATCATCACGTGACGACGTGCAGGTTCGCGTCACGGTATTGGGAAAGGCCAAGCAGGGGAAATATGTCTGACAATTCAACCGGCACGAAGGACATGCGGCCTCATTTCGAGGACATCCAGGCGCATTACGACCTGTCGGACGACTTCTTCGGCGTCTTTCAGGATCCGACGCGCAAGTACAGCTGCGCCTACTTCACCGGCCCGAACGTCACGCTCTCGGAAGCGCAGGTCGCCAACGTCGACCAGCATCTCGACAAGCTCGACCTCAAGCCCGGCATGACCTTGCTCGAGGTCGGCTGCGGGTGGGGCCTCACGCTGCAGCGTGCGATGGAGAAATACGACGTCAACGTGATCGGCTTGACCCTGTCGAAGAATCAGCAGGCCTACTGCAATCAGCTGCTGAGCAAGCTCGACACCAAGCGCACGTACGACGTCCGGCTCGAGGGCTGGGAGCAGTTCCACTCCCCCGTGGACCGCATCGTCTCGATCGAGGCGTTCGAGCACTTCGGCTTCGAGCGCTACGACGACTTCTTCAAGACGTGTTTCGACATCCTGCCCGACGACGGGCGGATGACGATCCAGAGCAGCGTCGGGTACCACCCGTATGACCTGGCTGCACGGGGTAAGAAGCTGACCTTCGAGATGGCCCGCTTCATCAAGTTCATGATCACCGAGATCTTCCCCGGCGGTCGGCTGCCGACCACGCAGATGATGATCGAGCACGGCGAGAAGGCCGGCTTCCAGGTTCCGGAGGCCATCTCGCTGCGCAACCACTACATCAAGACGCTGGGCATCTGGGCCGACCGCCTCGAGCGCAACAAGGACACCGCGATCGCGGCCGCCGGCGAGGAGAACTACGAGCGCTACATGAAGTACCTCAAGGGCTGCCAGTGGTACTTCATCGACGAGGGCATCGACGTCAGCCTCGTCACCTACTTCAAGCCCGGCGTCGCCGCGTAAGGGACAAGACGTAGGGAAAACCCGGATTCGCTCGTCGCGGCGAGTCGCTACCGTTCGACAGATGAGCGGGAGTGGGGAGTCCGCGTGCTACCTGGCGGAGTGGTACCTGCCGGAACTCTCTGAGCAGTCGGTCGAGGAACTGGTGTCCCGCCTGGACGCCGCTGCGGCCGCCGCGACCGGCGAGGGCACTCCTATCGAGCTGCTGATCACGCTGGCCGTTCCCAGCGACGAGGTGCTGTACGGCGTCTTCGGTGCCGACTCCCGTGAGCTAGTCTCCCGGACCTGCCTCGCCGCCGGTGCACCGCATCAGCGATTGTCCGCACAGGTCGGCACCCGGATTCGATCTCGCCGCTCCGAGGTTGCCGAGCATCCCTCTCCGGCGTGACCTGCCGGATTAAGCGCACCTCTTAGCTGCACTTCTGTGGGCCTGGGGCTGGGGCGCGGGCAGCCGGCGGGCTATCCTCAATTTGCTGTCGATGAGGGGTGTGGTCTGTGGTGTCCGGCGTAATCGAGCGTCCGGCGGAATTTCGGGCGGTGAGCGATTTCCTGCAATCCGTCGACAGCGAACCCTGTGCGCTCGTCATCGAGGGCGATGCGGGAGTCGGCAAGACCACCCTGTGGTTGGCGGGAATCTCGGCCGCGCGTGATCGCGGCTTCCAGATCCTGACGGCGCGAGCCGGGCAGGCCGAGACCACGCTGGCGTATGCGGCCATCGCCGACCTCTTCGGCGACATTCCCTCCGATGTCTTCGGCGGCTTGCCAGACGTGCAGCGCCTTGCCGTCGACCGCGTGCTGTTACGCGCCGACGGTGAGGGCCCGCCGACCGACCAGGGCGCGGTCGCCGCGGCCTTCACCGCCGCCGTGGGGCAGCTCTGCGGTGACGGACCGGTGCTGGTCGCCCTCGACGATGTGCAGTGGCTCGACCCGTCCAGCCAGGCGGTGATGGCATTCGCCGCGAGGCGGTTCGGCGGTCGCGTGGGTGTGCTGGTCACCGAGCGCACCGAACACGAGGGGCCCGGCGCGGCGAGTTGGCTGCAGGTGGGCGATGCGTCCGACGTCCGCCGCGTGAACGTGGGCCCGTTGAGCCTCGGCGGCCTGCATGCGTTGGTCTCGTCGCGGCTGGGCCGGTCGTTTCCGCGGCCGACGATGGTGCGGATCGCCGAGATCTCCGGCGGCAACCCGTTCTACGCACTTGAACTGGCGCGGGCGATCGATGCGGGCGGTTCGCAGTCGGTGCTGCCCGCGACGCTGGCGGAGTTGATGCGCAGGCGGATCGGCCGCCTGGACCGCGAGACGCAGGTGCTGCTGCTGGCCGCCGCGTGCGAAGCCGCTCCCACCGTCGACCTGTTGACGCGCGTCACCGACAGCACCGTCGAGCGCACCACCGAGGTGCTGGCCGATGCCGCGGACAAGGGCATCTTGTCGGTCAACGGGGACGCCGTGGCGTACGCGCATCCGTTGTTGGCGCGCAGTGTGTACACCGACGCCAAACCCGGTGAGCGACGGGCGATGCACCGGGCGCTGGCCGAGGCGGTGGTGCTCCCCGAGTCGAGGGCTCGGCACATGGCGCTGGCCGTCGCCCGTGCGGACCCGGCCACCCTGGAGGCCCTGGACACCGCCGCGGACGCGGCGGTTGCGCGGGGCGCGCCCGCCGCGGCCGGCGAATTGCTCGAACTGGCAATCGGTCTCGGCGGGGACACCCCGCCGCGGCGGATCCGCGCCGCGGACCACTACCTACATGCCGGCGACCTGGAACGCGCGCGGTCGCTGCTCGACGGGTTGACCGAGCGGGTGCCGCGCGGCGTGCATCGGGCGATGGCGCTGAATCTGTTGGCCAGCATGAGGATTCAGCACAACAATTTCAACGATGCCGTCGACCTTCTCGAGCAGGCGCTCGAGCACGACGAGGGCGATCGCGAGGTACGAGTCCGGACACTTCTGCTGCTGGCGTATGCGCGGCTCAATGCGGGCGAGTTCGGGGCCGCCCTGCAGAGCGCCGAACGGGCGGCGGCCTACGCGGAAGACGTCGGCATCGCGGATCTAACGAGCCAGGTGCTGGCGGTGCGGACCAACATCGCGTGCATGTGTGGCCGCGGCGTCGACTGGGTCGGGATACGTCGGGCGATGGCGCTGCAGGACCATAGCAGCGAGGCGCCGATCGCATTGCGGGCGAGAGCCAATTACGCCCTGCTGCTGGCGTACGTCGGGCGGTTGGACGAGGCGATTGATCAGATGGCCTTCGTGCGTAAGCGATGCGTCGAGCGAGGCGCCGAGACCGATCTGATCTTCGTCGCCGTGTTCAGCGCGCTGATCGAGATCTGGCGGGGACGCTACGACGACGCGACCCGCATCGCCGAGGAAACCGTCGAGCGGGCACAGCAACTCGGCGGCGAACACATGCGTGTCGTCGCCAAGACCATCCAGTCAGCGGTCGCGGCGTATGCGGGCAGGCAGGACGAGACGCGCAACGTGGCGGCAAGGGCGATCGAGCTCGCGCAGCGCTGCGGTTCTCCCCGCCTGGCGGATTGGGCCGCACTCAACCTGGCGTTCCTCGAGGTGTCGCTGCGCAACTACGAGCAGGCGCTGCAGATTCTGCAACCGATGATCGACCGATTCCCGCACCTGCCCAGCACGGAGATCATCACCGTGGGCTTCGTTCCCGACGCGGTCGAGGCGATGGTCGTGCTCGGCCGGGCCGCCGAGACCGAGCCGATGATCGAGGCGTTGGAATCCAACGGGCGCCTGCTGGATCGGCCGTGGATGCTGGCGATGGGCGCGCGGTGCCGTAGCCTCTGGCTGGCCGCCCAGGGCGATGTCGACGACGCGGCCGACATGGCGAGGGTGGCGCTGACCCATCACGAACGACTGCCGATGCCGTTCGAGCGCGCGCGAACCCTGTTGCTGCTCGGCCAGTTACAGCGTCGCCAGCGTCAGAAGGAGATGTCGCGCACGACGATGACCGAGGCCTTGGGTGTATTCGAGGCGTTGGGCACGCCGCTGTGGGCACAGCGTGCCCGCTCCGAGATCGCGCGGGCGGGCGCGTCGAGCAACGGGACCATGGGGTTGACGCCGTCGGAGCATCGCGTGGCCGAACTCGCCGCGTCGGGTATGACGACCAAGGACGTGGCCACCGCGCTGTTCATCAGCCCGAAGACCGTCGAAACCAATCTGTCTCGTATCTACCGGAAGCTCGGAATCCGGTCACGGGCCGAGCTCGGGCGGGTGTTCGGCGAGAACCGCTGAGATCTAACGGGATCCAATCGATTCTCTGACGTAGTTTTGCAGCGATTCGTCCGCGTCGGCCGGTTTGAAACCCACAGACTGGATCTTGGCAAGGTCCAACACGCTGTTCGCGGGCCGGGGTGCGACGGCCTTCGAAGCGTCGGCGAAGTACTGGTCCGTGGTGACGTCGGTGACCCGGCTCGGGTCGTGGCCGGCGAGTTCGAATGTCCGCCTCGCGACATCTGCCCACGACATCACGGCTCCCGACCCGGTGACGTTGTACGTGCCGTATGGCGGGCGTGTATCGATCAAATGCCGGATCGCCCTTGCGATCTCCGAAGTGAACGTGAGACGGCCGTGTTGATCGTTGACGACCGAGGGGTTCACCCCACGCTCGGTGAGCGACAACATCGTGCGCACGAAGTTGTGTCCGTCTCCGATCACCCACGAGGTGCGCAAGATGTAATGCCGATCGACCGTCGCCACAACAAGGTCGCCCGCGGCCTTGGTTTGGCCATAGACACCCAGCGGTGACACCGGATCGTCTTCACGATAGGCCCTCTCGATGCTGCCGTCGAAGACGTAGTCGCTGGAGATGTGCACCAGGGTGATGTTGTTGTCGGCGGCGGTCCGTGCCAGCGCAGCGACGCCGGCGACGTTGGTGGCCCATGCGGCCGCCCGGCCTTCCGGCGTCTCGGCCGCGTCGACACCCGTATATGCCGCGGCGTTGATGATGGTCTCGTATTCGCGCCACCGGCGTGCAGACTCGATACCGGCGGCGGTGAGGTCGATGTCGGCCCGTTCGGCGAACTCGACCTCAGCTGCGCCTGCGAAGGCGTCGCGCAGGGCCCGGCCCAATTGGCCACCGGCGCCGAGGATCAACGTCTTTCGCGGCGGGATCGGCTCGACGTCCGCCAGACGCGGATTCGCCTTGTCCTTTGCCGACAGCTCCGCTTGGTCGAGCGGGATCGGCCAGTCGATGGCAACGCTCTCGTCTGCCAGGTTGACCGAGGTGTACTGCCCATCGGGCGAGTAGTGATCGTTCACCAGGTAGATGTAGGCGGTGTTCGGCTCCAGATTCTGGAACGCGTTGCCGACGCCGCGAGGGACGAAAACCGCTCGGGACGGATCGATCTCGGTCGTGAACGTGGTGCCGAACGTGGGGCCTTCACGCAGGTCGACCCATGCGCCGAAGATCCGGCCTGTGGCGACGGAGACGAATTTGTCCCATGGTTCGGCGTGAATCCCGCGCGTGGTGCCCGCATTCTCGTTGAGCGACACGTTGTTCTGCACGGGTTTGAAGTCGGCCAAGCCCAGCGCGACCATTTTCTCGCGCTGCCAGTTCTCCTTGAACCACCCGCGGTTGTCGCCGTGTACCGCCAGCTCCCATACGACCAACCCGGGTATGGGAGTCGTGATGGCGCGCAGGGGTTTACCGAACTCAGTCACTCGCAGGCTTTCTTCACTGGCCCAGCCGGGCGTAGAAGGTCTCGGTGGCATCCTTGGTCGGAGCCCACCAGTCTTCATGGTCGCGGTACCACTGGATCGTTGCGGCAAGTCCCTTTTCGAAGTCCTGGTACTGCGGTTGCCAACCGAGTTCCTCACGCAGCTTGGTGGAGTCGATGGCATACCGCAGGTCGTGGCCCGCACGATCGGTGACATGGTCGTAGGCGTCGGCCGGCTGATCCATGAGCCTCAGAATCAACTCGATGACGGTCTTGTTGTCCTTCTCACCCTCCGCGCCGATGAGGTAGGTCTCGCCGATGCGGCCCTTGTCGAGAACGGTCAACACCGCCGAGGAGTGGTCGTCGGCGTGGATCCAGTCCCGCACGTTTCGGCCCTCGCCGTACAGCTTGGGGCGGATCCCCCTCAGCACGTTGGTGATCTGGCGAGGGATGAACTTCTCGACGTGTTGATACGGACCGTAGTTGTTGGAGCAGTTCGAGATCGTCGCCGCGACACCGAAGGAGCGAACCCAGGCCCGCACCAACAGGTCGCTGCCGGCCTTCGTCGACGAGTACGGCGACGACGGGTTGTACGGCGTCTGTTCGGTGAACCTGCGGGGATCGTCGAGTTCGAGGTCGCCGTACACCTCGTCGGTCGAGATGTGATGGAAACGCGTGCCGTGCCTGCGCGCGGCCTCGAGCAAGGTGAAGGTGCCGGCGAGGTTGGTGTGGAGAAAGGGCTCGGGGTTGTCGAGCGAGTTGTCGTTGTGCGATTCGGCCGCGTAATGCACGACCGCGTCTGCGTCGGCGAACAGTTCGTCGACGAGACGGGCATCGGCAATATCCCCGTGCACGAATGTCATTCGATCGTCGGGCAGGCCCGCGAGCGAGGCGCGGTTGCCGGCGTAGGTCAGTTTGTCGAGCACGGTGACGTGATGGTCGGTGTGGTCGATGACGTACCGCACGAAATTCGAACCGATGAAGCCCGCTCCACCGGTGACGAGGAGTCGCGCCATCAGCGGCCTCTCTCCAGGAGGTCCAACAGGTACTTGCCGTAGCCCGACTTCACCAGCGGCTCGGCACGTTCCCGCAATGCGTCGTCATCGATCCACCCTTGCAGCCAGGCGATCTCCTCGGGAGCGCCGATCTTCAGCCCGGTGCGACGTTCCATGGTGCGCACGTACTCGGCGGCATCGGTCATCTGGTCGAAGGTGCCGGTGTCCAGCCATGCGGTTCCGCGGGGCAGCACGTGCACCTGCAGCCGTTCCTGCTCGAGGTAGCAGCGGTTGACGTCGGTGATCTCGTACTCGCCACGGGCACTGGGCTTCAGGTCCCTGGCGATCTCGACGACGTCGTTGTCGTAGAAGTAAAGGCCCGGGACGACGTAATTGCTCTTGGGGCGGTCGGGCTTCTCCTCGAGGGAGATGGCCAAGCCGTTGTCGTCGAATTCGATCACGCCGTATGCGGACGGATCGGCTACCCAGTAGGCGAATATCGCTCCGCCGTCGATGGTGGTGAAGCGTTTGAGTTGGCTCCCCAACCCCGGTCCGTAGAGCAGGTTGTCACCGAGCACGAGGGATACGTTGTCGGTGCCGATGAACGTTTCGCCGATAGTGAAGGCCTGGGCCAGACCATCGGGGGACGATTGCTTGGCGTAGGTGATCGAGACGCCGAAGCGAGAGCCGTCACCGAGCAGCCGTTCGAAGCCAGCCGCGTCGTGGGGTGTCGTGATCACCAGGATGTCGCGGATGCCCGCCAGCATCAGTGTCGAGAGCGGGTAGTACACCATCGGCTTGTCGTAAACGGGCACCAATTGCTTCGACACACCCAGGGTTATCGGGTGCAGACGCGTGCCGCTTCCGCCGGCCAAAATAATGCCCCTCACGGGCCCAATCGTGACATACAGCGAATTTGCGCTCGCACAGACGCTGGCCCGGAGGCCCGAACCCGCTTGATTCAGGCTGCGGCCGGTTCGGAATCGTGCGACCCCGCATTTTCCTCCGCGCCCTCGGGTGCCCCGCTCGGTTCGGGAGTAGCCGTGGGATCGAGCTTCGAGGCGCCCTCACCACCGGCCGTCACGTCCTCGCCAGGCTTGGTGGGCGAGAAGTTCAACGAAGCGCTGCGACCGTTGGCGTCGATTCGGTTCGGCACACCGTTTGTATTTTCGTTCAGATCAGTCTTGCCTCGGGGGTTCCCGCCGATACCGCCGAGATTGGCGTTGGCCGGGTCTGTCGTGTTGGCGCCGACGACCTGACCGTTACCAGTCGGGTTCTTTTCGGGCCCAGACACCGGCAACTCCTCGGGTTGGGCGCCGATGACGGGCGTCTGGTTGCCCTCCACAACCGGTGGCTCGTCGCCCTCCACAACCGGTGGCTCGTCGCCGCCCACAACCGGCGTTTCGTCGCCGCCCACAACCGGCGTTTCGTCGTTCACAACCGGTGTCTCGTCGCCTTCAATCAACGTGAGGCCACCGTCGGTTGTGGCGATGAACGTCTTCGCGTCAGCAACCCCCGCAACTTCCCGCTCGGCGCCTTTGCGTTGCATCAGGTCCAGCTTGGTACCGGATGAACCCTCCAATGCATTGCTTGCCAACATCGCCAAGTCCGCGTCGTCCTCCTCGTCATCCGTAGCCGGCACCGGCGTCGTGGGCGACAGCGGAATCTCGGTGGCCAGGCCGAAGTTGGCGAGGAAGTTGTTGATACCCACGAAAACCGCTGGGACCAACTTGAAGAAGAGAGTGATCGGGTTGAAGATCGGAAACAACCCGATCGGACTGTATTGGCCGTACGGGGTACTGCGGTTGTAGCCGGTTTCTTCGATGATCACCCTCAGCGCGGGCTCGATCAGGTCGGCGATCGGCTTGCCGATGAATGGAATTGCATGAAGCGGGCGCACGACCGGCAGCACCTTCGGAGTGACCGTGTAGTAGGTGGTGTCGCCGTCGTGCGTGATCTCGACGATGTCGGGGTAGAGATGAGGATTAGCGGTGATCGCCTCCCAGGTGTCGACATCGTATCCGGCGGGAAGCTCACCGGGATCACTGTCCTCGTTGACCGCCAGATACGTGCCGTGGTCGTAATAGAAACCCAGGAGCGAGTTGGCGACCGCCAGAGGATTGAGCAAGTACTGCGGGAAGTCCGCGATGCCCTCCCATCGAATCGCCCAGTCCTCGGTGGGGAAACCGGGCGGTGGACCTGTCGGCGTGGGTTGGCCGGTCGTCACATCCAAGATCGGAATGTGGCCGAGGATGCCAAATCTGGTGAGAATGCCACCGTTCGGTCGGTTCGGGTTGCCAATGAAGACGAATTGCACAGAATCGAATTCGTCGATCAGGTGCGCCCAGTCGCCGCTGACGATCTTGGTCTTTGCGATGCTCGCGACCCGAGCGCCTTGGGAGTAGCCGGCGATCACAAGGAAGTTGTCGGTATCCGGGTCGAGGCCCTGCATGGCCTCTAGTGCGTTCTTGAGGTTTTCCACGCCGTCTTCAACCGAGACGTCGAACTTCTCGCAGCGTCCCGGATCACACCACCCTGGCAGGGGTAGCGGCCAGAACGATGCGAAGTAGTCGATGCCCTCCGGTTCGCATCCGGCGGCCGCTGTACACGTCGTCTCCAACATGTAGTAGTCGCGGAAATTCGGCAGGTAAAAATCCACATCGTTGGCGTCCGGCGTACCGGTCCCCGGTACGACCAACGCGGTAGACGCGGCGAGGCTGATGGCGGCCATCAACGCCGTCAACGCACTGAGTACTGCAGTGCTCAGCAGGCCCAGCAAAGAAAGCAGAACGACCCGGACGCTCCTACGCATGGGTAAACTTTTACACGATTGTGACCGCAGTCACGGCGCAACAGCGAATTTTCGCGGGCAGGTCCGCCAGATGAGCACTTGCCTGCGCACGGCGAATCCGGCGTCAGCGACCGTAAGGGCCCGATCGACTGCCGCGCTGCCGGAGTAGGTTGCGATGGGTGCAGCGCTGAGCTCAAGCTCCCTGGCGTCGACCATGATTGGGCCGAACCAGTCCGACTCAATCGCCCCGACCCCATTCAGGTCCACTCGGAGCTAAAGCCAATCGGTCTTCATTCGCTGCGCTAGACGATCAGTTTTCCGACTCGCGACAACGCCGTCTTTGACCGTCTCCGCAAACGTGCGGTGCGTCAGGCCTCGGCGAAGTTACGCGTGACCGAGGGGTCCACGGGGATCCCCGGCCCGGTGGTGGTCGAGATGACGACCTTCTTCAGGTAGCGACCCTTCGACGACGACGGCTTGGCCCGCAGGATCTCCTCGATCGCGGCGCCGTAGTTCTCCGCCAACGCCTTCTCGTCGAACGACGCCTTGCCGATCACGAAGTGCAGGTTGGCCTGCTTGTCGACGCGGAAGTTGATCTTGCCGCCCTTGATGTCCGACACGGCCTTGGCCACATCGGGCGTCACGGTGCCGGTCTTCGGGTTCGGCATCAGGCCACGCGGGCCAAGGATGCGGGCGATCCGGCCGACCTTGGCCATCTGGTCGGGCGTCGCGATCGCCGCGTCGAAGTCCAGCCAGCCGCCCTGGATCCGCTCGATCAGGTCGTCGCTCCCGACGGCGTCGGCACCCGCGGCCTCGGCAGCCTCGGCCTTGTCCCCGACCGCGAACACCACGACGCGGGCGGTCTTGCCGGTGCCGTTCGGCAGGTTGACGGTGCCACGCACCATCTGGTCGGCCTTACGCGGGTCGACGCCCAGCCGAATCGCGACCTCGACGGTCGCGTCCTGCTTCTTCGAACCCGTCTCCTTGGCCAGCTTCGCGGCCTCCAGCGGCGTGTACAGCCGGGTGCGGTCCACCTTCTCGGCGGCTTCGCGGTATGCCTTGCTCGTCTTGCTCATTGGTATCTCCTAGTTGCTGAGTTGTGGTCTGTCTTGAACGCTCTTCGCGCGAGCGCTCATCGCCGAGCCGATGCCAGCTCTCCCACTGTTCCGGTCGAACTACTCGACCGTGATCCCCATCGACCGGGCGGTCCCGGCGATGATCTTGGCGGCCTGATCGATGTCGTTGGCGTTCAGGTCTTCCTTCTTGGTCTCGGCGATCTCGCGCACCTGATCCCAGGACACCTTCGCGACCTTGGTCTTGTGCGGCTCGCCCGAGCCCTTCTGCACACCGGCGGCCTTGAGCAGCAGCTTGGCCGCGGGCGGCGTCTTGAGGTTGAAGGTGAAGCTGCGGTCCTCGTAGACGGTGATCTCCACGGGAATGACGTTGCCGCGCTGGTTCTCCGTCGCCGCGTTGTACGCCTTGCAGAACTCCATGATGTTGACGCCGTGCTGGCCGAGCGCCGGACCCACCGGCGGGGCGGGGTTGGCCTGCCCGGCCTGGATCTGCAGCTTGATCAGCCCGACGACTTTCTTCTTCGGGGCCATGGGTGTGGTGTTTCCTCTCTCGTTTCTCTGCGATTTGTGCACACTCTGTTGCGCCGGGCGCTCCTAAACGTGCACGAATCGCCGGGCTTAGATCTTGGCGACCTGGTTGAAGGTCAGTTCGACAGGTGTTTCGCGGCCGAAGATGGACACCAGCACCTTGAGCTTCTGCTGTTCGGCGTTGACCTCGCTGATCGACGCCGGCAGCGTCGCGAACGGCCCGTCCATGACGGTGACCGACTCGCCGACCTCGAAGTCCACCTCGATCGGCGCGCGCTCGATGCCACCGGTCTCGGCGGCTCCTGCACCCGCGGCGGCCGCGGCCTTGCCGGGCTTCTTCGCCGCGGCAGGCGGCAGCAGGAACTTGACCACGTCGTCCAGCGACAGCGGCGACGGCCGCGACGTCGCGCCGACGAATCCCGTCACACCCGGGGTGTTTCGCACCGCGCCCCACGACTCGTCGTTGAGTTCCATGCGGACCAGGATGTAGCCGGGCAGCACCTTGCGGTTGACCTGCTTGCGCTGGCCGTTCTTGATCTCGGTGACCTCTTCGGTCGGCACTTCGACCTGGAAGATGTAGTCGCCGACGTCGAGGTTCTGCACGCGGGTCTCGAGGTTGGCCTTCACCTTGTTCTCGTAACCGGCGTACGAGTGGATGACGTACCAGTCGCCGGGCTTGGTGCGCAGCTCCTTCTTCAGCGCGACAGCCGGGTCCTCTTCCTCCGGCTCGGCCTCGGGTTCGGCCTCGGCCGCCTCACCCGCGGCGTCTTCGGTGGTGGCCGCCTCGTCGCTCACGGCGTCACCGGCGACGTCGGCGTCCTCGGTCGCGGGATCGGTGGTCGCGTCGGTCGTCGCCCCAGTCGTCTCGTCGATCAGGTCAACGCTCTCGGCCGAAGGCGTATCGCCCTCGAAGCTAGTCACTTGTCAGTCCTCTCAGAATTCTCATCCGTCGCGCGTACTCGTCAGCCGAACACCAGCGAAACCAGCTTGGCCAGACCGAAGTCGACGCCGCCGATCAAGGCCAGCATGAAGGCCAGGAACAGCAGCACCACGCCGGTGTAGGTGGCCATCTGCTTGCGGTTCGGCCAGATCACCTTGCGCAGCTCGGCGACGACCTGCTTCAGGAAGTTCCACACGAACAGGATGGGGTTCCGCGACGGCCCGTCGCCGCGCTTCTTGCCGGTCTTCTTCCCGGCGCCCGATCCGTTCTTGGTGGGCGATGCCGCGGTGCCGGTCGACAGGTCGACGGCCTCGCTGGCGTCCTCGCCGACCGCTGCCCTTCGGGTCCGCTTCCCCGATGGGCGGGCAGGTCGGGTCACGACAGCGCCGCGGCCGTTGTCGGTGTCGGAGCCCGCACCGTCGCGCTCGTCGCTCACCGCATGCTCCCTTGTCTGGTCATCTGGTTTGTGGGTCACCTTCCAGTGTCCACACTTGTCGAGTATTCAGTTTGAGCAGGGGCGACAGGACTTGAACCTGCAACCTGCGGTTTTGGAGACCGCTGCTCTGCCAGTTGAGCTACGCCCCTTCAGGGTGGCATTGCGACAGGCCACCCGTTCGGGGCTCACACAATTTGCGCGCTCCCCGATCGGCTTATCTTCGAACCGATGGACAGCGCGCTGGACTGGGAAAACCCCGAGGTCCGAGTGTAGCGCGCTACCCGTCCGACTTACTAATCCACCACTAACCGGCGGCCTCGCCGTTCACGCCGTCGTCCTCGTCGGAATCATGGACGACGGGCTTGCGCACGACCTGTCCGGTCTCCGGGTCCCAGCCGGCGGAGATCGAGTTGTCACCCTCGTGCCCCATCAGCGTGGTGAACGATTCCATGACCAGTTCGCCGTGTTGGTCAACCAGCGTATTGCGCGTGGTCACGATGTCGGCCCCGAAGCGTTCGTCCACCGACTGGATGTACAGCGTGCCGGTCAGCTCATCGCCGGCCTTGATCGGCCGATGGAACTTGAACTTCTGGTCGACCTGCACGATCTGCATCGTTTCGAAGCCCACGTCGTTGTGCTGGAAGAAGTGGCGCTGGATCATCACCGCGAATATCGACATGAAAGTCGGCGAAGCGATCAGCGCATCGTGGCCAGACGCCTTTGCCGCCTCCAGGCTGTGGCTTTGCGGGTCCCCGGCCTTCACTGCATTGGCATACTGGCGAATTTGCTCGTGACCCACCACGAATGGCTCCGGATACTTCCAGACCATTCCCTTGATGTCGATCTTGAGTGCCACGGTTACGCCAGCTTCGCGACGGCCACCGCGCGGCCGAAGATCTTCTTGCCCCCGGTGGTGGCCGAGAGCGCGATGGTTACCGACTTCGTCTCGGGCTCAACGGATTTCACGCGACCGGTGAACACGATTTCCGCACCGATGCCGTCGTTGGGCACCGGCACGACAGCGGTGAACCGCACGTTGTACTCGGTCACGGCGGCCGGGTCGCCGACCCACTCGGTGACATAGCCGCCACCCAAGCCCATGGTCAGCATGCCGTGCGCGATCGCGGTGTCCAGCCCGACCTGCTTGGCGATGTCGTCGTCCCAGTGAATCGGGTTGAGGTCACCTGACACCCCGGCGTAGTTGACGAGGTCCTGCCGCGTCAGCTGGATCACCTTCTCGGGAAGCTCGTCGCCCTTCTTCACCGAGGCGAACTCACGCAGTGGCATCTGAAAAACCCTCTTCTCCGTCACCCGACCGACCCGCCAGGGTCGTGAATGTCTCCTGTACGACGTCACCGGCTTCGTTGGTGACGATGTTCTTAAGCACGACGATGTCGGTGCCGTGGGCCTGCCGCACGGAATCCACGTGCACGTCGCAGTAGAGCTTGTCGCCGGCGAAGATCGGCTTGGCGTACTTGACCACCTGGTCGACCTGCACGATCTTCGCGTCCTTGATCCCGACGCCCGCGTACTCGAAGAACGACACCTGCGCCATGTACCCGAGCACGCTGGTGAACGTCAGCGGCGCGGGCAGCCTCTCGTGGCCGAGCTCGGCGGCGGCGTTCTCGTCGAAGAACGCACGATCGTCGTTCTTCACCGCCACCGCGAACTCGCGGATCTTCTCGCGGCCAACGACGTAGTGGTCGGGGTAGCGATAACGCATCCCGACGATCCGCTCGGACAACGACACAGTTAGTGAACCTACCTAGTCAACCCGGGCGACGCCCACGGGTGACCCGTCTTAGCGCGATTCCTTGTGGGGCTGGTGCTTGCCGCAGTTCGGGCAGAACTTCTTGATCTCGAGCCGGTCCGGGTCGTTGCGGCGGTTCTTCTTGGTGATGTAGTTGCGGTGCTTGCACACCTCGCAAGCCAAAGTGATCTTCGGCCGTACGTCGGTACTGGAGGCCACGTTCTTCGTCCTTCGTCTACGCGTTCGATGTTGCCTGTAGCGGTGGGGGGGCTCGATCCCCCGACCTCACGATTATGAGTCGTGCGCTCTAACCAGCTGAGCTACACCGCCCCGGGACCCGGGCGGATGTCCGCCCGCTCACCGAGCCCCCTAACGGAATCGAACCGTTGACCTTTTCCTTACCATGGAAACGCTCTGCCGACTGAGCTAAGGGGGCCTGCCTGCTTCGAGGTCCGCGCACCGTGGCGCGAGCCTTAAAGAGGGTACAGTCTCGCCGATTGCCGCGCCAAACCGCTGATCACCGCAACCGCTACCGCCCGACTCTAGTCGCCCAGTGATAGGACGGAACAGTGACCGAACCCGGCGCGACCCGTGTGGCGGTGTATCTCGACTTCGACAACATCGTGATCTCGCGCTACGACCAGATTCACGGGCGCAACTCGTTCCAGCGCGACAAGGCCGCGGGTTTCCACAAGCATCCCGGCCGGCTCACCCAGGCGACCGTGGATGTCGGCGCGATCATCGACTACGCCTCGTCCTTCGGCACGCTGGTGCTCACCAAGGCCTACGCCGACTGGTCGACCGATGTCAACGCCGACTACCGCGACCAATTGGTCGGCCGCGCCGTCGACCTCGTGCAGCTCTTCCCGGCCGCCGCCTACAGCAAGAACGGCGCCGACATCCGGCTCGCGGTCGACGCCGTCGAGGACATGTTCCGGCTGCCCGACCTGACGCACGTCGTGATCGTCGCCGGCGATTCCGACTACATCCCGCTCGCCCAGCGGTGCAAACGGCTCGGCCGCTACGTCGTCGGGATCGGCATCACCGGATCGATCAGCCGCTCGCTCACCGCGGCGTGCGACGAATACGTCTCCTACGACGCGCTGCCCGGAGTTCCCGCGGTCAAGTCGGACGAGCCCAAGCGGCGACGCACCAAGGCCGACGCCGAGCAGGAACCCGAAACGCCCGACCCGCAGGCCGCGGCGACCGCGCTGCTCGAGCGGGCGCTGCGCATCGCGCACGGCAAGGACGACTCCGACTGGCTGCACAACTCGGCGGTCAAGGCGCAGATGAAGCGGATGGACCCGTCGTTCTCGGAGAAGTCGCTGGGGTTCCGCTCGTTCAGCGACTTCCTGCGCTCGCGCACCGACCTCGTCGAGCTCGACGAGAGCAGCACCATCCGCATGGTGCGGCTGCGCAGCCAGGACTGAGCCGCCGATACGCTGAGGCCATGGCTTCGGATCAGCTTTACTTCCGTCAGTTGTTGTCGGGTCGCGACTTCGCGACCGGCGACATGATCGCTCAGCAGATGCGCAACTTCGCCTACCTGATCGGCGACCGCGAGACCGGCGACACGGTAATCGTCGACCCCGCCTACGCCGCAGGCGATCTCGTCAACACGCTCGAGGCCGACGGAATGCGGTTGTCCGGCGTGCTGGTTACCCACCACCACCCCGACCACGTCGGCGGGTCGATGATGGGCTTCGAACTCAAAGGTCTCGCCGAACTGCTCGAGCGCACGAGCGTACCGGTTCACGTCAACAAGCTTGAGGCGGACTGGGTTTCGAAGGTGACGGGTATCGCGCGCAGTGAACTCACCGAGCATCAGCACGGCGACGTCGTCAAGGTCGGCGACCTCGACATCGAACTGCTGCACACCCCCGGCCACACCCCGGGCAGCCAGTGCTTCCTGCTCGACGGACGACTCGTCGCCGGCGACACCCTGTTCCTGGAAGGGTGCGGGCGCACCGACTTCCCCGGCGGCAACGTCGACGACATGTTCCGCAGCCTGCAGGCGCTCGCGAAGCTCTCCGGCGACCCGACCGTGTTCCCCGGCCACTGGTATTCGGTGGAACCCAGCGCCTCCCTGTCGGAGGTCCGGCAGACCAACTATGTCTACCGGGCGAGCAACCTCGACCAGTGGCGCATGCTGATGGGCGGCTGAGCCGGGCCCGACCATCGTGGCGGACACGCTCTATGCCGACGTCTCGGAGTGGCAGGTCGGCGCCGACGACAGCTATCCGCACCCGGTGTTGTGCATCCGCTCCAACGACGGGACTTATCGAGATCGACGGTGGCGCAACAACTATGACTGGTGTCGCCGCAGCGCCGACAGCGGGCGGTTGACGTTTTTCATCGTGTACTTCGTGTGGCGGCCGAACTGGCGCCAAACCCTGAGCACGTTTCGCGATCAGGTCGGCACCCCGCACCCGAGGATGGCGGTGATGCTCGATGTCGAGTCGTGGGGCGGACAGATCCGCGGCGACCACTCATCGGAGATCAACGCCACGCACCGCGAGGTCGGAAATTTCGTCGGTAGCACGTCGAAAGTGATCGGCTACGGCAACGTCGGCGACCTGAACGATCTGTGGCCACACAAGCCGCCGGGCCTGCGCCTCGTGGTCGCCGCCTACGGGCACAACCCGCCCTACCCGGGCAAGGTGGCCCACCAATACACCGACGGCACCGGGCACGGCGGCGGGTTGCCGGAGGGCGCCGCTCCGTTCGGCAACTGTGACATGAACTCCGCCGACGGCTTGGCTCCCGACGATTTCGCCGACGCTTGCGGCATCGCGGACACCGCTTCAGCCGCCACGGAGGTTTCGCTCGGATCCAAAAGAAAGTTGTCCGGTTAACGCCATTCCGTAGACACATCGGCACCGCGGGAGCAAAATGTGACGTTAGCGTTACTCATCGGGCCGGGGGGCCAGTATGAAGAAGCTGGTGTTGTGCTTCGACGAGAGTCGTGGCTACCCCGAACCCGAAACGGCGACGAACGTCTATCGGCTCTGCCATTTGCTAGGCGACGGTCCCGATCAGCTCACTTGGCATCATCCGGGGGTTTCAGCAAATGTCGGCACGATGCTACGGCTCGGCAGGGCTGCGGCCGACGGCATTCGCGGTGCCATTGGAGAGGCGTACGAGTTCCTTGCTGACCGGTGGGAGCCCGGCGACCCGATCTACCTGTTCGGCGCCGGTCGCGGCGGCTACTGCGCTCAAGCGCTGACCCGTCTGTTGGCCACCGTCGGCCTACTGCCCGACCTGGCCGATTTCGTGCTGGACGCGTACGCGCTTCCCCGGACCGGACGCACGGAACAAGATTGGATACGGGTCCGGCAGATCGCTTCACAGCTGGACCAGCAGCGTGAGATACCGGTCCGTGTCGCGTTTTTGGGCCTCTGGGATTCTCTGCGCGCACCGGGCTTCGTACGTCGGGCGGTACCGGCTCCGATGTCCAACGTGGAATCCGGCAGGCACGCCGTCGCGATCGACGGCCGCCCGGGCGAACGGTCACTGGCGTCGGAACGCATCGAAGAAGTCTGGTTCCGCGGCGCCCACTGCGATGTCGCTGGAGGGCAGGGAGCGTGCGAGCAGTTGGCCCGCATCAGCTTTGACTGGATACTCGCGGGTGCAATCGGCGCCGGGCTGACGATCTCGGACGAGAGTACGGAATCGCTGCCCGCCGCCGGTCACCACGACGCGCTCGCCGAAACCGCCCACACGATCTCAGTCCGCAAAGTGCCCGAGGCCGCGGCCGTCCACGCCAGCATCGAGCTGTACCTCCGCGGTCACCCGCAGTACTGGAAACGGCTACCGGCTCGCGTGACATGGGCCGACCTCGACTGGGCAGCCCGCGGCGAGCGCCTGGTTCATGTCGTGGGGGCGACGAAGGCCGTCACCGACGCGTCGCCCGAGCCTACGCTCGACGAGCTGGTCAGCAATATCGCAGGCTGAACCCGGCGAGCCGAGCCCGACGGATTTCGCCCGGTCATACTCGGTGGAGTTCAACCACCTAATCGCCGCTGATGCCAATTAGCAAAGGCTGTGGGATCGGCTGCTGCGTGATATACAGCGGTGCGTGGATGCGGATGGGGTTCTCGGTCTGTCGGCCGGCATGTGGACGGCGCTGGCCGCCTGGCTCGCCGTCGTGGTGGGGATCGCCGCGCTGGTCTACGCGTGGCGGCAGTATCAGCGGGTAAGGCGGCAGAGCGAAGAGCTGATGCAGCCGAACGTGGCGATGTTCATGGAGCCCGCCGCGAATGACTGGCACCTCATCGAGCTCGTCGTGAGGAACTTCGGGCGCACACCGGCCTACAACATTCGCTTCGACTTCGCCCACCCGCCGACGGTGGCCAAGTACGAGAACGTCTACGACGACCGCTACGTCGACATCGCCCCGCTGAACCTGCCCGCCGAGATCCCCTACCTGGCGCCGGGCCAGGAATGGCGCATCGTCTGGGACTCAGCGCTGGACCGCCGCGAGCTCGGCGAGGCCATCGCCTCCCGCTTCGACGGCGCGGTCACCTACTACGACCAGCACGGGCAGGCGAAGAAGAAGGGCTCTCGCCACCGGTACCGCTCCACAGCGGTGCTGGACTGGTCGACGCTGCACCCGGTCGAGCGGCTCGAGTTGTTGACGACGCACGACCTGGCCCGCCAGGAGAAGCAGAAGCTCGAGCTGCTGCGCCACCTACTGACCTACTACCACTACGCGGCGAACGAGAGTCGCGAAGACGTGCTGCGTCAGGAGATCAACCGGGTGCGCGCGTCGGTCGACGAAATGCGCGACCGGTACCGCACGGAAACCGAAGGCCCGCAACGCAAACCGCGCAACGGCGCGGTCCCCGGGCGCCCGATCGACATCGACGCGGAGTTCGAGGAAGCGCACACCCAGATCCTCAAGACCAACACGGCGCGGCACCGCATCGCATGAGCCGTCGATGAGCCCGGCAACCCCTCGCTGCCGGGCTGTCTGACACGCTACGAAGGCGACCGCCCAGTGTCGCGCGTAGCCGACTACCCCAGTCCTTGGCATCCCCAACGATGTTTCGTAACATCGTTACGATTAGCCGCCGCATTCAAAGGAGAAGCGATGAGCAGCCTCGTCGGTTATGAACTGAACGATTCCGTCGCCACGATCACGCTGGACGACGGCAAGGTCAACGTTCTGGGCCCGGCCATGCAGACCGCGATCAACGAGGCGCTCGACCGCGCCGAGAAGGACGCCGCCAAGACGGTGGTGCTCGCGGGCAACGGGCGCGTGTTCAGCGGCGGTTTCGACCTGACGGTGTTCCAGTCCGGCGATGCGCAGGCCGCGCACGGGATGCTCGCCGGCGGGTTCGAACTCGCGGTGCGCTGCCTGACCTTCCCGGTACCCGTCGTGATGGCCGCGACGGGCCCGGCGATCGCCATGGGCTCGTTCCTGCTGCTCTCCGGTGACCACCGCGTCGGTCAGCCCAAGACCCGGTGCCAGGCGATCGAGGTGGCGATCGGCATGACGATCCCGATCGCCGCGCTCGAGATCATGCGGTTCCGCCTGACGCCGGCGGTTTATCAACGGGGTGCGGCGCTGGCGTCGACGTTCGTCGGCGACGAGGCCGTCAACGGCGGATGGCTCGACGAGATCGTCGAGGCCGATCGCGTGCTGCCGCGAGCGCAAGAGGTCGCCACCGAGCTGGCGAACACGGTGCACACCGGCGCACACGTCGGGACCAAGCTGAAGGCCCGCGAGCCCGCGCTTCAGGCGATCCGCGCCGGAATCGACGGGCTGGCAACCGAATTCAGCCTCGGCTAGGCGGGTCCGGTGCCGAGGGCGAAGCAGCGCACGCCCGAGCTGAAGGAACACCTGTTGGACGTGGCCATCGCGACCCTGTCCGAAGAAGGAATCTCGGGATTCACCACCCGGCGGGTCGCCGAGCGGGCGGGCACGTCGGTGCCCGCGGTGTACGAGCTGTTCTCCGACAAGGCCGGCCTGCTGCGGGCGATGGTGTTCGAGGGATTCCGGCTGCTGGGCGCCGAGTTGGAGACGGTGCCGCTGACCGACGATCCGCTCGCCGACCTGGAACGGTTGGTGCCGGTGTTCCGGTCGTTCTGCCGGTTCTATCCGCGGCTCGCCCAGCTGATGTTCGCCCGGCCGTTCGCCGAACTCGAGCCCGGACCGGACGAAGCCGCTGCCGGCGCCTCCGTGCGTGAGGCGTTCACCGGGCGGATCCAGCGTTGCGTCGACGCGGAGTTGCTGGCCGGCGACGTCGCCGACATCGCGCACGTGCTGCTGGCGCTCGCGCAGGGCCTGGCGGTCCAGGAACTCGGGCGATGGCTCGGGTCGTCGGCGCCGTCGATCGAACACCGGTGGAGGCTGGGCGTGCGGTCCCTGCTGACGGGATTGCGCCCCACCCGATAGCGATTTCGGTGCACTACCGATCGCTGAGCGATCGTTATTGCACCGAAATCCCCGCTTTTGGGGCGTTTGCCCCATGCGGGCGGCCGGTGTGGCGGCCGACGATGACGACCATGACGAATACACCTCAGGCCTTCGCGGCCGCCACCAAGACAATGCCCCTGCCCGACGGAGACGAGGAGCGGGTCGTCGGTTTCGGCGTCATGGGACTGCCCTTCACCAACGGCCACTACCTCGCCTACCGCGACTTCCCCGAGACGTCGTTCTCCCCCGCCTACAAATCCGTGTGGCATCGCACGCCGGACGGCGTCTGGACCTTCTACGCCACCACGCCCGGCCCGCAAAGCTGCTCGCGATACTTCAGCTCGGTGACGCCGGTCGACCCGGTCGTGTGCGCCATCGACGCCGACTGGCTGACACCGTGGTCGCTGGCGATTTCGATTGCCGGAGTGCTGGATTGGCGTGTCGACATCGTGTCGACCACGGCGACCCGGCTGATGAGCGCCGTCGGGTCACGCATCCCCGCCTCGGCGGCGCGCAACCGGCGAATGCTGCGGACGATGAGCCGCATCGTCGGGCCGCTGCTCGGCATCGGAAAGGTGCGGCTGACCGGCAACCTGCCCAACGGTCAGGAGTTCCGCATCGCACCCCGTCGGGTGTGGGCGGTCGCCGACTCGTCGGCCGTCGTACATGGCGTCGACCTCGGCCCCGTCGGGTCACATCCGGTGCAGGGCAACCTGGCCGACTTCCAGCTGCCGCAGCGCGGCATCTGCGTCGTGGCCCAGGGCCGGTTCGAGGCGTTCGACGTCACGCGACACCGCGATGCGGACCGTCTTGACCTGATGGGCTGATCCGGCGGTGCCGACGGTGCAGAATCGTGCTGTGGCCGGTCCCAGCACCCCGCAGGCGCTTCCGACCCGGGCGGAAGTGCTCGCGGCGTTGTCGGTCGCGGTCGACTTGGGGCTGGGTCAGCCCGCCGAACACATGCTGCGGTCCGCGCTGATCGCGACGCGGCTGGCCGAGCGTCTGAATCTGACTGCACAGCAGCGCGATTGCATCTACTACGCGACGCTGATCATGTGGATCGGCTGTCATGCCGATTCGCACGAGTACGCCCGTTGGTTCGGCGACGACATCGCGGTGCGGCGAAGCTCGTACCTCGTCGACTGGTCCGGGTTGCCGTATCACCGTTTCCTGTTGACGAACCTGGGCCGCGGTGAGTCGCTGCTGACACGATTGAAGACGGCGGCGATGCTGTATGCCAATGCGCGCGGGAACATCTCGCAGCTGATCCATTCGCACTGCACGTCGGCGGGTTTGCTGGCCCAGCGCATCGGTCTGGGCGCCGACGTGCAGCACGCGCTGGGCTACACCTTCGAGCGATTCGACGGCGGCGGACTGCCGAGCGGTGTGTCGGGCGTCGGGATACCCGTCGAGATGCGGGTGGCTCAGGTCGCCGACATGGTCGAGGTACACCAGCGTGAGTACGGCATCGACGGTGCGGTCGCGATGGCCCGCAGCAGGCGCGGCGGCCAGTTCGACCCCGCCGTCGTCGACGCCTTCGTCGCCGATCCCGCCGAGATCCTCGCGGTCCCGTCGACCGGAGATGTGTGGGCGACGGCGCTGCAATATGCGCCCGACCGCGGTACTCGCCTCGACGGCGGCGCGCTCGACACGTTGCTGATGGCGCTCGGCGAGTTCGTCGACCTCAAATGCCCCTTCACACTGGGGCATTCGAGTGCGGTCGCCGAGCTCGCCGCATCGGCCGGCAGGCTGCTCGGACTCGACGAGGAGGCGATCGCGACGACGCGGCGCGCCGGTTACGTACACGACCTCGGACGGATCGGCGTGTCGAATCAGATCTGGTCCAAGCCCGGCGCGCTGACCATGGCGGAGTACGAACGGATGCGGCTGCACCCGTACTTGACCGAACGGATCCTCTCGCAGGTGCCCGCGCTCAGGGAGATCGCGGCGGTCGCAGCCAACCACCACGAATGTCTCGACGGCTCGGGATATCCGCGCGATTTGGCCGCCCGGCAGCTGGCGATGCCGGATCGGCTGTTGGCGTGCGCGGTGAGCTATCAGAGCGCGCTGGAACCTCGGCCGTACCGGGAGCCGCTCGGTCCCGCCGGCGCGGCGAGGCGGTTGCGGGAGCGGGTGGCCAAGGGAGAGTTGGACTCCGCCGCGGCCGATGCCGTGTTGCAGGCGTCGGGTCATGCAGCGAGCAGGCGGCAGTCGCGGCCGGACGGGCTGACCGCCCGCGAGGTCGAGGTGCTGCGGCTGGTCGCGCAGGGCGCGAGCAACAAGGACATCGCGGCCACGCTGGTGCTCAGCGAGAAGACGGTGCGTAACCACGTCGAGCACGTGTACGCGAAGATCGGCGTCTCGAATCGCATCGGGGCAAGCATGTACGCGCTCGAGAACGGCCTCGCGTCAGGTTGATCCGCGGAGCAGCTCGCCGGCGCGGCGGTAGTCGTTGTCGGCGTTGAGGGTCAGCACCCCCACGACGTCACCGCCCGATTCGTACCAGACCGTGAACCCGGTGCGATGGTCAACGAACCGGGCATCGTCGTAGCCGACGCCCCAACCGCGGTACTTGAGCACCGAAGTGCCGATGGTGCAGGAGAATCCGGGCACGGTGTCCCACGCCGCGACGAAGCCGGCGGCGGTCAGTCCGGCGACGTGGCCCTGATGCGCGGCGTCGCGCCAGTGTTCGGCCGGGATTGGCCGGCCGGCGGTGACGTTGTGCGCCAGCGCCACATCGCCCGCGGCGTAGACGTTGCGAGCAGACGTGTGCATGTGCTCGTCGACGACGATGCGCCCGTCGCGGCTCTGCAACCCGGCCGCTTCGGCGAGCCGGATGTCGGGGCGCACGCCCGTCGCGCACACCACGAGGTCGGCGTCGACGGTCTCACCGCTGTCCAGCACGACGCGGGTGTCCTCGATCGCGGCCACGGTGGTCTCGCCGGCGAACCGAACACCGTTGTCCGACAGCAGCTTCGCGACGCGCTCACCGGCCTCGAGCCCGAATCGGCGCTGCAGGGGTACGTGCTCGGCGGCCACGACCATCGTCGCCACTCCGCGCTCGACGAGGCAGGACGCGGCCTCGCAGCCGATCAGCCCGGCGCCGATCACGACGGCGCAATCGGAGTAGCGGGCGGCCATCTTGAGCGCGACCGCGTCGGCGAACGACCGCAGCGTCAACGCCGACTCGATGCCGGGGATCGACGGCCGCACCGGAACGGACCCGGACGCCAGCACGAGATGCCAGTAGGGGTAGCGCTGACCGCCGGCGGTCACGACCTCCTGTCGTTCGACGTCGATGGAGTCGACCGTGATGCCGCGGATCAGGTCGACGGCGTTGCGCTCGAACCAGCGTTCGCTGTGCAGGGCGAGGTTGGTGTCGCGCCCACACAGGAAGTCCTTGCTCAGGGGTGGCTTCGCGTAGGGCAGCGCCGGGTCGGTGGTCAGGATGCGCACCGGGATCCCGGGGTGCTTGCTGCGGAACGTCTCGGCAGCGCTCACCCCGGCCGGACCGCTGCCGACGGCGAGGAACCCTGGAGCCACCACGGGTGCTGAGTACCAACTTCGGGGCCCCGATAACCGTGCGTCAGCAAATCGTCGTCGGTGCTAGTCGGTGATGTCCCAGACGAGGCAGAACGTGTGGCCCGCCGGGTCGCGGAACACGCGAAACGTCTTGTCCTCCTCGGCGTCGGTCACCCGCGTGGCGCCGAGGTCGAGCACCTCGTGTTCGGCGGCGTCGGGGTCGTCGACCTGAATGTCGAGGTGGAACTGTTGGGAACCGCGCGGGTCCGGGAATCGCGGCGGCTCGTGCTCCGGCGAATACTGGAACGCCAGCCGGCGGCCCTGCGGATCGTGGAGGGTCACCCAGGTGTCGTCGTCCTTCTCGATCTCGCCGCCGAGGACACCCGCGTAGAAGGTGGCGAGTCGCATCGGGTCCTTGCAGTCGACGACGGTTGATCGCAGCTTTCCGATCATGTGTGCCGGGTTTCCGGTATCCGGGCGGCGCAAACGACGATGTGGCACCATCTGCGCATGAATCCCGAGGACGACCCGGAGGCGCGGATCCGGCAGCTGGAGCAACCACTGTCCGAGCACGGCGCCGTCGAGTTGGGCACGTCGCAGTGCCCCGGCAGTGACTACCAGACCTCTGCGCTGCCCCCGCCGGTCTACGGCCCGCCGAACCAGCCCTATCCCCCGCAGTCGCCCTACAGAGCGCCGCCGTTCGGCGTCTCCTTCCCGCCCGGCCCGACGAAGAGCGGTGTCCCGTTCGGGTTGCTCTTCGGGTTGATCGGGGTGGTCGTGGTGATCATCGTCGCCGGCATCGGATTGCTCGTGTGGACCGTGTCGTCGACGACGGAGGAGATCGCGGGCCGCCCCGGCATTTCCATCGCGACCGGGGACGACGACCAGCGGGCGGGCAGCGTGACGATCGGACCGTCACGCGGGGCGCCGACGATCGTGCTGCCCACACAGCTGCCGAGCGACGAGCCCAAGGTGGCCGTCGCGCCGGCCGGCGGGCAGTACAGCGTCTCCGGTGTCGAGGAGGATGAGACCGTCGAGTGCAACGGCAGCAACATCACGGTCAGCGGCGTCAACAACCGGGTGACCTTGCTCGGCCACTGCCTGAGCGTGACGGTGTCGGGCGTCGAGAATCAGGTGACCATCGACAGCGCCGACCGGATCGGCGCGTCCGGGTTCGACAACCAGGTGACCTACCACTCCGGCGACCCCGAGGTGAACGTGTCCTCGCGGAATACGGTCGTTCGAGGTTAGGTGCGCCAGTCCAGGATTCGCTCGGCCAGCTCGGGACCGCAGTCCTCCTGGACGAAGTGGCTGCCGTTGAGGCGGGCGTGGGGCTGTCCGGCGGCGCCCGGGATGTGCTCGATCATCGGGCGGTCGGCGCGGCCGAGGATGGGATCCTTGGCGCCGAAGAGGCAGAGGAACGGTTTTTCCCAGCGCCCCAGCGCTTCCCACGCCGCGCGGTTGGCCGGTAACGCCGGGTCGTCCGGTTCCGTCGGCACCAGCGCCGGGAAGGCCCGGGCACCGGCCTGAAATCGCTTGTGGGGGAACGGCGCATCGTATCCGGCCCGAATGCGCGCCGGAACGTCGGTGACCGTGCCCACCGCGACGATGCGACCGGCCGGCAGGACCGGCGTGTACCGCGCGAAGGCACGCCAGATGCGGAACGGCAGGTTGGCCGGTGTCTGGCCGGCCGGCAGGAAGCCGTTGGCGACGACGATGCGCGCGATGCGCTCCCCCCGCTCGCCGGCGATGCGCAGCCCAATCAGCGAACCCCTGTCCTGCACGAAGATCGTGGCGTCGCGCAGGTCGAGCGCGGTGAACCACGACGTCACCCACTCGACATGGCGCAAATAGGTGTAATCCTCTGTGCGCGAGGGCTTGTCGGAGCGACCGAAGCCGATCAGGTCGGGCGCCAGGACCCGGAAGCCACCGGCGGCCAGTGGCGGAATCATGGTGCGGTACAGGTAACTCCACGTCGGTTCGCCGTGTAGCAGCACGACGGGCGGGCCGTCAGTGGGGCCTTCGTCGACGTAGTGCATGCGCAGCGGCTCGGTATCGGCCGCGGTGACGTCGACGTAGTGCGGCGCGAACGAATAGCCCGCGAGGTTCTCGAAGCGGTCGTCGGGGGTGCGTAGAACGTCCATGAGTGCTCCTGTCCGCCTCCTGCAGCTTAGGACGTATCCCCCGATCGGTGGACACGCGATTCAACCGGTTCACCCTCCGGTCGGTCGACATACATCGGCGTCGCGGTGCAGCACTCTTGAGTCATCGCCGGAACACCGGCCGAGAAAACGAACAAGACGAACTCAACGAGGAGATCGACATGAACGCCACCACCACCCGCCGCATCGCCCAGTTCTTCGCCCTGCCGGTCGTCGCCGCCGGAATCCTGGCCGGAGCCCTCGGCTTCGCCGGTGCTGCCAACGCCGGGACCTACTCGCAGGACACCACGCCCCGGCCGAGCCTCGTCGCCACGCCGAGCGTCAAGGCCCACCCGGCCACCGGTGCCCGCCACAACCACGGCATCAACCACCTGCAGCGGGTCCAGCCGGACTACCGCCGCTGATCACGAGCACCACTCCACAGGGGCCCTCCCGGACGGGGTAACCGGGAGGGCTTCTTCACGTCGCAAGGTCAGTCGGACCCGCGCGCCACCGGGCGGGCCGGGTCCGAACTCCATTCCGACCAGGACCCGGGGAACAGCGCGGCGTCCACCCCCGCCGCAGCCAGACCGGCGACCGTCACCGCCGCCGTGACCCCCGAGCCGCAGTACACCGCGACGTCGTCCGCGTCCTCGAACGCGCGGGAGAGCACGGCGTCGGCGAGCAGGGTGCCGTCGCCCGCCAGCAGGCTGATGCTCGGGAGGTTGACCGCGCCCGGGATGTGTCCGGCGACAGGGTCGACCGGTTCGACGTCGCCGCGGAACCGTTCCGGCGCCCGCGCGTCGATCACGAGGCGTCCGGGGTCCAGCAGCGTGTCGGCGGTGACGGTCCGGCGTGCCCCGGCGTACAGGTCGTCGTGGGCGACGGTCACCTCGCCGGGTCGAGGGTCGACGGGCCCGGACTCCAAAACGCCGCCGGCGGCCGTCCACGCCGCGAGCCCGCCGTCGAGGATGCGGACGTCGTCGATGCCGGCGGCCGTCAGCACCCACCAGGCGCGCGCGGAGCCGGCGCGGTTCCAGTCGTCGTAGACCACGACCGGCACGCCGGTGCGCATGCCCCACCGGCGCGCGGACGTCTGAAGCGCCGACCCGGACGGCAACGGGTGCCGTCCGCGGCCCTCGACGGTGTGATCGCTGAGCTCGTCCTCCAGCGACACGTACACCGCCCCGGGCAGGTGTCCTTGTTCGTAGGCGACACGGCCGTCGGGTTCGGCGAGGCTCCACCGCACGTCGAGCAGAGTCAGGGGTTCACCGGCATCGATGCGCCGCGCCACCTCCGCGGCCGATATCCACACCGTGTCGCGCGCGCTCATACCTCAGACGGTAGCGGCGATCGGTGGACCGATCTCCTCGGCCAACGTCTCGATGACGCGAGACAGTTCGTCTACCAGCCAACTGTCGCTGCGGCGCCGGTACACCTCGAGCAGCGACCGGTAGTACCACAGATGTTCGTGCGGGTCATCGGTGTTGAAGCGCTGCCACACCTTCGGCCCGAAGCGGCGCAGATCGCGCAGGATCGCCCTGGCGTTGTCCAGCTTGTCGGCCATCGACACGCGAATCGTGCTGTCGGAGGCCGTGTTCAGGTGCTCGATGTAGCTCTGCTTGCGCTCGCGCCACGGCGGTTTGGGCGTCACGACCGTGTCGCTGCACTCTTCGACGATCGCGGCGACGTCGGGGCCGAAGCGCTCCTCGATCGTCGCGAGGGTCGCCTCACCGCCCTGATCCTCGGCGGCGTCGTGCAGCAGCGCGGCGATCGCCTCGGTCTCGGTGCCGTCGGCTTCGATCACCAGCCCGGCGACCGACAGCAGGTGGCCGATGTAGGGCACCTCGGATGCCTTGCGGGTCTGGGTGCGGTGCAGTTCGGCGGCGAACCCCAGTGCCTCATGGAATTTCGGGCCCAGGCGCGGTGACGTCGTTTCGCTCACCTCATGCTCCTTCCTCAGGCGGTCGGTGGCGGCGGGTCGAGCATCACGGCGCGGTCGCCGTTCCAGCGGTACCGGGCGCTGTGAATCGCGGCGGGTGCGCAGGCGTTGCACTCGCCGGGCACCTTGTAGTTGAGCACGACCATGTCGTCGCTGCTGGCCGCGGAGTCCAGCGACGTGAAGCCGTACGCCTTGGACGTCCCGGTCCCCACGTACTCGCCGCGGTGGAACAGCAGGGCCTGCACGGGTGAGCTTCCGGTGCCGCCTTCGGTGGTCACCAGGATCGTCGACAGCTCGGCGCACGGATCGTAGTTGCTGTCCACGGGGGTGGTGTCCCATTTGGCACCGGTGAGCGGTTCGAACGGCAACTGCGCGAACGCCAGGCGCAACGCGTCGGTCTGGTCCGGGCCGCACGAGGGTTGTGCGCCCGCGACCGGTGTCGCGATCAACGGAATACAGGCGGCTGCGCTGGCTGCCATGGTCATCATCGCGGCCATCGAACGATTCATCGAAACTTGGCTTTCCCTCGCTCGGTCGCTTGCAAACGTCCACCGCCACGGTAAACCCCCGTCCGAGTCGGACCCACCTCCTATCGTTAGCTGCAATGGCGCTCCACATCCATCGGGCAGAACGCACCGATCTCCTCGCCGACGCGCTCGGCGCCCTGCTCTCCGATCCGCTGCCGGACCCGTTCGCCGAGGAACTGGTCATCGTCCCGGCCAAAGGTGTCGAGCGCTGGCTGAGTCAGCGGCTGAGCCATGTCCTCGGCCGCGGATCCGGCGCCGACGGCATCTGTGCCGGTATCGCGTTCCGCAATCCCCGCTCGCTAATCGCCGAGCTGACCGGAACCGGCTCAGGCCGAATTGGCGGCACCGCCGCCGTCGACGATCCGTGGTCGCCCGACGCGATGGTGTGGCCGCTGATGGAGGTCGTCGACGCCACCTGCGCCGAGGACTGGTGCAAACCGCTGGCCACCCACCTCGGCCACTTCGAAGCCGGCGAGGAGAAGGAACTGCGGCAGGGCAGGCGTTACGCCGTCGCCCGCAGGCTCGCCGGCCTGTTCGCCTCCTACGCGCGCCAGCGCCCGCAGCTGCTGATCGACTGGGAGAGCGGCGTCGACGGCGACGTCCCGCCCGACCTCGCCTGGCAGCCGCCGCTGTGGCGGGCGCTCATCGAACGCATCGACGCCGACACTCCACACATCCGACACGCCAAAACGGTTGCGCGGCTGCGGGAATCGCCGACTGAGCTGCCCGAGCGGCTCTCGCTGTTCGGCCACACCCGGCTGCCCGACACCGAGATCGAACTGCTCGACGCACTGTCCACCCACCACGACCTGCACCTGTGGCTGCCGCACCCCAGCGACCATCTGTGGCAGCGACTCAAGGGAACACACGGCCCGATCCCCCGTCGCGACGACAACAGCCACCGCAAAGTGGGCCATCCCCTGCTCGCCACCCTCGGCCGCGACCTTCGCGAATTGCAGCGCGCACTGCCGCTCGACCCACAGACCGACGAATACCTCGGCGGGCGGCAGCGGCCGGACAGCCTCCTCGGGTGGCTGCAGTCCGACATCGCCGACAACACGATCCGCCCGAAAGGCCGCTCGCACACCGCCTCCGACCGTTCGGTGCAGGTGCACAGCTGCCACGGTCCGGCCCGCCAGATTGACATCCTACGCGAGGTGCTGCTCGGGCTGCTCGCCGACGACGAGACGCTCGAACCGCGCGACATCCTCGTCATGTGCCCGGACATCGAGACCTACGCACCGCTGATCGTCGCCGGGTTCGGGCTGGGCGACATGATCAAGGGAGTGCACCCGGCGCACCAGTTGCGCGTCCGCCTCGCCGACCGATCGCTCGTCCAGACCAATCCTCTCCTCGGCGTGGCCTCGCAACTGCTCACGTTGGCTGGTGGGCGGGCCACCTCGAGCGAGGTGCTCAACCTCGCGCAGGCCGCACCGGTGCGCGCCCGCTTCGGCTTCACCGACGACAACCTCGAAGACATCACCCGCTGGGTGCGACAGGCCAACATCCGCTGGGGTTTCGACACCGAACACCGCAGACCGTACGGCGTCGACTTCGTCCAGAACACATGGCGTTTCGGAATCGACCGGGTGCTGGCCGGGGTGGCCATGTCCGACGACTCTCACGCCTGGATCGACACCACGCTGCCATTGGACGATGTGAGCAGCAACCGGGTCGACCTGGCAGGCCAGCTCGCCGAGTACGTCGACCGCCTGCGGGGTGCGGTCCAATCCCTCACCGGCACACGACCGCTCGCGGGCTGGTTGCAGGCGCTGACCGACCACATCGGCCTGTTGACCCGCGTGGGCGACGACGATGTCTGGCAGACGGCCCAACTCGAGCGTGAGTTCGCCGATGTGCTGGCCACCGCGGGCCCTCGCGCCGACACGCTGATGCGGCTGTCGGACGTCCGCGCGCTGCTCGACCGCCATCTCGCCGGGCGGCCGACCCGGGCCAACTTCCGCACCGGCACGCTGACGGTGTGCACCATGGTTCCGATGCGCTCGGTGCCGCACCGGGTCGTCTGCCTGGTGGGTCTCGACGACGGCGTGTTACCTCGGTTGGGGATCGTCGACGGCGACGACGCGCTCGCCCGCGAACCGTTGACCGGGGAACGCGACATCCGTTCCGAGGACCGGCAATTGCTGCTCGACGCCATCGGTGCGGCGACCGAGACGCTGGTGATCACCTACACCGGCGCCAACGAGTACTCCGGCAAGGAACGGCCGCCCGCCGTCCCCCTCGCCGAACTGCTCGACACCCTCGACCGCACCACCGAGCACCCCGTCCGCAAAGCGGTCGTCGTCAAGCATCCGCTGCAACCGTTCGACACCCGCAACGTCATTCCCGGCAAGCTGATCCCCGAGGTTCCGTTCACGTTCGACTCCACGGTCAAATGCGCGGCGCTCACCCGCGCCGCCGAACGCGCGGAGCGACCGAAGTTCGTCTCCGGCCCGCTACCCGCTCCCCCAGCCGACGACGTCGTGCTTGCCGACCTCGTCGCGTTCTTCCGCGACCCCGTCAAGGGATTCTTCCGCGCCCTCGACTACACGCTGCCGTGGGAGGTCGACGGCGTCGAGGACGCGATGCCGGTCGACATCGATGCCCTCGAGGAGTGGACGGTCGGCGATCGCATGCTGCGAGACATGTTGAGCGGCATGGAGGCCGACCAGGCTCGCCAGGCCGAGTGGCGCCGCGGCACGCTGCCGCCCGGCCACCTCGGCTGGCGCCGCGCGAACGAGATCTGCGACCAGGCGTCGCTCATCGCCGACGCCGCACGGCCGTACCGCGGCGCCGACGCGACAGCGATCGACATCGACGTCGAGATCGGCGGCGGCCGCCGCGTCACCGGCACCGTCGCGCCTGTCTACGGTGAGCGGCTGGTCTCCGTCACGTACTCCAAGCTCGACGGCCGGCACCTGCTGCAGCCGTGGATTCCATTGCTGGCGTTGTTCGCTCACGAACCGGACCGCGAGTGGAAGGCGATCAGCATCGGCCGCGCCCGCCGCGGCACGACACCGCGCGTCGAGTCGATGGGCAGACCGACCGAGCATGCGCGCGAGTTGCTCGCCGACCTGGTCGCGATGTACGACCAGGGTCGCCGGGAACCGCTGCCGCTGCCGGTGAAGACGTCCTACGCGTGGGCCGAGGCCGTGCACGGACACGGCGACCCCGAACAGCGCGCGGGCTTCAAATGGCGGTCCGGCATGTACCCCGGCGAGGAGGACGAACCCGCATACCAGTTGGCGTTCGGCAAGAACACGTGGTTGAAGCACCTCGTGGAGCGGGGACTCGACGAGTACTCCGGTCGGCTCTGGCTGCCGATGCTGCGAGCGCTGGAGACCTGATGCAGCCCTTCGATCTGCTGGGCGAGCTGCCCGCCGAACGTTCCACCACCGTGCTGGAGGCCAGCGCCGGCACAGGCAAGACGTTCGCGCTGGCCGGGTTGGTGACCCGTTACCTCGCCGAGGGCGTCGCGACGCTCGACCAGATGCTGCTGATCACGTTCAGCCGAGCGGCCACCCAGGAACTGCGCGACCGGGTGAGGCGCCAGATCGTCGACGCCGTGCAGGCTTTCATCGATCCCTCCACCGTCGAGCTCAACGAGATCATCGAGCACCTGCTCGAGGGCACACCGGACCAGGTCGCCGCACGCGAACGCCATCTGCGCGACGCGCTGGCCGCGTTCGACGCCGCGACCATCGCCACCACACACCAGTTCTGCCAGTTGGTGCTCAAATCGCTGGGCGTGGCGGGCGACAGCGACTCCCGCGTCACGCTGGTCGAGAGCCTCGAGGAGCTCGTCACCGAGATCGTCGACGACCTCTATCTGCACCACTTCGGCCGCGAGCGCGACAACCCGCTGCTGACCTATCCCGATGCGCTGCGCCTGGCCAAGCAGGTCGTCGAGCATCCTGCGACCGAGCTGCGGCCCAAGGACCCCGAACCCGACTCCCGGGCCGCGGTCTGCGTCCGCTTCGCGAACGACGTTCTGGACGAACTGGACAAGCGCAAGCGACAGCGGGGAATCCTCGGCTACGACGACCTGCTCAGCCGGTTGGCCGACGCGCTGGAAGCCGACGGCTCCCCGGCGCAGCTGCGCATGCACCAGCGCTGGCCGATCGTGATGGTCGACGAGTTCCAGGACACCGACCCGGTGCAGTGGCGGGTGATCGACCGCGCGTTCACCAACCGGTCGACGCTGATCCTGATCGGCGATCCGAAGCAGGCGATCTACGCGTTCCGCGGCGGCGACATCGTCACCTATCTCAGCGCGGCCTCCAAGGCCGACGTCCAGAAGACGTTGGCCACCAACTGGCGCAGCGACGAGGCCCTCGTGACCCGTCTGCAGGCGGTGCTGCGCGGGGCCCAGCTCGGCCACGAGAAGATCGTCGTGCACGACGTCGCCGCCAAACACACAGGTTCGCGGCTGACCGGCGCGCCGTGCAATGACCCGTTCCGGTTGCGCGTGGTTCGCCGGAACACGCTGGGCCGCAGCGGAACCGGTGTCATCCCGATCGACCAGCTCCGCGTCCACATCCCGAAGGACCTGGCGGCCGACATCGGTGCGCTGATCGATTCGGGCGCTTCGTTCGACGGTCGCCCCCTCGGAGCGGGTGACATCGCGGTCATCGTCGAGAACCACCGCGATGCGCGGGTCTGCTACCGGGCGCTGTGCGATGCAGGCATCCCCGCCGTGTACACCGGCGACTCCGACATCTTCAACTCCGACGCCGCCGAGGACTGGCTGGCACTGCTCGAGGCGTTCGACCAACCGCACCGGCCCGGCATCGTGCGCGCTGCCGCCGCGACGATGTTCTTCGGCGAGACGGCCGAATCGCTCGTCGCGGGCGGCGACCAGCTGACCGACCGCATCGCGGAAACGTTGCGGGAGTGGGCCGGTCATGCCCGTGAGCGCGGGATGGCGGCGATCTTCGAGGCCGCACAACTCGCAGGCATGGGCGACCGCGTGCTGTCGTGGCGCAACGGCGAACGGCAGATGACCGACCTGGCCCACATGACCCAGCTGCTGCAGGAGGCCGCTCACCGCGAGCACTTCACGCTGCCCGCGCTGCGCGACTGGCTGCGGGCTCAGCGCGAGGAACGCAGCGGCGCCGCGGAACGCTTCCGCCGCCTCGACAACGACGCGGCGGCCGTTCAGGTGATGACGGTGTTCGTCGCCAAGGGTTTGCAGTTCCCGGTGGTCTATCTGCCGTTCGCGTTCAACCGCCATTTCTGGGAGCCCGAGATCGTGCTCTACCACGAGGGCGACACGCGGTGCCTGCACATAGGCGGCAATGACAGCCCCGACTTCCACGCGGTGTCGAAGGTGGGCCGCGAGGAGGATGCCAGCGATGACAGCCGCCTGATGTACGTCGCGATGACGCGGGCGCAGTCGCAACTCGTCGCATGGTGGGCGCCGTCGCGTGACGAACCGAACGGCGGCCTGTCCCGGTTGCTGCGCGGCCGGCGGCCGGGAGAACCGATGGTGCCGGACGTAGTTGTGCCGGGCAAGGTTTCCGACGACGACGCGATGGCGCGGTTCAAGCAGTGGGAGGCCGTCGGCGGCCCGGTGATCGAGGAGTCGGTGCCGCGCCCGACGCCCGCGCGCCACGAGCCGCCGAGCCGCGCCGAGTTCGCGGCCCGACACTTCCACCGGTCCATCGACACGGCGTGGCGCCGGACGTCCTACAGCGGGTTGATCCGCGCGGTCGAGGCGGCACCGGTCAGCAGCGAGCCCGAGATGGTCGAACTCGACGACGAGGTTGCCGAGATTCCGTTGACCACCGAGGCGGCCGGCGAAGATGTGCCGTCGCCGATGGCCGAGTCGCCGACCGGCGCGAAGTTCGGTTCGTTGGTGCACGCCGTGCTCGAAACGGCAGACCCCTTCGCCGCCGACCTCCGCGCGGAGTTGGAGGCGCGGATCCGTGAGCATTCGGTGTGGTGGCCGGTCGACGTCGAGGCCGCCGAGCTGGCAGCGGCGATGATCCCGATGCACGACACCCCGCTCGGGCCACTAGCCGGCGACACGACGCTGCGGCAGATCGGGCTGGCCGACCGGATGCGCGAGATGGAATTCGAATTCCCCTTGGCGGGAGGAGATCTGCGCTCGTCGGCGCCCGATATCCGGCTGTCGCACGTCGGTGAGCTGCTGCGGGCACACCTACCTGCGGACGATCCGCTGGCGTCGTACGCGGAACGGCTGACGGGGGCGGGCCTGGGTCCGCAGCCGCTGAAGGGATACCTGTCGGGCTCGGTCGACGCGGTGCTGCGTGTCGGCGGCCGCTATCTCGTGGTCGACTACAAGACGAACTGGCTGGGCGACCCCAATCGACCGTTGACCGCGGCGGATTACTCGCGGCCGCGGCTGGCCGAGGCGATGCTGCATTCCGATTACCCGCTGCAGGCGCTGCTGTACAGCGTTGTGCTGCATCGGTTTCTGCGGTGGCGGTTGCCCGGGTATACGCCCGAGGAGCATCTCGGCGGCGTGCTGTATCTGTTCCTGCGCGGGATGTGCGGGCAGGACACCCCGACCGAGGACGGGCATCCCGCCGGCGTGTTCAGCTGGCAACCGCCGACGGCGTTGATCATCGCGCTGTCGGATCTGCTCGATGCCGGGAGGGCCGCGGCATGACCAGTGTGGAGTGGCGGCGGGCGGTCAGCGCCACCGGACTGCTACGGACCTTCACCGACGTCGAAGTCCTCGATGCATCGGATGTTCATGTCGCACAACGGCTCTGCGAACTGGTCAAGGCACCCGACGAGCGGGTGGCGCTCGCGGTCGCGCTCGTCGTACGCGCCCTGCGCAACGGGTCGGTATGCCTGGACCTGCGCACCATCGAACAGCAGGTGGGTCTCGACGGGCTGCCGTGGCCCGCGATCGACGACTGGTTCGCCGCCATCGCGGCGCATCCGCTGACCGGGCAGCCGCCCGTGCTGCACGTCGACGGTGACCTGCTGTACCTCGACCGGTACTGGCTCGAGGAACAGCAGGTGTGCGACGACATCCTGCGGATGACTGCCGCCAGGCCGACCCAACCGGTTCCCGACCTCGACAGGTTGTTCCCGGCGGGCTTCGAGGAGCAGCGGGCCGCCGCGGAACTCGCGCTGTCACAGGGCCTCACGGTGCTCACCGGCGGCCCCGGCACCGGTAAGACGACGACCGTCGCGCGCCTGCTCGCGGTGCTCGCGAGCGGGACACGGCTGCGGATCGCGTTGGCGGCGCCGACGGGCAAGGCTGCGGCGCGATTGCAGGAGGCGGTGCAGCTGGAAGTGGACAAGCTCGACGCGGCCGACCGCGAAGCGCTGTCCGGCCTGCACGCCACGACGTTGCACCGGCTGCTCGGCAGCCGACCCGACACGTCGGCGCGGTTCCGGCACAACCGCGCCAGTCGCTTACCGCACGACGTGATCGTCGTCGACGAGACATCGATGGTGTCGCTGACGATGATGGCGCGGCTGCTGGAGGCGGTGCGGCCGGAGGCCCGCCTCATCTTGGTCGGTGACCCGGACCAGCTGGCGTCCGTGGAGGCGGGCGCGGTGCTCGCGGACCTTGTCGACGGTCTCGGCGCCGGGCGCATCGCCGAATTGAAGACGTCGCACCGCTTCGGCGAGTCGATCGGAAAGCTGGCCAATGCGATTCGCGCCGGTGACGCCGATGCCGTCGTCGACGTGTTGCGCGCAGGCGGTGAGCACATCGAGTGGGCCGACACCGACGAACCGTCCGAGCACCTTCGTAAGGTGCTGGTGCCGAACGCCATTGCCCTGCGCACGGCGGCGGTGCTCGGCGACGCCGACGCGGCGTTGGCCATCTTGACCGAACACCGGCTGCTGTGTGCTCATCGCCGCGGCCCGTACGGCGTGCGGTACTGGAACCACCAGGTCGAGCGGTGGCTCTCGGAGTTGACCGGGGAGCCGACCTGGTCGACGTGGTACGCCGGGCGGCCGCTGTTGGTGACCGCGAACGACTACGGACTGAACCTCTACAACGGCGACACCGGCGTGACGGTCCTGCTCGACGGCATGCTGCGCGCGGTCATCGCGGGCACCGAGCGGCTGGAGTTCGCGACGAGCCGGCTCGCGGAGGTCGAGACCATGCACGCGATGACGATCCACAAGTCGCAGGGCAGCCAGGCCGACGAGATCACGGTGCTGCTGCCGCCGGAGGAATCGCGGCTGCTCAGTCGCGAGCTGTTCTACACCGCGGTGACCAGGGCGAAGAAGAAGGTCCGCATCGTCGGGCCGGAGGCGTCGGTGCGCGCCGCCGTCGAGCGGCGGGCGGTACGAGCGTCAGGCCTGGCGCGCCGCCTCTCTTCCGGCACGAACGGCGAAGAGATCAATGTTTAGCGTCGCCCCAGTACAGGGCACTCCCTCCCGGCGAATGTGGTGTAGAGCACACGCCACCCCGGGTGGACGGAGCCTGTGATGACTGCGGAGAACCAGGTCACGCCGACCGACGTCGACAAGGCACTGCTCGGCAGCGCGACGTACCGGAGCCTGGGCGAACAGAAGCTCTCGCCGCGGGAGGAGAAGTTCGAAAAGGGCCGGCGCACGATCGGCCTGTTCCTCGCGCCGCTGCTGACCGTCGTCTTTCTCGTCCTGCCGCTCGACATTCCGCGCGAACAACAGGTGCTCGGTGCGGTCCTGCTCGGCGTGATCGCACTTTGGATCAGCGAGGCGGTGCCGATCCCGATCGGCGGCCTGCTCGGCGTCGCGGTCGCGGTGTTCCTCGGCGTCGCGCCGGTCGACGATGTGCTCGGACCGTTCGGGTCGTCGACGGTCTTCACGTTCATCGGCGCCTTCATCCTCGCGCAGGCGATGCTCAAACACGGTGTGGCGCGACGCTTCGCGTTCCGCATCCTGGCCCTGCCGCGGGCGGGCCGCTCGACCACCGGCGTCATCATCGCGTTCGGCGCGATCACGTGCCTGCTGTCGGCGTTCGTCTCGAACACCGCGACGGTGGCCATGCTGTTGCCGACGGCGATCGGCATCCTGTCTGTCATCGCAAAGCTGCTGCAGCAGCGCGGCGACGTCGAACCCGATTTCGACCCGCGACGGCTGCGGGTCGGCGTCGCGCTCATGCTGATGCTCGCCTACGGCGCCAGCGTCGGCGGTCTGCTCACCCCGGTCGGCAGCCCGCCGAACCTGATCGGGCGGGGCCTGATCGAAGAGGCCACCGGGGAGCGGATCAGCTTCGGGCAGTGGATGGTGATGGCCGTTCCCATCTGCTTCGTGATGTTCATACTGCTGGCGTTGATCCTCCTGCGACTCAACAAGCCCGAGATCAAACACATCGACGGCGTGACCGAATACGTCGCTTCCGAGCGCGAGAAGCTCGGCGCACTGTCGCGGGCGGAGAAGAACACGCTGATCGCCTTCGCCATCACGGTGACGCTGTGGATCCTGCCGGGCGTGGTCGCGCTGATCGCCGGCACCGAATCGAACGCCTACGAGTTCATCAGCGACCGCCTCGACGAGGGGGTTGTCGCGGTGTTCGGCGCGTCGCTGCTGTTCCTGCTGCCGACCGACTGGCAGAGCAGGGAGTTCACTTTGCGTTGGAAGGATGCCGCCGAAATCGACTGGGGCACAATCATCCTGTTCGGTACCGGCATCATCTTCGGCTCCCTGATCTCGTCGACGGGGCTGGCCGAGACCATCGGCACCTCCGTCGACGACGCGCTCGGGCTGACGAGCAGCGTCGCGATCACGATCTTCGCCGTGCTCCTGGCGATCATCGTCTCCGAGACCACCAGCAACACCGCCTCCGCCGCGGTGGTCGTACCGATTGTGATTCCCGTCGCGGTGGCCGCGGGCGTCAACCCGTTCGTGCCCGCGCTGGCGGCGACGTTCGCGGCGTCGTTCGGCTTCATGCTGCCGGTGTCCACGCCGCAGAACGCGATCGTCTACGGCTCGGGCGTCGTGCCGATCACTAAGATGATCCGCTCCGGCGTCGCGTTCGATATCGCGGGCGCTATCCTCATCATCATTCTGTTGCCGTTGATGATCAGCCTCTTGGGATTGGGTACATGACCGAAATCGCCGTCATTCCCGGCGACGGGATCGGCACCGAGGTGATCGCGTCGGCGCGCGCGGTGCTCGACGCCGTGGCTCGCAGACACGGAATCACGTTGTCCTACACGGAGTTCGACTGGTCGTGTCAGCGCTACGCCGATGAGGGCGCGATGATGCCTGCCGACGGCATCGACACATTGAGCAACTTCGACGCCATCTTCCTCGGCGCGGTCGGCTGGCCGGGAGTCCCCGACCACGTGTCGCTGTGGGGCCTGCTCATCCCGATCCGCCGCGCGTTCCGCCAGTACGTGAACATGCGGCCGATCCGCGTGTTCGACGGCGTCGCGAGTCCGCTGCGTACGGCCGACGACGTCGACTTCGTCGTCGTCCGCGAGAACGTCGAGGGTGAATACAGCGAGATCGGCGGGCGGCTCAACCGGGGCTTCCCCGACGAAATGGCCGTTCAGGAATCCGTTTTCACCAAAAACGGGGTTGGCCGCATCGCGGACTTCGCATTCGAGCTCGCCCGAACCCGCCGCAACTACGTGACGTCGGCGACCAAGTCGAACGGCATCGTGCATACGCTGCCCTTCTGGGACGAGGTGGTCGCCGAGCGGGCGTCGCACTACCCCGACGTCCGGCTCGACAGCGAGCACATCGACGCGCTGGCCGCGAAATTCGTGCTGCAACCGCAGCGGTTCGACGTCGTCGTCGGCTCAAACCTGTTCGGCGACATCCTCAGTGACCTCGCCGCAGCGGTCGCGGGCTCGATCGGCATCGCCCCGTCGGCCAACCTCGACCCCACCAAGCAGTACCCGTCGATGTTCGAACCCGTGCACGGGTCGGCACCCGACATCGCCGGCCAGGGCATCGCCAATCCGATCGGCGCGGTGTGGTCCGCGGCACTGATGCTCGAGCACCTCGGGCACACACAAGCCGCCGACGAGGTTATGACCGCGATCGAGTCGACGCTGGCCGCACCCGAGACCCGGACCGGGGACCTCGGCGGTCGGGCGTCGACGGCGGAGGTGACCGACGCGCTCGTCTCACGGTTGAGCTGACGCCGAGCGTCGTCAAGAGGATGAAAATCCGGCGTTTTCCGTCAACTTTGCGACGCTCGGCATTCGGGCACCGGCGTGACCAGCCGGCCGGTCTGCAGAAAGCTCTCCAGGTTGCGCAGCGTCAGCGCCGCCATGGCCGCGCGGGTCTGCATCGTTCCGCTGCCGACGTGCGGCAGCAGCACCACGTTGTCGAGTCCGAACAGCGCCTCGGGGACGTTCGGCTCGTCGGCGTAGACGTCGAGGCCGGCCCCGGCCAGCCGGCCGCTCGTCAGCGCCTCCACCAACGCCCGCTCGTCGACCACGCTGCCGCGGGCGATGTTGATCAGGTATCCGTCGGGGCCCAGCGCGTCGAGCACGGTGCTGTCAACCAGGTGCGTGCTGGCGTCGCCGCCGGCCGCCGCGACGATGAGGACGTCGACGTCGCGCGCCAGCGCCTCGGGTGATTCGACGTAGCGGTAGGGCGAATCCGCGATCCGGTGGCGGTTGTGATACGAGATCGCACAGCCAAACGCGTTGAGGCGCTTGGCGATCGCGGTACCGATCCGACCGAGGCCGAGGACGCCCACGCGGGAGTTGCTCACCTCGCGGGTGAGCGGGTACATCCCCTCGGTCGCCCACCGGCCGGCACGGACGAATCGGTCCGCGGCCGAAAACTGCCGCATCGTGTCGATCACCAACCCGACCGCGGTGTCGGCGACCGCGTCGCTCAGGACGTCGGGGGTGTTGCTGACCGCGATGCCGCGACGGACGGCGGCGTCGACATCGACGGAGTCGTACCCCACGCCGAAGTTCACGATCACGGCGAGGTTGGGCAGCGCTTCGATCAGTGCCGCGTCCGCTCCGCCGACCACCGACGTCACGACGGCGGTGATCTCGCCGCCGTGCTCGCTCAGGAACGCCGCACGCTCGCCTGGGTCGCCGGGCAGCACGTAGGCGTCGTAGTCGTCGTGGAGGCTCTGCGCCAGCGCCGGCATCATCGGGCCGACCTGCAGGACGCGGGACCTATCGTGGGTGCTCATGCGGTCCGACGCTAAGGACGTGCGAGCTGCCCGTCCATAGGAAAGCGCGCATCTTGCTGCTAGCCGGTACGGCATTGTGCAACCAGCACGACCGTGGTGGCCGAGAGTGCGTTTCCTGCAGCGGAATCCGAGACATGCGTGTTTGCCTGACGACGCCGTCAGTTTCACGTACGGTGGGGCCGTGGCCGAACTCGACCGCAGCCGCGTCATCGCGGCCACTCCGACGCAGATCTGGGATGTCCTCGCCGATTTCGGTGCGATCGCCTCGTGGCTCGACGTCGACCACTCCTGCATCCTGACGCACGGGCCGGACGGCGCGATGGTCGGCACCACGCGACGGGTGCAGATGGGGCGCAACACGCTGGTCGAAACCATCACCGAATGCGACCCCCAGTACGTGCTGGCGTACGAGATCGAGGGGCTGCCCAAGTTCCTGGGCAGGCTCAGCAACCGCTGGACCCTGGAGCCGACGAGCGGCGGCGAGACCGTCGTGACGATCACCAGCACCGTCCGGAAGGGCCGGGGCAGGACGCAGCAACTCGTCGAACGCCTGGCCTGCCAGGCGCTGGCCCGCGGATCCGACAAGATGCTCGCCGCGCTGGCGGCGCGATTGGAGAACACCTCATGACGGACCGACCCGACATCATCATCGTGATGACCGACGAGGAACGCGCGGTGCCGCCGTACGAGGCGCCCGAGGTCCTCACCTGGCGCCGCGACACGCTCACCGGCCGCAAGTGGTTCGAGGAACACGGCGTGAGCTTCCAGCGGCACTACACCGGTTCGCTGGCGTGTGTGCCGAGCCGCCCGACCATCTTCACCGGCCAGTACCCCGACCTGCACGGCGTCACCCAGACCGACGGGATCGGCAAGAGCGCCGACGACTCGCGCATGCGCTGGCTGCGCCCCAACGAGGTGCCGACACTGGGCAACTGGTTCCGCGCCGCCGGCTACGACACGCACTACGACGGCAAGTGGCACATCTCGCACGCCGACCTGACCGACGCCGCCACCGGCCAACCGCTGGCCACCAACGACGACGACGGCGTCGTCGACCCGAAAGCGGTGCAGCGCTACCTCGACGCCGATCCGCTTGCCCCGTACGGCTTTTCGGGTTGGGTCGGCCCCGAGCCGCACGGTGCCCCGCTGGCCAACGCGGGAATCCGGCGCGACCCGCTGATCGCCGACCGGGTGGTGGCGTGGCTCAAGAATCGCTACGACCGGCGCCGCGCGGGCGACGTCGAGGCGATGCGGCCGTTCTTGCTGGTGGCGAGCTTCGTCAACCCGCACGACATCGTGCTGTTCCCGGCGTGGCAGCGGCGCAGCCCGGTGCACCCGTCGCCGCTGGACCCGCCGTCCGTGCCGCCGGCGCCGACCGCCGACGAGGACCTGTCGACCAAACCCGCCGCGCAGATCGCGTTCCGCGAGGCGTACTACTCGGGCTACGGCCCGGCGCCGGCCATCGACCGCACCTACACCAAACAGGCGCAGCGGTACCGCGACCTGTACTACCGGCTGCACGCCGAGGTCGACGCCCCGATCGACCGCGTGCGGCGCGCGGTGACCGAGGGCGGCTCGGAGAACGCGGTGTTGGTGCGCACGTCCGACCACGGTGATCTGCTGGGCGCACACGGCGGCCTGCACCAGAAGTGGTTCAACTTGTACGACGAGGCGACGCGGGTGCCGTTCGTGGTGGCGCGGATCGGCGCCCAGGCCACCGAACCGCGGACGGTGACGGCGCCGACGTCGCACGTGGACATCGTGCCGACGCTGCTGGGCGCCGCGGGTGTCGACGTCGAGGCCGCGGCGGCGAAGCTCGCCGAGACCTTCTCCGAGGTGCACGAATTGCCCGGCCGCAACCTGATGCCGGTGGTCGACGGCGCCCCGGCCGACGATTCCCGCGCGGTGTACCTGATGACGCGCGACAACGTCCTCGAGGGCGACACGGGCGCGTCGGGTCTGGCGCGGAAGCTGAAGCGGGGGACGAATCCGCCTGCGCCGCTGCGTATCCGGATACCGGCGCACGTCGCGTCGAACTTCGAGGGCCTGGTGGTGCGCGTCGACGAGGCCGGCGGCCAGGGGCATCTGTGGAAGCTGGTGCGCACGTTCGACGATCCGGCGACCTGGACCGAACCCGGGGTGCGCCACCTCGCGGCCAACGGCATCGGCGGCGAGGCCTATCGGACGAGCCCGCTCGACGATCAGTGGGAGCTCTACGACCTGACCGACGACCCGGCCGAGGCCCGCAACCGCTGGACCGACCCGGACCTGCACGACCTGCGGCAGTATCTGCGGACACAGCTCAAACAGGCCCGCGCAACGTCGGTGCCTGAGCGCAACAACCCGTGGCCGTACGTGTCGCTGCGGAGACCCACGAAGCGCCCGGGTCTGCTGGGCCGAGTACTCGGCCGCGACTGACGGTCGGCGCCGATCGGCGCGCATCCACCGTCTAGGCGCATCGGGTGTGTACAGTCGGCTTGCCTGACAAGCTCCGCCTGTCGCATCGAAACGTGGCGACGGATCCATCCGACAACGGCGTCGTCACGCCGGGAGCTCGCGGATCGCATGAGTCAATTCACCGAAACCATGTACCGGAACGCTCAATTGAGCACCAGGGGGATGGTCACCGGTGAGCCGGTCGCCCCGCTGCGGCAGACGTGGGCTGAGGTCAACGAGCGGGCAAGCCGGATTTCGGGCGGGTTGGCCGCAGCGGGTATCGGCCACGGCGATGCGATCGCCGTGCTGGCGGGCGCCCCGGTCGAGATCGCGCCGACCGCGCAGGGCACCTGGATGCGGGGCGCCAGCCTCACCATGTTGCATCAACCGACGCCGCGCACCGATCTGCTGCGCTGGGCCGACGAGACCACCGCCGTCATCAAGATGATCTCTGCGAAGGCCGTCGTGATCAGCGAACCGTTCATGGCCGCCGCACCAGTGCTCGAGGTCCTTGGTTCAACGGTGCTGACCATCGAGTCGCTGCTGGCGAGTGATTCGGTCGACCCTGTCGAGACCACCGACGACGACGTCGCGCTGATGCAGTTGACGTCGGGATCGACGGGGTCCCCCAAGGCCGTTCAGATCACGCACGCGAACATCGTGGCCAACGCCGAGGCCATGACAGTCGGCTGCGAATTCGACATCGACAGCGACGTGATCGTGAGCTGGCTGCCCTGTTTCCACGACATGGGCATGACGGGTTATCTGACGGTGCCGATGTACTTCGGCGCCGAATTGGTCAAGATCACGCCGGTCGACTTCCTGCACGACATTTTGTTGTGGGCCAGGCTGATTGGCAAGTACAAGGGCACCATGACAGCGGCGCCGAACTTCGCATACACGCTGCTGGCGAAGCGGCTTCGCGGTCAGGCCGCGCCGGGCGACTTCGACCTGTCGTCCCTTCGGTGGGCGTTGTCGGGCGCCGAACAGGTGGACCCGCTCGACGTCGAGGATCTCTGTGACGCAGGCGCGCCGTTCGGGCTGCGTCCCGAGGCGATCGTGCCGGCGTACGGCATGGCCGAGACGACGGTGGCCGTCTCGTTCTCTGAATGTGGTCGCGGGATGGGCGTCGATGAGGTCGACGCCGACCTGCTGGCCGTGCTGCACCGTGCGGTCCCGGCGATAAGGGGAAATACCCGGCGGCTGGTGAAGCTCGGCCGGCCCCTGGACGGCCTCGAGGTGCGGGTGATTGACGAGGACGGCTCGGAGTTACCGCCGCGAGGCGTCGGCGCCCTCGAGGTGCGCGGCGACCCGGTGACCAGGGGCTACACGACGTCAGCCGGATTCATTCCGGCGCAGGACCAGCGGGGTTGGTATGACACAGGCGACCTCGGCTACCTCACCGAGGATGGCGAGGTCGTGGTGTGCGGGCGTCTCAAGGACGTCATCATCATGGCCGGCCGCAACATCTATCCGACCGATATCGAGCGCGCGGCCGGTCGCGTCGACGGGGTACGCCCCGGTTGTGCCGTCGCGGTGCGGTTGGATGCGGGGTTGTCACGGGAGAATTTCGCTGTCGCCGTCGAGTGCAAGAGCTTCGATGACCCCGACGAGGTGCGCCGCGTCGAGCGTCAGGTCACGCACGAGGTGTTCGCCGAGGTCGACGTACGGCCACGCAACGTGGTGGTGTTGGCCCCCGGCATGATCCCGAAGACGCCGTCGGGCAAGCTGCGGCGAGCGCAAGCGCTGTCGCTCGTGACTTAAGACGCTGCTCGGGCGAACTTGCGCTCCGAGGCGGTTTCCGGTGCGTCGTCGCTGGTGGCGGTCAGATACTTGTCTGGCAGGGCCAGCTTGTGGATCGTTCGGAGGGTCAAAAAGTATTGGCGCACAAGCGATCCACTGGTGTAGGGCAGGTCGTACTTGTCACAAATGGCTCGGACCCGCACCGCGATCTGTGCGAGGCGATTGCTCGGCAGATCGGGGAACAGGTGGTGTTCGATCTGGTAGCACAGGTTGCCGCTCGAGAACGCCAGCAGCGGGCCGGCCTTGAAGTTGGCCGCCCCCAGCATCTGACGCAGATACCAGTCCGCGCGGGTCTCCTGCTCGATGGCGTCGGCGGTGAACTTCTCGGCTCCGTCGGGGAAGTGACCGCAGAAGATCACTACATAGGCCCACAGGTTGCGCAGCAGGTTGGCGAGCGCGTTGGCGACCAGGGCACGGCGCCAGCGACGTCCGCTCAGCGCGGGAAAGACCACGTAATCCTTGACGGCCTGGCGGCCGATCTTGCGCAGCAGTGTCTTTCTCTCGCGGGTCACCCGTTCGGTGTCACCCTCGGCGCGGTCACGTTCGGAGTGAACGCCGTGCAGCGCGATGCCCCATTCGAAGATGCTCGCCAACAACAGGTTTCGCAGCGGTTGCAAGAGGTGCACCGGTCGCCACGGGATGTCACGGGTGATCCGCATGATGCCGAAGCCGAGGTCGTCGTCCACGCCGACGACGTTGCTGAACACGTGGTGGCGGTAGTTGTGCGAGTACCGCCATTGCGATGAGACCGCGACCATGTCCCATTCCCAAGTGCTGGAATGGATTTCGGGGTCGTTCATCCAGTCCCACTGGCCGTGGCTGACGTTGTGGCCGATCTCCATGTTCTCGACGCTCTTGGCGTACGCCAACGCGGCCGTGCCCAACGCCCAGCCGGTGCGGGACCGGCTGGTGCCGATGAGCACCCGCGCGAGCACTTCGAGCGCTCGCTGGAACTTGATGGTCCGGCGGATGTAGGCCGCGTCGCGTTCCCCGAGCGAGTCTTCGACGTCGCTGCGGATTGCGTCCAGATCGACGCCGAGGGCTTCGATGTCCGCTTCGGTCAAATGGGTGTACGCACCGACATCGGTGATAGCCAAAACGTGTCCTGTGGGCGTTCGGGTGGTATGGCTGGGCTCGCGGATGAACCCGGCGTGATTGCGGACCACCGGCCGAAATCGACGGAGACGACGCAATGCGTCGGCGTTGCCCGCCAGTCTAGAGAAGCCCGCCGAAGGTGTCGATGCTGACGTCCCCCAAACGAACTGTGGGCCGGTGGGGATTCCCACCAGCCCACAGTCGATCGTGCAAGCTCAGACGGCGCTTACGCCGACTGCCTGAGGTCCTTTGGCGCCCTGTTCGATGTCGAACTCGACGCGTTGGTTCTCCTCCAGCGACCGATATCCATTTCCCTGGATCTCCGAGAAATGAACGAAAACGTCCTTCTCGCCGCCGTCGGGAGCGATGAAGCCGAAGCCCTTATCGCTGTTGAACCACTTCACAGTTCCCTGTGCCATACTTTTTCAACTTCTCTCATTCTGAACGGATGTAGGTAAACATCCACGTAGAGGCTATCACGCCGCAGGTCATCCAATTTCCACGCAACCGCGGCCCCCTCTTTGCGCGAGAGCCCGTGTCTGCACGCGACACGCCGCAAAATTCCGTACAACCGCGGACGCTCGCGCCGCCCGAGGGTCCCCCGCGCGGCGGTTCTGATCGCGCTGAACCTAACCGGTGACGCCGAAGCGCGCGGAGGGCAGCATTTCGGGGTGACTCGTGTGATCCGCTTCAACGCCTTCGACATGAACTGCGTCGCCCACCAGTCCCCCGGGCTCTGGAAGCACCCCGACGACCAGTCGTGGCGCTACAAAGACCTGGAGTACTGGACCGAGCTGGCCAAGCTGCTCGAGCGCGGCCGCTTCGACGGCCTGTTCATCGCCGACGTGCTCGGCACCTACGACGTCTACGGCGCCAATGACGAGGCCGCGATCCGCCAGGCCGCGCAGATCCCGGTCAACGACCCGATGCTGCTCGTCTCGGCGATGGCGCTGGTGACCCAGCACCTAGGCTTCGGCATCACGACCGGCACCGGCTTCGAGCATCCCTATCCGTTCGCCCGTCGCATGTCGACGCTCGACCACCTCACCAAGGGCCGCATCGGCTGGAACGTGGTCACCGGCTACCTGCCCGCCGCCGCCCGCAACATGGGCCAGACCGACCAGCCCGCGCACGACGCCCGCTACGACCACGCCGACGAGTACCTCGAGGTGCTCTACAAGCTGTGGGAGGGCTCGTGGGAGGACGACGCGGTCGTTCGCGACGCTTCGCGCGGCGTGTTCACCGAACCGGCCAAGGTGCACCACATCGGCCATCAGGGAACGCATTTCAGCGTTCCGGGTGTACACCTGTCCGAGCCATCCCCGCAGCGCACACCGGTCATCTATCAGGCCGGCTCGTCGCCGCGCGGTGTGCGGTTCGCCGCCGAGAACGCCGAGGCGATCTTCACCGCATCACCGACGAAAGAGCTTCTGCGCCAGACGGTCAGCACCATCCGCCAGGAACTCGAGATCGCCGGCCGCGACCCGTACAGCGTGAAGATCTTCAACCTGTCGACGATCGTCACCGCAGCCACCGACGACGAGGCCCACGCCAAGCACGCGGAGTACCTGTCCTACGGCGACCCCGAGGGCGCGCTGACGTTCATGTCCGGATGGATGGGCGTCGATTTGTCGCGCTACGGCCTCGACGAACCGGTCGGCAATGTGGACTCCAACGCGATCCTGTCGGCGGTCGCGGCGTTCCAGTCCGCCGACCCCGACGGCCGCGAGTGGGCCATCCGCGACATCGCCGAGTGGGGCAAGATCGGCGGTATGGGACCACGCTTCGTGGGTTCCGGTGTGCGCGTGGCGGATACGTTGCAGGAGTGGGTCGAGGAGACGGACGTCGACGGCTTCAACCTCGCCTATGCGATCACCCCTGGCTCATTCGCCGAGTTCGTCGACCACGTGGTTCCGGTGCTGACCGACCGCGGCGCGTACCACTCGTCGTACACGCCGGGCACGTTGCGGCACAAGCTCCTCGGCAACGGTGACCGGCTGCCGGAGGACCATCGCGGCTCCCGCTACCGAGTCGGCGGGCCGCTATCGACGATCATCGACCGGCCGTCCACGGTGCCGTCTTCCTCGGCATCGGTGGCGTCCCAGCCGACCCGCGGCCGTTAAGGAGTTTCGCGTGACCATCCAATTGCATTGGTTCCTGCCCACATACGGCGACAGCCGGCTGATCGTCGGCGGTGGGCACGGCATGCCGGCCGGCGCGGCGCACGGCGACCGCGACGCCTCGATCGATTATCTAGGTTCGATCGTGCGCGCCGCCGAGTCGTTCGGCTTCACCGGCGCGCTGATCCCGACGGGCGCGTGGTGCGAGGACGCGTTCATCACCGCTTCGCTGCTCGCCCGCGAGACGACGTCGTTGGCGTTCCTGGTCGCGTTCCGGCCCGGGCTGGTCAGCCCGACGCTGTCGGCGCAGATGGCCGCGACGTTCGCGCGCCATGCGCCGGGACGCATCCTGCTCAACGTGGTCGTCGGCGGTGAGGCGCACGAACAGCGTGCGTTCGGTGACTATCTCGACAAGGACGGCCGCTACCGGCGCTGCGACGAGTTCCTCGAAGTCGTCCGCCGGTTGTGGGCCGGTGAGACGGTGTCGCTGCAGGGCGAACACATCCGCGTCGAGGAGGCCGCGCTGCCGACGCTGCCGAATCCGGTGCCGCCGTTGTACTTCGGCGGAAGTTCCGCGGCAGCGGGTCCGGTCGCGGCCCGGCACGCCGATGTCTACCTGACGTGGGGTGAGCCGCCGTCCGCGGTGCGCGAGAAGATCGAGTGGATCCGTGAGCTGGCCGCGGAGGACCGGCAGGTCCGGTTCGGGATCCGGTTGCACACGATCTCGCGGGACAGCTCCGACGAGGCGTGGGCGCAGGCCGACCGGCTCGTCGCCGCGCTGGACGAGGAGACCGTGCGCAACGCGCAGAAGGGGTTGCACCGCAGCCAATCCGAGGGTCAGAAGCGGATGCTCGCGCTGCACGAGGAGCATCGGCGCAACAGCTCGTGGCACGACGCGCGCTCGCTGGAGATCGCGCCGAACCTGTGGGCCGGCGTCGGCCTGGTCCGCGGTGGTGCGGGGACCGCGCTGGTCGGCAGCCACGTCGAGATCGCCGACCGCATCGCCGAATACGCCGACATCGGCATCGACGAGTTCATCTTCTCCGGCTATCCGCATCTGGAGGAGTTGTACTGGTTCAGCGAGGGTGTGGTGCCGATCCTGCGCGAGCGCGGGCTGTACAAGGGTTCGGCGACGACGGCGTCCCCGGCGTCGATTCCGTTCATCGGCGCATCGCGATGACGCTCATCGCGTCGACGGACGAGGCGCTCGATGTCGCGGCCAAGCTGGCCGCCGAGTTCGACGCCGAGGCCTCCGCGCGTGACGCCGACCGCCGGCTGCCGCACGATCAGGTGCAGGCGCTCAAGGATTCGGGTCTGTTGGCGTTGACGGTGCCCGCCGACTACGGCGGCATCGGGGCGCCCGCGACGGTGGTGGCCGAGGTGTTCCGGCGCATCGCGCACGCCGACCCCTCGCTCGCGCAGATTCCGCACTCGCACTTCGTGTTTCTGGAGGCCTTGCGGTTGCAGGGGACGTATACGCAAAAGTCGTACTTCTACGACCGGGTGCGCAACGGGGCGCTATTGGCCAACGCGCAATCCGAGCGCGGCCCGCACACCATCGACGTCGACACCACCACGCTGGTGCGGCAACAGTCGGGCGACTATCTGCTGTCGGGTCGCAAGTTCTATTCGACTGGTGCGCTGTTCGCCGACTGGGTGCTGGTGCGGGCGTCGCTGACAGAGAGCGGTGGGGTGCCGACGGCGCAGACGCCGAAAGCGGTGGCGTTCGTCGCGCGCGACGCCGAGGGGCTGTCGGTGGTCGACGACTGGGACGGCATGGGCCAGCGCACGACGGCCTCGGGCACGGTGACGCTCGAGGACGTCGCGGTGCCGGTCGAGCATGTCGTGCCGTTCTCGCCGATCTTCACGGGTCCGTCGGTCTACGGTGCGCGAGCGCAGTTGTGGCACAGCGCGATCGACGTCGGCATCGCGACCGGGGCGCTCGCGGCCGGTGTGCGCCAGGCGGAGCGGGCGCGGCCGCACTTCGAGGCGAACGTGACCGCGGCGGTGGAAGACCCGACGTTGATCACGGTCGCGGGCGAATTGGCCGTCACCGTGCGGGCCGCGCAGGCACTACTGGCGGAGGCGGCGCGGGCGGTCGACCGCGCGGAGGCTCAGTTGTCCGACGAGACCGCCGCGGAGGCGTCGATCGCCGTGGCGGCGGCGAAGGTCGCGGCGGTGAGGGCGTCGCTGGACGCGTCGAACGTCTTGTTCGAATTGGGCGGTACGAGAAGCGCTTCGGCGTCGGGCAACCTGTCGCGGTTCTGGCGCGACGCCCGCACGCACACGCTGCACGACCCGACGCGGTGGAAGGTGCAGCACATCGGCCGCTACACCCTGACGGGCACACCCCCGCCCCGCCACGGCCAGATCTAGCCCCCGCGAGCGACCGTGTTTGCACACGACACGCCGCGCATTGTTGGCATTTTGCGGACGCTCGCCGGCGCCGAGCGTGCAGATCGGACGCTCACTCGTCGGCTTCTGCACGAGGGCTGCGATCCACCGAAAATCACGACCCTGCTGCAGAATTCGCGGCGCTCGCGCGGCCGATGTGGAAAACGCGCACGCTCGTCGCTCGCGAGGGTGGGCAGAATGTCGAGAATCAGCGGCGTGTCGTGTACAAACACGCACGCTCGCGCGTGCCGAGAAGCCTTACTCCGTCGAGTAGTCGAAGCTCAGCCAGCGCTTCGGGCGCATCCGGATGACGACCGCCGTCGGCGTGAGGTTCTGGTCGGTGAACGCGTTACCTTCCTCGTCGCCGAGGTAGCGGATCGCGATCGCCCGAACGTCCGCCTCCTCGGCCGGGTCGATACCGACGACGTCACCTTCCGCCGTGACGTACCGATACGGCGGTGCCTCGTCCTGCGCGGTGATCGAGAACCGGCCGGCTTCCTTGATGAGCCGATGCTTGAGCGACGACGCCTCGGTCCACAGCAGCACCTCACCGCCCGGTTGGTAGCCGTACCAGATCGGCACGCTCAGCGGCGCCCGGTCTGGCCGTTCGACGGCGATGACGCCCACATGGACGTCGGCCAGGAACTTCTCACGCTCATCGGTCGTCATCTTGCCCATGACTGAGCCAACCGCTGCGACGCCGATCACATTCCCGACGCGGTCGACCGTGCGCTCGCTAGGCGAGCTCGAACACCGGGATGACGCGGTCGGTGCGCTGCTGATACTCGCCGAAACCGGGCGCGCGCTCGACGACGACGCGGTAGATGCGGTCGCGTTCGTCGCGCGGAAGCTCACGCGCGGTGACCTGCCGGGGTGGGTCGGCGCCGATCTCGACCGAGGCGCTCGGGTTGGCGCGCAGGTTGAACACCCATCCGGGACTGGCCTCGCGACCGGCCGCGGAGCCGACGATGTAGATGCGACCGTCGATGTCGAAGTAGGCGACCGGGTTGACGCGCTGCTGCCCGCTCCTGGCGCCGGTCGAGGTGAGCAGCAGCAGCGGAAACCCCTCGAACTGCCCGCCGACCTTGCCGCCGTTGCGGCGGAACTCCTCGATGTTGCGCTCGTTGAAGTCGCGTTCACCGGCCATGTCGTCGCTCATCGCTTCATGGTGGCACCGCGCAGGCCTTCCAGTCGCGAGATCGGCCGCAGCGCTTAGCCTGATGAAGTGCTGACGGAACTGATCGAACTGCCCGCGGGCACCTTCCGGATGGGATCGACCGACTTCTACCCGGAGGAGGCGCCCGTCCACGAGGTGACGGTCGAGCCGTTCTCGATCGAGCGCCATCCGGTCACCAACGCGCAGTTCGCCGAGTTCGTCGCCGACAGCGGGTACGTCACCCTCGCCGAGCAGGAGCTCGATCCCGCCGCCTACCCGGGCGCCTCTCCCGACGACCTCGTTCCCGGCGCGCTCGTGTTCCGCCCGACCCGCGGCCCGGTCAACCTGCGGGATTGGCGCCAGTGGTGGACCTGGGTGCCGGGCGCCAGCTGGCGCCACCCGTTCGGGCCCGGTTCGTCCATCGGCGACCGCCCCGACCATCCGGTGGTGCAGGTGGCGTATCCGGACGCGTCGGCGTACGCCAGCTGGGCGGGCCGGCGCCTGCCGACCGAGGCGCAATGGGAGTACGCGGCCCGAGCCGGGTCGCACTGCCGTTACGCGTGGGGCGACGACGTGCAGCCCGACGGGCGCCTGATGGCCAACACATGGCAGGGCCGCTTCCCGTACCGCAACGACGGCGCGCTCGGTTGGGTCGGCACCTCGCCGGTGGGCACGTTCCCGCCCAACGGATTCGGTCTGGTCGACATGATCGGCAACGTCTGGGAATGGACGACGACGCAGTACTCTCCGCGCCACAGCCCCCAGAAGTCGGGCTGCTGCGCGCCGCCGACCGGTGACCCGTCGAAATTCCAGACCCTCAAGGGCGGCTCCCACCTGTGCGCCCCCGAGTACTGCCATCGCTACCGTCCGGCCGCTCGGTCGTCGCAGTCGCAGGACAGCGCCACCACGCACATCGGATTCCGCTGCGTCGCCGGCTGACGCTTCGCCACCGAAGTGGCGAAACATCAAGACTTCCGCGCATGGGTACGCGCTGGCCTAGGCGTTAACCATGTAACAGGTGGCGTAACACGCTGCTTACCGCCAGTGGGGCCGAACGATGGCACAGTGAGTGCATGCCACGGCGTCCGCACATTCCGCCCAAGGACTTTCCGCGTCCTCGGACCCGCGAATATGCGGGGACGCGCGCCGATGCGGCGCGATGGGTCCGCGACGTCTTGCGCAGCCAGATCCTCGAGGGCGTCTACGGCGGGCTGGCCGCCGCCCGGCCCGCGCTGCCGCCGGAAACCGAACTCGCCGCCGAGCTCGGCGTCAGCCGCAACGCCATCCGCGAAGCGCTGGAGCTGCTGCGCGGCGAGGGGCTGATCACCCGCGTGCAGGGCTCCGGGACGTTCGTCACCGGCGCGAAGCTGCGCCAGCACCTTGACCGGCTCGAAGGTCTCGCTGAATCGCTTGCGGGCCACCGCCTTCCCGTCGACAACGAGGTGCTCTCGGTGCGTGAATCGACGGCCACCCCGTTCGTGGCCGCCAAACTGCAGCTGCCCGAGAACGCGCCGATCCTGTTCATCGAACGGCTGCGCTCGGTCGGCGGCGTACCGATGTCGCTCGACACCACGTCGCTGCGATTCGGCGCCATACCGCTGGACGCGGACTTCCACCAGCACGACGTCTTCTCACTCATCGAGCAACAGCTGGGCGTCCGGCTCGGCTGGGCCGAGATCACTGTCGAATCGGTGTCGGCCGACGCCACCACCGCCAAACTCCTGCAAATCCGCACGGGCGCACCGCTTCTGCTGTTGCACCGACTCACCCATCTCGAGGACGGCACACCGTTCGATCTCGAGACGGTGCGTTACCGGGGTGACCGATGCTCACTGGTCACCACCGCCGCACGAGGGGCCGATTCTCCGCAGACGTAGGCCGTCCCCGCACCACCTAAGAACCACTCCCCCGTCAACCGATGACAGAGAGGTAGTACAACCATGCCCACACAACCCAACATCGTGTACTTCCACGTCGACAACCTCGGCATGGGCGAACTCGGATGCTACGGCGGAGGGATCCTGCGCGGCGCCGATACCGCCCGCGCGGATGCCTTCGCCGCCGAGTCGCTCAAACTCGACCATTTCGTCGTCGAACCTCAGTGCACGCCAACGCGTTCGGCGCTGATGACCGGCCGCTACCCGATCCGCTCCGGCAACCACACGATCGCCCTCGGCGGCAACGGTGGCGGCATCGTCGCCTGGGAACGCACCATGGGCGACATCCTCTCCGAGGCCGGTTATGCCACCGCGTGCTTCGGCAAATGGCACATCGGCGCGGAGGACGGCCGCTGGCCCACCGACCACGGATTCGACGAGTGGTACGGCCCCGCCCGCACCTACGACGAGTGCCTGTGGCCGGACGACCCCTGGTACGACGGCGAGCGCGACGGCTACTCCTACATGTACGAGGGCACCAAGGCCGACGGCGTCAAGGCCACCGACCAACAGCTGACGGTCAAGCTGAAGGGCCAGGTCGACGGCGAATACGACCGTCGCGCAAAGGCCTTCATGAAGCGCAGCGTCGACGCGGACAAGCCCTTCTTCCTCTATCACAACCACTCGCTGATGCACTTCCCGATGGAGGTGCGCGACGAGTTCAAGGGTAAGAGCATCAACGGCGCCTGGGGCGACTCGCTGCTCATGCTCGATCACGACTTCGGCAGCATCCTCGACACCCTCACCGAGCTCGGCATCGAGGACAACACGATCGTCGTCTTCGCCGGCGACAACGGCGCCGAAGACCATCTGGCCGGCCGCGGCACCGCAGGTTTCTTCGACGGGTCCTACTTCAGCTCGGCCGAGGGTGGCATCCGCACGCCGTGCCTGATCCGCTGGCCGGGCAAGGTGAAGCCCCGCGAAAGCAACGAGATGGTGCACGTCACCGACATGTTCCCCACCCTGTTGCGCTGGGCAGGCGCCGAGCCGCCCACCGACCGGATCATCGACGGCATCGACCAGAGCGAATTCTTCTTCGGCGCAGAGGAATCCAAGCGGGAGGGGTGCATGGTGTGGCTGAACGAGGAACTGCACGCGGTGAAGTGGTCGCAGTTCAAGATCAACTTCAAGCGTCAGCAACACTTCCACGATCCCGAGGTTCCACTCGGCTTCGCCCGGATCACCAACCTGCTGGAGGACCCGAAGGAGCGCGAACCCGTGAACCAGACCTGGGTCCGGTGGTGGGTCATGCAGCACGCCTACCGCTTCATCCAGGAATTCGAGGAGAGCGCGAAGACCGAGGAATTGATCCCGGCGGGCGCCCCGCTCGACTTCGTTCCCACCCGCACCGCCTAGGAGCAGACCATGGCCACCGCCAAGAAGACGGCGAACTCCTATGGAGCCGCGTCGATCACGATCCTCGAGGGGCTCGATGTCGTCCGGAAGCGACCCGGGATGTACATCGGGTCGACCGGCGAGCGGGGGCTGCACCACCTGGTCTGGGAGGTCGTCGACAACGCCGTCGACGAGGCGATGGCCGGACACGCCAGCCGCGTCGACGTCACGCTGCGGGCCGACGGCGGCGTCGAGGTCGCCGACGACGGACGCGGGATTCCGGTCGCAACCCATGCGACCGGAATCCCCACCGTCGACGTCGTGATGACTCAGCTGCACGCCGGCGGCAAGTTCGAAAACGACGCCTACGCCGTGTCCGGCGGCCTGCACGGTGTCGGGGTGTCCGTCGTCAACGCCTTGTCCACGCGGCTGGAGGTCGACATCCGCCGCGACGGCTACGAGTGGTTCCAGTGCTACGACTGCTCGGTGCCCGGTGAGCTCAAGCAGGGCGGCAAGACCACGAAAACCGGGACGACGGTCCGGTTCTGGGCCGATTCCGACATCTTCGAGACCACCCGGTACAGCGCCGAGACCGTTGCGCGCCGCCTGCAGGAGATGGCCTTCCTGAACAAGGGCCTGACGTTGACGCTGACCGACGATCGCCGAGACGACGGAGAGGACGGCGAACACGCGCCCCGCGTCTTCCACTATCCCGGCGGCTTGGCCGAATTCGTCAAGCACATCAACCGCACGAAGACCCCGATTCAGCAGAGCATCATCGACTTCGACGGCAAGGCCGCCGGTCACGAGGTCGAGATCGCGATGCAGTGGAACGCCGGTTATTCGGAGTCGGTGCACACGTTCGCCAACACGATCAACACCCATGAGGGCGGCACCCACGAGGAGGGTTTCCGTGCGGCGTTGACGTCGGTGGTCAACAAGTACGCCAAGGACAAGAAGCTACTTAAGGACAAGGATCCCAACCTCACCGGCGACGACATTCGCGAAGGCTTGGCCGCCGTGGTCTCGGTCAAGGTCGCACAGCCGCAGTTCGAGGGGCAGACCAAGACGCGGCTGGGAAACGCGAACGTCCGATCCTTCGTGCAGAAGATGTGTCACGACCGACTGACGCACTGGTTCGAGGCGAACCCCGCCGAGGCCAAGGTGGTCATCGACAAGGCCGCATCCTCCGCACGCGCCCGCCTGGCTGCGCTTAAGGCGCGGGAGTTGGTGCGGCGTAAGAGCGCCACCGACATCGGCGGGCTGCCGGGTAAGCTGGCCGACTGCCGCTCCACCGATCCGCGTAAGTCCGAACTGTATGTGGTCGAGGGTGATTCGGCCGGCGGTTCGGCCAAGAGCGGGCGTGACTCGATGTTTCAGGCGATCCTGCCGTTGCGCGGCAAGATCATCAACGTCGAGAAGGCCCGCATCGACCGCGTCCTCAAAAACACCGAGGTCCAGGCGATCATCACCGCGTTGGGCACCGGCATCCACGACGAGTTCGACATCTCCAAGCTGCGCTATCACAAGATCGTGTTGATGGCCGACGCCGACGTCGACGGCCAGCACATCTCCACGCTGCTGTTGACGCTGTTGTTCCGGTTCATGAAGCCGCTCATCGAAAACGGGCACGTCTTTTTGGCTCAGCCGCCGCTGTACAAGCTCAAGTGGCAGCGCAGCGAGCCCGAGTTCGCCTACTCCGATCGCGAACGCGACGGGTTGCTCGAGGCTGGGCGCAAGGCGGGCAAGAAGATCAATACCGATGACGGCATCCAGCGCTACAAGGGTCTGGGCGAGATGGACGCCAAGGAGTTGTGGGAGACCACGATGGACCCGTCGGTGCGGGTGCTGCGCCAGGTCACCCTCGACGACGCCGCGGCCGCCGATGAACTGTTCTCCATCCTGATGGGCGAAGACGTCGAAGCACGCCGCAGCTTCATCACCCGCAACGCCAAAGACGTTCGCTTCCTCGACATCTGAGTCAGAAGAGCGGCAGTGCCAGATATGCCGCGACCAACAGCGTCATGCTCACGATCGACGTCGCGGCGACGACCACCTCACCGCGTGCCCGAACCCTGTCCGGCACCGGCCACGTCCGCAGCGCCCGACGCCGTCGGACACCGAGCACGAACACCGCGAACGCCACCGAAGTGACGGCACCCGCGACGATCAGATGAGCGGGGTGCTGCGCGAGCGCGTGATCGCGCAACAACAGCAGCGCACCGGACACCACAACGGCCAGCGACGTCCGTGTCCAGGCCAACGCCGTGCGCTCCGGCTGCAGCCCGGGGTCCCGCTCGACGTGCGTCATCTCGTGCCGGCCATTACCGCGATCGCCACCGTCACCACCCCGAGCAGCGTCAGTCCGATCGTCAGGTAGACGGGGACAGCCGGGCGCGGCAGCGGACGATCCCGACGGATCGCGTGGTCGACCTGCATCCAGCGATGCAGTCCCGCGCCGGCGGTCATCATCGCCAGCACAACGACCCCCGCGCCCAGCACATGCCGCAGGCCGGGCACCGCGAGCTCCGGCATGAACTGCACGATGCCGACCGCGGCGGCCACGAGACCCAAAGCGGTGCGTTGCCACGCCAGAAACGTTCGCTCGTTGGCGAGCGTGAACCGGTAATCCGGCTCGATGAGACCCGGCTCGACCTCATCTCCCAAATCGGAGTCGGCCATACCGGATACGCGTGAAATGTCCACAGCCCTTCAGTATTCCGGCTTCCATATATCTTCGGCCAGAACGCCTTTGGTGGCGTAACCCAGGGTTCATCTCGACGACGGGGCCGCCGCGCGGCCGTCGATCGCCGCCGTGGCGAATTGCACCTAATCCGCCGACCATGGCGCCGATGACCTCTATCACTCGGCCCGCGCCGATGGCGTAACTGCCAGGCAACGTCCAGTGACGGCGAGGTAACAGAAGTTTCCGATTCTGGTCCACATGAACCCCACACCCGACCGCAGAGGCATTCCTGCGGCGGCGACGGATACCGACGTCGCGCCACGCCGCTGGCGGCGAACCGCGGCCGCGCTCCTGGCCACCGCGGCGTGCGCCGGGTCACAGCTGTTGAGCGGGTGCGGCGCGTTGACCGGTCAGATCGTCGTCGTCAATGTCGGCTACCAGTCCAAGACCATCAACACCATCAACGCCGGCACCCTGATGCGTGACCGCGGCGACTTCGAGAAGGCGCTCGACGAACTCGGCGCCGCCAACGGCAAGAAGTACCGCGTCGTGTGGCAGGACTTCGCGTCCGGCGCTCCCCTGACCGCACAGATGATCGCCACGCACGTCGACATCGGCTCGATGGGTGACTATCCGTTGCTCACCAACGGATCCAAGTCCCAGAAGTACAGCGACGCCGAGACCGAGTTCATCGCCACCACCGGCTACAGCATTCGCGGATCGCTCAACCAGGTGGTTGTGCGATCCGATCACGCCGCCAAGGACATCACCGACCTCGAGGGTCAGCGGGTGTCGACGAGCCTCGGCTCGGCGGGTGACGGGATGTTCTCGACTGCGTTGCAGCGCAACGGTATCGACAAGAATGCCGTCCGCATCGTCAATCAGGATCCGTCGGTCGGGGCATCGGCCATCGACGGCGGCCAGGTCGATGCGTTGGCGCAGTTCGTGCCGTGGCCGCAGCTGGTGATCTTCCGCGGCCAGGGCCGCCTGCTCTACGACGGCGGCGACAACGATGTGCCGACCTTCCACGGTGTGGTCGCGCGAAAGATGTTCGCCGACCAGCAACCCGATGTCATGGCCGCCTTCATGCGGGCCATGCGGGCCACCACCGACTACATCGTCGGCAATCCCCTTGCCGCGGCGCTGCGGGTGAGCGCGTTGACGGGCATCGAACCGGAGGTGGTCTACCTCTATAACGGCCCGAACGGGTTGGTGTCTTTCGACATGACGGTGAAGAGGCAGTTCATCGATGCGCTGGCGAGCATCAAGACGTTCCTGGTCCACCGCGGATCGGTGCGCGAGGACTTCGACATCGCCAGCTTTGTCGACGACGGCTATCTGCGCCGGTTGTTCGGCGCCGACTACGACCGCCGCGTCGAGCAGGTCACGAATCCCGCCGCGCTCAGCGGTTACGACGACCTGTGCCGGCTGCCGGTCGAAGACCCGACGCAGGCGTCGGAAATGTGGGCGGACGGGGCCGACAGCACCCTTCCGTCGGCGACACCGACGTGCCTGTTGCGTCGTGTCGCGACCGCACCGGCGGTGCGGGCCGCGTATGTGCCCGACACCCTTACCGGCACCCGGCTTTTCGCCGATCATGCCGTGTGGCTGCAGGATCCGTCCGCGCCGGCCACGCATCGTTACAAACCGTTCGCCACCACCGTCGGTGCCGACACCTATCGCGCCGACCATCCCCAGGCCGTCGCGGTCACCTATCCGACAGCAGTGGCGCAGTCGCAAACGGCGGGCTGACCGTCCGCGCCCCATCCCGAATTCCGTCAAGGAAGGAAGTTCGATGACACCCACATTGACCATCGACGGCGCCTCGAGGCTGTCCGTCCCGGCCGCGCCCGCGCCGCCACGCGAGGGCACGCTGCGCGACCGGATCATGGCTCACGTGCCCGCGAAGATGGGACATCGCACGGCCGCCGTTGTGCTGCCGGTGATTCCGATCGCCGTGTTCATCGGGCTGTGGCACGTGCTGACCGAACACAGCGTGGTCGCCTGGCTGCGGTTCAACCGCATGCCGACGCCCGCCGCCGTCCTCGACGCACTGCTGGCGCGGGTCAGTTCCGGCGGCTACTACGACGACCTCCTGGCCAGCCTGCAGCGGATCCTGCTCGGTTTCGGACTGGCCGCGGTGGTCGGCATCGCGCTGGGTGTGCTGGTCGGCCGCTCGGAGCTCGCCCGAATGACGTTGCGGCCGTTCATCGAGATCGTCCGGCCGATACCGGCGATCGCGCTGGTCCCTCTGACCATCCTGCTGTTCCCGTCGAGCGAACAGGGCATCGTGTTCATCACGTTCTTCGCCGCGTTCTTTCCGGTCGTCGTGAGCACCATCCACGCCATGGACTCCCTGCCGAAGGTGTGGGAGGAAGCGGCGAAAACCATGGGTGCCGGCCGCATTTCACTGCTCTTCCACGTCGTGTTGCCCGGCGCGCTGCCCGGCATATTCGCCGGCCTGTCGGTGGCGATGGGGGTCGCGTGGATATGCGTCGTCAGCGCGGAGATGATCTCCGGTCAGTTCGGCATCGGCTACTACACCTGGCAGTCCTACGGCCTGTTGGACTACGCCGGGGTCGTCGTGGGCATGATCTCGATCGGCGCGCTCGGCCTGATCACCGCGTGGGCCGTCGAGCGCATCGGCCGCCGCGTGAACCACTGGCTGCCGAGGGCGGCCCGATGAGCACCGGCGCCGTCACACTCGACAAGCTCAAGCTCGGCTTCAACGGAGTCCTGGCCGCCGACATCACGTTTCACGTCCACCCCGGCGAGGTCGTCGTGTTCCTCGGCCCGTCGGGCTGCGGCAAGTCGACCATCCTGCGGGCCCTTGCCGGACTGCTGACACCGATGAGCGGCGACGCCACCGTCGACGGTGCCCCTGTCACCGGCAATGCCGCCCAGTGCGCCATGGTGTTCCAGGAGGACGCGTTGTTCCCGTGGCACACCGCGTTGAAGAATGTGATGTACCCGATCAAGCTGCGGGGCGTCCGCGGCAAGGCCGTCAAGTCGGCCGCGCAGGCCCGCCTCGACCAGGTCAGCCTCGGCAGCTACGGCAGCCATCTGCCGGCCCAGCTTTCGGGAGGCATGCGTCAGCGCGTCCAGTTGGCGCGCACCCTGGCCTGCGAGCCCAAGGTGATGTTGATGGACGAGCCGTTCGGCGCGCTTGACGCGCAGACTCGGCTCGAGATGCAGCGGCTGTTGATGACGGTGTGGGAGCAGCAGCGGATGACGATCCTGTTCGTCACCCACGATGTCGACGAGGCGCTGCTTCTCGCCGACCGGATCGTGCTGCTGAGCCATCGGCCCGCGACCGTCTCCGATGTCATCACCATCGACCAACCGCGTTCTCCGCAAGCGCAATTCACCGATGCCTATCAGCGGCGGCGCTTCGAGATCCTCGAGTTCCTAGGACAGAGCCCGGCAGCATGAGTATCACCCTTCCAGGCGCTCGTTCCCGCAACGAGGACCCAGACGATTCCGTCCTCGGCGCGCTGCGCAGTGCGGCGCGCTTGCGGACCGAGACCCTGGCAGGGCTCGTGGTGGCGCTGGCGTTGATTCCGGAGGCCATCGCGTTCTCGGTGATCGCCGGCGTCGACCCTCGTGTGGGACTGTTCTCCTCGGTGACGATGGCGATCACCATCGCCGTGGCCGGCGGGCGACCGGCGATGATCTCGGCGGCCACCGCGGCGGTCGCGCTCGTCGTCGCGCCGGTGGCACGCCAGCACGGGGTTGACTACCTGGTGGCGACGATCATTCTCGCCGGCGTGTTCCAACTGCTCCTGGCGTCCGTCGGCGTGGCCAAGCTGATGCGGTTCATTCCGCGCAGCGTCATGATCGGCTTCGTCAACGCCCTGGCCATCCTGGTGTTCGTCTCACAGTTGCGACACCTGATCGACGTGCCGTGGCTGGTGTATCCGCTGACGGCGCTCGGCATCGCGCTCATGGTCGTCCTGCCGAAGGTGACGACCGCGGTGCCCGCACCGTTGGTGGTGGTCCTGGTGTTGACCGGGCTCGTTGTCGGATTCGGTTGTCAGATACCCGATGTCGGTGATCAGGGCGCGCTGCCCGATTCCCTGCCGTTGCCCGGGCTGCCGCACGTCCCGTTGACGATCCAGACGCTGCAGATCATCGCCCCGTACGCGTTGGGCGCCGCGCTGGTCGGCCTGCTGGAATCGCTGATGACGGCCAAGCTCGTCGACGACATCACCGAAACTCCGTCGAACAAGACCCGCGAGGCGTCGGGGCAGGGGCTGGCCAACATCGTCACCGGCTTCTTCGGCGGCATGGGCGGCTGCGCGGTCGTCGGGCAGACCATGATGAACGTCAAGGTCGCGGGCGCGCGAACCCGGCTGTCCACCTTCCTGACCGGCGCGTTCGTTCTGCTGCTGGTGGTCTCGCTCGGCGACCTGGTGGGCCGCATCCCGATGGCGGCGCTGGTCGCGGTGATGGTGATGGTGTCGGTGGCCACGTTCGACTGGCACAGCGTCGCTCCCCGGACGCTGAAGTTGTTGCCGCGCAGCGAGACCCTGGTGATGGCGGTGACGGTGATCGGCACGGTGAGCACGGGCAACCTGGCGATCGGCGTGTCGCTGGGCGTGCTCACCGCGATGGTGGCGTTCGCCCGGCGGGTGGCCCACCTGACGACCGTCGAATCCGGCTCCGACGCCGGGAGTCTGGACTCGGGCACCCGCGTGTACCGGGTCCGCGGAGAGCTGTTCTTCGCGTCCAGCAACGACCTGATCCACCAGTTCGATTACGCCAACGACCCCGACGACGTCGTGATCGACCTGTCCCACACCGATATCTGGGACGCGTCGTCGGTGGCCACGTTGGACGCCATCCGCACCAAGTACGAATCCAGAGGCAAAACGGTCCGTGTCACGGGACTGGACGGCGAGAGCCTGGTGCGCCTGAACCGCCTGTCGGGACGCCTCGGCGCCTGACGGCCGACCCGGATTTGTCGTACCCCACCCCTACAGTTCCGGTCATGCACACAGCAACTGCACCGGAGCCGACCGCGGCACCGAAACCGGTGGCCCGGCCGCCGCGGGTCGACGTCGTGGCGGCCCGCCCACGACCGATCACGTCGGTCGCCGTCGCGTTGACCCGTCCGCAGGGCCCGGTCGTCCGGTACTCGGCATGCTCGGAGGCGCAGCGCTGGACCGGAATCGTGCGCGCGGATTCGGTCGAGACGGCGCTGCTGGACGTGGTGCGCCTGGTCCGCGAGGAATCGGAGTCCGAGCGGCTCCGCTTCCTGGTGCAGGTGCCGCCGCGCAGCACGCTGTGGGCCCTGCGCGACGAGATCGCCCTGCTGATTCCCGGCGTGTACCTGGAGCGTCCTCGACTCTCCGACGAACAGTTGGTGCGGGCGGCACACGAAGGCCTGAGAGTCGAGACGCCGGCGGGTCCGGTATGGGTGGCGACGGACGGTTCGGTGCGGGGCAAGGTCACCGGCTTCGGTTGGCTGGCGTCGTCGGGTGAGTACGGGTTGATGGGGTTCCGGCATTCGCGCAAGCAGATCGGGCCGAAGGTGGTGCTGGTCGCGGAGCTGCGCGCGATCGCGAAGGCCGTGGAGAAGCTGCGCGGGCGCGACATCACGGTGCTCAGCGACAGCAAGGCCGCCGTCGCGATGGTGACGCGGTGGATGGCCGGTGAGGAGGTGCTCCCCGAGGGGTACACGGTCTTCCGCGAGAACGGCAAAACGCCCGGACTGGTCAAGGCGCAGCGGATGATTCACGCCGAGCGTGATCGGATCACCCCGGTGTGGGTGAAGGGCCATCGTGGGGAGCCGCTCAACGAGGGCGCCGACGCACTGGCCCGGCTGGCATCGCGACATGTGTTGGGCGACAGCGGTCTTGACGGCGACGGATACCACCGCCGCGCCGACGGGTTGGCGCACGCGTTCGCGGCGGAGTTCAACCGCCGACGATCGGCGTAGCGCGCCGCCACCCGTAGGCCCCTTGCCGACGCAACGGTTTATTGACACCGGCGATAATCAGGCGTTGAGTCTAGGTGCCTTCGCGTCCGCCTGAGGGCGCGCCGAGGCTTGCACCCGGCCGCCCGGCCCCGCGCAAACGACCGAAGGGGCTCTCATGGCAGACGTGGATTATTGCGTCGTTGGCGCCGGGTTCGCCGGCCTGACCGCGGCATTGCGCTTAAAACAAGCGGGTCACTCGGTGGCGCTGCTGGAAGCCCGCGATCGCGTCGGTGGCCGCACCTTCACCGAGGTGCGCGACGACGGATCGTGGATCGACCGCGGCGGCGCGTGGATCGGGCCGGGCCAGGACGCGATCTACGCGCTGATGAAGGAATTCGGGATTCCCAGCTATAAGCAGTACACCGACGGCGACGCGATGATGTTCGTCGACGGCAAGAAGTACCGCTACACCGGGACGATCCCGTTGTCGATGAGCCCGTGGGCCGTCGCCAACATCGGCACCGTCTTTCTCGAGTTGACCCAGATGTGCAAGGCGATCCCGGTGGAGGCGCCGTGGACCGCGCGCAAGGCGCAGAAGTGGGACCAGACCACCTGGGCGGCATGGCTGGACAGAAACACGCTGTCCAAGCCCGCCCGCGAGCTGCTGGAGAGCGCGGTCGCCGGGATGTATACGTCTGCGGCATCGGAGATTTCGCTGCTGTTCGTGTTGTACCAGATGGCGGCGGCGGGCGGGCCGAGCTTCGTACTGGGCGTCAAGGACGCGGCCGAGGATGCGCGTCCGGTCGGCGGTATGGGGGCCATCCACCGGGCGGTCGCAGCCGAACTCGGCGACGTCGTCCATCTGTCGCAGCCGGTGCGCAGCATCGAGCAGAACCCCGACGGGGTGATCGTGCGCTCCGACGACATGGTGGTCAATGCGCGCCGTGTCATCGTCACCGTGCCGATCTCGATTGCGAGCCAGATCTCCTATGAGCCAATGCTTCCCATGGATCGGTCGTTCCTGCATCAGCGGATGCCGAGTGGAGCGGTCTACAAGATCGCGCTAGTGTTCGACGAGCCGTTCTGGCGCGCGGACGGCTTGTCGGGCCAGTCGTTCGGGCCCGGGACGCCGGCGAGCCTGACGATCGACTCGTGCACCGACACCGGGACGCCCGGGGTGCTGACGGTGATCACCGAGGGTCCCGAGGCGCGCCGGCTGACCAACCTCGGCGACGACGAGCGCCGGAGCGCGATACTCGCGGCCGTCGCCGAAAGGCTCGGCGACAAGGCGCTTTCCCCGGTCGACTACATCGAGCAGAACTGGACGGTCGAGCGGTATTCCGGTGGCGGAATGATCGCCCACACCCCGCCGGGTGTGCTCACCGAATTCGGTCCCGCGCTCCGCGAACCGTGTGGACGCATCCACTGGGCCGGCACCGAGACCTCGGCGGTGATGTACGGGTTCATCGACGGGGCCGTGCGCTCCGGTGAACGCGCGGCAACAGAAGTGATGGAGCGCGAAGCGATGGCGGTGGCCTGAGCGGGCGCTCGTCGGATCATTCGTGTCGGACCGTCGACGTAGCGTCGGCGCATGGTCGTGGATGTCCGAGTCAGGCACGCCGAGGAGGCACCGTACGCCGACAGGTGCGACAAGTGCGGCGCGACGGGTGACGTGCTGCTCCACTGCAGGACCGAGGATCTGTGTCTCGACTGCGCCGGGCTCGGCCATCTGGAGTTCCTGCCTGCGGGCAGCGCTGCGTTCACCCGCCGCGCCGTGAAGGCCAGCCGGCACCCGATCATCGTGTTGCGTCGCAACATTCGGCGCTTCCGGTTCGAACGACAGGGCATCCTCGCCGAACCGGCGGTGATCGAGGCCGCAGCCATGGCGAGCCTTGCCGACGCCGACGTACCTGGCCGCGATGACATTGCCGCGGCGATCCGTGAGCAGTTCCCCGGCTGTCCGACTGATCGCGCCGGGGCGATCGCCCTGCACACCGCAGTCAAACTGACGCCCCGAACCCGACGGCGCTACGCACGGCCGGAGTTCTGTCCCGACGATGTGCGTTCGGCGGTGACGGCGTCGGTGCTGCATGTCGACACCGACTACGACGAACTAGTGGCGTCCGGCGTCGACCGCGACGCTGCGCGGGCGCAGGTGTCCGACCGCGTCGACGAGGTGCTTCGCGCGTGGCGCGACGGTGTTGCGCTGCTCGACATCTGACCTGCCGCATCGGCGTTGACTCTGCACTGAGGGCGCAAACCGGCGATATTCACGCCGTGACCGCAGAGTCAACGATCGAAAGGCCGGGCCTGGATCGGGATCAGGCACGTAGGGTTCGACTGTGCACGTCGACGTGATGACCACTCCCCAGCCCCTCCTTCAGATCGGCGACCTGGCCCGGCGGACGCAGAGCGCGGGTTTCTCCGGATTGCTGTTCACCGAGACCGGCCGCACGCCGTACATGAATGCGGCGGTGGCCGCGGAGGCGGCACCGGGACTGGAGTTGTCGACGGGGGTCGCGGTGGCGTTTCCGCGCAGCCCGTTCGTGACGGCGGCGACGGCGTGGGAGTTGCAGGAGGCGTCAGGCGGACGTTTCCGCCTCGGGTTGGGCACGCAGGTGCGCACTCATGTGGTGCGGCGCTACGGGATGGAGTTCGAACGCCCGGGTCCGCGGTTGCGCGATTACGTGCTGGCGGTCAAGGCGTGCTTCCACGCGTTCCGGACGGGCAAGCTGGAGCACCGAGGCGACTTCTACAGCCTCGACTTCATCACGCCGCAGTGGAGTGCGGGGCCGATCGATGCGCCGGACCCGAAGGTCGATGTGGCGGCGGTGAACCCGTGGATGCTGAGGATGGCCGGCGAGGTCGCCGACGGGATCCACGTGCACCCGCTCGGCGAGCCCGGGTACATCGAGCGGCATGTGATGCCGAATCTGGCTGAGGGAGCGGAAAAGTCGGGTCGCTCGGTCGACGACATCGCGGTGATCGTGCCGGTGATGACGATCGTCGGCGACAGCGACGAGGAGCGCCACCGCGAGCGCGAGCTGGTGCGCACGAGCATGAGTTTCTACGGCAGCACGCCGAACTACGCCTTCATCTGGGACGAGGCGGGGTTCGAGGGGACGACGGCGCGGATCCGGGAGAAGCAGAAGGCCGGCGACTACACGGGCATGGCCGAGCAGATCACCGACGAGCACATTGCGATGTTCGCGACAGAGTCGACGTGGGATGGGTTGGCAGATGCGCTGGTCGAGAAGTACGGCCCGGTGGCGTCACGCGTGGTGCTGTACAACGCGCTCGCCGATCCGGAACGATTCGAGCGTTACGGCGAGGTGGCGCAGCGCATTTCGCAGCGCTGATTCACCAGACGACTGCGAGAGCGGCGGCGGCGAAGGACAGGACGCCGATCGACCAGAACATCGGACGCGGTATGGGGTTACCGGTGCGCTTCTGACGGGCGCTGCCCATGCCCAGCAGTCCGCCGAGGATCACGAGGATGACGAGCTTGATGCCGATCTTCGGATAGTTGAGCTCGATGCCGGCGGGCCATGGCGCGGCGAGGGCGAGGCCGGTGAGCAGCGACAGCAGCAGGCCGTAGTCCATGGCGCGGGTGGTGCGGAAGCGTTGGGCCAGGGCTTCGGCGGCCCAGCCGCCGAACGTGATCGCGAAGCCGACGATGTGCAGCAGTACAACTACGTTGCGTAGTAGCTCCATGGGAGGAGCTTAGCGCGATGCGTGAGATTCTCTGTGAGATTTTGCTGCGTCGACCCCCAGCTGGGCGGTGTTAGTGTGCGGCTAACAGTAGAAAAGGGGGCCTAGGTGTCTGACGCGAACGACCCGCTGAAGGTCGATCCAGCCGAGCTGCGCATGGCCGCAGACCGGCTCGATGGCCAGGCCAGCGGGTTTCGGGCGGCGCATCAGGCGGCGCACTCGCGGGCGGGCAGTGCGGCTCTCGGAACGGGCTCGGCGGCTGCCGCGTTACCGAAAATGTTGGCTGCTTGGGAGGCCGACGGGACGCGCTTTGCGGCGGACTTCGCCAAGCATGCGCGAGGACATCGCGAGGCGGCGGACAGCTATGTGCGCACCGACGCCGGCGGTGCCGAGGGGATCGAGGACGCCGGTTCTGCGATGTGAGGTGAGGGCATGGCGCTGAACCTCGGCGAGCTCAAACAGTGGCCTCCCGAGATCGCCGATCTGGCCCAGGCAGCACGCGAGGCCGCGAACAATCACACCGTCTCGGGCGAGTTCTATCGTTCGCTGATCGCGGTGTCGTCCTGGGAGGGCCAGGGAGCGGAGGCGGCCAAGTCGGCGATGACGGCCACGGCGGCCGATCACGAAGCGGTGGCCGATCACGTCGGCGGGGCGGCGAGCCGGATGGAGAACGTCCACCGCGACGCGGAGGCCCTCGCCGAGACGATCAAGCGCATCCTCGACGACGCCGCGGCGCAACCGGCGGTGGGCATCGACGAGTCCACCAATCAGGTGATCCCGCCCGATACCAGTCACATGACGGACGAGTACGCCGCGCAGGTGGCGGCCAAAGTCACCGACCTTCGCGGGCGGATCGCGGATGCGCTCGCTGACGGGGAGCGGATCGACACCGAACTGGCGGGTGCGATCACCACAGCCAGCGGTGAACGGGTGGTGAAGACGGCGGGGTCGCTGGAGGAAATGCTGCTGCCGGCGACCGACGGACGACGTGGAGAACCGAAGCCCGACGAACAGTCGTCGACGCCGAAGAATCTCGATGAAGCACTGGACCGCATCGCCGAACCCGGTCGACCGGCGCCGCCGGTGCCGTTGGACCCGGCGAAGGTAGAGGAATTCAAGAGCCTCGCGCGCGAGACGATGTTGCGCAGTGGGGTTCCGCCCGAGCAGATCGAACAGCGGCTCGACGCGATGGTCGCAGCGGCGCAGAAGCCGCTGCCCACATACAAGCCGTCCGAACGCGATGCGACGCCCCCGCCGAAGCCCAGCTTCGAAGACGGTTTCGCCGACGGGTGGTTCGGCACCGAAGAGAGCATCAAAAACCTCATCGGGGCGAACGGGTTGGAGGACTTGAAGGAGTCGTGGACCGACTTGGCCAAGGGTGCCTGGCACCGGGTGACGAACCCGATCGACTCGATGAAGGAGGACCTCGAGCACCTGACGAAGTACCCCGGGCATTATTTGGGTGAGGTCGCCGGCAGTACGGCCCTCACCGCGCCGAGCGCGATGTTCGGCGGCGAAGCCGCCCTCGGGGCCCGCGCTGTCATCCCCGACGACGTCATCGACATGCCAAGTCACACAGGCACAGTCGAGCAATCGACTCCGCTGGGCCCCGTGGCGGCTGATCACCCGGGAAGTCTTACGCCGGACATTCCCGCCGCTAAACCGCTACCACCAGACTCTCCGCTGTTCGACGGCTACGACCCGATACCCCCTGGACCGCAATTCACCAATGCGGACGGCAGCCTCATTTATCCCGACGAGGATCTAGAAAGCAAGCCTTACGCTGTCCCGGGCACGGTGATCCCGGAGGCACAGCTCCCGGCAGGCACCGAGCTCGGGCGCTTCGGTTCCCCGTTCGGCGCTTACCTGGCCCCAGAAGGAACTCCTTTCGCCGAATTATCGCTGCCTGTGGAGAGCGCCGCGAAGCCGTACTACCGTTACGTTGTCGACGACCCCACCGCGCTTCCGCCTGGCTGGAGCCTTGAACAATCACAGGTGGCACCATGGTTTCACCAACCGGGCGGGGGCACGCAGTATCGGATCATCGCTCCGCCCGGTGAGCGAGCCACGACACAAGCCTTGGTTGATTCTGGGTTTCTCAAGGAGATTGGATAATGCAGCAAGACTTTACGAGGCTAGCTACGAGCTGGAATGAGTGGGCAACCCGAGCGCAATTGACTCATGTCGGCGCTTCCGACAGTCGTGACGACGGTGACATGGCCTTCACCTCCGACGACGCGTCCTTCTATTTGAGACTCGAGGATGGCTGGTGGGTGCTTGACGAAGTCGATGACCGTGGGAAGCGGTACCCGGGTACGGCCCGGTTCTCTACGTTCGAATTAGTCGAGCGCTATCTGATATGGACGTGGGCGTCGGTAGCCCGCTCCCTGTTAGGCGCGGAACAGCTTGGCCGACAACTTCACTCACTCGGAGTAAAAGCAGGCGTCGATGTACTACCAACGGACCGCGAGTACGTAATGGAACTCCGTCTGCGTGACGGAGTCGCAATCCTTCCGGCCTCGAAGGCTCCAGTGTTCAGCCACGTAATGGATATGCCTCTCCATGAACTGGAGCAAATGATTCGGCAAGGCATTGGATAGCGACCCACATCGTGGAACTTGATCCGTGCAACGGTAAATCACCGACAGAAGTGTTACGCGACTATTCCGAGCCCGGATGTCAACCGGCGGCGGGAGGCAGTACCGAATCTGGACGCCGCCACGCATGGAGTTATCAGCGAGCGCTCAGCGTCGATCGGGCACCTCGAAGAGATTAGGTGACAGCGTGCCGGACTTCTCACGCCTATCTCGTAACTGGATCGATTGGTCAAATTCGATTCAGATGGCAAACGTGTCGGTGTCTCCAGGCGCCGACGACACTGAAATTTGCTTCACGTCAACGGATCAGAGTTTCCTTCTCAGAGGAGAGAACGGTTGGTGGACAGTCGACGTAGTTACCGACCGCGGTAAGCGCTATGACGCATCGGCAGGTTTTCCACGTTCGCGCTGCCCGAGGAGTTTCTCCTCTGGGCGGTGGGGATCCACTATCCGCGATGTACTCGGCGTGAAGATGTTTGACCCTGAGCTTTATGCGTTGGGCCGCAACGACAACGTTGCTGTGCTGCCCACCGAGGAGGATGGTTCTTTGGACTACAGTCCGGCGAGGGCCAGGCTCGTCTCGCTGAGCCAGACGTGACGATCTTCAGTCACCTGATGACGAAATCCGTTGACGAGATTGAACAGATGGCGAGGGAAGGCATTGGGTAAAGGGGCGTTACGCGTGGCCATCAACCAAATAATGAGGAGATCACGGGCGGTAGATTTCTCTCGGTTGTCCGAGAGATGGATCGAGTGGACGAGCTTGGCTCGGATGACGCGGGTCTCGGTCTCCGAAGCGTGCGACGACTGCGATATCGTCTTCAAATCCGACGATCAAACCTTCCACCTGCGACAGGAAGGTGATTGGTGGACCATTGATTCCGTAAATGACCGTGGGCAACGGTATTACTCAACCGCCCAGTTCTCCACGTTCGCTCTTGTTGAGACGTACTTCATTTGGGAATGGGCCTCCCTGACACGAAGCTCGGTCGGCGCACTCGGTGCACGCCTTCACGCGAAGGGGGTGGCGCCATGCATAGAGATTGTTCCAACAGAGCGCGACTACATCGTCGAGCTTCGGGCGCGGACAGGCCGGGCTATCATCCCGATGTCGCGGGCAACGGTTTTCAGTCATGTCATGTCGAAGTCTGCCGATGAGATTGAGCAGCTGGTCAAGCCGGGGATTCCCTGATCGGTTCTGCTGCAGGGGCGCCGATCAACCGAACCATTGCGCCAAATCCTGCCATCGCAACGCCTTAAGCGTCCCGTGGTTGATCACATGTGTATGCGTTCAGACGTCATCCCCCGCTCGAGTCGTCCGCCTCGGAACTGCCAACTTCCGCGCTGTACATTCCCTGCCCTCCGTAGAACTGAAGTGTGCCCGTACGCACCCCCTGCCCGAGATGCGGCCAGAATGCACTCTCGCCCGCACGGCGATCAGCCGCGACGGCGGAACAATTCCGCGGGCCGGCCCCGGCCGCTGCTACTGCTCAGACCGGTGGCAATGAGGTGCGGCTCCATCGCACGCCGGAAGGTGTCGCGCTGCAGCGGCCGCCCGGCGATCGCCTCGTGGACCATGCGCAACTCCCGCAGCGTGAAGGCTTCACCGAGCAGGCCGTCCGGATCCGGCTTTTCCGAGTACTGCGTTCGGATGTCTTCGACTGCCAGTTCGATGATGTCGGCGTGGTCGTAAGGCAGCCGTCCAGGTGCGTTGACTGGGACGAGCCTCGTCGTCTCCGAGAAGCGATCAGCCAACTGGTCCAGACGCACCACTTGCACGTGAGCAACCGACATCACCCATCCGCGATCGTCACGCGCCGGATCGTCGAAGACGCGAAGTTGGCGTGGATGCAACCCACGCACGTTGGCCTTCACCCGCAGCGAGCGGTCGACAGCCTGCGCGAGCGTTTCACGCTCATGGACGAACGTGCCAGGGAGCGACCAGCCGGTTCCCTTCGCTCGACGCACCTCGAGCACGACCAGGCCACGCTCCGGATCGAGCGTGAGAACCGCGGTATCGACCGCTACGGAGGGCCGCGGGTAGTCGGACAGCTTCCGCCCGCTGGCGTCTCGGTAGAGAGTTTCACTCATGTCGGAGCCTCAGCGTACCGTGTTTGACAATTAGCGCATATTTGCGCAAACTATATCAGGAGGGGGCAAAATGACTTCATACAATGACCGCGTTGAAGGCGTGCTGCTCAGCACTGCGGCAGGGATGCGCTGGGTGCACCATACGAATTCCAGCCGCCACGAGCACCGGAGCTCGAAGTGGGGATGGTCGGCGGCGGGCCTTGGCAGCGCGGGGAATGGACCGATGACACCGCGATGGCGATCGCCATCGCGGAGGTAGCGGCTACGGGTGCAGATCTGCGAGACACGCCAGCACAGAATGCGATTGTGAGTCGGTGGCTCGAATGGTCGCATACAGCCAAAGACGTTGGCATCCAGACGGGTTCCGTCCTGCGCGCGGCGTCTCGTGACGGCCGCATCACCGCGTCAGACGCGCGGCGTGCATCCGAGGCCCTTCACCGCCAGAGTGGCCGCACAGCGGGAAATGGCTCCCTGATGCGCACGGCTCCCATAGCGCTCGCCTACCTCGATGATGAGCACGCCATGGTGGAGGCGGCGCGCGCGATCAGCGAGCTGACCCACCATGACGAAGACGCCGGTGACGCCTGCGCGTTGTGGTGCTGTGCCATACGGCACGCGGTGCTCACCGGTGAGCTCGATGCGCGTGTCGGGTTACGCCACATCACTGCCGAGCGCCGCGACCTCTGGGCCACCCGCCTGGACGCCGCAGAGTCGGCAACACCGGCCACCTTCCCCAACAACGGCTGGGTGGTCACCGCGATGCAGGCGGCGTGGTCGGCGATCACGACGACCCCCGTGCCGAAGGACGACCCTGAGGCCGGCAGGTTCCGCGCAGACCACCTTCGGCTGGCATTGGATGCCGCGGTGCGCGCCGGATATGACACCGATACGGTGGCGGCCATCGCGGGCGGTCTGCTGGGCGCTGCCTATGGGGCTTCGGCGGTGCCGAGCGCGTGGCGGCGGCTGCTGCACGGCTGGCCAGGCATGAATGCGCATGATCTAGTCGCGCTGGCGTCGGCCATCGAACGCGGCGGTGAACCGGACCTTTTCGATTACTCGTACTCCGACTCGTCGATCGATACCTGCGCGCGTCACCCGTACGACGAGGGAATCCTGCTCGGCGGCATTGGCGTCCTGCGCCACCTGCCGTCGGAAGTCGACGCTGTGGTGTCGTTGTGTCGATTGGCCGACGATGACGTGCGCCACGACATCCCGCACATCGAGATACGGCTGATCGACCGCACGAGTCAAGACGAAAACCCGCACCTGGACTTCGTTCTGACGGACACCGTGCGGTTGGTCGAGCAACTGCGGCGCGAGGGGCGCACGGTGCTGGTGCACTGCGTGGCTGCGTACAGCCGTACGCCGACCATCGGCGCCTTGTACGGGTCGCGACTCAGGGACGTCGGAGTCGACGAAGCGGTGCGGGACGTCATCGCGGTGCTGCCAGATGCGTATCCAAACCCGGCGTTTCGAGAGGCATTGCGACGTCTGAGACCGATGAAGGATGACCGAAAGGTGGCCTCATGAGCAGACATGGGTATTACAGACGCCACGGCGACTCACTGTGGTGGGAACCGGCGAACCCGAACTGCTTCTACGGCGAGGACTGCGAGACGTGTAACCCAGACGGGATCTACAACAACGACGACGACCGCAAGCCGCCGGCGGCGTATGCGGAGAGGGAAGTATGAGGCGTGTCGAGGCGGACTTCTCACCCCTATGTGCGTGCTGGTTGTCCTCGGCGCCGCGTGCCGGTTTGACGCATGTGGCGATCTTGGATGGTTTGCCTGGTCACGGTATTCGCTTCGCGTCTGATGACTATTCGCTTCACCTGCGGCATGCCGACGGCTGGTGGGTGATCGACACAGTCGACGATCGCGGTCAGCCACGCAGCGATGTCGCCAAATTCTCAACGTACGACCTCGTCGAAAAGTATCTGATCTGGGAATGGTCGTCGCTCCCTCGAGACGCACTCCGGCAAGATCTGTATGCGCTCGGTCCTTCTTCGGGCGTTGAGTTCAGAGTCATTTCAGAGGGGATCTTCGGACTTCAGACGTCGGAAGGGCGCGCCGTAATGATGGGGCCGGCCGCGACTATTTTCAGCCATCTGATGTCGAGATCCCTTGAAGACATAGTGAAATTAGTAGGCGTGGACATCTAGGTGTTGGGAGGTTTGGTGAACATCTTCAAGAAGAAGAACAAGCCGCAGAGCGAGGCGACTTCGACCGACGAAAGCAAGGTCTACTACTCCACGCCGTTCGGGGACACAAACGACGGTGAGCAGAGACTGTTCTTACTGGAGCGCGAGGGCGTTCGGTACATGCCGGTCTTCCGTAGCGTGGATTCGATGAAAGAGTTCTACGTTCGGATGAACCGCGCCGCGTACATGGTCCTTGAGGGCGACGTACAGACCGTGATGGGTACCAATCGCTCGATTGAGCTGATGAGGGACGTCGGTGTTGTAATCGAACCTCTAAGCGCCACCCCTGTCGTAATCAACCCCCAGTAGTGGCGGACGCTCAACCGAACACTTCGCCTTGCGACGTACAGCGCCGACGCCAGTGGCGGTGACACCCGAATGAGCAACGACGCGCATCACTCACTCAAACGGTGAAGCCGCCGTCGACATTCAGATTCGCGCCGGTGATGTATCCCGATTCGGGGCCGGCCAGGAACACCACCAGTGCGGCGACATCGGTGGTGTGTCCGTAACGGCCCTGCGTCGTAACGGCTTTCAGGCTCTCGGCGAAGTCCCCGTGGTCGGGGTTCGCGTCAGTGTTGATGGGCCCCGGCTGCACATTGTTCACAGTGATGCCGCGGTCGCCGAGGTCACGCGCGAGCCCCCGGGTGAACGAAGACATCGCGCCCTTGGTCAAGCCGTACACCGACAACCCGGGGCCCGGGATCCGGTCGGCGTTGATGCTGCCGATGTTGATGATGCGGGCACCCTCACCCAGATGCTTGATCGCCGTCCGCGTCGTCCAGTACGTGCTGCCGATGTTGATCGCCACGAGACGCTCGAACTCTTCTGCTGGGAAGTCGTCGATCGGCGCGATGTGCGCGACACCGGCATTGTTCACCACGATGTCCAGCCCGCCGAGGACTTCGACAGAGCGCTCGACGGCGGCGGCACTCTGCGCACCGTCGGCGGCGTCCGCCTGAATGGCGACGACCGTCGCGCCGTTGCCGGCTAGTTCAGCGGCCAGCTTTTCGGCGTTCGCCCCCGACGCCGAATAGGTGAACGCGACAGCGGCACCGTCGGCGCTCAGTCGCCGAACGATCTCAGCGCCGATTCCGCGCGATCCTCCCGTGACCAATGCTCGGCGCCCGGCTAGTGGTGCAGTGCTCATGTCAAAGCCTCCTGGTAATTACGAACCGACTTGTTACTTAGTATGCTCAGGTCAAGCCCATTCACTCGGGCAGCATTCCCCGATGTGATCGGCATCACAGCAGAGGAGGTGGGCGACGGTGGCCGTAGGTCGCCCGCGGGGATACGACCCCGAGCAGGTTGAGGACACCGCGGTGAAGCTGTTCTGGGCGCGGGGCTTCGACGGTGTCTCGATCTCCGACGTCACTGCCGCGACCGGTTTGAACCGGCGCAGCATCTACGCCGAATTCGGCTCCAAGGAAGGGCTTTTCGAGCGAGCCATGCGGCGATACCTGGCTGGGCCGAGCAGTTACACGGCCGATGCGCTGAACCGGCCGACAGCCCGCGAGGTCGCCGAGGCGATGGTGCACGGTGCGGCCGACGCGGTCAGTGGTGAGGTGCCCGGGTGCCTGACCGTCGGCGAAGCGCCAGGCCTGGCCGAGTGGCGGGAGGCGACTGTGCATGCGCTCGCCGAGCGATTCGCGACGGCCGTGGCCGACGGAGAGCTACCGGATGTCGACACTCTGACGTTGGCCCGCTGGATCGCGGCGGTGTGCCAGGGAATCGCGATCCAGGCGCGAAGTGGGGCCGACCGGGCGGATCTGCACGCCATCGCGGACCTCGCGTTGACGGGTTGGCCGTCATCTACGCCGAAAGCACACCCAGGCGACGCGCCAAGTCGGGCCCGCCCACCTCGCGGATGAAGTCGGGGTCGCCGCACACGACTAGACGGTCACGCGCCCGCGACAATCCGACATAGAGCCGTTCACGGGAGCGCTCGAACTGGCTCGAATCGTTGACCACCAGGACCACCGCCCGCCGCTCGAGCCCTTTGAAGCCGAGAACGTGACCGTAGAACACCTGGTCGGCATCCCAGAAGCTGTCCCAATACGCCTTGTGGCCGGCCTTCTGTCGCTCCGCCTGCTCGGGATGTCGGCTCCCGGTAGTCAACAACGCGAGATCCTCGGGCCGCCAACCCTCTTCGAGGAGCGCCTCGATCTGATCGTCGCCGACGTTTAGCGCGTCCTCACGGCTGCAGGCGACGAACTCCACCGCGGGCCCCTCACCGCCGAGGAACCGCATCGGATGGTCGACGAGCGGTTGGAACGCCTTCGCGATCTGGCGGGTGTTGCGCAGGTTGTGATCGAGAATCAGCGGTACCAACGGCACCGGCGGGGATCCGTAGCGATTGAAGACGCGCTGCCCTTCATCGGTGAACACATACAAGCCGCCCTCGTCGGGATCCTTAAGCGCTATCAGCAGCGGCTCCCACCAGGAGTCGGCGAAGTCCTGCGCCTCATCGACGACGATGGAATCGAACCGGTGCCCCAGCTCGAGTTGCGTTGCCAGCTGGGCCATTTGCTGCGGCAGATCGCGCTCCCAGAATCTGACCGTCTCCTCGGTACGCAGCGATTCGTCGGGTCCCTCCGGTGCGCCCCACTGCACGCCGAGGGCATGGAATTCGCCGACGTAGCCGGGCTGTTGACGCCGCGGCCAGGTAGCGGAGATGCGTTCGAGGTACGACGCGAGTCCGTGGGAGTAGCAGACCAGGGCGACGCGCTGACCCCGCTGCGCCAGTCGGCGGGCCTGCTCCATCGCGAGGAACGTCTTGCCGCTGCCAGCACCGCCGCGGACCTCGATGCGGTTGAGCAAGCGGGTGGCGTCGAGAATGACGGCTTGATGCTCGGTGAGCGCGTCCGCCGCATCCTCGTTGTCCAGCGCCCGAGCGACGACGTCGCGTTGCGGCAGTCCCCGCCCGCTCAGCGCGGTCATGATCTGGTCGATGCCGTCCCGGTTGAGCAGAGGACGGTCGAGTTCCTGGCTGACGAGGACATGACGCAGTTTGCCGTCGAGGTCCTTGAGGTCGTTGCGGTCGATCACCTTCCAGCGCGGGCAGTCCGACAGAGCGAAGTCATCGGGAAGCTCGGTGTTGGGCAACACGACGACGTGGTCCCAGCGCAGTCGGCTCTGCGTCCAGCGCGGGTCCTTCTCGATGTAGTCGCGCAAGGCGTAGCAGGCTTCGCGGGCCTGGCGGACGGGTTCGATCGTGCACTCGCGCCCGCCGCGCTTCTGACGCCAGTTCACGCCGTCGTGCCAGACTTCGCCACCCTTGACCTCCAGGCAGGCGATGCCGGCGCCCTCGATGGCGACGACGAAGTCGACCTCATGGTCTTTGAGGTGGTCGGTGACGCGCTGGCCGGCGATGACGAGGTCGTTGGGCTGGAGTTGCTCGACGAGGGCCTGGTAGACGCGACGCTCGGCACGGTTGGCCAGCCGCGGGGTGTCGGTAGGGGTGATCGTCATCGACGCGTCCGTACCGTGCTTCGATGCCACCACCGCATGTCGAACCCCCCTCCCCGATGAGCTTGGTCTCGATGTTAGCCACGGGGTCCGTCACTCCGGGTGAGGCCGGTGCCCCGGATTTGTCGGTGCGCCGTCCTATGGTCAACCCCAAGCGCTACATCAAGGGGGGATCATGCGCGGACGTGGGGTAATCGCGGGCGCGCTCGCGGTCTGCGGAGCGGTGCTGTCGTCGAGTCCGGCGCACGCCGATCAGTACGACTTCATCGCGCAGCTCGACAACATGGGCGTCTACTACAGCTCGATGGTCGACATGATCGACATCGGCAAGGAGCTCTGTCACGAGCTTCGCTTCGGGGCGCCACCGCCGGCGGTCCTGGGCAAACTGCAGCGGACGGGGTTCGCACCGGCCGAGTCGGCGATCGTGCTGCTGTCGGCGGTGAACACAATGTGTCTGGACGCCAAGCCGGCGGTCGTCGAATGGGCACGCGAGATCGGCTACACGCAGCCGCTGTAGGTGCTCGAGATGTTCGCCAAGGTGTACGGGCGGTCGTGATGGCAAGCCGCGGTTCGGATTCCGGCGGAGTGGCCGGCGTCTTCGGCATACTGATCCTGATCTGGTTCGTCGTCACCTACTACTGGATCATCATCGGCGTTGGCGTCGCGATCGGGCTGTTCTTCGCGATCCGGGCGCTTGTCCGTCGCGAGCAGGAGCGTCGGCTGGCGGCCGCCCGCGAGGCCGAAGTCCTGGCCCACCGTGCCGACCGTCAACATCGGTGGGCGCAACTCGGTGACGGAAGGGGTATTTACGGCGTCGAAGGGGCCGAGTTGATGCGGTCGATTTCGCCTCAGCCGTCGGTACCGTCAGCCGACGCGCCCGACGATGAACCGCGGTTCGCCGCAATCGCTTACACCGCAAGCGGGCTCGACGCGCTGCTTCGGGAGAGGCCCATCGAGTGGCGGTGGGCGGTCTTCGTGTCGGTGCTCGTGCAACGCCTTGCAGACGTGCGGCCGCGGCTGCGCGATCTCGAGTTGCGCTACACGGCCGCGCCGGGCCGATACGCGCGAAATGGTAGAGAGGTGGCCGTCTTCGTCGAGGACTGCCTCGACGACCTGTACGAGCTCGCCCATAAGCTCGAATCCCTCATCCGGGCACCGGCGTTCATGGGCGTCTTCGGCGACAGCGACGACGAGAGCACTGCCGACGCCGACGGCATCGTGCATGTGGCGAATCGCCTGATGGACCTCCACGAGCGGTTTCTCGAGCTCGCCGAGCGGTGCCGTGACGTGAGCGTGCCCTCTGCGTACACCGGCCTGTTGACGGACTGCTCGCTGCTGATGGATATACCGCTCGACGGATTCCATGCGTTCATCGACGAACTCGTTCAACTCGTCGAAGAGATGCCTTCGGTATTGCGTTACGCACCAGGCGATGTGGACTTCGGCTCGGTCACGCTCGAGATCGTCGTCGACGACCGGCTCATCAAGCGAATCGACAAGCAGGTGCGCGCGGCCGCGAAGAGCTAGCGTCCGGGCGGGAGTTCCCGTGGGCCACGTCGTTCGCTCAGTTCACGCGCCCCGCCCCCGGTGAGTTCGGCGCGATCCTCGCTGCTCGCAATGGTCGTCGGCGTGTGTCCCGCACCCGCGCCTATCTGATCGTAGTCGCGACGACGTTCATCGTCTCGTACCGTCGCGACCCGTCGTGCGGTATCAGTCGTGTTCGAAACCCGTTCTCCGGCATCGGCTTCACTCTCCTCGACGTGAGTGGTCACCTTGCGGGTGCGGCGCATCGAGAAGTGAATCTCCTCGGTCTCCTCGAGGATCTGCCGTGCGCTCCGCAGCGGCTTGGTGGTGGTGTCGATCGCGTTGACGATGACCGGCGGCACCAGCGGACGAATCCAGCGGGCGGCAGCACGGGTGACATCCGGAATGCCCGGAATCAGCGGGCGTCCCGCCTCCGAAGCGGGTTCGACCGACCGCTCTTCCTCGACCGGCGCCGGCAAGTTCTCCATCGCATCCACAGCAGGTGCTACCTCCGGCACCTCGGCCGCACCGAGGCTCGCCCTCTCAGCTTCCGCGGCAATCGGCAGGTACACATCCTCGGGCTCTGAAATACGTTCGGCACGTGCGGGAACCGACGTCTCGATCGACTCCAACACCCGGCGGCGCTGTTGTTCGCGGTCGATCTCGAGCTGCGCCTCGACGGCCATGCGGGCGCTCGCCAACTGCTGTTCGGCCCACATGGTGTCGATCGCGGCACGCACCTCGGCCCGCTTCACCGCGACAACCGTGTCGGCCTCCAGTTCGGCGCGATTCCGCGCGACGTCGGCGGCGAGCCCGCGATCCTCGAACGTCTCACCCCGCCAACGCCGCAGGATCAGCGGCAGAAGGCTCAGCAGGACGAAGAAGCCGTCGACAAGCAAACGCAGAACCAGCGCACCCGGATTCGCCAGCGTGTGGTCGTTCATGGCCACCCACCGCGCGCCCAGTCCCCGATCAGCATCGGCCGCCGCGGCCTGCCAGGCCTCCCCCAACGCCTCCTCGGCGTCGGCGATCTGGGCGTCGAGCGCGGGTGCGCGGAGATCGCGGTCGGCCAGCGCGGCGTCGAGGCTCCCCTGGGCGTCGGCGAGGAAGTCGTTCGCCGTCCGGTTCTCCGGCCCCGCGCCCGGCACGCCGGTGATGACGGTCTGCGGGCACTCGGGCCGGGGATTGAACTCGCAGCGAGCCACCACCAGCGCGTCCTGGCGACGTTGTACGGCCCGCTCGACCGCGGCGTCGAGCTCGCCGCGCGCGGCCCGGCTCCGGGCCAAATCGGCAGCGGCCTGCGTGACGGCCGGGGTGGATTCGGCGGCCCGCGCCGCCCGCTCGTCGAGCAGCCGATCGACCGATCCGGAGAACACGACCACCGCGGCGAGCTCACCGACCACAACGCCGACGGCGACCGCGACGGCGGCGCGTCCCGCGACGCCAGAACCGCGGACGGTCCCGGTGGCGATGGCCCGGCTCAGGGCACCGACCAGCAGCCCGAACAGCGAGGTCACCGCGATGACGGCCGCCAACGGCCACGACGTCGACTGTGCCAGGGCCGAGGCAGCGACCAGCCACGCCACCAACGCCGTGACCAGCACCACCACACCGGCGCTGACCAGCGTCGAGCGCTCATGACGGGCAGCCACGACGCGCTGCTCGCCCCCACCGAGCCAGATGAGCCCCGCCGTGATCGGCGAGGCGGCAGGTCCGACCTCAGAAGTCCTGTGGACGCCCATGGAAACTCCAAACGTGCAGGTCAAGGCGTGACAGAGCGCTACCGACGGCCTTGTCGGTCTATGCCAGGCGGAACCCCCCGCGGATCACACCGTCACGCCGATGCGAATGCCGGAATTCTCCCATAGCGCGGCGGCGGCCGTTCTTCGCGGACGGCCCGCGCGCCGGTGCGCACGTACAGTCGTCACCCGCTGCCAGCATCCTCGTATGGTGACCGCATGAAAAAGGCGCGTATCGGCCACGCAGCCCGGCAGGTCGCGGCGTTGGTTGTCACGGCGGTCACCGCGGCCTCGACGCTCAACGGCTACCGCCCGCTGGCACGGAAGGGCTACCCGTCGATCTTTGCGTTCGGCTTCGGTCTGGTGGTGAGCGAGTTTCCTCTGCAGACGCTCGCGAGCCAACTCGGCGGGCTGGCGTTGACCAGTCGGCGGTTGGCCGGTCCGGTGCGCGTGATCGCGTGGGTGGTGGCAGCTCTGTCCGCGATCGGCCTGCTGAACTTCAGCCGCGCGGGACACAAAGCCGCCGCCCCGCTGACCGAGGCGCTGGATAGCAGCCTCGGCGCCGACCGCCGCAAAGACTCCGAGGGCTTGTGGCGACGGCCCGCCGGCGAGGGCACCGCCAAGAGCCCCGGCGCCCTACGGATGATGCGAATCTATCGCGACTACGCCCACGACGGCGACATCAGCTACGGCGAATTCAGCAGTGCCAACCAGCTCGACATCTGGCGGCGTCCCGATCTGGACCGCAACGGGAAAGCGCCGGTGCTGTTCCAGATCCCCGGCGGCGCGTGGGTGACGGGAAACAAACGCGGACAAGCACATCCGCTCATGAGTCACCTCGCCGAGCTCGGCTGGATCTGCGTGGCGATCAACTACCGGCACAGCCCGCGTAACACGTGGCCCGACCACATCGTCGACGTCAAGCGGGCGCTGGCGTGGGTCAAGACACACATCGCCGAGTACGGCGGTGACCCGGATTTCATCGCGATCACCGGCGGCTCGGCGGGCGGACACCTGTCGTCGCTGGCGGCGCTGACGCCCAACGACCCGCGGTACCAGCCAGGGTTCGAGAACGTCGATACGCGGGTGCAGGCCGCGGTGCCGTTCTACGGCGTCTACGACTTCACCCGCTTCGACGACGCGATGCATCCGTCGATGCCGGAGCTGCTCGAGCAGATGGTCATCAAGCAGCCGCAGAAGACGAGCTTCGAGACGTACTTCGACGCATCGCCGGTGAACCACATTGTCCCGGACGCACCGCCGTTCTTCGTTCTGCACGGCACCAACGACTCGCTGGTGCCCGTCGAACAGGCGCGGGCGTTCGTCGCGAAGCTGCGCGACGTCAGCGCCCAGCCGGCCGTGTACGCCGAATTACCGTTCGCGCAGCACGCTTTCGACATGTTCGGCTCGGCGCGGGCCGCGCACGCGGCGGTGGCCGTCGAGCAATTCCTCGCCGAGGTCTACGCGAATCGGCAGCAGGCGATGCAGTCGGAGGGCGTCAGCGCGACGTTGTAAGCACCTGTAATCGACCAGGGCTTCACAGCGCGCGATTACTGTTTTGCCCCGTCGAGCCAATACCATCGCTAGCGCTATGACCGACACTGCTCTGACGGCTCCGACCGGCGCCGACTCCTCGCCACCTGGCCGGATCTCCGCCGAGGCGGGCCGCCGCAGGACGTTCGCCGTCATCAGCCACCCCGACGCGGGCAAATCGACGTTGACCGAGGCGCTCGCGCTGCACGCGCGGGTCATCACCGAGGCCGGCGCGGTGCACGGTAAGGCAGGCCGACGCTCGACGGTGTCGGACTGGATGGAGATGGAGAAGGCCAGGGGCATCTCGATCACGTCGACGGTGCTGCAGTTCCCGTACCGCACGTGTGTCATCAACCTGCTGGACACGCCCGGTCACGCCGACTTCTCCGAAGACACCTATCGGGTGCTGACGGCCGTCGACTGCGCGGTGATGCTCATCGACGCCGCCAAAGGCCTTGAACCGCAGACGCTGAAGCTGTTCCAGGTGTGCAAACACCGTCAGATTCCGATCATCACGGTGATCAACAAGTGGGACCGCCCCGGCCGCCACGCGCTGGAGCTGATGGACGAGATCCAGGAACGAATCGGCTTGCGCCCCACGCCTTTGACGTGGCCGGTCGGTATCGCCGGCGACTTCAAAGGTGTGCTCGACCGGCGGAGCGGAAACTTCATCCGGTTCACCCGCACCGCGGGCGGCGCCACTGCGGCCCCCGAAGAGCACATCGCGGCGGACGATGCGCACAGCGCCGCTGGTGACGACTGGGACACTGCCGTCGAAGAGTCCGAGTTGTTGTCCGCCGACGATGCGGATTACGACCGCGATCGGTTCCTCAGCGGTGCGGCCACGCCGGTGCTGTTCACCTCGGCGGCGTTGAACTTCGGCGTGAACCAGCTCCTCGATGTGCTTGTCGAACTCGCGCCGTCGCCAAATGGAGCGCTCGACGTTGAGGGTGAGCGGCGCGCGGTCGAATCACCGTTCAGTGCATTCGTTTTCAAGGTGCAGGCCGGGATGGACTCCGCGCATCGCGATCGCATCGCGTACGCACGGGTGGTCTCGGGCACGTTCGAGCGTGGGGAGGTCCTCACCCACGCCGCGACGGGTAAGCCGTTCGTCACCAAGTACGCACAGTCGGTGTTCGGCCAGCAGCGCGCGACGTTGGAGACCGCGTGGCCGGGTGACGTCATCGGCTTGGCGAACGCCGCGGCGCTGCGTCCGGGCGACACGTTGTATCGCGATGTGCCCGTGCGTTATCCGCCGATACCTAGCTTCTCCCCCGAGCACTTCGCGGTGGCGCGCGGCACAGATCCCAGTAAGCACAAGCAGTTTCGCCGCGGGATTGAGCAGCTCGAGCAGGAGGGCGTAGTGCAGGTACTGCGCTCCGACCGGCGCGGCGACCAGGCACCGGTGTTGGCCGCGGTGGGCCCGATGCAGTTTGAGGTGGCCGTGCACCGGATGGCGGCCGAGTTCAGCACGCCGATCGCGTTGGAGTCGCTGCCGTATCAGGTCGCGCGGATCGTCGACCCCGCCGACGCCGAGTTCATGGACAAACAGGTATCGGCGGAGGTGTTAACCCGCAGCGACGGTGTCATGCTCGTCCTGTTCTCCACGCCGTGGCGGCTGGAGGGCTTCCAGCGCGACAACCCCGACGTCAAGCTCGGTTCGTTGGTGGCGGCGTAGAAGTCGACAGTCAGCAACTTAGGTTCGCCCCGGTCAGCTGGCCGTGCCGGCTGAAGATGCCAGGTTGAGCGAGAAATCTTCCGCTCGGACCATGGAATAGAGCCCGATAGAGTCGACTGACGCGAGGTTGCCGCCGTTTGGACGAATTTCAAGGAGGGCTGTTGCTGGTCGATCCCGAATTGTTGCGTGCATTCGCGCGACATGTAGACACAGCTTCCACAGCCATCAAGGCTGCCGACGTTGGTACCAAGGCCGCCACAGCGGCAGATGGACTTGCCGGCTCGACTACCCAGTGGGCGATGCGACTCGTCAGCGAGCACATCGCCGAGCAGGCGAACGCTTTGGCGAAGGATGTTGAGGAGCTAGGGTCCGCGGTGCGTGGAGCAGGCGATCGCTACGAGGTGACAGACAAAGCCCTTGCCGGGGCCCTCGACGGACTGTTCTGAGTGCTGCCCTCACGCCCCCGATTGGAGGGGTGGAATCCCGACTCACTTTCACCTGCCGCGTCGGCGCTGAATAGCGCAGGCCAATCGGTATATATCTCTGTCCGCGACCTTGACGACAAGATCGACCGGATGCCCGAGGCGTCGGCGTGTTCAGGCCGGGCGCACGATGCGGCGGCAGAGATGTTCCGACGCGCCACAGACGCCACCTCCAACTTCGCCCACTACACGGAAGCGGTGGCCACGGCTTTGAGTAAAGACAGCGGATCGATCGGCGGTGCGCGGGCGGCCCTACTGAGTCACGCGAACGCTGTCGACGCCGGTGAACTGCAGGTCACCGAGTTGTGGGTGGTGCTCATAAAGCCAGCGCGTGTATCGCCAGAAAAGGCGGCCAGCTTGGCGGCGCAGGCAGAAGCAGAGCAGAAAGAAATCAACCGGTTGCTGGTGGCGGTAGGCGATGCCGATAACGGAACGGCGGAAGCGGTGCGGGCCGCCGCTGAGGGCTTCGGATTCGCCCTCCCCGGCCCGGGCGATCCTCGGAGTCTGAACCCCGCCTTCGGCTTGGCGCCTCCCGCCGATGAAGTGCCGAACCCGATGTCTCTGACCGGACTTATCCAGCAAGGTGTCGTGCGCGACAACGACATGGCGCAAACGGTCCGCGGGAGCCGCGAGTGGGTAACTGAAGATGGCCAAGTGCGAAAGACGTTGCTGATGATGGACGGCGGTCGGCACGAGATATACGAATGGAACGAGTTTGCTCCCTGTGTCGAGGACACCTACTACGACAAGAACGGCAACGAGGTATCGAGCACATTTTCACAAGACAAGACGAACTACGACGGAACCAAGTTCACCTCCATCAAGTTCGCTGATGGAACCGAAGTCACCATGACGCACACCCCGGATGGCAAGACCACCGGCGGAGTGACCGCTGCCGACGGACGCCATGGTGCTCTCCCTGACGAATTCTTCACTCACCCTTCGCTTACGACTGTTGGCGGTGCGCTCACCGGACTGGAGGAACAGGCCAAGCGCGGAATCCCGATGCTTACCCCCCAGTCGGTGGACAACCTCGGGAAGGCGGCGAAGTACGGCGGGCCGACATTGGGCGTGGCGGCAGCACTGTACGACACGGTGACCGCGAAAACATTTCACGACGCCTGCGTCGCCGCCATCTCGGGAGGAGCCGGTGTCGCGGGCGGTTACGGCGGCGGCGCAGCGGGAGCCGCAGGTATTTCAGCGCTCGGCCTCCCCCAGCTGGCACCTTTTGCCGCCGGGGGCTTAAGCATTGCCGGCTCATGGACTTTCGGTAATGTCGGCGGCATCATCGGCAATATCGTGTGTCCCAAATGAAGATCCTGCCAATCGCGATACTCTGCGCGCTGCTTGCCGGCCCTGTGGGCATTCTGGCGGCGGTTTGGGCAGTCATCAGCGTTGGTCGGGGCGAGTACCTGACGACGGGCGTGTCACTTGGGTTCTCGATGTTCTGCCTCGGCTTCATCGTTCCGTTTGCGAAGGTCGTCCCCGGGAAGGTGTCCCCCGCTGGGGAATTCGACGACGAGGGGACGACCATTCGGCCCGATCGCGGCATAGACATCCCGATCCAGATTGCGGTACTTGGACTTACCGTGGCCAGCGGATTCTTCGCGATATTCGGGCCCCTTGGAATGGTGGATATTCCGGTGCCCGAGCAGATGCGCTATGCCATTCCGTTCGTCAGCGCGGTGGCCGCAATCATGGGAGTACCGATCCTGTGGCGGACACTCCGCCGAGGCAGCTTGCATTACCTTCGTCTGACGCCCGACGGATTCGTATTCGTACAGGGCTGGCGACCTGAGAGCGGTGACTGGACACAGGTACTAGACGTCACCGATGCGGCTCCGAGCCAGACGACGCCGACGCCCAACGCAGTAGTCATGGTGATGTCCGACGGGAGCGCGCCGACCCTCCCGGCAGCCTCGTTCACTCCGGACGGACGAGACCTCCGCGAGTTGGTGCGGTTTTACTGGCGATATCCCGGCTGTCGCGACGAACTCACCGATGGCCGGGCCCTCAAGCGCCTCAGCGACAGCCGATTCACTGCTGGTTCATAGCATCGCCGACCGCACGACTCGGTGCCGTCGCTCAGAGCTGGTGTCAGACTTGGCCTATCGCCAGACCCGCGGCTGCGGTTGCCGCGGTCCACAGGTCATTGATTAGACAAGCTCAGGTCGTTGGTCGCGGCGTAGGGCGCCGCTGCTCACGAGACGTTCGCGCCGAGTTCAGCGTAGACCGCGGCTTCGAAGTTGAGGATCGTCTCGACCATCTTGGCGTCGAAGAATGGCAGCAGCTGAGTCGCGATGACCGCGGCGATGCCCGCCTTGCGATCGATCCAGAAGAAGCTGTTGAAAAGCCCCGACCAATCGGCCGAGCCGGCGCTGCGCATCCCGGGCAGGTCGATGAGGTACAGGTGAAACCCGAGTCCCCAGCCCTGCGGCACGTCGAGCAGCTCAACGGGGTTGGTCAGCTCGGGGATGGTCGGCTCCATCTTCTTCGGCAGTGGCGCCCCGGCGAGGTGGTCGCGCAGGGCGAGCTCCACAGTCTCCTCCTTCAGGACCCGGGTTCCGTCGAGCTCGCCGCCGTTGAGCCAGGCGCGCAGGAAGCGGCCGTAGTCGGCGATCGTTCCGTAGGAACCGTGGCCGGCCGCGTCCCACTTGGGTTCGGCGGGCAGGTCGAGGTCGGTCGCCACGAGGCTGCCGTCCGGCGCCCGGAAGCGGACGGGCAGCAGTCGGGAGCGCTGCTCGTCGCTCAGGGTGAAGGTCGAATCCGTCATGCCCAGCGGGCCGTAGATGTGTTCGGCGAGGTAGTCGGCGAGCGACTGGCCGCTGACGGCCGCGACGACCATGCCAAGCCAGTCGGTGTTGACGCCGTACTCCCAGACGGTTCCGGGATCGTTGACGAGCGGTGCGCTGATGCTTTGCTTCTGTCCCTCGAGCGGGGTCGGAAAGCCTTGCTCGTTGCAAAAGGTGAAGAGCTTCTCGTTGAGGAAGTTGTAGCCGCAGCCGGCTGTGTGGTTCATCAGCTGGCGGATGGTTGCCTGTGACTTAGGGGCGCGCTGGACGGGTTCACCGCTCTCGAAACCGTCGAGCACCTGGAGTTCGCCGAACTCGGGAAGGATCGACGCGACGGGTGCGTCAAGGTCAACGCGGCCCTGTCGACGAGCTGCAGCGCGGCGGTAGTGGCGACGGCCTTGGTCATGGACGCGTTGCGGAACATGGTGTCGGGGTTCGCATCTCCGGCCGCACCCTCATAGAGGACGCTGTCACGGCCGACGACTGTGGCGGCGATACCATGGAGCGACCCGTTCGCAGTCACGTCGTTCAGCAGGTCGTCGATTCGCTCGAACCCCATCTGTAGCTCCTTTGCCCGAGGGTGCGAAACATCATCGTATGCGGCGAAGGGGCTCCGACGGACCGGAGCTGCCCACCGCGGTCGCAGCCGGGGTGACCGCGGGGGACGCATGTCCGCTAGCGACCGATTTGTGTACCGCAGATCTGAGGACCTCCGTCGCGCAAATCGTCGATACTCCGACGCGACTCCGGGGTTCAAACTGGATGACCCTGGGGCGGTAGATCGACACCCGATCGCTGGCCTCCAGCTAGCAGCGGAAGGCGCGTTCCGCCCCGGGGCACCGTGGGGCAGCAGTATTAGTGCCGACTTGTAAGGGGATGAAATAAGGCCAGGCGCTAGTGATTAGCTTTACCGCCTGGGTCTGACCTACATTGCGTCGAAGCGCTTCTTAGGGCGTGACCCAGCAATGGAATAGCGGCACGCCCTCCCAAGCACCGCCGCGAGCGACCGCGACAACGGCGTGCGGCCGGTCGAAGGTGACCTCGACACGATGGATCGTGCGCTCGACGAAATGCGGAGCGCCCGTCGTCATTGCTAGGGCTGTCACGGCGGCGGCCTCGAACCCGTAATGGTCGTAGGCGGCCGTGGCCGCCTGGACGCACTCGTGCGGCCCGTTGAGTTCGGGGGCAACCGCTCTCAGCGACGCGGCGAGCTCGTCCACTCCGGGAGCGGCGGCGAGTTGGCTGTCCGCGGTTGATTCCCAGCGTGGCAGATGACTGCGCCAGAGGTAGTCCTCTTCGCTGGGTGCTTTCCACTCGATGAATGACTCGATTGTCTCGTGGACGGTCCACGCGTGGCCGTCGACGAGATTCCCGCCGGGCGATGCACCGTGCCATAACGCACCCGTGTTCAGCTGGGCAACGACCTCATCGACACCTCGCCACACATCGGCTGGCGAAACATCCGGTGCGGCAATGACACTGACGACATCGACACCATCCTCGCTGAACGGCTTAGCGACGGCGACGAGTCCTGCGGCACTTGTATCGACCATCGTCTGCAGCCCATCGTCAAGGACGAGGAAACCGTTGTCGTCGGTGGCCAATTTCGTGGTCCACCGTGGCTGCAAAACCAACGCCGTAGCCAGTACGAGCTCGGTCGACGGATCGATCTGGAGCGGGAACCGCTCGATGAGGCCGCGGGTGTGCTCGGATGCCCAGCGGTCCAGCCCGGCCTGGTCGGGCAGCGCGTCGAGCGGAACCGGCAGCGTAGGCGTCGACAGAGAGCGCGACCACGCGCCGAGGGCCGCGGCCACGGTCGGGTGCGGGGCGTCTAGCAGTTCGGCGGCCAGCGCGGCGGCGTCATCGCAGGAAAGACCGAGAACCTCACCCAAGCGCACACGGCGCGCACCGGTCGCGATCGGCGCGAAGCGGGCGAGCAACAGCCACAACCCAAGGTAGGAGATCGCTGACGTCTGCTCGACGCTCAGCGTCTGCCGCGTCGACGTCGCGTAGGCCGCGATCAGCCCGGCAGTATCCGGACGCCCCGACGTCGTCCACGCGGAATCGCCGTATCTGCCAATGACTTCGCGCTGACCGCACGTCACGCACTCGGCGGTCCACGCACCCTCCATCACGATGCACCCGCCCAGCGTGAGATCCGGCCGACGCTCTGCCTCGTCGAACAACTCCGGAGTCGGCATGCCAAACGCTCTCCGGTGCAGCGTGGTCGATCCGCATCGCCCACAAGCCGGCCACTCTTTCGTCATGATCGGCAAAATACCTAGGGCCACCGACAACCAGCCCGGTCTACTTCTGCGTCGACAGCTCCAGAGACACCCGATACAGCAACCACTCAGTCTTAACGCCGAATTTCTGGGCTTGGATCTGAACGAGTTCGGCGAGGTCATCGTCGGGCTGCCCCGTTACGATCACTAGCCGAGCACCCTTTCGACCGTCCGCGTCCGCTTGAGCTTTGAGTGCTCGCATGTACTTCGCGGACTGCCCGACGATGCGATCGTCTGCGTGTTCCGCCTTCAGCTCGAATCCGACTAACTCGTTGGCGGACGTATCCGTAGCCAGCAAATCGATCTTGCAACCGTTGGCTATGACCCTTTCGCGGCCCTCGATTACCAGATGATTCTTCTTTGCGTAGGTCAATACCCCCCTGTTGAGCCAGATGAAGCGCGACAAATCCTTCTCTTCTTTGAAGAGCTCACGCGTGGGTTGCAGGCCTTTGGTGGGACGCTTCAAATCGAAGAAGTAAATCCGCGACTTGGGCGTGTTAGCCGGGTCAGAGAGCTCCGGCGACATTCCAATACCCGCATGGCGCAACCGATGAGCGAGTTCATCAAGCAACTTTCGGAGGTTCGCTCGTAACCAGCCTCACGAACGAGCACACCAAGCATGCTGTTAGGCATATGACGGAGGGAACGGGTGCCATGCGGCACCTCGTCGACCCGCTGGCGCGTTTTCTGCACGAGCCGCGCTAGTCGATCCTCCCGAGTGAGCCGTGCGGCCACCACACCCCCTAAAACCTGCGTCGCAAAATGAACGCGCGTGCGGACAAACGTTGAAGGCGTCCAAAGTTGTTCATATCACGGGCAAGTTTCTTCGTCATTGAGATCTCCCGTATCTTCCAGCAATGAGTGGTGTAGTCGGTGGAAGCTTGGGCTGCAATCGTGTTTGTCTGACCTCTGAGGCGCTACACGACTTTCCAAAGATGCTGCAGCGCCGCCGAGAAGTGACGCAAAGTCATGAGTCTGCGATCAGTTGCGTGACTTCACTAGGCCATCATCGCTCCCGTCAACGCCTTGCTAATCTCAGCGACGTCGGCGTCATGCGCGTGATATACGCTGTATCCATCAGATTCGAGCGAACGATCTCGCTCGACGTCCGCTCCATCCACGATGACAATCCGCTGATTGGGCCACACGGCTTCCACAGGCCAGTAGTACTCGCCCATCTCTATCCCCACCTCAGGCTCGTTGACTCCGCGGCGCGCCAGCTCAGCCAGAAGCACCCTCACTGCGTCGGTGGCCAGATCGATCTGACCGCCCCACTCGTCAGACATCCCGCTTCGTACACCATCGAGTCCAAGCGGACCGAGTATCGCCTGTGCCCCATCTCGTGAAAGTTCGTCGTGTACACGCGCGTTACGATACGACCGTAGACACCCGTAGCAAGACGTCTCCGGACCGCAATCGCACTGCCGCACCCGGTCCACCGCGGACCGGAGCACCAGCTCCAGGTTCTCAGCGATCCGCTTCGCTGCGCCCGCGCCGCCAGGCACGGTATCGAACAACACGATGCTTCGTCGGTTGTCTTTCGTCCACGAGAGTGCGCCATCAATGTCGTCCCGACTTATTTCTAATGCTTCCGAAGCACCTTCGATCATCGCGTAAAGAGCTGAGAGCCAACTTGACTCCGCTGCCCGCTGATACTGAACTCCGTCAAACGTGAACTCCGCCACGTCGGATTGGTACCGATGGCCGAGACAGACTGTCTCGAGCGGACCGTCGCATTCCTTTCCGCTCTCCGGCCGCTGGTGGGTGCGCCGGCGTGAGCCGCGGACCGCTGCGTCAGCCCACCCGCACCACTGGCACACCTGAAAACCGTTGCCCTCGCCTTCGGAGATCACCGCTAATGTCGCGCGTGTGCCCGCTCTTGCCGTCACGGCGGTGTCTGAGGCGCCGGACCACCGAAAGGTGTCGACTTCATCGCCAACGTCTTCAACGTAGCTTGCTCCGTGCCATCGCCTCTCTGGAGGCGCGGTACCGACGTCTCGCGCCTGGCGGTCGGCGACAAAACCAAACTCAGGCAGCACAAGTCGCCGAATTCTGCCGAACGGCTCCCCACATATCGGGCACAGCTCCCCAGCGTCCAGCTCACGAGCGCATTGAAACCGCTTGCAAGACAGGCATACTCGGTACTTCCGCTCGTCCAACTCACGGCCCGGCATTCGACGAAGCCCACGCGACGTCCAAACCTTACCGCCGGCGACAACTTCGTTTCCAGGTGCATAATCGTAGATAGCCAGGCTGAGGTCGCGAGCGAGATCCAGGTTCCGACCAATTGGTTCGGCGCAATGCAGCGTTCGAAGCTCCACGGTGTCGACCGGGAAGCCATACTTGGGCAGCACATTCTTGTTCGCCAAGAACCCGATCAACGGACGCTTCTCGATCGTCGCGAGCGTCTTTTGGAGACGGTCTCCGTGTCGGAGGTTCTTCTCGTGGATAGCTGCATCAATGAGATCGTTGAACGTCTTGATATCGTCACGAACTTCCTGCTCAACCTTAGCCAAGAGATCCACGAGACGCTCCGCCCAGGAATCGTCCTCAACACCGATGTCAGCATGAATCGGCTCCGGAATCGCCGAGCGCAGCGCCGCTTTCAGTTCGGGTGGAACGGGGGTTAGGAACTGCCGGAGGCGGGACGCGGGTGAATCTTGACCGTCAGGTGTCGGAGAAAAGAATTCCCCTGCATGCCGCCAAGTCATCCCCTTTTCGGCGCAGTACCGAAAGTAGGCCGCCATTGCGACGGAATGCGCATGGCGACGCGCAATGCGCGCATTGTCCACCGGGACCCAGGGGATCCGCATCTGTCCTGCAATCATCGACTCCGGATACTGATACTTCGCCAGATCGTGCGAGGCTCGGTTCGCGTAGGTCAGCACTAAAGCCGCTGATGCGGCACGACGACCAGCACGACCCGCACGCTGCACGTAGTTCGCCGTCTTTGGCGGCATGTTCCTCATAACCACGGACTGAAGGTCTCCCACGTCCACGCCCAACTCGAAGGTTGTCGAACAGGACAGGACATTGACGCGCCCGTCGATGAAGTCTCGTTGAATTGCCGCCGCCTGCTTGGCATCCCATTGCGCCGTATGTTCTCTAGCTGCCAACGGGGCGGTACCCATGGTCTGGTACGTCACTCGATAGTGGTTGGTATCCGCGTCACTGGTGGGCACAACGTAACTATGCAACTTTCCGGTGCAGCTGCTGTTAGGACAGACACCTCGAACACTGAACGCAGTGAGCTTTCGGCATCTGTCGCAGAGATACCACGTGCACTCATGTCCACTCTGAACCAGTAGCTTCGTGTGATCGATCTGGAATACTGGTCCGCGGTTACGGTCGGTCTCGACGACAAAAAACTTCTGTTGTTCAAGGTAGTTCCAGCAGCCTTCCAGCACCCTTTCTGCAGATTCGGAACTGCGCAGTGCGGTCAGGACTTTCTGTACGAATGTGATTCGACCGTTTGTCCGGCCGGGTCCGCTGGGAAGCCAACTGATGATTTTCCGTTGGCGGTCCGATCCGCGCGATCTCATGCGGATGCGAGCATTGCGCGGTTCGAATCGCTCCGATTGGATGTCGACATCATCGAGGAGATCCACGGCGCCCTGCAGGCGTGCGGTCTTGACGAGCTCATCAAGCAGCGCCCAGGCCTCGTCCTCGGTGAGCCCGAGTGCCGAAAAGGCCCGGGGCAGCGCGACCCCACGAGGTCGCCTCAAGGTGACCCGCATCAAGCCGAGCCCCTCGAGCGACTGCCGCGTATCGAGAGCCATCAGCTCGCCAGTCGCCCACTCGTTGACCGCCTTGTTCTTCGCGATGCTTCCCATGCCCTCGGGGAAGTGTCCGGCAGCACTAGCCTTCTTGCGGGTGACGATCGCGATGTCCTCAACCGTCAATGGTTCGTCCGAGTACTTCGGATCCTGCAATGCCTGCACTATGTATCGACGTTCCAGGAATCGGCCATAGGTGCGGTCTAGGTATGGCGCCGCGAACGCTGCGGCCTGCCGTGAGTCAGAGAACATCAGAAGTTTTCGGCCACTGCCGACCTCGTCCGCGGCCTCATCCGTTGCTACGGGCAGCTCCTGGTATAGCGCGGTAGTAATGACCGCCGGCGCAGCGTTGGTGTCGGTTCGCAACCGACGGATAACTTGCCTTGCCTGAGCGCCGCATTCCGTGCAGCGACTCATCACGCGTGTCGCGGCTCGATGCTCGCGTACGCGGCGCACGTCACCCCCCGGGCAAGAGTCCGATGTACATCCCGAAGCTCCGGAGTTAGTAAGAAGGCCGCAGCCAGTGCAGAGATATCGGATCGTTGGGTCGACGGTGGAGTCATCGCGGGCGAGAGTCATCTCGTCCTCGTCAATGACTGTGTCCACTCCTCCATCGGTAAGCACGAGCCACTTGACCGATGCGTCGTTCTTCGTGCTCGGAAGAAAAAACTCGCGTCCGCCCCGGTGTTCGACGTCACCGGCGAGGTGGACAGCACCACAGCGTTGACACGTGCCGAATTCAAAGACCGCGCGCCCGGTCTCCGGGTCGACCTCATGGCGGCCAAGGAAAACCCGCGGGCCGGTGGGTGCGAAGGTCACAAAGGCGCCCTCCGTGGCGCGTACAAACATGTGATACCTGGCGGAGAGAACCGGGTTGCCCGTCTCGTCGAACACCCGACTGCCAAGCGCCACCAGCGATTCCAGCTTCCGAGATGAGTCGGCGTCGTCTGGCCAGAGGCGGCGTTGGAGAACCTCCGCTGCTACCGGCCCTGCAGCAAGCGCACCTTTGAGATCTGCGATATTGCGCTCCGAGTGGAGCGCTTCGCTTGGTGTTTCCCCACCCAACTCCGACAGCTCCGTAACGTCAGCATCTGGCATGCCGAGCCGGAGCATTTGTTCGTCAGTCAACGTCCAAGTCGGTTTCGCTCTACGTTGCTGCCGGGTCGGCTTGACGAGATCTTGACGTTGTACATCACCCTCGACGAATTCGAAGCTCGCGTTGAAAAGACTGTGTGCGAAAGTCATAGCTTCGGCTGGCGCAGCATCCGGCGAACTTCCTTCGAGCGATGCCGATGTAGCTACGCATTGCAGATTCGTCTCAGGTGCAACTCGTTGGCGCAGCCGCCGCAACAGTAGTGCGACTTCAGAGCCTTGAGCGCCGTCGTACACGTGCGCCTCATCCAATACCAGGAAGCGCCACCTACCGGAGTATGGTCCGTCGAAGAGGTCGATGTCAGCGGGACGCAACAGCAGGTACTCGAGCATCGCGTAGTTAGTAAGCAATATGTGTGGTGGCGTGCTACGCATCTCCTGCCGGCTCAAAAGCTCATTAGGAAGGCGCCGTTCGCCGACATTGGCGGCAAGAAACTCCGCCTCGGCATCGCTTGCCTTCTCTAAGGTTTCGCCTGTATAGCGGCCAAATGTTATGTCGGGTGCCGCGCTAAGAGCTGCGCGGAGACGCTTCAACTGATCATTCGCTAGCGCATTCATTGGGTACAGTAGAAGCGCTCGTACGCCTGGTCCGAGCGTGCCCGATGCGCTCTCGCGAATCAGCGAGTCAAGTATCGGAAGCAGGAAGCTCTCCGTCTTGCCGGATCCGGTTCCGGTGCTGACCACCAGATTTCGACCGGCGATGAACTTCCGGATCGCCTTCTCTTGATGGAGATAGAGCGATCGGGTGAGCGGCACGGCGGGGCTATTCAACCGACCGAAGTCAGGATGGAGAACGCCTTCAGCAATCAACTCCTCCAGAGTAGCGCCAGTCTCATACGGCGGCGTCAGTTCAAGAAGCGGCCCCTTGGTCAGAAGCTTGGTTTGATTAATGGACTCGTCGAAGGCCTCCGCCATTGCTAGGTCGGCTGGCGCGAGCAGCGTCTTCAAGTATCTTTTGTAGGTCGCCTCAATTTGGCTGGCAGTCGCCAACGGGTCGAGTCGGTCAGTCATCAGTACTCCCGGGTGAGGTCGCCGCGACAGAAGTGAACGATCAATGCTTCTGCGATAAGCAGATCCGTAGCGACTAATCGAGGACAAAGTTGGGCCATCACCGCCCAGGCACTAAGCATGCCTGAGTTGAGATATTGACCTGTGATTCGGCCGTGCGCTTCCAAGCGGGCTAACACGGCGAGGGTCAAAGACTGCACCGACATCAGCATCCAGGGATGTTGTGCAGTGGGCACGCCGTGCAGTGCGTCGTTTCGTGCACTGATCACTTCGTAAGCGTCCGGGCAGGCCCGCTTAATGGGCGTGAGTGCAAACGATGTCTGAGCGGCGAAGCCATCCGACCATCCCGCGCGCATCCAGGCGGCTCGCTGGTGGAAAGCTTCGACGTTACCTGCCACCCGCGTGTCGGCGTCGAGCAGCGCCCCGGGAACCAGTCGGAGTCCGACCAGTAATTCCTCCACCTGGCTGGGCGGCATTGCGTCGAGCCTGAAGACGTTGCGGTCGAAGCATCCCTCGCCCAATGGGGCTGCCTTTCCGGTCGCGAGCGTGTCAATGAGTAAGTCGCCACCCTTGTCACGCAGATAGGCAAGGGTTTCCGCGCGTTCTTCGCGGACCTCGTCTCTCCTCCGGTGCAGTGACGGCAGATCGGAAATCTCGACCATGCAACCGAACCAGGGGTCGGCGTGAAGTTCGTTCAACGTGAAAGTTGTTGCGAAACTGCGGTTCACCAACTCTGAACCCACGAGCATGCCCATCTTGTCGCGGAGGGCAATGGTGCTGTTGCCGAGGCCTTCCAACGCCCGGCGCGGCTCCTGGCTGAGCATCCTGATCAGAGCCGACCTAGTGCGACTAGCTGCGGTGTCGCTGGAGTCCAACCCGATCATGGTCAGTGCCGACCACACCTCAGGCATCGCACCGGCTGCCTCAGGCGCGGGGCCTTCGCCTGCCAAGAACTGTGAGAGCTTTGTCCGAGCGGTGTCATCCGACACCACCCAGCCAGGTTGAGCGACTCTGAAAGCTGTGTCGTCTGGCCGCTGTGGAGGCTCGACTAGCACCCAGGGGTCGTCGACGAATACCTGACAGCGCAACTCGCCGGCGTTCACCAGATCGGCGGGGAGTTCCAAGGTGTCGCTGTCGAGCGGTAGAGACCTCGCAGGCAGCCATGGCGCGGTAGTGCACCAGACATGCACGGCGAGGTCCGCGGAGTCGATCAGACCGTTGAAAACCAGCGAGCCGTTCTCAAGCCGGACGCCTGAACACACCTGCGGTGGTCGAACAGCGAGGACTGCGACCTCGCGGCTTCCGACTTGACCGACGACGTTTGCAACGACCTTACCGATCTCCGCACGGCGCGCGGAATCTGCGAATCGTGCTGTGGCCGTTTCAAATACTCCGCCTGGTTTGCGCCGGGCTTGCTCAACGTGGATGGTTTCCCCGGCTCCATCGACGAAGGTGAAGTATGCGTCCATCCCTTGAGGCAGCCGTACGGCCACGTAGCGGTCCTGTGCCAGGTCGCCGGGGGCACAAGTTTCCGCGGTTGTGCGCCAGGTTGCGGGTTCTCCCCTGTTCCCGCTGCGCATCGTGATGTGCTGTGGACGAACAACGACATCGGCCGAATCCGCGCCACTGCTCAGCGTGATGAGCCGCTCTGGCTCGTCCACGGCAAACTCGATTAGGTCGGACGAAACCTGTAGGGATGTCGAGGATCCCAACGCGGCGGTGCAAGGGGTAAGCCCCCCGGGCGCCGGTATTCTCAACTCGCTGTCGAAATCGGCATCGAGGCCTTCCGCCACAAACACGACGGTTCGTACGTCTGCCCCGAGCGGCCCCGTGACGACAATCTCGAAGAGCCCGAGCAATCCCGGTTCTGCGTCATCGAACGGGTCGACGCAGGTTTGCTCCTCTTCCGCATCCCATTCGTCGTCGCAGATCCACTCGGTCTGCCCGAACAACCGAGTTCGGACCCGCCACTTCGTAGTTGCCCTGGTCGCCGACGGCGGCAGCATTACCCATGGGCGCTCCGCGTACACCGGGCGCCCCTCCGGTGTGCGACAACCCGAGACTGGGTCGCTGAGATGGAACGTGGGAACAGCGTCCTTGCGGACCGCGTGCGTGGTCCCAATTGGCTTTCCATGCCGTCGTAGTTGCAGCGCTTGCACGTCCGCGAGGTCGACATACACGCTTCGCCAGCCGATCCAGCCGGCAGGAACGCCCGAGTCCATATACGCGTCCACAACGCGATCGCATTCCGGGTCATAGAGTTCGGAATCAGAGGGGTGGATCACCCAAACTGCTTCTTTGAGCCCGTCACGGCGGGGAATCCACGCACCGTCGGCGCCGAATGTGAGCATCGGATCCGTCGTGCCAACAACCTGCAGTGAGAAGCTCGAATCACTGGCGTCATGCCAAAGGAGGATTTCCCGCACCGGCGTCGGGACTGGTACCAAAGTGGGCGCATGATTTCCGTCCGCTACACCCCAACTACGCTCGGCGTGCACCTCACGGACTGCACCATCGAACGACACCCGCCACGGAAGCTCCGGACTCGACCGCGGATACGGCACGCTGACTACAAGCTGGTCGTCGTCCACCGAATACGCGAGCGCGGGACGTCGCTGGACCGACCCACCCGTCGCGCGTCGGCCCTTCCACTCAACAGGGTGGTTACGAAGTTGGTGTACGAGCTCATCGACCAAAACCGTGGGCAGGCCAGTCGTTGCGGTGTCTAATCCAGAATCCAGCAATCCCGGATCGACGACGGCAGCATCGACGACTTCAATGATCCGGTCAAGGATGTCGACCGCAAATTCGCCCCCATAACGCAGAAAATTTCTGACGGGGACGTCGAGCGCATTCGTGCGGTACTGCTTACCCGGTTCGTCCAGCCATTCCAGTAGCGCCACACCCGTGGCTTCCCTGCCCTGTACTAGGTGACTGTCGATCATTTGCAGCAGATCCCGAAGACAATGCGCGGGAATCCCCGCGTGCATTGCCAGAATCATGACGTACTGATTCTGACGCTCAAGTTTCGTAAACCGTGCAAGTCTAAACTTGTCCAACAACGGGACCAGTTGTCGCCGCATCGCATTCTCGAAGTAGTTGTCGCGCCCGAGCCCCAGCTCGGCCCAGAACTCGTCCCAATAAGCGCCCTGCTCGTATGCCAGTGCGGCGTGGCCGACCAAGATAGCGAGCGTCAACGCCGGGTACTTCTTGATCACGTCGTCGTACCGGTGACCGCGCCCGAGCATGGCGCGCGCGGCGACGCCGTACTTCGATTGAGCGGTGCGCACTTCGTCGGCGCTGAGGTTCAACTCCGCTACGAGATTCACTGGCTCCAGTGCGGCCCGAAGCCGGTAATCCTCGTCGCTCAGCCAATCGAGTAGCGACCTGCCGTCGTCATCCATGGCTCCCCCCGCAAACCTTCACTTTCGCTTATTGACGTAGCAGTCGACCATAGGACAAGGCACCGACAGACATGCGCCCAGCCCCGCTCCGGCAGCGACGGGCCGCTCTAATGGCTGGTTGCTCACGCGCTCGATTCCGAGCCTTCGAGCGCAATCGTCGACCGCGTACCGCGCGTTGAGTTGCCGCATGCCACCAGGCCCTAGGACTCGCGATCGCCACGTCGGAATCGCGGGAGACGTTTCGTGCGGCGGACAGCTTCCTTGTCCTTTGCGTCGCCTTCTTCCGACCATAAGCCTGTTACGCTGGTGATTCTTTCGCCTGCGGCGTTGAGCGCGCGGCCCGCGTAGCCACCCGCGACCGCAAGAACGTGACCGGCCGCATCCCGGACTGTGGGGGTGCTGAGGTCTTGCCACTGCGCAAGCTGGTGGCGTCGGGCTCGGGCGAACGCATCCAGATCGTCTTGCAGCTGCTTGCCATGCTTTGCCACATCGCGCACCGACCAGTAGCGGAACCCGTCTATGCGGTTCGTCCGCCGGTAGGTCTCCAGTACTTCGGCAGCCCGGCCGTACAGCTTGCCATCTTCGGCAACCTGGGTGGCGAGCAAATCGAACGCGTCGGCAACGACCTGTTCGCGATGTTCGGGCTCGACGTCCTGAACTCGCGCCAGGCGCAAGCGCTGCCATTTGTTCAGCGACTCCTCGGCGACGACGAGCAGGTTCAGGGTTTCTCCGAGGCGGTTCTCCTCTACGGCCCGTCGCAAGATCTCTGCACGTTCTTGCACCGGTTTCGAAGCGTCGAAGTCGTCGAGTGTTCTCACGGCATGAGCGCGCAGACGTTCAACGGTGACGATCAAGTCGGGTCCTAGGGACGCGATCGACTGCCAATCAGTAGCGGGCAGCGCGCCGCTGTTGTCCAGATTGCGGACCATTCGCTCGACAGTTGCGTATTGGCCCTTCACGTCGCCAATCCGGTTGGCCTCGACCAATTTGAGAACCGATTCGACTTTGCCCTCAACGCGGCTGATCGATTCATTGACCTCCGCGATGGCCATCTTCAAGGCCATTTGGGCGGCAATCATCTGTACCGAAAGCATCTCGGTGGGGCCAAGCGACACCGGCCGCCACTGCAACTGCTGCAGGAATTGGCCTGCATTGTCGACGGTGGTCATGCGATAGAAACCGGGATCGCCTGCCATGAGGTTGCCCGCGCGGATCGCCTCCATGCTTTTCGCCGACAGCTGGACGAACTGACCGTGTTGAGCAAAGGTCGACACCGCGCCGACAGCAACGGCGGCCGCATTGCCGAGGGCGCCCTTGCTCACGTTCGCGACGTCAACGAGTTGCCCGGCAGCCTCTTTGATCTTGTTGATGTACCGGTCGACAACATCAGGGCGCCCGGCGACCAGCATCCCCTCATTGGTCACCGAGATGGCCAGGTCCTGCCCTGGCCCGAACTCCGCCTGCGGCACCGGCACCATGTCGGTCGTCGGTTCGTCGGGGGTTGGTTGTTCATCAATGGCCATGTGTTACTTCCCAGCTCCCAACAACTCCGAGCGCTGCCCGCTCCACGTCACTACCAACGCATCTCGTGCGCGGCTACTCGCGACATACAACAACGACCGTTCGCGCAGTAGCGTTTCGTCCCGCTCCTCGTCGGGGATGTAGCGCAGTGTCGCTGGCGATGGAACGTGCTTATCGTCGGCACCGGCGAGGACCACGCGGGAGAACTCCATCCCCTTCGCCCGGTGCATGGTCATGACTAGCGGTTGACCGGGCACGGCGGCGTTCTTATCTACGGCGCGAGCGGGGACGCCATGTTCCCCTAGCCCGCGAACAAACCGGTCACGTTCATCCTGGCTGCGTGTTAGCACTGCAATGTTTTCGGGCTGTACGGCGCCCTCGTCGAGCCACGATCTGATCTTGGCTGCAACAGTTTCCAGTTCAGCGGCAAGGTTCTCGCAGGCAATCAATTCGGGCTCGGGGCCGCTGCGGGCCGAGCGGTATTCGTTTGTTGTCTCTTCTTCGTGCTCGAGGTCGCTGTACTCGGCACCAGACAGCACACCCACTGCGAACCGAAGGTTTTGGGCGGTGGTTCGGTAGTTCAACGTCAACCGCCGCGACCGCCCGACGATTTTTATCCCAAAGCGACTCAGCACGATCGGGCTGCCGTAAATCCGTTGGTGCGAATCCTCGGCGATGAAAAGATCATTCGGTCCCTTAGCCACCAGCGCGCGCAACAACGCCCAGTGTGTGGCGTGGAGGTCTTGCGCTTCGTCGACAATGACGTGGTCGGCGAGATGACTGCCGTCCTTTTCTGTACGGATGCGTAGGGCCTCGGCGGCCAGCGCGAGCACTTCCGGGAAGCTAACGCTTTCGTCCATCTGGCTCTGCCGGCGGTAAGCCTCGACGAGCTTCCACACTGCGATGCGCTGCGGTCGGGACAGTCGTACGCCTCGACCGGGGCGTGGAACCCTGGCGTACTGCTCGAGGGTGGTGATCTGGTTCGCCAGGACTACCGCCACGTACTCGGCCTCAAGAAATGCGGGTGTGGCTAGCTTCTTGTCGAGTCCCGAGTCGACGGTTTGTGCGACTTCTCTCCACACGGTATCGGATACGGTTCGGCGCGACCCGATTTCGATTTGGCGCCCGAAGATGTGTTCAGCTGCCGCATCTGCCAACCCACCGGCACGGTGCAGTACGTCGCGGCCCAGAGCGTCGATGCCGCCGACGTATACGCCGCGATCGCCGGGCTTCTCAGCTATTGAGACGGCGGGATCAAGAGTGACCAAGTCAGCCTTGAGGCCTTGCGCCAGGATGGCATTGAAGGTCGTCAGGATGATCCGGGCAGCAGGGTTGTCACGGGCGAGGCGACGTGCACGATGAATCGCGACGACGGTCTTGCCGGTGCCGGCACCACCCGAAAGCCGAAAGGCACCACCGTAATTCGATTCGACATAGCGACGTTGCTCAGGGTGCAGGAATATGCGCCACGCGGCAAAGTCCCCACCCTCGATGACGCGGCGAAGTTCCTCGTCGTCTTCGATAAAGGCAAACTGCATCTTCGAGGCTGGACGCTCGAGGGCCGCGATAATCTGGTGATCCTCGTCGACAGAGGTGTCGATCGGCTGGTCGGTGAAGCCGTGCTTGTCGCGGATCGTCTCGATCGCGATGCCGGTCGCGAGATCGAGAAGGGCGCTGCCCTCCCATTCGAGCCCGGCTTCGGCCACCTCGAGCAGCGCCGACTCGTCGGGCGCGGCCATGGCCCGTGCGGCCAGCGCGGCGTCGATACCGAGACCGTCGGTGAGATCCGCCAGCGTATATCCCACTCCCTCCAGGTACGAGACCTCCGGCGCGGGTGGCGGTTTAGTGGGCGCCGGCGCCGTGGCCTGCTCATCGGTAGGAACTACGCCGATCAATCCTTCGAGGGTGCCGTTGATCGGGTTGACGCGAAGAGTGGCCCGCTCAGCTAGCTTGATCGCGTCGTCGTGCGGCCACGTCCCCATATAGATGTAGGTGGTACCGCTCGACTTGTCGTCGATCCGAAACAAGATAGCTCGCCAATACAGGTCGACGCGGCCCGTGCGTACCCGTGGATCGACCGCAGCCTTTATGGGTTCGATGTGCAGTTTGGGGGACGTGTCGTCCTTGTTGAGCTTCTCGAAGAAGTCGTAGACCTTGTTCTTGACCGAACCGTCCAGCTTCGACATCGCCTTGCTGTTCGAGGCAATAACCAGATTCGCCATCTACGCCACTCCGTTCAATTTCAGTGCTTCGACGATCTGTGTAGGGTCGGGAGGGCATATGGTCCAGCCGTCCGCCTTCGTGTCCTCGTCGAACGTCACACCGACCCGCGCATCACTCCAGGCCAGGTCGAGCACGTCGCCGTCGGCTGTTTCGTAACCCAGCACGGGCGCTACGGTTCCCGCCGCGGCGAGTGCTCGGATGAGGTCGCGCTCGGCGTCCGACACGGCTTCGTCGAGCAGCGTCTGCCATTCGGCGGTCAGTGCCGTTTGGTCGGGCCCAACCGCAATCACCTCGGGCACAGCGGCGAGGAGTGTGCGCGTGCTAACTCGGTGGCGATCACTGATACCTAGCCAGTTCGATAACCGCAACCACTCTTTCCATGCCTTGCCGTCTAGCCTCTCGAGGCGGTCGTCACGATCATCGACGGCCAACACGGCACGGGGTGGGTCGGTGGTAGTAACTACGCCCGACGTGACGGTGAGCTCGCCGTCGGTGTAGGCCCAACACACTGCGGTGCCAGCCGCGGTGAACTGTGGGGCACCGTCGAGCGCAGCGATCGCGGCCGGTCCGAGCGTATCCGCATCGGAGTGGGCACGGTTGTCAGCGCGTACGAACAGGTAGGGCATCCAGTCGCTGAACGTCTGCCACGCATCGATGTCAGGTTCGAGCATGAACTCCAGCAATTGTGACACCGGGTCACTCGCGAGCAATCGGATAAGCCCAGGTTGAACGTGGAACTTGCTGGTGATGATGGCCGCGGCCTTCTGGTCGAACCACTCCGGTTCATAGGTATCGCCCGCCTTGAACCGTTTCAGGTCGTCGTGGCTGAACGACCACACTAGGTGTCCAGCCTTACGCAGTGCAGCGCGCTTGTCAGCGTCATCAGCGACCCGGTTGCAGGCCGTCACTGCATGGAAGGACCGGCCATCGGCGAAGACCGCGACCTGAGGGATGTCGGGGTCGGCAGTCTGAAGTACAAAATCGGGTTTGACGAAGTCGAACGAAACTTGGGGCCGCAGTGACCATTTGCGGGGTTTCTTGCCTTGCAGGGTGATCGTCGCCGATGGACCGTAGGTTCCCGGCTTTTCGACGACGGCGGCGCCGATCAGTTTGAGTCGCTCGATGAATGAGGAATAGAAGTCGCGTTCGAGGAACGATTCGTCGCTTATCGGCGTGGGTGGTGGTGCGGTTTCGGTGACGCCGGAGCTCCAGTCGTCGAGATCGGGGCTGGCGTGCGCTCCGATGTCAAGGATCTCGTCGAGCAGTTTCAGCGCGGTGGTGCGGGAAACTCGATCCATCTCGTGTGGTGCGGCGAACGGCAGCAGACAGCGATGGCAGGCCAGGCGGTCCTCGTTGCGGCATGGGCATTCGCGGACGATCTGCCGGGCGGCCGTCAGCACCGACCACACCTTCGCATGGTCGGAGAATTCAGCGAGGTAGCCCGTTCCACCTGGGACGGTGTCGTGCAGTAGCAAGGCGCGCCGGTCGGGTGCGCGAAGCGCGTCTCTGATGACCGCGACGTCGAGGTGTTCGGGGGATCCACCGATTACGTGCCGCAGCCCGAGCATGATGGCCGCGGCGAGGCTGGGATGTGCGAAGTTGTCGTATTCCATTTGCGGCGGCAGATGCAACAACACCCCTTGAGTGCGCAGCGTGCGCGCAAGCGCGATCTCACGCACATCCTCGGTCGCGGCATCGCGCAGCCGGCACCAGGTGCGGTGTTCGTAGCGACTGTTGCGGCCGGCGGCATTGTCGAGTTGCCCACACGACGCGCAGACCCGAAACAACCCACTGGCCGATTCCTGACCGGCGATGATTCGTTTCTTGCCCTGGGAGGTGCGCCGTCCAAGGTTGAGCCATCGAATATCTAAGCGACGCAGGTATTCTGCCCCGAATTCGGAGTCGCGCCGAAACCATGTGCGACCCACCTGCGTTGGGTCGATATCGGCGGCGACCGCGACTGTGAACGGCTCGCGGCGACGGTCGTCTCGAATGTCGTTGATGGTGGCCTCGTCGCGGCGCACCTCGGCCGATACCCGGGTCATCTCGACGACCTGCATGTGCTGGCTAACGTCGGAGATGCCGGGGTTGTGGCAGCGGGGACACGTGGAGACCGGCTCTGTGACGGCTGCGGACGGGCTGATGTGAACCCAGCCGCATTGGGGGCACAACTGCCAGGAGTGAATGTTGGACTCCCCGGTGCCCAGGTCGACTGCGTCGATGGTCACCGCCAGCCCTTGGGCGTAGAAGGTGGCGCCCGGGGCGAGTTCGGTGAGCGCAACGCGGGAACCACGCTGATAACTGAGCTCTTCGCCCATGTAGTCGTTGCTGTCCGGGTCGATCCAGGTGACTCCCACGTCGAGAGTGACCGAATCATCGAGCAGCGTGTAGTTGGGTAGAACGCCGTAGCGTTCGAGTACCGAGATCCAGTAGTCGCGGGTGAGGGAATTGATCTGTGCGCCAAGTAGCTTGCGTGATCCGCGGGCAATCCGGAGCGCACGCTTGTCGTCATCGGTTGCCGCCGGCGAAGACGCCCGGCGTTCGAACTCGGGCAGGTCGGCCTCAATGGTCGTGAGGCGTTTGGTGAGTTCGTCGAGGTCGACGCGCCATTGATATGCGGCCGACAACAGCCGCTCGGTTAGACCACTGGGACCGCCTTCGGGCGGGGCACTGGCCCATGACCGCAGCGACTCGACTGCGTCTGCGCTCAGGTGGTCGCCAAATTGGGCAAGGAAACGGTCAAGGAGCGGTTCCGAGTCGGCGGCGGTCTCCAGCAGTCTGGATAGCCAGCTGCCATCGTCGGTATCTCCGAGCACAGTGCGGGCATCTCTCGGTGCTTCCGCCTGGGGATCGCGCGCGAACATGTCGATGATGTGGGCAACGTACTGGCGTTGCAGGATTTCTTCGGCGCTGAGGAACGTGGCGGGCGGTCGCACATCGCCTTGGATCACCGATAGCGGTTCGAACAGTTTGGGTAGGTGTTCGCCGCGGCCGCGGACGTATGCCAATGCCAGTGAGTTGCCCGTGAGGCGTCCGGCCCGCCCGACGCGCTGCAGATACGAGGCCACCGACCGTGGCAAGGATCCGAGCATCACCGTGGACAGGTCGCCGATGTCGATGCCCATCTCCAAGGTCGGGGTGGCGACCAGTACGTTGGGCGCCTGCGGGTCGTCGCCGCCGCGTTTAAAGGCGTTCTCGTAGTCGAGTCGGACTTTGGTGGGTAGTAGCCCGGTATGTTCGCGTGCCACTACGCGTTTCATTTCGGTCGAGTTGTAGAGGCGACGGTAGAAGTTGTCGGCTTTCGGTGCGCGGCGGAGTGTGCCTGGGCAGCGGATGAGGATGCAGGGCGCGCCGTCAAGTTCGTCGACCGTGGTGACGCTTCCCGGGCTCGGTGTCTGGCAGACATCGCAAGTCAGCAGATGCCGTGAGTTGAGCAGCGACTCAAGCGCGGGTGCGGTGACTTGAATGGTGGTGGCCGATAGTCCGTAGACGGTCGACCCCGTCTCGGTGGTCACGGTGGAGAGCAGCATCTGTTCGGCGAGCTCGGCGAACAACGCCTTAGCGAAGAAGGTTGCGTCGTAGGGCGAGATGCCGAGGCACCGCGACGCCCATCGGGTGTACCAGGACGCGGCTGCGGTGATCGGATCGAATCCTTCTGGCAGAGAGCCGTTACCGGATTTGAGCGCCGGGAACGCCGGGGCCGGCCGCCCTTTCGGGAATGCGGGCATGCCTTGCCCGCGGGGTCGGCCGCCCCAGATGTGGTAGCGGTTGGCGTTCTTCTCGAGGTAGCGCCGCAGCCAGTCGTGGTGGATGGCGCCGCGTGTGCGGATGCGTTCGACGGTGCCGCGCACCCATCTGGTCAGCGACACGTCGTCGATGTCGCTCAACGGGATCTGGGTGCCCGAGCCGCCTTCGACGGCTTTCTCTACGGCTCGGCGCCCGATGACCGCCGCACGCTGGGGTGCGCCGAGATAGACCTCGGCGGCAACGCTTCCGGTGAGTTCTAACGTTCGGCCGGTACGCGACTGGAGTCCGAACTCAAGGTCCACATCGAACTGCAGGCGCCGCTTGGCTTTGTTTTCCGCGGCTCGGCGGCTGTTGGGATGCGCGTCAATCTTCCAGAACGCGACGAATTCGTCGCGGTCGACGATGTCGGGCGGGAGCAGCTGGTAGCGCAGGATCGGATCGTTGCCCGCACGAGTGATTACTGCCTGGGTCAGCTCGGTGAGGTCAAGCTCGCTGTCGCCGAGCGCGCCGCGCAACGCAGCACGCAAGCTAAGGCTGTGTGAGCGGGCCTGAACGAATCCGGCGCGGTGTGCGGCGTCCTGGACGCTGTCGGTGAACATCAACGCTTTCTTCTCGGCCGCATCAAGGTGCTTGTCGCCGAACAAGTTCGACAAGGTAACGGAGAGCTGCGTGGCCACCGCACTGCCTAGGAAGCGGATACCGTCGGCCGCGCCACAGGCCGGACAAACGTCGTTATTGGAATCCTCGTCCGCCTCGGGCCCAACCAGGGTGAGCACAGGCAGCGCCCGCCCGTCGATCGCTTCGGCGCTGTCAGGGTCGGGTGCCTCGTTGATGAGCTCGCGGTGGTCGAGGTGAAACCATCGAAGTCCTTCCACCGGATCTGACACCTGCGCCTCGGCTGGTGCAGAGATCAGCGCGCGGAATCGTGACGCTCCGGCGGCATGGTCGGCACGGATCGCGTCGTCGGTCACATCGAGGGCGTTACCGGTCGGTGCGAGGCGGGCACCCCAACCCGATCTTCCGCAGTGCCGGCAATAAACCGCCGGCAGATACATCTCGGTGTCCTCGGCCAGGGCTCCGTCGTCGGACCAGCGATACTCCGTGCCCGCGCGAACGGCGCGGTCGACGCGGCTGAGTTCGCGAATCCACAGGTGCACATCGACGCCGAGTGCCGCGCGTCCGGCCTTTGCTCGGACGTGGGACAGCATCCCGAAGACGAACTCCAGGAAGCGAACTCGGTTGGCGTGGGTGCGGGCCGCATCGCGGTCGACGGGGACGGCCGGAAACACGCGATCGGCTAGCTCGGCGAGGGGCACCGCATCGATTGCGCTTTCCAGCACCGCTTGGATGAGCCGGTGGCGTTTGAGCTGGTCGAGCATGTCCGAAGCGTCCAGGGGCGGTTCGGAAGTGGACGCTCCCGTAACGGTCAGCGGTTCGAAGAGTTCGGCGAACACGGCGGCGGCGATGGCCTCGTTGCCGGAGGTGGCACGGTCGACTTCAGTGATCCGCTCCAGCGCATCCGGAAGCGCGGGTTCGACGAGCCTCCAATCCTTGTCGCGATTTCCAAACCGCGCATTACGCCATTCGTCGGGCGTCAGTCGGGTCTCGCTGATCACCCCGTCGGGTTCGAACACTTCCCCGAACACGGTCTGCGCGAAGTCGAGCATGGCGACGGGCTCGGCGCGTGATCCCAGGGTGGCTGAGGTGGCAACCGGAGTAATTCGGCCCAGGGGTCGCCGCCGCTCCTCATCGGTTACCCGCGACGCCTCTGTCCAGTAGCTCTTCAGCGTGAGGCCGAGGCGCCGCAGCAGCATGGCGACGTCGGTGCCCTGTGCGCCGTCGTAGGTGTGGAACTCGTCGAGTACCAGGAATTGCAGCGATTCTGCGGATTGTCGCCACATGTCAGCACGCCCGGGATGCAGCAGCATGTGATCGAGCATTTTGTAGTTGGTGAGCAGGATGTCTGGCGGCGCATCGTGCATGAGCGCCCGGTCGGTGATGAGCCCATCCGCGGAGACGCGGGTGCGCCCGCCGCTTGCTTGCTCGCCGGTGTAAAGACCAGCAGTCACCGCGGCCAGTGCCGGGTCGCCGGAGATAAGCGTGGCGAGCCGTTCGGCCTGATCGTTGGCGAGCGCGTTCATCGGGTAGAGAATCAGCGCCTTCATGCCGGTGACGCCGGATTTCTTGGCGCGCAGCACATGATCGAGAATCGGATACAGGAACGCCTCGGTTTTGCCCGACCCGGTGCCGGTGGTGACCAGAGTCGGTCGCGGCCTGTCTTGATGCTTGGTCGACAGACGTTCGAACGCCGCGGCTTGGTGCCCGTAGGGGGCGAAACCTTCTGGGTACCAGTCGAGGTGCTCGGTCCAATCTCCGTCGGCAGGCGCGAACGGAAGCCGTAGGCGCACATACGGCCCTTTGAACATCCCGTTTTCAGGATCGCTGATGAAGTCGGTCAGCGCCGATTGCGCATCAGGATCAGTCAGCGCGAATGTCGTTGCCAGATAGTCAGTAAGCCCCTCGCGTAGATGCTCGGCTTGTAAGGTGGGAAGCAGCGTGCCCATGGCCTACATCCCTCGTCCGGCTAACCACAGCGCGTGGTCGATCTCCCACGCGGTGACATCCCGGCGAAGACCTTCGGCGACAATGGGGACCAATGCGGCGATAATGTCGCGCGCTTCGGCGGGGTCGATGATCACCCCATGGCGGCGGAACCATCGCAGCACCATTCGGTCAGGCTTGATCAAGTCGTCCTGCCCGATCAGCATCCACAGATAGTTCCGCCGCACGCCGTGGGCTCCCTCGCCCGGAATCGAGCGCAGCGCCTCATCGACAGCAGCGAACCGGTCGCTCTCCGCGAGCAGATCCATCGCGTCGCGCAGGGTGGTGACCTCGTGATTTACGAACACATCGACGTGGAGAAGCACCGCATCAGCTTTGAGTATCCCGCCGCGTGTCGACGTTCGCTGGCGATTGGTGCGCCGTGTCAGTTCGTCGAGACTGAGTTCCGCGAGTCGTGTGATTGGTAAGGGGTCAATGCCGACGGCCTCCGTCATGGGTACGGTAGGTCGGTCAACTCCGAATTTTCTGGCCAGGTTTCGCGTCAAGGGGACGACGACGTTGTCGTAGTTGGCTCCGATACTCCACACTGCGTCCACGATGCAGAAGCTCAGGCTGACCCAACGTTGTTTGCGGGGTTGCGGATCCAGTGCGACAACGGCATCGCCCAGTTTGTTCAGTGTCGCGCTGTCCAGCTTTGTCGATGTGGGCGAACCGGTAATTCTTTGTCTCATCTCGTCCCGCATCATTGGTTGGCGATATCGCTGAAGTGCTTGTGCGCCAGTTCCATATCGCGCTCGCGATCAACCCCGACGAATGGCTCGACGTAGGTAATGCCGTCGACGGTAAGGTCGTCAGGTTTCAGCGCGCCCTTCTTGCGATACTCGGATGCGAGCTTGCCCGGCAGTTGACGTCCGTTGGCGTCGTAGAGCGCATCGCGCTCGTACTTCTGCAGCACCGGGAACTGGGTGCGGTAAATCGTTGTCAATTCTTCGGCGGTGATGCCGAGCATGATCGCGACGATTGCATCAATCTCGACGAGAGCTTGTCGGCGATCTGCGGCACTGCGCAGCGGTGTCCCCCACTCCCACTTTGGCCCGACCTCGCCGAGCGGCGGACGGTCGGTGTAGTCCACGCCGATGTGCGGCACCCATGAATCATGCTGCCATGCTTTATCGTAAAGCTCTTCCCACAGTGGTGCGTATGTGCGGATGACGCAGTTCAGGCGAAGAGTACGGAGCAGCAGGTGTGGTTCGAGGGGGTGGTTGCGGATATGAGGCAGTCGTCTGACGACACCATGTTTCAACTCTGAAACACCTGCAGTCTTAATAAAGAAGTCTGCAGTGATGGACGACCAGACGCCGTTCGCGATGGCCAAATCGGCCGATGTCGGCAACTCAGCTGACAAGACCGTGCCAACAAAGCAGGGGCCTGGCGGAAATATTGCGGAATGCAAAGTCCGAACGGTTGCAGGGTCGGCCATTCGTCTCCACGCCAGACGGAAATAACTAGAACTGGGTTCACCACGCCATTTCGGGTAGACGGCGATGTATTCGTCGTAGGGTTTCGCGCGCTGGTAGTTCGTCCGGGGGATAAAATCCTCCCCGATCGCATCGAGGTTGACGGCCTCGTACAGATGTCCGCGACCCGGAGTAGTATCGGGCTGCTGGAACAATGGGGTTGCGACAGTCAGATGAGGCCCTTGCAGTATGGCGTCGTCCCAACTATCTGCCACCGCGGTCATGGATTTGAAAAGTCCACGCTTTCGGTCTGCGGACTCGTGCCACCCGGCCGTCCACTCAAAACCAATGTCCCCCAAACGGCATGCCGACGCAATCTTAAAGAGCACCTCGGCGCTCGCCTGGTTGACGGGATACAGCATCCGAGCCTCGCCGGGTGGGGTGCCAGGCTCATCGATCAGGGATGCCCACCCCGCTAGCACCGACTCATCGACACGGACGACGCGTTCACGGTGAGGGCGTAAGTCCCAATTATCATCAGGATCCTTCATCCCGGGTGCGGGCCCCGACCCGTCGTGAACCAGCGAGCGTTCTACCACGGTGGGCGCGAAGATCCAGGAAGCGTGGAGGAACCCGACGTCCGATGCGCGCCCATACACGTGAACGCCGAAGGTCTTCTTGTGCCCGATCTCTGGGAACTGATAGGTGTTGTTGTGGAATTTGAAGTGACGGCGCAGCCGCCCGTACGTTTGGCGACGCAGGTTTTTCGCCCGCAGTTCGGTGAAGTGGCTTTCGGGGTGGATTAGGCCCACAACCCCATTCGACGCCATGGATCGCCAGGTCCGTTCCATAAAGCAGCGGTACAGATCAGGCTGCAATCCCGACAGGACCGGTCGGTCTACATCCGAGCCTAGATGTTCACTTAACCCCGCCTGCTCTGCTCGCTCATTCAGGTACGCGTCCAGACCGTTCGGCTCAGCGAGCATCTCCTCCCGCTTCTGCTGCTTAACCGTCTCAGCCGGTTTTTCCGCCAGCTGCCACCATGGGTCGAACTCTGCGAGCACCCCGGCTTCATCCCAGTCGGGCCGCACCCAAGGAGGATTGCCAACCTGGAGGTCGAAGCCACCACGCGCAAACACCGGTGCAAAATCCAGCTCCCAATGAAAGAAGCCTTGCAATTCGGAGATGGATTCGCACACCGTCAGCCAAGGGTATCCGCCGACCGCCTTCTCAATCGGAAGTGTTTGGGAGAAGGTCCGATCGGTGTCCTCTGCGATGTCCAGCTCGGACCAATTCAAATCACCAGCGAGGCTTGTCTGACCGTACTTTTCAAACTTTCCGGCCTTGGGCGGCACACCGAGGATCGCTTCAAGACCGCCGACCCACTGGTCCCAATCCGGCGGTTCGATGTCGGTGGTGAGCGGCCACGACCATATTGCACACCAGGCGTCCATCACCCGTCGTAACCGTCGGTAGGCGCCGTTGTCGTCATGCAGCACCGCTTCGATCTGCTCACGCGTGACGGCCGATGCAGAGCGGTCGCCACGCTGCTGGCCCCACAGGTCGATATCGCGCCGGATCTCGGACTCCGCGATGGTCAACCGGCGCAGCGTGAATTCCCACAGCGTTTCGACGCGTTGCGCGAGTGCGGCGAGCCGCTTCTTAATGCTCCCACTCGGATTTCCGCGAATACCGTTGCGCCACAGCCGCAGTTCTTCCCGCTTGGCTGGCGCATATGTCTTGGCTTCGGGAGTGTCGATGACCGCGCCCCAGCCGTTCGATGGCACTAGGAAGTGGTGGATGCCCGCCGCGATTTCGCCACCGAGCGGCACGTCGTTCGGCGGGGTCTTCAGCCACGCCTTCTTCGCCAGCAGCGCGGGCACATAAACCGCGCGACGAGCACCGATTAGGGAGTTGCCGCGTCGCAGATGCAGTCCGAACCAGGGGGCCTGTAACCCGGCCACCATGGTGTCCAGCCACAATGAGATCTCGGCCAGCTCTACTGCCGTGGCGTTCAGGTCCACCCCGTAGACCTGGTGAAGTGCGATGTGTGCCTTCACCTTCTGCAGCTCGATTTGGTATTGGTCTGCATCGATGACCTCACCGACATCTTCCTGCTTACGCCTGAGGTACTCGGCCGCCAGTTGGCGCACCGCCTCGATGGCGAAGGCTCCAGATCCCAGGGCCGGCTCGCAGATCGTCAGTTCGAGGATCTGTTCGGGTGTTGTTCGCTCACCGTTCTGGTCGAGCAACTCTTCAAGCGCCTGGGACACAACGAACCTTGTCAACACCTCGGGGGTGTAATAAGAAGCCGACTGCTGACGTTCCCGACCGGCGAGGCGGAACACGAAGGTGCCCTGTCGGTGGACCACCGGGATCGGCTCGCCGGTCGCCTCGTCGATAGTCGTCACAAAATCAGACTCAGATAGATGATCGGCGCGCGACACCGGAACAACCCACGAGCCCTTCTCTGGGTCACCGTTCTTGGCGACCTCGTAGAGGTCTTCCTCGGCGAAGAAGCCGGTATAGGACATCAGCCCCTCATAGACGGCACCCAGTTGGTTGATGCCGAGTTCGGCGTAGGAAATGAAGCCGCGGTCGGCGCCTTTGCGGCCCTTGGACTCTTTGGACAGCAGCAGATGCTGCAGCACCTGCTGGGTCGCCTCATTGCCGAGACCAACCTGGTCGATCAGTTCGGTTGCCTTGGGGTCAAACAGATCTGCCCGCAAGGCGTTGAATACAAGTCCGGGTGCTGGGTCGTCGGTGATTTCGGCGTCGAATGCTGGCGGCATGTGCCCGCGGTCCACGAGTCGAAACAGACTAGCCAGCGATTGGTAGAGGTGCGTCCCGTTCTTTGCGGTCGGCGAGATTAGTTCGGTGAGGGTCAGTTCGCGCAGTCGGTCCAGGCCGTATCCCTCGCCGTATTCGGGTGCCCCCGAGGGCAATACCCGCAACTCCGGCGAGGCTTCCGCATAGAGCAGGAAGAGAATGCGGTAGAGAAAACGCAGGGCGTGCTTGGCGAGCTGCTGCCCGTCGATTTGATCGAGAGGCAACCCACGTTCGGCGCGGCGTCGCACCACGTCGTTGGCGATGATCTCGATGGACAGTCGGATACCTTCGCGCAGATCCTTGGATACGCCGACGGTGTGCTTGACCGAATCTTCAAGTACGCCGGTCCACCAGATGTTTCCGTCAGCGTCCGGCAGCAACGCCTGTCGGCCGAACATCGCGGCGAATCGGTCGATCTCACCGCCGCGCTTCTCGTCGCGCCGCTCGAGCACCACCAGTAGGTCAACGGCCAGGTAGCGGCCCTCTGCCCACCGTGCCGCCTCAGCAAGCATTAGCCACTGACCGGCCTGGACGACGATGAACGCGGGCGGTTCATCACTGCGAAACGCCGCCGACACCGCCTTGGACACCACTTCGATCGGCTTGTTGTCCTCATCGCCGGACTCGAGCAGCAGTCCGGTCTGTGGGTCGAGCAGGTCTTCGATCGATTCCACCGGATTGGCTTGCAGGACAAGCGTGGTCGTGACACCGCGAAGTTGCGCATTCGGCAGTCGGAGCTCGGTGCCCGCTCGCTGCCCTTCGTAAGCGGTCAGTCCTTCGGGGAGACCAAGTGCCCGGCGGATCATGGCATGCGCTGCAGGCGCCCCGCCCGGATCCTCGGCGAGTGTCGACAACGCGGTCTGTATGTCGCGGGCCGCGCCGAGTAGCCGGCTTCGCACCGTCTCGCGGCCCTCGGCGGCTTCGGCATCCCACTGCTTACGCAGCTCGATCACCTTGCCCTGGAAGGACTCCCGTGGTGAGTCGGTGGTGAAGTAGTGCTCGCTGATCCAGTCTTCACCAACGACGATGGAATCGTAGGAGGGCACGGCTCAACGCTCCTTTCCGGCGACCGGGGTGTCAGCGCCCACGATCACCAGCAGCGGGCGCACTAGCTGCTGGGTTGGAGACAGCAGCTCGGCAAGACGTTGCTCATCGTGAATGCGCTGCCCGAGCCTGCCGATGCGCGACTTCTGGGCTCCGCGAAGGTCGAGGTGATCAGCTTCGGTGTGCCACCGTTCGGCGCGTCGCCGCCAGTGGGCGAGGCGTTCAGTGGTGGCCTTCTCCTGCGCGTCGAGCACCCACCGCATCTCGCGGCGGGCATGCTCGACCGCCACAGGAATCAGCGCGCGGTAGCGCTCGACGTCAGAAACCGGCCCGGGATTGGATGAACCGGGTTTGAGACCTGTGTCGGCGGTGAGGAAGTTGAGGTCTTCGAGCGCCTCGACCATGCAAAACGCCGCATTTGACGGGTTGGGGAACACGGCCGTGGAGAAGACTCGCGAAATCAGTTGTCCGCGTTTGTTCGTCAACGTGCCCATCAACAGCACCGTCGGCGCGTCGACCTCGCCACGTATCACGAACACTTGATTTCGGCCCAGCGCCGTCAGGGCACGGTCGCTGGCCCAGTCCAGAACCGGATGTAGTGGCCCTAGGAAGTGCGCTTCCGGCCATGTCGTGTTGTCAATGCCCTTGCCTTCGCGGGCGATACGCAACTGCTCCTCGCCGACAGACGGCGTGGTGGCAAGTTTGAGCCGTTCCAGCACGCGCCCGTGCTGCAGATAGTTCTGCGGGAGTTGGCCCAACCGTTGCTGTAGGTCTTTCGGAGGGCTCAATTCGGCGATGCCGTGCGTCTTGCTGACCGTCCAACCGACACCACCCTTCGCCGGCGGGGCATGAGGCACGTCATAGAACGCGGCCTGCAATGCCTCATCAAGGAAGGTGAGATCATCGGGGTACAGACTCTGCCGCGCGGACGCTGGCAACGTCGGGGGTGTGTCATCGACCGCGTCGAACTGGGCGAAGAACGCGTCTAGATCGTCGCCTTCGGCCACTTCGTCGGCGGTGCGGACGGCGTCGTCGAGTTTCATGCCTTTCGCCAGCACATCGCGGATGACGTTTTCCTCCTCGGTCACGCTGTGCTTGCCCATGAGCGACGCGATGTCGCCGAGCATCGAGTGCGCTTGGTTCTCGCGTTCCAGTAGCCGCGATAGCACCCGCAGGTCACCGGAGAAATCCGGATCGGATGGTTCGAGAATCAACGAGGAGATCACGGGGGGAAACTTCTGTCCGTACCGATCGATGCGACCGTTGCGCTGCTCGATGCGAATAAGGCTCCATGGGATGTCGTAGTGGATGAGGTGATGACACTGCCGGTGCAGGTTCACGCCCTCCGATGCGACGTCGCCAGTGACCAGAACCCGGATTGGCGAGGTCTCCAGCTTGAAGCTGTCGACGATCTCCTGCTGCTCGACGTCCGACAGCCCGCCGTGCAGCATCGCGATGTTCTCGGGTTTCAGCCCGGTCGCTGACGGCAAGTGATCACGCAACCACCTCAGCGTGGCGACCCGTTCGGCAAACACCACGGCGCGCATCGACGACCCCGGCTTGACGCCGATTTCCTTGAGGCGCGCTACGAGTGCGGAGAACTTCCCGGCACGTTCGTTGATCGCCTCGGCGTTGAGGTCATCAAGGATCTGCAGCGCGTGCAGCTCTTTGCGCTGCTCCCGGTCGGTGCCGTCGAGTTTGTTGCGCCGTTGCTTGATCGACTCGGCAAGGGCGGCAGGCGAGGAGAGGAAGGCCTTGGCCAACGTCCACGGGAACAGTGCCTTGGTATCTCCGGAGTACGGGGAGCTGCCCGTCGCTGGGTGCAACCAGGTCTGCGACAGCTCCGCGGCCACCGCATCCTCCGCCGGCGACGGCTTGACCAGCCGATGCACCGGCTCGGCACGCTCAGCCCAGTCGCCACCGACCTCGGCGGCGACGTCGGGGCTGTGGCGGTGTCGCCGAATCAGCAGAGATTCGACGTCTTGTTTGGTGAAGGTGCCGTCAGGCTTCACCACGGTTGGATCGAGCAGTCGCAGCAACTCGGCGAACGATTCTTCGCGCCCATTGTGCGGGGTGGCCGAGGCCAGGATGAGCGCCTCGGTGTTAGGCGCCAGCACGCGGGCCAGCTCATTGTTCTGGGTGCCGACGTTGGTGAGATTGTGTGACTCGTCGATGACGACCGCGTCCCACTGCTGGCGCTCCAGGTGTGCTTTATACCGCGGGCTCTTCAGCGTGTCGATCGAGATGATCGACCGTTTGAAGTAAGTGAACGGATTGCGCGTGGCGGGCAGCTTCTGACGCACCTTCTGAATGCCGGCCGAGTCCAGCCGCACGCACGGCAGCGCGAACCGGCACCACAGCTCGTGCTGCATCTGTTCGAGCACATGCTTGGGTGTGACGATCAGGATGCGTTCGCCGCGGCCGCGTCGCACCAGTTCGGAAAGGATCATGCCGATCTCGATGGTTTTACCGAGCCCGACCGCGTCGGCGATCAAGATCCGCGGGCGAATGTGCATGGGGTCGAGCGCCCGCGTCACGGCTGCCTGCTGAAAGGCGAGCGCGTCGGCGAGCATATGCGTCGAGACCGTCAGCGCTTGATCGCCATAGGGCACGGGCGTCTTGCGCAGCAGTGCCTCGAGCCAGAGCCGAGAATCGCGATATCCCGAGGAACCGTCGGCGACCACTTTCGCCTCTTTGGGGTCCTGCGGCTCGATCTTGTCGAGGCTGGAGTAGAAGGCCGCCGTCGTCTCGGCGACCAATTCGGACAGCCCGCGGACGTAAACCAGCCACCCGTCGCTGCCCTGTTCGGCCTTGGTGACCAGCCATTCCTCGTCGCGGATGACGACGATAGATCCTGGAGCGACGTTGAGGTCTTTGGTTGGCGTGGCTTCGTCGGTGATGGTCAACGGTTCTCCGGGAGTCGGTGCTGGGGATTTCGGGATGGATGGCGGCGGTGGTTTCCGGTTGGGCAGCGGTTCTGGCGTCGGCGACGTAACTTGGGCTTGGATCTCGCCGAAGTCGATGAACTCCTTCAGAACGACTTCGCGAAGAGTCTTCGCATTGCGGAGTTCTCTGAGGTATTCGATCTGCGCCCGACGATTCGTGATTTGGCCGTCTTCACCTCGCCGTTCGAGGAGGGCCTGCACGACACGCTCGCGTGCCTCTTTGTCCCGCCGTAGCCAACCGTCTCGAAGGGTTTCCCACGCCTCTTGGACGAATTCTTCCCGGGGGCGTGCTCCGTAGGTAAGTTGCAGGGCCTCAGGAGGGGCAAGCCCCCCGCAGTCAGCGAACAAACTCTCACACAACTCGTCCAGCAGAGAAGTTGGCAGGTTTGACCAGCGGAATTTGTATCTAGGCATAGCTTGCCCACCGGATAAACGTTCGAGATACCCCCATCTCCTGCCTACTTCTTATGCACCTTAGTGAAGTTGCTGCGTCCGCGCCGAGGGTTGCCACTAATACCGATTGCCGACAAGGCGGATGTCCCGCGCTGGTGGCGCCTGTCGCGCATCGCGCTCTCAAGCCCGGCCTGGCGGTCGTAGATCGAGCTGCGCTACGTCGTTATCGGTCACTCCGCGCTGGCGCAGCAACTCCATCATGTCCTCCTGCCGGGGCTGGCCCAGCATCATGCGGTAGAGCGTGAGCGAGTCCCTGAGCCGCTGATACTGGGCGTCTTCTCGGCTTAGGGGGAAATGCACGACGAGCCGCTCGACACGGGCGTCCCCCGGATAGAGCCACCACGGCGAGAATTCGCCGAGTTCAGGGTGGTCGACCGCCGCATCAAATGCGCATGCCCAGGGGTGGCGTCCGGACTGCGCCGCCGCGAGCGCAGCCTGACCGTGCGCTGACGCCACGTTCTTGCGTACGGCATGTCCGCCGAACCGGTTGACGCGGCCCTCGCGCTGCTCGAAGTCCACTGGGTTAGACGGGAGGTTCCAATGAACCACGGAATGGCTCCACCAGTGGAAGTCGATCCCCTCCTGACCGACGCTCGTCGACGCCAAGACGAAGGGCCAGAACGGACTGTTGAATGCGTTGCGGACCTCCGGCGCTCGAACGCTTTCGGTATCTCGAGCTGCCGCGCCGTAGCGCAGCGCGAACCGCACGGTGATCGGAATCCTGGCGAATTCGGCGTTGGCGGCCCGCGCCGTGTACCGCGATGTGCGTAGTGTCAAGGCCTCGATTGCTCGATCGGTGACCTGGCTGAGAGCAGCCGCGTCAATGCGAGTGCCGGCAAGCTCGAGCTTGAGCTGGTAACAGTATTCGTCAAGCACCGACTGGAGATTGCCGTCGGCGCAGTACTGCAGGACGGACTTCCAATATGGTTCGGTGCCGTAGAGCTGGTCGAGCAGGAACATGACATCCATGCGGTTGAACAATGTTCGGATGCCGTTGGCCAGCCGTGCTGCGTTGCGCCACAGGTGTTTGCGAAGTTCGTTATCGATCTCATCGCAGATTCTGACCAGCGCTCGATACGCGATGTTCCCTGGGCTGTGCAGCGCGAGCAAAGAAAGGTCGTCGTGCCAGTGTGGCGCGGCCGCTTTCTCCAGCGCCACCTTGGCATGCGCCGGTAGCGCACGGCCCGAACCAGTATCTTCCGTCACCGTGGCCGCGCCACCACGGCCGGCCAGCCAATATGCGGCGGCATCGGACCGTCGGTGTACACCCTTGGGCCAGCCCTCAGGCCAGGCGAAGAAGGCTTCCCACACCGCTTCCGCTTGCGCTTCTTCTGGGGACGTAACCCGAGCCCGGATGCGTCTCTCGACCGCCGCCCTTGCAACGTCGGAGTCGACAGGGCGTCCCTCATCCAGTAGACCTAGCGGATCACCGATTTCCGCCAACGCCGGATGCGGCCAGAACAACGCAAGGGTGGACATACTTGCCGCTCTGTCGTCACGAATCACATAGTCGAACCGCGACGAAACGGCTCGTCGAGCCTCCGCCGTGTTCTCGGTCAAACTGGAGCCAGCGATCATTCGCCGTTCTGCCTCGTAACTAAGCAGACTGGCCACCGACGTCGGTACGCCAGACCACGCCGAGAAGATCAAACGCTTGGTGACCGAACCATCCGAGAACGGTGAATACACGTCGCCCGGCTTGAGGTATGGCATCGATGGCGGGACCCACAGCAGCTTCCACCAGTCCTTTTCGACGGTCTCGACGGCGAAGGCGCGTAGCCGCGCATTCCCGTAATCGACGTGTTGGTAGTTCCTAATCAGTGCTGGATCGATCGACCGGAGCCGACTGATACTCGACGCCAACTCCGCTGTCGCGGTTCCTGTTTCGAGCATGTGGCGGGCATGCTCTCCGGGGCGGTAGCCCTCCATAAAGCTGGCGAAGTAGGGAATGGACTTCCAATAATCCACGCTTACTGGTGAGTCGATCTCTCGTGCGAAGTTCTGTAGTGCTGCGAACCCCCGCAGGTCGTCAGGTGTCGGCACCTCGCTGACGATGCGCCGGACAAGCAGATCGCGCCCTTCTTCCATCCTGGGTCGCTCTGAACGAGTCATGAAGGGAAGCAGGGTATTACGCAGCTCAGCCGCCTCGTTCGCCGCTTTGGACCCGACGATTGCAGCCTCGCGGTAGCTGCGGAACCCATTGCGGATTCGCTCGAGCGCAGCTTTGTCGCCGCCAGCGAGGAACTCGAGGGTTGTCATGAAGTCGCGGTAGTGGTCGTCCTCGGTACCCTCGGCGACTGTCGTGTACGGCTTGTAGGGCGTCGCTGACAGCAGCAAGACTTTTGCGTGTCGGTAGTTAAATAGGTTGTGGGCAAGCTCGCTGGCATCGCTGCCGCTATTGGGGTCAATCAAATGCCGAAACCGTTGAAACTCATCAAGAATTACAAGGTCTGGCTCCAGCGACTCCACACTCGCCTTCGCCAGCTCCCCGCGCAACCGGGAAGTGAGTGACTTCACCTGCGTCTTCATCTGGTCGGGTAACACTTCGAGCCCACCAAGTTGCTCGCAAATCGAGTCGAATTCTGCGCGATGCCCGCTAGCTTTGATCGCTCCGGCAAATTCACGCTGAATGACTTCGTCCGGTCCGGCGCCGAGCGCATTGCGCATTCGGGCGATGCCATTTTCAAAGTCCGACAGCCGCTTCACTTGTCCTTGGAAAAACAACGCCGAGGCTCGCTCTGCCTCCCGCGAAGAGACGTCCATCCCGTTGAGCAGGATGTGCAACAACTGACGTTCCTCCTGAGAACCCGTCTGCCACCCCATCTCAAAGGAGGTTCCGGGTGTGAACGACACAAGGTTCACCTTCTTGCCCGCGACCTCTGAGTTGGATGCAAACCGCCGACTTTCGAGCGCCAGCAATGTAAGCCTGCTAGTGATACCGATGTGCGGATCACCGGTGACGTTGAGGCGGCGAAGGTTCTGCTTCGCAAGGTCAGTACTCGAGCAGATGTACACCACGTCGATGCGGTCGATATGCTCCGCGTCTTGTAGTTCAGCTATCGCAGAGGCGATCACACCGCGGGCAATGACGCTCTTTCCAAGTCCCGTTTCATCAGCGATCAGGAAGCGTCCGCTGGAGTCTCGCGATCGGAAGAGCCGGTCAGTGACGTGCTCAACTGCGTCGCGCTGAAAACCTTTGAGTCCGCGCAGTATCCGTTCGACATCAGGCCGAGTCATCGCACCCTCGTCAGGGAAGAGTAGGCAGCCCAGACGGACTCCCAGAGTTCATCAAACCCGTCCGGCAGGACCGGCGGCGCACCCTCGGGACGACGCATTTCGGCGGCCTTCACATGCTCGACTATTCGCCGCAAATCGGCGAGGCCACCGTGCTCGACGCCGATCGCCCGCACCAGCGTTTCGAAGATGCCGCTGCCATCCTCCGCCCACTCGGCGCCCAGCCCACTCGTCGAGTCGAAGTGGAACAGTCCATCTCCTCCTTCGAGGGCTAGGAGGAGAGCAAGCAATTTGAGGAATGCCGCCCGATCCTCCAACTGTCGGGCGATCACCGCATCTTGGCGGCCGGGGATATCGCCTTTAAGCGCAGCGGTAACGACCGTCGACGCGGTAGCGCCTCGCGAATCAGATACCCGGATGACGATAAAAGGCGTGATGTCTGTCAACGCTAACCGGTCGAAGATGACGGGCTCGCCGGGCAGGACCGCGGTATTGGCCGGTCGTGTCAACAGTGTCACCCGCGCGCTCATGCCCTCCGGAGTCCGTACAGGTCCATCGGCGGAAAGTCCGATGAGATAGTCGGTTTCGGCTGATGCGCTGGCTCCTGATTCGACCTGGGCGAAATATCGGCGCGCCGCGAGCGCTCGTAATGTTTGCTCGAGTTCGTAGTCGGCCAGTTCGTCGTCTGAAACCTCGGCGTTGCCCACCGGCTCGAACGGAATCGTTAGCGCTCGTAGCGGCGATGTCTCACCCAACAGGGCGAGGACACCGAGTTTGGTATACGGGCCCTCAAACTCGACAAGCATCTCGACGTTGCCGCCGAACGCAGCTTCGGTCGCGTTCGCCGAACCGACGAACAGATGCGATCCGCTCTGCCTATCAACGACGTACGCTTTTGCATGAAGACCAACCAGAGGTTCAGCCCGCGGCGTCGTCAACAGCTCTGGTTTCGCCCGCTCTCCATCGTCTTCGACGTCGCCGTCATTGGCTGCGTCATCGAGTATCAATGCTTCAACGCGTTCGAGAGTCGCGCTATCGAGCCGGTCGAGTTGTTCTCGAAGCGCCAGGATGATCACAGATTCTGACCGCTGCGGAAGGATACGACGGATACCCCCGTCACTGAGAAACGGCGAGATGATCCCGTGTCGTGTTCCATCGAATAACTCGCGGATTGGGGTGCCAATTACCCCGGGAACCCCGTATGGGTGAAAGCGCAAGGATCGGACATCGCTGGGAAGCTCCCACTCGACCTTGGCGATTGAGTTGGCAAGTTCACCGATCCGGGCGGTCCGACGATCCGTTAAGGACTGCACGGACATCTCCGGTAGCGCACGGACGAAGGCCGCGAGCGGCGCGCTCTGCTCGGTGGGTTCGTCACCGGCGAGGCCGTCGAGCCGTACTACCAGATCCCAGCTGCGGTCGTTGGTGAGATTACGGCTAGCGCACAGCAATCGGTAGCTTCGCGCATCCCCATCGGCATACTCGAGGATCCAGACTTTTGGATGAAACAACATTGCAAGGCGCGGCGCGCTGGCCGGGTGGATCATCGGTTCGAGAAGTGCGAATAGGTCTGAAGGGATGCGAGGTTCGAAAATTTGGCCGGCTTGGGCGAAGACGTCGATCTTGTCCGCCGCGCGACGTACGGCATCGAGAATCGCAATCGGGTCGCGACTTTCATGCACTCGGTGCGCCGCAAAGGCAAGTGGTACCGACAATGCCGTGGTCAGGTCGAGGCTGAAAGTGGTTGCCACCGCGTGCGCAAGCTGAAATCCACTTGGTGGTCGTAGCTGTTCGGTGAGCGCAACGCGGCCGTCCGGTTCAAGCATCCGCGCGATCCAATCCATCATGAATGTCGTGTATCACGGGGCGTAGCTGTGTCCACCGGTAAACGAGTGGGCTACTTCCCGATGCCCCTAGCCACGCTTGTAGCAATCGTTTGTTCGACAATCTCGCCTGTGCTCGCTTGTGCTCGCGCTCGCGTCGGTAGATAAATGACCGCACCTCGGCGTTGGTGGCGAGGTCCGCTAGGTCCGCGGTACTGAGCAAATCGAGCCAGTTATCGATGAAACGACGCGACCGGAGGTTGACGCCGGGATTCTGTTCGAGGACGCGGCGCCAAAAGGCGTTGCGATCCCAGGTGTGGATGTCGTGGTTGAGGCCGGGTTGTCCGGCCCACTCGTCAATCCGTTGGCGGTACTGGTCGACGGGGTTCTCGACCCGATCGAACCCCTCATTCTCGTATGCTTCCGCTAGGAGCAAGTTGTAGACGAGCGCCGCACTGTTCATGAGCACGGAAAAGCGCCGAGCGTCGTCGAGGACCTGCGCGCGCTCTCCGGAAGCGCCGGTGAGCACCGAATCCTTCCATGGCACTTCGCTACTGGCGTCAGGACGATGCTTCAGCGCATATTCCAGCATGGTGGCGGGCGAGCTCGAGAGCATCCGGTCGCGCAGCCATGCTGCTTCACTATGAGGCATGGCAAAGCCGCCCGGCACCTCGGCCGGAAACCCGTTCGGAACAGCGGGCAGCGTGGCATGGAAGGCGCCGTCGTGCCAGCTGTTAGCGACCTCGTCATCGAAGTCCGCGGCCGTCCGGCGCGGGTGTGCGCGATCAATTTCGGCCATGATTGCGTCAGACCTGCTGAGAGTGGGATCGCTGAGGACGCCGTGGATCCCCATGGCGCCCCAATACAGAGTGGACGGCAGGTTTTTCAGCGCAAACCCAACATTCGCACCAATCACGCCGTCCTTCTCACCTGCGTCGAGAAGCCCGCGAATCAAGCGACGTTCGTTGTAGTCGGCTGCCGTCGTCACCTTTTCGACGTCGTTGCGTGTCTTGGCCGCGGCGCGGAAGCACCACGGAATAAAGAGGAAGTAGCGCGCGCGGGTAAATAGCGTCGACGTTCCCGGCCATAGCAAGTCGCTTAGGGCATCGCGCACCTGCCCAATGCCGAGCTCATCGCGACTTTCGCGCTCGCTGAACAAGTTAACGATCTCGCGCATACGGCGCTGATCCTCGCTCGACGCGTCAAGCCACGCGATCAGGGACGTCATAGAGCTCCTTCGGAAGAGATCACAATGCGACGGTAGCTTCAGAAGGGTTTGCTGGAGGGCCCTTGCGTGAACGCGGCGCGATTCCGACAGAATCACGCCACCGCCGCCCGTGCTTCCAGATACACCTCCGTCGGCATCGGCCGGTGCAACCGCCAGGTGATCGCCATCGGCCGCTCGCCTTCGTGGGAAACGGAGTCGGCGGGACCTAAGAAAATGTAGGGAGCACCGTCGCCGAACGCGTACCGCTTGGCCTCCCGAACGAACAACAACACGTGTGAGCCCTGTTCGCGATGATTGATATACCGTTGTCCCAGCGGAGTCGACGGTGATGTGTTCGGCTGTGACTCCCAATGAAACAAATCAGGACTGAGCGCAAAATCTCGGTACATTGTCGTCGGTGAATAGTCTTTTTCGGTCTTCTTAAGTGTGATCAGCAGCGCATCAGCGTTCACGCTCGGACACCACGCCACCCCTCTATCCATGTGAGCTGGCTTGTTCGCCGCCGATACCCACCCGAGCGCAGCAAGGATCTCCTCACGCGAGTACGTGGCGTGCAGAGCCAGTGGTACATCTGCTAGCTCCGGGACGGAAGTAGACAACGGGTATGTGCTGCGATGCGCCGCCTCGAAGGCGATGTCGATGACCTGAAGCATCTCCTCGGCGACAACCTCACCCTCTAGTACATCGAGTGCTGCCGACGCAGTGTCGAAGCCGCCGCCGTTGGGGAACAACGAGTAATACAACATATCCGCCAGCCGCTGTTCTGCGACACTGGCGTTCGATCCCTTCCCAGTCAGCAGCGCTCGATACGCGTCGGCACGCAGCCGGTCATCCACATGAGCGAGCGCCTTGATCCGCTTAACCAGCTCCGCTTCCCGCGGCCCCCGCTCTGAGTCGAGTTTGCCCGCATCACGGCACAACGTCGTCCACGACCGGTCGCTGCGCAAAATGTCTTCGAGACCGCGACCGTACTCCTCCAAATATGACGCCAGCTGATCATTCGGGTGTGTTCGTATCTCCGACACCAGTGCGGCCTTCTTCGGCGCTACCTGCTGACGAACATTTTCCAGCACTAACTCACGTGCCACCTCGTCGAGCACAATCTGGCTGCCCGACGGCAGAAACGGGAAGCCGTCCTTGACTTGCTTCTCCAGCTGTTTGCGGCTTAGTCCGGTAAGCGCTCGGAACCGTTGGTCAAACCGGAATTCGCGGCGCTGATGTCCGACGAAGTCGAGCGCCGTCAGCACTGTCTTGCCGTGGGTGAGGCGCAGACCTCGGCCCAATTGCTGCAGGAACACCGTTGCACTCTCGGTGGGACGCAGGAATAGGACGGTGTCCACCTCTGGGATGTCGAGGCCCTCGTTGAACAAGTCGACTGCGAACAGCACATTGATCTCGCGATTGCGCAGCGCGGCAAGTGCGGCGCGTCGGTCGAACGCCGACGTCTCTCCTGACACCGCTCGAGCCGGGATTCCCGCGGCGACAAACTGGTCAGCCATGTAGCGTGCATGTTCGACGCCCACGCAGAACCCGAGCGCCCGCATGGTGCCGACATCGACGACCTTATCGCGCAGTTCTTTGAGCACGATGCGTGTGCGGGCCTCGTTGCCGGTGTATACGCCATTTAATTCCGTCAGGTCATAACCGCGCCTCCACTGCACTGTCTGCAGATCGGTGCCATCGTGGATGCCGAAATAGTGGAAGGGGCACAACAGGTTCTGTTCAAGCGCATCCCACAATCGGAGCTCGGCGGCGACACGCCCACCGAAGAACTCGCGGACGTCGATACCGTCACCGCGTTCCGGAGTAGCGGTAAGCCCCAGCAGCTCCATCGGCGCTATGTGATCCAGTAGCCGCCGGTAGGACGCCGCTTGCGCGTGGTGGAACTCATCGATCACCACAAAGTCGAAATGTGAGGGCTCGATCGTGGAAAGGCGGTCCGCGGTGAGGGATTGAATGCTCGCGAAGACGTGCCGCCAACGGGCAGGCTGTTCGCCGTCGACCAGCAGTTCGCCGAACACCGGGTCGGTGAGCACCTCGCGATACATCCGCTGGGCCTGCTGCAAGATCTCCTTGCGGTGCGCCACGAACAGCAGGGTCAGGTCGCGGCCGTGGACCTCTCGAACCAGTCGTCGATAGTCCAGTGCAGCGATCACTGTCTTACCCGTGCCAGTGGCGGCGACGATGAGGTTGCGGTGCCGCTCATGCAGAACGCGTTCAGCGTCAAGTTGTTCGAGCAACTCAGCCTGGTACGGCTTAGCCGTAACCTCAAGCCCGGACAGGGTAACGGCGATCGGGTCGCGCTGCTTCTTGCCCGATGCGACCTCCAGCGCCTCCCGTAGCCTTTCACGGTCTTCGGTCGGCTGATACGACTCGAATTCTCGGTTTTCCCAATATGAATCGAATGTTGCGCGAAACTTTTCTAAGAGATGTGGGGTGGAAATCGCTGAGAGCCGCACATTCCACTCGAGCCCGTCAACCAGTGCAGCATGCGATAGGTTGGAGGACCCCACGTAGGCGGTGTGGAAGCCGGTGTTGCGCCGAAGCAGCCAAGCCTTGGCGTGTAGCCGAGTGCGGTCGGTCTCGTAGTTAATTCGCACCTCTGCGCCGAACTCACTCACGAGGGCGTCGAGGGCCCGGGCGTCGGTGGCACCCAAATAGGTGGTGGTGATCACCCGCAGCGGCACCCCGCGTTCGCGCAATTCGGTGAGTTCGCTCTCCAGTAGTCGCAACCCGTGCCACTTGACGAAGGCGCACAGCAAGTCCACGTGATCAGCGCTAGCGAGTTCGGCGCGCAACTCCGCAGCCAACGTCGGTTCGTTGCGGGCATTGGTCATCAACGCCGCGTCCGACAATGGTGTGGCCGGACGGGGAAGCGGCAGTGCGCCCAGCGTTTTTCGTCGTACCGCATCCAGGCGGCGGATCTTGGTAGGATCGCCTTGGTGCAGGCTCTCGGTGAGCGCAGTGTCGTCGTCGAGGACGGCGAGAATCATTCGCAACAGCCGTGCGCGGGCTTCGGCGTTGCCGGCGATGCGCAGCTGGTGCTCAATGATCGGGTTGAGGTGCCGAGCGATGGTCAGCGCCTGCTCGGCCTCGTCGATAAAGCTGATGTCCGACTGAAACTCAAGGTTCTGCGTCAGGGCGGCATTCAGCCGCTCGGTGAGCAAGGATTCATACAACCCAGCTTCCAAGCGCAGCCGGTTAGCGCGTTGCGGTGACAACCCGAACTCGATCGCCGTCTCCCCCTGCCTGAGGCCCACGGCCTCGCCCCTAGTTATGACTCTTCGGTGACATCAGCGTGTTCCGCATCTTCCAGTCGGTACATGACATCATCAAGCACCACAACCTTGCCGTAAGGTAACCACGAGTCAACGTCGTCGACGTCTAGCGAACTGACTTCCCATCGACTTCCGTCATCAAGGAGAACCAGCCGGCCGTCGTACTTGATCTCATCGATCTCTGCAACCGTCGGCGAGGCGATGCGGTAGGTCCACGACCCGTAATCGATAACCGCCCTCTGCTGCTCCTCAGTCAGGCTGTCCCACTTCAAATCTCGCTTGAATCTCTCCGGGATCCAACGGTCGATGTTGTCACTCATCGCACCACGCGCTCTCTTGATAACCTTAAATGATTAGCCAACTCGCCGTTCCTCCTATCATGCGGTTGTCACGAGTCTCGAAGACGACAGCTGAAGCCGATTGTCGGACGTTGCTCGCTGCAACGCTGCTTCTAGCCTCGCGCTGATGGCCGCTGTGAGACGTTTGCCCCCGAACATGTTCAGCGTCTCGCGCTTAAGCTCGTCAATTCCAATGCCTCCGGCCAGTTCGGCCACGATCCGCATCGCGTTGCCAATCTCGACGAGGCTTACTTCATCCAGCGGCCGGCTCACGCTCGCGCCCGCGGTGCGAACAGCGCGCCAGGTCAACGGATCTACGTCACGTGGCCACAAGAAATCATCGTCGCCAGGCCGCCGATAATCCTGCGGAACGAGGCGTTGGATCGCGAGCTTCCGCTCCTCACTAACTCGACTGAGATCGAAGGCTCTTCCGACCAATCGGGCAAGCTTGTCCTTGTGCACGGGTGCCTCGGCCTCGATGATTGCCTCGATGACGAAGCGGACCCGCTCCCTCGCCCAGGCGCTCGAGAGCTGGTCCAGGACGGAGACATCCCCCTCGATCTGCGGCTTCCACTCCCGGTAGACCTGGATCATGGGATGCTGTTTTTTGCGCCGTTCGGCCGCTGCGGTCGGCGCCGATCGCAATGCCATATCCCGGGCTGGTGTTTCTGTGACCTCAGATGCTCGCTCCCGCCCCCGGTCCGGAGGTTCTGGCACCAATTCCGGCTCAGCTTCTCGCCGCGTCAGTTCCTCCTTCGCCTCGTCGACAGCCTTTCGGAGCCGAGCGATCGTGTCCTCACGGTGGTGCAACCACTCGGGCAGCCACACCCGTTCCACGCCAGGCCATTTCATGAGATTGCCGAGCACATCGACCGGCAGACCATCCCGATCGGCCACGGTCCTTCGTCCGTACCAGTCGGTGCCGTCAAGCAAGACTGCTACCAGCGGCTGGTCTGGCACTTCCGGTGCCGAAATCACAAGGTCGACGCGGAAGTCGGACAGCCCCACGTCCGTAACTACGATCAAGCCGGCGTCGCGCAACGCCTCGGCAATGTCGTCGCGATGGCGATCGATGACCGGCTGCCGCCGACCTCCGTCCGTGACGCTGTGAACACCACGCGCCGCCATCTCCAGATAGGCCTTCAGGTGCTTCGTGCCTATCTGCGTAGTTTCTTCGGCCCGCAACTCGGACGGATCGAAGCTCGCATACAACACGACCTCTCGTCGCGCCCGGGTAATCGCCACATTCAAACGCCGCTCGCCCCCTGGCCGCGAAAGCGGACCGAAGTTCAATGGCACGACGCCCTTCTCGTTGGCGCTGAAGGCGACTGAGAACAGGATGGTGTCGCGCTCGTCGCCCTGTACATTCTCGAGGTTCTTAACGAACAGACCGTCAGGTTCATCGAGCGCCTGCAGAATTCGGTCGTCGCCGGCGTCGCGCAGCAGGTTCTCAATGAGATCGCGCTGTTGTGCATTGAACGTAATGACACCTAGAGACGGCGCCCTATGCGGCGAGTCCCAGAACCGTTGCTTGATGTCTTCGACGATGCGTTCCGCTTCAACGCGGTTTGTCCGGAGTGTCTTACCGCGGCCGCTTCGCTCGAAGTGGCCGTTCACCCGCACCAGCGAGATGCCGTGCCCGGACACCCCCGAGCTGGATTCGGTAAGCGGTGCCGGGAACGATGCAAGGCGTCCCTCGTAATAGTGGTAATTGCTGAAAGTGATGAGCGCCTCGTCCTGGCTCCGGTAATGCCACGAAAGCCACTGGCGCGGCACCCGGGCCTGTACGCACTCCGTCAGGATGGACTCTTCGTCCGGGACGACGTCCTGGCTGTACTCTTCGTCTTCGTCGATCGTCGCGCTGGCCTCGGCGAAGCTCGTAGGCGGCATCTGCTTGCTGTCACCAACCACCACAACAGATTTCGCACGTCCCATCGCACCGACGGCGTCGGCGACGCGGATTTGCGATGCCTCGTCGAATACAACGATGTCAAAGAGGTCTGGTCTTGCCGGAAAAAATCGAGCCACCGAGTCGGGGCTCATCAGCGTGCACGGCATGATCTGTGTAATCAGGTCGCCGTAGTTTTCCATGAGAGCGCGGACGCTCATGCCGCCGCGCTTGCGGTCCAGCTGCCGGCGCAGCCCCCCGATCTGACCGCCGGCCGCGTCGACGTCGAACGGTCGCTGATCGAGCAGGTTCGCCGGGATCGCACGGCATAGCTCGTCACGGATGGCTCGAGTACTCGCGGCGAATCGCTTGATCGCCTTGTTGTGTGCCTTGACCTCGAAATCCTTCAGCGCGCTCGCATCCAGCCGCTCCCCGATCGAAGCGATCGCTATGCCGCGGTCGAACGCCAGCGCGGCGTCTTCGGCGACAACCTTTCCCGCCAGGATCTCTGATCGAGCCTGCTCCATCCCCACGTCCCGCAACGGCTCGATGTGCCGCAACAGATCAAGCCAGCGCTCGATCGTCGCAGTCGATTCCAGACGGCGCGCGTCGCGCGTCATCCACCATCTAGCAAGGAACGCGTCGGGTTGTGCCCAAGCTCGCTGATGGGAGCGGTCCACTCCAGTTAACTTGGTCATGCGGGCCCAAGCCTTGGCCAACCGGTCCAGTGGTTCCGCGAGGGTCTCCGTGGGGGTGGAGTTGTAATACTCGCGCAGCACAGCGACGTATGCATCATCACGGTCTTCGCACAGTGTGGAGACAAGCCATCCCATGACATCCAGCCTGTCGGTTAGCTTTTGCGCATCCTCAACTATCAGCGGATTCCAAGGGGTCGGCATCAAGTCCACTGGAACTTTTGCGACGCGGGCCCGTACTTCGCTCACCGCCTTGAACGTTCTCAGCATTTCCTCGGTGAGCATGGATAGCGACTTGAGCTTGACCGCCGTCTCGTCGACCGCCAGGACACCGGCCAACCGTTGAAGGACCGCACGACGCCGCTTCTTACGGCCGAAGAATCCCGAGTTGTCGGCATCTACAGCTGCTTGATGAATCGCCGGCATGTCGAGATCCATCGCCGCGGCGGTCGCTGTCGTCAGCCATGACGGCGTTGACTTAGCAATTTCTTCCACACGTTGCTTGATAGCACCAAGCTCCACCTTCCACGGCTCGCTACTGAGATCGTCGAGACCGGCGAGCGGGTAACGCGGTGTCGTAGCGAGGTCGGCCCAAATGAACACCTCAAAAGAATCGTCGGCTCGTGCGACTTGTTCGAGATCCAAACCGAGGCTAAGAAGCTCGCCCAGAGCCTGGTCGAAATCCGCGGCAGCCGCGTGAATTTCGGTTGGGTCCAGCGAGCTTGGGTCCGTGACGTCGATGAACCCCCACGGATGACGGGCGTTCGGACGGGCGAGATCCACCTTCTCGGGTAACGCGCGGAAGAGGTCGTTGATTGCCGCTAGCGTCTCTGGCTTGGCACCGGCGACAAGGGATTGCGGAACAGCCAGCGGCGTCACATCCTGGTCGGCAGCCAACTCAGACGAGCGCGCGGTATAGAGCGACAGCCCGGCCGCGTTGGCCTCATGGAGCCGATCAGCGTAACGAGCCAAGCTACCCCGACTGGATTCGGCTGCTTGCAGGCTGGTTCGCAGCGCTCCAGCGTCATGACTGACGCGCAGATCTAGCGCCTGCTTGATCTGCTGGCGGACCGCTACTGGGCGTGCCGACTTGTCGTGCAGATCCAGCGAAAGGTCACCCAGGCCAACGGCTTCCAGCCGCTTCTTGACGACGTCGAGCGCTGCCCGTTTCTCCGCGACGAACAAAATACGCCGGCGCGAAACCATCGCGTGAGCCAACAGATTTGTGATGGTTTGCGATTTCCCTGTTCCGGGAGGTCCCTCGAGAACGAAGGTTCGTCCGGCCACCGCCTCTGCGACGGCCTGCAATTGCGAGGAATCTGCGGGGACAGGTACGGAGGCACCGAGGGCGTCTAGATCGATGTTCGGCGACTCGGTGACCGGGTCGGTGAACTTCTCAGTCGGCGAATCGATGAGGTGTTTGACCAAGCTGTTGTGGGACAGTTCGTTCCACGATTCGTCGAGGTCCTTCCAGAGCGGGAACTTTGCGAATTGAAGAACCGAGAGGTGGACTGTCTCCTCCACCCTGAAGCTCAAGCCTGTGTCTGCAACGGCCTTCCGGACTGAGTTGAACGCCTGGGCGAGGTCGATCCCCGATGCATCCTCCGTCGGGTTGGCCAGGCCCGGAATCTCAAGACCGAAAGCAACTCTGAGCTTCTCGACGAGGCAATAATTGGGCGTCGAAGCTCCCGCCTCGTCGATAGTAAGAACGTAACGCTGCCCGCGGTTCGCGGTCGACAGTGTCACCGGCACCAAAATCAAGGGCGAGCGGAGATCGCGATCGCTGAATCGCCACGAGAGCATCCCGAAGGCGAGGTACAGGTTGTTCGAACCCGTCTCCTCCACAATGGTCTTCGCCTTATATGCCAAGTACCGTAGCTTGCTCTGGTACGACGCTTCTGTGATGTCGATGTATACGTTTCGCTTATCGGCGAGGAGGAGCTCACGGTCACGCTCAGGCAAGTCGCGTCCGTACCGGATACCCCTTGCTCGGTCGACCGACTTGATCGCGTCTGATGCTAGGAGATTGACGCTTGCTCCAGCGTTGATGTCGTCCTCGAACCTGGCGAGCGTGGGACCCGGTACTTCGATCCGGTAACCGGCGCGCTCGGTGTAGTTGATGAGCTTATTCCGCAAGCTCAAGTCGAGCAGCGCATTCTTCCACTGCCGTACGCGAGCAGGTGCGACTTCACCGGAGTCGGAGCGCTCGCTAATCGTCGTGGCCTCATATGGCGCGATGGTTGGTCCAGCGCCCGGTTCATATTGTGTGACAACCACATTGCCGTCCGAGTCCGTCGCTCGGCTGGGTAGCGGATAGATCCGCGCCAGCCTAGCCTGCCGGATATCGGTGATGCCCAAGATCTCCGAAAGGTCGCCTGAGAGATAGCGAACGCGTGGCGCGCTTGTGGCGTCGGCGAAGGTCGCGCCGGCGGACTGCGTGGTCATAGTCGTCTCAACCAGGCGAATGTTACCGAGATCCACCTGATTGACGACGTCAACGACCTCCGTCGACGACACCGTGCCCAGTGCTGCGTCGTGACGCCAGTAGCCGAGAAACGCATGGCCCTTCAGAACCCAGATCGTCGAGTTGATTCCGGCCTGCTCGAGCACCGCGGCCATCGTCAGCGTCGTGTCCAGGCAGGTGCCGAGCCGTCCCTCCAGAACGTCCGCGGGCGTACGGATCTTTTGACCATCGTCTCCCCAGCTGGCGGGCGGTTCGGCGTAGCGAATGTCGCGCCCACGCATTGCCTCGAAGACTGCCTGTGCGATCGCGTCGACGCGTTCCGGACTCTCGCTCTGGTACCCATCGATCGCCGAGTTTCCGGTCAGCACCTGAAGGCGGTCGGAGACGTCCGTCATCAAGGCATTGACGGCGACGGCGTTGGGCTGCACGTGAGTCGCCAACATCTCTAGGGCCAGCTGTAGGGGCGTCGCCTTCCATTGGTTGGAGGCCAGGATGTTGACGTCCTTCGCCGTCTCGGCGAGGACGTCGCCCGCAGCGTTGCGAAGGACCACCCGAAGCGACCCTGGACACTGGTCGCTGACTTGAAGCATCGCCGCGGGGTCGAGTTGCAAGTCGAGGTCACGCAGGATCGTCGGCCTGTTGGGCGTCACGTCGAGGAAGACCTCTTGGGGTCCGCCGTGTGAACCATGCGCGCTGACGACTTCAACCTGGACGACAGCGCCGTGAAGATCCGGGCCAGAGGTCTGCACAGTGATGTGATCGATCACCGGGATTCGGCAGTGCGCCATCGGATAACTGAGATCGCTCACCGCACGGATCTCGATGCGAGGAGCACCTCGCTGCGAGGTCTTCGGCGTGGGAGCCGTGGGGGCGGATGTCGCCGGCGGTGGCGCCATCCGGACATCTTCGACGGGGGGTTCCATCAGGGTCGAATCAGCAGGATGTTTCCCGCCATGGCTTGGCCCTATACGTGGCTTCAGATGTGCAACCTGCGCCGCCTCGGACTGAGCGCCGATGGCACGGAGCAACAGTTCAGCGGTATCGATTGCGCGGTAAGCCTCGGCCTCCGAGAACGGCTCGTTGTGGGCCCACCGATTCCGCACATCGCGCAACTCGCTCGCATAGTTCTGCGCCTGGCGCGACATGTAACGAGTGAAGGGATAGCCGATGTCACCGAGCCGCTCAGTCATGGCCCGCAACATCAACGAGAGGTCGCCACTTCGGTACTCCCCCGCTCGCCGCCCGGCCATCATGTCTTTACGACGGAGCAATTCGGGCCATTCCAGACCCGGAGGCAGGGCTGATGCCATCACGCGTTCCACGAACGGCGTAAGGCCGCCGATCAGAATGCTGATCGACTCACCAATTATCAGGTGGTAATCGCGATCAACCACCGCAGTTCCTCCCCTAAATGTTCCAAATGTTGCCGAAACGGCGCCCCCAACTACAGCCGGTCGACGATAGACGGTCGCACCGACAAGGTCGGACGGCGAGTACGAACCATGACGGAGGCGACAATTATTGTCGTTTGGACGCCATTCTTGCACGAACGGCTCGCGAGCGGTGCCGTCTCGAGCGAACTCCCCCACTGCCTCGCGAAACGCCATGTCACGCGGGATCCGGTGGTAGATAGGTCCTTCAATCGCCAGCTGGCCGGACCGGCGGTGACCGAGCTACCTTGACCGAGCGTTGCGTCGATCTTGATTCATCCTCATGGCGAGGTTGGCTTGGTGGCAGCGATAGCTCGGCGCAGGGGCGGCACCATGTCCGATGACCTCGAACACCCAGTCTGCTGGCCACGAAACGAAAGAGAGACTAAGTTCTTTGCTGCTGGCATCGCGCGGCTAAACCACAAACCCTAGGTTAGCGAACCAAAGAGCGCGGCCTAGTTCGCGTCAGAGCGCCAACCCCGACCGCACCAGCTCCACGCTCTTCGCCACGATCTGCCCCAGATCACCAACGCACCCACCCCGTCCCCAGTTCTCTACGGCGACAACCAATGCCGCCGCCAGCACCGCACCCGCCACCTCGGCCTTCAACCCGATGCCGGGCACGTCGGGGTACCGCGTCCGCACGAAGTCGGTGATTACCGCCGCGAACGACGCCTGCACGACCCGTAGGTGACCGGCCGCCCGCTCGCCGATCAGGCTCGCCCGCAGCAGGGCCGCCTGCCGCACCACTTCGAGATCGTGCGGGAAATTCCCGACGCTCGCCATCACCGCATCGAACAGCGACTCCGACGCCGGCCGCCGCGCCAGCGCCTCGGCCAGCCACTCCAGGTGCGTTTCATAGTCCGCGAACAGCACCGCTTCCTTCGTCGGGAAGTGCCGGAAGAACGTTCTCTCGGTGACGCCGGCCTCCTCGGCCAGCTGCGACACCGTCACGTTCGCGAACCCGTCCTTCGCGAACCGCGCCAACGCCACCCGCCGCAGCGCCTCCTTCGTCGCCTGACTGCGCTGCTGATGGAGGTTCAAGGGCATCGCCATAGTCCCGCGATCGTATCGCACAAATTTTGTCAGTACCGCCACAATTAAGTCAGTACTGACATAGCCTGCTCGCATGAGTGACTATGACGCGATCGTCGTCGGCGCCGGCCACAACGGGCTGACCGCCGCCGCCATCCTTCAACGCGCCGGCCTGCGCACCCTGTGCCTCGAGGCCAACACCTATGCCGGTGGCATGGCCGCGACCGTCGAACTCATCGACGGCTTCCGCTACGAGATCGCCGGGTCCGTCCAGTTCCCCACCCCCAGCGAGATCACCAAGGACCTCGGCCTCGACACCCTGCCCACCGTCGACTCCGACGTCATGTCGGTCAACATCGGCGAGGCCGGCGAAGAAGCCATGGTCTTCTACCGCGACCCCATGCAACTGATGACCCACCTGGCCGAGAAGCACGGCACCGACGCCGTCACCGGCATGGCCGAACTCATCGCCTGGAGCCAGGGTCCCGCCCGCGCGCTCGGCCGCTTCGACGTCCGCAAACCACCCAAGACCCTCAACGAGATGTACGCCTGCGCCACAACCGAATCCGAACGACGCGCCATTCACGAGACCTTGTTCGGCTCGGCGATGGACGTCATCGACCGCTACCTGCCAGACAGGAAACGTCACGCTGTCATGCGCGGCATGCTCGCTTTCCTCGCCATCAACTCCACCTACCGCGGGCCCTACACCCCCGGCAGCGCAACCTGTCTGGCCTTCGCCCTCGCCGTCCCCGAGGAAGGGACCGCGATGATGACCAAACTCGAAGGCGGCATCGGCGCCCTCACCGAGCACCTGCGCGAGCTGTTCGAAAGCCGCGGCGGCGAGATCCGCTACCGCACCAAGGTCGAGCAGATCCTCGTCGACAACGGCAAAGTCACCGGCGTCCGCTGCAAGGACGGCCACATCATCACCGCACCCGTCGTCGTGTCCAACCTCTCCCCCGACACCACTCTCGCCGAACTAGTTGAGCCAGAGCACCTCTCACCCCGGCTGCTCGAACGGCTCCAGGGCCGTGACCACCGCGCCTCCTTTGTGCAGATGCACTTCGCCCTCGACGGCCTCCCCGAGTTCGCCCCGCCGTACGACTTGCTCAACGAGCCCGGCATGCAGCCGTCGGTCGGCATCTTCGGCTCACCGGAAGAGCAGCAGCGCCAATGGGAGAACGCCTGCCGCGGCATCGTCCCCGACAACCCGTCGCTCGGCATCCAAATCCCGTCCGTGCACGACCCGAACATGGCCCCGCCCGGCAAGCACGCCGCCAGCGCCTACGCGTATGCGTTCCCCGTCGAAACGCCCCGCGACCAACACGGCCACCTGAAAAACGAGATGGCGCAACGCGTCATCGACAAGATCGCCCGCTACGCGCCGAACTTCAAAGACATCCAGATACGGCACATCACCTTCGCGCCGTACCACATGAACACCATGTTCGCCGCTCCCGCCGGCGACTTCTGCCACGGCCTGCTGCACCCAGACCTCATGGGTCCGAACCGGCCCGGCCCGAAGGGTTTTCGCGATCTACCGATCGGCATCGACGGGCTCTACCTCGGTGGCGCCGGCTGTCACGGCGGCCCCGGCATCACCTTCATCCCCGGATACAACGCCGGGTACCAAGTTCTCGACGACCTCAGCGGTCAGGGTCAGCGGAGGTAGACCTGGTCCTCTTTCGGGTATCCGCCCCCCGCTGTGGCAATGTGCACGTGGTCGTAATGGTTGGCGGTGTCTCCGCCGCGATCCGACATGACCTTCTTCGAGCCGTTGGCTCGGTAAATGGTCTGCCGCCAGATGGCGTGCTCGAGGCCGAATCGCTCCGCGTTCGCCAAGACGTAGGCGACAACTCTGTCACCCAACTCCTTCCCCACCGTCGAATGCGGGTCCGGGATCATCACATCGATCGCCAACCCGTGCGGATGCCATTTCAACGAATCGGAGCGCACGCCGCCGATGGTGAGGATCTCGGGAAACTCCGCACTGACGGCACGCGCCGCCAAGATGGTGTCCACCTGCAGTCCGTTTTCCGGTGCCCGGCCGCGAGGCAATACGGGCGGCGGAGGAGGCGGGGCAGGCGGTCGCGCGGCCATCAGGTTCACCGCCGGCGACGGTGGTTTCGGCGTCGCCGCGACATCGCGAGCCTCAATGTCATGAACCTGCGGATAACTGTCTGCGCCGACGCCAAACAATGCGGCCGCCGCAATAGCACCCGCAACTACCGCCAAACGCGGCCACTGCCGCATCTTGGCAAGTGAGTGTCTTCCCATCGCCGGCGGACGATACCCACCATTCCTAAACATTCACGAATCGCTTGTAAGCCTGCCAGCATACGGATAGACAGCCGGCTACGGCGATAAAATCGCAGTTCACCGACGCGCGACAGCCGATTCGTGCAGATTCCAGCAAACTACGAAGAAATTTGCTCGTGGCTTAGATCATGAACGGCGGAAGAATGTGACGCAGGCCCGAATTGACTCGAATGCGCGCAATCGCGCCCACGTAGACCACCATTTCAGATGGTGTCCCCCAGATGTCAATTGGCCCCACCGCCACCCAATCGGTGCTGCAACGGCCTGCACGAAGGACCCCCCGTCGCCGATTTCGTCGTACGACGGACGACCCACGCGAGCGACTAAGCCGGCCCGTCGAGATTGCCCTTGCGGACGTCCTCGCGACACTGCGCCCGACTCTGGCCCGTCTGACTGACGCACACCTGCACCTGCTCCTCGATACCAGCGGGAAACACCTCGTCGGTCGGATGCGGCGTAGCAGTCGGACTCGGCACCGGGCCTTCGTAGATCGACCAGACCTCGTCACCGGTCGCCGGCAGGCGCGAGCAGTACGCCTCCTGGCCGTTGGTCGTCGTACCCGCCGCGCCGAGCGTGTCGCAGTCGGCGCCGATCAGCACGACCGGCACGTCCGGCTTCGATTCGGCCCTCTGCGTCGACTCGTCCCATTTCGCTACGCCCAAGCCGACCGCGGCCGCGACCCCGAGCAGCACCGCGACAGCGCCCGCCGCCAACAACACCCGCCGCGAACGCCGCGGTGCCGCGACGGCCTTCGCGTGCTTGCTCTTTTTCTTCGCCGCCCGCGCGGGCCGCGTCGCGTCGGTCGAACCCAACTCCTCCGCGACCGCAGATAATCCCTCCGCCATCGCCTCGGCGAACTCCGTGCACGTCTCGTACCGGTCGGCCGGCGACTTGGCCAGCGCTCGCTCGAACGCCGGGCCCAACCCCGACAGCTCCGGGATCCGCTCAACGATCGCCGGCGGCTGCGCCGTCAGGTGATTACTGATCACCACGGCGGGGTTGTCGTGGGCGAACAACGGCTGGCCGGTCAGCAGGTGAAAAGCCGTCGCCGCCAACGCATATTGGTCGGCGCCGCCATCGAGTGCCTGCCCCATCAGCTGCTCGGGAGCCGCGTACGCCACCGTGCCGACCGTCATGTCCGTGGCGGTCAGACCCGAGGAGTCCTGCACCCAGCGCGCAATGCCGAAGTCCGCCAACAGGGCTCGGCTGTACTTCTGGCCGTTCTGCGCTAGCAGGATGTTCGACGGCTTGACGTCGCGGTGCAACAGCTCCCGCTGGTGCGCGTAATCCAACGCATCGGCCACGCCCGAGACGATCCGCACCACGTCGTCCGGCGGCAGCCCGGCGCCTTTGCGCTCCCGCAGAACCTGGCCGGCATCGGTGCCCTCGACATAGTCCATCGTGATCCACAGCTGACCGTCGAACTCGCCGCGATCGTGCAGACCCACGATGTTCGGATGCCACAGACGCGCCACCATGTCGGCCTCGCGGTTGAACCGCTCGCGGTACTCGCGGTCGACCGTGAACTCGGCCGGCAGGATCTTCAGCGCCTCGTGGCGCGGCAGCCGCGGGTGCTGCACGAGGTAGATCTCACCCATGCCGCCCTTGCCCAGCGCTCGCACCACCGTGTACCCGGCGAAGCTGTCCCCCGCTTCTAACGCCATGGCTTCACACCCGACACAATGCCGGTGCCGCCCCTATCCGCCATGGCAAGACTCTCGCACGCTCTCCCCCATCCGCTGTTGCGGGGGCAAACTTCCGCGCGCGTCCTGCCTCGAACCTCGACCCTGGTGCACACCGCCCACAAGGCCGGAACCGGCCAGCCCGGACGGGTTGCCGCGACCTGAACCGAACCGACAGCCTGGCGTCGAGCAGCGCGTTAGGCTCCGGCCGTGGCCAACTACGTCACCGAGATCGGCCTTGTGATCATCGGGGTCTTCCTGCTGTTCCGCGGACTGCCCGGCCTGCTGCAACTGCTCGGTGCGCTCGGTTGGCAACGCGTCCCCGGAACCATGCTCGGCTCCGGTGTCGCGGGCTATCAGACCCAGGCCGGCGGCGGCCGCATGGGCGCCAACGTTCAACGCTCTGTCGTCGGATACCAGTATCAAGTCGGCGGCCAGACCTTCGTCGGCCAGCGCGCCGCCTTCGGCACACCCCTCGGTTTCGGCATGGGCCTCGGCGGCATCGCCTCCGCGCAAGCCTCTCGATATGCGCCGGGCCAGACCGTCGACGTCTGGATCGACCCGCACAACCCCATGAACTCGGTGTTGCGCCGCAGCGCTCCTTCGTCCTTGGTGATGACGGCGCTCGGTGTCGTCGTGCTCATCGCCGCTGCGATCTCGTTGATGGGCTGACGTGTTGGCCGACGACAGCTTCGGAGTCAGCCGCCGCCGGCTGCTCCAGTTGAGCGGACTTGCCGCCGCCACCACTCTCATTCCGCCCACGCTCGCAACCGCGAGCCCACCAGCGCCGACCGCCTTGTGCCGTGACGCGTGGGGCGCCCAACCGCCACGTCCCGGAGGCATCCGCCACACGCCCGTGCGCATGACGATCCACCACACCGCGGTGACCCTCGGCGACAACGCCAACGCCCCGGGGCGCCTGCGCCAGCATCAGCACTACCACCAGGACACCCACGGCTGGATCGACATCGCCTACCACCTCAGCGTCGACCGCAACGGCAACATCTACGAACTACGCAAGCCCGAGCTCGTCGGCGACACCGCCACCAACTACGACCCGACCGGCCACTTCCTCGTCGTCTGCGAAGGCAACTTCGACGAAGAAGCGGTCACCGAGGAACAACTCAACGGCGCAGCACTCGCATTCGCCTGGGCCGCACAGCGATTCGACATTCCAACCGACACCCTCGCCGGCCACCGCGACGCCAGCCCCGACACCTCGTGTCCGGGCGCGAACCTCTACGCCCACATCGTCGACGACGACCTCAAGAATCGCGTCGACGCGCTCCTGGCCGCCGGAACCGTCGACCTGCAGACGATCTGCGGGCCACAAGCGTCGCAGGCAGTCTCGGACATCGAGTCCGGCCTCCGCTGAGCCGGCGCACGAATGTCAGGCGTCCCGCACTGCCCTATTCGGCCTCTGGTGGCAAGTCGGCTTGCTTGAGATGGCAGTCGCTCGTCGCGGTAAGGACTGCTCGTTCGCGCGAGAGCAGCCTGATCTCGACCCCATTGTCGCCGTAGACGGCAATGTCGTGATGCCCCGGCTTGTTCGCGTAGACATGCTCCTGGTCGGCGCCCAGCTTGCCCGCGCGATCACGGACCACTTGCAGCGCTGCCGGCCAGACATCATCGGGGATAGGGCCGTCCGCTAGACGGCTGCGCGTGCCTACCCGGACTCCCCGGGTTTCGGCGAATTCACCGGTGCAGTCAAGGAAGTCGGCGTCACGATTCCATCTCCACGTCAATCCGGGTACCAGTTCGCCGATGGCGTCGGCGGTTTCCCGCAGGATTTCCTCGTATCGGGTGAGGGCTTCTTCTGCGGATTCTTTCGGGCGAAGCTGGTCTTCGAGGGCGACTTTTCGGTCCGGGTTCACGGTCGGCTCCGGGTCGTCGAACAGCGCTGCATAAAGCCAGGTGGCGACGATGACGATGACGGCGACGACCACGACGACGCCGATCCTCCATCCGGCGATCTTCCATCGTCTGCGTCGAGCCGCATTCGGTTCTGTCATCTGCGTTCCGTCAGTTCGGGAAGCCCGGCGACGACGACCGCGGTGTTATAGCCGGGATTGGGCGAGGGTAGCCGGAGTGCCCGAACGCTCCCGCAGGGTCTACTCCATCGAGGATTTCCTGGCCTCGCACGGCCGACGGACTTTTCCCCGCGACGGTCACTGAGCCCCGCCTTGCGTTACGCGTGTGACGCATGGGGCGCGGACGTCGTCCAGCAAACTTCTTGATAGGGAAATCCCTGATTCCTCGACGGGCGTATCTCCGTACCGTTTTCTGTAGACGGACCCCGAAACGGGCTGTTCGTCGAACTTTCTACATGCAAGCACCACAGAACAGCCAGATGATGCGTACCCAGCACGCGCACGCTCGACCGCACTCAGCAACCGTCGCAGAGACCCGGTGTGGCCAAGGCGTTGCTGTGCCGTCGGGAGCACTACGGCATCACATCTCTATCCGCACGACCAAGAAGTAAGCCATGAAGAAGTTCCTTGCCGGCCTCGCGCTGGCACTGCCCCTGAGCATCGCCACCACCATCGGCACCGCCGCCCCGGCGTCCGCAGACGAACTGAGCTACCTCAACGCCATGTCCCGGCTCGGGATCACCCCCACCGACGGCAGCTACGTCACGCTGCTGCGGTTGGGTTACGCCATATGCGAGGACAAGTCGATGTGGGTCCCGCTCAACGCCACCGTCGACAACGTGGCCTGGAACAACAACGTCACCTACAACGAAGCCCAGGCCGTGGTGATCGCCGCCAACACCTATCTCTGCTAGCCGCGCGGCACGCGCTTCCCCTCCGCACCAAAGGAAACCACCATGGTCTACCCCAACCCGTACTACGACCACAAGCAGCCAGCCATCCCGTACCCCGATGGCTACGACGATCCAAAACCCGAGCACGGCAAGCGAAATCCGGCCATCACCGCCGCGCTCTCCGGCGGCATCGCCGTACTCGTGCTCGCGGTCGGCGTCTTGGTCGGCCTTCAGCTGAAAGGCTCCGAGCCCACCGGTCCCGATACGCCGAGCCCGGCACCGACCGTCATCGCAAGCGCTCCAAACACGCCGGCACCGACTGTGCCCCGGGAGCCAATTGGCCCTCCCCGACGCCCGACCGACCCCACTCGCTTGGACCGCTCGACCTACGACTCGCTGACCGCACGGGAGTTCGCGCTCATGGCGAAGGATCCTGACGCGTGGGCAGGCCGAAAGGTCGTAATGTACGGCGTGATAACGCAGTTCGACTCCGCGACGGGCGCGACGTCGTTCCGTGCGGACACCGGACCGGCCCCGGTGATGGATGTCTATGACTACGACCAGAACACCCTCATCACCGCGCACGACGCGGACATGGTCGCCAACTTCGTCGAGAAGGACAGGGTGACGATGTACGTCGAGGTGCAGGGTTCGATGACCTACGAAACGCCGATGGGTGGATCGGTTACTGCGCCGTCGTTGATGGCCAACATCATCGAAAGCACCAGTCGCCCCGCGTCCCGGCCGAAGCCCCCGACGTACCCGGCCCCGCTCCCCGATGTCGAGACCGCAAGCGGAAACCAGTTGCGCGCGATCGCCGCGAGCGACAAGCCGATGGTCCTGGCGACTCTCGCCGATACTTGGGTACCGCAGTTAAGTTCCAAGTGGCTGGGATTGGTCGCTGAGGGACGCACCTGGACCAACTCGGCGATACTGGCCGAGCACCAGCGACTCCGGCAGACCTACCCGGGCGTTCGTCTCCTGTGGTCCGGAGACTGGTCGACGTTCTCCGACGAGAATTTCTGGGTGACGGTCGCGGGGCTTACGTTCCCGACCGCCGACGGCGCCTTGGCATGGTGCAGAAGCAACGGATTCGACCGCGACCACTGCTTCGCGAAGCTGATCAGCACCACGCATTCCGTCGAGGACAGCACGGACTACAACTAACACACAATGTCAGGCGTCCCGCACCGCCAGCACCGGCCAGCGGTCGGGCACACCCTTGAGTTGGTGGCTGCCTCTGTCGTCGAACACGATCCTCGACCCGAGCACCAGCGGCGGGATCGCGCCCGACACCAGCACCTCGCCGGGTCCCGCGAGCCCCATGATCCGTGCCGCGATGTGGACCGCGATCCCGTGTACGTCGCCGTCCGCCATCTCGACCTCGCCGGTGTGCAGGCCGGCGCGGATCGTCAGGCCGAGATCGTCCAATGCGTCGCGGATCGCGCACGAGCAGTGGATCGCTCGCGCCGGACCGTCGAACGTCGCCAATGCGCCGTCCCCGGTGAACTTCACGATCGAGCCGCGCGCGCCGGCGACGTGCCGCTCGACGATCCGATCGTGCGCGGCGAGTGCCGTCGACCATGCATCATCGCCCAGCTGCGCCGCACGTTCGGTCGACCCGACGATGTCGGTGAACAACACCGTCGACAGCACCCGATTGGTCGGGACGGTGCCGCGGCCGCCGGTGAGGAACGACTCGATTTCGTCGATGACGACGTCCGCGTCCCCCGCGAACCACACGTGGTCCTCGCCATCGAACTCCACTAACCGGGCATGCGGAATCCGCTCGGCGACATACTGAACATGCCCGTCTCGCACGTGCCGGTCGCCGCGTCGGTGCATTACGAGCGTGGGCGCCTGAATGCTTTCCAACACCGGCCGAACGTCGGTGCGCACGAACAGATCGAAGATGTCCGCGAAGTACCCCGGGCCGCCCGCGAGCCGCTCACCTCGCGCCATCCAGCGACGCTTCGCCGGGTCCGATTCCCAACTCGGCGTCAGATGGACAGCGTCGCCTCGCCCGACCTTTTCCTCGCACCACCGGACGTAGTCGGTAAGGGTCGGCTCGGGCATCCCGAACGGCTGGTCGGGCGTGCGGGCGAAGTACGCGAACGGGCTCCACAGCACCAGAGACTTCACACGGTGCGGATGGCTCGCCGCCAGCAGCATGACCGGCAATGCCGACTCGGACATCGCGAAGATCGAAACACGCTCGGCACCAACGGTGTCCAGCACGGCCAGCAAGCCGTCGACCCACGACTGCATCGCCGGCCGATCGCATATCGGCACCGCATCCGAGCTGCCGACTCCGAGTAGGTCGGTCAGGATCAGTCGACTGAACGACGACAGCCTGCGGAAGTGACCGGCGACGGTCGGCTCGTCCCACAGCAGATCTATGGGAAACGTGGCCGTGGGAACCCACAGAAGATCCGGGCCGCCGTCACCGACCACCTGATAGGCGAGGTGAACGTCGCGGTCCCGGGCGTAGACGGTTTCCGGGCTGGCCGCCATTCTCCGAGCATGCCACCGGCGGACGGACGACGGACTGCTTCGCGCGACGCTCGCTGACGTCCGGGCCCGCCGCCGTCACAGGTCTGTCTCTGCCGGGAAGTGAACCTTCTGCCCTACGGCGACGTAAATTGATTGACAGGCTCATTACCACCCTCATGGGGATGGAGGACCGCCTTGCTGTACGGGATCGCCCGACTGGCGCTTCGCACGCCGCGCACCGTCGTCGCGGTCGCGGCGCTGATGACCATCGCTCTGGGCGTTCTCGGCGTCCCGGTCGCCAACAAGCTGTCGCCCAGCGGATTCCAAGACCCGCACTCCGACTCGTCACGAGCCACCCAGCTGCTGACCGACAAGTTCAATCAGGGTGACGTGCAGCTTCTCATCACCATCTCGTCGCCCGACGGCGTCGACAGCCCGGCCGTCAGGGCAGCCGGCGTCGACATCGTCGACAACTTGACACGCTCCCCGCACGTCGCAGATGTCACGTCGCCGTGGACCGTCCCGCCCGCGGCCGCCGACGATCTGGTCAGCAAGGACCGCACCTCGGGTCTGATCGTCGCGGGCATCATCGGCGACGAGGCCGCCCAACAGCGGCATGCCGAAGAGCTCACGAAGGACCTCGACCGCGACGGCGTCACCGTTCGCGCGGGCGGCGTCGCGATGGTCAACTTGCAGCTCACCGCGCAATCCCAGCGCGACCTGGTGACGATGGAATCGCTGGCGATCCCGCTGAGCTTCCTCGTTCTGGTGTGGGTGTTCGGTGGCCTGCTGGCCGCGGCGCTGCCGGTCGCCGTCGGCATCATGTCGATATTCGGCGCGCTCGCCGTCCTGCGCATCATTTCCATGGGCACCGACGTGTCGATCTTCGCTCTCAACCTCACCAGCGCGATGGGCCTCGCCCTGGCGATCGACTACACACTGCTGATGATCAGCCGCTACCGCGACGAACTCGCGGAGGGCGCATCATTCGATGTCGCGCTCGTTCGCATGATGACCACCGCCGGGCGCACCGTCGTGTTCTCCGCGACAACCGTCGCGCTGTCGATGGCGGTCCTGGTGCTGTTCCCCATGCACTTCCTCAAGTCGTTCGCCTACGCCGGCGTGGCCACGGTGGCGTTCTGTGCGGCCGCCGCCCTGGTGGTCACGCCCGCCGCCCTGGTGTTGCTCGGTCCTCGCATCGACGCCCTCGACGTCCGTCGCCTGGCACGCCGCGTCCTGGGCCGACCGGAACCCCAGCCGCGACCGGTCGAGCGCCGATTCTGGTACCTGTGCGCCAATTTCGTCATGCGCCGAGCCGTGCCGCTAGGGTTGGCCGGGGTCGTATTCCTCGTGGTGCTCGGTTTGCCGTTCTTCGGTGTGCGCCCGGGCCTGCCCGATGATCGCGTGCTTCCCAAGAGTGCCTCAGCGCATCAGGTCGGCGACGAACTGCGTGAGGACTTCGCCACGAACACCGACACCGCGGTGACCATCGTGCTGCCCGACGCGGAGGGCATGACTCCCGATGAGTTCAGCGCCTATGCCGCCACGCTGTCCGAGGTGCCCGACGTCTCGGCCGTGTCCGCGCCCACCGGAACGTTCACCGGTGGGCGGCTCGCCGGCCCACCCTCGGCGCCGACCGGCCGGGCCGAAGGTAGCGCCTTCCTCACCGTCGACAGCACCGCCCCGCTGTTCTCCGACGCCTCAGAAACCCAACTCGATCGCCTCGGCGCGGTGTCGGCGCCCGGTGGCCGCGAGGCCCTGCTGACCGGCACCGCGGCGACCAACAGTGACAGTGTCGACGCCATCACCGCCCGGTTGCCGCTCGTCCTGGGCCTCATCGCCGTCATCATGCTGGCGCTGCTGTTCCTGTTGACCGGCAGCGTTGTCGTGCCACTGAAAGCGCTTGTGCTGAACATTCTTTCGCTGACGGCAGCGTTCGGCGCGATGGTGTGGATCTTCCAGGACGGCCACCTCGGCGCGCTGGGGACCACGCCGAGCGGCACGCTGGTGGCCAACATCCCGGTGCTGCTCTTCTGCATCGCCTTCGGCCTGTCGATGGACTACGAGGTCTTCCTTGTTTCGCGGATCCGCGAGTACTGGCTGCACTCGGCCATGACGCGAGCCGACAATGACGAAAGCGTGGCGCTCGGCATCGCCCACACCGGACGGGTCATCACCGCCGCCGCGCTCATCATGTCGATCTCGTTCGCCGCACTGATCGCCGCCAATGTGTCGGTACTCAAGCTGTTCGGTCTCGGGCTGGCGTTGGCCGTCCTGGTCGACGCGACTCTGGTGCGGATGGTGCTGGTCCCCGCCTTCATGCACCTCATGGGCGGATGGAACTGGTGGGCACCCGAAAGGCTGGCCGCGCTGCACCGTCGCCTTGGACTCAGCGAAAACCCAGAAGCCCGGCCCGAACCCGCGGCACCGTTGAACCAACGACCCCCGGCATCCGTGCCTAGAGAGTGAGCACCATGAGCGTCATCGCAGGGGTGCACGGCGCGCTGCCGCCGCACCGCTACAGCCAGCAAGAGATCACCGACCGCTTCGTCCAGGTCCCGACCTTTGCCAGTTTTGAAGCCATCGTGCGCGAACTGCACTCGAGCGCCAAGGTCAACAGCCGCCATCTCATCATGCCGATGGACGACTACCTGGCGCTCGGCGACTTCGGCGAGACCAACGACGTGTGGCTCGAGTACGCCCTGAAACTCGGGTGTGAGGCGCTGTCGGGCGCACTCGACGACGCTGGGTTGCAGCCCGAAGACGTGGATCTGATCATGACAGCGACCGCGACGGGAGTGGCCGTTCCGTCGCTGGACGCGCGCATCGCCGGGCGACTCGGCCTGCGGCCCGACGTGCGGAGGATCCCGATCTTCGGTTTGGGTTGCGTGGCCGGCGCAGCCGGGGTGTCGCGCCTGCATGACTACCTGATCGGGCACCCCGACGACGTCGCCGCGCTGGTCTCGGTCGACCTGGCCTCGCTGATGTTTCCGGCGGCGCCGCCGAGCATGCCCACCCTCGTCGGCAGCGCGCTGTTCGCCGACGGCGCGGCCGCAGTCGTCTCGGTGGGCTCAGCTCGCGCAGAGCAGATTGGGGCCCTCGGCCCGGATGTGGTGGCGACACGCAGCCGGCTCTACCCCGACTCTCTGGACACGATGGGGTGGGACGTCCGTGCGGAGGGCTTTCAGCTCGTGCTCTCGGCCGGGTTACCCGACCTCATCGAGCGTTACTTCCGCGACGACGTCACCGGCTTCCTCGCCGACCACAACCTGACCGTCAACGACATTGGGTCGTGGCTCTCGCACCCCGGCGGGCCGCGGGTGCTCGAGTCGATGGCGGGAGCACTGAACCTCGACGACGATGCGCTCGAACTGTCGTGGCGATCGCTCGCCGAAATCGGCAACGTGTCGTCCTCATCGGTGCTGCACATCTTGCGTGATGCGCGCTCCAAGCCACCGCCCGCCGGCACCCCGGGGGTGATGATGGCGATGGGTCCCGGCTTCTGCGCGGAGCTGTTGCTGCTGCGCTGGCACTGACGATGCTCTGGTACGCGCTGCTGATCGCCGCGGTGGCCGCCGAGCGGATCGCAGAACTCGTTGTGTCGCAGCGCAATCTGGCGTGGAGTCGAGAGCACGGCGGCGTCGAGTTCGGCGCCGCGCACTATCCGCTGATGGTGGCCCTGCACACCGGCCTGCTGGCCGGCTGCCTAGTGGAAGCACCGTTCCGGCCGTTCATCCCCGCTTTGGGGTGGCCGATGTTCGCGCTCGTGCTCGCCGCCCAGGCGGTGCGGTGGTGGTGCATCGCCACACTCGGCCGGCAATGGAACACCCGCGTCGTCGTCATCCCTGACGCGACCAGAGTCACCCGAGGACCGTATCGGGTTGTCGCGCATCCGAATTACGTAGCGGTCGTCATCGAGGGCTTGGCGCTACCGCTGGTGCACACCGCGTGGCTCACCGCGGCGGCGTTCACGGTGCTCAACGCAGCGCTCCTGCGCACGCGTATCCGGGTCGAGAACGCCGCACTGAGCGCCCTTCGATGATCGACCTGCTGGTGGTGGGCGGAGGGCCGGCAGGTCTGGCCACCGCCATCTACGGCGTCCGCGCCGGGCTCGAGGTGGTGCTCGTCGAGCGGCGTGCCCCACCCGTCGACAAGGCGTGCGGTGAGGGGCTGATGCCACACACGTTGTGTCAGCTGCACGAACTCGGTGTCGATCCGGCGGGGCGCGCGTTCTCGGGGATCACGTACACCGACGGACGGCGCAGTGTCACCGGGCCGTTCCGCGACGGGCGGGGGCGCGGAGTCCGCCGGACCGTGCTGCACGAGGCGCTGTGGGAGGCGGCCTCGAAGGCCGGGGTTCGCATCGAGAGCGGCACCGTCGGGAGTGTTCAGCAGGATGCGGAATCGGTGCGTTGTAACGGCTTTCACGCACGCTATCTGGCGGCCGCGGACGGTCTGCACTCGCCCATCCGCGGCTCGCTCGGGCTGGCCGTACCTGCGTCCGGACCGCGGCGGTGGGGCATCCGCCGGCATTACGCGGTGGCGCCGTGGAGCGACTGCGTCGAGGTGTATTGGTCCGACGACGGCGAGGCCTACGTCACCCCCGTGGCCGACGACTGCGTCGGCGTCGCGGTCCTGACTGCGCGACGAGGCGGGTTCGACCACCACCTCACCTCGTTTCCCGCCCTGCGCGAACGCGTCGCGGAACGCGGTCACGCACCCGAACTGGCGGCCGGGCCGTTGCGACAGCGGGTGCGGCGGCGGGTCGCGGGGCGGGTGCTCCTGGTCGGTGACGCCGCCGGCTACGTCGACGCGCTGACCGGTGAAGGGCTGGGCATCGCGTTCGGCGCCGCCGAGTTGCTGGTGGACTGCATCGCCCAGGACCGGCCCGCCGACTACGAGCGGCAGTGGCGACGGATGTCGCGGCGCTACCGGATCCTTACCGCGGGACTCGTGCGCGCCACGGCGTTTCCGTCGGTTCGCGCGCGATTGGTGCCGGCGGCGGCGGCCGCCCCAAGCCTCTTCACCCGTGCAGTGAATATGCTTGCCGAATAGACAGATCCATCAACGCCACCTCGCCCACACGTACGGCACCAGCGCACGCAAGAAGTCGAGGTCTGGACCGGGACGGGCTCCGGCGAACGCCTGCTCGAAATACTCCTCGGCGACGAGCAGAATGCCCTCCGCATACTCACCGGTGAACTCGATGCTGCCGTACTCGTCCATCAGGGCACGGACCCGCTGCACTACCTCGCGGGACCGCTCGGAACGCTCCAACCGCAGATACTTCCGAAGGAAGTACCGGTCCTCGCCCCGCGCCTCGGACAAGAGATGGACCAGCGCCAGCGTCCGCTTACCCTCATACAGATCGCCGAGAATCTCCTTGCCGTACAGCCGTTCGTCGCCGATCAGGTTGAGCAGGTCATCCCTGATCTGAAAAGCGGCGCCGAAGTGGAACCCGAATCGCACCAACGGCGCCAGGTCTGCGGTCCCGCGCGAGCCGACGATCGCGCCGACACGCAGCGGGTGGATGGTGGTGTACCAGCACGTCTTGTGCATGATCAGCTCGAGGTAGTCCGAAGGGCCTAGTTCCTCGATCTGGTCGGTCTGCCAACCCACTTCGAGCGCCTGGCCCTCGAGCGTACGCATCGCCATCGTGTCGAACTCGGCCCACACCAGGTCCGCCAGGTCGCGATCCAGCCGACGGGTGGCCCGCCGCAACACCTGGCCCGCGACGACGGCCAACCCGTCACCCGCGTTCAACGCCGCCGCCATCCCGTAGTTCGCCGCCAATGTGGGCCTACCCCGGCGCATCTCGCTGCCGTCCGCGATGTCGTCGTGCACAAGGAAAGCGTTGTGCAACAATTCGATCGCGACGGCGACACCGAGCGCCTCGTCCGTATCGGCACCGAACACCCGGCTGGCGGCCAGGCACAGCGCCGGGCGCAAGGCCTTACCGGGACGGGACGGATACTCGCGCATGGGTGCATAGAGCCAACGGCCCGGCTCGCCGTCGGGAAGCGCGTCCAGCATCGAACGCCGAACCGTGCGCGCCACCTCCCGCAACCGATCGTCGACCGATGCCACCAGATCGGCCCGGTCGGCGGTGCTCGTCATGGCGCCGGTGCCCGCACCGTGAGCACGACCGGAAGCCACAAGCTGTCGTCGGCGTCGACGAGCATGGTCCCCCGGTACACGCCAGGCGCCGTCGACTCCGACACCTCAAGTGCGACAGCGATACCGCGGCTACACCGCGGCGGCATCTCCACCACCGCCGGGTCCAACGCCAGCTCGCGCGAGCTGATCACCGAACCGCTCCGCGCGAGAAGGTCGCTGCACCGCAACTGGATTCGGCCGAAATCGTCGTCGGTGCGGTTGTGCAGCCACACCACCGTCTCCGCACGGCCCGGCAGCGCCGACTCCAGGACGACACCCTGTTGGCCTCCCGCACTGGACAGATCGAGTTCCACGTCCCGCGCCCGCGCTCCGCCGAGCAGAAACTGGCCGGCCACCGACCACCACGCGCGCGTGAGCCGCTCGAGGTCGGGGGGCCCCGCGACCGATTCCGTCGTCGCGCCCTCGCCGTCGGTCCGGGCAAGGCGCACGAACCGGTCGACGATCTGGCTGGCCGCCCGAAACCCCTCCGCCTGGATCGCGCTCAGCGCTCGGGCATTGGCGGCGGGGTCGAATACTGACGCCCACGGAAGGTCTCCGAGGCTCCCCTCCTCGCCAAACGTGCGGGTCATAAACCGTTTTTACCTCCCCGGCAATAGCCTGCTCGAACAGGCGATGGACGGTATGCTAAGCCCACCCGCGGGGGGAGGAGACGCGAATGGCCACCCTTCACTCTTTGCTCGCGCTCTATGGCGCGCTCGACGACACCGTGGTCGCCCTCGAGGACCCGAACGTCACCGAACGAGTGGAGGCCTTCCTCCCCGGGACCACCGGCCCGGGACGTCAGGGCTGGTTCAGCGACATCCGCCGCTTCGTCCGCCAACTTTCGATCGATCCGGAACAAACGGAATTCCCGTCACGCACAACGGCGTTACGCGAGTTCGCCGCGATGCGCGCCGAAGCCGCGGTACAGGAAGACGTCGGCATCGGGCCCGTCGAGATGGCCCGCCTGCTCTACGTCATCGGCGCACACGCGCAGTTCAGGTCCCGCACCGAGGACGAGCGTCAGCTGTTCGTCGACGCGCTCTCGGTGGCCGTACCCGGCGAGACCGGGTCCCAGTCGAGGGCCGGCGGGCAAGCGCTGCTCGACCTCTTCGACCGCGACTTCCAAGGCCGCGCCAGTTTCGTCGGAGTCATCGAAGCAGCGGTGAACGATAACCTGGTCAGCGAAGCGGTCCTGTCTTACGTGCGTCATCTGTCGTACGACTACAGCCTGCGGCGCGACGCCTGCGGCGAGTACGCCGTTCTCAAGGTCAGCTATTTCAGAGATGGACTGTCCGTCGACAAAGTCAAGAAGGTGGTCGACCCACTCAACTGGGACAACTGCTCCCCGTTCTTCTGCGATATGAGTCCCATCCCGAAGACGCCGGACAGTTACGGGTGGAGCAGGGTGCTGGAGAGCATCAGCACTCTGTGCGGGGTCATCCCGGGCTACCGCATCAAGACGGCGATCAAGTATTGGAAGGGCGAGAAAGGCGACGGCGCGTTCGTCAATTACGACATCGACGACGACCTCGCCAACACCGCTCACGACGGGTTCACGGTCCTCGACCGCGGTTACATCAGCTTCGAGAAGGAAAAGCGCGGTACCCGGATCAGAACACTGAAGGAGGTGAAGTTCGCTGGTGTTCCGCCGTTCGCCACCCTCATGTTCGCCGTTCTCGGCGGGTACGCCGCCATCGGTGAGAACATGCTCGTCGACTGCGCGCTGAATCCGCCGTCGGGCCTCGTGGATTGGAAGGTGTCGGCTCCCACCGGCAAGCCGGCCAAGCCGATCGATCCGACCGTCTGCGCGTCGGCGGCCGCGCCGGCGCCGTGCGGATGTCAGCAGTCCTTCCCGCCTGCCGTCGCCGAGGCCGTCGACCTGTGGGCCAGCTGCGTCACCGAGGTGTCGACGGAATACGCCGGGCTGGTGAACCGCTGGGCCAAATGCGGTTTCGACCCAACCGAGATGGTCGATTTCGGTGCCAAGGTTTCGGCGCGGATGGCGACCGACCCGTGGCGCATCCTGAGTCTCATGCTCAGCCAAGGCACGAGCCCACAAGACGAGGGGCACTGATGAACTGCAGCCATACCACCGGTGGCTCCACCAACCGCATCGACGTCGGCGAGCCCCACCCGCTGCCGCACAACTGCGCCGCCACCGTGCAGCAGCTCGTCGATGTCGCGGTCAAGGGCAGCCTCGCGTTCACCTCCGCGGCCCTCAAATGCTGTGCCGCACAGAAGAACTGCGCACCCGTCAGCGACTGCGGCTGCGGGTCAACCGGTTCCGCGAGCGCGGCGGCCGCACCCGCCGCTCCGACGGTGAAGAGGACTGTGGAATCGGACGACTTCGCCACTGAACGAGTCGACGTACACCGTCAGCTCACATTGGACACACCGCTGTCGAATGGCTACCACTCCGTCCCGCATGACCGAATCACGTTGCTTCCCAACGCCGGACGTGATCCACAGTCGAAACCGCTCGGCGCCTTGAAGCCCACAGCGAAGACCTTCCGCATCAGTGTCGACGCCACCGGGCTGCCCGGCTCGGTCTACTTCGCCGACGTGCGGGTGAGCTCTTCGGACGGCAAGCCCGACAAGATCGTAAAGGTGTTCATCGAGCTGTGACCGAACGCGATCACCGGCGAGCGGTCGATGAATTGCTTGATCGAGCAGTACAAGCCATCAACCGCGGTGACCGGGCGACCGCGACATCGTTGGCCGAGCGAGTGCTGGCGGTCGACCACGGAAACCCCGACGCCGAGGACCTTCTGGCAGCTCCCACGACGGGCGGTGAACTGCGCAGGCTGACGCTGCTGTTCTGCGACCTCGTCGACTCCACCGTGCTCTCGACCCGCATCGAGCCCGAGGCGTACCGCATCATCGTGGGAAAGTACCGCGACCAGGTGCAACGCATAGTCGACCGCTACGAGGGCCACATCGGATCCACGAAAGGCGATGGCTTGCTGGTGGTCTTCGGCTATCCGCGCGCCCATGAGAACGACGTGCGCCGGGCGGTGCAGGCCGGGCTGGACATCACCCGCGACGTGGCCCGGCTCAGCGCCCAGGCACGCCAGCGCTTCGGTGTCGACGTCAGCGTCCGCGTCGGCGTGCACCGCGGCCTGGTGTACCTCGACACGAGCCAGGACGACGTCTACGGTTTCGCCGCGAACCTCACCGCGCGGGTGTCCAGCATCGCGCCGCCAGGGACAGTCGTGGTCAGCGACGCCGTCGAACCCCTGATCCGCGACACCTTCGAGCTCGCGCTGCGCCCCGCTCAGCCCGTGAAGGGCGTCGAGGAGCCGGTCGTTCATCACGAGGTAATCGGTGAGCGGACGACGCCTGCCCGAGCACCGTTGGGGCCCTTGGTCGGCCGCGTCGAGGAGCTCGACTATCTCGAGCAGAGCTGGGCCCGAGCCCACGCGGGCTCCCTCGATACGTCGGGCGTCGCGTTCGTCGGCGAGGCCGGTATCGGTAAGAGCCGCCTCGCCCAAGCGGCCGTCGACCTCGCCGAGGAGTCCGGGGCCACCGTCATCACGGTCTTCGGCTCGCCGTTTCACACCGCCGCGGGTCTGCACCCCATCCGCGATCTCCTCGAACGTCGTTGCGGCATAGACCGGCTCACGGATCAGAGCGATCGGCTGCGGCTGCTCGAGAAGGAGATCACCGACCTCGGGCGCGACCCGGCCACCACGCTGCCGCTGCTTGCGCCGGTCCTCGGCATCGCCGCCGAGGCTGGCTACCAAGCCGCCAAGGCCGAAGGCGGAAAGCTCTACGAGGACATCGTCGAGAGCGTGCATGACTACCTCATCGCGGCCCTCGGCCAGGGTCCAGGGCTGCTGGTCATCGAAGACCTGCACTGGTTCGATCCGTCGACCGTCGAAGTGGTCGACAGAATACTGAGCGCTCATCTGCGCCGAGTGCTAGTGGTCATCACCGCCCGCGACGCCACCAAGCTCCCGAGTGCCGACAACCTGAAGATCTTCGACGTAAAGGCTTTGAGCGACAACGACACCGATGCGCTGATCGCCGCGCTCGCACCCGAGGTATCTGCCAATGTCCGACGATCCGTGCGGCAGCGTTGCGACGGTGTGCCCCTGTACATCGAGGAGGTCATCACGGCGCTCGACCGCGTCCCTCTGGCAGAGCACACCGGCCATGTTCCCGACACGCTGTACGAGTCTTTGTTGTCGAGGTTGCGTGCGACACGCAACACCGTTCCGGTCGTGGAGGCCGCCGCTACGATCGGGAGAGAGTTCGACCGCCAGCTGCTGCTGTCAGCGGCGGAGCTCGCGGAAGACGAGGTCGACGACGTCCTCGGCGCCCTCGAGGATGCCCGCGTCATCGAACGGATCGGCTCGGACACCTTCCGGTTTCGCCATGAACTCCTCCGCGAGGTCGCCTACGAGCTGTCACCACCGAGTGTCCGCCGGACCCTGCACGGCCGGATCGCGGCCGCCCTCGACGCCGGCTCGGCGGACGGGAAGCCCGAGTGGCGCCTTGTGGCAAGGCATTACGACGAAGCACAGCGATTCGACGACGCGGCGACGGCGTACCAGCAGGCCGCCTCCGACGCCCGCCGGCGCGGCGCGCTCGGGGAATCCCTCGGCTTCCTGAACGAGGCGATCGCACGGGTCGAGCGCATGGCGCCCGGTGCTCACCGGGACCGGCGGGAGGTGGAGATCCGGCTTCGGCGGGGCTTCCTCGCATCGGCGGTCGAAGGTACATCCAGCGCCCAGGCCGCGGTCGACTTCGAACGCTGCCTGCAAGTGGTGGGAACCGATCTCACCGAGGAGTTCGTCACCACGATGACCGCGCTGTACGGCTACTTCGCCACCCGCGCCGATCTGCAACGTGCCGAACAGGTGCTCACCGCGGTGCGCGCCGGACAGAAGCGCGACGTCGCATGGTTCCTGGTGAACAACGACGCAGGCTTCGCGATGCTGGCGTGGTACCGGGGTCAGTTCTCTTCTGCCCGGGAGGCTTTGGAGTCGATCGCCGCGCGGACCGATGTCGGCGCCGGAGAGGACGAGGCGCACTGGTTCATCCCGAACGAACCCCTGGCTTCGATCTACACGCACCTGGCCGCTGCCCGGCTCGTGATGGGTGACTTCGCCGGTGCGCAGGACGAATTCGACCGTACCGCCCGGCGCGTCGAACACCTCGGCTTTCCGCAGGGGCCGTACAGCGCCGCCTACGCGCGAAGCTACGAAGCGTGGATGTACATCGAGGCCGGCGACCTCGACCGGGCCGCCGCGACCGTCGCCGCGATGGCGGCCGACGCCGAACGATACGGCTTCGATGCCTTCGCCCTCATCGCCGCGACCCAGCAGTGCACCGTCGACGGGTTGCGGGCGCTGACGCGCAACCCTGTCGAGCCCACCGCTCTCGAAAGACACATCAATACCATGACGATGCTCGTCGAGGCCTGGCGCGCAGCCGAAGTGCGGATGTTCCTCACCTTCTACGACAGCGTCGTGGCGAGACTTCTGTCCGCCGCGGGTCGGGCGGACGAAGCCCGCGCACGGCTCGACGCGGCACTACAGCTGGCCGCCGACACCGATGTGCACTTCTACGACGCCGAGCTGCTGCGCCTGCGGGCGCACACGGAGAGCGACGCCGACGCTCGCGACCGCTGTCTGCGGGACGCCCTTGCGCTCGCGCGCACGCAAGGCGCGACCATCTTCGAACTACGTACTGCGGCGGATCTTTACCGGCTGGGCGGCGATCCGGCGCGGCAAGTACTCGCCGAGGCCGTCGACCGGTTCTCGCCCGACAGCACGTGGCCCGAGCTCGTCGGGGCCCGGGCGCTGCTCGCGTGAAACGGCCCGGGGGCAAGGTCGCCATTCTCGGCGGCGGCATGGCCGGCCTCAGCGCGGCCTGGCGGCTGAGCGAGCCGGGCTGGCACGACCGGTTCGACTCCATCACCGTCTACCAACGCGGCTGGCGACTCGGCGGTAAAGCCGCATCGAGCCGCGGGCCCCACGGCCGCATCGAGGAGCACGGCCTGCACATCTGGCTGGGGTCCTACGAGAACGCCTTCGGCCTGCTCCGCGAGTGCTACACCGAACTCGACCGCGCCACAACCGATCCCACGGCACCGATTCACACCTGGGACCAAGCGCTGATCCCCGCGGACAACCTCGGGCTGGCGGACCGGTGGGGCGACGACTGGCTGACCTGGCTGGGCACGTTCACCCGCAACGACGAACTGCCGGGAGAACCGGGTTCGACCGGACGCGAGATCACCGCCGTCGGCTTCCTGCGCCGGGCCGCGCAACTGCTCGTCGACTTCACCCGCTCGCTGCGCGACACCGAACCGGTGGGCCTCGTCCTGTCGCCGTCTCCGCGCCTGCCGTCGGCCGAAACCGCCATCGAATCGGTGCAACGAGCCGCCTTCGCAGTGCTGACCGCGGCGATGGGGCCGACCTCGTCGACACCGCCACAACTGCTCGACGCTGCCGTCGCCGCCGTCGGCCGGACCCTCGACTGCGAGCACCGCCCCGACCACAAACGGTCGTGGCTGCTGGTCTCCCTCGTGGTGGCCGTAGTGCGCGGGCTCATCGCCGACAACCTGGTGACCGATCCCCGCGGCTTCCGCGCGATCAACGACGAGGACTTCGGCCAGTGGATCCTGCGCCACGGCGCCCACCCCGATGTGCTGGAGTTCCCGTTGATCCGCGGTCTTTACGACCTCGTCTTCGGGTACGCCGACGGGGATCCCGAGCGACCGGCGTTTGCGGCGGGACTGGCGGTATTCCTCACGGGCCTGGTGCTTTTCGAGTACAAGGGCGCGATCTTCTGGAAGATGACCGCCGGCATGGGTGAGATCGTGATCGCACCCATCTACGAGGTGCTGCGGCGGCGGGGTGTCCGATTCGAGTTCTTTCACCGCGTCGACAGCCTGCACCTCGACCCAGCGCGCAGACGCATCGACGCCATCGGGATCGGTCGTCAGCTCGCGCTCGCCGACGGTGTCGACGAATATCGGCCGCTGATCCGGGTGGGCGGGCTGCCCGTCTTCCCGAACGAGCCGCTCGCCGAACAGGTTCGAGGCCGGCCCGGAATGGACACATTGGAATCGCATTTCGGCGACCGCTGTGACGTCGAAACGCGAATGTTGCGGTGTGGGGTCGATTTCGACCATGTCGTGCTCGCGATGTCGCTGGGCATGGTGGAACTCGTTGCCGCAGAGCTCATCGATGATCAGCCGGAGTGGCGGGCGATGACCGAGCATGTCCGCACCGTCGCGACGCAAGCGTTTCAGATCTGGCTGCGGCCCGACGAACCGACGCTGGGTTGGCCGCGGCCCGGCGTGACGACCAGCGCCTACGTGCCCCCGTTCGACACGTGGGCGTCGATGCCGCAGACGTTGTGGGCCGAGGACTGGCCGGCCCACGACCGCCCCGGCACCGTCGCCTACTTCTGCGGCGCGTTCGATGCACCGTGGCCGGTCGACGGACCCTACGACGACTACGTCCGCCGTAGCCGCGACGCCGTGTGCACCGCCGCCGTCCGGTATCTCGACCGTCACGTCGGGCTCTATCTTCCCGGCGCGACCAGCGCCGACGGCTTCGCGTGGCACCTGCTCAGCGGCGTCAACGGCCACCGTGGCCGCGATGCCCTCGCCACTCAGCACGTCAGCGTCAACATCGACCCGTCCGACCGCTACGTCCAATCGGTCCCCGGATCGGACAAGTACCGGCTGCGGCCCGACGAGGGCGGCTACGACAACCTCGTGCTGGCCGGCGACTGGACCGACTGCGGGATGAACGCCGGTTGCATCGAGGCCGCGGTGATGTCCGGCCTGCAGGCCGCCAACGCCCTGCTCGGCCGCGGCCGCTTCTACCGCATCCGCGGGTTCTATCTGCCCTGACATGCAGTGCGGCCGCCGCCGAGGGCAGTACGATCCGGCGGTGACCCACAGCCGTCGGATAGCCGTCGTCGCGCTCGCGGCCGGAGCCGTGATGCTCGTGCAGTGTTCGTCCCCATCGCCGCCGGCCGCACCCACGCCACCGCCGAGCACGACCACCGCTGAGCCGACCACCGCGGCGGCCCCACCTCCTCCGCACGCGACCACCAACCCGTCGCCGACCCCCGCCCGCGTTCTGCCGGTCACTGCCTCCGACCTCGGCGAAAGTTGGCGTCCCGGATGCCCTTTGGCACCGGAGCGCCTGCGGCTCGTCGAAATTGACTTCCTCGGAATGGATCTGCAGACACACCGCGGAGAGCTTGTCGTACACGAGGACCTGGTGCCCGAGGTCATCGAGATCTTCGAGCATCTCCGCGACGCGCGCTATCCGATCGAGAAGATGCAGACGCCCGACCGCTACCCGGGCGCCGAGGACGAATTGTCCATGCGCGACAACAACACTTCGGCCTTCAACTGCCGCGATATCCCCGGCTCCGGCAACTGGTCTCACCACGCGTACGGCCGGGCCATCGACATCAATCCGCTCATCAACCCGTACATCGACGACGCGGGCGACCTCCAACCCGCCACCGCTGGCCCCTATCTCGATCGCACCCGCATAGACCCGGGTCTATTGCACGACGGCGACCCCGCCGTGAAGGTCTTCACCGACCGCGGCTGGACCTGGGGCGGCGACTGGGATACCCCGAAGGACTACCAGCACTTCGAAAAGCCCGAATAAGGCCTGCGTCAGAAGAATTCAAGTTCTCCATTCGCAATACATCCCGTACCGGATAGTTACCCGGCACCGCGGAATGGTGCGTAGCGTCTTCGGCTATTGCCGACGCCGATGGAGAGCGTATGCCGTTTCCCTGGGAACTGAATACCGACCGGCCCTACCGCCACGTGACCTATCCCAATTCCCGAAGCCCGTCCACCGACGAACCAGATGCCTTGGCCGCCATCGACGACGCCGATGCTGCGAAGGGGATTTTCCGGGAGACGCGATAGACCTGCGAATGTCGTCCCACTCTCACTTTACGACAGGGGGTGGGGCTTGCGGCAAGGCCCCTGACCTGCTGCACAATCGTCCGGCCACGACCACCACGGACGAAGGAGCAGCGTGTCGAACCCGCCAAAACCGTTCGAAGTCCACGAATCTGGCGCCTACCTCCACGGCACCAAGGCCGACCTCGCCGTCGGCGACCTGCTGGTGCCGGGGCGCCCGTCGAATTTCGAAGACGGGCGCATCTCCAACCACGTCTACATCACGCAGACCTTGGACGCCGCCACCTGGGGCGCCGAGCTGGCGGCAGGCGAGGGACGCGGCCGCATCTACATCGTCGAACCCCTAGGTGGTGTCGAGGACGACCCGAACGTCACGGACAAGAAGCTGCCAGGCAACCCGACGCGGTCCTACCGCACCCGCGAGCCGGTCAAGATCGTTGGCGAGATCACCGACTGGGCGGGACACACACCCGAGCAGATCAAGGCCATGCTGGACGGGTTGGAAGACCTCCGGCGCCGCGGGCTGGCCGTCATCTACGACTGAACCGAAGCGCTACTTCTTGAAGGCGTCCTTGAACTTCTCGCCGGCATCGCGGAGGTTGGCGACGGCCTGGTCGCTGCGCCCCTCGTCGCGGGTGCGTGCGTCGCCGGTCAGGTTGCCGACCGCCTCCTTCGCCTTACCGGCGACGTTGTCGACCTTGTTCCTCGCCTTGTCCGCTGCGCTCACGATGTTCCCTCCTCGAGGCTCGACTTGCCGCTCGGATACCTCGATCGCCCGGAAAGGAAACGTCACATGCGGGAGTACCGGGCCAGCGCGAAGCTGTACAGCCCGTACGCCGCGAAGCCCACCGCCGCGATGATCAGGATGGTGGCCCCGAAGTCTGCACGGCCGAGCGCCTTGACCGCCCCGTCGAGTCCCGTCGACTTGGCCGGGTCGCTGGCGTAGGTCGCCACGACGATCGACAGTCCGGCCGCGAAAAGCACTGCGCCCTCGGCGACATGGCCGCAGACACCCAGCACCGTGATGAGCCGTCCGCCCGGGACCGTGAGGTCGTTGAGGAACTTCCTCGTCGCGCCCTTGTGGACGAAGTAGGCGCCGATCACGGCGATCGCCAGCCCCGCGAGCACCAGCACCGCCTTGCCGCCGTCGGACTGCATCAGCCTCGCGCTCAACCCGGAGGTCTGCTCGCTGCCGCGAACCCGGGCGCCCAGCGCGATCTGCACCGCGGTGAACGCGACCGCGAGGTAGACCAGACCCAGCCCAAAGGCCCTGAGCCGGTTCATGAGTGGCGAGTCACGTTTGTGCGCCTCGGTGCTTTCACCGGGATGCAGGCCCAATACCGTCTCGGCGAATCGCCACATCGCCAGCGCGATGAGCCCGCCGGCGACGATCCACAGAGAGATGTTCCCGCCGCCCTCGGTGGCCAGCGTCGCCAGCGCGCCGGACTGGTCGGCGTCACCGCCGAGGCCGAGCGCGATCCGCACGATCGTGTACGCGACGAGCAGGTGCAGCGTTCCGCTGACGGGATATCCGGCACGCGCCAGAAACTCGACCACACGACTCTCGGTGGCCCCGTTGACTGCGCCCTTGAAGCTCATGCTGTCGCCGACCCGCCTGACACCCGGCTTTATTACCCGGGCCGTTTTCCGGCGAAACGGCCGATGACGACCCTCGGCGGCGCCTCGCCGCGGTAACCTCCCCACGCCAAGGGTGGAGGTGTCTCATGCGAATCCGGTCAAGCGCAGTGCCGGTGCTGGCGGCGGCGGCCGTCGTCTCGGGTTGTGGTCTGGTCGGGTCGACGCCGTCCGAGGAGCCGGCCCAGTCCGGCCGGATCGTCGTCGACGGCAACGGCCTGGACACCAAGTCCGTCGAGTGCACGCAGCACGAGTGGTCGATGCAGATCGACGCCAAGGCCACGACGGGCAGCGCGCAGGTGTTCCTCGAGCTCGGCGGCGAGAAGCCCGTCGTGCGGACCGTCAACATCGAGAACGTCAACGAGATCAACGGGGCCGCGGGCGGCGACGCCGGTAAGGCCGAGGCGACCACGAGTGGCAACGTCTACACGATCACCGGCACCGTGATCGGCGCCGACGGGAAGAATCCGGGACAGACCCGTACGATGCCCTTCCAGATCAAGGCGCCCTGCTGAGACTCCGGCCGTAAATCCCCCGCCGGACGCCGCGCTCCTCCTACGTTGGGGCAATGTCCCTCATCGACCTGGCGCTGCTGCCCGTGCGCGTCGGACTCCGCGCAGCCGAATCCGTCCTGAAGGCCGTGGCACCACAGGATTTCGCCCCGCCATCGGACCTCAGAGTCATCAACGGCATGCCCGAGGGCGTACCGTCCGCTGCGCTCCGGCCGGAACCGAAACTCCCCGCGCCGGCCGACTGGCCGTTCGGCGAAGACTTCCCCCGCACCTGCGGCACCGGCCGCTACGCCGGCGGCGCGTTCTTCTGGACCGACTTCCTCTACGACGACCACGGCGCGACCGGCGTGCCGGTCGACATCCCGACCGGCGGACTCGTGCCCCCGCGCGGCACCTACGTCTACCCCGACGGGCCCGCGGCGCGCAACGGCGCCGACATCTTCCGCGTCGCGATCGGCCTCACCGACACCCACACCTGGTGGCGCGTCGACTGGAACACCCTTCTCGACCCGTCAATCCCCATCGCGCTGTTCACCTTCGACACCGACCGCACCGCAGCGCACACCAACGAGTGGCCCGCGAACGCCGGCGTCACCTCCGCCGGCATCGACACCGCCCTGCTCATCTCGGCCACGGGCGCGCGGCTGATCGACCTCGCCACAGGGTCGTCGACGCCCGTCGAGCACGAGGTCGACATGCAGTCCCGGTCCTTCCTCGCCAAAGTGCCCCGTGCCCTCGTCGAACCCGACGGAACGTGGACCGTCCGCCTGGCCGCCGGGTTGGCCGACGAGACGGGGCAGGCCTTCGCCGACGTGCCCGTCACCCGCGGTGCGCGGCCCGGCCAACCGAACGTCTACAACGTCGCCTTCCGCAGCCATCAGCAGGAGAAGGCTCACCTGAACTTCTGGTCCGATCAGGCTCAGGCCGCCGCACTCAACGACGGCGACGTCACCGAGTTCTCGATTCCGGTCGCGTGGGACCGACTCGCCGAGCGCGCCACCACCGACGAACCCATCGTGCGGGGCACCTCCACGCGGTGGTATGTCTCATCGATCGAGCTCGGCCAGGGCGTCGCGAAGACGAACATCTTCAGCACCGACCCGCAGTTCCTGGGCCGTGTGCAGCCGTACTCGATCTGCCTGCCCTCCACCTACGCGCCCGGCCGCAAGCTACCGCTGACGCTGCTGCTGCACTCGCTTGCGTTGGGCCAGAACCAGTTCGCCGCGATCGACCCGAGGCTGCTGCATCAGGTCTGCGAGGATCGCGAGTCGGTGGTGGTGACACCGCTGGCCCGCGGACCGTCGTGCTGGTACTTCGACGAGGGCGAACTCGATGTGTGGGAAGTGTGGGCGCGGGTGGCCGAACAACTCGGCACGGACCCCAACCGCACGGTGGTCTCCGGCTACTCCATGGGCGGCTACGCCGCGTACAAGCTGGGCCTGACCTACCCGGAGGTGTTCGCACAAGCCGTGGTGCTGGCCGGGCCTCCGGTCTGCGGTGTGCGACTGCTGCCCAACGTCGACGTCCCGGGCAACCTCGACTTGGACTCCCCGTGCGCCCGCGCGGGCGACACCTGGGAACTTCTGCCCAACGCGCGATGGCTTCCTTTCGTCATCGCCCACGGCGTGCTCGACCAACTCGTCCCGATCACCTCCGTGCTGTCGCAGGTGCTCGAATTGGATCGGCTGGGCTACCGCTACCGGTTCACCGTCTACCCCTTCGAGGACCACGTCACGTGGGTGCTCGAGGACGAGTTCGACGATCCGATCGCGCACATGGGCACCGAACTCCGCCAATCCGACCCCGGGCACATCACCTACTCCTGGTATCCGGAGCTCGTGCGACCGGATCTCGGGCTCGGCCCCGAACGCGTCTGGTGGATATCGGGTCTGACGGCCGATCCCGCCCTGGCCGGCAAGCGTGGCGCGGTCGCGTCGGTCGACGCGCGCTCCTATGCGCGACCGGACCCGACGCGCACGATCAGCCGACGCCGCGGCGTCGAACCCGACCTCGACCTCTCCCCCGGCCTGTACACCGAACTGCTCTGGCGCACAGGCCCTGCCGTCGAGCCCATACCGTTCCTGACGGTGAAGCTCGTCGGCGTCGGGGGTGTCACCATCGACGTCGAGAGGGCCGGACTCGCGTCGCTGCCCACGTCATCGATCGACGTCTCGACCGACACAGGCGCCCGCGTCGAACTGGCAGCGCTGCCGCCCGATGTCGCGGTGCTGCTCGACGGCGAGCCGACCGGTCCGGTGGTTGATGTGCCGGTCGGGCGACACACCATCGCGCTGACCGCCGCGATGGTCCCCTCGAAAGAGGTGATGGCGGCGCTATTGCGCCGGTAACATCCCGCGCGTGCCGGACGGGACTCGTGTCGACGCCGAGCAGCGTCAGGTGTCGGGGCTCGCTGCCGTCATGACCGTGATCGCGATGGGCCTGGGCTATGCCATCGCGATCGGCGACCCGACCACGTTCTCGGCGAACCTGCAACTCATCTCGGCCGGCCTGAACATCAGCGGCACCACGTCCACGTTCGTCGCCAGCCTGGCCACGCTGACCATGGCGGCCGCCGTGCTGAGCGCGGGCGCGCTGGGCGACTTGTACGGCATGCGGCGGATGTACCTGCTCGGGATGGCCGGGGCAATCGCGTTCAGCGTCCTCGCCGCCGTGGCACCCGTGCTCGTTGTGCTGATCATCGCGCGGGCGGGGGCGGGCGTGATGTCGGCGTTCCTGATCGGTCTGTCGCTGGCGATCACGAACGCGGTGTTCCCGCCGGGCCGGCGCGCCGCGGCGATCGCGGCCTACTTTGGCGTGGGCTACGCCGTCGCCACCCCGATGCCGGCCCTCAGCGGCATGCTCGGCCATGCGATCGGCTGGCGCGCATGCTTTTTCGTCGTTCCGGTCATCGGCCTTCTGGGCTTGCTGGTCACGTGGCGGTTCGTGCCCGAGACGGTGCGCGCGGAGCGTCGGCTCGACGTGGTCGGAATGGCGTTGTTCGCCGTCGCGCTGCTGGGGCTGATCTTCGGTGTCTCGCGTATCGAGACGGGCATCAACACCGTGGGCCTGGTCGCGATCGGCATCGGGCTTCTGGCCGGATGTGCCTTCGTCGCACAGGAGTTGCGTACGACCGACCCGGCGCTCGACATGCGGGTGTTCCGGACGGGGCGGTTCAACGCCGCCGTCACCGCCGGGGTGATGTTCAACATCGTGCTCGGCGGGTCGATGGTGTTGCTGTCGTTCTATCTCGTCACGATCCGCAAGGAGTCGCACGAGTTGTTCGGCCTGCTGTTGATCCCCGCGACCGCGCTGGCCGCCGTCGCCGCCACCTCCGCAGGCCCGACCGCGAACCGGTTCAGCCCCCGCGCCGTCATGGTCACCGGGCTCGTGGTCATGCTCGGCGGGCTGCTGATGATGCGGTTCTTCGATTTGGACACCACGCGCACGACGGTGTTCGTCACCACCGCGCTGATCGTGGTGGGCGGAGCCCTGGTCACGACTCCGCAGGCGATGATCATGATGAGCAGCGCGCCCGACGATCTCGGCGGCGCGGTGTCGGCGGTCAAGAGCGCGGTCAACGAGGGCGGATATTCGCTTGGCCCTGCGCTTTTCGCGCTCGTGGGCATCAACCTGTTCCTCACCGACAGCGCGCACGACCTGTCGCACTCCGGAGTCACCCGCGCCGAGACCCGCGAGGCGCTGCTGACCGTGCACGGCGGTCACGGCGCGCAGATGGTGAACCCGGAGCAGGCGCGGTTGGTGGTGGAGCAGGCGCCGCACAACGCCGTCGACGCGATCCACACGTTGAGCCTGATCATGGCCGTCGGCCCGATCGCGGCGATCATCCTGGCGCTGTGGCTGATCAAGCCCGCCAAGCGGTCAGCAGGCGGTCAGTAATTCGTCGAGCGCGGTCTCGAAGCGGTCGGCCAGATCCCACAGGTCGTTGACCAGTTTGCGGCACGAGATGATCCCGACGTTCAGCTTGCCCTCCAGCGACATCACGGTGATGTTCAGGCCCGAGCCATGGAAGATCGGTCCTAGCGGGTAGAGCGCCTTCATCTCCGCGCCCATCGCGTACAGCTTGTCCTGCGGCCCAGCCACATTCGAGATCACCACGTTGTGGATCGGCGTGCGCTTCAACGGCGTGTGGGACAACACCTCCATCGCCATGCCGAACAAGGCGGGCGGCAGCGCCTGGGTCACATCGGCCAGCAGCGTAGGGGCGATGTCGGCGCTGTGAGCCTTTGCGCGAGAGCTGGATTCGGCGATGGTGCGCAGCCGTTCGGCGGGGTCCTCGATGTGAGTCTGAAGGTTGTTGAAGAAGCCGGAGAGCTGGTTGCGGCCGGGGCGGTCGGACTTGTCGTGCACGGACGCCGGGACCACCGCGATCAGCGGCTTGTCCGGCAGCTCGCCGCGCTTGAGCAGATACTCGCGCAGCGCGCCGGCGCACAGCGCCATCACGACGTCGTTGACCTTGACGTCGAACGCGTTCTTCACCCGCTTGACGTCGTCGAGTTCGAGTTGGGCCAGGGCGATGGTCCGGTCCGAGGTGATCTCGGCGTTGAACACGGTCGCGGGGGCCGAGAAGGGCGCGGCCATGGCCTTGCCGCTGCGCGCGCGGGTGATCGTGCTGAAGAGGGTCTGCATCGTCGCGGGCACCGCTCGCGTCAGCTGCCACGGACGCAGGAATGCGCGCACCAGGCCGCCGGCGGCGATCTCGAGCGGCCTCGCGCCGCCGAAGCCCGCGACCGGCTCTGGTGGCGGGCCGTCGGGCGTGACGTCGCACAGCGTGCTGATCAGGTTGGCCGCCGACACCCCGTCGACCGCGGCATGGTGCACCTTGATCATCAGGCCGACATCGCCGCCGCCGAACGGATCGGTTTCGGAGATGCCCTCGATCACCCACATCTCCCACAGCGGCTTGCTGCGGTCCAGCGGGGCCGCCGCGATGCGCGAGCAGACGTCGACCAGTTCGTTGCGTCCACCCGGTGCGGGCAGCGCGATGCGGTGCAGGTGGTACTCGAGATCCAGGTCGTCGTCGTCCACCCATACCGGATGGTCGAGGTTCAGCTGGCTGTTGGCGAGCTTTGCCCGCAACTCGGGCAATGCCTTCAACCGTGTGGCTAAGTAGTCGCGGACCCGTTCGAAGTCATAGCCACCGGGGATCGTTGACGTGTCGAGACAGCCGATCGAACAGACATTCAGTGGGACACTGGATGATTCGCTGTAGAGCATCGTCGCGTCGAAGGCACTGAGCCGTTCCATGGACGCGGCGTACCCCGGTTGACACTCGCGTCAAACCATGACGAGGGTTAGGTCGAGTCAGCTCTGGTCAGCGGCGGCTTGTGGAGCGTGACGCGCGACGGTCTCATCCATCGCCTTGCGAAGCGACGGCATCTCGTCGATCAAGCGGGCCAGATCGTCGCGGTTGATGTGCAGCACCTCGGCCCGTCCGGTCGTCGTCACGGTCGCGTTGCGCAGCGCGCCGCGGCGCAGCACCGACTCCCCGATCACCTCGCCGGGGCCGACCACCGCGATGCGGTCGTGGCCGACATACACGCCGACCTCGCCGCTGAGCAGGATGTAGCAGGCGTCCGACGGGGTCTGCTCCTGAATCAGTGGCCACGGCCCCGAGGTGGACGTGCGATGCGCCGCTTCGACCAGGCGCCGCAGGTCGCTGTCGGAGAACTTGGAGAAGGTCTCGAACTCCCGGAGTCGGCGGGCGTCCTGTTCGATTTCCTGTCTGCGAGCCTCTTGGCTCTCGCGGGAGTACTTGCGGTTGTCCATGAGGATCCCCGATCCGAGTGGTTTACCTGGGCGAACCGTAACCCGCCTGGGCGATTTGTGTACGAAAACGAGCGCTGAGCGCTCCTGAATGTGCACAAATCGCCGGTCAGCGGGCGGCGGAGCCGTACTCCAACGCCGGTTCGGCCGAGTCGACCTTGCCGTTGCTCGAGATGGTGAGCAGGCCCGGTTGCACGTCGTACCGGGCGCCGTCCGCCGGATTGGTGGCGACGAACCCGCCGCCCATCTTCTGCGCGTTGAGCTGCACGTTGGCGCCGTCGCGCAGCCGCTCACCGCGGTACTGGTACGTGCCCTGACCGGTCTCGCAGATGACCGCCAGCGACTGTGACGTCCGGATCGCCGCGACCGGCGTGGCTCCCGATTCGCACCGCGTCGTGTGCCCGATGAAGCCCTGCGAGTCGGTTCCCGACACCCCCGGGATCGGCGGTCCGCTGGTCGTCGGGGTCGGGCTGGTCGTCGTGGTGGTCGTGGTCGACGGCGTGGTGGTTTCGGTCGTGGACGGGGCCGTCGTCTCGCTCGTCGTCGACGGTGGGATGGCGACCGGTGTCTGCGGCGACGAACCGCCTCCGTTGTTGCTGAACGCCAGCACGATGGCCAGCACCACCGCCACCGTGAACAGCGCGACCGTCGCCACCACCAGGCCGATCTGCGTCGAGGTGAACCGCTTGCGGTTCGACGGTGGAGGCGGCAACGGCGCATACATCGGCTGGTAGCGGGTGCTCACCGGGTTCGGGTCGACGGCCGAGAACTGGCGTGTCGACGGCGCCGGAGGCGGAGGCGGCGCGATTGGAGTGGTCGGTGGCGCCTGGTCGGTGGCGGCGGCCGCCGCCCTGGCGAGCTCGCCGGCCGTCGTGAACCGATCGGTGGGCTTCTTCGCCATGCCGCGCTCGATGACCTCGTCGAACGCCCGGCTGATACCGCGGCGCATGATGCTCGGGCGTGGCGGCGGGGAGAACAGGTGCGCGCCCATGATCTCGCGCAGGTCGCCCGAGTCGTACGGCGCGCGGCCGGTCAGGCATTCGTAGAGCAGGCAGGTCAGCGAGTAGATGTCGGAGGCCGGGCCGCCGCGCTCGCCGCTGATGCGTTCGGGCGCCATGTAGGCGCACGACCCGATCACCAGGCCGGTCTTGGTCACCGTCGCCTCGCCGCCGCCGTGCGCGATGCCGAAGTCGACGAGGTAGGCGAAGTCGTCGTGGGTCAGCAGCACGTTCTCGGGCTTGATGTCGCGGTGTACCAACCCGTTCGAATGCGCGGCGTCCAGCGCGGACGCGACCTGGTTGATGATCGACACCACGCGCGTCGCCGGCAACGGACCGTGGGTCCGCAGCAGCTCCTTGAGGCTGGCGCCCTCGACGAGGCGCATGTCGATGTAGAGCACACCGTCGATGTCGCCGAAGTCGTGAACCGGGATGACGTGCGGTTCCTGCAGGCGCGCAGCGACGCGGGACTCTCGCCGGAAGCGTTCCTGAAAGTTGGGATCAGCCGCCATATCCGGACGTAGCAGCTTGATGGCGACGGTCCGCTCCTTCGCGGTGTCCCACGCGCGGTAGACCTCACCCATCCCGCCGACGCCGATCAGAGACTTCAGCTCATACGGCCCGAATCGCGTGCCCAGACGGGAACCGCCCTTCGGGGAGCTCACATGCCATCCTTTCTCTTCTCGACACCAGCGCAGCAACCCGTGGTGTTCCCGCAACGCCGTCTTACGTAACCCGCTCCCCGCAGCGGGTATTGCGGCGACTCCGATGTCCCAGCAGCACAGGCGATTTCCTCAGTGCGCCAGGTTACCGATTATTTCGTTTCGCGGTTAATGCGACGGTCACGGCGTCGGCGACCTTCATCGATCCCATCAGCATGGAGTACGGCTTGAGGCCGAAGTCAGAGTGCCGCACCTCGGTTTGAGATGACATGCGCCACACCCCGTCGACGTCCTGCACGTTCAGGTCGACGACCTGGTCGCGCGCCTTCCCGTTGATCTGGAGCGTGCCGGTGAGACGGTATCCGTCGCTCGACTTCGCGATGTCGCTGGTTTCGAACTCGATACGCGGAAACCGCTTCGCATTGAGCACTTTCAGCGCGTTCGACCGCGCGAGCGCCTTCTCCGGAGCGGTCAGGGGCGTCACGCCGCCCTCGCCGCTGAGCACCTCGAGCGACTCCACCTCCACCGATAGCGACACCTCGCTGGGTTCGCCGTCGGACCAGGCGACCGTGGCATGCCAGGAGTTCATCGCGATGGTGAGGCGGTGACCCATCTTTGCCGCGCGGCCCTCGACGCCGGTGCGGATGGTCAGCTCGCCGTCGGACTGGTCGAGGTTCCACGGTTGCATGGCGTCCATTGTGCTGGGCAGCGCCGTTTCGCCGGCTCCGGCTCGGGTACCTGCGAGGAATGGAGTCAGCCCACTTCACCGATATCACCGTGTCCGTCGACGGCACCGAACACTCCGTGCACGTCGACAACCGCGTCACCCTCCTCGACCTGCTCCGCGAGCACCTCGGCGTCACCGCCCCCAAGAAGGGCTGCGACCACGGCCAGTGCGGGTCGTGCACCGCTCTACTCGACGGCCGCCGCGTCACCACCTGCCTGGCGTTCGCCGTCGCCCACGACGGCGCCGAGATCGTCACCGCCTCCGGCCTCGGTGACGGCGACGCGCTGCACCCCGTCGCCCAGTCCTTCCTCGACCACGACGGCTTCCAGTGCGGGTACTGCACGCCCGGCCAGATCTGCTCGGCCGTCGGCATGCTCGACGAACTCAAGGCCGGCCAGCCCAGCGTCGTCACCGAGGAGCTCGAACAGTCGCCCCAGCTGTCCGACGCCGAGATCCGTGAACGGATGAGCGGCAACCTCTGCCGCTGCGCCGCCTACCCCAACATCGTCGCGGCCATCAGCGAGGCCGCCCGATGATCCCGTTCGACTACCACCGCGCCACGAGCGTGCAGGACGCCGTCACCGCCGTCGCCGACCGTCCCGATGCCGTGTTCCTCGCCGGCGGCACCAACCTCGTCGACCACATGAAGCTCGGCATCCTCGAGCCGTCCCTCGTCGTCGACGTCGGTCACCTTCCCCTCACCGACGTCGAGCAGTTTCCCGACGGCACCCTGCGCGTCGGCGCCGACGTCCGCAATAGCGACCTCGCCGCCCACCCCGTCGTGCGCAGTCGCTACCCCGTGCTCGCCCGCGCGATGCTGTCGGCCGCGTCCGGGCAGCTGCGCAACCTCGCCACCACCGCGGGAAACCTGTTGCAGCGCACCCGATGCGTCTACTTCCAGGACGTCACGACGCCGTGCAACAAGCGCAATCCGGGTGACGGCTGCTCGGCCATCGGCGGCTATGTCCGCTACCACGCGATTCTCGGTGCCTCCGAACACTGTGTGGCGGTGCATCCTTCGGACATGGCCGTCGCGATGGCCGCGCTGGACGCGTCCGTCGTCTACGTGGACGGCTCCGGTGAGCACCGGGTCCCGTTGACCGAATTCCACCGGCTGCCCGGCGACCGTCCCGACCGCGACACCGAGCTTCCCGCGGGTGCGCTCATCACCGCGGTCGAGATTCCACCTCCACCGTCGGGTGCCCGGTCGACGTACCGCAAGGTGCGCGACCGCGCCTCGTACGCATTCGCGCTGACGTCGGTCGCCGCGGAGCTGGTGGTCGACGGCGGCACCGTGACGAGCGCTCGCATCGCGCTCGGCGGCGTCGCGCACAAACCGTGGCGGGCCAGCCGCGCCGAAGAGGTGCTCGTCGGGGCGTCCGCCACCGAGGACACGTTCCTTCGGGCGGCGGATGCGGAGCTGGAGCAGGCGGAGCCGCTGCCGGGCAACGAGTTCAAGGTCACGCTGACACGCGGCGCTATCGTCGCAACGCTCGCCGCGCTGACGAACGGAGCGCAGTGATGACCACCCTCGAACCCCGCACCATCGGCACCCGCGTCACCCGACTCGACGGTCCCGCCAAGGTCACCGGCATGGCGCCCTACGCCTTCGAGCACCGCGTCGACAAGCCCCTCTATGTGCATCCAGTCCAGTCGACGATCGCCAAGGGCCGCGTCACCGCGATGGACACCTCGGCGGCCGAGGCCCTCGACGGCGTCACCGCCGTGCTGACCGTGTTCGACGCTCCCCGGCTCGCCGACACATCCGACGGGGACCTGATGATTCTGCAGGATTCCGACGTTCACTATCGCGGCCAGATCATCGGCGGCGTCATCGCGACCAGTGCCGAAACAGCCCGTCATGCAGCGAGTGTCGTGGGGGTCTCCTACGAGGCGGCCGATCACGAGACCGAGCTCCGCGCGGATAACCCCGGGTTGTACGCGCCTGAACAGGTCAATCCGTCGTTCCCGACCGACACCGCCGAAGGCGACGTCGACACTGCGCTGCGCGAGGCGCCGATCACCGTCGACCAGACCTACACGACGCCGCACGAGCACAACAACCCCATGGAGCCGCACGCCTGTATCGCACAGTGGGACAACGACGGTCTGACGCTCTACGACTCGACGCAGGGTGTGCATGTCGCCCGCAAGCAGATGGCGACGCTGTTCGGTCTCGACAACGAGAAGGTCCGTGTGGTCGCCAAGCACGTGGGAGGCGGGTTCGGCTCGAAGGGCGCACCGCATTCGCACAACGTGCTCGCCGCCATGGCCGCGCAACGCGCGGATGGCCGGCCGGTGAAGTTCGCCGCCACCCGCCAGCAGATGTTCGACTTCGTCGGGTACCGCACCCCGACCATCCAGCGCATCCGCCTCGGCGCAGACCGGGACGGGACGATCACCGCCGTCAGCCACGAGGCGGTCGAGCAGACGGCGACGGTCAAGGAGTTCGCCGAGCAGACCGCGGTCCCGTCGCGCATGATGTACGCCGGCGCGAATCGCAAAACCTCGCACCGGTTGGCGAAACTCGATGTGCCGGTGCCCTTCTGGATGCGCGCACCCGGTGAGTGCCCCGGCACCTACGCGCTCGAGGTCGCGATGGACGAGCTCGCCGTGGCCTGCGGCGTCGACCCGATCGAGTTGCGGATCCGCAACGAGCCCGACGTCGACCCCGAGACCGGCAACCCGTGGTCGGACCGTCGGCTGGTCGAGTGCCTGCTGACGGGCGCCGATCGGTTCGGGTGGGCGCCGCGCGACCCGAAGCCGCGCAGCCGCGTCGACGGTGAGTGGCTGATCGGCACCGGTGTCGCGTCGGCGGTGTATCCGGCGATGATCCAGCCCGGCAACAGCGCCCGCATCGAATGTGTTGCCCCGCAACGCTATGTGGTGCAGATCGGCGCGGTCGACATCGGCACCGGTACCTGGACCGCGTTGTCGCAGATCGCAGCGGACGCGCTCGGCTGTGAGCTGGCCGCGGTCGAACTGCAGATCGGCGACACCTCGTTGCCTGCGGCGTCGGTGGAGGGTGGCTCGTCGGGAATCAGCTCGTGGGGCCGCGCGATCGTAGCGGCGGCGCGGCAGTTCCGGAACGACCACGGTGGCAATCCGGAGGTCGGCGTCGCGACGCTCGCCGAGGCGCCGGAAAGCGAAGAGGCGCAAGAACATGCGATGTACTCGTTCGGTGCGCACTTCGCCGAGGTCCGCGTCAGCCGCTACACCGGCGAGATCCATATGTCGCGGATGCTGGGCGTGTTCTCGATCGGGCGAGCGATCAACCCAACGACCTTGCGCTCACAGTTGATCGGCGGCATGACGATGGGCCTGTCGATGGCGTTGCACGAGGAGAGCGTCCGCGACCACCGGTTCGGCCACATCGTCACCCGCGACCTGGCGACCTACCACATCAGTTCGCACGCCGACGTGCCGAACATCGACGCGATCTGGCTCGATGACGTTGACCCGCACTCGAATCCGATGGGTTCGCGGGGAGCCGGTGAGATCGGGATCGTCGGCTCGCCCGCGGCGATCGTCAACGCGGTGTCTCACGCGACCGGCGTCCGGGTGCGGGATCTGCCGGTGACGTGCGACGCGCTGCTGGGTCAGATCGGCGGGTAGGGCAGGCTGAACTCGTCGGCCAGCAGGCTCTGCACGATGATCATCGCCGCCTTGGATCCCGCGGCGATTGCGCCTGCGACGTAGGGCTGTTCGCTGCAGAGGTCGCCGGCGGCGAACACACCGCTGGCCTCGGTGCGGTGAATCTCGTCGATGCTGATGGTGTCGGCGGCCAGCGGACCGGGTGTGCATGCGGCGCCCAGCTGGTCGGCGAGCTGGGAGCGCTGCTTGAGCGGGGCCTCGACAAGCAGCCCGTCACGAGCCAGCCGATCACCGTCGGCGAAGGCGATCGCGCTCAGTTTGCCGTCCTCGCTGAGCAATTCGACGACACGGCGGTCTTCGATGGTGACGTTCGCGGCGTCGAGCACCTTCTTGTCGGCGGGTGACAGGTCGGTGCGTCCGTCGGTCAGCAGCACGACGTCGTCGCTCCAGCCGCGCAGCATCAGCGCCGAGTGCATCGCTTCCTCGCCGGCGGCCATGGTGGCGAGCCGTTTGTCACGCATCTCCCATCCGTGGCAGAACGGACACTGGAACACCGAGGTGCCCCACAGCTCCGCGAGCCCGGGCAGGTCCGGCGGGCAGTACTGCATGCCGGTGGCGAGCAGGACGCGCTTGGCGAGGATCGGATCGCCGTCGTCGGGTTCGAGGATGAAGCCGTTGTCGACGGGGCGGCCGCTGACGATCCGGCCGTGCCGGTACTCGACGCTCGGATAGGCCGTCAGCTCGCGGCGGCCTTCCGCGTACAGCTCGGCGGGTGGACGCTGGTCGTAGCCGAGCATGCCGCCGATGACACTCGCGGCGCGGTTGCTCTGTTCGTCGGCGTCGATGACGACCGTGCGGCGTCTCGCGCGCCCCAACACGAGGGCGGCGCTCAACCCGGCCGCCCCTCCCCCGACGACGGCACATTCCCAATCCATGGCCACATCGTTCCCGAGGGACAGATTGCGAAACCTTCGCGGCGATGTGCCGAGGTCAGCGAGGTGTCTTACGCCCCCGTCGCCTTCATGGGCCGCGCGAGTTCGAAAGCCGTCGCGCAATCAGCCAGCAAACTGATCATAGGGAAATCCCTGATTCCAGGATCACCGACTTTCCGTAACTTCTGAACCGAGCCAGCCGATCCGGCGTCATGCACATCGACTACGCGTGGGGCTTCCAGTGCTGTCGGGGGGCACTTCAAACGCTGCTCGTGGCATTGCGGGCGTCGGATCGGTTGGCACAACGATGACCGTCGACGACGAAGGGGGGCACTGTGTCCCGAGAAGAATCTTCAAGAGCAGCCTGGCGCCGGCATCCAACCGTCGGCACGAAACGGCGTGGGCAGTGAACGCCGGCTGGTTTCCGGATCCCAGCGGCCAGCCGGGGCAGCGCTATTACGACGGTCAGCGGTGGACGCAACACTTCGTGCCGACGCCACCACCGAGCGTCGCGGCACCATCGGCCGTTGCCGTGGCGGTGTCGTCTGGCGGAGGAGCAAACCACGCGCTTCATCTCATACTGACGATTCTTTCCTGCGGGCTGTGGCTTCCGATCTGGATTCTGTGCGCCGTTTTCAGTGGGTCGTCGGGCACGTCGGTCGCGGTGGGTGGCGGTCCCGGCGCTGTGGGCGTGAGCAATAGATCGCGGACTCCACTCATTGTCGCGGGCGTGATTCTTGGGCTCATCGTGCTCGGCAACGTCGCCCAGCACCCGTGGTTGCTCCTTGTGCTGGTTCTGCTAGTCGGCGCGGGCGGATTCTTCTTCTGGAAACAGAAGACCGCCGCCGAGTTGAAGGCTCATGAGCTTCGCGAGCAGTATCGCCGTGATGTCCTGGCCGCGCGTGCCGATCACCAGGCCAGGCTTTACGCCGAGGGAGATCCGGAGGGCATCTACGGGCAGTACCCGCCGCCGCCGAATACCGGAGTGAACCTGTAACGCACCCGAGCTGTTATCGGGTTTTGGGTGCTCGTCGGGGTAACGGCGGGTACGGCTGACCGTCGCGGTCGGGCGCCAGGGGGACGACCGCGAGACCGGCGAGGAACGCGGTCAGGTGGCCGACCTCGGTGAAGGTCGGCCGCGCGGCGGCGTTACCGACCAGCGCCAGCGTCGCGGCGGCCTGGGCACCGGACCGCCACGGTTCGCGGGTGTAGCCCGACAACGCCCCTGCCACCCCGAGGACGAAGTAGCTGACCCCGACGTCGCGGGCGTTCTCCAGCCGCTGCGGCGCCCGGCCTTTGCGGATCAGGAGCCGCAGGTAACTCTGCCCGACGTAGGTTCCGATGACGTGGGCGCTGATCCCCACGAGAAGCCAACGCCACCACCGCAATCGGCGCTCGGCGGGGGCCACGACGCCGACGAACACCGGGACGTACGGCCACCACCGGTGGTCGTCGAGCCAGAACAGGCTGGTGGTCAACACCCGGTGCGGTTCGCTGCGAAGCCGACGCAGGTTGGTGGAGTTCCTGCGTTGGATCTTGTGCGAGCCCCGATGCCCCGCCGACCGCTGCACCCGCGTCGTGACCAGCAAGATGAGCAGCCACGCGAAGCTGAACGGGGCGCCGGCCACGGCGCGGAGAAGCCGCACCCGCTGAGGTTATCGCGGTTAGCCGTGTGGGCTGGCGGGTAGGCGAGCGTCATTAGGAGCCGGTGATGACGACTGCAGACTCAGAGATCGACCTGGACGCCCTGTCGACCGACGACCACGGGTACACGGTCAACGACGAGGACGAAGACGACCCGGTCCTGCTCGACCGCGACGGCAACCCGATTCAGACCTGGCGCGAGCGCTATCCCTACGACGAGCGGATGAGCCGCGACGACTACGAGCGCATCAAACGACGTCTGCAGATCGAGTTGCTCAAGCTCCAGAATTGGAGCAAGCGCACCGGCGCTCGACACGTCATCCTGTTCGAAGGCCGGGACGCGGCGGGCAAGGGCGGTTCGATCCAGCGGTTCATGGAACACCTCAACCCGCGCGGGGCGCGCGTCGTCGCGCTGGAGAAGCCCACCGAAGAAGAGAAGTCGCAGTGGTACTTCCAGCGATACGTCAAGCATCTGCCGACCGCCGGCGAGATGGTGCTGTTCGACCGCTCCTGGTACAACCGCGCCGGCGTGGAGCGGGTGATGGGTTTCTGCACACCCGAACAGCACGCCGAATTCATGCGCCAGGCACCGGCGTTCGAGGAGATGCTGGTCAACTCCGGGCTCCACCTGACCAAGTTCTGGTTCTCGGTGTCGCCGTCGGAGCAGCGGACGCGGTTCGCGATCCGATTGGTCGACCCGCTGCGGCAGTGGAAGTTCTCGTCGATGGACATGGAAGCGGTCAACCGCTGGGAGGATTACACCAGGGCCAAGGAGGACATGTTCGTCGCCACCGACACCGACTTCGCGCCGTGGATCGTCGTGAAGAGCAACGACAAGAAACGCGGTCGCATCAACGCGATGCGATACCTGTTGTCGCGCTTCGACTATGACGACAAAGACCACGATGTGGTCGGCGAGCCGGACCCGTTGATCGTGGGGCGTGCGCTCGAGGATTGACGATCCGAACTTGTCGGACCCTTCTGTGATGATGTGGTCATGGTGTTGATCGCGGCCTCCGATGATGAGGTGGAGGTGGGTCCCAAGGAGCGGTTGTTTCAGCTCTACGGGCAGTTGGCTGAGCTCTCGGGGCAGCGCAATGCCATCGATGGGCGCATCGTTGAGATCATCGCCGAGATCGACCGCGACGGAATATGGGGGACCGCGGAAGGGGTGCGCTCGGTCAAAGCGCTGGTGGCCTGGAAGCTCGGGATGGCCGATGCCACCGCGGCCAAGGTCGCCGCGGTCGCGAACCGGTTCGAGGAGTTTCCCCGCTGCACCGCCGAAATGCGCGAAGGCCGGTTGTCGCTGGATCAGGTCGGGGTGATCGCCCAATACGCCGGGGCAGGCTCGGATGAGCACTACGCCGACATGGCCGCGGTGGCCACGGTCAACCAACTGCGCTTTGCGATCAAACTCGAACCCCGCCCCGAACCCGAGCGCCCCGAACCGAAACGCTCGATCAGCAAGACCGTCGGCGAGCAGTTCACCACCTATCGCATCACGCTGCACACCCTGGAGGCGGCCAAGCTCGACGCCGCCCTGCAATCGCACCGCGACGCGCTGATCAACGAACACTTCGCCGCGCACGGCCCCGACGCGGTCGGCGACGATTACGAACGCCCCGCCCCCGACGACGGTGACTGGCAAACCCGCGTGCCGTTCCCCACCGCGGCTGATGCGTTCATGCGCCTGGTCGAGCACGGCTGGGACAGCGAGGCCGCCCGGCGCCCGCACGATCAACACACCACCGTCATCGTGCATTTGGATGTGGACAAACCCGCGGCGTGGCCGCACCTGGGCCCGGTGCTCTCCGAGACCGATCGGCGGCTGCTGTTGTGCGACACCGGCTGTGAACTCTGGTTGGAGCGCAACGGACAGGTCATCGGGTCGGGGCGCAGCACGCGGGTGATCAGCCGCCGACTACGGCGGGCCTTGGAATACCGCGACCGCACCTGCCAAGTGCCCGGGTGTGCGGCCACCCGCGGCCTGCACGCCCACCACATTCAGCATTGGGAAGACGGCGGCCCCACCGAACTGCACAACCTGGTGCTGGTGTGCCCGTATCACCACCGGTTACACCACAGCGGCGAAATCACCATCACCGGACCCGCCGACCAACTGCGCGTCACCGACCGCGACGGCGAACCCCTGCACCCCGGATCCCTGGCCCGACCACCCACCCGTCCACCGTTCAGC
>JBNMQV010000002.1:0-395307 GCA_050205545.1 Mycolicibacterium celeriflavum
GCCTAAGCCATGGGGGGCGCTGCGGGACCGGGGTGGGGGTCACCCGCCCTGGGTGCTGACTGACTCATGCACGGCGGGTTGTGTGCCGGGCTGGTGCGTCTGGTCATGCTTCTGGCGCTCCCGCTGGCGTTGGGCTGGCGTCGAGCCATGGTCACGTCCTGGTCGTCGTCGCCTCGGTGATGGGCCTCGCGGCGGCGCTGCGCCTACGTCAAACGCGCACCAACCGCGAGGCGGTCCGTGGGGTCGCTACCGGTTGAACCCGGCTGCCTTTGCGCGTGCGGCGTGGTCGCGGGCCTCGGCTTCGGTGTCCGCTTTGAAATGCGCGGCGCGCTCCCTGAATTCGCCGAGCGATGCGCAGAGCCTGAGCACGATCCCACAGCGGGTCAGGGTCCACACGTCGACGTCGGTTCGTGCTTCGCGGGCCATGTCGACCGCGGGGACAAGTTCGGTTTTGCGAGCGGGCGTGAGGACGAGTGGCGCCGTCCGAGGGCTGAGTGTGACGCCGCCGACAGCAGCCAATGTTCCGAATCCGTGGATTGCCACACCCCACGCCTTCACGGCGATCTGTGCGGCGTGCAGGTGTTGCATATTGTCGCCGCCGCGCGCGACCGCGCCAGCAGCATCGTTCAAGTTGAGGCCGGCCTCCGCGGCGGCGACGAGACGCGCCGAGTGCTCGTCGAGCGCGTCAGCCCAGCTGCCGAGGATGTCGTCTGCGTGGTCCTTGAGTGCGGCCGTGACCAGCTCTTCGCTGCGGATGCGTGCGGCGGCAAGGATGTTCTGCGATGTGAGCTGGCAGTCCAGCGCCAGCCGTTGGATTCGCTCGTCCGCGTGGTAATCGCGACCCTCTTCGATGGCAACGAGGACGGCGGCGTGCAGCTTTGAGTCCGTGCAGACGGTCTGCTTGGCTGCGTCGGTGAATGCTTCTGCCTGGTCGACCTTCTTGAGGAACGCGGGGGGCAGTGGAACGTTGATCGTGGCGGCGGCATTTGCGACTGCTTTGGCGCGGGTGTGAGCCGATATTGCGAGCATGCTGGGTGTGTCCTTCTCTTTGAGTGTGTGATGGTCAGCCAAAGCGGAATTCGTTGTGCGGGGTGGGCTCTCGCGTTGGTGGAGTGGTTCGGCCGGTGGTGCGCCCGTTCTTGAGGCCAGCCAGGATGGTGTCGTCCTCGTCGTTGAGGGTGGCGAACAGGTCTCTCGCCCATCGCCGTTGTTCCTCGGTGTATTCGCTGGCGTCCTGGTCGTCGGCGTCCTGGTCGTCGCTGTCGTCGGATCCGCCGAACAGGTTGCGAGCGAATCGGCGATCGGCGGGGCTATATGCGTCCGAATCGGACATGCGTTCGCGGAGCTGCTTTAACTCGTCGTCGGTCAGGCTCGCGATCACGCGGGCTCGCTCTTGTCGGTTCACTGCTGCCTTCCTTCGATGTGCTGGCGAAGTGCCGTTTCGTCGACGAACCAGGAACCGGCGATCTTCCGCCCCCCGAGTTGCGGCGCCAGTCGACGCGCCTGCCTGAGCGACATGTCCAGGTGAGTGGCTGCCTCGGCGAGCGGCACAGTCGGTTGTTCGTCCATAGGCACAGGGTTGCTGATGGCGCTCGGGCGGACGTCCGCGTGACCGCCTGCGGCCATCGCGGCGGCAAGTTCGCAGGCCAGCGCCTCGTAGGGTGTCGTGGAGAACGGCAGGCCGGACAACTTGCGCTGCTTGATCGCGACAAGCGCGGCATCGAGCGCGGAGCGCAGCGCAGGCCCGCTCAGCACCACGACTCCGCCGACCCGCAACAGACCGGACTCGCTCACCTCCTGGTCCGCGAGTCGCACAGATTTGCCCGCGCAGCGGGCGCCCGGCAAGTCTGGCACGCCAGCGAGGAGCGCGCTCAGGGTGTTCCATTCGCTCATGGCGGGGTCACCTCGGTGTTTTCGGGTTGGTGGATCGGCTCGGTGATGTCTCGAACAGCGGGAGGCGTGGACGGTGCGTCGTGCTCACATCGAACGGCGGGCTCGATGGGTGTGCGGTCCGGGCCGAGTTCCCAGCCGCATGGGTCGCAACCGCGACACCGACGAATCGCAGACAGCCGCTCCTCGCGCGCGGCCTGCTCGATAGCACTACGGCGACTCACGCCGACGTCCTGTTCATTCGGAAGTTCGGATGGCGAGGGCAGTCTTGGAGGTTGTCGAGTCGGCCGAACTGATCGCAGAACAAGCACTCGTCAATCGCGTCTCGCACGGCCGCGCGGTCAAAGGAACCGTCAAAGGAACCGTCAAGTAGGACACCGAGGTGTCGCGATCCACTCTCAATTTGTCGCGATCCACTCCCCGGATTGTCGTCATCCGCTCGACTGGATGACGACACCTGACTGTCGCGATCCTCCGTCGTGGATGACGACACCTGACTGGCGTCATCCATGAACGGCAGAATCTCGTAAATCGGCGCCCTAGATGTGCGCTGATTCCTGAACCCCACCTTTACGATTCGAATAGCACCGGCGGCGAGCAAGTCGTCGACGGCGCGCTGTGCGGTGCGCTTCGACGCTCCGTAGAGTCCTGCGCGAATATGGTCCCACCGCACAGACGCAGTGCGATCGCTACTAGCCTTGTCGGCAATCGCGATGAGCGCGTGGAAGCCACGCTCGGACAGTCCGCTCGCACGTAGGCTGCCCGCGGCGTTAATCACCTCGCCGACGAGTTGTCCGCTCACGACCCCGCGTCGCGGGCTTCGGTGGCGGCGTCCAAGAGTCGGCCAGCAAGATCGGTCGCGTACTCGGCCGTGATGCTGAACGGGTCGACGCCAGTGCCGATCGCAATGAGGACCAGCCCCGGCCGTGACGCGTTCGCCGCGACATTGAAAGCGGGCTGATTGGGTGGCCGGTTCACGCGGCGCCGCCGAATGGCTTCATCGCGTCATCGATCTCGTTTAGGTCCACGCGCACTAGACGCGGGCCGTTGCGGTAACCGGTGATTCGGCCGTCGGCGATCATCTGACGGATCGTCCGTGGCGTCACACCGATGTATTCGGCTGCGTCCGCGACCGATCCGTACCGGCGCCGCCTCGAAGTGTTCTGCACAGGGCTTCCCTTCTGAAACAGGAACAGCCGAGCAACAGTTAGGCCATCTGGGCCATTTCTGTGCTCGGCTGCCGGTTTCAGCAAGTCCCAGTTTGGGACTCAGCGGGTGGACCCCGGTTCGGGGTGTGCGCCGTTCGTCTCAGCTTCTACGATCTCGCCGGTCCGGGGTTCCCGGTTGGTGGTGCGCCGTCGAATCCCGCCTGTGTAGCGGGCGTGTCGCCTGTAAGCCTCGATTAGCGTCGGTGTTCGGTTGTAGCCCCGGAGGTTAACAGATTGCCGCGACGTGCCGCTAAAGCACCGCTGCGTGTTCACTTATCCGTTCGCTGCCATCTTGGACAGCAGCGCCGCGATCTCGCGATCGCGGCCCTGCGCGGCATGCTGGTAACGCATCGCAGCTTGCGGCGTCGAATGGCCCAGTCTTGCCATTAGTTCGGCGAGGCTGGCGCCGGTCGCCGCGGCGAGAACGGCTCCCGAATGACGAAGATCGTGCCAACGCAGGTCGTCGCGGCCCGCCTCTGCGCGGGCTTTGTACCAGTGCCGGTAGAGCGTCGACGGTTGCAAATGCTCGCCAGCTTCATTCGGAAAAATCAGCGAATCGGCTTTCATAGCAACATATTTTGACAAATGGTCTTCGATCTGCGGGATGATGTGCGGCGGGATCGCGACGTCGCGGATACCGGCGTCAGACTTCGGGGTCGTGACGGCGAACGTGCCGCCTTGCGTGCGGACCGCAGCGCGGCGGATTCGGATCACTTCGTCACTCATGTCGATGTCTCCGCGGCGCAACTCGACAGTCTCGCCGAAGCGCATCGCACACCACGACGCGAGGATGACCTTCAGTTGCAGCCGCTCGGGCATTGCGGCCGTGACGGTAGCGAGTTCGTCGATTGAGGCTGGCCGGATCTTATGCACGCGCTTGGAGCGGCCCGCCCCGGTGATACGGCATGGGTTCGAGTCGATCAGTTCGTCGTTGACGGCACTCGCCATGATCGTCCGGAGAAGGCTGTATGCGTGACTGCGCATCGTCGGCCGGTCGACGAGTGCGCCCGCGTGCCACTCTCGGACGTCCTTCGGCGTAATTCCGGCGATCTGGCGAGCGCCGAACACCGGCAGCAAATGGTCGTCCAAGATCGCGTAATAGTGCTCGCGAGTACGCGCCTTGATCGGGCGTCCGGCCACCTGGCGACCTTCCACCCATGCAGCGGCGAAGGCGCCGAACGTGACTGCCTCCCGCTTCTTCTCGGCTGTCGCGTCCCACACTCCCCTGTCGATCTCGCGGCGCTTCGCGACGACGAATGCCTCGGCGTCGATGCGGGCGCCGAACGTCGCTGGCGCGGTGTGGCGAACCCCGTCCGGGCCGGTGTAGCGGACCTGGAAGCGTCCGGATGGCAGCTTGCGGATGGTGGCGAAGGACCGCTTCTCGCGGGCGCGTGGCATGGCTCTCCGTGGTGGTTAGTATCGCGGCGGCGTGCCCAATACGTGCCCAATAAAGCTACCAAACGTTCCGCTTGACTCCGCTTAGCTCAACGATACTGTGTTGCGTGTTGCCTGATCAGGGTCAGTCTTTGCACGTCAGGTGCCCGATCTGCAAATCGCACCAAATCAACTTCAATCCCAGTATCGCGCACCACAGTTTGTGCAGGTTAGGCCCGGTTTTGTCGGGCCTTCGCTGTATCCGCGTCAACGAGTGCGCGCCGTGGTCCGTGGAGACGCCCCGCCGAGAGAAATGAGTCGTAGCAGACGCGGGGGCTCGATCCTCACCATTGGTCGACCGGAGGCACGCGGTGGTACGACTTCGGCAAAGTGGGCCCGCCGATATTCCGAACTGGTTCATTCGGACGGCGGCCACCCATTCCTCGTATCTATCGACGGCAAGCCGGCTGTTCGCGGCACGAAGGCAAACGAGGGCATCCATTCAGACGAAGTGAGTGAGTGGGATCAGGGCTCAACAGCGGCGTCGAACCAGCCGCTGTCCGTGCCTGTGGCCTCCGACGCGTTGTCAGGCGACGCTGCCCGGTGTACCGACCGGAACCTGCACACCCACCCAGTTGCACGGCGTCCAGGTTCGCCAGGCAACCAGCGCGCACTGCTGCTGAGGACTGAGCGACGGCGCACACGGCGGCATCCCCGGCACCCCACAGACAGCCGGGTCAGCCGATGCGCCACCCACACCCACGAAGCCGCCAACACTGACCGAAGCCGCGACGGCCCCGGTCATCAGCAATCGTCTTAGCACGTCAGATCCTGCCTTTTCTCGTTCATGTCGTGGAGTGCTACACGTATCGCCAGGGCTCGGCCCCGACCTATCGCCGTTGCGGCGAAGCAAGCCACGACTCGGGGGCGAATCGTCTGGGACGCCCCACTTTTGATCTTGAAGGTGGGAAGGTCCGCCCCCGCCGGAGTCCTTCCACTACCCCAATTCTGCGCGCGAGACCGCGAAATGGAATCAGGTGTTTCCCTACATTTCTCCGAATCGCGCCAGCAAACTCGACGCGACGGTAGATGCACCCGAAGTGGCAGGATGCTGACCGTTCCGGGGTGCACGGACCGCGCTCGTCCGCTGACGGTGACCAACTCAGGCACCTTTCTGAGGCTGCTATCGACGCGACCAAAGTTCATCCGCACGCGGTTGAGGCATCACGGCCTGTTTCGGAAAGCAGTGCCGAATGAAAAACGTTTGTTCGAGGCCGATTCGAGCGCTTAGTCGTTGCGAAGGGTAACGGTCGCAGCGTATGTCATTGCGATCTTGATTACCTCGGAGTAAATATTTTTTCAATTGCCCTGGGGGAGGACAAAATTCATGCGCAATATCCTGTCGATTGCAAATATGCTCTCCGTCACCGGAGGACTGACACTTGGTCTGCTCGGTTTTTCAGGCCCGGTTGCGGCTTCGCCGACATGCTGGGGCGCCATCCCGCCGGGATCGACACATCAGCCATTTTCGAATGGCTCCGCCGATGACGCCGGCTGCACACATCAGCAAGACACCAGCGATACGAGCATGGCCGATATTGGTGAGGCGGGCTCATACCCCGGCAGTGGGCCTGAATTCGTGGTAACCCCGTGGACGACAGTTCCGTAAAAGCGCTTCGCGACTTATAACTCATCTTCACTTGCAGGGAAAGCTCCCGGCCGCCGACTCCCACCAACTACGCTGCGAAGACCGACCGGTCATGACACGAGGGTGGGACATGATTCGCCAACTGCTCGCCGCCGCCGCACTCGCGGGCGCCGCAATCTGCGCGGCACCGTTCGCCACCGCCGACGACAACGACCATCCCGACGCTCCGGGCCGCTACGCCACCGACGTCCCGGGCATGAACTACGACGCCCACCTCACTGGGCCATGCTTCAACCTCGAGCGGTTCACCTTCGGGCGCGGCCCCGGCGGCGAAGTCCTGCAGTGCCGCTGGATCGAGAACCAGTGGCCGCCCATCCCGACGAACCAGGGGTTCTGGCAAGCCTCCTACGAACTCTTCGGGGTCCAGGATGTCGGTGCCCCCTGCCCGAAGCCTCAAGCCGCCGCCCAGTCCCCCGACGGCCGCCCGATGCTGTGCCTCGGCGCCCGTGGATGGCAGCCGGGCTTCTTCACCCGCGAGGGCTTCTTCCCGAGATAAGCCGTCAGGCCCGCAACGTCTCGCTCGGCGGCGTCCCGTACGTGCGTTTGTAGACGCCGCTGAACCGGCCTGCGTGCGTGAATCCCCACCGCCCCGCGATCGCCATCACGGTGTCGCTACGCGGGTCAGCCGTTTGCAGTTCGCGATGGGCCCGATCCAACCGCACGCGGCGCAGATACTCGAGCGGCGTGGTGCCGAGGTGCCGACGAAACGCATATTGCACCGAGCGCGGTGTCACATTGACGGCAGTGGCAATATCTCTGAGTGTTATTTCCCTGTGGGCGTTCTCGTTGATGAACGTGATCGCGCGCCGCAGCAGGGCGGACTGAACGCGAGCCGGGTCCACATGGTTGCGCATAGCACATGGCGGATACCCCGATCGCAAATCTCGAAACGGCTTCGAGCGCGTTTCACATCCGAGGGATGATTTGCTGATGACCGACCGCATCGAAGTACAGCGGACCATCGCCGCACCGGCGTCCGACATCTTCTCCGTCCTGACGGACCCCCATGGCCACGTCGCGATCGACGCCACCGGAATGCTGCAGGACGCCGAGGGCGATCCGGTCCGCGCGGCCGGCGACAGCTTCGTCGTCCACATGGATCGCGAGGCTCTCAACGACTTCCCGATGGGCAAGTACGACGTCACCGTCTCGATCCGCGATTTGGAGCGAGACCGCCTGATCTCCTGGACGGTCCTGGGCCGCATCCGGCCGCAGGTGGGTCACGTCTACGGCTACCGCCTCGAACCCACCGCCGAGGGAACATTGGTGACGTCGTTCTACGACTGGTCCGACATCGACCAGCACTGGCGCGACATGGGGATCTTTCCCGTCGTGTCGGAGAGTGCGCTGCGCGCGACGCTGGGAATTCTCGACCGCACGGTGAAACGCGGCTATCCACGATCGTCAACCAACGGTTGACGCGATCTAGTCGTCAACCTACGGTTGACGGTATGACGCAGCCCGCCAAGATCACCAACCCGGTTCGGCTCGACGACCTCATCGACGTCATCAAGACCGTGCACTCCGAACCCCTCGACCAGCTGACCGACGCGGTGCTGGCGGCGGAGTCACTAGGCGAGATCGCCGACCATCTGATCGGTCACTTCGTCGACCAGGCCCGGCGCTCCGGGGCATCGTGGACTGACATCGGCAAGTGCATGGGCGTCACCAAGCAGGCCGCGCAGAAGCGCTTCGTCCCGAAGACGCCGTCCGAAGCCGACCTCCTCGATCCCAACGCCGGCTTCGGCCGGTTCACCCCGCGCGCCCGCAACGTCGTCGTGGAGGCCCAGAACCTCGCCCATGCCGCGGGCAGCTCCGAGATCGGGTCGGATCACCTGCTGCTGGCCTTGTTCAAAGATTCGAACGGGCTGGCCGCCAAGCTGCTCGCCGCGCAGGGCGTCGACTCGCGTGCCGTGTCGAAAGTGGTAGCCCTTCCGAAGCGGGCCGAGGGCGATCTGCCCGCGTTGATCCCCTTCGACACCACCGCGAAGAAGGTGCTCGAACTGACCTTCCGTCAGGCACTTCGGTTGGGACACAACTACATCGGCACCGAGCACATCCTGCTGGCGCTCTGGGAAGCCGAACCCGACGACGGTCCTTTGCATCGCGCCGGCGTCGACAAGGACCGCTTCGAGACCGAACTTCTCGACGCATTGCGGGCCTTCACCAAGGAGTGATCTCACATCGGTCGACACCCGGACGTCTTCATGATGTGAGGGTGCGACCGTTCGAAGACGTGGTGGCCGAGCACGGTCCGACCGTGCTGCGGGTCTGCCGCGCCGTCGTCGGACCCGTCGACGCCGACGACGCCTGGTCCGAGACATTCCTGTCCGCGCTGCGCGCCTACCCACAACTGCCGGCCGACACCAACGTCGAGGCCTGGCTCGTCACCATCGCCCACCGCCGCGCCCTCGACGTGGGTCGGGCCCGCTCCCGCAGACCGACGCCCACCGAACGCGTGCCGGACCAGGCGGCGCCGCGGGCGGATCCCGCCTCCCGCGACCCCGACCTGTGGGACGCCCTGGCCCGACTACCCACCAAACAGCGCCAGGCCGTCGCCTACCACCACATCGCCGGCCTACCGTTCGCCGAGATCGCCGACCTGCTCGGCAACTCCCCCGACGCCGCCCGCCGCGCCGCCGCCGACGGCATCAAGACTCTCCGCAAGATCTACCGTGAGGACCAAAGCCCATGACTGCCAACGTTTTCGACCAGCTGAACCCCGATGCCGCGACGCTCGATCGGTTGCACCGACAGCTGGAACACGCCGCCGACGACGACGGCGTCCTCGACATCGCCTACCGCACCATCGACAGCCCGGTCGGCCCGTTGCTGCTGGCCGCCACCAACGTCGGGCTGGTTCGCGTCGCCTTCGATGTCGAGGGGCACGACGACGTGCTCACCCGGTTGGCGCAAACGGTCAGCCCGCGCATCCTGCGCGCTCCGGACCGGCTCGACACGGTCGCGCGTCAACTCGACGAGTATTTCGCCAAGCGCCGCACCGCTTTCGAGGTTCCCGTCGACCTTCGCCTCGCGGCGGGCTTCCGCCGCAGCGTGATCGAACACCTCCGCGCCATCGGTTACGGCCGGCGCGAGAGTTACGCATCCGTCGCCGCCGCCGTCGGCAACCCTCGCGCGGTGCGGGCGGTCGGAAGCGCGTGCGCCCACAACCCCCTGCCTGTGGTGATCCCCTGCCATCGCGTCGTGCGCTCGGACGGATCGCCCGGCCAGTATGTCGGCGGCCCGCAGGCGAAGTCGACACTGCTGAGCCTCGAAGCCGCCTGAGGGAATGAAACGCCGCGTGCAGCGGTAGAACCTCGCATGAGACTCAACGACGCCGCCCGCGCCCTCATCGGGCGGGGCGCCGACGCCACGCTGGTCACTGTCAACCCCGACGGCAGCCCCCAGGCGACGTTGGTGTGGGTGGCGCTGCAGTCGACTCCCGAGGGCGACGAACTCGTCACCGCGCACCTCGCCGAGCATCAGAAGGTCCGCAACGTGCGCCGCGACCCCCGCGTCGCGGTGACAATCCTCTCGCCGCAGGGTGAGGGCCAGGCGATGCGGCCCTACCTGTCCCTCACCGGCACCGCCCGCGTCGTCGAGGGCGGCGCACCCGAGCTACTGAAGGAGCTGGCGCAGACCCTGTCCAGCCCGGATTCGGGGTTCCCACCGAACGATGCGCCGCCCGGATACCTGACCCGGATCCGCATCGACAAGCTCTGCGGCGTCGGCCCCTGGGCGTCCTGAGCTGGAAGCGTCTGTAACACGTTTCAGTGTGTGCGATCATGCGGGGATGCGTCGCTGGTTCGTGCTCCTCGTGGTCGCCATGGCGACCGCCGCCGGGATCGTCGCTGCACCCGCGTCGGCGGTGACCGCTCCGATCGGCAGGCTCGGCGACACCTTGCAGGTGAAGTTCGAGGGCTTGATCGCCGATATCACCGTCCACAGCGTCGATCCATCGCCGATCCCACCCGGCTTCGGCTATCCGCCGCGGCCGCCGCGGCAGCAGGTCTGGCGAGCCTGGGTGACGGTGCACTCGATCCAGGTGCCGACGCCGTACGCCCAGTCGATCACCTACAGCTTCCGCGGCGTGACGCCGACGGGCGACAGCTACGAGCCGCGCAACACGGACGCCCCGGACGCACTGCAACCTCAGCTGAACAACGCGCCCGCCGGCTCCACGGTCAGCGGTGCGGTGTTCTGGGACTGCTATCGCGATCTGGTCTCCAACGTGGTGCTGATCGACAGAATCACCGGCGAGCACCTCGCGCAGTGGAACGTGTAATCGCCGTTGGGCATTGACGTCACGGCGGCCGTCGAGGCCGACCTGGCCGGACTCGCCGACGTCGCCGCCCGCACCTTTCCCCTCGCCTGTCCCCCGGCGGCGACGCCGGACAACGTCGCGGCGTTCATCGACGAGAACCTCTCAGAGATCCGCTTCCGCGACTACCTCGTCGACCCCGACCGGGTGGTGCTCGTCGCGCGCGGCGACGGCTCAATCACGGGCTACGCCATGTTGATTCGGGGTGTACCCGACGACGCCGACGTCCAGGGTGCGGTTTTACCCCGCCCCGCCGTCGAGCTCTCGAAGATCTACGTGCTGCCCGACCACCACGGCGCGGGCGTGGCGACCGCGCTGATGACCGCCGCGGTGCGCAAGGCCGCCGATCTCGGTGCCGCGGCGGTCTGGCTCGGCGTCAACCAGCAGAACCAGCGCGCGCAGCGGTTCTACGCCAAGCACGGCTTCGTCGTCACCGGCACGAAGACGTTCCGGTTGGGCGCGGCCGTCGAAAACGACTTCGTGATGGTGCTCGGCCTTCCCGCGCGAGCAGACGAAAACTGACGGAATTGCCCCGGAAGTAGGCAGGTTTACGTCTGCTCGCGAGAAGAAGGTGAGCCCAGTTCGGTGCCTTCCCTGGACAACGCGAGCAGCCGCGACGTCGCGCGCAGGTACTTCTTGCGGAAGCCACCGGCGAGCATCTCGTCGCTGAAGATGGTGTCGAGCTTGGCGCCCGAGGCCACCACCGGGATGCCCGCGTCGTACAAGCGGTCGGTCAGCGACACCAGGCGCAGGGCCACGTTCTGGTCTTCGACGGTGTGCACGCCGGTGAGGAAGACCGCCGCGACGCTCTCGATCAGCGTCAGGTAACGCGACGGGTGCATGGTGGCCAGGTGCGCGCACAACGCGTCGAAGTCGTCGAGCGTGGCACCGGATGACCGCTCGGCGCGCTCACGGACCTCGCCGTCGCTCAGCGGCTCGGGTGCGGGCGGGAGGTCGCGATGGCGGTAGTCGGGCCCGTCGATGCGCACGGTCTCGAAAATCGCTGCGAGGGTGTTGATCTCGCGCAGGAAGTCCTGTGCCGCGAACCGCCCCTCCCCCAGCTGCTCGGGCAGCGTATTCGACGTCGCGGCCACCGACACCCCGCGTTCGACGAGCTGTGACAGCAGCCGCGAGATCAGCGTCGTGTTGCCCGGGTCGTCGAGCTCGAACTCGTCGATGCACACCACCACATAGTCGGCGAGCAGCTCGATGCACTCGACGAACCCGAAAACGCTTGCCAACTGGGTCAACTCGCCGAAGGTGGCGAACGCCTTCGGCTCAGGCAGCCGGTAGTACGACGAGGCCAGCAGGTGCGTCTTGCCCACCCCGAAGCCCCCGTCGAGGTACAGCCCGACACCGGGCAGCACCACGCGGCGACCGAACAGCTTCTTCTCGCCGGCCCGCCGCTGCTCGGCCTGATCGCAGAACCGACGGCAGGACTGCACGGCCACGGCCTGCGACGGTTCGGCGGGATCGGGGATGTAGCTGTCGAAGCTGACGTCGGAAAACGTCGGCGGAGGGACGAGTTGCGCGATCAGCCGATCCGGTGTGACGTCGGGGTGCCGGTCGACCAGATGTTGCACCGCGCCGGACCCGTCCATGCACGCACCCTATCGACGTGCTGCAATCGTCTTCATGCCCGATACCGCCGCTGCGGCGCAGTTCACAGTGCTCGGGCCCGACGGCGCCCCGATCGAAGGCCCCGACGGCAAGCTCGCCGACTTCTACGCCTACCCCTCCGACCTGCACAGGTGCTGGGTGCGCGGCAACATGATCGCCAGCATCGACGGCGGAGCGACCGCCGGCGGTAAGACGGCGGCGCTCGGAGGCGCAGGCGACCGCAGCGTCTTCGAGCAGATGCGCTACGCCGCCGACGTGATCCTGGTCGGCGCCGCGACGGTGCGCACCGAGAACTACTCAGGCGCGCAGGTGCCCGTCCCGCAACGCGGCGCACGACAGGCGCGCGGCCAGGCGGAGGTGCCGCCGATCGCCGTCGTCACCCGCTCCGGCAACCTCGACCCTGACGCCCGCTTCTTCACCCGCACCGAGATCCCGCCGCTGGTCCTGACGAGCACCGCCGCCTGCGACGACACCCGACGGCGGCTGGGTGCGGTGGCGGAGGTGATCGACGCCTCCGGGTCCCGACCCGACGAGGTCGATGCCGAGACCGCGCTGAACGCACTGGCCGAGCGCAAGCTCTTCCGGGTGCTCACCGAGGGCGGCCCGCTGATCCTGAGCCTGCTCATCGAGCACGATCTTCTCGACGAGTTGTGCCTGACGGTGGCGCCGTTCCTGGTCGGAGGCAAGGCGCCACGGATCGCGACCGGCCCCGGCGAGGTGCTGACGCGGATGCGCCCGGCGCATGTGCTGACCGATGACGACGGCTATCTGTACACCCGCTACGTCCGGGTTGGCTGAGGCACGCATCAGTACTGTGGTCGGCATGCATCGGCGTGGTCAGCTGGTTCGGCTCCTCAGCCTGGCATCCGTCGTCGCCTTCGTCGCGGCGTGTTCGCCGGGCCTTGCCGCCAATCCCCGCTTCGCCACCGACTCCGGAGCGGGGCCTCAGGGCGAGCCGGAAACCACCAAGTCAGCCGAGGGCCCGCCGGCCGTCGAGGCGCCGAAGAATGATCTGGCCTGGCGGGAGTGCACGTCGCGAGTGTTCAGCGACGCCGCGGTTCCGCCCGTCCCGGGTGTGACGCTGGACTGCGCCACCTACGACGCCGACCTCGACCCGATCAACGGCGCGTCGGGGTCGGTGAGCATCGGCGTGGTGCGGGCCCGCGGTCCGCAGACCCCCGAGGACGCCGGCCCGCTGGTGATGACGACCGGAAGCGATCTGCCGTCGTCCATCCAGCTGCCGGTCTGGCTGTCGCGGGCCGGCACCGACGCGCTCAACACCCGTCCGATCGTTGCGGTCGACCGCCGCGGCATGGGCATGTCCGGCGCGCTGGACTGCCGCGACCTGTTCGACCGCCAGGAGATGCTCGACCAGGCGCAGTTCCAGTCCGGCGACGATCCGGTGGCGAACCTGGGCGCGATCGTGCAGACCGCGACGACCAGTTGCACCGACACCATCGCCCCCGGTGATTCGGCCTACGACAACTCGCACGCCGCCGAGGACATCGAGCGGCTGCGCAGCACCTGGGACGTGCCCGCCCTCGCGCTGCTCGGCGTCGGCAACGGGGCGCAGGTCGCCCTGGCGTACGCCGGCTCGCATCCCAACAAGGTCGCGCGGCTGGTGCTCGATTCCCCACTGCCCCTGGGCATTGCCGCCGAAGCCGCGATGGAGCAGCGCGTCAAAGGCGAGCAGGCCGCGCTGAACGCGTGGGCCGCGCAGTGTGCGGCGACCAATTGCGCCCTCGGCCCGGACCCCAAGGCCGCGGTCGATGCGCTGTTGTCGGCCGCGCGTCAGGGCCGCGGTCCCAACGGCGCCGCCGTCTCGACGGTGGCCAACGCGATCGCGACGACGCTCGCCTACCCGCGCGGGGACCGAGTCGAGTCGGGCAATGCACTGGCCGCCGCGATTGCCGCCGCGCAGTCGGGTGACCCGGCGCCGTTCACCGACCTGATCACGCGGGCCGAGAGCCTGCGCGACACCGACGGCCAATTCGTCAACGGCTGCAGTGATTCGCTGAACCGGCCCACACCGGACCGCGTGCGCGAGCTGGTCGTGGCCTGGGACAAGCTGTATCCGCAGTTCGGCACGGTCGGGGCGCTGAACCTGGTCAACTGCCTGAACTGGCCGAGCGGCTCGACGCCCGAGGAGCCGAAGAACCTCAAGCTCCCTGTGCTGCTCCTCGGGACCCAGAACGACCCGATCGTCGGCAACGAAGGCGTCGCCGCGGTCGCCGCGTCGGTGATCAACGCCGGCTCGGCCAACAAGCGGGTGATGTGGCAGGGCATCGGGCACGGCGCCTCGATCTACTCGCCGTGCGCGCTGCCGCCGGTGCTGGGCTACCTGGACAGCGGCGAACTCCCGGACACCGACACGTTCTGCCCTGCCTGACGCCTGTCGTCGACGGCGGTCGGGTACCGTGCGGTCGTGCGCGATCTTGTGACCGCCCCATTCCGGCCCCGAACCTCCCCGCCCACCGTGGCGTCGGTGTTGAGGGTGATCCTGTGGCCGCTGGCGATCCTGTTCATCATCCACCGCAGCTACGTCCTGGCGACCAACGGCTACATCACCGACGACTACGGGCCCGTCTATCGGGCGGTCGTCAACTTCAAGATGGGCTGGGACATCTACAACGAGCACTTCAACCACGTCGACCCGCACTACCTCTATCCCCCGGGCGGCACGTTGTTGATGGCGCCGTTCGGCTATCTGCCCGTCGACGCATCGCGGTACTGGTTCATCACGTTCAACACGATCGCGATTGTGCTGGCGGCCTATTTTCTGGTGCGGCTGTTCGGCTACGGCTTGCGTTCGGTCGCTCTGCCCGCACTCCTGGCCGCGATGTTCTGCACCGAAAGCGTGATCAACACACTGGTTTTCGGCAACATCAACGGCTGCATCCTGCTGGCGGAGGTGCTGTTCTTCCGCTGGCTGCTCAGTGCCACTCAGCCTGGTAAGCGCAACCACGAATGGCTGGCCGGCGCGGCGATCGGATTGACGTTGGTGGTCAAACCGCTTCTGGCGCCGCTGTTGTTGCTGCCGCTACTGAACCGACAGTGGCGGGCGGTGGTCACCGCGATCGCGGTGCCGCTGGCGTTCAACGTGGCGGCGTGGCCGTTGATCAGCGATCCGATGAACTTCTTCACGCGCACCGTGCCCTACATCATGACCACCCGCGACTACTTCAACAGTTCGATCGCGGGCAACGGCGTCTACTACGGCCTGCCCACATGGTTGATACTGTTGCTGCGCATCGCCTTTGCGATCATCGCCGTGATCTCGCTGTGGCTGCTGTACAAGTACTACCGGACTCGCGACCCGCTGTTCTGGATGGCGACATCGTCGGGCGTGCTGCTGATCACCTCGTTCCTGGTCCTGTCCCTCGGCCAGGGCTACTACTCGATGATGCTGTTCCCGTTCCTGATGACCGTGGTGCTGCCGAACTCGGTTCTGCGGAATTGGCCTGCGTGGCTGGCGATCTACGGGTTCATGAGCGCCGACCGCTGGCTGCTCGGGCACTGGCCCACGACCGGGCGGTTCCTCGAGTACATGAAGTTCACCTACGGGTGGAGCCTGATGCTCGTGGTCGTCTTCTCGGTGCTGTACTTCCGATACCTGGACGCCAAGGCGGATGGTCGTCTGGACGACGGCATCGACCCGACGTGGCTGAAGAAGTCGACATCGGATCCGGGCGCCTCGACGGAACCGGCCAGGCCCGTCGCACCACCGATCAGCTGAGCGGTTACGCCTCCGACAGTATTTGCCATCGCAAGGTCATCGTTGTCGGGACGCCCGCTATAACCAGTGCTGACGCGCCTCGCATCTCGTACGATTGATTCGCTCACGGGGTGGTCTACAGGGGAGGCACGCATGCCGAGAATCCCGGTAGATCCGCAGTCCATCACGGCGGAATGGTTGAGCGAGGTTCTCGAAGCCGACGTCCGGGTGTGCAAGCTCGAGCAATTCGGGATTGGTGTTGGACTTCTCGGTCGTCTCTACCGGGCCCATCTCGACGGCGACCCGAACCTACCGCCGACGGTTGTGGTCAAGCTGCCGACGTTGGATGCGACCGCACGGACCCACCTGTGCGAAGACCTGGAGTTCTACCGACGAGAAGTTCGGTTCTACCAAGAGATCGGCGTCGCGAATCCGCTGCGGCCGGCACGTCCGTATTACGCGGCTTTCGACGAAGCGACACACGATTTCGTCCTGGTACTCGAGGACCTGGCTCGACTCCGCAACGCCGACCAGCTCGTGGGATGTTCGATCACCGATGCGGAGATCGTCATCGACGCGATCGCACGCCACCACGTGTACTGGTGGGAGAGCGATCGCCTCGAGTCGCTGCCATGGTTGAAGGTGCACACCGAACCGCCGTTTCCGCAGGTGATCATCAGCAACTATCAGGCCGCCTGGCCCAAGTGTGTCGAGCGCCTGGGCCCGGAGTTGACGCCGACGGTCCGTGATTACGGCGACCGGTTCTCGACGCTGATGCCCTGGTTCCTCGAACAAGTCGCCCGCCCACCTCGCACTTTCCTGCACGGCGATCTTCGGTTGGATCAATTGTTCTTCGCCGCCGGCGTCGGGGACCCAGAACTGACGGTGCTGGACTGGCAGGTCACCAACAAGGGTCGCGGCGCCTACGACGTCGGCTACTTCCTGGGCCAAAGCCTCACCCCCGATGCCCGTCGCGCCAACGAGGACGCGTTGCTCGCCCGCTATCAACGCCGCCTTGCCGAGCACGGAATCCACTATCCGACAGACCAATTGCGGCATGACTACCGGATCGCGACCGCGTGGTGTTTCCTGTATCCCGTCATAGCCGAGGGCCGCATCGAAGTCGTCAACGACCGTAGTGAACGACTGGTCCGCACGATGTTCCACCGCGCCGTCGCCGCGCTCGAGGACCACGACGTCTTCTCGCTGGAGCCTGACTGACCATGGCCGAGAGCCGCCGCACCTGCGCCTCCTGCGGGACGGCCAACGAGGAGGACGCGCGCTTCTGCGAGAGCTGCGGCGGCTCGCTGGCACCGGTGTGCGCGACATGCGGCCTGGAGGCAAAGCCGACGGCGCGGTTCTGCCGCGGCTGCGGGACGCCACTGGAAGAACAGGCGGCCTCCGACCTCCCGGCCGCGGGCCCGGCACGCAAGACGGTGACGGTGATGTTCGCCGATCTGGCCGGATCGACCACCTTCGAGGAACGGGTCGATGCCGAGACGGCCCGCGAGGTGATCGGCCGCTACCACGACCTGTTGCGATCGACCGCGCAGCGGCACCGAGCGGGTGTCATCAAATACATCGGGGACGGATTCATGGCCGTGTGGGGTGTCCCCGAGGTCGGCGCAGAGGATGCGGTCAGCGCCGTCGACGCCGCGGTCGAGCTGCAGGAGCGCTTCGTCGACCTGGCCGCGCAGGTCGCCGCGGCGCATGGAACGGAACTGGCGCTGCGCGTCGCCGTCAACACCGGTGAGGTGGTGGTCGGGGTCGGCGATGCCGACCTCGTGGGCGACGCGCTGAACGTCGGCGCTCGCCTGGAGGCCGAATGTCCGCGCGGCCGTGTGGTGGTCGGTGAGGAGACGTGGCGGGCGACACGAGGTCGCTACGGTTACGAGTCGCTCGGGCAGGTGCAGGTGAAGGGGCGTCAGGCGCCCGTCGCGGTGTACCAGTGGCTCGGACGGCGGACGGAGGCCACCGACGCCGCACCGTTTGTCGGCCGCTCTCAAGAGGTGCAACGGCTTCAGGCCGTGCTCGACGACGCGATCGCTGCGCGCACGGCTCGACTGTTGACGGTCATCGGCGACCCAGGGGTCGGCAAGAGTCGGCTGGCTGCCGAATTCATTGGTGCGCAGGCGGATGCGTGCGTTCTTCAGGCTCGATGCGCCGTCGAGGGGACCGTGGCGCTCGCACCGATCGTCGAGATGCTGCGGGCCCGTGATCTCGAGACCGATATTCCGGCCGGAGTGTCCGAACGGGACCGTCTGCTACGCGACCTCAATGGCCTGGCGACCGGCGTTCCCGGCTCGGTCGAAGAAAACTTCTGGGCCCTACGCAGATTCGTCGAGGTGCTGGCGTGGAGCGGGCCGGTCGTATTCGCGTTCGACGACATCCAGTGGGCCGACAGCCTGTTACTCGACTTCATCGAACACCTCGTCGAGTGGATCAAAGACGTGCCCGTGCTCGTACTGGCCATGGCCCGGCCCGAGCTGCGCGAAATCCGTCCCGATCTCGTCGCCGCCAGCCGGTGGGTCACCGACACCATCCATCTCGACGGGCTCGATGCCGCGGCGACAGCGGAACTCGCGGCCAAGGTCCTCGGCGCCACCAAGCTGCCTCCCGAGCTGTTGCATCGCCTGCCCGCGTCCACCGGCGGCAATCCGCTGTTCGTCCGCGAATTCGTCGGGATGCTCGCGCACGACGGCGTTCTCGTCGAGCAACCGACCGGGTGGCGGCTGACGATCGACGTCGATGCGATCACCATCCCACCGACGATCCATGCCCTGCTCGCCTCGCGGCTGGAACGGCTCGACACCGGCGACCGACGCATACTCGAAATCGCTTCGGTGGTGGGCGGCGACTTCTCCGTCGGCATGGTCCAGGCACTCGCCGGTGGTCAGCCCGACGCGATCAAGTTGGCGCTCAACCGACTCCGCCGTCTCGAGCTCGCTCAGCCGACGGGCACCTACGTCGGCGACGAAGCCGTTTGGCGATTCCATCACGTGCTCATTCGCGACGTCGCATATCGGCGACTGCTGAAGTCGGACCGCGCGCAGCTTCACGAACGGCTGGCGGACTGGATCAGATCCGGCGGTCCCAGCGTGGCATTCGAAGCCGACGAAATGATCGCCCGACATCTGGAAGCCGCGTACACCTATCGCGGCGAGCTGGGCCTACTCGACGAGCACACCGACGCTCTCGCTCTGCGTGCGGCCCGCCACTATTCGGCATCAGCACGACGCGCGCTGGACCGTGACGAGTTGGTCTCCGCAGGTACCCAGGCGGCGCGGGGTGCGGCTCTGGCGGCGGCCGATGAGCGTGTGCATGCCGAGCTCCTGCTGACGGGTTGTGAAGCGCTACTGTCTGCCGGCGACGTCACAGCTGGTGCTGCGCTCGTCGACGCACTGGAACGTATCGCGGGCGAGACATTGGCGCCGTGGGCGACGTGTTATCGATGCCAATTCGGCGTGTACACAGATCCGGAACGGCTGCTGGAGTACGACGCCCGTCTTCAAGGGGCGATCGACGAATTCACCCGTCGCGCAGATCCGGCCGGACTCGCCAAGGCTCACCGCGTACGCGCGAGCGCACGCCTGCGTCTCGGCCGGGTCGGGGACGGTGAAGTGGATCTCTTCGAGGCGCTGATCGCAGCGCGGCAGAGCGGAGACCATCGCCAGATCACCGCGGCGTTGGGCGCGGCGCCTGGGGCGGCACTGTGGGGGCCGAGCCCGGTACCGAAGGCCGGTGGTCGGTGCCTCGACGTGGTCCGGATGCAGCGAATGACGACCGCCGCGCCTTCTCTCGAGGCGACGTCCTTGCGGCACCTGGCTGTACTGGAACTCCTGCGAGGACGACCGGACAAGGCGCGCAGGATGCTCGGGGAGGCTCGCCAGATCGTCGCCGACCTCGGTCTGCGGCACGGGCTGATGGAAACGGAGTTGTTCGCCGGGATCATCGAGTCGATGAGCGGTGACCCCGTCGCTGCCGAACCGCACTTCAGGACCGCCCGCGAAGGACTCGGCGCCTTGGGTGTCGGCGCCGACGCGGGTCTCGCCGCCGCCCTGCTCGCGAGATCGGTTCTTGCGCAGGGGCGTATCGATGAGGCCGACCGTTATGCGGCCGAAAGCGAGCGTCTCGCCGGCCACAACCTCAAGACGGCGATCGCATGGCGCGCGGTACGGGCCGAGATCCTGTCGACGCACGGACGCCACGATGAGGCGGTGACGCTGGCCCGCGACGCGGTGGCGGTGGCCAGCGGGACCGATATCGTGCTCGACCACGCCGAGGCCTGTCTGACACTGAGCCGTGTGCTGGGCCAGGCGGGAGATGCGAAGGGCGCCAAGTCAGCCCGAGAGGATGCGCGCACGCTGTACACGGCGAAGGAGGTGTCGATACCTGTCGGGCTGATCGATGAACCCGTTGTCGCTGCTTCGGACGAACCAGCTCGGGTTGCGTCAGCCTCCGCGGAGGTTCGCGCCGCCAGCCGGCTCGCGGTCGAGAATGATTCCTGCCGACTGCTGCCCATGTTCATCCGGGCGACCAAGGACCACGACGTCGAGAGCGCCCTCGCTTGGTTCTCCGACCAATACGTATACGACGACCGGCGGCGACTCAGCGGCGACCCCGTCGTTGGTTTGGACGCGATGCGCACTGCGATGCAGCGTGTTTCAGAGCAGTACACGCAGTTCGACTTCCGTGTCCTCGCTGTCCGCGGCCGACGTCTGCATCTGCTGTGGAGCAGGTGGGCTGATGAGGACGGAAACACCGCGACCACGCTCTACGTGAACGAAACCGGTGACGATGGGCGCATCCTCTACCACATCCGATTCGACGAGGATGACTTCGAAAGCGCCTATCTCGAGCTTGAACGGCGGTACTACGCCACTGAAGCCTCCGAGTTCGCCGAAGTCGGCGCGATCGCGACCGAATACGTTGTGGCGCTCATCCGGGGCGATTTGAACCGCGCGTTCAATGAACTCAGCTCGCCGGACATGTGTTTCGAGAACCGTTCTCATCTTGCGTTCCCCGACCCGGTGGTGGGTGATGCCAAGACGAGCTTCAGCCATCTCAACGCGATGATGTCGACGCGGACGTGGGGATCGGCTGGGTTTTGGCTGAGTCCGAGTTGCCTCATCTGCCGCATCGACCGGGAAGCGATCGGCGCCGACGACGAACGGTATTCGTGGGCGTGGCTGACCGTGAGCGAGGTCAGCGATGGTCTCTTCGTATCAAGCTGCTTGTTCGATGTCGAGGACGAAGACGCGGCGTTCGCTTACGCCGCGGAACGAATAGCGGCGACCAGCCATCGACTTGCGGTGGCGAACCGGGCGTCCGGATTGTTTCGGCGAGTCATCCAGGCACTGCGGTCTCATGACGTCGATGGTGTGGTCGCAACTTACGCCGAGCACTACAACTATGACGATCGCCGACGTCTCGCTGGCGGAGCCATCCTCGGACGGGAGGCGATGCCTGCCGCGGTGGCCCGAATCTGTGATCAGTACACGCAATTCGACGTCGACGTGTATGCCGTTCGCGGAGACCGCCTGGCCATGGCTCGGAGCAGATGGTCCGACGAAGCCGGTAACACAACGCAGTATCTGCACGTCGTTGAAGTCGACGATGTCGGCCTCGTCGTCTACGACGGTCGCTTCGATGAAGACGATTTCGAAGACGCCTACCGTGAACTGGAACGCCGCTTCTATATCGGGGAAGGAGCCGCTTATGCGCAGGCACGGGCTCTGACGACAGAGGTCACAACCTCACTGAACCGGAAGGACTATGACCGCGCGTTCGGCGAACTCTTCACTTCCGACTTCCGACTCCAGAATCATTCCCACGCGGCATTCCCCGAACTTTCCGCCAGCGAATTCCGCGGCACGCTGGAAGAGCTCGATGCGATCGTTGCTTCGTCTCGTGTCTGGATGTCAGCCGTTGAATGGTTGTCACCGAGTTGGCTCGTTTTCCGCTTCGCGCGCGAAGCTGTGGGACTGGATGATGAGAACTACGAGTGGTCCAGCATCCACACAGCGGAAATTCGAGATGGACGGCTGGCCGCGATATGCCAGTTCGAGATCGACGATGAAGCCGCCGCGTTCGCATTTGCCGAAGAGCACGTCCGCGCAACGAGTAGTCGCCTCGCGGTCCGAAACAAGGCCGCTGATGTGGTGGAAGTCGGCTGGCATGCGATGCGGAACCACGATGTCGAAGGCCTGGTGGCCACCTACGCCGATGGTTTCGTCTACGTCGATCGACGTCGTCTGAGCGGCGACCCCATCGTTGGGCGCGACGCGATACGCGCCGCAATTGAGCGAGTCCTCGATCAATACAGCCGATTCGAGGTTGATGTGGTCGCGGTGCGGGGTGACCGATTGCTCATGGCTCGCAGTCACTGGTTCGACGACGCGGGTAACGAAACAGCGCAGTTACATGTAACCGAAATCGACGAAGACGGGTTGTGCAATTACGACTGTCGCTTCGATGGTGATGATTTCGAAGGGGCGTACCGAGAACTCGAACAGCGCTACTACGTCGGCGAGGGAGCAGCGTTCGCCACCGCGGGCGCGATCGGCACCGAGATAACCCTCGCGTGGAATCGCGGCGAATTCGATCGCATTTTCGGCGAATACATGACGCCCGACTTTCGTCTCGAAACGCGGACACAATCGGTTTTCGGCGACCGTTCGGCGGCCGAGCTTCGGGCCACCTACGAAAAACTCTGGGGCATGGTCGCCTCCACCAGGCTCTGGCACTCGGCTCTGTGCTGGGTGTCGCCGACGGTCGGCGTGGGCCGGAATGAACGCGAAGCAGTCGGTCGCGACGGCGAGAAATACTCTTGGACAAAGCTATACGTTTACTCGTTACGCGATGGTGGATTCGCGTCCATGTGCGAGTTCGCGGTCGACGACGAGGACGCGGCGTTCGCGTATGCCGAGGAACGCGCGCGAGCAGCATCCAGTCGGCTGGCTGTCCACAATCGGGCATGTGAGGTAGGCGCTCGGGTCCTGCATGCAAGCGAGAACGGGGACGTCGACACCGTCGTCGCCAGTTACTCCGACCAGTTCGTCTATGCCGACCATCGGCGTCTCAGCGGCAATCCTGTTATCGACCGTGTTGGACTCAGAGCCGCCGTGCAGCGGATGTTTGGACAGTACAACCATTTCGAAGCCTGCATACTGGCCGTTCGCGGAGAACGCCTTCAACTCGCACATACGCGATGGTCCGACGACGCCGGAAACGAGACGTCATATCTCCTTCTAATCGAACTCGACGGCGACGGACGGATCGCACTGCAGGCTAGCTACGATGAAAACGACTTCGACGGCGCATATCGCGAACTCACGCGCCGCTACCGCTTGGGTGAGGGTGCAGCGGTCGCTGAGGCAGAGGCGACACTCGCGGAGTATCCAATCGGGTTCATGAAGGGAGACATCGACGGAGTCTTTGATCGCCTCGCTGGTCCTGGATTCCGTCTCGACGACCGGTCGCGCTCGCTTTTTGGCGAACGCTCGGTCGCCGAGTTCCGGTCAACCTATGACGAACTGCTCGCCAGGGCATCCTCACTGCGGGTGTGGCACGCCGCGGTCTCTTGGCTGTCATCAGCGGTGGTTGCCGCTCGCTTTGAACAGACTGCGGCCGGAGCGGATGGTGAGCGGTTCGCATGGACGCACATCGATGTCGTCGAGATCCGTGACGGGCGGTTCAGCTCGGTCTGCTTGTTCGAGATCGACGATGAGGAAGCGGCCTTTGCGTATGCCGAAGAGCTGGTGCGGTCTACGAACAGCCGGCTCGCGGTGACCAATCGGGCGACTCAGACCGTCGAGCGCCTCTGGACGTTGATGCAGGCGCGTGATGCAGATGGTGCCGCCGCTCTTGCCGCCGAGTCGTTCGCATTCGGCGATCACCGCCGTCTACACGGAAATCCCGTCGGAGACACCCGCACCGCACTCGCACGCATCCTCGATGACTACACGTCCTTCGAGACACGCACGCTCGCGGTACGCGGTGAGCGCCTCCACCTCGGCTGGGCCCGCTGGTCGAACGACGACGGTTTCGAGGTTCGCTATCTGATCCTTCATGAGGTCGATGACGCCGGGCGGATCCTGTACCACGGGCGCTTCGATGAAGACGATTTCGAGGGCGCCTACCGCGAGATCACACGCCGGTACTGCGACGGCGAGGGAGCCGCTGTAGCTAAAGGCGCAGCGACCGTTGCCGATTATCTGGTGGCCGTCAACCGACAGGAGTGGGACCGGGTTTTCCACGACATGACAGCTCCGGACATCCACGTAGTTAGCCGATCGAGATCCGGCTTCCCCGACCGCTCGATTGTCGAACTGCGCACCAGCTTCGAGGACCTCAGCGCGATGGTCGCCTCACTGCGTTCTTGGCTCGCCTCGGAGCACTGGCTGTCGCCGACGGTCGCGGTGGCTCGCCACGAGCGCGAGGCCACCGGGCACGACGGCGAGCGATACGAGTGGGCCCGCCTCATGGTGATCGAGGCCCGCGAGGGGAAATGCACCCACTTCGGCGAGTTCGACGTCGACGACGAGGGCGCCGCCTTCGCCTACGCGGAGGAACTGGTTCGCGCAACATCCGGTCGACTGGCGGTGACCAATCGGTCGACCAGGACCTCCGACGAGCTCTGGCGGGCGTTGCAAGCACAGGAAGTCGATGCCGCTGCAGCACTTTTCGCGGACTCCTTCGTCTACGACGATCGTCGACGACTGGGCGGCAACCCTCTCGGGGACACTCGCGCGGCTCTGGAGCGGCTCCTCGAGGATTACTCCACATTCGAAAGCGAGACCTTGGCGGTGCGCGGTGAATCGTTGACCCTCGGTTGGATGCATTGGTCGAACGAGGATGCCTTCGAGGTTCGCTATCTGATGGTTCACGAAGTCGATGAGACTGGGCGCATCATTTACCACGGCCGGTTCGACGAGGACGATTTCTCGGGTGCCTACCGCGAGCTCACGCGACGCTATTGCGCGGGCGAGGGAGCGCCCGTCGCCGACGCCGTAGCGTCCACCGCGGAGTATCTGATCGCCATCAACCGACGGGAATGGGACCGGGTATTTGGGGAGATGACAGACCCGGACATCCAAACCGTGAGCCGATCGAGCTCAGGCTTCCCCGACCGCTCGATTTCGGAACTGCGCGCCAGCTACGAAGACTTATGCGCAATGGTCGCTTCGCTGCGTTCGTGGCACTCGGTGGAGCTCTGGCTGTCGCCAACGATCGCGGTGACTCGCCACGAACGTGAGGCCACGGGGCACGACGGCGAGCGATACGAGTGGACCCACCTCATCGCGGCAGAATTCCGCGGCGGGCGTGCCAGACGTTTGTGCGAGTTTGACGTCGACGACGAGGACGCCGCCTTCGCCTACGCGGAGGAACTGGTTCGCCGTGCCGGCACTAGTAGCGTGGAGGCATGACCACACCGGCTCCCAAACTGCAGCTGACCGATGACGAGTGGCGCAAGAAGCTGACCCCCGAGGAGTTCCACGTCCTGCGCGAGGCGGGCACCGAGCGCCCCTTCACCGGCGAGTACACCGACACCAAGACCGAGGGCGTCTACGAGTGCCGCGCCTGCGGCGCCGAGCTGTTCCGCAGCACCGAGAAGTTCGAATCACACTGCGGCTGGCCGTCGTTCTTCGATCCCGCCGACTCCGACGCCGTCATTCTGCGCGCCGACGACTCGCTCGGGATGCACCGCGTCGAAGTGCTCTGCGCCAACTGCCACAGCCACTTGGGCCACGTCTTCGAAGGCGAGGGCTACCCCACTCCGACCGATCAGCGCTACTGCATCAACTCAATCTCGCTGCGGCTCAAGCCGACCTCCTGACGCCGAACGTGCGCTCAGATCGAAGAACCGCGCCGATTTTCGATCTGAGCGCACGTTCGGCGCGGCGCAAGGAACTCGAACGCTACGCGGGGTAGACGGCGAACTCGGCGCGGTCCTCGGTGTCGGCGACGCACTGGAACAGCAGCGGCGCCGTCATCGCGTTACCCGAGTAACACGTGAACGGGCCGATGACCTGATACTTGTCGCCGTTCAGGTCGTACTGCACGGCGTAATCGGATGCGGTGATGCAGTCGATGTCGCCGGCCGTGATGTCGATAATCTGACCGAACCGCGGAGCGCACCGCTCGCTGTCGGGGGCCTGCGCGAAGCCGCTGGGCGCGACCACGACCGCGCCAACCACCAAGCCGACCCCGAGCAGCACTTGCGTCTTCATCGCCTCATGATGGACGACGCGGCGCCACCCCCGAGGGGCTTTACGGCAGACGATCGATCAGCTGTTCCGCGCTGATCCGCGGACCGGTGAAGAACGGCGTCTCCTCGCGGACATGCCGCCGCGCGTCGGTGGCGCGCAGATCGCGCATCAGGTCGACGATCCGGTGCAGTTCCGGCGCCTCGAAGGCCAGGATCCATTCGTAGTCGCCCAACGCGAACGCCGGGACGGTGTTGGCCCGGACGTCCTTGTACCCGCGCGCCGCCATGCCGTGTTCGGCGAGCATCCGGCGGCGCTCCTCGTCCGGAAGCAGGTACCAGTCCAGCGACCGCACGAACGGATACACGCAGATGTAGTTGCCCGGTTCCTCACCCGCCAGGAACGCCGGGATGTGGCTCTTGTTGAACTCGGCCGGACGGTGCAGCGCGACGTTGCTCCACACCGGATTGCTGGCGCGCCCCAGGGCGGTGGTGCGACGGAAGTCGGCGTAGGTGGCCTGCAGGGCTTCGACGCTGTCGGCGTGCGTCCAGATCATGAAGTCGGCGTCGGCGCGCATCCCCGCGATGTCGTACAGGCCGCGGACCACGACGCCGCGCTCCTCCTGCTGTTTGAGGAACGTCGCGGTCTCGTCGGCGACCGCCGCGCGCTCGTCCCCCAGTTCCCCCGACCGCACGGCGAAGACCGAGAACATCAGGTAGCGCAGGGTGGAGTTGAGGGCGTCGTAGTCGAGCTTGGCCATGGCTCTATCGTGCCACGCGCGTGGTGACCAGCGACGCCACCGCCCTGGTGGCCGCCGCGACACACGCCGGGACGCCGATGCCGTCCAGGAACCCGCCCGCAACCGCGATCGTCGGCGGCAAGCCCGCCCGCAGTTCGGCGACGAGCGCCCCGTGGCCGGGGCCGTACTGCGGCATCGCGTCGATCCACCGCTGCACGTGGTAGTCGACCGGTTCGGTTCTCACGCCGAAGAGCGTGGCCAGGTCCTCGGCAGCCCACGTGAGCAGTTCTTCGTCGCCGACGCTGCGGGCCAGGTTGTCGCCGAACCGACCGAACGACAGCCGCACCAACTCGACGCTGCCGCGCGGACCCCATTTGCGCGACGTCAGCGTGACCGCCTTCGACCGCAGGCGTTCGCCACCGGCCACCAACACGCCGGACTGTTGCGGCACCGGCGTACCGCCCGGCAGCGCGAGCGCCACCAACGCCGTCGACGCCACCGGGATGCGTCCCGCCGCGGCGGCGCTCTGGGGAGCCACCTCCGCCACCAGACGGGCCAGGCGCGGCGCCGGCACCGCGAGCACCACCGCGTCGGCGTGGTGGCGGGCGCCCTCGTCGTCGACCAGCTCCCAGCCTCGCGCGCTGCGGTGCAGCCCTTCGATCGTGACCTGCCGCCACTGTGCTCCGGCGCGGCGGACGAGCTCGTCGACCAGCACCCGGTAGCCGCCGTCGACCGCGCCGAAGACCGACGTGGTGACCGGCGGCGGCACGGCTTCGCGGACGGCGTCGGTGAGGCTGGCGGCACCGCGGTCGAGAACGACGGCCAGCGTCGGGACCGCCGAACGAATGCCGATCGTCGTCGCGTTGCCGGCGTACACACCGGCGAGCAGTGGCTCGACCGATCGAGTCACCACCTGCTCGCCAAACCGGTCGCCGACCAGCTCGGCGACGGACGGGTCCGCGCCGGGACGCCAGGAGAACGGCCGCGTGCGTTCACCCTGCATCCAGGCGATCGTCGCGTCGTCGACCAGCCCGGCGATCGCCGCGGGCTGCGCCGGGATCCCCTGCAGCGTGCCGGCCGGAAGCGGATGCAGCCTGGCCTGGCTGTAGATCAATGGGCGCGCGCCCGTCGTGCCGATCTGACGGTTGGCCAACCCGAGCTCCGCCAGCAACGCGGGTACCTCGGGCCGCCGCGCGACGAACGCCTCCGCACCGACATCCATCGGTTGGCCGCCGATCCGCTCGGTGCGCAGCACGCCGCCTAACCGGTCGGCAGGGTCGAATATCGTGATCGACGCATCGGGACCCGCCGCGACGCGCAACCGATATGCGGAGACGAGGCCTGAAATGCCGCCGCCGACAACGCAATACGAAGCGCTCACAGCGAGTGCACCAACGCCACCACGTCGGTGATGATGTCGGGATCGGTCGCGGGGAGCACGCCGTGACCGAGGTTGAAGACATGTCCGGCGGCTCCGGCGTCGACCGCCCGCCTGCCGTCGTCGACGACCGCACGCGCGGCACGCTCGGCCACCGGCCAACCCGCCAGCAACACCACCGGATCCAGATTGCCCTGCAACGCCGTGCCCGGGACAACGCGCGCGGCGGCGTCGGGCAGCGCCGTGCGCCAGTCGACCCCGACCACGGCCGGGGCGCCGTGCCCGGAGGCCGCCTGCGACATCGCGCCCAGCAGTTCTGCGGTGCCGACGCCGAAGTGCGTCATCGGCACGCCGGCGGCGGCCAGCGTCGCGAACACCCTGGTGCTGTGGGGCAGCACGTAAGTGCGGTAGTCGGCCAGCGACAGCGTCCCGGCCCAGGAATCGAAGACCTGGATCGCGTCGACGCCCGCGTCCACCTGGACCTGCAGGAACGCGATCGTCACGTCGGTCAGCGCGGTCATCAGCGCATGCCAGGTGTCGGGTTCGCCGAACATCACCGCCTTGGTGCGCTCATGGTTGCGGCTCGGTCCGCCCTCGACGAGATACGACGCCAACGTGAACGGCGCGCCCGCGAACCCGATCAACGGCACCTCACCGAGTTCGTGCACCAGCATCCCGACCGCCTCGGCCACCGGCGCGACCTGCTCACGCTGCAGCGGTTTTATGGCGGCAACGTCGCCGGCGGTCCGGATCGGGTGCTCGATCACCGGGCCGACGTCGGGCACGATGTCGAGGTCGATGCCCGAGGCCCGCAATGGCACCACGATGTCGGAGAACAGGATCGCGGCATCGACACCGTGCCGTCGGACGGGCTGCAGCGTGATCTCGGTGATCAGCTCGGCATCGAAGCAGGCCTGCATCATCGTGTTCTTCGCCCGCAACTCGCGGTACTCGGGCAGCGAACGGCCCGCCTGCCGCATGAACCACACCGGCACGCGGCCTGGTTTGCGGCCGCTCGCGGCGGCCAGATATGGCGAGTCGGGCAGCTCACGGCGTGTGTTCATCGCCGTCAATGCTGCCATGACGGCCGCGCGACGCCCGTTTGGCCTGGACAAACCGGTGCGGTACAAGATCGGCGCGCCACGCGCACAGACCTGTGCGAATGGGCTAGCGTGAATCGTCGTGACCACCGCCGAACCGGCTCAGTTCCGTGAAGCGGTGGCGGCGATGAATGCCACCACCGTCCGACCGGAGATCGAGCTCGGCCCGATCCGCCCGCCGCAGCGGCTGGCGCCGTTCAGCTATGCGCTGGGTGCCGAGGTCCGCCATCCGGAGACGGCGATCGTCCCGGAGCGATCCGAGGGTGACGCATTCGGCCGCCTGATCCTGTTGCACGATCCCGACGGCGCCGACGCCTGGGACGGAACCATGCGGCTCGTCGCCTACATTCAGGCCGACCTGGACTCCAGCGAGGCCGTCGACCCGCTGCTGCCCGAGGTCGCGTGGAGCTGGCTCGTTGACGCCCTGCAGGAGCGCGCCGAACACGTGACCGCGCTGGGCGGCACCGTCACCGCCACCACGTCGGTGCGCTACGGCGACATCTCCGGGCCTCCCCGGGCGCACCAGTTGGAACTGCGTGCCTCGTGGACGGCGACGACCCTCGAGTTGGGTCCGCATGTCGAGGCGTTCTGTGAGGTGCTCGAGCACGCCGCCGGGTTGCCGCCGCAGGGCGTCACCGACCTCGGCTCCCGTACCCGCGCCTGACGATGCCGGATTCCCACGAGGCCATCCCCGAGGCGGCCGAGGCCGAGTCGGGCGAACCGGAGGCGACGCCGCTGCTGGCGCCCCGCGACGGCGTGCCCGCGCTGTCGGCCAGCGTCAGTGAAATCCGCAAGGCCGCAAATTTTTTGGCGTCTGGCCACGGCCCGTTCGCCGTCGACGCCGAACGCGCTTCGGGGTTCCGCTACTCGAACCGGGCCTATCTCATCCAGATCCGCCGGGCCGGTGCCGGAACCGTGTTGATCGACCCGGTGAGTCACGGCGCCGATCCCGTCGAAGCGTTGGCGCCGGTGGCCGAGGTGCTGGCCAGCGACGAGTGGGTCCTGCACGCCGCCGACCAGGATCTGCCCTGCCTGGCCGAACTCAACATTCGGCCGGTCAGCGTGTACGACACGGAGTTGGCGGGCCGACTCGCCGGCTACGAGAAGGTCAACCTCGCCGCGATGGTGCAGCGGCTGCTCGGCCTGCAGCTCATGAAGGGGCACGGCGCCGCGGACTGGTCCAAGCGTCCGCTGCCCGACGAATGGCTCAACTACGCCGCACTCGACGTCGAGGTGCTCATCGACCTGCGCGATGCGATCGCCGCGGTGCTCGAGGAGCAGGGTAAGACAGACTGGGCGGCACAGGAATTCGAGAACCTGAAGAACTTCGAGGCCGCCCCGACGCGACGGGATCGTTGGCGTCGCACGTCGGGCATCCACAAGGTCCGCGATGCGCGCACACTCGCCGCGGTACGCGAACTCTGGACCACGCGTGACCACATCGCCCAGCGGCGCGACATCGCGCCTGGGCGCATCCTGCCGGACTCGGCCATCATCAACGCCGCGACGATCGACCCCGACACCGTCGAGAAGTTGACCGCACTTCCGGTGTTCGGCGGCAATCGACAGCGACGCGGCGCGAAGGTGTGGCTCGATGCACTCGCCCGGGCTCGCACGACCCAGGACCTTCCGAAATCGCAGGAACCGTCCAACGGTCCCCCGCCCGCGTCGCGGTGGGCCAGGCGCAAACCCGAGGCCGCCGCCCGGCTGGAGGCGGTGCGGGCCGCGCTCGCCGAGGTGTCGCAACGGGTTTCGGTGCCGACCGAGAACCTGCTCTCCCCCGACACCGTGCGCCGATTGTGCTGGGACTGGGAGCCCGTCGAGGACAGGGCCGCGGTGATCGACGCGTTCCTGCGCGACGCGGGCGCGCGGGCGTGGCAGCGCGAGCTGACTGTGCCTGCGCTGGCCGAGGCGTTGACCGCGGCCGACGCCAAGCTCGCCGAGCGTCCACCAGAGCCGGGCGAGTAGACAGCCCTGCCGGCGAACTAGACGCCGGTCTTCTCGACGTGAGCGAGGAAGTGGCGCAAGACTTCCTGCGGCGCCTCGAGTTGCGGCCAATGACCGATGTCGTCGGCGAGCATCATGACGTCGGCGTCGGGAATCACCTCGCTGTACCGGCGCGCCATGTGCGCGCCGGAGTTCGGGTCGAGCGGCCCGTCGATCAACCGCATGGGCACCGCCGTGCTGCGCATCGCGCGAACCCAGCGGTTGCGATTCGTGTAGCGGTCGGCCAGGAAGCGACCGACCTTGTGCAGCACCCGCTTGCCGTCGTTGTACTCGAGAATCTGGTGGAAACGCTCCATCAGCTCACGTGACGGCTTCGTGTGGGGGCCGAACAGCTCGTCGAGCGTTCGCTCGACCATCTTGCGCGACAACGAACTGCGTCCCTGCAGCGGGCTCATCAAGTCACCCAGCGGGGTGCCCGACATCAGCTTCTGCATGGTGCGCGGCGTGTACGCCTCGTTGAACAACCCGCCGTTGAGCCACGTGATCGACTGGTACCGCACCGCCCCATAGGTCTGCTCGCCGAATTCACTGCGGGCCAACAGTTCCTGGCCGACTGAGTCCCCGAGGTCGTGGGCGAGGAGGTGGCACCGATCCACGCTGAGGTGCTCCAGCAGCGCCTCGTGCATGTCGGCGTGATCGAGCACCGAGTAGCCGTAGGCGACCGGTTTCGCCGAGAAGCCCATGCCGATCATGTCCGGCGCGATGACGGTGAAGCGTTCGGTGAGCGTCGGCCAGATCAGTGACCAGTCCCACGAGTTGAACGGATAACCGTGCACGGCCAGTAGCGTCGGCGCCTCACCCAGCGGCGGGCCGTCGATCCGGTAGAAGATTTCGAACCCCAGGTAATCGAAGTAGCGGCCCGCGGCTTTCCAGCGCTCCAACTCGGCGTCCATCGCCGCAGCCTAGCTGGATTCCGTGGCACCGGGCCCGGCGCTCAGCTGAATTGGCGCGCCAGGAACGGCGTCGAATCCCGAAGCGAGGCCAGCACGGTGCCGCTGTGGTCCTCGTCGGGGTAGACCTCGAGCGTGACGTCTTGTCGGTTCGCGGTGAGCTGGTCGGCGAAGCGCAGTGTGAGCTCCGGCGGGACATCGCGGTCGAGCAGTCCGACACCGAGGAAGATCGGCCGGTCGTATCCGTCGGCGGGAATGCCCATGTACGCGTCGACCGCGTCCGCCGCCCCGGGGATCGAGGTCAGCGGTGCGGAGAAGAAGGACGGCAGGGTGGCGTCCGTCAGCGCCGCGGAAAGCTCGGCCAGGCACTGGGTTTCGGCCTGATCCGCCGCGGCGTGACCGGCCGGGGTGAGTATGCGGTCGAGGTCGAGGTCCTGGCGCGCTTCGCGCAGCGCGGCGACGATGTAGGCGGTGTAGGCGTTGGCGACCGGGCCCAGCTGCGGAGGCACGGCCATCTCCGGGCCCGCCTGTTTGACGATGCTCTCGACGTTGGCCGGCGTGCCGGTGGCGACGACGCCGCGGAAGTCCAGGCCCGAACCGGCGCTGAACTCGGTGGCCCATCGGGCGGTGGCGACCGCTGCGGCCCCACCCTGCGACTGGCCGACGACCGCCCATTTCGGTGACAGCGGCAGGCCCAGACCGTGGGCGGCGATCACCGAATCCACCACGCCCCGTGCGGTTGTGACGCTGTTGAGGTAACTCATCAGTCCGGGCGTGCCGAGGCCGGCGTAGTCGCTGGCGGCCACCGCGTAACCCTGTTCGAGCCAATGGGTGAGGTACGCGTCGTCGCGCTCGCTGCGGGGGCGGGCCGACGGCGTGCAGTCGTCGCCAAGTCCGACGGTGCCGTGCGCCCACGCCACGACCGGCCATCCGCCCGGCGGCGGGGGCGTCTTCGGCGTGAAGACGGCAGCGGTGCTCACCGCTGTGCGCTCGTGCTGGTCGATCGTGGCGTACAGGATCCGGTAGGCGGCCTCCGCGCCGGTCACCGTCAGCGAGGGATCCAGCGGAACCGATTCGATCAATGCGCCCGGCGCCGCTATCGGACCGGCGTAGGCGCGGACGTCCAGATTCGACCACTGCGGAGCCGCCGCGGTCGCGACGTTCGATGCGCACGCCGCGACCGCACACAGCAGCGTCGCCATCAGAATGCGAACCACCCCAGCGATTTTCATCGCCCCAGCCTATCGACCGCCGAACGGTACTAGTCGAGTCGCTCGCTGACTTCGGTCTCGTTCACGGCGGCGCCCTGCGCGGCGACCCAACCGGTGATCTGGCGGGCCACGGTGCGGTCCGTCAAGCCGACCTCGGCGAGCACCTCGCCGCGCGACGCCTGCGCGAAGAACTCCTGGGGCAGCCCGACGTCGCGGCAGGGCACGTCGATCTCGTTGCGGCGCAACGCCGCCGACACCGCGGACCCGACACCGCCGTTGACGCCGTTGTCCTCGAGCGTGACGACGAGCTTGTGGTCGCGTGCCAGCGCGGTGATGGCGTCGGGCACCGGAAGCACCCAGCGGGGGTCGACGACCGTCACACCGATCCCCTGGTTGCGGAGAAGTTCGGCGACCGCCAACGCCATCGACGCGAACGGCCCCACCGCCACCAGCAGCACGTCGTCGCCGAGTCCATCGGCGGGCACGGCCAACACGTCGACTCCGTCGCGCCGCTCGACAGCCGAGATGTCTTCTCCGATATCGCCTTTCGGGAACCGGATGGCGGTCGGGCCGTCGTTGACGTCGAGCGCCTCGCCGAGCTCCTCACGCAGCCGGGCGCCGTCGCGCGGCGCGGCCACCCGCATACCGGGCACGATGCCCAGCATCGACAGGTCCCACATGCCGTTGTGGCTGGCGCCGTCGGGGCCGGTGATGCCCGAGCGGTCCAACACCATCGTCACGGGGAGCTTGTGCAGGGCGACGTCCATCATGACCTGATCGAACGCGCGGTTCAGGAAGGTCGAGTAGATCGCGACGACCGGATGCAGACCACCCATCGCCAGCCCCGCCGCCGACGTCATCGCATGCTGTTCGGCGATGCCCACGTCGAAGAAGCGGTCCGGGAAGCGCTGGCGGAACGCGGTCAGCCCCGTCGGGCCGGGCATCGCCGCGGTGATCGCCACGACGTCGCGGCGCCGGGAGGCATAGCCGATGAGCGCCTCGGAGAACGCCGACGTCCAGCCGGGACCCGGGACCGACGTCGCGAGCCCGGTTTCGGGGTCGATGACACCGCACGCGTGCATCTGGTCGGCCTCGTCGTTCTCCGCCGGCGCGTATCCCATGCCTTTGCGGGTGACGACGTGCACGATCACGGGCATGTTGAAGCCGCGGGCGCGGCGCAGCGCGACCTCGACGGCGTGTTCGTCGTGCCCGTCGATCGGGCCGACGTACTTCAGGCCCAGGTCGGTGAACATCACCTGCGGCGCCAACGCGTCCTTGATGCCGGCCTTGATCGAGTGCATGCACTGGTAGCACACCTCGCCGATGACCGGGACGCCGCGCACCGCCTTGCGGCCCTCCTCGAGCACGCGTTCGTAGCCGGGCTGCAGCCGCAGGCCGGCCAGATGCTCGGCGAACCCGCCGATGGTCGGCGCGTAGCTGCGCCCGTTGTCGTTGACGACGATGACGACCGGGCGCCGGGCCGCCGCGATGTTGTTCAGCGCCTCCCAGCACATGCCGCCGGTCAACGCGCCGTCACCGACAACCGCCACCACATGGCGGTTGCGGTGTCCGGACAGCTCGAACGCCTTGGCCAGCCCGTCGGCGTAGGACAGCGCGGAACTGGCGTGGCTGGATTCCACCCAGTCGTGCTCGCTCTCCTCGCGCGAGGGATAGCCCGACAGGCCGCCCTTCTTGCGCAGGGAGTCGAACTCGTGGCAGCGGCCGGTCAGTATCTTGTGCACGTAGGACTGATGTCCGGTGTCGAAGATGATCGGATCGTGTGGCGAATCGAACACCCGATGCAGCGCGAGCGTCAGCTCGACGACGCCCAGATTCGGGCCGAGATGCCCGCCGGTGGCAGCCACCTTGTGGATCAGGAATTCACGGATCTCACGTGCTAGATCGCTTAGCTGCGACTGCGAAAGGTGCTGCAGATCTGCGGGCCCGCGGATCTGTTCAAGCATTCGTTCAGTCTACGCACGGCCGTCGTAGTCAGTCCTGCCGAGCTTGGTAGATGTCGGGCACACCGTCGTGGTCGGCGTCGGCTGTCTCCTCCTCGTAGATCGCACGATATTGCCTGTTCCGCAGCCTCAACAGGACCGCGGCCAGGGCCGCCGAAGCCAGCGATCCGGTCAGCACCCCGATCTTCACGAATTCGTCACGTTCGGACCCGATGCCGTACGCCAGGTCCCCGATCAGCAGCGACACGGTGAACCCGATGCCGGCCAGCATCGCGATGCCGAGCACGTCGATCCAGCGGATCGCGGCGTCCAGGTTGGCCCGGGTGACCGCCGCGAGCACCCGCGTGGTCAGGAAGATGCCGACCGGTTTGCCGACCACGAGACCGAGGACGATGCCGAGCGTGATGGGGTCGGTCATCGCCTCGGTGAACCCGGTGTATCCGCCGATGTTCACCCCGGCGGCGAAGAAGGCGAACACCGGGACCGCGACACCCGCCGACAGCGGGCGCAGGCGGTGTTCGAAGTGTTCGGCGAGGCCCGGTCCGGCGTCCGGCCCACCCGCGGCCTCGGAGCGCACCACCGGCACCGTGAAGCCCAGCAGCACGCCCGCGACAGTGGCGTGGATGCCCGATTCGTGCATCAGCGCCCACGTGGCCAGGGCGAGCGGAATCAACAGCCACCACGACCGGATCCGGCGCTGCACGCACACCGCGAACAGCGCCAACGGCACCATCGCCGCCAGCAGGGCCCCCCAGTTGATGCTTTCGGTGTAGAAGACCGCGATCACCAGGACCGCGAGCAGATCGTCGACCACGGCGAGGGTCAGCAGGAACGTGCGCAGCGCCGACGGCAGGTGGGTGGAGATGACGGCGAGCACCGCCACGGCGAACGCGATGTCGGTGGCGGTCGGGATGGCCCAACCACGCAGGGCGCCGTCGCCGACATGGGCGGTCACCGCGACGAAGATCAGCGCCGGCACCACCATCCCGCCGACGGCGGCGGCGATCGGGAGCGCCGCGCGGGCGGGGTCACGGAGATCGCCGGCGACGAACTCGCGTTTGAGCTCCAGCCCGACGACGAAGAAGAACAGCGCCAGCATCCCGTCGGCGGCCCAGGTGCCGACCGTGAGCTCCAGATGCATTCCGAACGGTTCGCCGCCGATCTGGAAATCGCGCAGCGCGAAGTAGCTCGCCGACCACGGGGAGTTCGCCCAGATGAGGGCGACGGCCGCGGCCACCAGCAGGATCGCGCCGCCGACGGTCTCCTTGCGCAGGATGGCGGCCGCGCGATTGGTCTCAGACCACGACCCGCGCGAGAACAGCGTCCGCTGTGCGAACCGGCGGAGTGGGCTGGAGGTCACGTAGGTCCCGATCTGTGTTTCGCAATGGACAACGACTCGCCGACCAGACTTCCCGGCACACCTGTCGCTCAACGTATCAACGCGACGTACGCCCCGCAGCGAAGACCGCCTCGGCTACCTTGAACCGGCATGATCGTCGAACGCCAGAGCATCATCGAGGCGCCCGCCGAACGGGTGTGGGAGCGCATCGTCACCCCCGAGGGCATCAACGACGAACTGCGGCCGTGGATGACGATGTCGATGCCGCGCGGCCGCAAGGACCTGACCGTCGAGACCATCCCCGTCGGCAAGCCCGTCGGACGCTGCTGGATGCGGTTGTTCGGGGTGCTGCCGTTCGACTACGACCACCTGATGATCGCCGAATTGTGGCCCGGCCGTGGGTTTCACGAAGAGTCGACGATGCTGAGCATGCGGTTGTGGCGGCACGAACGCACGCTCGACCCCGCGGGCGCCGCCAGAACCGTGGTGCGCGACCAACTCACCTTCGAACTGCGCACGCCGCTGCGAGTGCTGACGCCCGTCATCGCCGCGGGCATCGGGGCGCTGTTCGGTCACCGGCAGCGCCGGCTCGCCCGGTACTTCGGCGGCTGACCTCAGATCGCGATGCGGCGCGGTCGGTCGGATCCGGGCCAGACGTAGTCGAGGTCGTCGGGCACGTCGGGAAAGAACCGCCGATAGTGCTCGGGATCCTTGCGCACCAGCACCGACTGATGGCTGCGGTGAAATTCCGGATCGCCCAGCCACGGCGGCACCTCCCCCGCGTCGGTCAATTCGGCTTGCGTGCGCGGGCTGCTGATGCCGGTCGTGCGGGTGAGGTCGGTGACCATGGTGGTCGCGCACGTGTCCGCGTGTCCGAGCCGACACCATGCCGCGCAGATGTCGAGCCCGTAGCGCACCAGCGCTTCTTCGTAGCCGGCCCACATCGCCGCCGCGGGATGATGACGCCAGCCGTAACCCGGCACCGTCAGCGCGCGAACCACTTGAATGGCCTCGACCCGCTGCTTGCCGAGCCGCTTCGTGTCCAGGACGCGGGCGGTGTCGTCGAAACCCGGGCACGGGAGGAACGTCTGCATCCCCGTCGGGATACCCGTTTACCGGGTCAGTACCGCCACGCACTCGACGTGGTGCGTCAGCGGGAACGAGTCGAAGACCCGTAATTCCTCCACCGTGTAGCCGTGGCCGGTGTACAACCCGACGTCCCGCGCGAACGACGCTGCCTCGCAGCCGATGTGGACGACGCGCGGCACCTCAGCGGCCGCGAGCAGGTCGATCACCTCGCGGCCGGCGCCCGTGCGCGGCGGATCCAGCACCGCGACGTCGGCCCGGTCGTGCTGGGCGGCGACGGCCCGGCGCACCGAGTCGGTGATCACCGAAACCCATCCCATGTCGCCCAAGGCGGCCCGCGCCGCCCGCGACGACCCCCGCGAGGTGTCCACCGTGACGACCTTCCCGGTCTCCCCGACCGCTTCGGCGAGCACCGCCGCGAACACCCCGGCCCCGCCGTACAGGTCCCACGCCGTCATCCCGGAGCCGAGTTGCGCCCAGCCCGCCACCAACTCGCTGTAGAGCCGGGCCGCGTCGCGATGCGACTGCCAAAACGCGGTCACCGGCACCCGCCACGTCCGGTCGCCGACCCGCTGGACGGCTTCGTAATCGCCCTCGACCACCCGGGTGGCGCCCGTGCCCTTGCCCCGCGGGCCGGATTGCACGACGTGCCGCGTGCCTTCGTCGTCGACGGCGACATGGAGTTGCGAGCCCGGCGGCCACGCCCGGTCGGCCAGCCCGTCGACCATGCCCTCGGGCAACTGCGCGCAATTCAGGTCCGTGACGAGTTCCGCACTGTGGAAGCGGTGAAAACCCGGTTGTCCGGAATCGGTGGTGTCCAGCCGGATCCGCGTCCGCCATCCGGTCGCGGACCCGTCGCCGACCGGCTCGGCCACGGCGTCGGCTTCGTCGCGCCAGTGGTACCCGCCCAACCGCGCTAACTGATTGGCGACGACGGCTCCCTTGAGCCCGCGGACCGCCGCAGGATCGGCGAAGGCCATATCGCAACAGCCGGCGCCGTCCGCACCGGCGATCGGGCACAGCGACTCGATGCGATCCGCGGACGGTTCGACGACCTCGACGGTGTCGGCGTGCAGATACTTTCCGCGGTCGGACACCACCCGCACGCGGACCCGCTCACCGGGCAGCGCGTAGCGCACGAACACGACCCGGCCGTCGTCGCGCGCCACACAGCTGCCTCCGTTGGCGGGCGGGCCGGCGGTCACGGTGAGTTCGACCGGCGGTCCCGACGACCCGCGCAATTCGTCGGTCAATCCAAAAATCCCCTGCGCGCGTCGCCGGGCGCCGACTGCGGTTGCAGCGTCTTGAGCCGCTCCGACGAACTGAGCTGCCACGGCACCGACGTCACCATCACGTTGGGCTCGAACAGCAGGCGGCCCTTGAGCCGAAGCGCACTCTGGTTGTGCAGCACCTGTTCCCACCAGTGGCCGACGACGTACTCCGGGATGAACACGGTGACGACGGTGCGCGGTGACTCCCGGCTGATCCGCTTGACGTAGTCGAGCACCGGCCGGGTGATCTCCCGGTAGGGCGAGGCGATCACCTTCAGCGGGACGCTGATGTCGCTGTCCTCCCACTTGTGCACCAGCGCGCGCGTCTCACCGTCGTCGACGCTGACGGTGATCGCCTCCAGCGTGTCCGGCCGGGTGGCCCTGGCGTAGGCCAGCGCACGCATCGTGGGCAGGTGCAGCTTGGACACCAGCACGATCGCGTGGTTGCGGCTGGGCAGCACCATGTCCTCTGACGCTGCGGCCTGCTCCTCGAGTTCACGCGCCACGGTGTCGTAGTGGCGGTGGATCGACTTCATCATCACGAACAGGATGCTCATCGCCAGGATCGCGATCCACGCCCCGGCAGCGAATTTCGACACCACGACGATCACGAGCACGGTCGCGGTGCAGGCGCAGCCGATCGTGTTGATGACCCGCGACCGCATCATCTTGCGCCGCACCGCGGGCTCGGTTTCCGTGCGCAGCAGCCGCGTCCAGTGCCGCACCATGCCGATCTGGCTGAGGGTGAACGAGACGAACACCCCGACGATGTAGAGCTGGATCAGCGCCGTTACCTCGGCGCGGAACGCCACGACGAACGCGATCGCGGCAACCGCCAAGAACAGGATGCCGTTGGAGAACGCGAGCCGGTCCCCGCGGGTGTGCAATTGCCTTGGCAGGTAACGATCCTGGGCGAGGATCGAGCCGAGCACCGGGAAGCCGTTGAACGCGGTGTTGGCGGCCAGCAGCAGGATCAGCGCCGTGACGCCGGCGATGAGGAACAGACCGATGGCGAAGTCGTGGAACACCGCGTCGGCCAACTGCGCGATCAGCGTCTTCTGGTGGTAGTCCGGCGGGGCGCCGACGAGTTGTTCGTGCGGCCGCTCGGCGATCTGCACTCCGGTTTCCTTGGCCAGCATGATGATGCCCATGAACAGCGTGACCGCGAACAAGCCGAGCAGCGCCAGCGTCGTTGCGGCGTTGCGCGACTTCGGCTTCCGGAACGCCGGCACGCCGTTGCTGATGGCTTCGACGCCGGTCAGCGCCGCACTACCCGACGAGAACGCCCGCGCGACAAGGAAAACCAGGGCAAAACCAAGTATTTCCCCGTGCTCGGAATGCATCTCGAAGTTCGCCGATTCGGCTTGCAGCGATTCGTCGAGGACGAAGATCTGGAAGAAGCCCCAGCCGAGCATCACGAACATGCCCACCATGAACGCGTACGTCGGAATGGCGAACGCGGTCCCGGACTCCCGGATCCCGCGTAGGTTCATCGCCGCCACGAGCAGGATCGCGATCACGGCGAACAGCACCTTGTGCTGGTTGATGAACGGCACCGCCGAGCCGATGTTCGACATCGCCGAGGACATCGAGACCGCGACGGTGAGCACGTAGTCGACCAGCAGCGCGCTCGCGACCGTCAGCCCCGCCGTCGGCCCGAGGTTCGTGGTGACCACTTCGTAGTCCCCGCCCCCGGACGGATACGCGTGCACGTTCTGCCGATAGCTGGCGATGACGACCACCATGACCCCGGCCACCGCCAGCCCGATCCACGGCGTCATCGAGTAGGCGGCCAGGCCCGCTACCGACAACACCAGGAAGATCTCCTCCGGCGCATAAGCCACCGACGACAGGGCATCGGAGGCGAACACCGGGAGCGCTATCCGCTTCGGCAGCAGAGTGTGCGAAATCCTGTCGCTGCGAAACGGCCTGCCGAGGACCACCCGCCGCGCGAACCTGGATAGCTTGGACACGAGTGCCAAGGGTAAGCCCAGCAGCAATTGCCCGTCGGAAAGCTGTAGCGTTCGACTGCGCGGGTTCGACAGGAAGGACCGTGGAGTGCGTGTAGTGGTGATGGGCTGCGGCCGGGTGGGCGCGTCGCTCTCGGACAGCCTCTCCCGAATCGGCCACGACGTCGCCGTCATCGACCGCGACAGCACGGCGTTTCACCGGCTCTCACCGGAATTCTCCGGGGAGCGGGTGCTCGGCATGGGCTTCGACCGCGACGTGCTGCTGCGGGCGGGCATCGAGGAGGCGGGTGCGTTCGCCGCGGTGTCGTCGGGTGACAACTCCAACATCATCTCGGCACGGGTGGCCCGCGAGACGTTCGGCGTCGAGCGGGTGGTCGCCCGCATCTACGACGCCAAGCGCGCCGCAGTCTACGAACGGTTGGGCATCCCGACGGTGGCCACCGTGCCGTGGACGACCGACCGCCTGCTCAACGTGTTGACCCGCGAAACCGAGACCGCCAAGTGGCGCGACCCGACCGGCAACGTCGGCGTCACCGAGCTGGCCATGCACGAAGCGTGGGTGGGCCGCCGGATCACCGACCTCGAGGCGGCCACCGGCGGCCGGGTGGCGTTCCTGATCCGGTTCGGCGCAGGGCTACTGCCGGACGCCAAGACCGTCATCCAGGCCAGCGACCAGGTCTTCATGGCCGCGATCGCCGGGCACATCGCCGAGGCTCTGGCCATCGCGGCGCTGCCGCCGAGCGAGGACCTCGAGGGATGAAAGTCGCCATCGCCGGGGCCGGCGCGGTCGGCCGGTCCATCGCCCGCGAACTCGTCGACACCCACGAGGTGACGCTGCTGGAGCGCAACCCCGACCACATCGACGTCGACGCGATTCCGGCGGCGCTGTGGCGGCTGGGCGACGCCTGTGAGCTGACCGTGCTCGAGTCCGTCCAACTCGAGCAGTTCGACGTGGTCATCGCGGCCACCGGCGACGACAAGGTCAACGTCGTGGTGAGCCTGCTGGCCAAGACCGAGTTCGCGGTGCAGCGAGTGGTGGCCCGCGTCAACGACCCGCGCAACGAGTGGTTGTTCGACGAGAGCTGGGGTGTCGACGTGGCGGTGTCGACGCCCCGCATGCTGGCCTCGCTCGTCGAGGAGGCGGTCGCGGTCGGCGACCTCGTGCGGCTGATGGAGTTCCGCAAGGGGCAGGCCAACCTCGTCGAGATCACGCTGCCCGACGACACCCCCTGGGGCGGTAAGCCGGTCAAGCGCCTGGAACTGCCGCGCGACTGCGCGCTGGTGACGATCCTTCGCGGTCCGCGTGTGATCGTCCCCGAGTCCGACGAACCGCTCGAGGGCGGCGACGAGTTGCTGTTCGTGGCCGTCGCCGAAGTCGAGGATCAGTTGCAGGATCTGCTGCTACACCCGCAGCCGCGCTGATTCAGCTGCCGGTCGGCGTGCTTACGTCGTCGGACGCCTCTCTGGCGTTGATCGCCTTCTGCGCCGACCGGATCGCCAGATACGTCACCACGGCCGCGACGGCGGTCAGCGGCCACCCCATCGAGATGCGCGCGACGCCGAGCCAGCCGGTCTGGTCGGCGTCGTAGAGGTGGCGTTGCACGATGAAGCGCGACGCGAACACCGCCACCCAGAACAGCGTTGCAACGTCGAACGCCGTCACGGCCCTGCGGACCCGGCGCCAGTCACGGCCGTGCCCGTTGACCCAGCTCCAGACGTAACCGACGACAGGGCGGCGGATCACCACCGAGACGGTGAATACCCCCGCCCACAGCAGCGACGACCAAATGCCAAGCAGGAAGTAGCCTTTCGACTCCCCCATCACGTAGGCGATCAGCGCGCAGATTCCCACGCCGAAGAAGCCGGAGATCGCGGGTTGTGCGGACTCCCGTCGAGCCAGCCGCCACGCGAGGATGATTCCGGCCACACCGAGTGCGGCGACGATGGCCGGTACCAGCCCGACGAGTTGAGACATCGGGACGAACGCCACGACGGGTAACGACGAATAGATCAGGCCGCTGACGCCGCCCATCTGATCGAGGACGGCGTTCGCCTTGGTCGGCTGCTGGGTTCTGGGTTGCCCCGGTTCGGTTCCGGGGTCGCTCACTTCTGGATCTCGTAGTGCGGGTTGTAGATGGCCTTGGCACCGTTGTCGAGCTTGCCCACGCGGCCGTGCACCTTGAGCGTGCGTCCCGACTCGATACCCGGGATGCGTCGCTGGCCCAACCAGACGAGCATCACCGAATCGGTGCCGTCGAACAGCTCGGCCTTCACGCCGCCGGCGCACGCCTTGCCATTGCACTCGACGCTGCGCAGGGTGCCGATCATCGTCACTTCCTGGCCGCGTTCGCAGTCGATGGCTTTTTGGGCGCCGGTCATGGCGGCCTCGTCGCTCAGCTCTTCCACGTCGAGTTGCTCGGGGTCTTCCGTCAATCGCCGTGTGAGCCGGCGCAGATAACGTTCGGCCGTAGCCATGGCCTCTCCTGACCTATCCGCAGATCCACCTTGGACCTACCCCGATAATCGCCACGGTAACCCTCTCGGTTACGAGATGCCACGCGGGGTCACCTCGCCACGCCGAGCGCATTTCGCCCACGGCAGGATCGAGTCATGACGGTCACTCTGCGCGGCGTCACCGCGGTCCTGCTACCGGGCACGGGATCCGACGACGACTTCGTCTACCGGGCCTTTTCGGGCGCCCTACACGAGCGGGGTGCGAATCTCGTCACACCGGCGCCTCAACCGCGCCGGCTCGTCGACGGTTACCGTGACGCACTCGACAACGCCGCGCTGGAGGGGCCCATCGTGGTGGGCGGGGTGTCGATCGGCGCGGCCGTCGGCACCGCGTGGGCGCTGGCGCATCCGAGTCGCGCGGTCGGAGTGTTGGCCGCCCTTCCGGCGTGGACCGGATCCCCCCAGCACGCGCCGGCGGCGGCCGCGGCGCGCCATTCCGCGGAACTGTTGCGCCGTGACGGGCTCGCGGCCACCAGCGCGGCGATGCGGGCGTCGAGCCCGCGGTGGTTGGGCGACGAGCTCACCCGGTCGTGGCTCGGCCAGTGGCCGTCGTTGCCGGAGGCGATGGAGGAGGCGGCGGGTTACGTCGCGCCCACGTGCGAGGAACTGGAGCGGTTGGCCGTCCCCCTGGGCGTGGCCGGCGCGGTCGACGATCCCGTGCATCCGATCGAGGTGGCCGCGGAGTGGGTGACGGCGGCGCCGCGGGCCGCGCTGCGGACGGTCACGCTCGACGAGATGGGCGCCGACCCAGCGAGGCTGGGGGCCGCGGCCGTGGCCGCCCTGCTGGAGGCCTGACAGGGCCATCGGCGGCCAGATTGCGCTAAGGGGTTGATCGCACGCATGTGGTGCGTGAAATCAACCCGTTAGAGGCGAACTGCGGATCAGCCGCCGGTGATCGTGCGCAACTGCTGCATCGCCGAACCCTGGGCGCTGCGGCGCGCGACCGGATCCTGTTGACCCGCCTGCTGAGCCTGTTGCGCCTCCTCGGCGGCGGCCTGCTGGGCCGCGGCGGCCTCGCGAAGCTGGTTGGCCATCGGCTCGGGCAGCTCGACCGCCAGCGGGGTCCGCACCGGCAGCGGGGTGTCGCCGCGGCGAACCACGGTGTCGGCCAACGCTTCTCGGGCCTCGGCGGCGAGCGTGTCGATATGCTCCTGCGGGCCGTTGACCACGCACCGGATCATCCAGCGGTACCCGTCGACGCCGATGAAGCGCACCACGCCCGGCTGTCCCTGCTGCGCCGCCTGAGCTTGTTTCACCGACGCCACGCCGACGACCTCACGGCCCCAGGGTCCGTCCTCGATCGACACCTGGGCGCCGTCCTTGCGCAGCGACTCGGCCAGTTCGGCGGCAATCTCACGCCACAGGCCGCTGCTCTTGGGGGCGGCGTAGGCGGCGACGGTGAACCGGCCGTGCGGGGTGACGACCCAGACCGCGCTGGGCACGCCCTGCGGGGTGAGCTCGACCTGTACCTGACCGCCCGCGGGCAACGGGATCAGGACCGAGCCCAGATCCAGCCGGCCCGCGGCGGCCGTCTCGGCGTCGTCGAAGTCGTCGATGTCGAACGGGCCGTCCAGTTCGTCGTCTGGCGACTGCTGCTCGACGATGTCGTCGATCGCCTCGTTGTCTTTGCTTTTACCGAATGCCATTTCACAAACTCGCATGTCCGCCGGAGGAACCGTGGCCGCCTTCGCCACGGGTGGTTTCGCCGAGACCGGCCTCGTCGAATGACGTGACCTCGACCAGCTCGGGCAGTTCGACCCGTTGAACCAACAATTGTGCGATGCGGTCCCCGCGGTGCACGAAGATCGGCTCCTGCGGGTCGAGGTTGATCAGCGACACCTTGATCTCGCCGCGGTATCCCGCGTCGATGGTGCCCGGACTGTTGACGATCGAAAGCCCAACGCGGGCAGCCAAACCCGAACGTGGGTGCACCAACCCGACCATGCCGTGCGGGATCGCCACCGCGATACCGGTCGGAACCAGTGCACGCTGACCGGGCGCCAGCTCGACATCGAGCGCACTGAAAAGGTCGACGCCCGCATCGCCGTCATGGGCACGGCTGGGCATCGGCAGATCAGGGTCGAGGCGCACGACCGCCAGAGAAGTGGGCACGACGTCAGAGATTACTCTTGGCCGCGTGTCCGACACGCGCGCCACGACGCAATCCGTTCGCTACCGCGAGCGGCTCTGGGTGCCGTGGTGGTGGTGGCCACCCGGTCTTGGTCTCGCGGCGCTGATCGCCTTCGAGATCGACATGGGCATTGCTGCCATTCCCGGATGGCTTCCGTTCGCGGTGCTGTTGCCGGTCGCTGTAGTCGTCCTGCTGTGGCTGGGGCGCACGGAGGTGCGGGTCGTGAGCGGACCGGCAGGCACTGAGCTGTGGGCGGGCGCCGCGCACCTGCCCGCCGACGTCATCGCCCGGTCGGCTGAGGTGCCACGCAGCGCGAAATCCGCGGCCCTGGGGCGTCAGCTGGATCCGGCGGCATTCGTCGTTCATCGAGCGTGGGTGGGGCCGATGGTTCTTGTGGTGCTCGACGATCCGGACGATCCGACGCCGTATTGGCTGGTGAGTGCGCGTCATCCGGAGAGGGTGCTGGCTGCGCTCCGCGGCTGAGCCGCGAATCAAGCAGAAGCGGCTGAGCCGCGAATCAAGCAGAAGCGGCTGAGCCGCGGATCAAGCAGAAGCGGCTGAGCCGCGAATCGGGGAGGAGCGGCTGAGCCGCGATCAGGATTCGATCAGGCCGCGCAGTCCGAACAGATCATCACGCCGTTCTTCTCGCTGGCGAGCCGGCTGCGGTGGTGGACGAGGAAGCAGCTGGAGCAGGTGAACTCGTCGGCCTGCTTGGGGATCACTCGCACCGACAGCTCTTCACCGGACAGGTCAGCGCCGGGCAACTCGAAGGACTCCGCGGACTCTGACTCGTCGACATCCACAACCGCCGACTGGGCCTCGTTACGCCGCGCCTTCAACTCCTCGAGCGAATCTTCCGAGACGTCGTCGGTCTCGGTACGCCGTGGGGCGTCGTAATCGGTAGCCATCCTGGTCCCCTCCGAATAAACCTTGTGCAGCAGAGCTTTGTACCAGCGTCGAACGCATCCACCAAACGATTCGTGCCCGTATGAGTACCCGTTCCACTGTGATTTATGTCACACCCGGCATCGTCCCATGCGAAGGAGGTGGGAGCAGGGGCTTTAGAGTGCAGGCGTGGTCGCGCAAATCACAGAAGGAACCGCGTTCGACGAACACGGTCGGCCCTTCCGTCGGCGGAACTACCTGCCGGCCCTCCTGTTGTTCGTGGCGTTGTCGGCGGTGACGTTGATGGTGTGGGTCATCGCGCTGAACCGGCCCGCCGACGTGCCGGAAGCCGCCATCTGCAATCCGCCGCCCGCGCCCAGCGACCCGAACGCCCCTGCCCCGAGGTTGGGCCAACAGGTGTCGAGCGCCGACATGGTCGAGGTCGGCCCCGCCCGACTCGCGGACACCAAGATCAGGGTGCTCAACGCCAGTGGCCAGGGCGGGCAAGCGGCCGAGGTGGCCGGCGCGCTGAAGGATCTCGGATTCGCCGAACCGACCGCGGCCAACGATCCGATCTACGTCACCGCGCGCCTGGAATGCCAGGGTCAGATCCGGTTCGGCGAGGCCGGACGGGCCGCGGCCGCAGCGGTGTGGCTGGTCGCGCCCTGCACCGAACTGTTCCAGGACGAGCGCGAAGACGACACCGTCGACCTCGCGCTCGGCACCGATTTCACCGAGCTGAGCAGCAGCGACGACATCGAGGCGGTGCTGGCCAGCCTCCGGCCCGATGCGACGCAGGCGTCGGATTCGTCGCTGCTGACCAAAATCCACTCGGGTACCTGCTGATCACGCTGCGCGACAGCGGGTTTCACGCGTCTAGGGCGCGCCGGCGCGTTGCAGCACGGCATCCAGGGCGGCCGCGACACCCGGCGCGGCCGCGATGATGAACCCCGGGCCGCCGCTCGCCCCGCTCCCCTGCGGCAATCGCAGCGTGGCCCCCGCCTCGGCCGCGATGAGTGCCCCGGCGGCCCAGTCCCACAGGTGCACCCCGTCCTCGTAGTAGGCGTCGAGTTGGCCCGCGGCCACCATGCACAGGTCCAGGGCGCACGATCCGATCCGTCGCACGTCACGCACCTCGGGCAGTACCCGTGTCAGCACCTGTGCCTGTCTCGCCCGCTGATCGCGGTCGTAGGAGAATCCGGTGCCCAGCAACGACATTGAGAGATCGTCGGCCTCACTGGTGTGTAGCGGTGTGGTGTCGTCGCCCCGCCGTAGGTACGCGCCGTGGCCGAGGGCCGCCGAATAGACGGCGTCGGCGGGCACGTTCGCGACCGCACCCGCCACCGAGGTCCCGTGGCGCTGTACGGCCACCGACACCGCGTACGCCTCCAACCCGTAGACGAAGTTGACCGTGCCGTCGATCGGGTCGAGCACCCACGTCAGCTCGTCCCCGCGCGCAGGCGTTCCCCCCTCCTCCTCGCCCAGCACGTGCTCACCGGGCCGCAGCTCCGTCAACCCGTCGCGGATCAGCCGCTCGGTCTCGGTGTCGACGACCGTGACGGGATCGGTGGGCGAGCTCTTCGTCCGCAGCCCTGGGTCGTCGTTCACCGGGCCGGGGCCGCCGAAAACCTCTGCGCGACGTCGCCGCACGAAGGCGGCCGCTTCGGTGGCGAGTTGCTCGGCGACCGAGCGCAGCAGGACGGGATCGGCGTCGTTGTCGGGCACTCACCCATCGCAGCACGTTCGCCCGGCGTTGTCGCCGGCTGTCTGCCCGACAGGCCCGCGCAGCCTTTGCCGAGCCACTAATGTGTGGGGCGCATACCTGGCTGCGGCACGCCTGCCCGAAGTAGAGGAGCGCACATGACCGCGACCAACTCGCCCGCCGCCGCCCAGAGCGTCAACGGCAGCCAACGGCGCGGCTTCGGAATCGACGTCGGCGGCAGTGGCGTCAAGGGCGGCATCGTCGACCTGAACACCGGACAGCTGATCGGCGACCGATTCAAGCTCGCAACTCCGCAGCCCGCGACCCCCGAGGCGGTCAGCAAGACCGTCGCGGCGGTGGTCCGCGAGTTCGGGTGGACGGAGAAGGTCGGCGTCACCTACCCCGGCGTCGTCACCGACGGCATCGTGCGCACCGCGGCCAACGTCGACAAGGGCTGGATCGGCAGCAACGCCAGCGAGTTCTACAGCAAGGCCCTCGACGGACAGCCGGTGACGGTCCTCAACGACGCAGACGCCGCCGGTTTGGCCGAGGAGAAGTTCGGCGCGGGCCGGGACAACACCGGCGTGATCGTGCTGCTGACGTTCGGCACCGGCATCGGGTCGGCGGTGATCCACAACGGCGCGCTGTTGCCGAACACCGAGTTCGGCCACCTCGAGGTCGGCGGTAAGGAGGCCGAGCACCGCGCGGCGTCCTCGGTCAAGGAACGCAAGGGCTGGAGCTACGAGCGCTGGACCGTCGAGGTGACGAAGGTGCTGGTAGCGATCGAAAACGCGATCTGGCCGGACCTGTTCATCGCCGGTGGCGGCATCAGCCGCAAGGCAGAGAAGTGGATCCCGCTGCTGAAGAACCGCACGCCGGTGGTCGCCGCGGCCCTGCAGAACACCGCGGGCATCGTCGGCGCCGCAATGGCCGCTGAGGTGGACGTCACAGCTACCGCGAAGTAGCCACGCCGAGGGCCGAGATTTGCCGCTCGAGGCGGCGTTACCCCACACTGTCGTTACAATGGTCGTCGGCGGCCGCAGCCTGGATAGCGGCGATTATCAACCGCCAATATTCGACAGCCAACGCTCATCGATGGGGCACACCTCCCCACGCTTCGCGGTGGGTCCAGCCCGCGATGAGTAGCACAAGGAAAGGGTGTTCGTGGCAGCGACAAAGGCAAGCCCGGCAACCGAGGAGCCGGTGAAGCGCACCGCTACCAAAACCGCCCCCGCCAAGAAGACCGCGGCGAAGTCGGCCAACGGGTCAGCGCCGGCAAAGAAAGCCGCCAAGAGCCGCGCAGCCACCAAGGCGCCGGCCAAGAAGGCCACCAAGGCAACCACAGGTAAGGCACCGGCCAAGAAGGCCGCCAAGACGGCGGCGCCCCGCGGACGGGGCAAGAAGGCGACCGCGGCCGAAGCCGACAACACCAAGGTCGACGCCGAGACCGACGACCTCGAGACCGACGACCTGGAGGCCGAGCCCGACGGGGATCTCGCCGCCGAGGACGCCGATATCGACCTGGAGGACCTCGAGGTCGACGACGAGGCCGCCGAGGACGGTGCGGAGGCCGCCGAGGGCGACGCGCCCGCCGCCGAGACCGCCGACGACGCCCCCGCGGAGGACGACGAGATCGCCGAACCCTCGGAGAAGGACAAGGCGTCCGGCGACTTCGTCTGGGACGAAGAGGAATCCGAGGCACTGCGGCAGGCCCGCAAGGACGCCGAGCTGACCGCGTCGGCCGACTCGGTACGCGCGTATCTCAAGCAGATCGGCAAGGTCGCGCTGCTGAACGCCGAGGAAGAGGTCGAGCTGGCCAAGCGCATCGAGGCGGGGCTGTACGCCACGCAGCTGATGGCCGAGCTCGCCGAGAAGGGCGAGAAGCTGCCCGCCGCGCAGCGCCGCGACATGATGTGGATCTGCCGCGACGGTGACCGCGCGAAAAACCATCTGCTGGAAGCGAACCTGCGTCTGGTGGTGTCGCTGGCCAAGCGCTACACCGGCCGCGGCATGGCGTTCCTGGACCTCATCCAGGAAGGCAACCTGGGTCTGATCCGCGCCGTCGAGAAGTTCGACTACACCAAGGGTTACAAGTTCTCGACCTACGCCACCTGGTGGATCCGCCAGGCGATCACCCGCGCGATGGCCGACCAGGCCCGCACCATCCGCATTCCGGTGCACATGGTCGAGGTGATCAACAAGCTCGGCCGCATCCAGCGTGAGCTGCTCCAGGATCTGGGTCGCGAACCCACTCCGGAGGAGCTGGCCAAGGAGATGGACATCACGCCGGAGAAGGTGCTGGAGATCCAGCAGTACGCGCGTGAGCCGATCTCGCTGGACCAGACCATCGGCGACGAGGGCGACTCGCAGCTGGGTGACTTCATCGAGGACTCCGAGGCCGTTGTGGCGGTGGACGCGGTGTCGTTCACGCTCCTGCAGGATCAGCTGCAGTCGGTGCTGGAGACCCTGTCCGAGCGTGAAGCCGGCGTCGTGCGGCTGCGGTTCGGGCTCACCGACGGTCAGCCGCGCACGCTCGACGAGATCGGTCAGGTTTACGGCGTGACGCGCGAGCGGATCCGCCAGATCGAGTCGAAGACCATGTCAAAGTTGCGCCACCCCAGCCGTTCTCAGGTGTTGCGCGACTACCTGGACTAGTCCGGCTAGGCCGGTGGTGGCGGTGGCACCACCGGCGGTGGCGGCAGCGCCTGCGGTGGTGGCGGTGGCCCGATCTTGGTCAGCCTCAACTCGTTGGCACCGTTGTAGGCGTCTCCGCAGATGCCCGGTTCGTAATAGGAGCGGACTCCCTCACCGCTCGCGGCATCCCAGGCGTAGTTCATGGGCAGATCGTGCTGCGAGCCGTCTTCACAGGTGAGCGAGTCGGGCGTCATGGCGTCCCTGGCGATCCACCATCCGACCTGCCAGTAAGCGTTCGCGCTCCAACCCGGCGACGTCCTCCCGGTATCACTCGGGTCGTACTCGGTGACGCGTACGCATTGAAACGCGTCACCCTCGCAGGGGGTGACGACCCACGTCGTCTTGCCCCACTCGTATTCGGCTTCGTACGTGCCGAGCGCGTTCTCGGTGATCTGGTCGGTGCCGTATGCCGGGGCGGCGAATCCCACCGCGACCATGCCCGCCGCGACGACGGACGCCGCCGCGGTCACCCCCCTGCTTGCCATGGCACTCCTCTGTGTCCGGTTCGCGTCCTAGGCAGTATGCATCGCGTCGATCCGGACTCGGACGGATTTGCGGCCACTTCGCGAGTGTCGGCGATGCGCGCCAACCGCGACACGCTCCCGTTCGACACGAACTGGCAAACCCAATTCACCACGGAACCTGTAGTGTTTCCCGCCGTGCCGAATAAGCCCGCGAAGGTTCCGCCCATGCCCGTGGTCCGCGTCGTCAACCGCGTCCGCGCCGCCCTGCAACAGGTTCATCGCTCGACCGTGCCCGCCAGTGTCGCGATCCTCGAGATGGCCACCGGCGCGTGGACGACCCAAACGATGTACGTTGCGGCCAAACTCGGTGTCGCCGACGAACTCGCGAAGGGCCCGGCACGCGCCGCCGACATCGCCGGCCGCGTCGGCGCCGATCCCGACGCCCTGTACCGGCTGATGCGGGCGCTGTCGTCGAAAGGTCTTCTCGACCACCGCCGCGACGGCACCTTCGGCCTGACCAAGGTCGGCGAAGCGTTGCGGGCCGACCATCCGGAGTCGATGCGCGACATGGTGTTATTCATCGGGCACCGGGCCCGCTGGGAGGACTGGGGCAGCCTGATGCATTCGGTGCAGACCGGCGAACCGTCGGTCATCAAACTGCGCGGCATGCCGTACTTCGACTATCTGGAGACCGACCCGGACCTGGCTCAGGTCTTCAACAAGGCGATGACCGCGACCAGCGGCATCACCAACGAAATAGCGCTCAGCCAATACGATTTCAGCGATTTCAGGTTGATCGTCGACGTCGGAGGCGGGCACGGCCTCCTGCTTTCCACGATCCTGAACAAAGCACCGAACGCCCAGGGCATCGTCTACGACCTGCCGTCGGTGGTCACCGACGCCCCAATCACCTTCAAGGCCGCGGGAGTGGCGGACCGCTCCACCGCTGAAGGCGGATCGTTCCTGGAGCGGGTGCCCGAAGGCGGGGATGCCTACGTGATGAAGAACATCATCCACGACTGGGACGACGCCAATTCGCTGACCATCCTGCGCAACATCCGCACCGCGATCGCCCCGCATGGCAAGCTGCTCCTACTGGAAATGGTTCTGCCGGAACGGGCTACGCCGTTCATCGGCTTCCAGCTGGATCTGGAGATGCTCGTCACCGTGGGCGGTAAGGAACGCACCCGCGGCGACTATGCAGAGCTGTTGCGCCGCGCGGGATTCCGGCTCGACCGCGTCGTGGACACCGTTACGCCGATCTCGATCGTCGAGGCCTCCCCCATCTGAGCGCCTCCCGGTCGGTCACCGCTTCTTGTCACGCACCTTGTACGTGGACGGCCACGACTCGCGCGTCTCGTCGCCGGTCAACGGAATGCCCTTGCTCCCGATCTTGATGTCGTAGGCCTCCTTGCCGGGCCCGACTTCGCGATTGGCGTGCTCGGTGGCCAGATAGATCAACTGGTCGATCTCGGCTTCGGCGAAGGCGACGAACGACGTCTTGCGGACGATGTCGTCGGCCCCGGCGGCGATCCGGTCCGGCAGCACTCGCGTCGCGAACGCCGCACCTGCCAAGAACACCGACGGGATGACCCAGTAGCAGATGAAGGACAGCGGCGAGTCGGCGTCGTGGATCGAGGCATCGCGGTCGACAATCGGCGGAATCACCGACGACAGCGTCATACCGCCGAACGCCGCCACCCAGATCCACGTCAGCTGCGAGGTGACGCCCGCGAACAGTTCGCTCTTGACCACGTGGGCCTGCTGGCCCGCTTCGGCGAATTCCCGCACGAACGGCTTGCCGGTCAAGGCGCCGGCGAGGGCGACGAGGAACACGCCCAGATAACTCAGCGGCAGGATCCACTGCTCGAGGAATGACTCACCGAGCGCGAACGTCAGCACGGTCAGCACCAAAAATGTTGCCAGGGCGCCGATTTCGAGCATCCGACCGGGACCTCCGCGCATCTGGCCCAGCGCGAACGCCGCAACCGCGACCGCGAGCGCGATCAGCACCGCGACGATGAACGGAACGTTGCCGACAAGCACCCAGTAAACGATCCACGGTGCGAGACCTAACAAAATGCCCATGATTTGTAAGTGTACGTAGAAGCCTCCCGGCCCCGGAAGTGATCTAGTTTGATGCCATGCATCGCCGTGGCCGACGCCTACGTGGCGGAGCGAACCTAGGGTGTCAGCGGAGCGAACCGGCCATCGGCGTCCGGCAGGTAGGAAGTGACGCGGATCACAGCCCGGATTGGCAAAGGGCCGTACAGATGTGGGAACTCCATCCCCACGGGATCAGCGGGTACACCGGGTTCCCAGCGAACCGGAGAGGACAGTCGTGCGGCGTCGATGTGGAGCAGCACCAGGTCGATGCGACCGGCGTACAGCCGGTTGGCCGGCAGGTGCACCTGCTCGGGCGCGGACAGATGCACGAAGCCGCTTGCGGCCAACGAATCGGGGCGGTGCTCGCCGTGCGCTCGAGCAGCCCGCCATTCGTCTTTGCTACACAGGTGGACCAGTACGGTCGGGGCCGGGCTCATATCGCCAGCCTGCCGTGTCGGCAACTCGAGGTAACGGTGAGACACGACACACCGGTAATGCCTTTGGGAACAAGGCCGAAAGCCAAAACGTCTGAGACAGTAGATGCACGCGACAGTACGGAGGTCCGCAATGATGAACGCAACGCTCACCAGTCCCCCACTGACCCGGGCTGACCGCTGCGATCGTTGCGGCGCCGCCGCACGGGTTCGCGCGAAGCTCCCGTCGGGAGCGGAGTTGCTCTTCTGCCAGCACCACGCCAACGAGCACGAGGCCAAGCTGATCGAACTGGCGGCCGTCCTCGAAGTCAGCCCGGTGGAGGCATAGGGCCCGACACGGCTGACAGCCGCTCTGGGCAGGAGCACCTTTCGTCAGTAATGCTGGACTGGTCATGAGTGACCAGCCCCGGCCGCTGCCGACGAAGCCGTCGCCCCACCATATTCGGCACATTGTGCGGCGCACCTTGTCCAAGAGCTGGGACGACTCGATCTTCTCGGAGTCCGCGCAAGCGGCGTTCTGGTCGGCGCTCTCGCTTCCACCGCTGCTGCTCGGAATGCTCGGCAGCTTGGCTTACATCGCCCCGCTGTTCGGGCCCGAGACGCTTCCGATGATCGAGAACCAGATCATCGACACCGCCGGGAGGTTCTTCTCCACCAACGTGGTGACCGAGATCATCGAGCCGACGGTCCGCGACATCGTCAAGGGCGCCCGCGGCGAAGTGGTCTCGGTGGGGTTCGTGATCTCGCTGTGGGCGGGGTCGTCGGCCATCTCGGCGTTCGTCGATTCGATCACCGAGGCGCACGACCAGACGCCGCTGCGTCATCCGGTCCGCCAGCGGTTCTACGCGCTGGGCCTGTACGTGGTGATGTTGGTCGGCGCGATCCTCGCGGCGCCGTTCATCGCGTTGGGCCCGCGCAAGATCGCCGAGTACATCCCCGACAGCTGGGACCACATCCTGCGGTTCGGGTACTACCCGGTGCTGATCCTGGGCCTGATCGTGGCGGTCAACATCCTCTACCGGGTGTCCCTGCCGAAGCCGTTGCCCTCGCACCGATTACTTCTGGGCTCGATCCTGGCGACGGTGGTGTTCCTGCTGGCGACGTTCGGATTGCGGTTCTACCTGACGTGGATCACCGCGACCGGATACACCTACGGCGCGTTGGCGACGCCGATCGCCTTTCTACTGTTCGCGTTCTTCCTCGGATTCGCGATCATGATCGGGGCCGAACTCAACGCCGCCGTCCAGGAGGAGTGGCCGGCCGCGGACACCCACGCCAAGCGGTTCCACTGGTGGCTCAAGGAGAAAGCCGAATCACTCAACGGCGCGGCCGAGGAGCCGGCGGCCGCGCCGAATCCGGCCGCCGACCGCGCTACTTCTTGAGCTTCTCGTAGATGCGCTTGCATTCCGGGCACACCGGCGAACCCGGCTTGGCCGACTTCGTCACCGGAAAGACCTCACCGCACAAGGCGACGACGTGCGTTCCCATCACCGCGCTCTCGGCGATCTTGTCCTTCTTGACATAGTGGAAGAACTTCGGGGTATCGCTGTCAGTCCCGTCGTCGACGCGTTCGTCGGTGTCGGTGCGCTCGATCGTCTGGGTTTGCATGACACCCATTTTGCCCGTAAGAAAACCGACCCGTACAGCGGAGCCGCAATGTGGAACAGTGGAGCTATGAAACAAAGCCCCGAGCTGAGTTTCGACGACGACGGTCGGCCCGTCCTCATCACCCGCGCCGCCCCCGCCTACGAGGAACAGCACCGCCAACGGGTCCGCAAGTACCTGACGATCATGTCGTTTCGTATCCCGGCCCTCGTCCTCGCGGCGGTCGCCTACGGCATCTGGCACAACGGCCTGATCTCGTTGGCGATTCTGGTCGGTTCCATTCCGCTGCCGTGGATCGCCGTGCTCATCGCCAACGACCGCCCGCCTCGGCGTCCCGAGGAGCCCCGTCGGTACGACAACCGGCCCCGCTCCCACGAGGTCGCGACCGCCGAACGGCCGGCACTGGAAGGCGGCATGATGGCGCCGCCGCAACCCGAGGCACGCGACTCGAACGGTGATGTTCCCAGCTGAGACGCTTCTAGCCCTTTTCTAAGGACATTCTCAGGTCGTCGCCGAGAAACCGCTGATCAGAAGGTGTGAACCAGCCAATGGCTGGGAACTCTTTGAACCTCGTGGGCGTTGTAGCTCATGACAGTTCGACTTGATCAGGAGGCCGTCATGGCAAATGCCAGCACCATCCGCTTCGAGCAGGACCTGGACGCCCAGAGTCCAGCGGCTGACCTCGTGCGCGTGTACCTCAATGGCATTGGCAAAACGGCCTTGCTCAACGCCGCCGACGAGGTGGAACTCGCAAAGCGCATCGAGGCTGGGCTTTACGCCAAGCATCTGCTCGAGACGCGGAAGCGCTTGGGAGAGAACCGCAAACGTGATCTTGCCGCGGTGGTCCGCGACGGTGAGGCCGCGCGGCGCCATCTCCTCGAAGCGAACCTGCGCCTCGTGGTGTCGCTGGCGAAGCGTTACACCGGTCGCGGGATGCCGCTGCTCGACCTGATCCAGGAAGGCAACCTGGGCCTGATCCGAGCGATGGAAAAGTTCGACTACGCCAAGGGTTTCAAGTTCTCGACGTACGCGACGTGGTGGATCCGCCAGGCGATCACCCGCGGCATGGCCGACCAGAGCCGCACGATCCGGCTGCCGGTGCACCTCGTCGAGCAGGTCAACAAGCTCGCTCGGATCAAGCGCGAGATGCACCAGAACCTCGGCCGCGAGGCCACCGATGACGAGCTGGCGGCCGAGTCCGGCATCCCGGTCGAGAAGATCAACGATCTGCTCGAGCACAGCCGCGACCCGGTGAGCCTCGACATGCCGGTCGGCAGCGACGAGGAAGCGCCGCTCGGCGACTTCATCGAAGACGCCGAGGCGATGTCCGCGGAGAACGCTGTGATCTCCGAGCTGCTGCACACCGACATCCGGCACGTGCTCGCAACCCTCGACGAACGCGAGCAGCAGGTGATCCGGCTGCGGTTCGGCCTCGACGACGGCCAGCCGCGCACGCTGGACCAGATCGGCAAGCTGTTCGGGCTCTCCCGCGAGCGGGTCCGCCAGATCGAGCGCGAGGTCATGGCCAAGCTCCGCAACGGCGAACGTGCGGATCGACTCCGCTCGTACGCCAGCTAGACCCCCCGATGACGATCCCCGCCGGAACAACCGGCGGGGATCGCGTCGTTCTAGGGGTGCTGGTGTCGCAGACGTAACAACGCAGTTCAGGCCCTCGGACCGGTAGACTCGACCTCTGACGGAGGGTTAGCGCAATGAATGATCTGGTCGATACCACAGAGATGTACCTGCGGACGATCTACGACCTCGAAGAAGAGGGCGTGGTGCCCCTGCGTGCTCGTATCGCGGAACGTCTCGATCAGAGCGGTCCCACCGTCAGCCAGACGGTGTCGCGGATGGAGCGCGACGGTCTGCTTCACGTCGCCGGCGATCGCCACCTCGAGCTGACCGAGAAGGGCCGCGCCCTCGCCGTCGCCGTCATGCGCAAGCACCGACTCGCCGAGAGGCTGCTCGTCGACGTCATCGGCCTGCCCTGGGAGGAAGTCCACGCCGAGGCCTGCCGCTGGGAACACGTCATGAGCGAGGACGTCGAGCGCCGGCTCGTTCAGGTGCTCAACAACCCGACCACCTCCCCCTTCGGCAACCCGATCCCCGGGCTCTCGGAGCTGGGTTTGATCAGCACGTCCACCGACGGCGACCCGCTGAACCTCGTTCGGCTCACCGAGTTGCCCGCCGGGATGCCCGTCGCGGTGGTGGTGCGCCAGCTGACCGAGCACGTCCAGGGCGACGTCGACCTGATCAGCCGCCTGAAGGACGCGGGCGTGGTGCCGAACGCCAGGGTGACCGTGCAGACCAACGACCACGGTGGGGTGATGATCGTGATCCCCGGCCACGAACAGGTCGAACTGCCCCACCACATGGCGCACGCCGTCAAGGTCGAGAAGGTCTGACCGGCCGGCCAGCGCCTCTGCCGTGCTCGGCACATGTTCAGCCGGCCCGTTTCCCGAACGCCTGCCTCGGGGGTAACCGCACGCCCAGCTGGTCGGCCAATCGGTAACCCGTAGCCGCCAACTCCCGGATCCGCTCCGGCCGCAGGCCGGACTGCAGAGCGGTGTCGAGCATGCCCGCCATCCGATGCGTGTCGTCGCAGCGCAGCGCGGCCTCCAGCGACACCCCGGCCAGGGGCCCGTCGCCGCGGGCGTAGGCGGAGAACGCCAGCAGCACCAGCGCTTCGGCCCGCCACGGCTCCGGCAGCCGCCGCGACAGCTCCGCCCACAGCGCCTCGGCCTGCGCCGCGCGCTCCCCCACGGCGAGGGCGTAGAGCGTGTCACGCACCTGCAGGTCGGTCAGCGCGACCGCGATCCGGATCAGCGTTTCGTCGGTCAACTCCTCGCCGTCGACGACACCGGCGGCCGCCGCCATCACGGCCTCGATGTCGCGGCGCGCGTCGGTGTCACCGCGGTCGGCCTGCACGTCCTCGATGCGGTCGGCCAACGCAGCCGCGCGGGCCGGATCGGTGACCGCGATGACGGCCTGCAGTTCTGCACGCCGGGCGTAGAGCCTGCGCCCGTCCAGCACGGCGGCCATGGCCAGCGGCGACGCCGCCGGGTCGTCCACGGTGCCCGACGCGCCGCAGCCGTCGGCACAGTGCCAGCGCCCGCCTGCCGCGATCCGGTCGACGACATGGGCGGCGAGCAGTTCGATACCCCGATCGGCCAGCGCTGCGGCCAATGTCGCCGCCAGCTCGCGATACTCGTCGTTGCAGAGTCGGCAGCCGGCACCCTCCTCGTCCACAACGACGGCGATCGCCGAATCCGGGCGCGCGGACGCGGCCACCTCGGCGATGTGCTCGACCGTTTCGGGCAGGTCGTCGGAGAGGTCCACGCGCATGACGCATCCCAGCGCGCCGCGATCGACGGTCACGATCACGAGGGATTTCTCCGGAACGAAGCCGAGGACGGCGGGCAGCGCGGCGATCAGGACCGCCGGGCGGTCGAGGTGGAAATCGGGTGATTCTGAGGTCGTCATGAGGCGACCCTCCCCGCCGGCTCGGACGGAGATCGCCCGTCGACGGTCCCGGTCCGCCCCGCTGTGGATCAATCCGAGGTTGGGGATGAATCCAACTACCGTTGAGGCCAGTCGGCGTGCGGAATCCGTCCAACCGGCGTACGAATTGTTGCCATGGCTTCCATGCTCGAGTACGACCTCGTCGTCATCGGTTCGGGACCCGGTGGGCAGAAGGCCGCGATCGCCGCCGCCAAACTCGGAAAGACGGTCGCGGTCGTCGAGCGGGGCCGGATGCTGGGCGGCGTGTGCGTGAACACCGGGACCATCCCCTCCAAGACGTTGCGCGAGGCGGTCGTCTACCTCACCGGCATGAGCCAGCGCGAGCTGTACGGCGCGAGCTACCGGGTCAAGGAGAAGATCACCCCCGCCGACCTGCTCGCCCGCACCAGCCACGTGATCAACAAAGAGCAGGACGTCGTCCGCTCCCAGTTGATGCGCAATCGCATCGACCTCATCCAGGGCCACGGCAGGTTCATCGACGCGCACACCGTGCTGGTCGAGGAACCCACCCGCGGCGAGCGCACCACGGTCAGCGGTGAGTACATCGTGATCGCCACCGGCACCAAGCCGGCCCGTCCGGCCGGCGTCGAGTTCGACGAGGAACGCGTGCTCGACTCCGACGGGATCCTCGACCTCAAGTCGCTGCCCGCGACGATGGTCGTCGTCGGCGCCGGGGTGATCGGCATCGAGTACGCGTCGATGTTCGCCGCGCTGGGCACCAAGGTCACCGTCGTGGAGAAGCGCGACAACATGCTCGACTTCTGCGACCCCGAGATCGTCGAGGCCCTCAAGTTCCACCTGCGCGACCTCGCGGTGACGTTCCGGTTCGGCGAGGAGGTCACCGCCGTCGACGTCGGAGCTGCCGGGACCGTCACGACGCTGGCCAGCGGTAAGCAGATCCCCGCCGAGACCGTGATGTACTCGGCGGGTCGGCAGGGCCAGACCGAGCACCTCGACCTGGACAACACGGGCCTGGAAACCGACCCGCGCGGCCGCATCCACGTCGACAGCAACTTCCAGACCAAGGTCGACCACATCTACGCCGTCGGCGATGTGATCGGCTTTCCCGCGCTGGCCGCGACGTCGATGGACCAAGGCAGGCTGGCGGCCTACCACGCGTTCGGCGAACCCGCCAAGGGCATGACCGACCTGCAGCCGATCGGAATCTACTCCATCCCGGAGGTGTCCTACGTCGGTGCGACCGAGGTCGAGCTCACCCGCAACTCGATCCCCTACGAGGTCGGGGTCTCGCGCTACCGCGAGCTGGCCAGGGGCCAGATCGCCGGCGACTCCTACGGCATGCTCAAGCTGCTGGTGTCGACCGACGACCTCAAGCTGCTCGGCGTGCACATCTTCGGCACCAGCGCCACCGAGATGGTGCACATCGGCCAAGCGGTCATGGGCTGCGGAGGAACGGTCGAGTACCTCGTCGACGCCGTGTTCAACTACCCCACCTTCTCCGAGGCCTACAAGGTCGCGGCGCTAGACGTGATGAACAAGCTGCGCGCGCTCAACCAGTTCCGCACCTAGGAACGGCACGTCGGCAAACTAATTCGCCGCCTCGCGCATGGGATGCCCGGCAGCGGGAACGCAACGTGCGCGACACTAGTTGTCACTGTAGGAAGACGTTTCACGGTCTGGCACCACCGCGAGGAGGCGAGGCTCATGGCTGACAACGCTGGTAACCCCGAGCAGCACTACCAGCCCGAACAATCAGGCATGTACGAGTTGGAGTTCCCCGCGCCCCAACTGTCCTCCAAGGACGGCCGGGGGCCGGTGCTGATCCACGCCCTCGAGGGCTTCTCCGACGCCGGACACGCCATCCGGTTGGCCGCCCAGCACCTGAAGGAAACGCTCGACACCGAGTTGGTGGCGTCCTTCGCGATCGACGAACTGCTGGACTACCGGTCCCGGCGTCCGCTGATGACCTTCAAGACCGACCACTTCACCCACTACGAGACCCCCGAGCTCAACCTGTACGCGCTGCGCGACACCGTCGGCACCCCGTTCCTGCTTCTCGCCGGGCTGGAACCCGACCTGCGCTGGGAGCGGTTCATCACCGCGGTGCGCCTCTTGGCCGAACAGCTCGGCGTGCGCCGCGTCGTCGGGCTGGGCACCATCCCCATGGCGGTACCCCACACCCGACCCATCACGATGACCGCGCACTCGAGCGACAAGGAACTCATCTCCGACCACCAGCCGTGGATCGGCGAGGTACAGGTCCCCGCGAGCGTGTCGAACCTGCTCGAATTCCGGATGTCGCAGCACGGGCACGAGGTCGTCGGTTACACCGTCCACGTCCCGCACTACCTGGCACAGACCGACTACCCCGCGGCGGCGGAGGCATTGCTGGCCGAGGTCGCGCGGAACGCGTCGCTGCAGATCCCGCTCGAGGCGCTGGTCGCCGCCGGCGCCGAGGTGCTGACCAAGATCAACGAGCAGGTCGAGCAGAGCCCCGAGGTCGCGCAGGTGGTCGCGGCCCTCGAGCGCCAGTACGACGCGTACATGGCCGCCCAGGAGAACCGGTCCCTGCTCGCCAGCGACGAGGATCTGCCCAGCGGCGAGGAACTCGGCGCGGAGTTCGAGCGCTTCCTCGCTCAGCAGGCCGAGAAGAAGTCGAAGGACCGCTTCGAGGACGGCGACGACGCCGGCTGACGAAAGTCGCCCGGTCAATGGGCGACTCGAGGAGCGCGGTTGCCGGCGGCCCGCTAAGTTGACGCAATGGCGCCGCGAAAGCCGAACCTCCGCCCCGTGCGGGATCTGACGCCCGTCCTGCAGTTTCGCACCCTCCACGGTTACCGGCGCGCGTACCGGGTCGCCGGGTCCGGGCCTGCGATCCTGCTGATCCACGGCATCGGCGACAACTCCACGACCTGGGAGACGGTCCAGTCGAAGCTCGCGCAGCGGTTCACGGTGATCGCGCCGGACCTGTTGGGACACGGCAAGTCCGACAAACCGCGCGCCGACTACTCGGTGGCCGCCTATGCCAACGGGATGCGCGACCTGTTGAGCGTGCTGGACATCGACCACGTCACCGTGATCGGCCATTCGCTTGGCGGCGGGGTGGCCATGCAGTTCGCTTATCAGTTCCCGCAGCTGGTCGACCGTCTCATCCTGGTCGGCGCGGGCGGGGTGACCAGGGATGTGAACATCGCGCTGCGGTTCGCCTCGCTGCCGATGGGCAGTGAGGCGCTGGCGCTGTTGCGCCTGCCCTTCGTGCTGCCGGCCCTGCAGGTGGTCGGCCGCGTCGTCGGCGGTGTGTTCGGATCGACCGGCCTGGGCCGCGACCTGCCTCAGGTGCTTCGCATCCTCAACGACCTACCCGAGCCGACGGCGTCGTCGGCGTTCGCCCGCACGCTGCGCGCGGTCGTCGACTGGCGCGGCCAGGTGGTGACGATGCTCGACCGCTGCTACCTGACCCAATCGGTTCCGGTCCAGCTGATCTGGGGTAGCTGCGATGCGGTGATCCCCGTCAGCCACGCCCGGATGGCCCACGCCGCGATGCCGGGGTCGCAATTGGAAATCTTCGACGGCTCCGGCCATTTCCCGTTCCACGACGACCCGGAGCGCTTCGTCGAGGTGGTGGAGAAGTTCATCGACACCACCGAACCGGCGGTTTACGACCAGGAGTACCTGCGCGGGCTGCTGCGTGCCGGGATCACCGAGAACACGATCTCCGGTTCGGCCGACACCCGGGTCGCGGTGCTCGACGCGATGGGTACCGACGAGCGCAGCGCGACCTAGCGCCGACCGACCACGACCGCGCCAACACCGCGGCGATACGAAGTAGCATCGGCCCATGGCCATCGACGTGACGGTGTTGCGAGTCTTCACCGACCCTGACGGCAACCACGGAAACCCTCTCGGTGTCGTCGACGCCAGCTCCGTCGCCCCAGACGATCGCCAGCGGATAGCCACCCAATTGGGTTACAGCGAAACGATATTCGTTGATCTACCGGCGCCGGGAACGAGCACAGCACACGCGCGCATCTACACGCCCGCCGTCGAACTGCCCTTCGCCGGACATCCCACCGTCGGCGCGGCGTGGTGGCTTCGCGAGCAGGGAACTCCGGTTCACACGTTGCGGGTTCCCGCCGGCATCGTGCAGGTCGCCCACAACGACGACCTCACCTCCGTCCAGGCCCGTGCGGAGTGGGCGCCCGAATTCGCCATCCACGACATCGCCTCTGCCGACGAGCTTCTCGCGCTCGACCCGTCGGACTATCCCGACGACATCAACCACTACGTGTGGACGTGGACCGACCGCGACAAAGGTGAGCTGCGGTCACGAATGTTCGCCACCGACCTGGGTGTGCCCGAAGACGAAGCCACCGGCGCCGCCGCCGTGCGGATCACCGATTACCTCAGCCGAGACCTGACCATCGTGCAGGGCAAGGGGTCGCACATCTACACCGAGTGGAGCCCCGAGGGCTGGGTGCGCGTCGCCGGCCGCGTGGTCAGCGACGGCATCAAGCAGATCGACTGAGCGGGACGACGGCGGACCGGCTGGTCAGCTCGCGGTCGGTTGCGGTGAGTTCCGGTGCGCCCTCAGCGCCTCGATCTCGCGCTCGAAGTCCTCGGCCGAGGTGAACCCGCGATACACCGAGGCGAAGCGGAGGTAGGCCACCTCGTCGAGATCCCGCAGCGGCCCGAGGATGGCGAGGCCCACCTCGTGGCTGGGCACCTCGGGTCCGGCCGCGCGGACGGCGTCCTCGACCTGCTGGGCCAGCAGGTTCAGCGCATCCTCGTCGACCTGGCTGCCCTGGCAGGCCCGGCGCACTCCTCTGATGACCTTCTCGCGGCTGAACGGTTCGGTGACGCCGCTGCGCTTTACGACGGCCAGCACTGCGGTCTCCACGGTGGTGAACCGGCGACCGCATTCCGGGCACGAACGCCGCCGGCGGATGGCCTGCCCCTCATCGGTCTCGCGGGAATCCACCACGCGCGAATCCGGGTGACGACAGAACGGACAGTGCATCACCGCTCCTTCGCCGCGCCAACAAACGACCAACTCGAACCTCTCCGAGCGTACCTGCGGCGGGTTGCGGAAGCCCAGAACCGCGCTGAACGGCACGTACTCGCACGATCTGTCCGTGAACATGTCTGCGCAACAAGCTGTTTGCCAGCGTCCGTGACGTCAGCCGACCGGCGCGATCAGCGTCTGCCCGGCATCCAGCGACGACGAGTCGAGCTGGTTCAGCTCCCGGATGCGGTCCACCACCTGGGAGACTGGCGCGTCGGGGGCGACCCGCAGGGCCACCTGCTGCAGGCTCTCGCCGGTCTGGACCTGCACGACGGCGAGCCGATCCGGCACCGCGGCCGAGGTGTTGCCGACCACGCCGCCGAACTGCGCGACCAGGCCGAGCCACACCGTGATGCCCGCCGCGACCAAACTCAGCAGCACCGTGGTGACCGGGGTGATCGGCCGGCGCCGGTGCGAAGCACGCGACATCAGCACGCCGGTTCCGCGGTAACGCACCGCCGCGCCGCCCGGCCGGGTCGCCGACGGCTGCCGACGGGCGCGAAGCGGTCGATTACCGGTCCTGACCACGCGATGGGCCTGAACCTCGTGAGTGTCGAGAACGGTCATCTTCCTGCCTTCCGGTCCGCTGCTTTCGCTCTTGTGTTCGAACTTACTCGATCACATGTTCGAAAGATAGAACGTGTGATCGAACTGTTGTGAAACGATAGAACGGGCCACCGACAAAAAATCGGCGCGCGATTTCGGCCGACTCGCCGGCGCAACACGCCTCGAACAAATGTTTGATTAATCGGCGGCCGCGGGTTACATTCGGCGGCATGGACTCCAGCGACAACTCGGACGGCACCGGCGGGGCCCGCACCCGGGACTCGGGGCTCACCGAACGCCAGCGCACCATCCTCGACGTGATCCGCGCCTCGGTCACCAGCCGCGGCTATCCCCCGAGCATCAGGGAGATCGGCGATGCCGTCGGGTTGACCTCCACCTCCTCGGTCGCGCATCAGCTGCGCACGCTGGAGCGCAAGGGCTATCTGCGGCGTGATCCCAACCGGCCGCGCGCCGTCGACGTCCGTGGCGCCGACGACCACGCGTCCCCGATGGTCGCCACCGACGTCGCCGGCTCCGACGCGCTACCGGAGCCGACGTTCGTGCCGGTGCTCGGCCGGATCGCCGCGGGCGGGCCGATCCTCGCCGAAGAGGCCGTCGAGGACGTGTTCCCGCTGCCGCGCGAACTGGTCGGCGAGGGCTCGCTGTTCCTGCTCAAGGTCGTCGGCGATTCGATGGTCGACGCCGCAATCTGTGACGGCGACTGGGTCGTCGTACGTCAGCAGAACGTCGCCGACAACGGTGACATCGTGGCCGCGATGATCGACGGCGAGGCCACGGTCAAGACGTTCAAACGCACGCGCGGACAGGTGTGGTTGATGCCGCACAACCCGGCGTTCGACCCGATTCCCGGCAACGACGCCGCCGTGTTGGGCAAGGTCGTCACCGTCATCCGGAAGATCTAGTCGGCCCGGACGAATCCGTTCGTGCGCGCGAATTCCTCGCTGGAGAACCAGATTTCGGCCTGCACCTGGTCGTAGTCGGCGGCGGTGGGCAGCCAGTAGCGGCCCGTTTGCGTATCCGCCTTGATCGGATATCCCTCGGGCGGCTCGGCGGAATCACCGACCGGTAGCCGAAACGCGGGGCTCGGTTCTTCCGGCTCGTCGACGACGATCCGGGCGTGACGGCCGGTGTCGGTCAGCGAGTCCCGTTGTCGCGGTGCGGGTTCCGCGGGAGCGGCAGGTTCCTCGGGTTCGGCAGGTTCAGCGGGCACCTCAGGTTCGGCAGACACATAGCCTTCGTCGGATATTGCGTCTACCTCATCGAAGTCCTCGGCTGCCGTCTCCTGCTCGCCGGTCACCTCGTCGTGGTCGGCGGTCAGGCGCTCGGCGGCCATCGCGGCCTCTCCGGAAGCCGGGATGCGCGTCGGAGCGGTGTCGACGTCGTCGGGATTCTCCTCGGCGTCATCGACGGCCGCGGACTCCGTGGCTCCGCCGAAGCTCTGCGACGGCGCGCCCCACCGGCTCGCCGACGAGTCGGCGGCCGACTCGCCCGGCGCGGAGAGCGCCCCCAAACCCTCTGTGGCATACCGGTCACCGAACAGTGCCGCAGATTGATCGCCACCGTTGGACGTGTGTTCGGCCGAACCGGGTGCGCTGTAGACGTGTTCGGCATCGGAGCCGTAGCCGTCGTCGTAACGATCGTCGACCGGGCCGGGACGATCGACGTCCGTGCGACGCCGGTTGCGCAGGGTCGCGAACGCCACCAATGCGAGGAGAACGAGCACCGGCACGATCGCCAGCAGCCACCACCAGCTGAAGGTGAACCAGTTGCGGTCACCGCCGGATTCCGAGGCCCGCGAGGTGCCTGGGGATTCGGACCTCTGCTCGGCGGGCACCTCGAGGCCGGCCAACTCGGACGCGAGATTGGGCGGCTCCGTGCTGAACTCGCCGGTCGACCGATTCCAGTTGACCACGCCGCCGGTGAACCGCTGCGTGATGACGTCGCCCTTCTCGGTCTGGTCGGCCATCGGGGCACCGAGCGCGCCCTCGGCGCCGTCGAGCTTGTCCCACGCCGCGCTCATCGCGCCGCGCACCAGAACCGCGCCGTGATCCGGTGTCCAGAAGATCACCGGCTTGTCGTCGGCGGCGAACCGTGACATCCGGCTCGCGGTGGGCAGACCACCGTCGGCCTCGCTGGTGATCGGGAACCCGAGGTCTCCCTCGGGCCCGCCGAGGCTTTCATACTTGGCCAGGACCTGGCCGGTGACGACCCGTGCACCGGTCTCGGGGCTGTAGAAGATCTTGCCGCCGGCGAAGTTCTGGCCCTGACCGTCCTTGCCGATCGGGTACGGCGGCCCGTCCGCGGCACCGAGCGGTCCGAGCGGACCTCCCGCCGCGCGGCGGGCGGCGTTGATCGCCGACGCCGCATCGCCCGGCACCTGTAGGTCCGCCAACTGTCCGGCGAGATCGGGCGGTACGGTCGTGAACTTCTTGTCGCGAGTGTTGTAGGTGATCTCGCCGCCCGTGAACTTCTGGGTGATCAGATCACCGCGGTACGTCTCGTCGTCGGCGGGCACGCCGAGCGTTCCGGTGGAACCGCCCAACTTGTCCCAGGCCGCGTTGATCGCGCCGCGGACCACCCGCGCGCCGGTGTCCGGCGTCCAGAAGATCACCGGATTGTCGCTGGCGCTGAACGTGACGTTGAAGCTGCCCGGGGCGCGGCCGGGCCCGTCATCCATGGTCGGGAACCCGAGATCGCTGTCGGCCGGGCCTCCGAGCGATTCGTACTTCTCCAAGATCGCGCCCCGCATGACGTGGGCGCCGGTGTCGGGCGTGAAGAAGATCTTGCCGCCCGCGAAGTTCTGCGCGAAACCGTCCCCGACCGGGTAGACGTCGCCCTGCCTGGGCCCCAGCGGGCCACCGTCCCCACCGCTGGCGTCCCACGCCGCGCTGATCGCCGCGTTGGCGGCGTCGGATTCCGGCGAGGCGCTCGCCACCGGCGGTAGCAGTAGGGCGACGGCGCCCACGAGCAGACCGATCGCCATTCGGCCCAACACCGTGGTGCCCCGGCTGTTCTGCCCGATCATTCGACCTCCCGGGTCGGCACGAAATTTCGCTCGAAGATTTCGCACCCGTCCTCTATCTGTCGTCAGACGCCAATAACCAACGAACACGCCGATCTTCGGAAGAAAATACCTGCCGATACTCCATTCGCTGTGGATAACCCCGCCGTGCCGCCCCGATTAATCCCGGTTACACCCCTGCCATTTGCATCCGCGGCCTCGTCTCGGCGCCGCAAACAGTTTGCAGGCAGAAGTACACAATGGCGGGCGTCCGCGACGAATTTGCGTAAATATCGGTAGCTACCAGGCAATGGCCCAAGCGATCGACGATGTGCGCACGCGAATACGGCACAATTGCCATTCGCTATTCACGGGCGGCGACGCATACTCGGCCGGGCCGGGCCCGGGGTGTCCGCACCTAGACTGACGCCATGCCCGCCCCGGTCAGCCTCACGCACTGGGGAGCCTTCACAGCCGAGATGCGAGACGGCGACATCGCCGCGGTCCGTCCGATCGAGGGCGACGCCGACCCCTCACCGCTGCTGGGCAATCTCCCGGGCTCTCTTCGGCACCGAGCCCGGATAGCGACGCCGGCGGTGCGCCGAGGGTGGCTGCGCGACGGTCCGGGCCCGACCACCCACCGCGGCAACGACGAGTTCGTCGCCGTCACATGGGACGAGTTGACCGAGCTGCTCGCCGACGAACTGCGCCGCGTGGTCGACGAGCACGGGAACGAGGCGATCTTCGGTGGTTCCTACGGCTGGTCCAGCGCGGGCCGGTTCCACCATGCCCAGAGCCAGGTGCACAGGTTCCTGAACCTCCTTGGCGGATACACGTTTTCCCGACACTCCTACAGCCTGGGCGCGACCGGCGTGATCATGCCGCGTGTCGTCGGAACGCACGACGACCTGTTCAAGCGGTCCACCTCATGGGAGGTCATCGTCGAGCACACCGAACTTCTCGTGTGCTTCGGCGGGCTGGCACTGAAGAACACGGCGATCAACCACGGCGGCACCACCGCCCATCCGGCGCGAGATGCCCTGCGGCGGTACCGCGCCCGTGGCGGGCGGATCGTGTCGTTCTCACCGCTGCGCGATGACGTCGACGGCGAGTGCGAATGGTTCGCGCCGGTGCCCGGCACCGATGTCGCGATCATGCTCGCGCTCGCATACGTGCTCGCGACGGAGGGTCTCGCCGACCGAAAGTTTTTGAGCACGTACTGCACCGGCTATGGACGCTTCGAACGGTATCTCCTCGGCGCGGACGACGGTGTGCCGAAGACACCGCGGTGGGCGTCGGCGATTTCGGGCATCGCCGCCGACGAAATCGTCCGGCTGGCCCGGCGAATGTCGCAGCACCGCACGGTCGTCACCGTCAGCTGGTCGTTGCAGCGGGTGCGATACGGCGAACAGGCGCCGTGGATGGGTTTGACGCTGGCCGCCATGCTCGGTCAGATCGGTCTTCCCGGCGGCGGATTCGGGCACGGCTACGGCTCGATGAACGAGCCCGGCCTCCCGCCGCTGCGGTGCGGATTGCCCCGCTTGCCGCAGGGCATCAACCCGGTGTCGACGTTCATTCCGGTCGCCGCCATCAGCGATCTGCTGTTGCGGCCCGGTGAGGCGTTCGATTACAACGGCCGTCGCCTCGTCTACCCCGACATCAGGCTGGTGTACTGGGCGGGCGGCAACCCCTTTCACCACCACCAGAACATCCCCCGCTTGCGGCGGGCGCTCGGTCGCGTCGACACGCTCGTCGTGCACGAACCGCACTGGACCGCGATGGCCAAACACGCCGACATCGTCGTGCCGTCCACGACTTCGTTCGAGCGCGACGATTTTTCGGGATCGCGCAACGACCCCATGCTGATGGCGATGCCCAAGTTGGCCGAGCCGTACGCCCAATCACGCGACGACTACACGACTTTCGCCGCACTAGCCGACCGGTTGGGGTTCGGCGACCGGTTCACCGAGCGCCGAACGGCGTGGCAGTGGCTGACCCACCTGTACGACAAGTGGGCCGCGGAACTGGATTTCGCGGTGCCGGCATTCGACGAGTTCTGGCGGCGCGGACGGTTGCGGCTCCCCGTCGAAGAGGGGTTGACGCTGCTGGCCGACTTCCGCGCCGATCCCGTCACCCACCGACTCGGCACCCCCAGCGGTTTGATCGAGATCTTCTCGGCCGACATCGACGGCTTCGGTTACCCCGACTGTGCCGGACACCCGACGTGGTTTGAACCCTCGGAATGGTTGGGCGGCCCGCGAGCGGCCGACTATCCCCTGCACCTGCTGGCCAATCAGCCTGCGTCTCGGCTGCACGGTCAGCTGGACGGCGGAGCGGTTAGCCAGAAGTCGAAAATCCAAGGGCGCGAACCGATCCGGATGCATCCGCGCAACGCCGCCGACCGCGACCTGGTCGACGGCGACGTCGTTCGGGTGTTCAACGACCGCGGGGCCTGTCTGGCGGGGTTGGTGATCGACGACCGCTTGCGCCCGGACGTCGTGCAGTTGGCGACGGGTGCCTGGTTCGATCCCGTCGACCCATCCGATCCGGACTCCATGTGCGCACACGGAAATCCCAACGTGCTCACCGACGATGCGGGCACATCGTCGCTCGCGCACGGTTGCACGGGTGCCCATGTACTGGTTCAGGTCGAGAAATACCGCGGCGACCTTCCACCGGTGCGGGCCCACGAACCGCCGGTGATCAAGCCGACATGAGCGACCTTGTCGAGGTCCGTGAGCGGGGACAAACGCTCGCGTTCACTTTCACCGACATCAACCGCTATCACGGCGGCCACTCCCCCGCCGGCGTGGCCATCGCCTTCAAGGCCATGCAACGTGGCTTTCCCGTCGTCTGCCCCCATCACGTTCCCGAGCGACGATCGATCGTGGTGCGCACCGCGTTTCGGGGACCCGGAGCGCGGGACGCCTTCGAGGCGGTCACGCGCGGCGTCACCGACGACCGTTATGTGGTGGACCGTTCGCTGGTGCGCGCCGACCGCGGCCGCCTGTTGGAGGATTTCGTCTTCGTCATCGGAATCGACGATCGCGCCGTCACACTGCTGCTTCGAGACGGGTTCGTCACCGACGAGTTCATCGACCTTGCGCGGGCCGAGAATCGGACGGACGAACAGGAGCAACGGCTCGACTATTTGAAGGCGCAACTGGCGCAACACGTGGTGTCGACGCCTGCCGCGGACGTTTTCGATCTCGGCTAGACCGCTGCCGGTGACGGCTGTGAACTGCCTCACCGGCGATCGACTGTCCGATTAGCGAAAGAACGTTCCGGGTACTGAACGGTCACACCGTTCGACCGGCAAGGAGGAAGCCGCAGTGTCCGACAAGAACAACAGTGGACCCGAAGAGGCCGTCAAGGGCGTCGTCGAGGGCGTGAAGGGCAAGGCCAAAGAGGTGCTGGGCGCCGTCGCCGGCCGCGACGACCTGTACCGCGAGGGCAAGGCGCAGCAGGACAAGGCGGACGCACAGCGCGACGCCGCACAGAAGGAAGCCGAAGCCGAGAGCGCGCGTGCGGCGGCCAAGACCGCCGAGAAACGGCAGGAATCCGAGCAGCGGCCAACCGACGACCGCTAGTTTTTCCGGCGAGAGGCGCGGAGGGATTGAACCCTCCGTGCCTCTTCGCTGCTTTCGAGACGCCTCAGAACGTCGCGTAGTCGCGCAGGGCCGCCGCCAGCGGGACCGGTACCCGCGCCTTGATTCTCGTGCCCTCGGCGGTGTGCTCGGTGGCGTCGACGCGGCCGTCGGCGTGCACTCGGTTGACGAGATCGCCGCGGTCGTAGGGGATTGTCACGTCGACCGTGGTGTCGGTCGGAGTGATCAGCTCGGACATCCGCTGCTGTAAGCGCTCCAGCCCCTCTCCGGTGCGCGCCGAGACGAACACCGCGTCGGGAAGGGCGCGGCGCAGCTGGGCCAGCGTCAGGGCGTCAGCGGCGTCGATCTTGTTGACCACCAACAGTTCCGGTGCTCGCGTGCCGTCGTGCTCGGCGATCACCTCGTTGACGACCGTACGCACCGCGTTGATCTGGGCCAGCGGGTTGGCGTCGGATCCGTCGACGACGTGGACCAACAGATCGGCGTCGACGACCTCCTCGAGCGTCGACCGGAACGCCTCCACCAGCTGCGTGGGCAGGTGCCGGACGAATCCGACCGTGTCGGTCAGCACGAACGGCCTGCCGTCGGCGAATTCGCCTCGGCGCGTTGTCGGTTCGAGCGTCGCGAACAACGCGTTCTCCACCAGGACACCCGCGCCCGTCAACGCGTTGAGCAGACTCGACTTACCCGCGTTGGTGTAGCCGACGATCGCGACCGACGGCACCTCGCTGCGCCGCCTGCCGCTGCGCTGCGTGTCGCGGATCTTCTTCATGTCCTTGATCTCGCGGCGCAGCTTGGCCATCCGCTCGCGGATGCGCCGACGGTCGGTCTCGATCTTGGTCTCACCAGGACCACGCAGGCCCACACCGCCACCGGCGCCACCGGCGCGGCCGCCCGCCTGACGGGACATCGACTCGCCCCAGCCACGCAGCCTGGGCAGCATGTACTCCATCTGGGCCAGGCTGACCTGCGCCTTACCCTCTCGGCTGGTCGCGTGCTGGGCGAAGATGTCGAGGATGAGCGCGGTGCGGTCGATCACCTTGACCTTGACCGCCTTCTCCAACGCCGTCAGCTGGGCGGGGCTGAGTTCACCGTCGCAGATGACGGTGTCGGCACCCGTCGCGAGCACGATCTCGCGCAGCTCGGCCGCCTTGCCCGAGCCGATGTAGGTGGAGGCGTCGGGTTTGTCGCGGCGCTGGATCACACCCTCGAGCACCTTCGAGCCCGCGGTTTCGGCGAGCGCGGCCAGTTCGGCCAGGCTGGCCTCGGCGTCGGCGGCGCTGCCTTCGGTCCACACCCCGACCAGCACCACACGCTCCAAACGGAGCTGGCGGTACTCGACCTCGGAGACGTCGGTGAGCTCGGTCGACAAACCGGCCACGCGGCGCAGCGCCGTGCGGTCTTCGAGCGCCAACTCCCCCGCGCTCGGGGTGTTGCGAATAGGAGAATCGGGATACGTCATAGGCGAATAAAGATTCGCACGGAGATCACTTTTCATGCACCCCAATTAACGTCGAGCAACGCTCCACCATTCCTCGGACAACTCGCCGTGCGCCACCAGAACCGACGGGCCGCGCAGGAAACTGCTGGCGTCGGTGATGGTGACCGATACCTTGCCGCCCGGGATCCGGACGTCGAGGCTTCCCGTGGTGGCGCCGGAATACGCCAGCGCCGCGGCGGCTGCGGCGACGGTTCCCGTCCCGCAGGACCGGGTCTCACCGACCCCGCGTTCGTGCACCCGCATCGACACGGCTCCGTCCACGGGTGCGGTCAGCACCTCGACGTTCACGCCCTCCGGGAACTGGGTGGTGTCGAAGGACACCGGCGCGCCGACGTCGAGCGCCGCCAACTCCTCGCGCGTCAGGTCGGGATCGACGCACGCCAGGTGCGGGTTGCCGACGTCGATCGCGACGCCCGCGAACGGCCGACCGCCGACGATCGCCTCCCCGGTGCCCAGTTCGTTCACCTTGCCCATCTCGACGGTGACATCGGCGGTCGTCGCGTCGCAGTGGTGCAACACCACCGGCCGCGGACCCGCCAGGGACCCGACCACGAACTCGTCGCGGTTCTCCAGTCCACCGGCGCGCAGGTAGTGCGCGAACACCCGAACCCCGTTGCCGCACATCTGTGCGATCGACCCGTCGGCGTTGCGGTAGTCCATGTACCAGTCCTCGCCGGTGACGCCCTCCTGCAGCCGGTCGAACACGCCGGCGCGCTGCGCGGCCTGCGCGGTGGTCACCCGCAGCACGCCGTCGGCACCCAGGCCGCGGCGCCGATCGCACAACGCCGCCACGACGGCCGGGGACAACGTCAGCTCGCAGCCCAGGTCCGGCAGCAGCACGAAATCGTTCTGCGTGCCGTGTCCCTTCGCGAACCTCACCTGTTCAGGGTACGTCCCGCCAGACCCGCAGCGTCTCCTCCGCGAGGCCTGGGCCGGCGCCGTCGAGCCAGACGATGCGGTGGTCGCGGCGGAACCACGAGCGCTGCCGGCGCACATAGCGGCGCGTGCCGACGAACGTCGGTTCCCGCGCGGCCGAGCCGTCACCACCGGCGTCGAGGTCGGCGAGGACCTGCGCGTAGCCCAACGCCCGCGGGGCGGTGACCCCGTCGCGCAGCCCGCATTTCAGCAACCCGCGCACCTCGTCGACGAGCCCGTCGGCGAACATCGTGTCGGTCCGCTGGGCGAGGCGATCATCGAGATGCGCTGTGTCCCAATCGAGTCCGACGATCGCGGTGTCCCAGCGCGGCGCGCCGATGGCGGGGAAGGACGCGGCGAACGGCTCGCCGGTGAGTTCGACCACCTCGAGCGCGCGAACGATGCGGCGCCCGTCGGCGGGCTGGATGGAGGCCGCGGCGTCGGCGTCCACGCGCGCCAGTTCCTGGTGCAGGGCGGCCGCCCCGACCTCGGCGAGCCGCTGCTCCCACCGCGCGCGCACGGCCGGGTCGGTGGCCGGGAAGCTCCAGTTGTCCAGCAGCGACTGGACGTACATCATCGACCCGCCCACGATGACGGGCACCGCGCCGCGTTCGAGGATGGCCTCGATGTCAGCGGCCGCGGTCTGCTGGTAGCGGGCCACGCTCGCGGTCTCGGTCACCTCGAGCACATCGAGCTGATGGTGCGGGATGCCGCGACGCTCCTCGAGCGTCAACTTCGCCGTTCCGATGTCCATGCCGCGGTACATCTGCATCGCGTCGGCATTCACAATCTCAGCGCCGATCTCGCTGCTCAATCTCTCGGCCACGTCCAACGCCAACGCCGACTTGCCGGTCCCCGTCGGGCCGATGATCGCGATCGGTCGGGTCATCGCGGTCGCGCGGTCATCGCGGCTGCCACAGGCCCGTGAAGTAGCCGACGCCGTAGGGCGCCCCGCGGTACAGCTCCTTGGCCGAGCGGGGTCCGCCTCCGACCAGGCCGGCCAGCACCTGATAGGCGACCCGTCCCACCACCGCGTCGGGCAGCCGGGTCAGCGGGTCGGGGTCGCCGACGGCCAGCGCGTCGTCCAGCGCGGCTTGAACGGCAATCGCGTCGGGGTCGTGGCCGCCCGGCGCGGCGGGTGTCAGCGTGTTGGCGCCGTCGGCGACGACGAGCACGCCGACGGGGTCGGCGGCGTCGTCGATCTCGCCACGCAACCGCTCGCCGTGGGTCAGGGCGGCGTCGACGTCGACGCCGTCGGCGTAGGCCCGCACCTCGGCCGAGGCGTCGGGGCGGGCGGCACCCCGCACCCAGCCGGCGATCAACGCGCACAGCGGCATCGCGACCGGGTCGCCGCCGACGCCGGGGGCCAACGCGACCCGCAGGTCGACGCCGTAGCCCGCGAACGTTCCGGCGTGATGCGGGTCGACGACCCGATCGGCACGGCCCACCCCGACGGCGATCCAGCGCGGCGGGAGCCCGGCCACCGCCGTGAACACCGCTTCGCGCAGGTCGGCCAGCTCAGGTGCGGCGCCGCCGGCGAGTTCGGGCACCATCACCGGTGCCGACGGGACGATCGCGATGGCGCTCAGCACGCCGTCCACGCTAATGCGGCGCGGGCTGGGCCGCGGTGGCGGCTTCACTGCGGGCGAGCGCGGCCGTCGACACCACCATCACTCCCACCGCCGCGATCAGCGCGAACCACCCGGCCTCGCCCGGGCGCAGCGTCTCCCCCAGCACGACGACGCCGAGCACCGACGCGACCACCGGTTCGGCCACCGTCATCGTCGGCAGCGACGCCGTCAACGACCCCGCGCGGAAGGACGCCTGCTGCCACGCCGTGCCCGCGACCGCCACGACCGCCCACACGTACAGCTCGGGGGTGCGCAGCAGGGCCTCGAAGCCGTCGCCGAGGCGGTCGACGACGCCCTTGGTCAGCACCGCGAACAGCCCCCACAGCGCGCCGGAGACCAGCGCCAGGAGCACCGCGCTCACCGGGCCTTTCCAGAGGTTGGCGCCGATCACGCACAGCGCCAGCGCCGGGCCCAGCACCATGAGCACGACCGTCCAGGTCTCCCAGGAGGCCCGCGACTGGCCGGCGGTCGGGTTGCCGACGGTCACGATCACGGCCACCGACGCGGCCAGCAGCACCGCCCACGTCCACTGCCACCGGGTCACCCTGCGGTGCGAGAGCCGGGCGTTGATCGGCATCGCGAACAGCAGCGAGGTGACCAGCAGCGCCTGCACCAGCAGGACCGAGCCCACGCCGAGCGCGGCGGCCTGCAGCGCGAACCCGGCCGCGGCGACGAAGCTGCCCAGCCACCACTGTCGGTCGCGCAGCAGCCGGGTGAACAGCTCCAGGTGCCCGACCGGTTCGTCGGTGACCTCATGGGCCTGGCGCTGGTGGATGACGTCGCCGATCGCGATGAAAACGGCGGCGCCGAGCGCGAGGACAGCGGCCAGGTCCACCCCGTCGTCGATGCCGGCCATCGCTGTCCTTCCGTAGCTGTCGCGACGAGCCTAGGCAGGTCATCGGGGAAAGCTGTGCGCACGCGCCCCTGCGACCTGTTTCAATAGCGTTCGGACAGCGATCAGGCGCCGCGTTGCGCGGCAGGTACGCGGCACGCCGCGGAGGGCACGAGGATTAGGGACATGACGACCAGCCAGCCAGGGGGCCAGTCCTCCTCGCCGAAACCCGCTCCCCGGCCCGGGCCGCCGCGTCCCGGACCCGTGCCGCGACCGGCCCGACCCGCTCCGGCGGTGGTCACGCCCCCGAGCAGCGACCCGCACCGGTTCGGCCGCGTCGATCCCGACGGCACGGTGTGGCTGATCACCGCATCGGGCGAACGGGTCATCGGGTCCTGGCAGGCAGGCGACACCGAGGCCGCCTACGCGCACTTCGGCAGGCGCTTCGACGACCTCCAGACCGAGGTCGTGCTGATGGAGACCCGGCTCGAGTCCGGTACCGGCGACGCCCGCAAGATCAAGGCCGCCGCGCAGTCGCTGGCCGAGACGCTGCCGACGGCGCACGTGCTCGGGGACGTCGACGCCATCGCCGAGCGGCTGCAGACGATCATCGCCCACGCCGACGAGACCGCACAGGCCGAGAAGGCGCGCCGCGAGGAGTTCCGCGCGGCGCAGACCGCGCGCAAGGAGGCGCTGGCCGCCGAGGCCGAGGACATCGCCGCCAACTCCACCCAGTGGAAGGCCGCGGGCGACCGGCTGCGGGAGATCCTCGACGAGTGGCGCACGATCACCGGCCTGGACCGCAAGACCGACGACGCGCTGTGGAAGCGGTATTCGGCGGCGCGCGAGCAGTTCAACCGCAGGCGCGGTTCGCATTTCGCCGAGCTCGACCGTGAACGCGCCGGCGCACGCCAGGCAAAGGAGGCGTTGTGTGTGCGCGCCGAGGACCTGGCGGACTCGACGGACTGGGGCCCGACCAGCGCGGCGTTCCGCGAGCTGCTGGCCGAGTGGAAGGCGGCCGGGCGGGCGGCCAAGGACGTCGACGACGCGTTGTGGCAGCGGTTCAAGGCGGCGCAGGACAAGTTCTTCGGTGCGCGCAACGCCGCCAGCGCCGAGCGCGACGCCGAGTTCCGCGCGAACGCCGAGGCCAAGGAGGCGCTGTTGGCCGAGGCGGAGAAGCTCGACACCTCCGACCTCGACGCGGCCAGGGCCGCACTGCGGACGATCGGCGAGAAGTGGGACGCCATCGGCAAGGTGCCCCGCGAGCGCGCCGCCGAGTTGGAACGCCGACTGCGCGCGGTGGAGAAGAAGATCCGCGAGGCGCCGACGCACGGCGTGGACCCCGAGGCGCAGGCGCGCGCCGACCAATTCCGGGTCCGCGCCGAACAATACGAGCGTCAGGCCGAGAAGGCCGCGGCCGCCGGCCGGGACAAGGACGCCGCCGAGGCGCGCGCCAACGCCGAGCAGTGGCGGCAATGGGCGGACGCGGCGGCCGAGGCGCTCGGCAAGACTCGCTAGCTCTCAGGGTTCGCGTTGCAGAAGCGGTCGCGGGCTGGGTCAGCTCGGCTTGTCGGGCCCGTTCGGGTCCTCCGGGTCGTCGAGATTGTCGAGCAGACCCTTCTTTTGTTGCTCCGCGACGGCCCTGCGGCGCTCCTCTTCGGCGGCCAACTGCAGCGCGGTGCGCGCCCACACCGCCCTGGCCCAGTGGAACGTCACCACGGCGATCGCGATCCACGCGAGCACGAGCCCGATACCCGGACCCGGATAGCGGTCCGGCGCGGTTTGGCGTGACCACACGGCCAACAGCCCCAGAAGCGTCGCCACGGTGGAGCCCGCCAACGCGATCCAGGCCAGCGCCCAGCGCCGGGTGAGCAACGCGAGCATCGAGAAGCCGACACCGAATACCAGTGTGAGCCAGGCGAATACCCGCAGCGGCAGCGTGATCCCCTCGCGGGCCGCGGTCTCGCCGCCGACGAGCACATCCAGCCCGCGGGCGGCACCGGTGTGCGGCAGGACGAACGACACCAGCAGCACGAAGACCCCGATGGCGATCACCAGAGCCCGCGCGCCAGGGTCGATCTCGCCTGCGACGCGACGCTCGGCGGCCTCGATGTCGCCCTTGAACTCCTCGAAGCCGTTGTTGTCGGGAGCCGTCACAGGGCACATCCCGTCGACGACGCGGGTGCCGCGGGCGCGCCGATGCCGGGCATGCCGAGACCGACGCCGGTGCGTGGACGCCGGCCTTCGGCGTGGGCGTCACCCGCCCTGGTGCGCCGATGGATCTGCACCGCCGAATCGGCGATCAGGTGGTGCGGTGCGGCGCCGGTCACTTCCGTCATCACGACGTCGCCGGGCCGGATGTCGAGACCGTCCGGGTTGAAGTGCACCAGTCGGCCGTCGCGCGCGCGACCCGACATCCTCGCGGTCGCGGCGTCCTTGCGCCCCTCACCCGCGGCCACCAGCACCTCCACGGTGGTGCCGACCAACGCGCGGTTCTCCTGCAGCGAGATTCGCTCCTGAAGCTCGATCAATCGCTGATAGCGTTCGCTCACAACGTGTTTCGGCACCTGATCCGGCAGCTCCGCGGCCGGGGTGCCGGGTCGCTTGGAGTACTGGAAGGTGAACGCGCTGGCGAACCGTGCCCGTGCGACGACGTCGAGGGTGGCCTGGAAATCCTCCTCCGTCTCCCCCGGGAAGCCGACGATCAGGTCGGTGGTGATCGCGGCGTGCGGGATCGCGGCGCGGACGCGGTCGATGATGCCGAGGTAGCGCTCGGCGCGGTAAGAGCGCCGCATCGCCTTCAGGATGCGGTCGGATCCCGACTGCAGCGGCATGTGCAGCGTCGGGCACACGTTCGGCGTCTCGGCCATCGCGGCGATCACGTCGTCGGTGAACTCCGCGGGGTGCGGTGAGGTGAACCGCACCCTTTCGAGCCCGTCGATGCCGCCGCAGGCGCGCAGCAGTTTGGCGAACGCCCCCCGGTCGCGCGGTTCGGCGGGGTCGGCGAACGACACGCCGTAGGCGTTGACGTTCTGGCCGAGCAGCGTGATCTCCAGGACGCCCTGCTCGACGAGGGTCTGCACCTCGGCGAGCACGTCGCCGGGCCGACGGTCGACCTCCTTGCCCCGCAGCGAGGGCACGATGCAGAACGTGCAGGTGTTGTTGCAGCCCACCGACACCGACACCCAAGCGGCGTAAGCGGATTCGCGCGCCGCGGGCAGCGCGGACGGGAATTCCTGTAGGGCCTCGACGATCTCGACCTGGGCGGTGCGGTTGTGCCGGGCCCGTTCGAGCAGCGTGGGAAGAGATCCGATGTTGTGGGTGCCGAACACCACGTCGACCCACGGCGCCCGACGCAGAACCGCGGCGCGGTCCTTCTGTGCAAGGCACCCGCCGACGGCGATCTGCATATCGGGGTTGGCCTGTTTGCGCGGCGCCAGATGGCTGATGTTGCCGTAGAGCTTGTTGTCGGCGTTCTCGCGCACGGCGCACGTGTTGAACACCACCACGTCGGCGTCCTCGCCCTCGGCGGCGCGTTGGTACCCGGCGCCCTCCAGCAATCCCGCGAGCCGCTCGGAGTCGTGCACGTTCATCTGGCAGCCGTACGTGCGGACCTGGTACGTGCGTGCCGTCGTCTGCTCCCGCGAGGACTCGTCGGCCGCGACCGGGCTAACGGCCCGCCCGGCCGCCCCGTCCCGCGTCACCATCGAAGTCACGACGCCATGGTACGGATCGGCCGCGGCACCGACCCGGGTGGATTCTCGAGTTCCGGGCAGCCTGGCCCTTCCCTCGGTAAGGTCTGCACCCATGGAGCCCAGCGGGTCGAATGGGAAAGAGGTCGATCCAGCTCAGTCGAACGTGCCCATGATCTCGCTTTCGGGCGTCAACAAACACTTCGGCAGCCTGCATGTGCTCAAGGACATCAACCTCGAGGTGCAGCGCGGCGAGGTGATCGTGGTGCTCGGACCGTCAGGGTCGGGCAAGTCGACGTTGTGCCGCACCATCAATCGGCTCGAGACCATCGATTCGGGCACCATCACCATCGACGGCGACGTCCTTCCCCAGGAGGGCCGCAAGCTCGCCGAGTTGCGCTCCGACGTGGGCATGGTGTTCCAGTCGTTCAACTTGTTCGCCCACAAGACGATCCTCGAGAACGTGACCCTCGCACCGATGAAGGTGCGTAAGAGGTCCAAGGCCGAAGCTCGCGAGAGGGCGATGGAACTGCTCGAGCGGGTCGGCATCGCCAACCAGGCCGAGAAGTATCCGGCGCAACTGTCGGGCGGCCAGCAGCAGCGGGTGGCGATCGCGCGGTCGCTGGCGATGAACCCGAAGGTCATGCTCTTCGACGAGCCGACCAGCGCGCTGGACCCCGAGATGATCAACGAAGTGCTCAACGTCATGACATCACTGGCCAAGGACGGCATGACGATGCTGGTTGTGACGCACGAGATGGGTTTCGCCCGCGGTGCCGCCCACCGGGTGGTGTTCATGGCCGACGGTGCCATCGTCGAGGCGGCCACCCCCGACCAGTTCTTCACCAACCCGCAAAGCGACCGTGCCAAGGACTTTCTCGGCAAGATCCTTCACCATTAGTCGAAAGGAATCCCCATGCCATCGTTCTCCAAGCGCGTCCTGGGGGCGCTCGCGCTCACCATCGCGCTGCCATTGGCGGCCACGGCCTGCGGCGGTGGCGACAGCGACAAGATCGTCATCGGCACCAAGTTCGACCAGCCCGGACTGGGGCTGAGGAATCCCGACGGCACGTTGAGCGGATTCGACGTCGACGTGGCGAAGTACGTCGCACAACAACTCGGCTATCCCGAGGACAAGATCGAGTGGAAGGAAGCGCCTTCCGGGCAGCGCGAGACCCTGATCCAGAACGGGCAGGTCAAGTACATCGTCGCGACGTACTCGATCACCGACGCGCGGCAGAAGAAGGTCGACTTCGCCGGTCCCTACCTGATCACCGGGCAGAGCCTGCTGGTGCGCGCGGACAACACCGACATCACCGGTGAGGCGTCGCTGGAGAACAACAAGAAGCTGTGCTCGGTGTCGGGTTCGACGCCGGCCCAGCGGATCAAGGACAAGTACCCCGGCGTCCAATTGCAGCAGTACGACACGTATTCGGCGTGCATCGAGGCGTTGAAGAACGGCGCGATCGACGCGGTGACGACCGACGAGGTGATCCTCGCCGGTTACGCGGCGCAGAGCCCGGGTGCGTTCAAGGTCGTCGGCGGCACCTTCTCCGAGGAGCGTTACGGAATCGGTTTGAAGAAGGGCGATTCCGAACTGCTGACGCAGATCAACGACGCGCTGGCCAAGATGGAGCAGGAAGGCGCCTGGAAGAAGGCGTGGGACGCCAACCTCGGGGCCGCGGGCATTCCCGCGCCGCAACCGCCGCAGATCAACCAGGGCTGACGAGCCTCCGGCACGCTAGGAGGTGATGTGGAGGTTCTCCCGGGTTACACCGTCGGCCAGATCGCCGAGGCGTTCTGGACGACGATCCAGCTGACGGTCTACTCAGGAATCGGGGCGCTGGTGCTGGGCACGATCCTGGCCGCGATGCGCCTGGCGCCGGTGCCCGTACTCCGCTGGCTCGGAACGACTTACGTCAACGTGGTGCGCAACACGCCGCTTACGCTGATCATCCTGTTCTGCTCGTTCGGACTGGCCGGCACCATGGGGATCACGCTTGTCGACCCGAACTCGCGAACGTCGATCGAGGACAGCAACTTTCGGCTCGCGGTGCTCGGCCTGGCGGTGTACACGGCCGCATTCGTGTGTGAGACGGTGCGTTCCGGGGTGAACACGGTGCCGTTGGGACAGGCCGAGGCCGCCCGGTCGCTGGGGTTGACCTTCAGCCAGAATCTGCGACTCATCCTGCTGCCCCAGGCCTTTCGTGCCGTGATCATCCCGCTGGGATCGGTGTTGATCGCGTTGACCAAGAACACCACGATCGCCTCGGCGATCGGCGTGGCCGAGGCCGCGCTGTTGATGAAGGAGATGATCGAGAACACCGCCGCGATCCTGGCCGTCGGCTCGATCTTCGCGGCCGGCTTCGTCGTGCTGACATTGCCGACCGGCCTGTTCTTCGGATGGCTGGGTAAGCGGTTGGCGGTCAACAGATGAGCTCGGCCTCGGTTCTCTTCGACGCGCCGGGACCGCGGGCGCGCATCCGCAACTGGGTGATCTCGGCGGTCGTCATCGTCGTCACCGCGCTGGTGGTGCTCGGGGTGCTGGCCCAGATGGCCGCCAAAGACCAACTGGCGGCGGCCAAGTGGAAGCCGTTCTTGACCGCCGACCTGTGGCGCACCTACGTCCTGCCCGGTGTGCAGGGCACCCTGACGGCGGCCGCGGTGTCGATCGTGCTGGCGCTGATCCTCGGTCTGCTGCTCGGCGTGGGTCGACTCTCGACGCACGGCTTGCTCCGCTGGCCCTGCGCGGTGATCGTCGAGTTCTTCCGCGCCGTGCCGGTGCTCATCATGATGCTGTTCGCGTTCGCGCTCTACGCCGCCTACGACATGTTCCCGTCGAAGCATCTGGCGCTGGCCGCCGTCATCACGGGGCTGACGCTCTACAACGGGGCGGTCATCGCCGAGATCGTGCGGGCCGGCGTGCACGCGCTGCCCCGCGGACAGTCCGAGGCGGCGTTCGCCCTCGGCCTGACGTGGGGACAGACGATGCGATCGATCCTTCTGCCGCAGGCGATCACATCGATGTTGCCGGTGTTGATCTCCCAGCTCGTGGTGGTGCTCAAGGACACGGCGATCGGCTATGTGATCACGTTCCTCGAACTCGTGCGCCAGGGCGTGCAGATGGGCACCGCGTACAGCAACCTGTTGCCCGCCCTGATCGTGGTCGCGCTGTTGATCATCAGCGTTAACTTCACGCTGTCGTGGGTGGCCACCCGGGTCGAAGCGCGGATGCGCCGGTCGCGTCGCGGTCCGGCGCCACTGGAGTCCGAGGCCGTCGAACAGGAAGGCGCACCGGGCGCGAAAGCGGTGTGATCAGACCAGTTCCGCGCAGCGGGCCAGCAGTTGGTCGTCGGGCGGCTGATAGAAGGACAGCACGACGTGCTGGCAGCCGAGGCGGGAGTACTCGTTCACGGAGTCGAGTTGGGCCTCGACCTGATCCGGTTGTTCGGGGTGCAGGAACAACTGCACGCCCCGCCGGATCGACGACGGGTCACGACTTTCCGCTTCGCACGCGTCGTTCAGACCGTCGTTGGCCGCGGCCCATTCCTGCGGTGCGGTGCTCGTCGTGTTCCATTCGTCGGCGTGCCGCGCCGCGACCCGCAGCATCTTCGGCTGCGACGCGCCCACCACGATCGGCGGATGCGGACGCTGCAGCGGCTTGGGATCGCATCGCGCCTGCCGCAGCGTGAAGAAGCGGCCGCTGAAGTCGACGGCGTTCTCCGTCCAGAGCCGGCGGATGACCGTGAGCGCCTCGTCGACCATCGCGACCCGCCGCCCGGGCGACGGGAAGTCGATGCCGTAGCCGCGGTGTTCGTCCTCGTGCCAGCCGGCGCCGATGCCGAAGTCCAGCCGCCCACCGGAGATGTGGTCGACGGTCACGGCCATCTTCGCCAGCACCGCGGGATTGCGATACGCGACACCGGTGACCAAGCAGCCCACCCGCGCGCGCCGCACCACCACCGCCATCGCGGCGAGACTGGTCCACCCCTCGTGGGTCGGTGTCGTGTGGTCGACCAGACCGTAGAAGTGGTCGTAGTTCCACACCGCGGGGAAGCCGAGATCGTCCGCCGTACGCCAGAACCGTTCGAGGACCGGATAGTCGAAGGTGGGTGCCAGCTTGACGGATAACTGCATTCAATCTGCCTACGCGGTCGGCGATTTCATTGCAACCGCGCCACGCTGTGCGCACCGCCGACTCGACCTCGCCGCGTCCTAGACCTGGCGGCGTTCCCGTTCGTTGGCCAGCGCGACCTTGACGACATCGAAGGCCATCGTCTGGCCGTAACCCCGCCGGGCGAGCATCCCGACCAGCCGGCGCGCCAGCTTGGCCTCCTCGCCGTCGACCAGCTTCTCGCGGCGCAGCTTGTCGGCGACCAACCGCTCGGCGCGGGCGCGTTCGGCCCCGGGCTCGTCGTCGGCCATCGCCGCCTCGATGACCTCGCTGTCGACACCCTTGGTCCGCAACTCCGCGATCAACGCCCGCCGCCCCTTGCCTGCGTTCGCGCGCCGCGACCGCACCCACTGTTCGGCGAAGTCGGCGTCGTCGACCAGGCCGACCTGTTCGAGGCGGTCGAGCACGTCCTCGCTGACGTCGTCGGGGTAGCCGCGCTTGGCCAGTTGTCCGGCCAGTTCGGCGCGGGTGCGGGCCCTCACGGTGAGCAGGCGCAGACACACGTCGCGCGCCTGCTCCTCGCGGGTGGCCTTAGAAGTCGACCGGGGCGGGCAGGACGCCATCGTTCAAGTCATCGGTGATCACGGCGCCAATGCCGAGCTTCTCCTTGATCTTCTTCTCGATCTCGTTGGCCACGTCGACGTTCTCGAGCAGGAAGTTGCGGGCGTTCTCCTTGCCCTGGCCCAACTGCTCGCCCTCGTAGGTGAACCACGAGCCGGACTTACGGATGAAGCCCTGCTCGACACCCATGTCGATGAGCGAGCCCTCCCTGCTGATGCCCTTGCCGTAGAGGATGTCGAACTCGGCCTGCTTGAACGGCGGCGAGACCTTGTTCTTGACGACCTTGACCCGGGTGCGGTTACCGACCGCGTCGGTGCCGTCCTTGAGGGTCTCGATCCGCCTGACGTCCATCCGGACCGAGGCGTAGAACTTCAAAGCCTTTCCGCCCGTGGTGGTTTCGGGACTTCCGAACATCACCCCGATCTTCTCGCGGAGCTGGTTGATGAAGATCGCGGTGGTGCCCGAGTTGCTCAGCGCACCGGTCATCTTGCGCAGCGCCTGGCTCATCAGCCGGGCCTGAAGGCCGACGTGGCTGTCGCCCATCTCGCCCTCGATCTCAGCGCGCGGCACCAGCGCCGCCACCGAGTCGATGACCAGGATGTCCAGCGCGCCGGAGCGGATCAGCATGTCGGCGATCTCCAGCGCCTGCTCACCGGTGTCGGGCTGGCTGACCAGCAAGGCGTCGGTGTCCACCCCGAGCTTCTTGGCGTACTCGGGGTCCAGCGCATGCTCGGCGTCGATGAACGCGGCGATGCCGCCGGCGGCCTGGGCGTTGGCGACCGCATGCAGCGCCACGGTGGTCTTACCCGACGACTCCGGGCCGTAGATCTCGATGACCCTGCCCCGCGGCAGACCGCCGATGCCGAGCGCCACGTCCAGGGCGATCGATCCGGTCGGAATGACCGAGATGGGCTGACGGACCTCTTCGCCGAGCCGCATCACCGACCCCTTGCCGAAGCTCTTGTCGATCTGCGCGAGTGCCAGCTCGAGGGCCTTCTCGCGGTCGGGTGCCTGCGCCATGGTGGTCTCCGTCCTTCGGATGTCTCGCTGTTCGGTGATCGGTTTCGATCAGTTGGCCGTGACGCTAGAGGCAGCCACCGACAAGTCGGGACAAGTCGGCCTGACCAGCAGCATCTAGCCGTCGAACACTGCCCACAGTAGACGAACACCTGTTCGACTCAAGTTAGACACGCCGTGCGCCGGGCAGGCGTGTCCGAAGTCCGCTCCCCGTCGAGCGCCGCGGGCCTATGGTGAAGTCATCCCGGCCGAAGCGGGGTCCGCGTGCACGAGATGGCGATAACGCAGAGTGTGGTCGATGCGGTGTGCGAACACGCCGCGGGCCGCCGTGTGCACTGCGTCAGGCTCGAGGTCGGCGCGCTGTGCGCCGTCGTACCCGACTCGATGCACTTCTGCTTCGAACTCGCCACCGCGGGCACGGTCGCCGACGGCGCGCGCCTGGACCTCGACGTGCAACCCGGCGCCGCGCGCTGCCGCGCCTGCGGCCAGAGCTTCGAACTGCCCGACCTGATTCTGTTGTGCCCCTGCGGGAGTGCGGATGTCGAGGTGACCGCCGGGCGCGACCTCAAAATTCTGTCCATGGAGGTGAGTTGAGCATGTGCGCGACGTGCGGCTGCGGCGACGACGGGGCGACCATCACCATCCCGGGACACGCCCACTCCCACGAGAACGGCCATCACCACCACGGACACGACCATCCCACCGAGACCATCACGCTCGAGCAGAAGGTGCTCGCCAAGAACGACGAGCTCGCCGACCGCAACCGCGCATGGCTGGCCGCCCGCGACATCCTCGCGCTCAACCTCACCAGCTCCCCGGGCGCCGGCAAGACCACGCTGCTCGAGCGCACGATCCGCGAGCTCAGGCCCGAGCGGCCGGTGGCGGTCATCGAGGGCGATCAGGAGACGCTGCTGGACGCCCAGCGCATCAAGGCCACCGGCGCCCGCGCGGTGCAGGTCAACACCGGCGCCGGCTGCCACCTCGACGCCGACATGGTGCACCGCGCGATACACGAACTGGCCCCGGAGCGAGGTTCGGTGCTGTTCATCGAGAACGTCGGAAACCTCGTCTGCCCCGCGCTGTTCGATCTTGGCGAGCACAGCAAAGTCGTCGTCATCTCGGTGACCGAGGGCGACGACAAACCGTTGAAGTACCCCCACATGTTCGCCGCGGCCCGAGTGGTGATCGTCAACAAGATCGACCTGCTGCCCTACGTGACCTTTGATCTTGAGAAGTGTTGCGGTTACGTGCGATCTCTCAACCCCGACGCTGCGATCCTGACGCTTTCGGCGGCCACCGGCGAGGGCTGCCCGCGGTGGTACGACTGGATCGAGGCTTGCGCGAACTCCGGTACTTCCGTTCCACCCGTTGACAAGACATAGCCCCGGGAGTAAACCCAGATTCAGCGTCAAAAACTCGGCGCCACGGCACGACGTGAGGTTGGGAGCCCCAGCCCGGCTCCCGGTCGTGAGGGCCCCAGCCCGGCCCCCAGAAAGCTGTGACCTATGCCAATAGAGGCAGCAGTCAAAGCGGAAGAGGCCTTGATCCACGTTCTGTGGATCAACGCCGGATTGAGTTGTGACGGTGATTCGGTGGCGTTGACTGCCGCCACCCAACCCAGCATCGAGGAGATCGCCCTTGGCGCGCTTCCCGGGCTGCCGAAAATCGCCGTCCACTGGCCCCTGATCGATTTCGAATGCGGACCGAACGGGGGCGCCGACGATTTCCTCGAATGGTTCTTCAAGGCCGACAGAGGCGAGTTGGAGCCGTTCGTCCTCGTCGTCGAGGGCTCGATCCCGAACGAGAAGATCAAGGCCGAAGGCTATTGGTGCGGGTTCGGCAACGATCCGGCCACCGGTCAGCCGATGACGACCAGCGAGTGGCTGGATCGGCTGGCGCCCAAGGCCACCGCCGTCGTCGCGGTCGGAACGTGCGCCACCTACGGCGGAATCCACGCGATGGCGGGCAATCCGACCGGTGCCATGGGCGTGCCCGACTACCTCGGCTGGGACTGGAAGAGCAAGGCCGGGATTCCGATCGTCTGCGTACCGGGGTGCCCCATCCATCCGGACAACCTCGCCGAGACGCTGACCTACCTGCTGTACATGGCCACGGATCAGGCCCCGATGATCCCGCTCGACGATGCGTTGCGGCCGCAGTGGTTGTTCGGCGCGTCCGTGCACGAGGGTTGCGACCGGGCCGGCTATTACGAGCAGGGTGATTTCGCGACCGAGTACGGATCGCCGAAATGCATTGTCAAACTGGGATGTTGGGGCCCGGTCGTGAAGTGCAACGTGCCCAAGCGCGGCTGGATCAACGGCATCGGCGGCTGCCCGAACGTGGGCGGTATCTGCATCGGTTGCACCATGCCCGGATTCCCCGACAAGTTCATGCCGTTCATGGACGAGCCGCCCGGCGGCAAGGTGTCCACCGCGGCGTCGGGCCTGTACGGATCGGTCATCCGCAGCCTGCGCCATATCACCGGCCGCACTGTCGACAAAGAACCGAAGTGGCGCCATCCCGGCACGCAACTCACCACCGGAGCGACCCGCACCTGGTAGATGCGGTTCGTCCCGGGGCGCGCAGGCGTGCTTTCGGATAGCGAAACGGCCTGTGACGCTTCTCATCAGAAGAAAGAGAAGAGTTCGATGACAACCATCATCCCCGAGCCGTCACACGTGAAGCGCGATCCCGGCCAACTCGTGGAGATGGCGTGGGATCCCATCACCCGGATCGTCGGCAGCCTCGGCATCTACACCAAGATCGACTTCGACAACCGCGAGGTCGTTGAGTGCCACAGCACCTCGTCGATCTTCCGCGGTTACTCGATCTTCATGAAGGGCAAGGATCCTCGCGACGCGCACTTCATCACCAGCCGCATCTGCGGCATCTGTGGCGACAACCACGCGACCTGTTCGTGCTACTGCCAGAACATGGCCTACGGCGTCAAGCCGCCGCATCTCGGTGAGTGGCTGATCAACCTCGGTGAGGCCGCCGAGTACATGTTCGACCACAACATCTTCCAGGAGAACCTGGTCGGCGTCGACTACTGCGAGAAGATGGTCTCCGAGACCAATCCGAGCGTGCTCGCGAAGGCCGAGAACGCCCAAGCGCCTCATGCCGACATGCACGGCTACCGCACCATCGCCGACATCATGCGCGCGCTCAATCCGTTCACCGGTGAGTTCTACCGCGAGGCCCTGCAGGTCAGCCGGTGGACGCGAGAGATGTTCTGCCTGATGGAGGGTCGGCACGTCCATCCCTCGACGCTGTATCCCGGCGGCATCGGCACCACCGCGACGGTCCAGTTGATGACCGACTACATGACGCGGCTGATGCGCTACGTCGAGTTCATGAAGAAGGTCGTGCCGATGCACGACGACCTCTTCGACTTCTTCTACGAAGCCCTGCCCGGCTACGACCAGGTCGGCCTGCGTCGCACGCTGTTGGGCTGCTGGGGATCGTTCCAGGATCCCGAGGTGTGCAACTTCGAGTACAAGGACATGGAGCGCTGGGGCGACGCCATGTTCGTCACGCCGGGCGTCGTGATCGACGGCAAGTTGCACACCCACTCGCTGATCGACATCAACCTCGGCATCCGAATCCTGTTGGGCCACTCGTACTACGACGACTGGACCGATCAGGAGATGTTCGTCAAGACCGATCCGCTGGGCAACCCGATCGATCGCAGGCACCCGTGGAACCAACACACCAATCCGCGGCCGCAGAAGCGCGACTTCGACGGCAACTACAGCTGGGTGATGGCGCCGCGTTGGTTCGACGGCGAGGACCACCTGGCGCTGGACACCGGCGGCGGCCCGTTGGCACGGCTGTGGTCCACCGCGCTGGCCGGGTTGGTCGACATCGGCTATGTCAAGGCCACCGGCCAGAGCGTGCAGATCAACCTGCCCAAGACGGCCCTCAAGGGGCCGGTCGAACTCGAGTGGAAGATCCCGCAATACGGCAGCAACACCCTCGAGCGCAACCGCGCCCGAACCTACTTCCAGGCCTACGCCGCCGCCTGCGCCCTGCATTTCGCGGAGAAGGCGCTCACGGAGATCCGGGCGGGCCGGACCAAGACCTGGGAGAAGTTCGAGGTTCCCGACGAGAGCATCGGCTGCGGGTTCACCGAGGCGGTCCGCGGAGTCCTCAGTCACCACATGGTGATTCGTGACGGCAAGATCGCCAACTATCACCCGTATCCGCCGACGCCGTGGAACGCCAACCCCCGCGACAGCTACGGCACACCGGGGCCCTACGAGGACGCGGTCCAGGGCCAGCCGATCTTCGAGGAGAACGACAGGGAGCACTTCAAGGGCATCGACATCATGCGCACGGTGCGCAGCTTCGATCCGTGCCTGCCGTGCGGCGTGCACATGTACCTGGGTAAAAGGAAGACGCTGGACCTGCTGCACTCCCCCACCCAGTCCGTCACCGGGGAATAGGGAATGGCCCCGCCGATCGAGAACGACGCGCAGTGGCGTACGGCGGGTGACCGGATACAGGCCCTGCTGGACGCGTCCGCCGCGGGCGGCCCTGCGGCACACGAGCGAGCGGTCCAACTCGTCGGTGAGGTGACCGATCTCTACGGCGCCGCGCTCGAGCGGATGCTGCGGATCACGGTGAGCGCCGACGCCACGCTGTCCGAGCGGCTGGCCGCCGACGACCTCGTAGCCAGCCTGCTGCTCGTGCACGGTTTGCATCCGCACGACGTGCACCGGCGCGTCGAGGACGCCCTGGAGCGGGTCCGTCCCTATCTCGGCTCGCACGGCGGCGACGTCGCACTTCTCGAAATCGTCGACGGCGCTGGAGAATTGACCGCACGCCTGCAGTTCGCAGGCAGCTGCAAGAGCTGCCCGTCCTCGGCGGTGACCCTGGAGTTGACCGTCGAGGACGCGATCCGGGCCGCCGCCCCCGAGGTCACCTCGATCGAGGTGGTCGCACCGGAGTCGGGCACCACCGTGATTCCGCCGGCCACGCTGTTCAGCCGCGTCCAGCAGCGCGCCCCGGCGCATGCCGCCTGGCACGCGGTACCCGAATTCGCCGACCTGGCGCCCGGCGAGGTCGGCGGGTTCTCCGTGGCGGGCACCACCGTGCTGGCGTGCCGCGTCGACGACGAGGTGTTCGCTTATCGCGACCGGTGCGGTGTCTGCCACGAGTCGCTGGCCGGGGCGGCGCTGCATCGCCGCATGGGATCAACCGCCGGCGACGCGGTGCTGCGCTGCCCGCGCTGTCGCGCCCACTTCGACGTCGTGCACGCCGGCGCCTGTGTCGACGCGGGAGCCGCTCCGCCGGCCCATTTGGAGCCGATCCCCCTGCTGGCGCGCGATGGGGTGCTGTCGGTCGCGATGCCCGCGGAACCGACCGAGGCGGGTGTGGCATGACCAACGCGTACGACGTGCTCGCGATGATCCGGGCCAACCGCGGCACCCCCGTCGCAGCGGGCGAGCGGTGTGAAATGTGCGCCGAACCGATCGCCGACCAACACCAGCATGTCGTCAACATCGAAGCGCGACAACTGATGTGCGTGTGCCGCGGCTGCTATCTGCTCTTCACCGACACCAACGCCGAACTCCGCTACCGCGCGGTGCCCGACCGTTGGCTGTCGTTTCCCGAATTCGGGTTGGGACGCCGCGAATGGCAAGCCCTCCAGATTCCGGTGGGGCTGGCGTTCTTCTTCCGCAATTCGACGCTGAATCGGGTGGTCGCGTTCTATCCCGGGCCCGCGGGCGCGACCGAATCCGAACTGGATCTCTCGGCGTGGGACGGCGTCCGCGCCGCCGACCCGCGGGTGGACCTGCTCGCCGACGACACCGAGGCACTGCTGGTGCGGGTGCCCGATGACGAAACCCGCGCCCCGGATTGCTTCCTGGTCCCCATCGACGCCTGTTACGAATTCGTCGGCATGCTCCGCCGGCTCTGGCACGGATTCGACGGCGGCCACCAGGTCCGCGACTATGTCGACGACTTCTTCGAACTCGTCGGCACCCGAGGCAAGGTGGTGGCGCCGTGCCAGAGCTGACCTTCGCGGTGCTCGACGTCTGCGCCGAACCGTATGCGGTGACCCCGGTCCTCACCGCGCGGATCGGCATCGCCACCGACGATGACGAGCCCGTGCATGCGATCGCGCTGAGGTGCCAGGTTCGCATCGAACCGTTGCGCCGCCGGTACAGCGATCCGGAGGCGCTCGGACTGCTCGACCTGTTCGGACCCCGCGAGCGCTGGGACACCACACAGCACAACTTCCTCTGGCAGCACGCCGGCACGATGGTTCCGGGCTTCTCCGGAAGCACGCAGGTCGACCTGCCGCTCGAATGCACCTACGACCTCGAGGTGACCGCGGCCAAGTACTTCCACGCTCTGCGCGACGGGGCGATCCCGTTGCAATTCCTGTTCAGTGGAACCGTTTTCAGCCGCGGCGAGACGAATTTGAGCGTGCAGCACATCCCGTGGGACCGCGAAGACCACTACGAACTCCCCGTGTCCACATGGCACGACCTGATGCGCTTGCACTATCCCAACGCCGGTTGGCTGCGACTGGGCCACGACACCATCGACGCGCTCACCGAATTCAAATCCGCCCGCGGCCTGCTCAATTACGACGATGCGATCGTCTCGCTGCTGGCCGCCCACACCGCAGAGGAGGTTCGATGACCGCAGACTGGGATCACGCACGGGCCGTCGCGGACGCGGTGCTCTATGAGGGCTACCTGCTGTACCCCTACCGCGCCAGTTCGAGCAAGAACCAGTCCCGTTGGCAATTCGGAGTTCTCGGACCGCGCGGTGCGGCGGAAGCCGCGATCGGCGAAGACGCCTCGCTGTCCACCCAGGTGTTGTTGGCCCCGCACGGCATCCCGATGGTCACCGGTGTGGTCCGGTTCCTGCAACTGCAGCACCGCGCCGTCGAACGCGGTGCCGGTGACGGTCGGTTCGAACCCGTCGGCGAATTGCGTTCGGGATCCGACGTCTGGGTCAGCTGGGACGAGGCCGTCGAGTGCGAGATCCCCATCGACCCCTTCCCGGTGATGAGCCTTCCTCGCACGGTGGACATTTCCGTACCGGCTGCCGAAGAGACCGAGCCCGTCGCGGGCGGCAGGTTGGTGCGGACGCGGCGCGAACTCAGCGGTCGACTCGACATCTCCGCCGAGGAGGACGGCGACTTCCTGCGCCTGGACTTCGAGGTGTCCAACACCGCACCGCCCGCGATCGATAAGGACGAGGCGATCGCCCTGTCGCTGATCGGCACCCACTTGCTGCTGGAGGTCGCCGACGGCGAGTTCGTCTCGCTGCTCGATCCGCCCGACTCGGCCGCCGACGCCGTCGCGCGGTGCCGCCAGCACCGCTGCTTTCCGGTGCTCGCCGGGCCGGCGCCGCATCGGGATCTCGTGCTCGCATCGCCGATCATCCTCTACGACCACCCCGAGATCGCCGAGCAGAGCAAGGGCGCGCTCTACGACTCGACCGAGATCGACGAGATCCTGACGCTGCGCATCATGACCATGACCGACGAGGAGAAGACACAGGCCCGGGCCACCGACGAACGTGCCGCGGCGATCATCGACCGCTGCGACGCGATGTCACCCGAGGCGATGCTCGATCTGCACGGCGTGCTGCGCGATCCGCATGCGCCGAGCCGCGAACCGGAGCTGATCCCCGAGATCCCCGCCGGCGTCGAATGGTGGGATCCCATGGCTGACGCAGCTGTGCGGCCGGACTCGGATGCCGTGCTGGTCAACGACACTCGCGTCGCCCGCGGCAGCCGTGTCCGGTTACATCCCGCCCGGCGCGCCGACGCTCAGGACCTGTTCTACGCCGACAAGATCGCGCGCGTCACCTCGGTGCACGAGGACGTCGACGGCGAGCACCACATCGGTGTCGTCATCGAAGACGATCCCGGGGCCGAACTGCACGACTGGTACGGCCGCTACCTGTACTTCGCGCCCGACGAAATCGAACCTCTTGTTGAAGGGAGTCCGCAATGGAAGTGATCGGCTGGATCGCGGTCGGAGTCGTGGCGGTCGTGGCCGCCGCGGCGGCGCTGATAGGCATCCGCTCCGTACCGGATGCCCGGCGGTACATGAAGATGCGCCGCATGTGAGCCGGAACGGGGTGCCCTCATCAGCCGGATTCTGGTAGCCGGGCTCGGCAACATCTTCCTCGGGGACGACGGCTTCGGTCCCGAGGTGATGCGCTGTGTGCCCGCCGATCTCGCCGGACCGGACGTTCATGTGAGGGACTACGGGATCGGAGGTATGCATCTGGCCTACGATCTGCTCGACGGCTGGGATGCCCTGGTCCTCGTCGATGCCGTTCCCGGCCGCGGCCAGCCGGGCACGCTACACGTGTTCGAGGCCGATCTGGAGAACGCCCGGGCCGCAACGGGTCTGGACGCGCACGCGATGGACCCCGCGGCGGTGTTCGCGAGCCTCAATGCGCTCGGGGGCACTCCGCCCTACACCGTGGTGATCGGCTGTGAAGTCGACCGCGTCGACGAGGGTATCGGGCTGTCGGACGCCGTGGCGTCGGCGGTGCCGGGCGCTGTGGCGGCGATCGGCGAGGTGGTCGCGGGCTTGTCGGCCCGCGCCTCGGTGGCGGAGGGCTGAACGATGTGTCTGGGAATACCGGGGCAGGTCGTGAGGATGCTCGAAGGCTACGGCGATCAGTTGGCGCTCGTCGACGTCGCCGGTGAGCACCGCAAGGTCAACGTCGGCATGCTGCCCGAGGAGACATTCTCACCGGGCGACTGGGTGATCATCCACATGGGCTTCGTCGTCGAGAAGACCGACAAGGCCGGGGCCGACGCCGCGCTGTCGGGTCTGCAGTTGATGGGCGGGGGCGAACCTCTCGCCGGTGCCGAGGACTCGCCATGACCACGCGGCGTCGGTTGCGTGTGCGCGTCGGCGGGGTGGTCCAGGGAGTCGGCTTCCGGCCCTTCGTGTACACGACGGCGGCCGCTCTGGGGCTCACCGGAAGTGTTCGCAACGACAGTTCGGGCGCGCTCGTCGACGTCGAGGGCGACGCGGCCGACGTCGAGGCGTTCCTAGTCCGGCTGCGTGACCATCCGCCGCCGCTGGCGGTGATCGAAAGCCTTGACACCGAGGAGCTTCCGGTCGCGGGCGGAACCGGCTTCGTCATCGCCGACACCTCGCGCGGCGACGGCGGCCGCACGCTGACCTCACCCGACGTCGCCATGTGCGCCGACTGCGCCGCCGAACAACGCGACCCGCGCGACAGACGCTTCCGCCATGCGTTCATCAACTGCACCAGCTGCGGTCCCCGGTTCACCATCATCTCCTCGCTGCCCTACGACCGCCGCGCCACCACCATGGCGGCCTTCGACATGTGCGAGGCCTGCGCCAGCGAATACCACGATCCCGACGACCGGCGGTTCCACGCCCAGCCCGTCTGCTGCCCCGACTGCGGCCCGACGTTGACGTACCGCGACCGCGCCGGCGCCGCGACGACGGGCGAGCAGGCGCTGCGGTGCGCGCGCCGGTTGCTCGGCGAGGGAGGCATCCTGGCGGTCAAGGGCATCGGTGGCTACCACCTGGCCTGTGACGCCGCCGACGAACGCGCCGTCACCGAGTTGCGCGCCCGCAAGCGCCGTGGCGACAAGCCGTTCGCGGTGATGGCGCCCGACCTCGCGACCGCCCACAACCTCGTCGAGATCGACGCCCCGTCCGCGCGGTTGCTGACCGGACTGCAACGCCCGATCGTGTTGATGCCGCGACGTGACGGCGCCCCGGTCGCCGACGCGGTGGCGCCGCACAATCCCGACCTGGGGATCCTGCTGGCGTATACCCCGCTGCACACGCTGCTGTTCGGGCTGCCGGGCGACGAGCCGGGCCCGACCGCGTTGGTGATGACATCGGGCAACCTCGCCGGCGCGCCGATCTGCTTCACCGATTCCGATGCACTGGAACGGCTTTCGCACCTCGTCGACGGCTGGCTCATGCACGACCGCGAGATCCTGGTGCCCTGTGACGACTCGGTCATGCGGATCGTCGCGCTCGGCCGCCGGGGCGCCGTCGAGGTGCCGATCCGCCGATCCCGGGGGTACGCGCCCCTTCCCGTCGCGCTGCCGCTCCCCGTACCACCCTCGCTTGCGGTGGGCGCCGATTTGAAGAACACCCTGGCGGTCGCCGACGGCCGGTACGCGTGGCTGAGCCAGCACATCGGCGACATGGACAATCTGGCGACGCTGTACGCGTTCGATTCCGCTCAGCGGCACCTGCGCGAGTTGACGTCCGTCGCGCCGGAGGTGGTGATCGCCGACGCGCATCCGCTGTACCGGTCGACCGAGTGGGCGCGGCGCGCCGCGTCGTCTCGGCCGGTCAGGACCGTCCAGCACCATCACGCGCACATCGCCGCGGTGATGGCCGAACACGGTCTCGACGGGTCCACCCAGGTACTCGGATTCGCATTCGACGGAACGGGTTACGGACCCGACGGCGCGGTGTGGGGCGGCGAGGTCCTGCTGGCCAACTACAAAGGTTGTCAACGTCTGGCCCACCTCAAGTACGTGCCCCTCGCCGGGGGTGACGTCAGCGTGCTGCGCCCTTATCGGATGGCCCTGGCCCATCTGCGCTCGGCGGGAATCGCGTGGGACCCGGCGCTGCCGCCGGTCACGGCCTGCCCGCGCGCGGAGCGCGACGTGCTCGCCGGCCAACTCGAGACCGGTCTCGGATGCGCACCGACCTCCAGCATGGGCCGGTTGTTCGACGCGGTGTCCTCGCTGGCCGGGGTGCGGCACGTCGTGGCATACGAAGCGCAGGCCGCCATCGAGTTGGAGGGACTGTCGCGCGGCATCGATTGCGGCCCACGCACTTACGCGTTCGCGGTGAATGCATCGGATACCACGGCGGTGATCGATCCCGCTCCCGTGCTGCACGCCATCGTCGACGACCTGTTCGCGGGCGTCCCGGCCCGCGTCATCGGTGCCCGGTTCCATCGCGCGGTCGCCGATCTGGTCGTCGACCTCGCATGTGCGCACGCCGACGCGTCGCGGCCCGTGGCCCTGTCCGGCGGTGTGTTCCAGAACGCCCTGCTCCTCGAGTTGACGCTGAACGGCCTGCACGACAGGGGCATCGATGCGCTGACGCATCGCACGGTCCCGCCCAACGACGGCGGCATCGCGCTCGGTCAGCTGCTGGTGGGAAACGCATCATGAACGACGCACAGGACCCGGACGGCCGGACGGTGTTCGGCCGCTACGCGTATCCGCCGAACGAACTCGGATACTGCGGTCCCGCCGACGGCGGCGGCACCTCCGGACTCGCCTCGCACGCGCGTGAATTCGACGGCGCCTGGCCGTATCTGTCCGCCATCGCCGAAGCGGTCGACGCCTCCGACGCCCTCGACGCCGAGGTCGTCCGCAGTTATTGGGTCGGCGGGCGGGCGCTGTCCAAGGTGGAACCGCAGGCCCTGCTCGCCCGGCTGCGCGCCGCGTTCGCCGGTCAGGTCACCGGGATGCTCGACACGGTGCCCGCCACCGGCGATGCGCTGGCACATCACAGCTTTCACGTCTTCGTGGTCTATCCATGGGTTAGGTTCCTGGGGCGCGACGCCGGGACCGCCGTCGACGTCATGCAGGCCTGCCGCATCCGGTGGGGCGTCGTCGAGGCCGTCACCGGCGATCAGGCGGAGATCACCTCGCGACCACTGCAATACACGAACGGACGGCTGACGCTGGGCGATCCGCGTCCCGAGCGCATCGCATGGAAACGCGGCGACCTGTCGCTGGCCCCTCCGCCCAGACCGGGCGGCGTCGTCTCCGCGCACTGGGACTGGATCTGCGGAGCGCTGACCGACGAGGAAGCCGCCGACCTCGAGACGGCCACACAGACCACACTGGATCTGGTGAACTCCGTTATCGGACAGGAAGTATCGCGATGACGACCGCACAACGACCCTACGTCGGCGATGAGCTGGCCGCCGACCTCGCCGCCGCGGCGCTGGATCTGGCCCGCCGCTTCAACGACGGCGCCACCCTGTGGGTGATCTCGCCGCAATGGGAACCGCACGCCCACCACATCGCCGTCGAGTTCGTCCATCCCGTGATCGTGGGCAAACGCGCGCTACCCTCGGTGGCCCTCGTCGAACCGGACCCGGTCGCGCAGGCGAGGGTGGCCAGCAGGCCCGGCGATCTGTTGATCGCGGTGGCCTCGGCGAACGAACCGTCGGTCGTCGACGCGATGCGGCGCGCCCAGGCATGGGGCGTCCTGACGCTGTGGATCGGCTCGGGCCCGCGTCCACCGGCGGGGGCCGCGAACCACATCCTGTGGATCGACACCGACGACCCGATGGTCCCCGCGACCGGAGCGTTCGTGCTGCTGTACCACCTGCTGTGGGAGCTCACCCACGTCTGCTTCGAACATCCCGGTCTGCTGAAACCCGCCGAGCCCGCCACCACGTGCGTGACGTGCAGCGACGAGGCGCGGCTCGGCGAGGTCGTGCTGGAACCGGCCGACGCGACGAATTCGGCGCTGGTCCGCACCGCCACCGGCGAGGAATGGGTCGACGTCACGGTGGTCGGAGACGTCGCACCCAACGACCTCGTCCTGCTGCACGCCGGCGCGGCCATCTCCCGTGTCGAGCCCGAGGAGGTGTACCGATGAGCGAATCCGACGCCACCGGCTTCCTGTACCCGTTCATCGAGTCCGAGGAGACCGACGCCGCGAGCCTGCTCGACGACCTCGCGACCTCGGCACTGGGCAAGGCCGCCGAAAGCGCCCGCCTGCAACGAGAATCGCTCGCCGAGTACGGGCAAGCGCTGACCGCGGCGGGCACGCAGATGGCCGAGCGGTTCCACCGCGGCGGGCGGTTGTACACGTTCGGCAACGGCGGAAGTTCCACCGACGCCGCGACATTGGCATCGCTGTTCAGCCGTCCGGCGCGCGGCCGCCCGGTCGCCGCATGGTCGCTGGCGGCCGACAACGCGGTCGTGACCGCGCTCGGCAACGACGTCGGGTTCGAGCTGATCTTCAAGCGCCAGATCATCGCCCACGCCTGCGACCGCGACGTGGCGATCGCGCTGTCCACGTCGGGCAACTCCGACGACCTGATGACCGCGATCACCGAGGCCAAACGCAGGGGCCTGCTGACCCTCGGCTTCTCCGGACACGACGGTGGCCGGATGGCGGCCGCCGACGACCTCGACTTCTGTTTCACCATTCACTCGCAGAGCATCCACCGCATCCAGGAGAGCCACGCGATGCTCGGCTACCGGCTCTGGTCGGTGGTCCAGGCGCATCTGCAGGCGACCAGCGCCCCCGCACTGAACGGAGCACCCACCACATGACACAAACTGCGAGCGCGGCCGAACGCGAAGACCGCGTGCTGGAACGGATCGACAAGTTCCGTCAGCGTCGACCTCGGCTGCTCGACGACGTGGTCACGCTCGCGCACGGGGCGGGCGGCAAGTCGTCGGCCGCGCTCGTCGACGCGGTGTTCCTCGAGGCGTTCCGCAACGACGAACTCGAACAACTCGGTGACGCGGCGGCGGTGCGGATTCCGTCGGGCGAACGACTGGCGTTCTCCACCGACTCCTACGTGGTGTCACCCAGGCGCTTTCCCGGAGGGTCCATCGGTCACGTCGCGGTGCACGGCACCATCAACGACCTGGCCGTCAGCGGCGCACGCCCACAATGGCTTTCGGCGGCGTTTGTGATCGAGGAAGGCTTTCCGATCGCCGAACTGCGCGAAATCGTCGCGGACATGGGCGAAGCCGCGCTGAACGCCGGCGTGCAGATCGTCACCGGCGACACGAAGGTCGTCGGCAAGGGCGCCGCCGACGGCGTCTACATCTGCACCGCCGGTGTCGGGCTGATCCCCGAGGACAGGTCCCTGTCGCGCGAACGCGTGCAACCCGGCGACAAGGTCGTGCTGTCCGGCACGATCGGCGAACACGGGATGGCCGTCATGCTGGCCCGAGGGGACCTGGCCATCGACGCCGACATCGCCTCGGACACCGCGCCGGTGCACGAACTCGTCGAGCTCCTGCTGGCCGCGGCGCCGTCGACGCGGTGGATGCGCGACGCGACGCGCGGCGGTGTGGGCACGGTGGCCAACGAACTCGTCAAGGACGCGCCGTTCGCGATGATCCTCGACGAGGACAAGCTCCCCGTCCTGCCTCAGGTGGTCGGGGCGTGCGACATGCTCGGCATCGACCCGCTGTACGTGGCGAACGAAGGCAAGTTCGCCGCCGTCGTGCCCGCCGACGAGGCCGATGCGGCGGTCGCCACGCTGCGCGGCCACCCGCTCGGCGCACAGGCCGCGGTGGTCGGCGAGATCGTGCCCGACCCACACGGAATCGTCGCGTTGAGAACAACATTCGGCGGCAGCCGAATCGTCGACATGCTGGTCGGCGACCCCCTGCCGCGGATCTGCTGAGAGGAGACCGACCATGTGCCTCGGCATACCCGGTCAGGTCGTCGACATCGTCGACGCCGAACAGTCGCTGGCCAAGGTCGACGTCAACGGAGTCCGCAGAATCATCAGCGTGCGGCTGCTGGCCGACGACAACCTCCAGGTCGGCGACTGGGTGCTGGTGCACGTCGGGTTCGCGATGGCCAAGATCGACGAACACGAGGCCACCCTCACCCTCGACCAGGTGCAGAAGATGGGCGCCGACTACGTCGCCGAGATCGAAGCGTTCAACTCATCCGAAATCGCTTGAGAGGCAAGTCATGAAATTCGTCGACGAATTCCGCGACCCGGCCGCCGCACGCGCGCTGGTCAGGTCGATCACCGACCTCGCCGGCGACGACGAGTTCAAATTCATGGAGGTGTGCGGCGGACACACGCACACCATCTACCGGCACGGCATCGAACATCTGCTGCCGGAGAGCGTCGAGCTGGTCCACGGACCCGGCTGCCCGGTGTGCGTCATCCCGATGGGTCGCGTCGACGACGCCATGTGGCTGGCCGAACAACCGGACGTCATCTTCACGACGTTCGGCGACATGATGCGGGTGCCGGGTTCGCGGGGCAACCTGATCGAAGCGAAGGCCCGCGGCGCCGACGTGCGATTCGTCTATTCGCCGCTGGACGCGCTGAAGATCGCGCTCGACAACCCGGACAACCGGGTCGTGTTCTTCGCGGTGGGCTTCGAGACCACCGCCCCGTCCACCGCGGTCACGCTCGTGCGCGCGAAAGCGCTGGGCGTGCGCAACTTCAGCGTGTTCTGCAACCACGTCACCATCGTGCCGCCGATCAAGGCGATCCTCGAGTCCCCCGACCTGCGGCTGTCCGGATTCCTCGGACCCGGCCACGTCTCGACGGTGGTGGGGCTGCGCCCGTACCGGTTCGTCCCCGACGTGTACGGAAAACCCTTGGTGGTAGCGGGTTTCGAGCCCCTCGACATCCTCGCGTCGGTGCACATGCTGTTGCAGCAGATCCGCGACGGCCGCTGCGAGGTGGAGAACCAGTACACCCGGGTGGTCCGTCCCGAAGGCAACACCCAGGCGCTCAAGCTGCTGGCCCAGACGTTCGAACTGCGACCGCACTTCGAATGGCGGGGTTTGGGTTTCATCTCGCAGAGCGCCCTGCGGATCCACCCCGACTACGCCGAGTTCGACGCCGAACGCTCCTTCGCCATGCCCGGTGTGCGGGTGGCCGATCCGAAGGCGTGCCAGTGCGGCGAGGTGCTCAAGGGCGTCATCAAACCGTGGGAGTGCAAGGTCTTCGGGACCGCGTGCACACCGGAGACACCGATCGGGACGTGCATGGTGTCCCCGGAGGGCGCCTGCGCGGCGTATTACAACTTCGGCCGGTTGCACCGTGAAACGGCGCTGGTTCTGGGTCAGCGCGCCTAGCGCCCGACCCGTCGATTGCATCGCCGCCGATCCGCGCGGCGAAAGGTGAGGAGTAGTTGTCATGTCAGAGCAGGAGGAACGGGGTAAGCGCGGGACCGGATCGGATCAACCCTCGGGTGGGCCTGCGGACCGTCCGTCGGGGACCTATCAAGGTGACGAGTCGGTTCCTGAATACGACGACGGCGGTAAGCCGGACTTCGAGACGGGATTCACCAACGAACCGCCCAAGGACGTCAAACCGGAAGTGCCGCCGTACGAGGGGCGGCAGGCGTCGGCCAAGCCGGAAGGCGCCGGGGACGAAGGCGGCGAACGGACCGCAGGCGCGGTCAAGCCATCGACGGATGCGGGCCGCAAGGCGCCGTCACCGGGCGAGACCGCGGGCGGTGCGACCACATCTCCCGCCGACGAGCAACCGGCGTCGCAGATGCCGGAGTCCGACCGCGACGACGATCGGGTGGGGCCGTCGCACACGGTGGGCACCGGCCGCGCCGAGGACGAACGCTAGCGGTTCACCACTGATCACGCGGGACGTCGAAGTCCGAGCACAGCGCGCGCCAGACCTCCCGCGGGTCCACGCCGTCCTCGATGGCCTGTGCGGCCGTGCGCCCACCGAAGCCGCTCAGCACGTGGTCGACGAGCATCGACGACCCGCGCACCGCACCGAACTGTTCCTCGACGAGCTGATGAAATTCCGTCAACCGCACGGGCCCAAACTACGCCGAGGCGGGCAGCGCTTCATGGCACACCCGTACCGGATCCTCGACGTAGGCCGCCGTCGCACCGGCCCGCCGCGCCGCTTCGCGGTAGCTCGGTGTGCCCAACACCTCCCGCACCGCCCGGGTGAGTGCCGCCGCGCTGAGCGGACGGACCAGTTGCGCACTTCCCTGGCGCACAACACGATTCGCGATCTCCCACTGGTCGCCGCCGCCGGGCACCACCACCATCGGAACTCCGGCGAGCAGCGTCTTGGACACCATGCCGTGGCCACCGCCACAGATCACCAGATCGGCGCGCGACAACAGCTCGTCCTGCCTACCCAGCCCGACCACCGCCCACGGCGGAACCGTGACCTCCGTGCCGCGGAGGCGCGACACCACGACCCGCGATCCCGGCGGCAGCGCCTCACCCGGCGTCAAGGACGCCAGGGCGATCTCCGCCAGGCCACCCTCCCCCGTCACCGCGGTGGACGGCGCCACGACCACGACCGGGCCGTCGCCCGGGGGGACGTCCAGCGTCTCCGATGTCGGTTCAAAGTGCAGCGGACCCACCACCACCGCTTCGGCCGGCCAGTCCGGCCGCGGCACCTCCAGTGCCGGCAGCGTGGCGATCAACCGTCGGCGCGGACCGGGATCGGCTGCGGGCAGCCCGATTTGCACCCGCGCGGACGCCCGCTGGCGGATGCCCTGGCGCCAGGACCGGGCCGAGAGCCCGCGCAGGACCGCATCGCGCAGCCGGCCGCGGACACCCACCCCGGGCGCCAGGCCGCTGCCGACCGGCGGCAGCCCCTTCGACGGCCGGTACAGCGGGTGGGGGTTCAGCTCGACCCACGGCAGTCCGAGAAGTTCGGCGCAGAACCCGCCCGCCGTGGTGATGGCGTCGGAGACCACCAGGTCCGGTGCAATGCTGCGCATCTGCGGCGCGTTGAGCACGGCCATCCGTGCGCCACGCTGGTGGACCTTCGCACCGGCGTCGGCGTCGTCGTCGGTGTCTACGGGGTCGAGGCCGAGCAGCTCGGCGGCGGCGACTCCGGCGTCGCGGGCCGTTTCCAGCCACTGCGTCCCGGTCAGCAGGGTCGGCGAATCGCCGTTGGCCAGGAAACGGAGGCACAACCCGATCGCCGGAAAGGCATGCCCCGGATCGGGTCCGGCGACGACCGCGACGCGCATTGGGCCTACCCTGCCACAGCGGCGCGGCACTAGGCTGGCCGCATGACCGACCAGGCTTCTGAACTGAAAACCGACGTCGACAACATCCGGGCGGTGGAGACGTTCCTGTACGCGTTGCAGGACGAGGACTTCGCCACCGCCGACGGCTTGCTGGCCGACAACGTCGAATGGCAGAACGTCGGCTATCCCACGATCCGCGGCCGCCAGCGCATCATCGGCCTGATGCGCCGCGGTCAGGGACGATTCGGCTTCGAGGTGAAGATCCACCGCATCGCCGCCGACGGGAACTCCGTGCTCACCGAACGCACCGACGCGCTGGTGTTCGGGCCGGTGCGCCTGCAGTTCTGGGTGTGCGGGACGTTCGAGGTGCACGCCGGTCGAATCACGTTGTGGCGCGACTACTTCGATAACCTCGACTTCTTGAAGGCCATCGTGCGCGGATTGGTCGCGACGGTGTTCCCGTCGCTGCGCCCGACGATGTAGGGGCTCGCCCGACTAGGCCCCGCGGACCTGGCCCAGTTCGTTGAACGCCTGGGCCCAGCCGATGAGGCGGTCGGTGGCGTTGGACAGCTCGTCGCGGTAGCGCTGCTGCCACATCGGTGAGGTGGACGTCGGGCCGGTGTTGGCCGCCGACACCAATTGCGCTGCGGCGTTGACCATTTCGCCGTACTGGCGCGCGCCGTGGTCGAGCTGCGCGGTGAACGCGCGGATGGTGGGCGTCAGGTGCGCGCGCGACTGCGGCGTCGCGCGGATCGCCCGCTCCATCGACATCACTTCGTTCGCGGTGGCGGCCATGGTCGCAGCGGTCTGGTTCGCCGCCGCGGTCAGCTCGCGCAGTTCGTCGGGGGGCAGCATCCGGCCGCGCTCCATGACCCCGAGCAGCGAGAACAACCCGCGTTCGGAGGCGGCCAGCGCCGCCATCGGTTGGCGCGCGGCCGATCCGCGCGGAGGAAGCCGGCGGGTGGCCCGCGACCGCGGCGGAGGCAGCGGCTCGCGTCGCAGCCACCGGTACCGCAGGAACGACAACGTGGCCAGGAAGGCCGCGCCGACCGCGATCGGTGACGGGATGAGCAGCGCCCACGCCGGAACGTCCCACGCCGCCACCAAACCGGTGACGCCGATCCAGAACACGCAGGAAATGGTGAAGAACAGCGTGGCCCGCAGCGCCCAGCGCCGCTTACGCAGCAGCTTCGCGCGGGGGTCGGCGGCGGAGTTCAGCCTGTCGGCCAGCACATCGGACCACTCGGCGGCCGTGTCCAGGCCGGACTGGATACCCCGCTGAACCAGCGAGCGCCACGGCTCGGGTCGACTCGGTTGTCCACTCACTGGTTTCCTCTTGCGCTATTGAGACAGCGGGTTTTCCGGTGTCGCCTGCTGCGGATTGGTCGCCGGGGTCGCGGGCTGCGCCGCGGTGTTGCCGCCGGCGGGCAACTGCTCTCCGCGCATCGAGGCGCGGATCTGCTCCAGCCGCGAGTGCCCGGCCATCTGCACGCTGGCCTGCTGGACCTCCATCATCCGGCCCTGCACCGAGTTCTGCGCCAGTTCGGCCTCGCCCATGGCGTTGGCGTACCGGCGCTCGATCTTCTGGCGCACCTCGTCGAGGCTCGGGGTGGTGCCCGGGGACGCCAACTCGCTCATCGAGCGCAGCGACGAGCTGACCTGCTCCTGCATCTTGGCCTGTTCGAGCTGCGAGAGCAGCTTGGTGCGCTCGGCGATCTTCTGCTGCAGCATCATCGCGTTCTGCTCGACGGCCTTCTTGGCCTGGGCGGCCGCCTGCAGCGCCTGGTCGTGCAGCCCCTTGAGGTCCTCGACGCTCTGCTCGGCGGTCACCAGCTGCGCGGCGAATGCCTCGGCGGCGTTGTTGTACTCGGTGGCCTTGGCGGCGTCACCGGCCGCCGTGGCCTGGTCGGCGAGGGTGAGCGCCTGGCGGACGTTGACCTGGAGCTTCTCGATGTCGGCGAGTTGGCGGTTGAGCCGCATCTCCAGCTGACGCTGGTTGCCGATGACCTGGGCGGCCTGCTGCGTCAGCGCCTGGTGCTGGCGCTGGGCTTCCTCGATGGCCTGCTGGATCTGCACCTTCGGGTCGGCGTACTCGTCCACCTTGGAGCTGAACAGCGCCATGAGGTACTTCCACGCCTTGACGAACGGATTGGCCATGTCAGTTCACTCCGCCTTCGTGTCGTTGTCTCGGACTCGCCGGCCCGGCTTACCGTGCTGCCCAATCTATCGGGTCAGCGCGTATCACCACAGTCACTCGGGTCGCGCGTCAGCGCGCCCGGTGCGTCAGGCGACCGCCATCGACACGACCTGCGGGATGACCACCTTGGTGGTGGCGTCGATGTTGGCGGCCCCGGCGAAGGCGGCCTGCTCCTCGCGCTCCATTTCCTTACCGGCCTCGAAGAGCACTTGGGAGAGCGGAACGTCGAGGGCGCCGCAGATCGCGTTGAGCAGCTCGCTCGAGGCTTCCTTGCGGCCGCGTTCGACCTCGGAGAGGTAACCCAGGCTGACCCGTGCGGTGTCGGACACCTCGCGCAGGGTGCGTCCCTGGTCGACGCGGGCACGACGCAGCACGTCGCCGATCACCTCGCGCAGCAATGCCGTCATCGTGCTCTCCCTTCGGAGTCAGTGTCTGGGGATCCACTAGGGCAACGCTGAGAGCGGGTCGGTTGGTTCCCGGATGGCGCAGATCACTGCCGAGCGACGGTCGAGCGCAATAGCGCCACGGCCTCGCGCACCGCCCCGAGGCGGATGTCCCACCGCGAGCCGGCCAGCCGCAACTGCACGACGTCGGTCTGGACGGGGCCGGCGATACCGAGGAAGACGGTTCCGACGGGATGGCCGCCGTGGGGATCGGGCCCGGCGACACCGGTCAGGCCCACACCCCACGTCGCCGCGCAGCGCTGCTGGGCGCCGACGGCCAGGGCCCGCGCGGTCGGCGCCGCCACCGGCCCCACCTCGTCGAGCACCTCGCGGGCCACCCCCGCGAGCGACACCTTCGTGTCCTCCACGTACGTGACCAGGCCGCCGCGCAGCACCGCGCTCGCACCCGGCACCCCCGCCAGGGTCGCCGCCAGCAGGCCGGCGGTCAGCGACTCCGCGGTCGCGACCGTCTGTCCGCGCACCGTGAGGTCGGCGACCAGCGCGCCCGCTTCGTCACTGACGAGCGGGTCGTCCACGGGAGTCCCTGATCGCCGACACGACGTAATCGATCCCGGTGAGCACGGTCAGGATGACCGCGGCCCACATGATCACCCATGCCGAGGCCAGCCAGGCACCGGACAGCGGCAGCACGAACAGCCCGATCGCCACCCCCTGCACGAGGGTCTTGAGCTTGCCGCCGCGGCTGGCCGGGATCACGCCATGCCGCAACACCGCGAAGCGCAGCGCCGTGATGCCGATCTCGCGGATGAGGATCACCACCGTGATCCACCACGGCAGGTCGCCCAGCATCGAGAGCCCGATCAGTGCCGCACCGATGAGGGCCTTGTCGGCGATGGGGTCGGCCAGCGTGCCGAACTCCGTCACCATGCCGTAGCTGCGCGCCAGCGCACCGTCGAACCGGTCGGTGATCACCGCGACGGTGAACACCACGAATGCGGCTATCCGCCAGAATGTTTCATGCCCGTCGCCGACGAACAGGAAGACGAGGAAAACCGGAACCAACGCCATCCGCACGCCGGTGAGCACATTTGCGATGTTCGCCACACGGGCGCGCGGGACCAGCGGATCGATATGGGGTTGGCCCGACACCGCAACAGAATATCGGTTGCTCGAACAGATACTCTCCACGTGTGAGCGCAGATACCGGCGAGGTCGTCGTGCGGCGTGCGCGAACCTCGGATGTCCCCGCGATCAAATCCTTGGTCGACATCTATGCCGGCAAGATCCTGCTGGAAAAGAATCTGGTGACCCTGTATGAGGCCGTGCAGGAGTTCTGGGTCGCCGAGGTGGGCGATGAAATCCTCGGCTGCGGCGCGCTGCACGTGCTGTGGTCCGACCTCGGCGAGGTGCGCACGGTCGCGGTGCATCCGAAGGTCAAGGGCCAGGGCGTCGGGCACACGATCGTCGACAAGCTGCTCGACGTCGCCCGCGAACTGCGCCTGGAGCGGATCTTCGTGCTCACCTTCGAAGTCGAGTTCTTCAGCAGACACGGGTTCCGCGAGATCGACGGAACCCCCGTCACCGCCGAGGTCTACGAAGAGATGTGCCGTTCCTACGACACCGGCGTCGCCGAATTCCTCGACCTGTCCTACGTCAAGCCGAACATCCTCGGCAACACCCGAATGCTGTTGACGTTGTAGCGGTTTCGGTGCGCTACTGGTCGCGCACCGAACAGTAGTGCACCGAAATCACTCGTCGTCGTCGTCGCCGGAGTCCGATCCGCGAATCGACGCCAGCGTCGCCGCCAACTCGTCGGGTTTGACGAGGACCTCGCGGGCCTTGGACCCCTCGCTGGGCCCGACGATGTTGCGGGTTTCCATCAGGTCCATCAACCGGCCCGCCTTGGCGAAGCCGACGCGCAGTTTGCGCTGCAACATCGACGTCGACCCGAACTGGCTCGACACCACCAGCTCGACCGCCTGCAGGAAGACGTCCATGTCGTCGCCGATGTCCGGATCGACGTCGGTGCGCTCGCTGTTGGTCTTGGCGTTGGTGACGCCCTCGGTGTATTCCGGTTCGGCCTGCGCCTTGGTCGCTTCGACCACGGCGTGGATCTCGTCGTCGGTGATGAACGCGCCCTGCAGGCGGATCGGCTTGTTGGCGCCCATCGGCAGGAACAACCCGTCGCCCATGCCGATCAGCTTCTCGGCGCCCTGCTGGTCGAGGATGACGCGGCTGTCGGTCAACGACGACGTGGCGAACGCCAACCGCGACGGCACGTTGGTCTTGATCAGGCCGGTGACGACGTCGACCGAGGGCCGCTGCGTGGCCAGCACGAGGTGAATGCCTGCCGCGCGGGCCTTCTGGGTGATGCGCACGATCGCGTCCTCGACATCGCGTGGGGCGGTCATCATCAGGTCGGCCAACTCGTCGACGATCGCGACGATGTACGGGTAGGGCTTGTACTCGCGCTGGCTGCCCAGCGGCGCGGTGATCTCGCCCGAACGCACCTTCTTGTTGAAGTCGTCGATGTGGCGGACCCGCGACGCCTGCATGTCCTGGTAGCGCTGCTCCATCTCCTCGACCAGCCACGCCAGCGCCGCGGCGGCCTTCTTCGGCTGGGTGATGATCGGCGTGATGAGGTGCGGAATACCCTCATAGGGCGTCAGTTCCACCATCTTCGGGTCGATCAGGATCATCCTGACCTCCTCGGGGGTGGCCCGCACCAACAGCGATACCAGCATCGAGTTGACGAAGCTCGACTTACCCGATCCGGTCGAGCCGGCGACCAGCAGGTGCGGCATCTTGGCGAGGTTCGCCGAGATGTATTCGCCCTCAATGTCTTTGCCCAGACCGATGACGAGCGGATGGTGGTCGCCGCGGGTGTCGGGGTCGGTGAGCACGTCGGCCAACCGCACCATCTCGCGGTCCACATTGGGCACCTCGATGCCCACCGCGGACTTGCCGGGGATCGGCGCCAGCATCCGGACGCTTTCGGTGGCGACGGCGTAGGCGATATTGCGTTGCAGCGCAGTGATTTTCTCGACCTTGACGCCGGGTCCGAGTTCGACCTCGTAGCGGGTGACGGTCGGACCGCGGGTGCATCCGGTGACCGATGCGTTGACCTTGAACTGGTCGAGCACCTCGGTGATCGCCTCGATCATCCGGTCGTTGCCCGCGCTGCGGCGCTTCGGAGGATCACCGGCGATCAGCAGATCGAGCGGCGGCAGCGTGTACGGTCCCTCGACCACACGGTCCAGCGACATGGTCGAGGTCTTAGGCTTCTTCTTGCGCGTCTTCGCGGTGGGCTCGGGAACCGTGGGCGCCTCGTCGGAGAGCGGATAGTTCTCCATGGGAGTGCCGGACGGCCAGGCCTTTTCGGCGTCGTCGCCGTAGACGCTCGGATCGTCGGGCGGGCCGGGCGGGAATGAATTGTCGTAGTAGCCGTCGGAGAAGTCTTCGGACTCGGCGATGACGGCGGTGTCCTCGTCGTCGTAGTCGTCATAGTCGTACTCGTCGTAACCGCGCGCGGAGAACATCGCGCGAACCGTCGACGGCACTTCGCGAATCGTCGTGCCCGTCACCAGCAGCACGCCGAACAGCACGCCGATGAACAACAACGGCGCGGCGATCCACGCCGTAAGCCCGTCGGACAGCGGGCCGCCGATCGCGAAGCCGAAGAAGCCTGCGGAATGCTGGCGCGCGGCGGGATCCTGCGGTGAACCCGCCCACAGATGCCACAACCCGAGCGCGGGCAACGCAATCATCGCCGAACCGAGGATGAGCCGAGGCCGCGAGTCCGGATCCGGTTCGGTGCGCATGAGCGTGATGCCGACGGCGGCCAGGGCGATCGGGACGAGCACCACCGCGGCGCCGATCAGCGTGCGCAGGAACGAGTCCAGCCAGTCGCCCACCGGTCCGGCGGCGCCGAACCATGAACTCGCCGCGACGATCACCGCCAGCCCGAGCAGCGCCAACGCGATGCCGTCGCGCCGATGTCCGGGCTCCAGATCGCGGGCGCGGCCGACCGAGCGCGCGGTGGTTCCGGCGCCCTTGGCCAGCATCAGCCAACCCGCCCGCATACCGCGACCGACCGAGGCGCCGGCCGAGGATATGGGTGACGACGTCCGGCGCGGGGCCGGCTTCCGTCGCGGCGCGGCCCGGCCACCGGACCGTGCGCTCGGCTTTGACCTGGTCGAACGGGTCTTGGAGCGCGCGGCGGTCTTACTAGGCATGCGTGTAAGCCTAGTCGCTCCAGCCCCAGATTCACCATCTGCCACACGGGTAACAGATCCGTATCGATTGACGCGCTTTTGCGACTTATCGTGCGGAAATGACCGAAACCCACACGTCGGCGGGCCTGCCGACCACCACCAAGGCGCTGTGCGCCGCCTATGGCGTCATCGCGGTCGTCGCGCTCATCGCCACGTGGAGCCAGAACCTGGCCTCGCCGACCGCGGCGCGGACTTCCTCCGCGTGTTCTGGGAAGACACCAAGGTCAACCCCGCCTCGCGCTCCATCACCGTCGACATCGCCCTGTTCCTGCTCGCCGCGGTGATCTTCATGGTCTACGAGGCCCGCAAACACGGCATCCGGTTCGTCTGGGTCTACGTCATCGCCTCGTTCTTCATCGCGATCAGCGTGACGTTCCCGTTGTTCCTGCTGGCGCGCGAGTTGCGCATCCACCGCACCGGAGCCCCGCGGATCGGGGTCGGGGACACCGTCGGGCTCGTCCTCGTCGCGGTGCTCACCCTGGCCTTCACGATCTGGATCGACGTGGTCTGAGCGACGCGGGTATTGGTGAGTAGGCTGTGCACTCGTCCAGCAGCACTCACCGAGGAGTTCTCGCTCAATGCCCAAGCCAAATGCAGTTGTCGTTGTCGCCACCATGACCGCCAAACCCGAATCCGTCGACACGGTGCGGGAGGCCTGCAAGAAGGCCATCGAGGCGGTGCACCAGGAGCCCGGCTGCGAGCTCTACGCGCTGCACGAGGCGAACGGCACCTTCGTGTTCGTCGAGCAGTGGGCGGACGAGGACGCGTTGAAAACGCACAGCACCGCGCCGGCGATCGGGGAACTGTTCGGCACGGTCGGCGAGCACCTCGACGGCGCGCCGGACATCAAGATGCTGCAGCCGGTCGTCGCCGGAGATCCGAGCAAGGGCGCTCTGCGGTCCTGATGCCCGGGCTCGCAGGCAAAGTCGCCTTCATCACGGGCGCGGCCCGCGGCCAGGGTCGTGCCGAAGCGGTGAAGTTGGCCTCCGAGGGCGTGAACATCATCGCCGTCGACCTCTGTGACCAGATCGCGTCGGTTCCCTATCCGTTGGCGACGGCCGACGATCTGGCCGAGACCGTGAAGCTGGTCGAGGACACCGGCGCGCGGATCGTGGCGCGCCAAGCCGACGTTCGCGATCAGGGCGCGTTGGCGTCGGCGTTGCAAGCCGGTATCGACGAGTTCGGCCGCCTCGACATCGTCATCGCCAACGCCGGCATCGCGCCGATGCAGTCAGGCGCCGACGGCTGGCGCGACGTGATCGACGTGAATCTCACCGGTGTGCACCACACGGTCGAGGTGTCGAAGGAGGCCCTGCTCGCTCACGGCGACGGCGGCTCGATCGTGCTCACCAGTTCGGTCGCGGGTCTGATCGGAGTGGGCAGCGACGACCCCGGCGCGATCGGCTACGTCGCCGCAAAGCACGGCATCGTCGGGTTGATGCGGTTGTACGCCAACCTGCTTGCCCCGCACAGCATCCGGGTGAACTCGGTGCACCCCGCAGGTGTGGACACCCCGATGATCAACAACGAGGCCACGCGCGAATGGCTGGGCAGCATCGCGGAGAAGACCCCCCAGGACATGGGCAACGCGCTGCCGGTGCAGGTGTTGCAGGCTGAGGACATCGCAAACGCGGTGGCGTGGCTGGTGTCCGACGCGGCGCGTTATGTCACCGGTGTCGCGCTGCCCGTCGACGCCGGATCGGTCAACAAGCGCTGACGGGGCCGAGCGAGAAACCATGGTCGTGAAGACCGCGATTTCACGACCGGGAACGCTCTTTCGCGACCACTCGATGCCGGACTAGACCTCGATGACCGTCGGCACGATCATCGGCTGACGCCGGTAAACCTCGCCCACCCATTTGCCGACGGCACGCCGCGACGCCTGCGCGATGCGGTTGATATCGGTGACCCGTTCGGCGACAAGCGCTTCGAGCGCCTCCTCGACCTTGCGGGTGGCCGGTTCGAGGGCCTTGGGGTCCTCGGAGAAGCCGCGGGAGTGCAGGTGTGGCGCCGCCGCGGGCTTTCCGGTGCCGCGCTGGACGACGACCGTGATGCCGATGAAACCCGAAGAGAGCGTGAGCCGTTCGCCGACGACGGCGTCGCCGACGTCACCGGTGATCAACCCGTCGACGAACATCTTGCCCGTCGGGACCGCGCCGGCGATCGACGCCCGGCCGGCCACCAGATCGACGCTGACGCCGTTCTCGGCCAGCACGATGTTCTCCTCCGGAACGCCCGTGCGGGCAGCCAGGCCGGCGTTCGCGCGCAACATCCGCCAGGTGCCGTGCACGGGCATCACATTGCGCGGGCGCACGCCATTGTAGAGGAACAACAGCTCCCCCGCATAAGCATGTCCGGAAACATGCACGCGGACTTGGGCATTCGTGACGACGCGCGCGCCGATCTTCGCCAGCGCGTCGAGGACGCCGAAGATCGCTTCCTCGTTGCCCGGGATCTGCGACGACGACATGATGATGAGGTCGCCCGGGGTCAGGGTGATGCTGCGGTGCTCACCGCGCGACATCCGCGACAGCGCCGCCATCGGCTCGCCCTGAGTTCCGGTGGTGACGAGCACGACGCGTTCGGGCGCCATCATCTCCGCGGCGCCGATATCGATGATGTCGTCGTCGTTCTGCAGCGTGAGGTAGCCCAGCTCCTTGGCGATACCCATGTTGCGCACCATCGACCGGCCGACGAACGCGACCTTGCGGCCGAGTGCCACCGACGCGTCGATGATCTGTTGCACACGACCGACATTCGAGGCGAAACACGCCACGATGACGCGTCCCTGCGCGCTGCGGATCAACCGGTGCATGTTCGGCCCGATCTCGCTCTCCGACGGTCCGACACCGGGAATCTCAGCGTTCGTCGAGTCGCACAGGAACAAGTCCACGCCAGCGTCGCCCAGTCTCGACATCCCGGGCAGGTCGGTGGGTTTCCCGTCGGGCGGCGACTGGTCGAGCTTGATGTCACCGGTGTGCAGCACCGTGCCGGCACCGGTGTGGATCGCGATCGCCAGACAGCCGGGGATCGAGTGGTTGACCCCGAAGTACTCGAGCTCGAACACGCCGTGTCGTGAGCTCTGGTTCTCGTCGACCTCGATGAAAACCGGTTTGATCCGGTGCTCGCGGCACTTCTCGGCCACCAGCGCGAGGGTGAACTTGGAGCCGACCACCGGAATGTCGTGACGCAGCTTGAGCAGGAACGGAATCGCGCCGATGTGGTCCTCGTGCGCATGGGTGAGCACCAGCGCCTCGACGTCATCCAGCCGGTCCTGAATGAGGCGCAGGTCGGGCAGGATCAAGTCGACACCGGGCTCGTCGTGCGTCGGGAACAACACCCCGCAGTCGACGATCAGCAGCTTGCCCAGATGCTCCAAAACGGTCATGTTGCGGCCGATTTCGCTGATCCCACCCAGCGCAGTGACCCGTAGACCGCCTGGGACCAGCGGCCCCGGTGGCTTGAGTTCTTCGTTCACTACCGCAACACCGCGGCCGCTCGCATGTCGGCGGCCAACGCGTCGAGTTGCAAAGGCGTGGCGGGTACCTGGGGCAGCCGCGGCTCACCGGCGTCGAAGCCCTGCAGCCGCAACCCCGCCTTCGACAGCGTCACACCGCCGAGCCGGGCCTGGGCATTGACCAGCGGGCCCAGCGTGACGTTGATCTTGCGCGCCCGCGCGATGTCGCCGGACTGGAAGGCCGACAACATCTCTCGCAACTGGCTGGCTGCCAGGTGGCCCCAGACGCTGACGAAGCCGACGGCGCCCATGGCCAGCCAGGGCAGATTGAGTGCGTCGTCGCCGGAGTAGTACGCCAGTCCCGTTTCGGCGATCACCTGTCCACCGCCGTGCAGATCGCCCTTGGCGTCCTTGACCGCCACGATGTTCGGGTGCTCGGCGAGGATGCGCATCGTGTCCCACTGGATCGGCACCACCGAGCGCGGCGGGATGTCGTAGAGCACAACCGGCAGCGGGGTCGCATCGGCCACCGCGGTGAAGTGGGCCAGCAGCCCCTCCTGGGGCGGGCGCGAGTAGTACGGCGTCACCACCAGCAGCCCGTGCGCGCCCTCGGCCGCACACGCCTTCGCCAGGTGCACGCTGTGCGCGGTGTCGTAGGTGCCCGCGCCGGCGATGATGCGCGCCCGGTCGCCGACGGCCTCGAGCACGGCCCGCAGCAACGCGATCTTCTCGGCGTCGGTGGTGGTCGGCGACTCACCGGTGGTGCCGGACAGCACGAGCCCGTCGCAGCCGGCGTCGACGAGTCGGTTCGCCAACCGGGCCGCGGCGTCGGTGTCCAGCGAGCCGTCGGGCTTGAACGGAGTCACCATTGCGGTCAGCACGGTGCCCAACCGGGCCGTCACATCGATTCCGCTGGTGCTCACGGGGGTCAGATTACTCGCTTATGGTCACGCTTCCGTGGCCAGAGGCGATGTCGCGACTTCCGTGCCGTCGGAAAGCGTGGAGATCTCGAAGTCGCTGAACACCTGGGGTGCGACATCGACCAATTGGCGCAGGCATTCGATCGCCAGCCGCCGGATCTCCACGTCGGCATGTTCGCTGGCCCGCATGGCGATGAAATGCCGCCAAGCGCGGTAGTTGCCGGTGACGACGATGCGGGTCTCGGTCGCGTTGGGCAGCACCGCGCGCGCGGCCTGCCGCGCCTGCTTGCGCCGCAGCACCCCCAGCTTCTCCCCCGATTCGCCCTCGAATTTGGCCTCCAGGCGTTCGAGAAGCTCCGTGTAGGCGGCGCGGCTCGCGTCCGCGGCTGCGGCGAACAGCTCGATCAGCTCGGGGTCGTCCTCGATGCCCGGCGGCACCACGACCTGCGCGTCGTGCTCGGGAACGTAGCGCTGCGACAGCTGCGAATAGGAGAAGTGGCGGTGACGGATCATCTCGTGGGTGCACGAGCGGGAGATGCCGGTGATGTAGAACGAGACCGACGCGTGCTCGAGCACCGAGAAATGGCCGACGTCGATGATGTGGCGGATGTAGCCGGTATTCGTGGCCGTCCGCGGATTCGGCTTCGACCAGCTCTGATAGCACGCGCGCCCGGCGAATTCGACGAGTGCGGGCCCGCCGTCGGCATCGGTTTCCCATGGCACGTCCGGCGGCGCGGTGAACTCCGTCTTGGCGATCAGTTGGACGCGCAGCGGCGTGGTCTCGGCCACGGCTCACCCTAACGCGGGCCGGTGGTCATCCCGGTGCACGCGTGGCCGGTCGTCGATCGTGCCGCCAGCTGCGCGACACGCCGGCCGCGGCGTCGCAGATGCGGAGACGAGGCGGGTAGAACATTGGGATTCCAGGTTTCGCAGCCAGACGGGCCGGGAACAAATTCGTTCTCAATCGGTGTTACCCAGACGCCGATCTAGAGAGGGAGTGTGACTGATGGCCACCGATTACGACGCACCCCGTGTGAAGGACACCGACGACACGGTCGACGAATCACTCGAGGCGATCGCCGCCCGGCGCAGCAAGGTCGACGTCGCGGTGCTCGACGTCGACGACGGTGACGCGGTCGATCCGATCGTCCTGCCCGACATGGACCTGTCCGGCGAGGAGCTCACCGTCCGGGTGCTGCCGAAGCAGGCCGACGAGTTCACCTGCTCGAGCTGCTTCCTGGTGCAGCACCACAGCCGGCTCGCACTGCAGTCGGGTGAGAAGACGATCTGCGCCGACTGCGTCTAGCCGTTTCCGGCCGGGTGTCGGGTTGCGTCAACCCGACACTCGGCGTAGGTCAGCGGCCTCCTAGGAGCCAGACCAGCCAGCTGGCGAGGAGCACCGCGGCGTAGACGAGCAGGAGCGCCTTCACCAACCCGAATGGCGCGATTCTGCGCCAGACGCGAGTGGTCGATGCGCGTCCGGTGCCTGGCGAAAGGCGAGGGCAACGCCAACTACGGCGATCGCAGGGAAGGCCACCGGCCACGCAGCCCACACGAGAGCCGGCCCGTAGAGAATCATCCCGAACACAAGCCCGAGGACGTATTCGCCTCCCGACGCCGCGCCAGCACGGGTCAGGAGAAACCGTCCGGCGACGAGCAGACCCCCCCGACGAGACACACGGCCACTGCCACTAAAACGATGGAAAGCGCAATCTCGCGTACGACGGCGTCCGTCCGGCCGTGGCAACCACAGCTCTATCTTCCTCGAGCGACGGTCGGCAACTTACCGGCGGTCGGGTCTTCCAAATCGGTTGCGTGAGCAGTTCACGTCGACGGAAAGGTGTTAGAAAGAGATTGCATGCCAATCAACGGTCCTATCAAAGAAAATGCTGAGTTTGCCCATACCCCTAGAAGAATGGCTTCGTTGGAGTAGCTGGAGCCATCCATGGTAGGCGTCAAATATCCGCAAATGCGACAAGAGGTTGCTAGCGCACTAGCCGCGTTGGCTGACCCGGATTACCAACAACGAGTGTGGGTGAACCGAATATACCCTCGCGAGAATTTCTATGATGACCTGACTTTGAATGTCAACATCCTCTACGACATGGTATTGCCGGAGCCGAAGTCCCGAATCGGGACCGTTCTCTTGAATGAGGATGAGGTTGACCAATTGACTCGACTTGAGAGGGTCCTCGGGCCGCTAGTGGCCGAACTTCGCGGCGAACCGGACAGCCGCTACTTGTCTGACCCACGCTGGAAGGAAGTAGTCGTTGCGGCACGCTCAGCATTGTCGTTCATGAACGCGCGTTAAGAACGCTGTAGCACGGTGCTTTACATTACGGCCGTTCGAGAACCGAATGGACTTGGTTATGGCGTGTTGAGTGACGACCACAGCCACACCTCGGCTTCACAAAGTGTTCACCGGCTCTTCCGGTTTCAGACTGCAGCGATTCGATCAACGAGGTTGCTGCAGTGCGGCAGCGATCGGATGGGTAGTGAGGTCAGGTTGCGGATCCCAAAGGCGTTTTGGCGCAAGCTTATAGGCGGCCGTTGATGGCCTCGATCGGTGTTGAATGGACCATAACGCGGCGCGCTCATCTCAACGCTGGGCGAAGATCGCGGGCCAAGTCCCCCTTGTTACCGACCACCACATCTTTCAAACCGAGCCACGAGGCCATGGTCCGCAGTTCGCCGGCCAACACCGGAGCGACCCGCGACGGCTCCGCGCCCGGCTCCACGAACGCACCCACCACATGCAGGGCGCCATTGCCGCGGTCGGCTTTGAGGTCCACGCGGCCGACGAGTTGCCCGTCGAGCAGGAAAGGCCATACGTAGTAACCGAATTCGCGCTTCGGCGCCGGTGTGTAGATCTCGATGCGGTACTTGAACCCGCCGAACAGGCGCTCGACCCGCGGCCGGAAAAAGATCAGCGGATCGAACGGGCACAGCAGCGCCGTCCCGCGATCGCGTCGCGGAATTACCTGTCCCGTCCGCAGATATGCGGGTCCCCTCCAGCCGTCGACCTCGACCGGTTCCAGTTCGCCGTCCGCGACCAGCTTCGCGATCGCCGGCTTCACCTGCGCCGGCGACATCCGGAAATAGTCCCGGATGTCCTGTTCGGTGCCCACCCCCAGCGCGCTCGAGGCCCTCAGCACCAGCTCCCGGACCGCATCCGCCTCGTCGACCTCACGCGCGAGCACCTCCGGCGGCAACACCCGCTCGGCCAGGTCGTAGTGCCGTGCGAACCCGACCCGCGTGGCCGTCGTCAACACCCCGGAGGCGAACAGCGCCTCGGTCACCCACTTGGTATCGCTGCGGTCCCACCACGGACCTTTGCGGCCCCGCTGCTCGGCGCCCAGATGCTCCTCGATCTGCCCCGCGGTCGACGGCCCCAGCTCGGTCACGGCCTGGACCACCTCGTCGGCCAGCTTCGCGTTCTTCTTGACGATCTCTTTGCCCCACCGACCGTGGGTGTACTCCCGCATCCGCCAGCGCAGCAGCGGCCAGTCCTCGACGGCCATCAGCGCCGCCTCGTGCGCCCAGTACTCGACGAGCATCCGCGGTGAGCGCGCCGAATGGCTCCACGCCGCCCTGTCGAGCAGGTCCCGGTCATACGCTCCGAGCCGGCTGAACACCGGCGCGTAGTGGGCACGCACCGACACCGACACCGAGTCCAGCTGCAACACCTGAATCCGCGAGATCAGCCTGCGCAGATGCGCGCGAGTGACCGGGCCCCGCGGGCACGGCTCGGCGAGGCCCTGCGCGGCGACGGCGACACGCCGCGCCTGGTCGGTCGTGAGTCTGGTCGGCACGCCCTTCATCGTGCCCGACGGCACCGACACCGAGCGCACAGTTAGGTACGCAAACGGCGGTGTAAAACGTACCTAGCTGCGCGCTCGCCGGGTCCTAAGCAGACCCGAGGCTCTAGCGCCGTCGGTAGCTGTAGAACCGGTAGCGCAGGCCCGACGCGCTGGTCAGCCAGTCGCCCGCCGCCCCGATCCACGACTCGTCGAGCACCGGGGCCATCACGTCGGCGTCCTGGCGCGGAAGGTCGATCTCGATCTCGGTCACCTCGCAGCGCGTCGCGATCGGCAGGGCCGCCGTGTAGATCTGCGCGCCGCCGATCACCCAGACCGCGTCGTCGGTCAACGCGTCCTCCAGCGATGCCACCACTTCGGCCCCGTCGGCGGCGTAGTCGGGCCGGTGAGTGAGCACGACGTTGCGCCGCCCGGGCAGCGGACGGACCTTGGCGGGCAGCGACTCCCACGTCAGCCTGCCCATCACGACGGTGTGGCCCATCGTCAGTTCCTTGAACCGCGTCTGGTCCTCGGGCAGGCGCCACGGGATACCGCTGTCGCGGCCGATGACACCCGAGCTCGACTGGGCCCAGATCAGCCCGATCTCAGACCGCAACCGGGGCCTTGATCGCCGGATGCGGATCGTAGTTGAGGATGGCGATGTCTTCGTAGATGTAGTCGAAAATCGAATCCCGCGGCGCGAGAACGAGTTCCGGATAGGGGCGCGGCTCGCGGGACAGCTGCAGCCGCACCTGCTCGACGTGGTTGTCGTAGATGTGGCAGTCGCCGCCGGTCCAGATGAACTCGCCGACCTCGAGCCCGGCCTGCGCGGCCATCATGTGGGTCAACAGCGCGTAGCTGGCGATGTTGAACGGCACCCCGAGGAACAGGTCGGCGCTGCGCTGGTACAGCTGGCACGACAACCTGCCGTCGGCGACGTAGAACTGGAAGAACGCGTGGCACGGCGGCAGCGCCATCTGCGGGATCTCCCCGACGTTCCACGCCGAGACGATGTTGCGCCGCGAGTCCGGATCGGTCTTCAACAGCTCCAGCGCGGCACTGATCTGGTCGATGTGCTCGCCGGACGGCGTAGGCCACGACCGCCACTGCACGCCGTAGACCGGTCCGAGATCGCCTGTGGGAGAAGCCCATTCATCCCAAATGGTGACGCCGCGCTCCTGCAACCAGCGCACGTTCGAGTCGCCGCGCAGGAACCAGAGCAGCTCGTAGACGATCGACTTGGTGTGTACCTTCTTGGTGGTGATCAGCGGGAAACCGGCCGCCAGGTCGTAGCGCATCTGGTGGCCGAACACGCTGCGGGTGCCCGTGCCGGTGCGGTCGGACTTCGGGGTGCCACGCTCCATCACCAGCCGCAGGAGATCCTCGTAAGGGGTGGCGATCGGCACGTCGGTCAGCTTACTTCCAGACCGGACGAGTAGAACGGAAGCCATGCCGAGCATCTCCGCGACCGTCACGACACCCGACGGCACCTGCCCCGTCACCCTGCACACCCCGAACGGACCCGGACCGTGGACCGGCGTCGTGATGTACGTCGACGCCGGCGGCGTCCGCGACACCTTCCAGGAGATGGCCGCACGCCTGGCCGGCTTCGGCCACGCGGTGCTGCTGCCCGACGTGTACTACCGGCACGGCGACTGGGAGCCGTTCGACATGCGGACCGCCTTTACCGACGCGCAACAGCGCAAACGCCTGTTCGGGATGATCTCATCGATCACCCCCGACATGATGGCCTCCGACGCTGCGGCGTTCTTCGACTTCCTGCAGTCCCGCCCGGAGGTCAAGGGCGACGCGTTCGGGGTCTGCGGCTACTGCATGGGCGGGCGTACCTCGGTGATCGTCGCCGGCCGCGTCCCCGAGCGGGTGGCCGCGGCGGGTTCGTTTCACGCCAGCGGCCTGGTCACCGACGAACCCACCAGCCCGCATCTGCTCGCCGACCGGATGACGGCCACCGTCTACGTCGCGGGCGCCGAGAACGACCACGGGTTCACCCCCGAGCACGCCGAGACCCTCGACAAGGCACTGACCGCCGCGAACGTCCCCCACACGGTGGAGTTCTATCCCGCCGGACACGGCTTCGCGGTGCCCGACAACGCGCCCTACGACGAAGAGGCCGCCCAGCGGCACTGGATCGCGCTGCAGGAGCTGTTCGAATCCGCCCTGCCCAATTGACGCCCGATCGCCCCTGACCCGGGCCGATACGCGACGATTATCCGATGGACGATCAGGATCCCGGCGCCCACCCGGACCACGAGGACGTCGGCTCGCGCATCGACCCGGTGCTCGCCCGCAGCTGGCTGCTGGTCAACGGCGCACACTACGACCGGTTCGCGCCCGCGGTGCGGTCGCGAGCCGACATCGTCGTGCTCGACATCGAGGACGCGGTCGCACCGAAGGACAAGGCCGCCGCCCGCGACAACGTGGTCCGCTGGCTGAACGAGGACAACACCGACTGGGTCCGCGTCAACGGCTTTGGCACGCCGTGGTGGGCCGACGACCTCGAGGCGCTGGCCAAGACGTCGGTCGGCGGGGTGATGTTGGCGATGGTCGAATCCGTCGACCACGTCACCGAAACCGCGAACCGGCTGCCGAGGGTGCCGATCGTCGCGCTGGTCGAGACGGCCCGCGGGCTCGAGCGCATCACCGCCATCGCCGCGGCCAAGGGCACGTTCCGGCTGGCGTTCGGCATCGGCGACTTCCGGCGCGACACCGGCTTCGGCGAGAATCCGACCACCCTCGCCTATGCGCGGTCGCGGTTCACGATCGCGGCGAAGGCCGCCCACCTGCCGAGCGCGATCGACGGGCCCACGGTCGGTTCGAGTGCGCTCAAGCTCAGCGAGGCCACCGCGGTGTCGGTGGAGTTCGGCATGACGGGCAAGATCTGCCTGACCCCCGAGCAGTGCGCAACCGTCAACGAGGGACTCTCGCCCTCACCGGACGAAATCGCCTGGGCCAAGGAGTTTTTCGTCGAGTTCGAACGCGACGGGGGCGAGATCCGCAACGGTTCGGACCTCCCCCGCATCGCCAGGGCGAACAAGATCCTCGACCTGGCCCGCGCGTACGGCATCGAGGTGTCGGAGTTCGACGACGTCGACGATCCCGCGCACATCCCGGCGCCGTCGGACACGTACCACTACTGAGAGCGGCCCGCGCGCGAACGCAGCAGCGTCCCCAGCGAAGACGCCAGCCCGCGCGCGGCGTAGATGCCCGCGACCACGCTCGCGAGGATCATCACGACGAACATCACCAGCCAGTTCGTCCGGTCGTGGTCGACGTTCCACCACACGATGGTGAACAGGATGGCGCAGACGAACACGACGATGTCGCGCCAATTTCCGCGGTAGGACAGCGCCGCGGTGCGCAGTTCGCGGCTCTTCTCCGTGGTGGTGATCAGGTCCTCGATGCGCTGGTCGATGCTCGCCCGCAGCCGCGCCTTGAGCTCCGGACGGTCGTCGGGGATGCGCTCGAGCAGATCGAGGTCCTTGGCGATCATTCCGCGAAAGTCCGGCCCGCGCAGGTTGCCTGCGGCGATCCCGAGCAGCGCCCCGCCCGCGACGGGCGCTGCGCCAAGGGCGAGTTCGGCGAATCCCGGCATGATCAGTCCTCCATCAGCGTCGCGGCCAGTGTGCCGCCGAGTTCGTAAGCGCGCTCCCGCACACCGGCGTCGACCCCGCCGACGACCTCGAGCGCATCAGCGGCCTTGGCCAGCGCGAGTCCGGTCGCGAGCTTCTCCACCGCGTTCACCGCGCCGACGGTGTCGTTGTTGCCGTGCACCCACATGCCGTACGGCCGGCCGCTGACGTGATCGAGGCTCGGGTAGTACACGGTGTCGAAGAAGTGCTTGAGCGCGCCGCTCATGTACCCGAAATTCGCGGTGGTCCCGAACAGATAGCCGTCGGCGTCGAGCATGTCGGGCAGCGTGGCCGCCAACGCGGGCCGGACCACCGTCTCGACGCCCTCGATGTCGGGGTCCTTCGCGCCGGCGAGTACGGCCTCGAGCAGCTCCCGGGTTCCCGGCGACGGCGTGTGGTGCACGACCAGCAGCGTCTTGCTCATGGCTGCCGCTTTCTGCTCGTCGCACGGGCGCTCATCGCTGGTTCTCTTCCATCTCGACGGCCTTCTTCATCGCTTCCCGAGCGCGGCTGCGGTCGCCGGCGTAGTCGTAGGCACGTGCCAGTCGATACCACCGCCGCCAGTTCTGCGGGTCCTTTTCCAATTCCGCACGCACGGTGACGAACAGCGCGTCGGCGGCCTCGCGCTCAATCCGCCCGGACGGCATCCGCGGCAGCGCGCTGACGTCGAGCTCCATCCCCTCGTCGCGGGCGATCCGCGCGAGCCGCTGGTGGGCCAGGCCGGCGCGCAAGGTGCTGAGCATCGCCCACAGCCCGATCAGCGGCAGCGCCATCAGCGCCAAGCCCAGCCCCACGGCGGCGGGCTCACCGGTCTTGACGAACGCCATCGCGAGCCTGCCGAGCAGGACGAAGTACACGACCAGCGCGACGCACATGAAGCCGATCAGCAGTTGGATGCGCAGGACGCGCCCGCCGTCGGCCATCACAAATCGAGAAGCGGCTCGATGCCCACGGTCAGCCCCGGCCGTTCGGCCACCCGCCGCACCGCGAGCAACACGCCCGGGACGAAGGAGGTCCGGTCCAGGCTGTCGTGCCGGATCGTCAGCGTCTCGCCCTGCGTGCCGAAGAGCACCTCTTGATGCGCCACGAGTCCGGCCAGGCGCACCGAGTGAACCGGAACACCCTCGACGTCGGCGCCGCGCGCGCCCTCCAACCCGGTGCTGGTGGCATCGGGGTTGGACGGCATGTGTTTTCGCGCCTCGGCGATGAGCCGCGCGGTGCGCGCCGCGGTCCCGGACGGGGCATCGGCCTTGTGCGGGTGATGCAACTCGATCACCTCGACCGACTCGAAGAACCGGGCGGCCTGCTGGGCGAAATGCATCGACAGCACCGCCCCGATCGCGAAGTTCGGGGCGATCAGCACGGCCGCATCCGGTTTGGCGTCCAACCATTTCCGAACCGTGGCCAACCGCTCGTCGGTGAACCCGGTGGTGCCGACGACGGCGTGTATCCCGTTCTCGATGAGGAACTCGAGGTTGTCCATCACCACGTTGGGGTGGGTGAAGTCGATGACGGCCTCGGTCCGGGTGTCCGTCAGCCGGCTCAACGGATCCCCGGCGTCGACGCCCGCGGTGAAGGTCAGGTCTTCGGCGGCCTGGACGGCCTCGACCATCGTCGTGCCGACCTTGCCCTTGGCGCCCAGTACTCCGACTCGCATGGCGTCACCTTAACCACTCACGGTGGACGCGGTGCTCCCCTACCATCGGCGCATGCGCGGGGCCAAGGTGTTGATAACCGGTGCGACGGGTCAGGTAGCGGTTCCCGTCGCGGAGGCGCTGGCGTCCGACAACGAGGTGTGGGGAATCGCCCGGTTCACCGACACGGCCACCCGCGAACGCCTGGAGAGCCGCGGCGTCCACTGCCATCCGGTCAACATGGCCGTCGGCGAATTCTCCGGGCTTCCATCGGACTTCGACTACGTCCTGAACTTCGCGGTGGCCAAGAGCGGCCGCTGGGACAAGGACCTCGGCGCCAACGCCGAATCGGTCGGCCTGCTGATGGCCCACTGCCCCGACGCGAAGGCGTTCCTGCACTGTTCGTCGGCCGCGGTCTACGATCCCCCGCACGACGAACCGCGCGCCGAGGATGCCGCCCTGGGCGACAACCACAAGCATCTGTTTCCCACGTATTCCATCTCGAAGATCGCCGGTGAGGTCGTCGCCCGGTCGATGGCCCGCGCGCTCGGCGTGCCGACGACCATCGCGCGCCTCAACGTTCCGTACGGGGACAACGGCGGATGGCCGTTCTTCCACCTGGAGATGATCCTGGCCGGCACGCCGATCCCGGTGCCGCCGGGACCGCAGGCGCTCTACAACCCCATCCACGAAGACGACATCGTCGCGACCCTTCCGAAACTCCTTGAGGCCGCGGCGGTTCCGGCGACGACGGTGAACTGGGCCGGACACCAGACGATCAGCCTGCAGGACTGGTGCACCTACCTCGGCTCGCTGGTGGACCGGGAACCGGAGTTCGAGGTGGACGCTCACGCGTTGCGCGGCAACCCCGTCGACGTGAGCCGCATGCGCGGGCTCGCCGGCGACACCACGGTGGATTGGCGCGACGGAATGCGCCGAATGGCGGCCGCGTTCCACCCCGACCTCGTCCGCGGGTGACGCGCCCGTCGTGGCGTGACGCGCGAAAAGCTCTATCCGGCGGGGCAATTCGTCGTCGTTTTCTCGGCGCCGCGGCTCAGAGCGGCGACGCTCCCCGTAAGTGCTCGAAGATCAGCGACGTCTGCGTGCCGGCCACATCGGCGTCGGCGTTGAGGTTCTCCACCACGAACGACCGCAGGTCGTCGGTGTCCCGGGCGGCGACGTGGAGGATGAAATCGTCGGCGCCCGCGAGGAAGTACACGTCCATCACCTGCGGCCTGCGCCGGATCTGCTGGATGAAACCGTGGATCCTGCCGCGCGCGCTGGACTGCAGGCTCACCGAGATCATCGCCTGCAGGGGCAAGCCGATCGCGGCCGGATCGATGTCGGTGTAGAAGCCGCGGATCACCCCGAGCTCCTGGAGTCGACGCACCCGCCCGTGACAGGTCGAGGGCGCGATCCCGACGGCCTCGGCGAGCGCGCTGTTGGACATCCGCGCGTCACGGTGCAGCGCGGCCAGGATCCGGCGGTCGACATCGTCGAGCGGCACCGGCCGAACATCCTTCGGCTGAAGGCCCGCAGCAGGCCGGGCCGACGAAGAAATTTCGTTCACACCGCGACCATACAGAATTTTCAGCACAGGAATTGCTGTTGTGGCGAAGCTTCTTCACACTTGAACACAACATCAACCGAGGAGCGGTCATGCGCGTCGGCATTCCCACCGAGATCAAGAACAACGAATTCCGGGTCGCGATCACCCCGGCGGGAGTCGCCGAGCTGGTGCACCGCGGCCATGAGGTGATCATTCAGTCCGGCGCGGGCGAAGGATCGTCGATCTCGGACGCCGACTTCAAACGGGCGGGCGCCCAGTTGATCAACAGCGCCGACCAGGTGTGGGCCGAGGCCGAGTTGCTGCTGAAGGTCAAGGAACCGATCGAGGCCGAGTGGCACCGGATGCGCCGCGGTCAGACGCTGTTCACTTATCTGCACCTGGCGGCGTCGCAACCGTGCACCGAGGCGCTCATGGCCTCCGGCACCACGGCGATCGCCTATGAGACCGTGCAGACCGCCGACGGCGCCCTCCCGTTGCTGGCGCCGATGAGCGAGGTCGCCGGCCGGTTGGCCGCGCAGGTCGGCGCGTACCACCTGATGCGCAGCCACGGCGGCCGCGGCGTGCTGATGGGAGGCGTGCCCGGGGTCGCTCCCGCCGACGTCGTGGTGATCGGCGGCGGCACCGCCGGCTACAACGCCGCCCGGGTCGCCGCGGGCATGGGCGCGCACGTCACGGTGTTCGATGTCAGCCTCAACCGGCTGCGCGACGTGGACGCGGAGTTCGGCGGCCGCATCGAGACCCGCTACTCGTCGATCCTGGAACTCGAAGACGCCGTGAAGGGTGCCGACCTCGTCATCGGCGCGGTGCTCGTGCCGGGGGCGCGTGCGCCCAAGCTGGTGACCAATTCGACCGTCGCGCACATGAAGCCCGGTGCGGTGCTGGTCGACATCGCCATCGACCAGGGTGGCTGCTTCGAGGACTCCCGCCCGACCACCCACGACCACCCGACGTTCGCCGTGCACGACACGCTGTTCTACTGCGTCGCCAACATGCCCGGGGCGGTCCCGCGCACCTCGACGTTCGCCCTGACCAACGCCACCATGCCCTACGTCCTCAAGCTGGCCGACCAGGGCTGGCGGGCGGCGTGCCGGACCGATGCCTCGCTGGCCAAGGGCCTGTCGACGCACGACGGCGCGCTGGTCTCCGAGCAGGTGGCCGCCGACCTCGACCTGCCGTACACCGATCCGGCGTCGGTGCTGGTCGACGGCTGAATTCCGGGTGTCGGGCCGGCACCCTTAAACGTGCCGGTGCAAAAAGATAGGGATTCGCCCGATTCCTCCGCGCCGCTTGATGCCATACCGTCGTTTTCAGCGGCTGGCGCTCAGCGCAGGGGGGCGACGAGCGTGGGGGGACAGCCGCTGACAAGCCAGCTGGACCCGGCCGTCGAGGGGTGGCCGGGCTAGGCTGGCGACCTCATCGGGCCAGGAGTTCGGCCACCAGCATCGAACCCACCTCACCGACCATCTGCCGGTTGTTCGGCACGTTCGGGTCGTCGGCCGCGGTCCTGGTCATGATCGCCAACAGCAGCCGTTCACCGGCCGGGCCGAACGCGATGCCGACGTCGTTGGTGCTGGCGTAGTCTCCGCTGCCGGTCTTGTCGGCGGTCGTCCACCCCGGCGGCAGGGCGGGTCGCACGCTGGACGTCTGATTCGCCCGCATCCAGTCCTCGAGGCGCCGGCGTTGCGGCTCCCCCAACACATTTCCCGTCAGGATCGACCGGTAGCCGCCGCCGAGGGCCTCGGGCGTCGTGGTGTCGCGGGGATCGCCGGGAACCGCCGCATTGAGCTCGATCTCCCACCGGTCGAGCCGGGACCCCTGATCGCCGATGCTGCGGGCGAAATCGGTCACGCGCGATGGACCGCCGATGGTGCGCAGCAGCAGGTTGCCCGCGGCGTTGTCACTCTGCTGCAGGGCGGCCTGACACAACTCCGCCAGCGTCATCGTCTGCCCCACGTGCGCGCCGGTGACCGGCGAGTTGGGAACGATGTCGGATTCCTCGACGGGGACGCGATCGGTCAGCGCCAGCTCGCCGCGCTCGGCCTTCTGCAGGACCCGCGCGGCCGCATAGGTCTTGAACGTCGAGCACATCGCGAACGGGTCCTGGGCGCGGTGCGCGACGGTGCGCCCGGTGTCCAGGTTGACCGCGAAGACGCCGATCAACGCGTTCTGGTCGCGCTCCATCGCGGCGAGGCGATCGGTGACGGGCGGCGGGGGTTCGGCCATGACGGCCTTGTGCGGGGCCGCGGCCAGCGCCGCGAGGGTCAACCCACCGATCAGGACGTGGCGCCGTGACAAGTCAGTCATCGGCCTCAGCGTAGGCGATTAGCCGGCGATGGCCCGAAGCGGCTGCGGCAGTGACCGTTTCGACCGCACCGGGCCGAGCACCGCCCCACCGTAGGGGCGCCGCAGGAGCCGGCGCGCGACGGCGTTCACCTCGTCGAGCGTCACCGCGTCGATCTTGGCCAGCGTCTGGTCGATCGTGCGGTGTTCGCCGAAGTGCAGTTCGCTGCGGCCGATGCGGTTCATCCGCGAGCCGGAATCCTCGAGGCCGAGCACCAGTCCTCCGCGCAGGGAACCCTTCGCGATCCGGCACTCCGCTTCGGTGATGCCGTCGCGGGCGACCGCCTCGAGCACGTCGGTGGTGACGCGGGCGACCTCGTTGAACCGGTCGGGCAGGCAGCCCGCGTACACCGAGAGCGCTCCGCTGTCGGAGAACGTGTCCACCGTGGAGTACACCGAGTACGCCAATCCGCGGGCTTCCCGGATCTCCTGGAAGAGCCGCGAACTCAGGCCCCCGCCCAGCGCCGTGTTGAGCACCGACAGCGCCCAGCGGTGTTCCCAGTGACGTCCGGGCGCGCGGACACCCAGCGTCAGGTGCGTCTGCTCGGAGTCCCGGTTGACGAGCTCCAACCGCGGGTGCCCGCCGACTCGGCCGGTGCCCTTGCGGGGCGGCACCGGGGTCCGGCCACGGACGAGTCGGTCACCGAAGTATTCGCGCGCCAGCGACACCACCTCGTCATGATCGACGTTGCCCGCCACCGCCAGGACCATCCGCTCGGGGGTGTAGCGGCGGACGTGGAAGGAGTGCAGCTGGGACCTTGTCATCGACGAGATCGAATCCACGCTGCCGATCACCGGACGGCCGACCGGGTGCGAACCGAACATCGCCGAGAGGAACACGTCGCCGAGGGTGTCCTCGGGATCGTCGTCGCGCATCGCGATCTCCTCGAGCACGACGTCGCGTTCGACCTCGACATCCTCGGCCGCGCACTGCCCGCGCAGCACCACGTCGGCGACGAGGTCGACGGCCAACTCCAGGTCGGCGTCGAGCACGTGCGCGTAGTAGCAGGTGTGCTCACGAGCGGTGAAGGCATTCAGTTCACCGCCGACCGCGTCGACGGCTTGCGCGATGTTCACCGCCGACCGGGTCGGCGTCGACTTGAACAGCAGGTGTTCGAGGAAGTGCGCGGCGCCCGCGACGCTCGGGCCCTCGTCGCGTGAACCGACGTTGACCCACAACCCGACCGACGCCGAATGCACCGACGGGATGTACTCGGTGACCACACGCAGGCCACCGGGTAACACCGTGCGCCGCACAGCCTCCGAAGATCTGCCGCCACGTCCCGCGTGGCGCAACGCCCTAACTGCTGGCCGCTGCGGCATCTGCCGGCGCGGTCTCCGAGTTGGCGGCTTCCTGTTCGTCAACCAGGATCAGCGAGATCTTCCCGCGGTTGTCGATGTCGGCGATCTCCACACGCAGCTTCTCGCCGACCTTGACGACGTCCTCGACCTTGGCGATCCGCTTGCCACGTCCCAGCTTCGAGATGTGGACCAGCCCGTCGCGACCCGGCAGCAGCGACACGAAGGCGCCGAAATCCGTTGTCTTGACGACAGTTCCGAGGAACCGCTCGCCGACCTTGGGCAGCTGTGGATTGGCGATCGCGTTGATGCGGTCGATCGCGGCCTGCGCCGACGGTCCGTCGGTGGCGCCGACGAACACGGTGCCGTCGTCCTCGATGGAGATCTGAGCGCCGGTCTCCTCGGTGATCTGGTTGATGATCTTGCCTTTCGGGCCGATCACCTCGCCGATCTTGTCCACCGGCACCTTGATCGTGGTGATCCGCGGCGCGTAGGGGCTCATCTCGTCGGGGGCGTCGATGGCCTCGGCCATCACCTCGAGGATGGTCAGCCGGGCGTCCTTGGCCTGCGACAGCGCACCCGCAAGAACCTGCGACGGGATGCCGTCGAGCTTGGTGTCGAGCTGCAGCGCGGTGACGAACTCCTTGGTGCCCGCGACCTTGAAGTCCATGTCGCCGAAGGCATCCTCGGCGCCGAGGATGTCGGTCAGCGCGACGAACCGGCGCTCGGTGCCACCGTCGGATTCCACGTCATCCGAAACCAGGCCCATCGCGATGCCTGCGACCGGCGCCTTCAGCGGCACACCGGCGTTGAGCAGCGCGAGCGTGGACGCACACACCGAACCCATCGACGTAGAACCGTTGGAGCTCAACGCCTCCGACACCTGACGGATCGCGTACGGGAACTCCTCGATGCTGGGCAGCACGGGCATCAGCGCCCGCTCCGCCAACGCGCCGTGGCCGATCTCGCGGCGCTTGGGCGAACCGACGCGGCCGGTTTCACCGGTCGAGTACGGCGGGAAGTTGTAGTGGTGCATGTAGCGCTTGGTGGTCTCCGGCCCCAGCGAGTCGATCTGCTGGGCCATCTTGATCATGTCGAGCGTGGTAATGCCCAGGATCTGGGTCTCGCCGCGCTCGAACAACGCGCTGCCGTGCGCCCGCGGGACCACGGCGACCTCGGCGCTCAGCGCGCGGATGTCGGTGATGCCGCGACCGTCGATGCGGAAGTGGTCGGTCAGGATGCGTTGGCGCACAAGCTTCTTGGTCAGCGAGCGGAACGCGGCGCCGACCTCCTTCTCGCGGCCCGCGTACTGCTCGGCCAGCCGCTCAAGCACCTCGGCCTTGATCTCGTCGGTGCGGTCGTTGCGCTCGGCCTTGCCGGCGATGGTCAGCGCCTCCGACAGCGCGTCGGTGGCCACCGAAGCGACCGAGTAGTAGACGTCGTCGCCGTAGTCGGGGAACACCGGGTACTCACCGACCGGCTTGGCTGCCCGTCCGGCCAGCTCCTGCTGCGCCTCACACAGCACCTTGATGAACGGCTTGGCGGCCTCCAGGCCCTCGGCCACGACGGCCTCGGTCGGCGCCTGCGCGCCACCGGCGACGAGCTCGACGACGTTCTCGGTGGCCTCGGCCTCGACCATCATGATCGCGACGTCACCATCGGCGAGCACGCGGCCCGCGACGACCATGTCGAACACCGCGCGCTCGAGCTGCTCGACGGTCGGGAACGCGACCCAGGTGCCGTCGATCAGCGCGACGCGCACGCCGCCGATCGGGCCGGAGAACGGCAGGCCGGCCAGCTGGGTGGACGCGGACGCGGCGTTGATCGCGAGCACGTCGTACAGATCCTTGGGATCCAGGCTCAGCACGGTGACCACGACCTGGATCTCGTTGCGCAGGCCGTCGACGAACGACGGGCGCAGCGGGCGATCGATCAGCCGGCAGGTCAGGATCGCGTCGGTCGACGGGCGGCCCTCGCGGCGGAAGAACGAGCCGGGGATGCGCCCGGCCGCGTACATGCGCTCTTCGACGTCGACCGTCAGCGGGAAGAAGTCGAAGTGGTCCTTGGGGTTCTTGCTGGCGGACGTCGCCGACAGCAGCATCGTCTCGTCGTCGAGGTAGGCGACGGCGGATCCGGCGGCCTGCTGGGCCAACCGGCCGGTCTCGAAACGAATGGTGCGGGTGCCGAAGCTCCCGTTGTCGATCACGGCGGTCGATTCGTATACGCCGTCTTCAATCTCAACTACAGACATAGGTGTCCGTATGGCCTCTCTGGTTCAGTGTCTCCACTGTTTAGCTGTTTTCGCGTCGTCACAGCTTTCGAACCACGGGCCTCGATGCGGCTACGGCCATCGATCGAAGCTGCCGGCAGTCTTCCGGCAGCCACTACCGAAGACCGCCCGATCGAGCAGGTCCTGGTTATGACACGCGGGAACGGTGCTCGCGGAACTGCGAAGACCGCACCCTGGTCGTTCGCGCCGAAATGGCAGTCGAACGTAGCCATCGTACTCTGCGGGGAGTACGCGGCCGAAATCCCGGCGCGCGTTCGCGCGCCGGTTACGAAATCAGCGACGCAGGCCGAGTCGTTCGATCAGCGTGCGGTAACGCTGGACGTCGACCTGGGCCACGTACTTGAGCAAACGACGCCTGCGGCCGACGAGCAGCAGCAGACCGCGCCGCGAGTGGTGATCGTGCTTGTGCACCTTCAGGTGCTCGGTGAGGTCGATGATCCGTCGGGTCAGCAGGGCGACCTGCGCCTCCGGCGAGCCGGTATCGGTGTCATGCAGACCGTACTCAGCCAGGATCGACTTCTTCTGTTCGGCGGTAAGCGCCACGAAACAACTCCATCTTCTCAGTCCGCGGGAAAGGAACGAGGGCGTGTGCCCGGTGGGACGTGGCCGCCGCGAACTGCAGCGCACGCCCGGTCGGCAGGCAGTCTAGCAGCGGCGGCGGTGCCCGACGAAATCCGCGACGTAGGCCCCGGCCTGGGGCTTTGCGTTCGCGGCCGAGCGCTCGGCGTCAGCGGGCCAGGATCGTGCGGGCGTGTTCGGTGTCGCGGCCCATCTGCTCCACCAGGTCGTCGACGTTGGCGAACTTCTCCTGACCGCGCAGCCTCGCCACGAAGTCGACGGCCACGTGCTGGCCGTACAGGTCGGCGGTGGTGTCGAGCACGAACGCCTCGACGGTGCGGGTGCGCCCGGAGAACGTCGGGTTGGTGCCGACCGACACCGCGGCCTGGTACCGCTCGCCGGGGATGACGCTGCCCGCGACCGGTCCGTGCCCGAGCACGGTGAACCACGCCGCGTAGACCCCGTCGGCCGGGATCGCCGAGTACATCGGCGGCGCGACGTTCGCGGTGGGAAAGCCGAGCACCTTGCCCCGTCCGTCGCCGCGAACCACGACGCCCTCGACGCGGTGCGGACGACCCAACGCCTCGGCCGCGGCGACGACGTCACCCGCGTCGACGCAGGACCGGATGTAGGTCGAGGAGAACGTGACGGTCTCGTCGCGGTGATGCTCGGCCACCAGCGACATGCTCTCGACGGCGAACCCGAACCGCTCGCCGGCCTGGCGCAGCAGCTCGACGTTGCCCGTGGCCTTTTTGCCGAAGGTGAAGTTCTCCCCCACCACGACCTCGACCACGTGCAGGCGTTCGACCAGCAGTTCGTGGACGTAGCGCTCCGGGGTGAGCTTCATGAAGTCCGCCGTGAACGGCATGACCAAAAAGACGTCGATGCCCAGTTCCTCGACCAGCTCGGCGCGCCGCGTCAGCGTGGTCAGCTGGGCGGGATGGCTGCCCGGGAAGACGACCTCCATCGGGTGGGGGTCGAAGGTCATCAGCACCGTCGGCACGCCGCGCGACCGACCGGCCTTGACCGCGTGGTTGATCAGCTCCTGGTGTCCGCGATGAACACCGTCGAAAACCCCGATGGTGACCACGCATCGGCCCCAGTCCGTCGGGATCTCGTCTTGTCCCCGCCAGCGCTGCACGGGGCAAGCCTACGGCGCGTCCGGGGTCCCGCGCCTCGCCGGATCCCCCGGACGGAGTGAGTATTGCCTAAACTTTCTCACTGTGAATCCTGCGGGCGATGCGCGTGACCTGACGACGGTTGCCCAGGACTACCTGAAAGTCATCTGGACCGTTCAGGAGTGGTCGCAGGAGAAGATCAGCACCAAGCTGCTCGCCGAGCGCCTCGGGGTGTCGGCCAGCACCGCCTCGGAGTCGATCCGCAAGCTGGCCGATCAGGGCCTGGTCAACCACGAGAAGTATGGCGCCGTGACGTTGACCGAGGCGGGCCGCGCCGCCGCGCTGGCGATGGTGCGCAGGCACCGGCTGATGGAGACGTTCCTCGTCCGCGAGCTGGGCTACAGCTGGGACGAGGTGCACGACGAGGCCGAGGTGCTCGAACACGCGGTCTCGGACCGGATGCTCGACCGCATCGACGCCAAGCTCGGGCACCCGACCCGCGATCCGCACGGCGATCCGATTCCGGCCGCCGACGGCCGCGTCCCCACCCCGGACGCCCGCCAGTTGTCGGCCTGCCATGACGGGGACCGCGGCACGATCGCCCGCATCTCCGACGCCGATCCGGAGATGCTGCGGTACTTCGACAGCGTCGGCATCAACCTGGATTCGCGCCTGCGCGTGGTGGCGCGGCGCGATTTCGCGGGCATGATCTCGGTGGCCATCGAATCCTCCGAAGGCGACGACACCACAGTCGACCTGGGAAGCCCCGCCGCGGAGGCGATCTGGGTGGTCGCGAGCTAGCCGGTTTCGCTAGAGCGTCGCCGGGCGCAGCACGACCACCGACTTCGTGCGCGCCGACCGGTCTTCGAGCAGCGCGATGACCTGGCCGTCCTGCGCCGTCGCGGCGTAGATCCCCTCGATTCCGGCCGGTTTCAACGGCCGTCCGTGGCGCACGTCCTCGGCCTCGTCCGGGGTGAGGTCGCGACGCGGGAACGCGAGAAGGCATGCGGCGTCGAGGCTGTACGACAAGCGCGGTGTCTCAGCCAGCTCGTCGAGCGCGCGCGCCTCGGCCAACCCGAAATCGCCGACCCTGGTGCGGCGCAACGCCGTCAGGTGTCCGCCGACGCCGAGCGCGGCGCCCACGTCACGAGCCAGTGCCCGGATGTAGGTGCCGCTGGAGCAGTCCACCTCGACATCGAGATCGATGGCGCCGTCGACCACGTCGTCGTGCCTGCGGATGGCGAGCACGTCGAACCGGTCGATGCGGACGCGGCGCGGCGCCAGTTCCACCGCCTGGCCCTCGCGCGCGAGCTTGTAGGCGCGCTGCCCGCCGACCTTGATGGCGCTGACCGCCGACGGAACCTGGTCGATCTCACCCCGTAATTCGGCGACCGCCCGCTCGATCTGCTCGTCGGTAACGGCGTCGGCCGAAACCTCCTGCAGCATTTCGCCTTCGGCGTCCTCGGTCGAGGTGGTCTGGCCGAGCCGGATGGTCGCGGCGTACGCCTTGTCCGTCGCGGTGAGCAACCCGAGGATCTTGGTGGCCCGTTCGATGCCGACGACCAGCACGCCGGTGGCCATCGGGTCGAGGGTCCCGGCGTGCCCGACCTTGCGGGTGCCGAAATACCGACGACAGCGGCCGACGACGTCGTGGCTCGTCATGCCGGCGGGTTTGTCGACGACGACCAGACCCGCCTCGGTCATAGCACGATCGCGGTCAACGCCAACCCGTCGCGGACCGACCACCGGCCGGTCAGGGCTTCCAGCGGAGGCCCGTGCATCGCCGCCGGATCGATCAGGATCCGCGAGACGAAGCCGCCGGCGGTGCCGCTGTCGTCGACGTCGAAGACGATGTGGGCGTCCTCGAAGCCCAGCCAGCGGTGGGTCAGCGGGAACCACGCCTTGTACGTCGCCTCCTTGGCGCAGAACAGGATTCGATCCCAATGCAGGCCGCCGGGTAGCTGTTTGAGCTCGACCCGTTCGGCGGGCAGGCTGATCGCGTCGAGGACACCGTCGGGCAGCACTCCGTGCGGTTCGGCATCGATGCCGACCGACCGCACCTCGCCCTGTCGGCCGACCACCGCGCCGCGGTAACCCTCACAGTGCGTCAGGGAGCCGACGACGCCGTCGGGCCAACACGGTTCGCCCTTCTCCCCCTTCAGGATCGGCACCGGCCCGATGCCGAGTTCGGCGAGCGCCTGGCGCGCGCAGTACCGCACGGTGACGAATTCGTTGCGCCGCTTGGCCACCGACTTGGCGATCAGCGGCTCCTCTTCGGGCAGCGGCGTGAGGTCCGGCGGATCGCGATAGACCTCGGCGGCGGCCAGACCGGGGGTCGTCGCCGGAAGCACACCGGACAGCAGCGAGGCGGCCACGGTCATCGCGAGAACTGCCTGTCTCGGATCCGTTGCTGCATCTTCTGCGCGTTCTCCCGCATCTCCTGGGTGATCTCGAAGTGGCCGCCGAACTCGTTGAGGTATCCGGGCGGATACTGCGGGTCCGGCAGGATCTGGCGCATCCAGCGATATGGCTTGCGGCGCCGCCACTCCCGCGGATATCCGACCGACACCTCTTCGAACCGCACGCCGTCGTACCACGTGGTGCGCGGAATGTGCAGGTGCCCGTAGACCGAGCACACCGCGTTGTAGCGGGTGTGCCAGTCGGCGGTGGCGGTGGTGCCGCACCACAGCGAGAACTCCGGATAGAACATGGCGTCGCAGGGTTCGCGCACCATCGGGAAGTGGTTGACCAGCACCGTGGGCGTCATCCAGTCCAGATCCTCGAGACGCTTCTTGGTGTAGGCGACCCGGTCGCGGCACCACGCGTCGCGGGTGGCGTACGGCTCCGCCGACAACAGGAACTCGTCGGTGCCGACGACGTTGCGCTCCTTGGCGATCGCCAGCCCCTCCGCCTTGGTGGCGGCACCGGCCGGCAGGAAGGTGTAGTCGTACAGCAGGAACATCGGCACGATCGTCGCCGGGCCGCCTTCTTCGGTCCACACCGGGAACGGATGCTCGGGCGTGATGATGCCCATCTCGTCGCACATGTTGACCAGGTAGTCGTAACGGGCCTTGCCGAAGATCTGCATCGGGTCCCGGTTGGTGGTCCACAGCTCGTGGTTGCCGGGTATCCAGATCACCTTGGCGAACCGCTTGCGAAGCAGATCCAGGGCCCACCGGATCTCGTCGGTGCGCTCGGCGACGTCGCCGGCGACGATGAGCCAGTCGTCCGGGGAGGCCGGATACAGGGACTCCGTCACGGGTTTGTTGCCGGTGTGACCCGTGTGCAGGTCGCTGATCGCCCAGAGGGTGGGTCGTCGGCCGTCGCGTGTCACAACTGACCAGGGTACTTAACCGGATCCCCGCGGCTCGCCCGGCAACTAGAACAGGTTCTCGTTTCCTCTTCGGCCGCCGGAAGCCGCCCGCTACACTCCCCGCAGGGTCGGACCGACGAACAAAGGGGTGAGATGCTCGCCAAGCTGCGCTTGGTCTCGGCACTGTGCGCACTGATCGCCGCGGTGATGGTGGTGTGGCAGGCCAATCCGGCGGGCGCCCCGCGGGTGGATGCCGACGACATCCCGATGACAAATGTCACGACGTCGATCAAGTGGCCCGTCATCGAGACCACCGATCCGGCCCCGTTCAATCCGTGCAAGCAGATCCCGCTGGACGCGATCCAGGCGATGGGCCTGGCGTTCACCCCGCCGACGCCCGAGGACCAGCTGCGCTGCCGCTACGACGCGGGCAACTACCAGCTGGCGGTCGAGGCGATCGTGTGGCGCTCCTACGAGCAGACGCTGCCCGCCGACGCGGTCCAGCTCGACATCGACGGCCACCGTGCCGCGCAGTACTGGGTGATGAAGCCGACCGACTGGAACAACCGGTGGTGGATCACCTGCATGATCGCGTTCGACACCAGCTATGGCGTGCTCCAGCAGTCGCTGTTCTACTCGCCGATCTACTCAGAGCCCGATCCCGACTGCATGCAGACCAACCTGCAGCGCGCCCACGACCTGATCCCGCACTACGTGTTCTGACGGCCTCGCTCAGGGGCGTTCGATGCGGTCCATCGGGCTGGAGCGCTCCAGCATCCCGATCGTCTCCTCGCCGTCCCAGCGGTAGCGCACACCGGCCTGCTGCAATGCCGGGAACGTCCAGTTGGCCATCTTCTCCAGTAGTTCGGCGGGGACCTCGGCGGGATCGGTGATGTCGTGGGTGGACAGCAGCGTCTCGCCCTCGATGCGCACGGCGCCGCGGGCGGTTTCGAGCACGAGCGACACGTCCTCGCCGCGCGGCCGCAGGCGGCGCAGCCACGGCGCCTCGACGACGCGGGCGGGAATCAGACCCGCCGAGTCGCCGAGGTACACGTAGCCCTCGTTATAGTTCGGCTGCCCGTCCGGCCGCGGCGGATAGGCGATGTAGCCGAACGCGCGTCCGCTGCCGAAGAGTGCGGACTGCCAGCAGTGACCCCAGAACCCCTCCAGCCGCCGGACGCCTTGACGCCGGATGCGCAATCCGCTGCCGGAGAACGGATGCCGGCGCCCCGCCGCCTCGACGACGCCCTCGGCGCGGAACAGCTGTTCGTAGCGGGCGCCGCCCATCAGCTCGCCGACGACCGTCGTCTGCAACTGGGTGGCGGCGTCGGCCTGCATCGCGCCCTGGATCCACGGCGGCACGGCCATCGTCGCCTCCACCTCGAACCGCACGTCCACCAGCGGGCCGTCCTTGTCGCCGGCGGCGAGCGCCTCGGAGGACGTTTCGACCGCCCGACCCTCGAACGTCATCGTCCAGGTGTCGAACGGCGCCACGCACTCCAAGGTCAGCGGACCCGCACCGAGCACCCTCGGACGGCCGTTGCGGCCCTCGACCGGCTTGCTGGGACCGTCGGCGCGCAGCCGGTACGCGCGTCCGTCGGCGAACGCCAGGTTGACCTGCACACCGTGGGTGTCCCAGTTGGCGGCCACCGCCTCGATGCCGATCCTGGGCAGACCGACGTCGCCGCGATCGTCGAACACCCAGAAGCTCACCGAATCCCGCATCTCGGGGTCATGCGGACGCTCGGCGAACATGTATTCGCGGTCGGGGTCGATGCCGCCGGTCAGGTCGATCGTCATGACGTGCTGTCCTTTTCGCGTTCAGGTGGCGCTGGCGTAGGTGTCGACGTAGGCGGCGAACAGGGGTCGAATCACGTTGTCGTCCAACCCGAAATCGTTTGGGTCGGCCTTGGGGTGCGGCTCTCGTTTCTCGGCGTTCTCGGCCCACCACGTGCGCATACCGGCCTCGAATGATTCGGCCACCGGCTCGCCGAGCCAGGTGTACAGCCGCTTGACCTCGCCGATCGGATCCTGTTGCATGGCGCGAAAGTCGATGTCGTAGAAGCGGTCTGGGGTCTCGCTACGGAAGGTCATGACCCGAGCGATGCCGGTCGACCATTGCGTGACGTTCAGCTCGCCGAGGTAGCGGCGGTCGAGGTGGTCGGTGAATCCGCCGACGATGTCGGCGTAGACGTCGACGACGGACAACAGCACGTCGGTGGGATCGCGATGCGTCATGACGAAGCGGGCGTCGGGGAACACGCGGTCGAGGTAGTCCAGCGACAGCACGTGCGCCGGCGACTTGAGCCGCCACGGCCGGGTCTCCTCACCCCACTGCAGCAACTTGAGCACCCTCCTTTCGTAGTGGTACGTCGACGTGAAATCGGCGTCGTCGCAAAGCCATTGCGAGTAGGTGGGGATCTGGGCGTAGGCCTGGAAGATCTGCGACTTGAAGTCGAGCGCCATCAGGTCCAGGCATTCCATCGGACCGCGGATGTCGGTGGGCACGTGGTGACGGCTGCCGACGAGGACGGGTCGTTGATCGGGTGGGATGCGCGGGTCGTCGCCGCGCACGGCCGACGGCGGCGGGCACGGCCGCGCCGACTCCCAGCTGCGCAGGTAACGGACGTCGGGGTCCTGCGCGAGCAGAAACGACAGCGCGGTGGACCCCGTCCTCGGCAGTCCGAGCCCGAACAGCGGCGCGATGATCTGCTCGTCGTCGATTTCGGGGTGTCTCCGGTGCCAGTCCTCCACCTGGAGCCGCTGCGACAGATGCAGCCCGATGCGGTCGTAGATGAAGGCTTCGCCGCGCGCGTTGAGCCGGGCCTCGTCGCGCAGCGCGCGAACCAGGATCTCCAGACCTTCGCGGAACGCGTCGTCGCCGAAGTCGTCGAGCCCGGTGCGGTCGACGGCCGCGGCCAGCAGATCCCCTACAGATGCCACGCTGCACCTCCCAGCACCACCCCCGCGAACGTTGATTACCGGTCGATTTTTGGGCGATTTTTCGCACGGTGATCAACGTTCGCGGCGGATTCAATTGGTGACAGTACACTGCCATTATTATGGCCGGCTCGTCAACGCGTTCGTACGACAACAGCGTCCGCAGGCGTAAGGCCGCGCAGACCCGCGAGCGCATCGTCGCCGCAAGCAGTGAACTGGTGCACGAGTTCGAGACCTGGGACTGGCAGGGGTTGACGTTCAAGGCCGTCGCGGCGCGGGCGGGTGTCGGTGAACGGACCGTGTACCGGCACTTCCCGACCGAACGCCATCTGCACGACGCGGTGATGCAGCGGCTCGAGGCCGAGGCCGGGGTGTCATACGACGACGTCACGCTCGCGAATCTCGGCGAGGTGACGTCGCGGGTTTTCGCGTCGCTGCAACGCTTCTCGGTCAAGCACACCGGCCCGTCGCCGGCCGATCCGGCGTTCGTCAGCTCCGACGTCCGCCGCCGCGACGCGCTGCTGCGTGCGGTCGACGACGCCGCGCCGGAGCTGTCCGAGGAGCAACGGCGCGCCGTCGCGGGCCTGCTCGACGTGCTGTGGAGCCCGGCCACCTACGAGCGCCTGGTCGCGGTGTGGGGTCTCGACGGCGAGGCCGCGACCGCCGCGATCGAGTGGTTGATGGCCGAGGTGACACGGGCGATCCGCCGTGGCGGCATCGCGTCTAAGTAGCCTCGTGAGGTGACCGCATCCTCCGTCGCCGCGCCGCCGGCATCCCGTTCGAAGGTCAAGCAGCTCAGCGGGCGCACCCTGTCCCGCCTGCTGCGGCTCCCACCGCACACCACCGACTTCACGGTCAACAAGGTCCGGGTGCCGATGCGAGACGGCGTCGAACTGCGCGCCGACCACTATGCGCCCGCCACATCGGACCCTGCGGGCACGTTGCTGGTCCGCTGCCCGTACGGCCGCGACTTTCCCTTCGCCGCCCTCTACGGCCGCGTCTACGCCGCGCGCGGCTATCACGTCCTCCTGCAGAGCGTGCGCGGCACCTACGGCTCCGGCGGCGAATTCGATCCGATGGTGAACGAGATCGCCGATGGCGCCGACACCGTCGAGTGGCTGCGCCACCAGGACTGGTTCACCGGATCGTTCGCCACGATCGGGCTGTCGTATCTGGGTTTCACGCAGTGGGCGTTGCTCACCGACCCACCGCCGGAGATGAAGGCCGCGGTGATCACCGTCGGTCCGCACGACGTCAGCGGGCCGCGCTGGGGACGCGGATCGTTCGCGCTGAGCGACTTCCTCGGCTGGAGCCATCTGATGGCGTTTCAGGAGGACCCGAACAGGGTGCGGGCGCTGGTGCGCCAGATGCGGTCGCGGCGCCGGCTCGCCCGCGCGATGGACCGGCTGCCCGCCGGTGAGACCGGCCGCACACTGCTGGGCTCCGGTGCGCGGTGGTGGGAATCGTGGCTCGACCATCCCGACGCCGACGACCCGTTCTGGACAGCGCTGAACCTGCGCCGCGCCATGGACACCGCCGACGTGCCGGTGCTGCTGATCAGCGGCTGGCAGGACCTGTTCCTGGAGCAGACGATGGTGCAGTATCGACGGCTGCGGGACCGCGGCGTCGAGGTCGGTTTGACCGTCGGCCCGTGGATCCACACACAGCTGATGACCAAAGCCGCCAGAATCGCGATCCGCGAGACCCTCGACTGGCTGGGCACCCATCTGAACGGCGCGGAGAGCAAGCGACGCCAGCCGGTGCGCGTCTTCGTCAACGGCCGGGGGTGGATCGACCTGCCCGACTGGCCGCCGGCGATGCCCGAGGTGGTGCGCTACCTGCAACCGGGCGGTCGCCTCGGCGATGCCATTCCGCCGGAGACCGCCGCACCGTCGACCTTCACCTACAACCCGGCCAATCCGACGCCGACCGTCGGCGGGCGGCTGCTGTCGGCGGAGGCCGGATACCGCAAGGACACCAGCCTGGCCCAGCGCGCCGACGTGTTGACCTTCACCGGCGATCGCCTGCCCGCGGACAAGTACGTGGTCGGCGTGCCGGTGGTGGAGCTGTCGCATACGTGCGACAACCCGTACAACGACCTGTTCGTGCGCGTGAGCGAAGTCGACTCGAAGGGGCGCTCGCGCAATGTGAGCGATGGATACGTCTGCGCCGCAACGGAATCCGGCCAGGTGCGCATCGAACTCGATCCGATCGCCCACCGCTTCCGCGCTGGTTCACGAATGAGGGTGCTCGTGGCGGGCGGTTCGCACCCGCGCTTCGCCCGCAATCTCGGCACCGGCGAACCGCTCGGCACGGGCACCACGCTCGCACCGGCCACCCATACGGTGCACCTCGGTGGCGGCGCGTCGCGGCTGATCCTGCCCGCCGGGCCGCAGCCGCCGACCGGTTGAGGCCGTCAGCCCACCGAATCGCGTACGCGCGTTGCGATCTCGCGCAGCGTGGCGTCGTCGTGCACCGGCGCCGCCCATTGCGCGTCGACCGGCAACTGCACCCAGCTGGTGCAGCCTCGGTAGTCGGGTGTGCGTTCGAGTCGCAACGGCCGCTCCAGGGGGCTGGCCTGTACGACGAGCGCGGTGAGGCGATGCTTGGGGCGGAAGTCGAGCCGGTCGGCCCGCACCGACTCGTCGGTCCAGATGTGCAGGGGCTCAATCTCTTCGAGAGCCTCCGGGCGGATCACCTCGACCGCGGCGACCACGCGGGCGCCGGCGCGGATCACCACCGCGTCGTCGGTGCTGTCGGCGGCCGCCGGTTCGAGCAGATCGCGGTGCTCGGGACGCACGCGTTCGGCGTGGCTGTGCGCGACCGTCGGAAACAGCAGGAACCGTGACGCGCTGACCGCGAACCGCTTCTCGTGGATGCCGCCCTTGCGCAGCAGCACGGTCTGCCTGCCGTCCAGCAGCGCATGCACCGCGGCGCTCCACTCCTTGAGCCCCGGCTGCGTCAGCGTCGTGGTCATCGGCCTAGGCCTTGGCCGTCGCCTTGGCCGTCGCCTTGGCCGCCTCGATCCGGGCACGTACGTCCGGGCGGCGCAGCGGCGGCACCGTCTTGGGCGGCTGGCGACGCGGCGGCAGGGTCGCCAGCAGTCGCCGGGTGGTCTCGGTGACCTCGGCGACGGCGGCCTCGAAGGCGTCGGCGTTGGCCGCAGTCGGCCTGGTGAGGCCGCTGACCTTGCGGATGTACTGCCGCGCGGCGGCCTCGATCTCCTCGTCGGTCGCCGCCGGTTCGAGCCCGCGTAGCTCTGTGATGTTTCGGCACATGGCTCCACGATAGGTTCGTCGGGTGACTGACGACATCCTGCTCATCGACACCCAAGACCGCGTGCGCACCCTCACGCTGAACCGGCCGCAGTCGCGCAACGCGCTTTCGAGCGAACTGCGCAGGCGGTTCTACCGCGCCCTCGGTGACGCGCAGGCCGACGATGACGTCGACGTCGTGATCGTCACCGGCGCCGACCCGGTGTTCTGCGCGGGGCTGGACCTCAAAGAATTGGGCGACACCACCGAGCTGCCCGACATCTCGCCGAAGTGGCCGCCGATGGACAAGCCGGTGATCGGCGCGATCAACGGCGCGGCGGTCACCGGTGGCCTCGAGATCGCCCTGTACTGCGATGTGCTGATCGCCTCCGAGCACGCGCGATTCGCCGACACGCACGCCCGGGTCGGGCTGTTGCCGACGTGGGGGCTCTCGGTGCGGCTGCCGCAGAAGGTCGGCGTCGGGATGGCCCGCCGCATGAGCCTGACCGGTGACTACCTGTCGGCCGAGGAGGCCCTGCGGACCGGGCTGGTCACCCAGGTGGTGCAGCACGATCAGCTGATGCCGACGGCCCGGCAGGTCGCGGCCTCGATCGTCGGCAACAACCAGCGCGCGGTGCGGGCGCTGCTGGGCTCCTACCACCGCATCGACGAGGCTCAGACCAACGAGGGGTTGTGGATCGAGGCGGCGTCGGCGCGGGAGTGGATGCGCACGGCCAGCGGTGACGACATCGCCGCCAACCGCGACGCCGTCCTTCAGCGAGGTCGCTCCCAGGTCCGCTGACTCCGCTCGTTGCGCGGCGCCGCGGATTTACAGCGGTTTGTGCACCCTCATAGGCTGCGAGCGTGAACGAAGCGCATGAGTACTGCGGCAGCGACGAATGGCGGCAGCTGATCCGCGAGGTGATCCTGCCGTGGGCGTTGGGCGAGGTGGACCTCGGCGACGACGTGCTCGAGGTCGGTCCCGGGTACGGCGCGACCACCGACGTGCTGAGCGAAACGGTCGGACGGCTGACGTCGGTGGAGATCGACGACGAGCTCGCGGCGATGCTGACCGATCGCTTCGCCGACGTGCCGACCGTCGAGATCGTGCGTGGTGACGCGACGGCGCTGCCCTACGACGACCACCGCTTCACCGGCGCAGCGTGTTTCACGATGCTGCACCACGTCCCCACCGCCGACCTACAGGACAAGCTGTTCGCCGAGGTCGCCCGCGTCCTGCGGCCCGGGGCGGCGCTGGTGGCCAGCGACAGCCTCGGCAGCGACGAGTTGGCCGTCGCGCACGAAGGCGACACCTACAATCCCGTCGACCCCGACACCTTGCCGGATCGGTTGGCAGCGGCGGGATTTGACGATGTCCGGGTCAAGACGACGGAGTTCGGCTGGGCCGCGATCGCGCGCGTCCGCGCATAGCGCGGCCGCTGGCGCTCCGCGAGCGTCCGCGTGAGCCCACGCCGATAGAGGTCACGCCGTGCCGGGCACCAGCCAGCGGCCCGAAAACGCGCGCCAGCCGACGAACACCAGCCGCAGCACCATGAACGTCGACAGCCCGGCCCAGATCCCCAGCAGCCCCCAGCCGAACGCCAGCGACAACCAGATCAACGGCAGGAAACCCACCAGCGCGCTGGCCAGCGTCGCGTTGCGCATGAACTTCGCGTCGCCGGCGCCCAACAGCACACCGTCGAGCGCGAAAACGATTCCGGCGACCGGCAATTGGGCCACCATGAACCACCACGGCACGCCGATCGCGTCGAGCACCGAGCGGTCGTCGGTGAACACGCTCGGAAACACCGACGCGCCGACCGCGAAAACAATGGACAACACCGCCGAGGCCAACGTCGAGAAGATCGTGACCCGCCACGCCACCGACTTGGCGTGCGTCAGAAGCCCGGCACCCAGCGCGGCGCCGACCAGTGACTGGGCGGCGATCGCCAGCGAATCCAGCACCAGCGCAAGGAAGTTCCACAACTGCAGCACCACCTGGTGGGCTGCGACGGCGGCCGCCCCGAAGCGGGCGGCGACCGCGCCCGCCGAGACAAAGCACGCCTGGAACGCCAACGTCCGCAACACCAGATCGCGGCCCATCACCACCTGCGCGCGCAACACCTCGGGGTGCAACCGCAGCGGCACCCGTTCGATCCACAACGCGCGGCAGAACAGCGCGGCGGCCACCCACTGGCCCACCAGGTTCGCGACGGCCGAGCCCGGCAGCCCGAGCCGGGGCATGCCGAGCCAGCCGTACACCAGCAGCGGGCACAGCACCGCCGACACCGCGAAACCGAACACCACGAACCGCAACGGCCGCGCGGTGTCCTGCACCCCGCGCATCCATCCGTTACCCGCAGCCGACACCAGGATCGCGGGCACCCCGACGATCGCGATGCGCACCCACGGCAGCGCCTCGTCGGCGATCTCTCCCCCGTCGGACGAGCCCGCCAGCGCCGTCACCAACGGCACCGCGAACACCTGCACGGCCGCGACGATGACCGCGCCCAGCCCCAGCGCGAGCCAGGTTGCCTGCACCCCTTCCCCGACGGCGGCCGCCCGGTGGCCGGCGCCGTAGAACCGCGCCGACCGCGCCGTGGTGCCGTAGGCCAAAAACGTCATCTGCGAGCTCAGCGTGGAAAGGATCAGCGCGCCGATCGCCAAACCGGCCAACGGCAGGGCGCCCAACCGGCCCACCACCGCGAGGTCGAACAACAGGTAGATCGGTTCGGCGGCCAGCACTCCGAGCGCGGGGATCGCCAGCCCGGCGATCCGGCGCCCGGTCACCGGAGCGTCCGGCGGCTCCGTTCCGGGCTCAGCCAAGGGCCGTGCGCAACGCCTTCACCACGTCCTCGGTGGACCCGGTGGCCGAATATCCCGCGGCCAGGCGATGGCCGCCACCGCCGAACCCACTCGCGACCGGTGACAGGTCATAGGACTTGGCCCGCATCGACACCGACCAGTGCCCGGGCTCGATCTCCTTGAACACCGCGGCGACCTCGGCCTCCTGGGTGGTGCGCACGATGTCGACGATGCTCTCGACCTCCTCGGGGCGGGCGTTCGCCCACTCCTGGTGGTCCACCACCGCGTACGCCAGGCCGCGACCACCGGCCGCGTCCGGCAGCAACTGCGCCGACGCCAGCACACGCGACAGCATCGGCAGCCAGGCGAACGGATGGGTGTCGAGCAGGGTCCGGCTGATGCCGGCGTTGTCCACGCCGAGTTCGACAAGGCGCGCCGCCAGCCGATGCGCGCGGGGGGTGGCCCAGCGGAACGAACCGGTGTCGGTGGTCAGCCCCGCGTACAGGCAGTGCGCGACGCCGATGTCGATCGGCTTGTCCCACGCGTCGAGCAGGTCGGCGACCAGCATCGTGGTGGAGTCCGCCGAGGCGTCGACGTAGTTCGCGGTGCCGAACAGCCGGTTGGAGGCGTGGTGGTCGATCACCAGCACCTCGCGGCCGGGGCCGACGAGGCCTCGCAGCGCACCGAGGCGGTTGACGCTGGGGATGTCGACGGTGACGACGAGGTCGTGGTCGCGGCGCATCTCGTCGGGGCCGACGAGCAGATGACATCCGGGCAGCGACTGCAGCGATTCGGGCAGCTTCTCCGGCGAGGCGAAACTCACCTGGACGCTCTTGCCGACCTGGTCGAGCACCAGCGCCAGCGCGAGACCGGCACCGATGGTGTCGGCATCGGGGTAGACGTGGCAGACCACGCCGACCGAGGAGGCCGCGGAGAGAAGTTCGGCTGCGCGCCGGGCGTCGACCCGATCGCCCACTTCCGGAGCGTCAGTCGTCTTGTCGATCGCGGTCACCGATGTCCTCAGAGTCGCCAGGCCCCCCGGCTACTGCCTCACCCTCTTCAGTGACACGGTACGGGTCCGCATCGCCTGCGTGCTTGGCACCTTCCCGAACTCTCGCCAATTCCTCATCCGCGGCGCGGGCGCGAGCCAGTAGCTCCTCCATCTTCACGGCGGCGTCGGGAACGGTGTCGCGCTCGAACGCGAGCGTGGGTGTGAACCGCACACCCAGGCTCGCGCCGACCTTGGACCGCAGCACACCCTTCGCCTTCTCGAGCCCGGCCGCAGCCGCGCCGAAGTCCGGCTCCTCGGACAGCGACGCGCCGAGCACCGTGTAGTAAAGCGTCGCGTCGTGCAGATCGTTGGTGACCTTGGCGTCGGTGATCGTCACACCGGCCAGCCGCGGATCCTTGATCTCGTACTCGATCGCCGAGGCGACGATGGTGGAGATGCGCTTGGCCAGTCGCTTCGCCCGTGCGGGGTCCGCCACTCTAGGTGCGCTCCTTTTCCACCAGCTCGTAGGTCTCGATGACGTCGCCTTCCTTGATGTCGGAGTAGGTCAGCGTCAGACCGCACTCGTAGCCCTCGCGGACCTCGGTGACGTCGTCCTTCTCCCGGCGCAGCGACGACACGGTGAGGTTCTCGGCCACCACGACGTTGTCGCGGAGCAGCCGGGCCTTCGCGTTGCGCCGCATGATCCCGGACTGGACGAGGCAGCCGGCGATGTTGCCGACCTTCGACGACCGGAAGATCGCGCGGATCTCGGCGCGGCCGAGCTCCTTCTCCTCGTAGATCGGCTTGAGCATGCCCTTGAGCGCGGCCTCGATCTCGTCGATCGCCTGGTAGATGATCGAGTAGTAGCGGATCTCCACGCCCTCGCGGTTGGCCAGCTCGGTCGCCTTGCCCTCGGCGCGGACGTTGAAGCCGATGATGATCGCATCCGAGGCCGACGCCAGGTTGACGTTGGTCTCGGTGACGCCACCGACACCGCGGTCGATGACCCGCAGCTCGACTTCGTCGTCGACCTGGATGCCCAGCAGGGCCTCCTCGAGGGCTTCGACCGTACCGGCGTTGTCGCCCTTGAGGATCAGGTTCAGCTGGCTGGTTTCCTTCAGCGCCGAATCCAGATCCTCGAGGCTGATCCGCTTGCGGCTGCGCGCGGCCAAGGCGTTGCGCTTGCGGGCGCTGCGCCGGTCGGCGATCTGGCGCGCGATGCGGTCCTCGTCGACGACCAGGAAGTTGTCGCCCGCGCCCGGCACCGACGTGAAGCCGATGACCTGGACGGGCCGCGACGGCAGCGCCTCGGCGACGTCCTCGCCGTGCTCGTCGACCATGCGCCGGACACGGCCGTACGCGTCGCCGGCCACCACCGAGTCGCCCACCCGCAGCGTGCCGCGCTGAACCAGCACCGTGGCCACCGGGCCGCGACCACGGTCCAGATGCGCCTCGATCGCCACACCCTGGGCCTCCATGTCGGGGTTGGCCCGCAGGTCCAGCGCCGCGTCCGCGGTGAGGATCACGGCCTCCAGCAGCGCCTCGATGTTGGTGCCCTGCTTGGCGGAGATGTCGACGAACATGGTGTCGCCGCCGTAGTCCTCGGGGATCAGCCCGTACTCGGTGAGCTGGCCGCGGATCTTGGCCGGGTCGGCGCCTTCCTTGTCGATCTTGTTGACCGCCACCACGATCGGCACCTCGGCGGCCTGCGCGTGGTTGATCGCCTCCACCGTCTGCGGCATGACGCCGTCGTCGGCGGCGACCACCAGGATCGCGATGTCGGTGGCCTTCGCGCCGCGGGCACGCATGGCGGTGAACGCCTCGTGGCCCGGGGTGTCGATGAAGGTGATCGGCCGCACGGTGCCGTCGAGGTCGACCTCGACCTGGTAGGCGCCGATGTGCTGGGTGATGCCGCCGGCCTCGCCCTCGCGGACGGTGGCGTTACGGATCGTGTCCAGCAGTCGCGTCTTGCCGTGGTCGACGTGACCCATCACGGTGACCACCGGCGGACGGAACTCGAGGTCCTCTTCGCCGCCTTCGTCTTCGCCGTAGGTCAGGTCGAAGGACTCGAGCAGTTCGCGGTCCTCGTCCTCCGGGGAGACGACCTGAACCTTGTAGTTCATCTCGCCGCCGAGCAGTTCGAGGATGTCGTCGCCGACCGACTGCGTCGCGGTGACCATCTCACCGAGGTTGAACAGCGCCTGCACCAGCGACGCCGGGTTGGCGTCGATCTTCTCGGCGAAGTCACTCAGCGAAGCGCCGCGGGCCAGCCGGATGGTCTCGCCGTTGCCGTGCGGCAGGCGGACGCCACCGACGACCGGCGCCTGCATGTTCTCGTATTCGGCGCGTTTCGCCCTCTTCGACTTGCGTCCGCGCTTGGGCGCACCGCCGGGACGACCGAACGCGCCGGCCGCACCGCCGCGCTGGCCGGGACGACCGCCGCCACCACGGCCGCGGAAACCGCCGCCGGCGGGACCGCCTCCGCGGTAGTTACCGCCGCCGCCACCACCGGCGCCGGGACGACCGCCCTGGCCCGCACCGGGACGAGGACCGCCGCCGCCGGGGCCGGGCCGCGGACCGCCACTGGGACGCGGGGGCCGGGGGCCGCCGGGACGCTGCGGCATGTTGCTCGGGGACATCCCCGGGCGCGGGGCGCCGGGCCGCGGACCACCGGGGCCGGGACGGGGACCTTGCGGCCGCGGGATCGGGCGATCGACGGGCTGCTGAGTCGAGAACGGGTTGTTGCCGACGCGCGGGACGCGCGGAGCGGGCTTGGGCGCGCTCGGCGACGGACCCGGGCGCGGACCCGGGCGAGCCGCCGGCGGGGCGGGCGTGGCCGGCGGGGCGGCCGCCGCGGGAGGCGCGACGGGCGGAGCCTCGGCGGCCGGCGCCGCAGGCTTGGGTGCGGGAGCCTTCGCGGGCTCCGCGGGGGTGCTCTTGGCGGGCGCGGCCGGCTTGGCCGTTGCCGCACCATTGCCATCGGCCTTGACCTTCTCGGCGGCCTTCTTCCCACCGCCGAAGGATTCGCGCAGCCGGCGCGCGACCGGGGCCTCGACCGTGGAGGACGCGGATTTGACGAATTCGCCCTGTTCGCTCAGGCGAGCGAGTACTTCCTTGCTGGTGACACCGAGTTCCTTGGCCAACTCGTGTACACGGGCCTTACCTGCCACTACATCTCCATCTCTAGAGGCGTCAGCGGTGGTAGGCGCCGCGCCTCGGGTTAGCTATGACACATGGTCATCGGGACTTCACGGTGTGCTCATGTTCTTCGCTACCTGTTCTGTTGCCGGGAGGTCGGGCGGGTCCGCACTGCTCACAGTGCCGACATACTCGATCACCGCGGATACGTCCGGTGAACCGGTGATGCGCAACGCTCGACCGAACGCTCGCCGCCGAATCGCTGCTTCGAGGCACTGAGGAGTGGGATGCAGCCACGCACCCCGCCCCGGCAGCTTTCTCGCCGGGTCAACGGTGACGGTGCTGAGATGATTCCCAGCCCCATCGACGTTGCCGACAGCGACCACCCGAAGCAGTTCGACGGCCAGCTCTCGTTTCCGGCAACCAACGCAGGTCCGCACCGGTCCGACAAGGTCGTCGGGGCTGCGTCGTTGCGCCGAAGCCGAAGTCTCGCGCTGGATCACAGGTGAGTCTACCGTCACTGCCGCTGGTATTTGAAATGGCTGCGCTGGTCGGCGTGGACACGCGCGACCGTCGGCGCTTACCGGTCCCCCACGGCGCCGCGGGCCGCGTCCTGGTCGGACTCTCCCGTCCCGGCGGGCGGCGCGTCGCTGCGGATGTCGATGCGCCAGCCGGTGAGCCGGGCCGCCAGCCGGGCGTTCTGCCCTTCCTTGCCGATGGCCAGCGACAGCTGGAAGTCGGGAACGACGACGCGGGCCGCGCGGGCGGCCTCGTCGATGACCGTCACCGACACCACCTTGGCTGGTGAGAGCGCGTTGGCGACGAACTTCGCGGGGTCGGGGTCGTAGTCGATGATGTCGATCTTCTCGCCCGAGAGCTCGCTCATGACGTTGCGCACCCGCTGACCCATCGGCCCGATGCAGGCGCCCTTGGCGTTGAGACCCGGCACCCGCGAGGTGACCGCGATCTTCGAGCGGTGTCCGGCCTCCCTGGCGACCGCCACGATCTCGACCGAGCCTTCGGCGATCTCGGGCACCTCCAGCGAGAACAGCTTGCGCACAAGGTTCGGGTGTGTGCGCGACAGCGTGATCAGCGGTTCCCGCGCGCCGCGGCTGACGCCGACGACGTAGCAGCGCAACCGGTCGCCGTGTTCGTAGCGTTCGCCGGGCACCTGTTCGGCGGCCGGGATGACACCCTCGGACCCCTTGGTCTCGCTGCCCATCCGGACGACGACCAGGCCGCGCGCGTTGGCCCGCGCATCGCGCTGGATAACCCCGCCCACGATGTCGCCCTCGCGGGCGGAGAACTCCCCGTAGGTCTTCTCGTTCTCGGCGTCGCGGAATCTCTGCAGCATCACCTGGCGCGCCGTCGTAGCGGCGACGCGACCGAATCCCTCTGGGGTGTCGTCCCATTCGCTGATCGTGTTGCCGTCCTCGTCCACCTCGGACGCGATGACCTTGACCTCACCGGTCTTGCGGTCGATCTCGATGCGGGCCTCGGCGGCGTGCCCCTCGGTGTGTCGATAGGCGGTCAGCAGAGCGGATTTGATGGTTTCGACGAGCTCGCCCACCGGAATTCCGCGGTCGACCTCGATGGCGTGCAGCGCGGCCATGTCGATGTTCACGCCGAAGCCTCCTTCCCAGATTGGCCGACCAGCTCCAGCTCTCGCGGATTGGGAGGCGAGAATTCAACTTGCACAACAGCTTTGGAGATGCCATCCAGCGGCAGCTCACGAACGGAGAAGCCGGCCTGGCGTCCGGTGCGCACCACGAGACGCACGACACCGTCGCGGGTTTCGCCGATCCTGCCGGTGAGTTGGGTGCCGTCGGACAACGTCAGTTCGACCTTGCGGCCGCGGGCCCGGCGGTAGTGCTTCTCGGAGGTCAACGGCCGGTCCACCCCGGGCGAGGTGACCTCCAGGACATAGGGCGCCCATCGGGCGTCGACGTCGTCGAGCAAGGCGGAAGCGGTTCGGGACAGCTGGGCGATCGAATCGAGGTCGAGGCCGTCGTCCCCGTCGGCCACGACCGTGATGCGCGGCGGGCGCGCTGCCGAGTCGACGATCACGTCCTCTATTTCGTAACCGGCGCGCGCAAACTCGCCGTCGAGTAGCTCGATCACCTCTTTCTGCGACGGCAATCCCGCAGAATGCTCCGTCACGGCGAGCTCCTCGTCTTGAGTTGTCCGGACCCGATCCCCGGCGACACACCCTGGAACCGACACTCCACGATACGCCAGCACCGGCGCGGTAAACGCCAAACGAACGCCGATGCGAAGACCGCGCAATGGCAAGATGTTGCTCGTGCCGAGCCCCCCGCCGACCATCAGCAGGAGACGCGTGTTGGCCTCGGCCGCGGCATTGGCGCTGGTGGGCGCGACCGCGGCGGCCTGCGGTTCCCCGCCCCCGCCGCCGGAAGTCGACGAACTCGCAGCTCAGCTCGACCGGGCCCGCGTCGACAGCCAGCTCGCCACCGACGCCGCCGCCAACGAGCGCGGCGACGTCGCCCAGGCGCTGACGGCGGTGGCGGCCGAACGCGCGGCCCACGCCCAGGCGCTGTCGGACGAACTGATCCGGCTGCGCGGCGAAGAGGCGCCCACCTCGACCCCGACCAGCACCACCGCCGAGCCGGCGAAGCCGCCGACGGTCAAGGACGCCGCGAACGCGCTGCGGGTCTCGGCGTCCAGCGCCAGCGAACTCGCGGCGAAGCTCGACGGCTACCGCGCCGGATTGCTCGCCTCCATCGCTGCCGCGTGCACGGCCGCGTACACCGTGGCGCTCGCCGGCCCGGAGAAGACCCGATGACGTCGGCCGAACCCGCCCCCACGAGGCCGTCGGACGCCGCGGACGGCGCGCTCTACGACGCGGTTGCCACCGAGCACGCGACCATCTACGGCTACGGCATCGTGTCTGCGCACTCCGCGCCCGAAGACAACAAGCTGGTGTCGAAATCGATGGCCGAACACCGCGAACGCCGCGAGGCCGGGTTGAAGATGCTGGCCGACCGGTCGATCGCCGGTCCCCTGCCGGAGGCGGGTTATCAGCTGCCGATGGAGGTCGAGACACCCACCGACGCCGCCAAGCTCGCGGTCCGGATGGAGGAGGACGCCGCCGTCGCGTGGCGCGCGGTCGTCGAGCAGGCCACCTCCGAGCAGGAACGGGCCTTCGGCGTGGCCGCGCTGACGCAGTGCGCGGTGACGGCCGCGCGCTGGAGCCAGGTGCTCGGCACGACGCCGGTCACGGTGCCGTTTCCCGGCGGCAGCGAATAGCTCCTCAGGTCGCTGCCGAGTGTGGGCTTATGTCACGCTTCGGCCGCTTCAGGCGTGCGGGTAACCCACGTTCGCGCTAGGCCCGCAGGGCGGCGACGAGCTCATCGGCCGCGCCGTCGACCGCGATCTCCCGCGTCTCGCCCGAGAACCGGTCGCGCAACTCGACGACGCCGTTGCCCCAGCCGCGACCGACCACCACGATCCACGGCACCCCGAGCAGTTCGGCGTCCTTGAACTTCACCCCGGGTGAGGCGGTGCGGTCGTCGAGCAGCACGTCGACCCCGATCCGATCCAGCTCGGCGGCCAACTCCTCGCCCCCGGTGCGCGCGGCGGCGTCCTTGTTCGCGATCACGAGGTGGACGTCGAACGGCGACACCTGCGACGGCCAGCGCAGGCCGAGCTCGTCGTGGTGCTGTTCGGCGATGACGGCGACCAGCCGCGACACCCCGATGCCGTAGGAGCCCATCGTCAATCGGACCGGCTTGCCGTCCTCGCCGAGGACGTCGACCTCGAACGCGTCGGTGTACTTGCGGCCCAGTTGGAAGATGTGGCCGATCTCGATGCCGCGCGCGCTCACCAGCGGCCCCGCCCCGTCCGGCGACGGGTCGCCGTCGCGCACCTCGGCGGCCTCGATCGTGCCGTCGGCGACGAAGTCGCGCCCCGCGACCAGACCCACGACGTGCTTGCCGGGTTCGTCGGCGCCGGTGATCCACGACGTGCCGTCGACGACCCGCGGATCGACCAGATAGCGAACACCGTTGGCCAGCAACGCTTTCGGACCGATATACCCCTTGGCCAGGAACGGGTACTTGGCGAAGTCGGCGTCATCGAGCAGCGCGTACTCGGCCGGTTCGAGCGCGGCGCCGAGCCGCTTGTCGTCGACCTCGCGGTCGCCGGGCACGCCGACGGCCAGCAGCTCCCATTCGCCGCCGGGCACGCGGGTCTTGAGCATGACGTTCTTCAGGGTGTCGGCCGCGGTGACCGTGCGGTCGAGCGTCGCGTTGGCCCAGTCGACGAGCGTGGCGATCGTCGGGGTGCCCGGGGTGTCGTAGACCTTCGCCTCGGGCTGGCCGTCGATCGGCAGCGCTTCCGGAGCGGCCGTGGTGACCGCTTCGACGTTGGCGGCATAGCCCGACTCCAGACAGCGCACGAACGTGTCCTCGCCGATCTCGCTCTCGGCCAGGAACTCCTCGGAGGCGCTGCCGCCCATCGCGCCCGACACCGCTGAGACGATCACGTAGCGCACGCCGAGCCGGTCGAAGATCCGTTGGTAGGCCCCGCGGTGAGCCTCGTACTGCGCCCGCAGGCCGTCGTCGTCGACGTCGAACGAGTAGGAGTCCTTCATGACGAACTCGCGGCCGCGCAGGATCCCGGCGCGCGGCCGGGCCTCGTCGCGATACTTGGTCTGGATCTGGAACAGCAGCAGCGGAAAGTCCTTGTAGCTGCTGTACTCCCCCTTCACCGTCAAGGCGAAGAACTCTTCGTGGGTCGGGCCGAGCATGTAGTCGTTGCGGCGGCGGTCCTGCAGCCGGAACACCCCGTCGCCGTACTCGGTCCAGCGGTTCGTCGTCTCGTAGGGCGCCTTCGGCAGCAGCGCGGGAAACAGGATCTCCTGGCCGCCGATGGCCGCCATCTCGGAACGGACGACGTCTTCGATCTTGCGCAGCACCCGCAACCCCAACGGCAGCCAGCTGTAAAGACCGGGACCGATTGGCCGGATGTAGCCGGCGCGGATCAGCAGTTTGTGGCTGGGCACTTCGGCGTCGGCGGGGTCGTCGCGCAAGGTACGCAGAAACAGCTCCGACATGCGGGTGATCACAGCCGACAACCTTACTGACCGCGCGGGCTACAGCTCGCCGGCCTCCACCGCCTCCTTCGTGTGCTGCGCGGCGGCGATCTGGCGGGCCGAGAAGCCGATGAAGAAAGCGGCGACCCCGACCAACACCGCGACACCGGCCACCCACAGCAGCGAGTAGGTGTAGCCGTATCCGAGGGCGTCGAGTTGCGCCGGCGTCATGTCCTTCACCGGCCCGGTGGTGCCGCCCAGGTAGAGCGTGCGCGAGGTCTGCACGGCCTGGATCACGACGAGCACCAGCGGGCCGCCGAGGTTCTGGACCATCAGCGTGATCGACGAGACGGGGCCGATCTCGCCGGGCCCCACCCCCGCGATCGCGCACAGCGGCAGGATCACCGCGATGGCCCCGATGCCGAAGCCGCCCACGACGATCGGCGCGAAGAGATCCGGGAAGTACGGGATGCTGCGGTCCAGCGTCGAGCCGTAGAGCATCGCGCCCAAGACGAACAGACCGCCGCCGAGGATCAGCCAGCGCGGCGCCACATGCGGTGCGAGCCGGGCGGCCACCGCCGTGCCCACCCCGAAGGCGAGCGCGAACGGGATGAAACAGATGCCTGCCCGCAGCGCCGAGTACCCTAGGACGTCCTGCACCAGCAGCCCGATCATCACGGTCAGCGTGAGCAGGACCCCGCCGGCGAGGAACAGCGCGACGAACGTCATCACCCGGTTGCGGTTGTCGAACACCGAGAACGGCACGATCGGGTGCTGCGCGGTGCGTTCGACGAGCAGGAAGCTGACGAAGAACACCGCCGACGCGACCGCGGCGCCAATGACCAGCGGGTCGATCCAGCCGCGCGGCGGGCCTTGGGTGAACACCAGCACCGCCGATGTGCAGCCCAGCGTCGCCAGCAGCGCGCCGGTGACGTCGAGTTTCAGCCTCTCGTGGTGGGTTTCGGCGAGTTTGAAGACCGCGATCGCGATGATCGCGATGCCGATCGGCACATTGATCAGGAACGCCAGCCGCCAGGAGATCACGGTCAGCGCGCCGCCGAGCACCAGCCCGAGCACCGAGCCGATGCCCTGCATGGCCGCCGAGATCGCCAGCGCACGGTTACGCGCCTGGCCCACCGCGTACGTCGTCGCGATCAGCGCCAGCCCGGTGGGCGCCGCGACGGCCGCCCCGGTGCCCTGCACGGCCCGCGCGACGATCAGCGTGGTCGGGTCGGTGGCCAGGCCGCACACCAGCGACGCGATCGTGAAGACCCCGACGCCGGACAGGAACGCGCGCTTGTGGCCGATCGCGTCACCGACGCGGCCACCGAGCAGCAGCAGCCCGCCGAACGCCAGCACGTAGGCGGTGATCACCCAGCTCTTGGTGGCGTCGGCCAGTCCGAGCTCGGCCTGCATGCGGGGCAGCGCGACGATGACGATCGTGCCGTCGAGCGTCGACATGAGCTGCATGCCGGTGATCGCGATGATCGCCGGGCCCAGAACCGACTTCGCGAGCGGCAGCGCCGCGGGCGGGACGGGGCGTTCCGTCGACTCGGAGGAACCACCGACGGCAGACATGGACAGCCACCCTACCGAGTGCGGATCAGGTCTCGCGGCTGGCGTTGCCGACTAGGAGGGGCTAAAGCTCTCGCCGGCTTGATGTCGAGCTAAAGCTCTCCGGAGTCGATCGCGTCCTTGACTTCCTGCGCATGCGCCACCTGCGAGGCGGTGTAGCCGATGAACAACGCCGCAGCGCCCACGATCACCGCGACCGCGGCCACCCACAGCAGCCCGTACGTGTAGCCCTGGTCGAGGGCGTGCAGCTGCGCGGGGTTCATGTCGTTGACCGGGCCGGTGGTGCCACCCAGATACAGCGTGCGCGAGGTGATCACGGCCTGGATCACGGCCAGCACGACGGGCCCGCCGAGGTTCTGCAGCATCAGCGCGATAGCCGAGACCGGGCCGATCTGGTCGAAGCCGACACCGGCGATCGCCGACAGCATCAGCGGCACCACGATCATGCCGATGCCCAGGCCGCCGACGGTGATCGGCAGCACGAGGTTCGGGAAGTACGGGATGTTCGCGTCGAGTGTGGAGCCGTAGATCATCGCGCCGAGAACCAGCACGCCGCCGGCGATCACGAGCATCCGGGGCGGGAACATCTGCACCAGCTGTGACGACAGCCCCAGCCCGATGCCGAGCGCGATCACGAACGGAATGAAGCCGATGCCGGCCCGCAGCGGGCTGTAGCCCATGATGTCCTGTACGTACAGGCCGATCAGCACGGTCAGCGTGAACATCACGCCGCCGGCGAGGAACACCGCGGCGAACGTCGCCACGCGGTTGCGGTCCTTGAACAGGTCGAACGGCATGACGGGGTTGGCGGCGGTCCGCTCGACGTAGAGGAACGCCAGGAACGCGGCGCCCGCGGCCAGGCCGGAGCCCAGCGTGACCGGCGACAGCCAGCCCTGCTCGGGCCCCATCGAGAACCCGAACACCGCGGCGGTACAGCCGAGCGTGGCCAGGATCGCACCTGCCGCGTCGAGCTTGAGCCGCTCGCGACTCGTCTCGCGCAGTGTCTTGCGGGCCAGGTGGATCATCACCAGGCCGATCGGCACGTTGATCAGGAACGCCCAGCGCCACGACACCTCGGTCAGCGCGCCGCCGACGATCAGACCCATCACCGAGCCGATACCGGTCATCGCCGCGAAGATCGCGGTGGCCGCGTTACGGGCCGGCCCCTTCGGGAACGTGGTCGCGATCAGCGCCAGCGCGGTCGGTGACGCGATCGCCGCGCCGACGCCCTGCAGCAGCCGGGCGGTGACCAGCGTGGCCTCGTTCCAGGCCAGACCGCACAGGACCGAGGCGATGGTGAACAGTGCGACGCCGACGATGAAGGTGCGCTTGCGGCCGATGGTGTCGCCGAGGCGCCCGCCGAGCAGCATCAGCCCGCCGAACGTCAGCACGTAGGCGGTGATGACCCAGCTGCGGCCTGCGTCTGAGAGGCTCAGCTCGTCCTGGATCTTGGGCAGCGCGACGATCGCGACCGTGCTGTCCATGGTCGCGAGCAGCTGCATGCCGCCGATCGCGATGACCGCCGCGATGAACCGTCGCGACGGCAGCCACGTCGAGGACCTGCCGGTTTGCTCGCGCGCAGACTTAACAGCGCTCTTCGGCGATTGCGATGAGAAGGCTCGGTTTGCCCCACCCTCGGCGTCACGGCGCATGGCAGCACGCTCTGCGTCATTGAGAGCCGTCATACGGGTTACCTTACAGTAATCTTAAGAATCCTTTAACCGCCGAAGGCGGCCACGGGGCCGATGACGATGATCGCGGGGGGCCGAATTCCCTCGTCCCGGATGCGATCTGCCGCGTCGCTCAGCGTCGCGCGCAAAGTTCGCTCGGCGGACGTCGTACCGTGCTGAACCACCAGAACCGGCGTATCCGCAGGTCGTCCGCCCTCCAGAAGAGCCTCCGCGAAAAGTTCGATGCGTTCGACCGCCATCAGCAACACGATCGTGCCCGAGAGCGCGGCCAAGGCATTCCAATTCACTAACGATTCGGGATGCCCAGGCGCAACATGCCCGCTGACCACCACGAATTCATGCGTGACATGGCGGTGCGTGACCGGCACGCCGGCGAGCGCGGGAACGCCTATGGCGCTGGTCACACCGGGTACGACGGTGACCGGGATGCCGGCCTCGGCGCACGCGAGCACCTCTTCGTAGCCGCGCGCGAACACGAACGGGTCCCCGCCCTTGAGCCGCACGACGAACTTGCCCGCCTTGGCGCGTTCGATCAACAGACCGTTGATCGCGTCCTGGGCCATCGCCCGGCCGTACGGGATCTTCGATGCGTCGATGACCTCGACGTGCGGGGGCATCTCGGCCAGGAGTTCCTGCGGCGCGAGCCGGTCGGCGACGACGACGTCGGCGTACGCCAGCAGGCGCCGCCCGCGGACGGTGATCAGCTCGGGGTCCCCCGGTCCCCCGCCGACGAGCGCCACACCGCCGCGCACGACGTCGGTGGTCGCCGACATGTCCGGCGCGATGAGCCCCTGCTGCATGGCTTCGTGGATGGCCGACCTTATGGCCGCCGAGCGGCGGTGTTCACCGCCGGCGAGCACGCCGACCGACAGCCCCTCGTACTCGAACGAGGCGGGGGTGACGGCCGTCCCCTCGATCGCGACGTCGGCGCGGACGCAGAAGATGTGACGGTCCTCGGCCTCGGCGACGACGGCGGCGTTGACCGCGGGGTCGTCGGTGGCCGCGATCGCGTACCAGGCGCCCTCGAGGTCGCCCGGGCGAAACTCGCGCAGCAACAGTGTGATTCCGGTCATGGCCTCGACGACGGGCGTGGCCTCGCGGGCGATGACGACGACATCGGCCCCGTTGGCCACCAGAAGCGGCAGTCGGCGTTGTGCCACGCTGCCGCCGCCGACGACGACAACCTTCCTGCCGGTCAGGCGCAAACCGACAAGGTAGGCGTTCTCGGTCACTGACTCGGATCCTCTTCTCGCGAGCGACTCATCGGCGCGAGCTTAGAGTGCGCGGCCACGGCGACGAAGCGGCTGATCGACCGCGAGTGCGCGGCGGGGTGGGTGTGCAGGTACCCGGCGTGCACGGCGCCGTCCACGACGCCGTCGCGTCTGCGGGCGATGTCGTGACCGGCGAAGATCCACGCGGGCGCGTAATTGTCCTTGAACGTGACTGCGGTGCGGTGGAATTCGTGCCCCATCGTGCGGTCGCCGATCGAGTGCAGCGGAGAGTCGGCCACCACGACCGCCTCGCGGTAGCCGAGGGTGAGGCGGTCGGTGAAGGTCGCCGAACCGGAGATCACCCCGCACATGGGGTGCCCGTCGAGGTCGTCGACCAGATAGGTCAGCCCGGCGCACTCGGCGTGCACGGGCGCCCCCGACGCCGCCAGTTGTTTGATCTGCGTGCGCGCGACCTCGTTGGCCGACAGTTCGGCCACGAACTCCTCCGGGAAGCCGCCGGGCAGGACGAGGGCGTCCGTGCCCTGCGGCAGCGGGTCGGTCAGCGGGTCGAACTCGACGACCTCGGCCCCCGCCGCGGCGAGCACTTCGCGATGTTCGGCGTAGCCGAAGCTGAACGCCTTGCCCGACGCCAGCGCCACGGTGGCGTCGCCGCCGATCGGCGTGACCTCCTCGGCGTCCCACGGGTCGTCCATGACGCGGCTGTCGGCGAGCGCCGCGATACCCACGAGATCGACGTGCCGACCGACGAGCCCGGTCATCGCCTCCACCGCCGCGCGTGCCCTGTCGCCGTGTTCGACCGCGGTGACCAACCCGAGATGCCGTGAGGGAACGGTCAATTCGTCACATCGCGGGATCGCGCCGAAGACCGGTACGCCGGCGTGTTCACACGCCTGCCGCAACACCTCTTCGTGACGCAGGGAACCGACGCGGTTGAGGATCACCCCGGCGACGCGGACCGAGGAGTCGAAGGTCGAAAAGCCGTGCAGCAGTGCGGCGATGCTGTGGCTCTGCCCTCGGGCGTCGACGACCATGACGACCGGCGCGCCGAGCAGGCCCGCCACGTGTGCGGTCGACCCGAACGCGCTGGGGCGCGAATCCTCGCTGATGCGCCCGTCGAACAGACCCATCACGCCTTCGATGACGGCGATGTCGGCACGGGTGCTGCCGTGCCGGTACAGCGGGCCGATCAGGTGTTCGCCCATCAGGACGGGGTCGAGGTTGCGGCCTGGTCGATGCGTGGCCAGCGCGTGATAACCGGGGTCGATGTAGTCGGGCCCCACCTTGAACGGTGCGACGGCGCGCCCCGCCCGGCGCAGCGCCCCCATCAAACCCGTTGCGACGGTGGTCTTTCCGCTCCCCGAGGCCGGTGCGGCGATCACCACGGCGGGCGTCGCCCTGCTCACGCCGGCCGCCTACTCTCGGAGAGGGTCACCACTCGATGCCCTTCTGTCCCTTGCGGCCGACGTCCATCGGGTGCTTCACCTTCGTCATCTCGGTGACCAGATCCGCGGCGTCGACCAGTTGTTGCGGAGCGTCGCGGCCGGTGATGACGACATGCTGCCTGCCGGGCCGCGTGCGCAGGGTCTCGACAACCTCGTCGACGTCGACCCACCCCCACTTCAGCGGGTAGGTGAACTCGTCGAGCACATAGAAATCGTGGCGCTCGTCGGCGAGCCGGCGCGCGATCTCGGCCCAGCCGTCGGCCGCCGCGGCGGCGTGGTCGACCTCGTCACCCTGCTTGCGCGACCAGGACCACCCGGACCCCATCTTGTGCCACTGCACCGGTCCGCCGACGCCGTGCTCGTCGTGCAGCTTGCCGAGCTCGCGGAAGGCCGACTCCTCGCCCACCTTCCACTTGGCGCTCTTGACGAACTGGAACACCGCGATGTCGAAGCCCTGGTTCCACGCCCGCAGCGCCATGCCGAACGCCGCTGTCGACTTGCCCTTGCCCGGGCCGGTGTGCACGGCGAACAGCGGCGCGTTGCGGCGCGCCCGGGTGGTCAACCCGTCGTCGGGAATCGTCAGCGGCTGGCCCTGAGGCATCTGCTTCTCCTTTAGGCGGCGGTGCGGACCACGTCGGTCAGGCTGTCCGCCCGAAGCTCTGCCAGCCGCACCGCCGGGGCGCCCAGTTGTTCGGCGAGCTCCTGCGCCAGGCCCAACCGCACATACGACGTCTCGCAGTCCACCACGACTGCGGCGGCGCCTTCGGCCACCAACCGGGCGGCGGCCGACCGCGCCCGGCCCAACGGGTCGGTGCCTCCGGTGGCTCGCGCGTCGGTCAGCACCACCACCAGGCTGCGCCGGGCGCGGTCGCGGGCCTTCTCCCTCACCACCAGGTCGCGCGCAGCCAAGAGCCCCTCCGCCAGAGGCGTCTTGCCGCCGGTGTCGAAACGTGCGAGGCGCCGGCTCGCGATGTGCACCGACGACGTCGGCGGCAGCAGAATCCGGGCGTCGCGCTGGCGGAACGTGATGACCGCGACCTTGTCGCGGCGCTGGTACGCGTCGCGCAGCAGCGACAACGTCGCCCCGCCGACCGCGGACATCCGGTCACGCGCCGCCATCGAACCCGACGCGTCGACGACGAAGATCACCAGGTTGCCCTCGCGGCCCTCCCGGATCGCCCGCCGCACGTCGCCCGGCTGCGGGCGAACCGCACCCGGCTGCCGCTGCCGCTCGACGGCGGCGAGCAGCGTGCCGAAGACGTGCACGCCGTGACCGGTCCGACCGTCGGACGTCGACGAGATCGTCTTGCCGGTGCGGTTACGCGCCCGCGACCGGCGACCGGGCGAACCCTCCCCGACACCGGGCACCACCAGCGACCGGGTGCGGAACACCGCCGACGGCGTGGCACTGGGTCGCGACGCCCCACCGCCCGAATCGCGTTGCGGCGCTTGCCCGTCGCGGCCCTCGGCCTCCGACTGCCCGCCCCCGCCCGGCGGGTCCGGTTCGGGTTCGGGCTCCGGTTTCTCGTCAGCGGCCTCGTCGGCCTGCGCCATCGCGTCGTCGAGCTGGCCCGGATCGAGGCCCGGGTCGTCGAACGGGTCGCGGCGACGCCGGTGCGGCAGCGCGAGTTCGGCCGCCACCCGGATGTCTTCTTCGCTGACCACGTCGGCACCGCGCCACGCGGCGTGCGCGACGGCGGTCCTGGCGACCACGAGGTCGGCGCGCATACCGTCGACGTCGAATGCCGCACACAGCGCCGCGATACGCCGTAATTCGCTGTCCGGCAACGAAACCGAGCCAACCGAGGCGCGAGCCGCCGCCACCCGCCGCGCCAGTTCGGCGTCGGCCTCCGCGTAACGCTGCGCGAATGCATCGGGATCGGACTCGTACGCCATGCGCTGCCTGATCACCTCGACCCGGGTGTCGACGTCACGTGAGGCCCGCACGTCGACGGTCAACCCGAACCGGTCGAGCAGCTGCGGGCGCAGTTCGCCCTCTTCGGGATTCATCGTGCCGATCAGCACGAACCGGGCGTCGTGGCTGTGCGACACTCCGTCGCGCTCGACGTGCACGCGGCCCATCGCCGCGGCGTCGAGCAGCACGTCGACCAGGTGGTCGTGCAGCAGGTTGACCTCGTCGACGTAGAGCACACCGCCGTGCGCGCGGGCGAGTAACCCCGGCGAGAACGCGTGCTCGCCGTCGCGCAGCACCTTCTGCAGGTCCAGCGACCCGACCACCCGGTCCTCGGTGGCGCCGATCGGCAGCTCGACCAGCTGGCCGGCGGTGCCCGCCGCTCCGTCCGCCGCGGCCTCCAGCACCTTGGCCAGCCCCCGCACCGCCGTCGACTTCGCGGTCCCCTTCTCGCCGCGGATCAGCACCCCCCCGATGTCGGGACGGATCGCACACAGCAGCAGCGCCAGCCGTAAGCGGTCGTGTCCGACGATGGCGCTGAAGGGGTAGGTCACGGCTTCAGCATAGGGACGTGCGGAATGCCGTCCTGCATGAACTCCTCACCGTCGCGGACGAAGCCGAGGCGGGCGTACATATCCGCCAGATACGTCTGTGCGTCGATGCGGCAGGGATAGTCGCCGACCTCGGCGAGCGCGGCCTGTAGAAGCCGCGTGCTGTGCCCGTGCCCGCGCGCCTCGCGCTTGGTGCACACCCGCCCGATCCGGAAGCCCTTCTGCCCGCCGGGGTGCTCCTCCATCAGGCGCAGCGTCGAAATCACCTCACCGGTGGAGGTTTCCAGCCAGAAGTGCCGCGTCTCGCCGAGCAGGTCGCGGCCGTCGAGTTCGGGGTACGGGATGGCCTGCTCCACCACGAACACCTCGACCCGCAGCTTCAGCAGTTCGTACAGCGTCGCGGCGTCCAGGTCCCGAGACCAACTGCGGCGCAGCGCGACCGTCATCCCGTGGCCACCGCCGAGGTCTCGTCGAGGCGCAGAACCCGGGTGCCGTGCGCCCACACCTCGTCGAACAGCGCTGGTTCGGAGGACAATTCGTGGCCCAGGGAAGGAACCATGTCTTTGATCTTGGACTCCCATGCCGGATACCGCTCGGCGAAGCAGCGCGCCAGCACGTCCAGCATCGCGGGCACCGCGGTCGACGCACCCGGCGATGCGCCCAGCAACCCCGCGATGGTGCCGTCGCCGGATGTCAGCACGGTGGTCCCGAAGTCCAGCACGCCCTTGCCCTTCGAGCCGCAGATGACCTGGACCCGTTGCCCCGCGACGTTGAGTTCCCAGTCGGATTCCCTTGCGCTGGGCGCGAATTCGCGTAGCGCATCGATGCGCTCGGCGTCCGACAGCATCAGCTGGCCCAGCAGATACTTCAGCAGTCCGAACTGGGTGAGCGCGACGTTGGCCATCGAGGCGACGTTGTTCAGCGTGATGGACTCGGGCAGGTCGAAGACGTCGCCCTGTTTGAGGAATTTCGGCGACCAGCCGGCGAACGGGCCGAACAGCAACCAGGATCGGCCGTTGATGACACGGGCGTCGAGGTGTGGCACCGACATCGGCGGCGCACCGACGGGCGGTTGCCCGTACACCTTGGCCCGATGCGCGGCGGTCAGACTCGAGACGTCGGTGCGCAGGAACTTGCCGCTGACGGGGAAGCCGCCGAAGTTCTTGGCCTCCTTCATCCCAGCCTTCTGCAGCAGGTTCAGCGCTCCCCCGCCTGCGCCGACGAACACGAACCGGGAGTTGAGCTTGCTGGTGCGCCCGGTGCGCAGGTTGACCAGCTTCAGGGTCCACGAACCGTCGGAGTCCTTGCGCAGATCGCGCACCTCGTGGCCGAAGTGTGTGGTCATCCCGCGCTGGGCCACGTAACCGAGCAATTGGCGGGACAGGGCGCCGAAGTCGACGTCGGTGCCCTGCTCGGTCCAGTTCAGCGCGACCGGGTCGGAGAAGTCACGCTTGTCGGCCATCAGCGGGAGCCGCCGGGCGAACTCGTGTTCGTCGTCGATGTATTCCATGCGAGCGAACAGCGGGTTGGTCACCAGCGCGTCGTAGCGGCGCCGCAGATACTTCACCCCTTCGGCGCCGTGCACGAAGCTCACGTGCGGAATCGGGTTGAGGAAGCTGCGCGGATCGCTGATCACCCCGTTTTCCACGGCGTACGCCCAGAATTGGCGCGTCACCTGGAACTGTTCGTTGATGCGCACGGCCTTCGAGATGTCGATCGACCCGTCGGGCTTCTGCGGGGTGTAGTTGAGCTCGCACAGCGCGGAGTGGCCGGTGCCGGCGTTGTTCCAGGCGTCGCTGCTCTCGGCGGCCGCCGCGTCGAGGCGCTCGATCAGCGTGATCGACCAGTCCGGCTCGAGCAGCCGCAGCAGGGCGCCCAACGTTCCGCTCATGATGCCGGCGCCGATGAGCACGACGTCTGTCTTCCTCGGTTCGTCAGACACGTTGCGCTCCCCCGATTGGACTCGTTGTGGCCGCGGCCCTGGTCGGTCATCAGGTTAGCCCGCAGAGGCCGTTCTCAATCCCCGCGCGCAGCGCCGTTGCCCGCTTCACCGGGCGGCACCGGCACCGCCGACTATCGTTGCTGTCGTGCCCGACTGGAAGGCAGACGTGCTGCCGGGCTACTGGCAACACACGATGGCCCTCGGCGCGGACCCGGACGGGGAGGGCGAGCTCGTCACCACCCTGGTGCGCCGCGGTGAATCCGATCCGTCCGCCACCCGCGCGGTGCTGTTGGTGCACGGTTTCACCGACTATTTCTTCAACACCGAACTCGCCGACCACTTCGCCGCCCGCGGGTTCGCGTTCTACGCGATCGACCTGCACAAATGCGGGCGTTCGTGGAGAGAGGGGCAGACCCCGCACTTCACCACCGACCTGGCCCGCTACGACGTCGAGCTCGAGCGCGCACTCGACATCATCGGCGCGGTGTCTCCCGCGCAGGTGCTCATCTACGGGCACTCGGCGGGCGGGCTGATCGTGTCGCTGTGGCTGGACCGGTTGCGCCGTCGCGGGCTGACCGACCGCAAACGCGTCGGCGGTCTGATCTTGAACAGCCCGTGGCTGGATCTGCAGGGGCCGTCGATCCTGCGGGCCGCGCCGACGCGCGCCGCGTTGGGCGCGGTTTCGCGGGTCCGCAAACGCCTGGTGGTGCGGCCGCCGAGCGAGGGCGGTTACGGAACGTCCCTGCACCGCGACTACCACGGCGACTTCGACTACGACCTGCGGTGGAAACCCGTTGGCGGCTTTCCCGTGACGACGGGGTGGATCGCCGCGATCCGCCGGGGGCACGCGAAACTGCACCGCGGACTCGACGTCGGCGTGCCCAACCTCATCCTGCGTTCGGACCGCAGCGTCCGCGAAGTGAGGGACCCCGAGGCGATTCAGCGCGGCGATGCGGTGCTCGATGTGGGCCAGATCGCGCGCTGGGCCGGATGCATCGGGAACCGCACCACGATCGTGCCCATCGTCGACGCCAAACACGACGTGTTCCTGTCGGTGCCCGAGGCGCGGAGGGCCGCGTACGACGAACTCGACCGGTGGCTGGACTGGTACCTGGCGCGCCAGGCCCCCCGCGGCTCCGATGCCGTCACCCGATCCCCAGGAGGCTGGTCACCATGACGCACTTCGACATCGCGATCATCGGCACCGGTTCGGGCAACTCGATCCTCGACGAGCGCTACATCGACAAGAAGATCGCGATCTGCGAGAAGAACGTGTTCGGCGGCACCTGCCTCAACGTCGGTTGCATCCCGACGAAGATGTTCGTCTACGCCGCGGGCATCGCCGACAACGTCAGGGAGGCGGCGCGATACGGCGTCGACGCCCACATCGACGCCGTGCGGTGGCCCGATATCGTCTCGCGGATCTTCGGGCGGATCGACCCGCTGGCCGTCGCCGGCGAGAACTACCGCCGGTCGTCTCCGAACGTGCAGGTCTTCAGTTCCCACACCAGGTTTCGGCCGACCCGGCCCGACGGGCGGTATGCGCTGCGCACCGACGATGGTGACGAGTTCACCGCCGACCAGGTGGTGATCGCCGCCGGTTCCCGAGTGGTGGTGCCCGACGCGGTCACCGAATGCGGTGCGCCGTACCACACCAGCGACACGATCATGCGCATCACCGAGCTGCCCGAACATCTCATCATCGTCGGCGGTGGTTATGTCGCTTGCGAGTTCGCGCACATCTTCTCGTCGCTGGGCAGCAGGATAACGCTGCTGATCCGAGGCAGCACGCTGCTGCGCGGCCACGACGACGACATCGCGATGCGCTTCACCGACATCGCCGCCAAGAAGTGGGAGGTACGCAACCATCACGAACTCGTCGACGCCCGCGAGGTCGACGGCGGTGTCGAGATCACCTGCCAGGACGGCTCGAAACTGCGCGGCGACACGCTGTTGGTGGCGACGGGCCGCGTCCCCAACGGCGACATGCTCGACGCCGAACACGCCGGGGTGAAGGTGACGGCGAGCGGACAGGTCGTCGTCGACGAATACCAACGCACCACCGCGCGCGGTGTTTTCGCGCTCGGCGACATCTCGTCGGACTTCCAGCTCAAACACGTGGCCAACCACGAAGCCCGCGTGGTCAAACACAATCTTCTGCAAGACTGGGACGACACCGACGCGCTGATGCCGGCCAACCACCGCCACGTGCCGTCGGCGGTCTTCACCGACCCGCAGATCGCCAGCGTCGGGCTGACCGAAAACGAGGCGCGGGCACAGGGATTCAGGATCAAGGTCAAGATTCAGGACTACGCCGACGTGGCGTACGGCTGGGCGATGGAGGACACCAGCGGTATCGCCAAACTGATCGTCGACGACGACACCGGGCTGCTGCTCGGTGCGCACATCATGGGCCATCAGGCGTCGTCGCTGATCCAGCCCGTCATCCAGGCGATGGCGTTCGACCTACCCGCCCAGGAGATGGCGCGCGGGCAGTACTGGATTCATCCCGCGTTGCCGGAGGTCATCGAGAACGCGCTGCTGGCGCTGTGCGGCGAGCCGCCGTGGCCGCCGTCGAAACGTCATTGACCGGTCAGCGCCCGGCAGGTACCTCGAAGCCCCAAGGCAGTTCCAGCCGATGCGCGGCAAGCAGTTCCGCGTCGGCGAGGATGTCCCGGATGGCCCCGTCGGCCACGATCACGCCGCGGTCCATCACGACCGCCCGCTCACACAGTTGCGCGGCGTAGGGCAGGTCGTGCGTGACGATCAACATCGTCGAGTCCAGCCTCGACAGCGTCTCGGCCAGTTCCCGGCGCGCGACGGGATCCAGGTTCGCCGAGGGTTCGTCGAGCACGAGGATGTCGGGCCGGCATGCCAGCACGGTCGCCAACGCCGCGCGGCGGCGCTGCCCCGCAGACAGGTGGGTCGGGCTGCGGTCGGCCTGTTCGGTCAGCGACACCGTCTCGAGCGCCTCCCGCACCCGCTCGGCCAGCTCGTCGCCACGCAACCCGAAGTTCGCGGGACCGAACGCCACATCTTGAGCGACGGTCGGCATGAACAACTGGTCGTCGGGGTCTTGAAAGACGAGGCCCACGCGCCTGCGTACGTCGTGAAGTGTCTTGCGGGTCAGCGCGACATCACCGATCCGCACCGTGCCCGATGTCGCGGTGAGCACACCGTTGAGGTGCAGCATGAGAGTGGTCTTGCCCGCACCGTTGGGTCCCAGCACAGCGATGCGCTCCCCAATGGACACGGTCAGGTCGACACCGTCGAGGGCCACATGACCGTCCGGGTAGACGTGGCGCAGGCCCTCGATCGTGACCGCGTTCATCGCAGCACCCACGCCGACGCGGAAACCGCCACCGCGGTCGCAGCCGGTGCCATCACGACCACCCACTGCGACGCGACCGCCCGCGGCGGCGCGCCGATCACTGCCAGATCCGGTGCGTTGCCGTCGAATCCGCGCGACAGCATCGCCACGTAAACGCGTTCCCCTCGTTCATAGGACCGTAGGAACAGTGCGCCGATACCCTTGGCGATCGCGCCCACCTGGTGCAGGGCACGCGGCGAATCGCCGCGCGAGATACGTGCCATCCGCATGCGGCTCGCCTCGGCGGCCAGCAGGTCGACGTAGCGGATCATCAGGACCAGCACCGACGTCGCGACGGCGGGCACACCAAGCCGGCCCAGCGCGGTGGGCAGTTCGGTCGTCGAGGTGGTGGCGGCCACGGTCAGTGCCGCCGCGACTCCGAGCGTGCCCTTGATCACGATGCCCCACGCCGCCCACAGTCCGGCGACCGAAAGTTGCATCCCCGCAACGTGAATACGCTCGCCCCCTTCAGCGAACGGCAGCAGCACGGCCAGAATGAGGAACGGCGCTTCGATCAGCATTCGCGGCAGGATCCACCGCAGCGGGATTCGTGCGAGACGCCAGACACCGACGACGATCAGGGCGTAGGCGGCGAAGGGCCAGAACATCTCCCGTGGTGTCGCCACGACCGCGAGCACGAAAACCAGGAGGCAGACGACCTTGACCTCGGCGGGGGCGCGGTGCACGGCGGAGTCGTCGTGCCGGTAGAGGGGGTGAGCGCCCGCACCCATGGTTATCCCGACCCGTTGCGGTCGGTCGCCTTACGGCCGCGGGCGATCAGCCAGAAGACCGACCCGGCGACCACAACCGTCGCGAGCACGCCGATGATCCCGGCAATGCCGCCGGTGCCGTCGCGACCGCCGATCGCGTAGTCGGCGAGCGGGGACGCCGCCAGGCTGTGCTCCTCGGCGTGTTGGGCAATGCACTCGCCGGTGAGTTCCTCGCCATTAGCGGTTTCGACGACCTCGCATCCGCGCAGGGTCGTCGAGTCGAGCCCGTCGGGGCTGGAACTGGCGGAATACGACACCACGCCGGCGATCAGCAGCGTGACGACCGCGAACACCGCCAAGAACTGCCAGCGCGACCTCATGCCGCGACCTCCTGTCGGGTCCGGCGCAACAGGTAGACCAGATCGGGACGCGAACGCGCGACGGCCATCACGGTGACCGCGGTGATCACGCCCTCCCCGATGCCGATCAGCGCATGGGTACCGAACATGTAGCCGGTCACTGCGCCCAGCGACGTGGTGGCCGCTCCACCGATCGCGTATTCGATGACGAAGCCCATTGCCGCACAGATGGTTCCGATCAATGCGGCGACGAACGCGATAGTGCCGAGCCCGGCCACCGGGACGGCCCGCCGCCTGCGCGCGACCGAATACAGGAGCACGGCAGTCCCGTAACCAGCGGCCACGCCGATCACCGCCATGTTGACGATGTTGGTGCCCAGCGCCGTCACACCCCCGTCGGCGAAGAGAAGCGCCTGCACAACGAGCACGATCGCGATGCACAGCGCCCCGGTGTACGGGCCGACCAGGATCGCGGCGAGCGCCCCGCCGAGCAGGTGACCGCTGACCCCCGGCAGGATCGGGAAGTTGATCATCTGCACGGCGAAGATGAACGCGGCGACCAGGCCCGCCAGCGGCACCGTGCGCTCGTCGAGCTCGTTTCTGGCCTTGGCTGCGCACAGCGCGACGACGGCAACGGCGATGAGGCCGAAGACGACGGAGGTCGGGGCGTTGACGATGCCGTCGCTCATGTGCATCGCGACGTACGAAGAGGTCACCCCGCGAGCCTAGAGCCCGAACCGAACACCTGTCTAGCTGAACACATGTTCACTCGAGCTCAGCCCTTCGGCGGGACCGGGCGAGCATCATGGCCCGCCCGGTCGTCGCCTCAGCTGAGGCAGAGCCTGTGGTAGTTGTCCAGGGTGCGATTGGCAATATGATTCCAATCCTTCTCCGCCTTCTTGTCACCCTGCTGGCGTGCCACGTTGGCTGCGTGAATGGCGCTATCGGCCGACGCGGCGATCGCTGCGCAATTGCCCTGTCTCGGCTTAGCCGCGGCAGTTCCTGCGGTGAGCCCGGCGACTGCCGGCGTCGCGAGGGCCGCGGACAGCAACGCGGCGGCAATTGCCCGGTTGAGCACTGTTCCCATGATGTTTCTCCTTCGCATGTCGCCCGCGGGCTGTTCCCGCGAACTGTTACGCCATCACCGTCGCGCCCGCGGTTTCGGTCTTCGTTGACGAATCGTGAAAAGCGCAGTTCAGAACGAGTTTTCGCAATAGCGCAGAAGGGTTGCCCTGGCCAGTTCGACCGCCTCGGCGCCGGTCAGACAACGTTGACCGGATTCGACGCGAACGTCGCCGAGCGGTGACTTCTTGCCAGCTGTCGTCAGCGCGCGGTGAAGCGCGCGCGCGTCGTCCTCGGCCCCTATACGGGCGAGGAAGCGAGTCACGTAGCGCAGGTTGAGCCACTGCTGGCTCCAGTCACCGACGCGGTCCCAATGGTCGAGCACATCGACGAGAACCGTTGCCGCCTCGCCAGGTTCACCGTGAACGGCACGAGTCGACGCGGCCTCCATCAGCGCGATGCCGTACCACCACAGGTTGCGCACCGACGCGGCCAACGCGGCAGCCTCGTCGAACAACTGCAGCGCGCGATCGGGTTCGGATTTCTTGACCACCAGACCGAGCGCGTAGCGGCCCATCGACTGTGCGGTGGCATTGCGAGTTTCTTCTGCGACGCTCACCGCCTCTTCCGCCGCGACTACCCCTTCCACCGGAACTCGCAGTGCCGCAGCACATATCGAAATGTAGAAGAGCGTCCAGACCAGACGTATCGGGTCGGAATCATCCCTTGCCCGCTTCGCCTCCACCTCATAGTGCAGCAGAGCCGCGGCGGCATCACCCTCGTACAGCGAGACGTCGGCGAGCACATCACCGGGATAGGCAACCCGGGCGGTGCCGCGCCCGGGGGCACGGCCCTGCGCGAGGTTCGCGAGCGTGCGGGCCTTGTCGAATTCGCCTCTGTTCCACGCTCCTCGCGCCGCGAAGCCGACGGCCGCGGGATACAGCGGATGAGTGGCTTCGGCCACTTCGACGGCGCGCTCGGCCCAGCCGGCCGACTCGTAGCTGTGACGCAGGTGGATGACTTCGGGTAGCGAGGTCACCAGCCGGAGCGCGGTGTCGACGTCATGAACAGAGAGTGCGTGCTCGAAGGCGACGCGCAGGTTGTCATAGTCGGGCAGCATTTTGTCCACCCACATCCGCTCGTCAGGGCCGTGCATGCCGGCAGCCGCGCATTCAGCCAGCCCGGTGAAGTACTCGGCATGCCGAGATGCCACCGACTCATCGATACCGTTACCCTGCAGTCGATCCCGCCCATAGGCACGCAGCATCTCCAGGACCGTGTACCGCGTCCGATCGGTCGCCGTTTGTCTGCTCACCATCGACTTGTCGACGAGCCCGGTGATCACATCGAGCGTGTCGTCCTCGTCACCTGCACCGCACACCGCGTGCGCCGCCTCCAGATCGAAGCCGCCCGCGAAGACGGACAGTCGTGAGAAAAGTCGCTGCTCTGCCTCGGTGAGCAGCTCATAGGACCAGTCGATCGTCGCGACGAGGCTCTGCTGACGAGGGATCCCCCGCGCGCCTCCGCTGAGCAACCGCAGCCCGTCCAGCCGGCGTGCGACGTCGAGACTGCTCATGGCCCGCATCCGGGCGGCCGCAAGTTCGATCGCCAACGGCAGACCGTCGACGCGTCGACAGATCTCGGCGACGGCACCTACCGGCTCGTGCTCCAGCGCGAAATCGGGCCGGCTGGCCCTGGCCCGGTCGGCGAACAGCCGGGTGGCCTCGCCGAGCGGCAGCGGCGACACCGGCCAAATGCGTTCCCCGTCAACGCCGATCGCTTCTCGGCTGGTGGCCAGCACCACGATGTCGGGGCAGCTGGCGACGATCGAGTCGGTCAGTCGCGCAACCGGGTCGAGCAGGTGTTCGCAGTTGTCGAGAACCAGCAGCAGGTTTCTTGTCCGCAGGTAATCGATCACTGTTTCTTCGATGCTGAGCCCATGCCGTTGCTGTAGGTGAAGCGCGGCCGCCACGGTATGGCCAACGGCGGCACTGTCATCCAAAGGTGCGAGCTCGACGAGCGTGATGCCGTCGGCGAAGCGCGCTTCGGCTCTTGCCGCGGCTTCGAGGGCCAGGCGGGTCTTGCCTACGCCGCCGACCCCGGTCAACGTCACGAGTGAACGATCCCCCAAGACGTCCAGTACGTGCGCGACGTCGTCGTCGCGGCCGATGAAACTGGTGCTCCGCCGTGGAAGGTTCATCCTTGGCCGCGCGCTGACGGCCGCGGGTGCTCCGGTCGGCGGAGCCGCACGCTCCGGATCACCCTCCAGGAGCTGCATATGCACCTGTTGCAGCGCTGGACTCGGATCCGCACCCAGCTCGTCGACGAGCCGTTCACGTACCGTACGGAACGTCTCGAGGGCGTCGGCCTGACGACCACACCGGTACTGCGCCAACATCAGCTGCGCCGCCAGACGCTCGTCCAGCGGGTGCTCGGCCAGCATGGTGGTCAGTTCGGGGAGCAACTCGGCATGTCGGCCGGCCCGCAACCCGGCGTCGTTGCGATCAAGTGCGACGGCGAGTCGTTCGGTGTGCAGGGCGTTTCTGACCTCGTTCAGCCACGGGGTGTCGAGCGTGACGAATGGATCGCCACGCCACAGCCGTAGCGCCCGGCCGAACAGGTCGTCCGCCTCGACGGGATCCACGGCGGCGCGAGCCTGCTTGGTCAGGTGCCGGAAGCGGTACAGGTCGACCGTCATCGGGTCGGCCAACAGGACGTAACCGCCGGAGTCCCGCTTGATTTCGACGTCTGGGCTGCGCCCGACGACCGCTCGCAACCGGGATACGTAGGCAGCCAGCGCATTACGTGCGCGGTAAGGCGGCTCGTCGGCCCACACCCGGTCGATCAACTGATCGGACGGGACCGGGCGGTTCAGGTCGATCAGCATCGCGACGAGAACGGCGCGCTGGCGCGCATGCCCGACGTCGACGCGCTCACCGTCGACCTCGGCCCCGATGTCGCCGAGCAGTCGGAACACCACCGTCACGCTCACAGCTTTCACCAGGCCGGAGCACGTGTCCGGGGTATTGGTCAAGTAGGGCCCCGCGTCCTGTCAGCGCCCCGGTTCTGCCTTCTTGGCCGTGACCAACAGGTATTCGGCGTCGTAGGCGGTGCCCTCACTCCCCGGAGCACTGTTCCATTCGGTCAGGAACCGCAGAAATTCGCGGTCGAGATCGGCGATCCGCTGTCGCTCATCGGCATTGAAACCATAGGTTGCGATCGTCGGCCCATAGTTGCGCTTCCAGTACTCCCTGAATTCGAGTGGGCTCGCGCAGCGGTCCATGCGGACGGTTCGGCGTTGCGTCAGCAGAGCCGTCACCCGGTCGCCCAACAGCGACTGCACATGCGCTTCGTCTCCCCACAGCGGTGCGGGGCTCGCACCGGGCGGAGCGGGCGGTGCGTAAGGCTTCATCGTCTTGAACAGGTTTCCGATGAACCCCTGGGGAGTCCAGTTGATCAATCCGATGGTTCCGCCCGGCCGACACACACGCACGAGCTCATCGGCGGCGGCCTGGTGATGCGGCGCGAACATCACACCGACACAAGACATGACGACGTCGAAGCTGTCATCGGCGAACGGCATCGCCTCGGCATCCGCTTCGACCCATTCGATCTGGACTCCTTGTCGGTCGGCGATCGCTCGTCCCGCGGTGAACAACTCGGGGGTCAGGTCGCTTGCCGTGACGATCGCTCCGGTTGCGGCGGCGGGGATGGCCGCGTTGCCGGAGCCTGCAGCGACGTCGAGCACACGATCACCCGCACGCACTCCGCACGCGCGGACCAGTTCGGGGCCCAACGCCGGGATCAATTCGGCGGCGACGGCGGGGTAGTCGCCCGACGCCCACAGCGCCCTGTGTTTGGCCTTCAGCGCGCGGTCGTGCTCGGTCGCGTTTTCGAGGGTGTCCTTCATGGTCGTCTGCCTCGGTTCGGTGCCCGTCGGTCTGCCGGCGAACAGGTTCTTCTGACGTCGTCGACGATCGGTCGAGGATGTGAAGCAACGATTCGGAGATCGTGAAATCCCCTGGTCAACGTCAACCGTGCCGGGCGCCGATCCAGTGCAGCAGGTCGTGGACGATCTCGTCGTCGAGTCGGTAGCTGACACCCCTGCCCACCCGCGTGGCGCTGACCCAGCCCTGCTGGCGCAGCACGCGAAGCGCTTGCGAGACGGCGTTTTCTGAGCGACCGAGCGCCGAGGCCAGGTCTCCGACGCGGATTCCCGGGACCCGGTGCAGCGTGAGCAGGATCTCCAGCCGGTGCGGGTCGGACAGCAGATCGAACCGCTGCGTCCAGCTGGCGGTGTCGACGTCGGCCAGCGCCGACGCCGCGCGTTCGACGTCCACCTGGCCGACGGGCTCGTTCACGGGACTCAATGTAGCGCCGATGTGCACGCTCGCGGGCGCATGACCGTGCGCAAATGTCGGAAATCCGGCGGCGTGTCGTCAGCGAACACGCACGCTCGGGCCAAGGAACCTAGTCGAGGAAGCCGTGTAGCAGCGCGGCCGATCCCGAGACGTGGGCGCGCATCGCCGATGCCGCGCCGTCCGCGTCACCCGCCAGGATCGCCATGACGATCGCCTCGTGCTGCTCGTCGGAGTGGGCGATGTTGCGGGGCAACAACGGGATCTGGTCGAGCAGCGCGTTGAGCCGCATCCGGTTCTCGGCCAGCAGAGGAACGAGCGACGGCGTCCCCGCGGCCTCGGCGATCGCCAGATGCAGTCGCGAGTCCAGCCGCCGGTAGTCGTCGGGGGCGGCGCCGCGGACGTCGGTCAGCCGCAGCCACAGTTGTTCGCGTTCGGCGGCGGTCAGCGTCCGGCTGGCCGCCATGTGCGCGGCCCCGACTTCGAGGATTTCGCGCAGGCGCAGCGCATCGTCGATGTCCGCGCGCGTCACGTCGTCGGTCCTGGCGATGGGCCGGGGCAGTTCGTCGGCGAGGAACGTTCCGCCGTATCGCCCGCGCCGCGACACCAGATAGCCCGCGTCGGACAGCGACTTGATGGCCTCCCGCACGGTGTCGCGGCTGACGCCGAGCCGCGTCGCGAGTTCCCGTTCCGGGGGCAGGCTTTCGCCGGGTTGCAGCACGCCGAGCCGGATGGTCTGCAGCAGCCGGCCCACGGTGTCCTCGAAGGCGTTGCCCCCACGCACCGGGCGCAGCAGCGCTTCGGCCGCCTCCGCGGTCAGCCCCGCGTGCGTCATCGGCACCTCCGAGTCGGCCGACATGGCTTAGAGCGGGGTGACGTAGTGGCCGCTGATGCCGCCGTCGACGAGGAACGACGAGGCGGTGATGAACGACGCGTCGTCGCTGGCGAGAAACGCCACCGCGGCCGCGAGTTCGTCGGGTTCGGCGAAGCGGCCCACCGGGATGTGGACCAGCCGCCGGGCGGCCCGTTCGGGATCCTTGGCGAACAACTCCTGCAGCAGCGGGGTGTTGACGGGCCCGGGGCACAGGGCGTTGACCCGGATGCCCTGCCGCGCGTACTGCACGCCGAGTTCACGCGACATCGCCAGCACGCCGCCCTTGGACGCGGTGTAGGAGATCTGCGAGGTCGCCGAACCCATCACCGCCACAAAGGAAGCGGTGTTGACGATCGAGCCCTTCTGCTGGGGAACCATGTGGCGCAGCGCCGCCTTGCAGCAGAAGAACACCGATTTGAGGTTGACGTCCTGCACCCTCTGCCACGCGTCGATGCCGGTGTCCTCGATGAGATCGTCCTCCGGAGGGCTGATGCCCGCGTTGTTGAACGCGATGTCGACCGACCCGTACGTCTCGGCGGCGGTGTCGAACAACGTGTCCACCGCCACCTGATCGGAGACGTCGACCTGGACGAAGGTGCCGTTCAGGTCGTCGGCGACGGTCTTTCCGGCCGCCGGATCGATGTCGCCGATCACGATCGTCGCGCCCTCGGCCTTCATGCGCTTGGCGCTGGCCAGGCCGATGCCGCTGGCGCCGCCGGTGATGACGGCGACCTTGCCCGCCAGGCGTTGGGTGAGATCCATCAGGCCTCCTGCACTGCGATGAAGACGTTCTTGGTTTCGGTGAACGACAGCGGCGCGTCCGGGCCGAGTTCGCGGCCGAGGCCGGACTGTTTGAAGCCGCCGAACGGCGTGTTGTAGCGCACCGAGGAATGCGAATTGACCGACAGGTTGCCCGATTCCACCGCCCGCGACACCCGCAGCGCCCGCGACAGGTTGTCGGTCCAGATCGATCCGGACAATCCGTAGGGGGTGTCGTTGGCGAGCGCGATCGCATCGGCCTCGTCGTCGAACGGCAGCACGGTGACCACCGGGCCGAAGATCTCCTCGCGCACGGCGCGGTCGGTGCGTTGCGGCGTCAGCACCGTCGGCGGGAACCAGTACCCGGGTCCCGAGGGGGCCGCACCGCGAAACGCCACGGGCGCGTCGTCGGGGACGAACGAGGCCACGGTGTTCCAGTGCGCCTTGGACACCAGCGGGCCCATCTCGGTGTCCTTCGCGCGCGGATCACCGACGACGACGCCCTTGACGGCGGGTTCGAACAATTCCATGAAGCGGTCGTAGATGTTGCGCTGCACCAGGATTCGGCTGCGCGCGCAACAATCCTGGCCCGCGTTGTCGAAGACCCCGTACGGGGCCGTCGCCGCCGCCTGCTCGAGATCGCAGTCGTCGAAGACGATGTTGGCGCTCTTGCCGCCCAGTTCGAGCGTGACGCGCTTGACCTGTTTGGCGGCACCGGCCATCACCCGGGTGCCGACCTCGGTCGACCCGGTGAACACGACCTTGCGCACATCGGGGTGCGAGACGAAGCGCTCGCCGACCACCGACCCCTTGCCGGGCAGCACACAGAACAGATCGGCGGGGATGCCCGCCTCGACCGCCAACTCCCCCAACCTTATCGTGGTGAGCGGCGTCCATTCCGCGGGTTTGATCAGCACCGCATTGCCCGCCGCGAGCGCGGGCGCGAACCCCCACGACGCGATCGTCATCGGAAAGTTCCACGGCGTGATGACGCCGACCACACCGAGCGGCTCGTTGAAGGTCACATCGATCCCGCCGGCGACGGGAATCTGCTTGCCCGACAGGCGTTCCGGCGTCGCCGAGTAGAACTGCAGCACGTCGCGCACGTGGCCGGCCTCCCACTCGGCGTTGCCGATCGGATGCCCGGAGTTGGCGACTTCCAATGCGGCCAGCTCGTCGACGTGCGCATCCACCGTCGCGGCGAAGGCGCGCAGAGCCGCGGCCCGGTCGGCCGGGGGCTGGCGCGCCCAATCCCGTTGCGCCGCTTTCGCTCGTGCCACCGCATCGTCGACCGCGGCCTCGTCGGTCTGCTCGACGGTGCGCAGCAGCTCCTCGGTGGCCGGGTTGATCACGTCGGATGTGCTCAAGCGTTCGCCCTTTCCTTTGCGTGTTTGTCCCGTGCGTATTTGTCTGCGGCCTCGACCACCGCGGCGAACAGCCGTAGGTCGTCGAGGCGTTCTTCGGGGTGCCACTGCACGGCCAGCACGAATTCGTCGCCCGGCAGTTCCACCGCCTCGATCACCCCGTCGTCGTCCTGCGCGCTGATCACCAGTCCGTCGCCGAGTTCGTCGATCGCCTGGTGGTGGTAACACTGCACGTCCGACGTCTCGCCGATGAGCTCGGCCAGCCGCGTGCCCGGCACCGTGCGCACCGTCGACGTGGTGAACACCGCGTTGCCCTGCTGGTGGCGGTTGTGCCCGATGACGTCGGGCAGGTGCTGGTGCAGCGTGCCGCCCAGCGCGACGTTGAGGAGCTGGGCGCCACGGCAGATGCCCAGCACCGGCATGCCGCGTCGCAACGCGCCACGCACCAGCGCGAACTCGAACTGGTCGCGCCGGCGGTTGTCCTCGGTGTCCTGGTCGGTGGCCGGGTGTGGCTCCTGACCGTAGTGCGCGGGTACCACGTCGCGCCCGCCGGTGATGATGACGCCGTCGACCCCGTCGAGCACGCGGTCGGCGATCGCGTCGTCGACCGCCTGCGGCGGCAGCAGCACCGAAATACCGCCCGCGAGGCCGACGCCCTCGAAGTAGATCGCGGGCAGAAAGCTCGCCCGCACGTCCCACACGCCGGTCTGCGCCTGCTGCAGATAGGTGCTCAGCCCGAGCACGGGGCGGCGCTTCCCGGAAACGTCAGAGCCGTTCAAAGCCGCGCATCCTTTCCCAGTCCGTGACGGCGGCGTTGAACGCGGCCAGCTCGATGCGAGCGTTGTTGAGGTAGTGCTCGACGACCTCGTCGCCGAACGCGGCCCGCGCGACCTCGGACTTCTCGAACAGCGCCGCGGCCTCCGTCAGCGTCGTCGGAAGGCGTTCGGCGCCACTGGTATACGCGTTACCCTCCGTCGGTTCGGGCAGCTCGAGTTCGCGTTCGATGCCGTAGAGGCCACCGGCGATCAGCGCCGACACCGCCAGGTACTGATTGACGTCGCCGCCCGGTGCCCGGTTCTCCATCCGCATGCCGTGGCCGTGGCCGACGACCCGCAGCGCGCAGGTCCGGTTGTCGAGACCCCACGCGATCGCGGTCGGCGCGAAGCTGCCGTCGACAAACCGCTTGTAGGAGTTGATGTTCGGCGCGTAGAACAACGTCATCTCGCGCAACGTGGCCAATTGGCCGGCCACGAAACTGCGGAACATCGGCGACATGCCCAGCGGGTCGTCGTCGGAGGCGAACACGGCCGAACCGTCGGAGCCCCGCAGCGAGATGTGCACATGGCAGCTGTTGCCCTCGCGCTCATCGAATTTCGCCATGAACGTCAGGCTCTTGCCGTGCTGGTCGGCGATCTCCTTGGCGCCGTTCTTGTAGATCGTGTGGTTGTCACACGTGACCCGCGCATGGTCGAAGCGGAACGCGATCTCCTGCTGCCCGAGATTGCACTCGCCCTTGACGCCCTCGCAGTACATGCCCGCACCGGCCATGCCCAGCCGAATGTCGCGCAGCAGCGGCTCCATTCGCGTCGAGCCCAACATCGCGTAGTCGACGTTGTAGTCCGAGGCCGCCGTCATGCCCCGGTACCCCTTGGCCCACGCCTCGCGGAAGCCGTCGTCGAACACCATGAACTCGAGCTCGGTGCCGACGTAGGGCACCAGGCCGCGCTCAGCGAGCCGGTCGATCTGACAGTTAAGGATATTGCGAGGTGCTGCGGCAACATCGCTGCCGTCATGCCAACTCAGGTCGGCCATCACCATCGCCGTCCCGGGCAGCCACGGGATCAGGCGCAGCGTCGAGAAGTCCGGCGTCATCACCATGTCGCCGTAACCGGTCTCCCAGCTCGACATCGAGTAGCCGTCGACGGTGTTCATGTCGACGTCGACCGCCAGCAGATAGTTACAGCACTCGGCGCCGTGTTCGGCGACCTCCTCGACGAACAGGCGGCCCGACACCCGCTTGCCCGTCAACCTGCCCTGCATGTCGCAGAACCCGACGATCACCGTGTCGATGTCGCCGGCGGCGACCATGCGCTCGAGATCGGCCTGTGACAACATGCCCGATGCGACGCTCATCCGTGGTGGGGCCTTTCCTTGTCAACGGCGCGAGATTGCGGGTAGTCAACCATTGGCTCGGGTTCGGTCAGACGTTCGCCCATGTCTTTTACACAAATGTCACTTCCAAAGGTAGGACACCAGACCTTTGCAAGTTTATTCTCCCTATGCCCTCATCACAGCAAGAAGGAGCCGAACCGGTGGCCCAGGACATTTCACACGAGAGAATGACGAGTTCGGGTGGAGTCACCTACAGCCAGGCCGGCGAGGGCTACTTCGAGAAGCGGCAACTCAAACGGACCGCGGGGTTCTGGGGTCTGTGGGGCATCGGCATCGCCGCGGTCATCTCCGGCGACTTCTCCGGCTGGAACTTCGGCATCGGCGCCGCCGGATGGGGCGGCCTGGCCATCGCCTCGATCCTCATCGTCATCATGTACTTCGGCATGCTGTTCTCGATCGGCGAGATGTCGGCCGCCATGCCGCACACCGGCGGCGCGTACTCGTTCGCCCGCGCCGCGATGGGCCCGTGGGGCGGGTTCGTCACCGGCTTCGCCGAGACCATCGAGTACGTGTTCACCACGGCCGTCGTGGTGTTCTTCTCGGCGTCCTACGCCAACGCCGTCACCACCGACCTGTTCAACCTGTCGCTGCCGATGTGGTTGTGGTGGATCATCCTCTACGCGATCTTCGTCGGCCTGAACTCGTGGGGCGCGGAACTGTCGTTCAAGTTCGCGCTCGTCGTCGCGGTCATCTCGATCGGCATCCTGGTGCTGTTCGGCGTCCTGGCGATCGCCAACGGCGCCGTGGACTTCTCCAAGCTCTTCGACATCGCGCCCGATCCGGACGCCGCGGGTTCGTCGACGTTCCTTCCGTTCGGCTGGGTCGCGATCATCTACGCGCTGCCGTTCGCGATGTGGTTCTTCCTGGGCATCGAGGAACTGCCGCTCGCGGCCGAGGAGGCGCACGACCCCGCCCGCGACATCCCCCGCGCCGGCATCTGGGGCCTGATCTCGCTGATCGGCTGCGGTGCGATCGTCTTCTTCCTCAATCCGGCGGTGACGGGATCGGAGTCGCTGGGCAGCTCGGATGAACCGCTGCTCGACGGCTTCCGCGCGTTCCTGCCCGCCAACCTCGCCGCGGTGCTGTCGGCGTTCGCGTTGATCGGCCTGCTGGCCAGCCTTCAGGGCATCATGTACGCCTACGGCCGCAACATGTACTCGTTGAGCCGCGCCGGGTACTACCCGAAGACGTTGTCGCTGACCGGTTCTCGGCAGACGCCGTATGTCGCGCTGCTGGCGGGCGCGGTGATCGGCTACGTCGCGCTGCTGATCGTCAACTACAACGAGGGCGCAGGCGACGTGGTGCTCAACATCGCGGTGTGGGGTGCGGTGCTGGCGTACGGGTTGCAGATGATCTCGTTCATCCTGCTGCGACGCAAGTTCCCCAACGCACGCCGACCGTGGGTCAGCCCGACCGGCAACTGGGGCGCGATCGTGGCGCTGATCATCGCGGCGGTGACGTTCGTCGGCGTGCTCGTCAACCCCGACTACCGGCCCGCGGTCATCGCGATCGTCATCTTCTACGTCCTGGGTCTGCTGGTGTTCGGCTTCTACGGCAGGCACCGCCTGGTGCTGTCCCCCGAGGAGGAGTACGCCGTCACCGGCGGCCTGCACGGCTTCGACCCCGAGGCCGAGGGACTCGGCGGCACGATCGAGGACGAGATCCTCAAGGGCCACACGGAGTAGGGGCCGGGCCGTATCAGTTGCCCGCGACGGGTGCGGCCGCGCTGCTTTTGCGCTGTCACCAGCGCCGACTAGACCCAAGTCACACCCGTACCAGGTTTCGCTGGCGTCAACAGGGGTAATGTCGAGGGCGTGTGTGGAGCCACCGGCGAGGTGCGTCTCGACGGCCGGGTACCTGACGTAGCAGCTGTCTCGGCGATGGCCGAGGCGATGACACCCAGGGGTCCCGACTCGGCGGGCGCGTGGTCTGCGGGCAGGGTCGCGCTCGGTCACCGTCGCCTCAAAATCATCGATCTGTCCGAAGCGGGCGGCCAGCCCATGCTCGACTCCGAACTGGGGTTGGCGATCGCGTGGAACGGCTGCATCTACAACTACAAGCAGCTGCGCCGCGAGCTCAGCGAGCAGGGCTATCGCTTCTTCTCGCACAGCGACACCGAGGTGCTACTCAAGGCGTATCACCACTGGGGCGACCGGTTCGTCGACCGACTGTTCGGCATGTTCGCGTTCGCGATCGTCGAGCGTGACAGCGGCCGGGTGCTGCTCGGCCGCGACCGGCTCGGCATCAAACCGATGTACATCAGCGAGAATTCGGCCCGCATCCGGTTCGCGTCGTCGCTGCCCGCGCTGCTGGCCGGTGGCGACATCGACACCCGCATCGATCCGATCGCGCTGCGCCACTACATGACGTTTCACTCGGTGGTGCCCGCGCCGCGCACGATCCTGCGCGGGGTGAGCAAGGTGCCGCCGGCGTCGCTGATCGCGATCGAGCCCGACGGCCGCCGCACCACGAAGACATACTGGGAACCCGATTTCACCCGCAGCGCCGAGCGGGCCGGCTGGTCCGAACAGGATTGGGAGGACGCGGTTCTCGAGTCGCTGCGCGTCGCCGTCGAGCGCCGTCTGGTCGCCGACGTTCCCGTGGGTTGCCTGCTGTCGGGCGGTGTCGACTCCAGCCTGATCGTCGGGCTGCTCGCCGAGGCGGGTCAGCACGGGCTCAAGACGTTCTCCATCGGCTTCGAGTCGGTGGGCGGTGTCGCCGGTGACGAGTTCAAATACTCCGACATCATCGCCGAGCGTTTCGGCACCGACCACCACCAGATCCGCATCGGCACCGACCGGATGCTGCCCGCGCTCGACGGCGCGATCGGCGCCATGAGCGAACCCATGGTCAGCCACGACTGCGTCGCCTTCTATCTGCTCAGCCAGGAGGTCGCCAAGCACGTCAAGGTCGTGCAGTCCGGTCAGGGCGCCGACGAGGTGTTCGCCGGATATCACTGGTATCCCCCGCTGGGCGAGCCGGACGCGGCGTCCGTCGACGGCGCGGTGGCCAGCTACCGCAAGGCCTTCTTCGACCGCGACCGCGCCGGTTACGACGCGCTGGTGTCACGGTCGTTCGCCGTCGACGGTGACCCGAGCCTGGCCTTCGTCACCGAGCACTTCGCGCGGGCGGGTGCCGAGACCGGCATCGACCGCGGGTTGCGGCTCGACACGACCGTGATGCTCGTCGACGACCCGGTCAAGCGCGTCGACAACATGACCATGGCGTGGGGCCTGGAGGGTCGCGTGCCGTTCCTGGACCACGAGCTGGTCGAGCTCGCGGCCACATGCCCACCCGAGCTGAAGATCGCCCACGAGGGCAAGGGCGTGCTGAAGCAGGCCGCGCGCAAGGTGATTCCGTCCGACGTGATCGACCGCCCGAAGGGTTACTTTCCGGTGCCGGCACTCACCCACCTGCAGGGGCCGTACCTGGACATGGTGCGCGACGCGCTGTACTCGCCCGCCGCCAAGGAACGTGACCTGTTCCGCCCGGAGGCCGTCGACCGGTTGCTCGCCGATCCGAACGGGCGCCTCACGCCGTTGCGTGGCAACGAGCTGTGGCAACTGGCGCTGCTCGAATTGTGGCTGCAGCGACACGGGATCACGGGACCCGCGGCATGACGGCGCTCGACCCCGACTCAGAACAGACCGAGGCCATCACCCTCGGTCTTCACGACGCCTCACCTCAGCACCTCGTCGACGCGATGGCCGACGATGTCGTCATCGAGATGGGTTGGGGTCGATTGATTTTCGGCCAGACCTTCGCTGACCCCGCGAAGCTGGCCGAGGTGCTGCGGCACGAGGGCCCCGGCCGTCGCGACATCTGCATGTACGCCCGCGAACCCCATGTTCTCGTCTCGATGGCGCCCGCCGAGCTTTTCATCGACCCCAGCCACACCTATCGGCTGCGGTTCACCGGCGACGACGATCTGGACAAGCCCACCACCGGGTTCACGGTGCGTCCGCTGCAGAGCGCCGACGACGCCGACGAGATGAACCGCGTCTACGTGCGTTGCGGCATGGTGCCGGGACCCGTCGAGGTGTTGTGGCAGAACCACCTCGAACAGGAGGCGGTCGACTACCTGGTCGCGGTGCGTGACGACGACGGCTCCGTGCTGGGCACCGTCACCGGTGTCGACCACAAGCGGTTGTTCTCCGACCCGGAGAACGGTTCGAGCCTGTGGACGCTGGCCGTCGACCCGACGACGAGCCTGCCCGGGGTGGGCGCGGCGCTCACCCGCGCGCTCGCCGCGATCTACCGCGACCGCGGGCGGGCCTACATGGACCTGTCGGTCAGCCACGACAACGCAGCGGCGATCTCGCTCTACGAGAAGCTCGGCTTCCACCGCGTGCCGGTGATGGCGGTCAAGCGCAAGAACGCGATCAATGAACCGCTGTTCACGCATCCGCCCGAGACGGTCGAAGACCTCAACCCGTACGCGCGGATCATCGCCGACGAGGCCATGCGCCGCGGAATCTGGGTCGAGGTGCTCGACGCCGAGGCCGGCGAGATGCGCCTGTCGCACGGCGGCCGCAGCGTGATCACCCGGGAGTCGTTGTCGGAGTTCACCTCCGCGGTGGCGATGGCGCGCTGCGACGACAAACGCCTGACCCGGCGCCTGGTGGCCGAGGCCGGCATCGCGGTGCCCAAGGGCCGGCTGGCGACGTTCGACGAGGCCGACCACGCGTTCCTCGAAGAGGTCGGCGACGTGGTGGTCAAGCCCACCCGCGGCGAGCAGGGCAAGGGCATCACCGTCGGCGTCAACAGCGCCGAGGAGTTGGATGCCGCACTGGCCCGCGCCCGCGAGGAACACCCGCACGTGCTCATCGAACAACGGGCCGACGGCGACGACCTTCGCCTCGTGGTCATCGACGGCAAGGTGGTGGCGGCGGCGCTGCGCAAACCTGCCGAGGTCGTCGGGACCGGACACCACACGGTGCGCGAGCTGATCGAGGCGCAGAGCCGGCGCCGGGCGGCGGCCACCGGCGGCGAGTCACGCATCCCGATGGACGTGGTCACCGAGTCGACCGTCAAGGAGGCGGGCAGGTCCTTCGACGACGTGCTGCCGGAGGGCGAGCGGCTGCGGGTGCGGCGCACCGCGAACCTGCACCAGGGCGGCACCATTCACGACGTCACCGCGAAGGTCCACCCCCACCTGTGTGACGTCGCGGTGCGGGCCGCCCACGCGATCGGCATCCCCGTCACCGGGATCGACCTGCTGGTCCCCGACGTCACCGAACCCGAGTACGTGTTCATCGAGGCCAACGAGCGTCCCGGGCTGGCCAATCACGAACCACAGCCCACCGCAAAGGCTTTCGTCGACTTCCTGTTCCCGGGCAGCCCGGCGCTCCCCCAGGCGTGGACGCCGGAAGAGGCGGCCAACTAGTCACCAGGTGCTGGTGCGCATCACGATCTCGGCGGCCAGCTGCGCCGTCGACTCCGCGGCGTTGCGCCTGCCCAGCAGATCGACCATCCGGTAGTCGCCGTACACATAGCGCTGGCTGGCCTTGGCGACCGCACGCGCCGCGGGCGTGCTGACCAACGCGGTGGTGTTCATCTCGACCGGCGGACAATGCTCGTCGCGGATCACGCCCGCGGCGTCGGCCACGCGCGGATGTCCGCGGTCGATGACGACCAGCCCGATGAACCGGTCGAGTCGCGTAGCAGCCAGTTCCCACGCCAGTTCACCCCCGACGCGGTCCCCCACCAGCAGCGCCCATTTCACGTCGAGGGCGTCGAGGAGGGCCACCACGGACTTCGCGGTCAGCCGCGGATCGGGCGGCACGACGACGGTCCGCAGCGACGCGGTGTGCAGCCGTTGGCACACGGCCTCGTACGCGGCAAGCGGCTGGTGTCCCGCCCCGAGCACCACCACGACGGACCCCTTGTCGGGTCCGGCGACGTCGACCGGCACGGTGATGCCCTCGACAGTGACCGTGGTGGATGGCATTGGGCCACGCTACAGCGGTCGATGGCCCGACGCGGTCGTTTCGCCGGGAGTGAACGCGCGAATCTAAAGCGCCGCGACGCGCTCGGCCTGCTTGACCGCGATGTCCAGAAAGGTCTGCGGCAGCGTGGCTTTGACCGGAATCGTCGGATTCGGCGTCGGGAACGCCACCCCGTACACGGCCATGCTCCCGATGTTCTCGAAGGTGAAGTAGACGCGGTTGTCGACACCGCCGAGGGTCATCGTCTGTTCGTAGACGAGCGCGTCGGCGCGGGACGATTCGATCCTCGTCGTCGTCATCGGGATACCCGGCGAGGCCTCGTCGAAGAATGCCTCGAAACGTGCGCACCGGTCGGCCATGGCCGCCAGCTTGTCGAGGTCGAGGCGCCACGTCAGCACGGTCATCACGATGCGGGCGCCGTCGTAGCCGACGACGTACTCCGCGGCGCTGCCCGGACCGCGCTCGGCCGACTGCTCGATCACCCTGGTGAGCCCCTCCGAACACCCCGAGGGCCGCGACAGCATTGCGGGCGGCGCGCCTGCCCCGTCACCGCCCTCGCCGGGCTCGCGCACGACACGGTCGAACTGCACGCCCGGCGGGAAGTCGGCCTCGGTGAGCAGCACCTTGTCCAGGCGGGCGCCGGGCCATGTCGGCGTGCCCTCGACCGCGTGCGCACACCCGGTCAACGCCGTCGCCCCGAGCACGGCCAGCACCGCAAGTCGCCGCATCATCGCAGTCCCGTGACGACGGTGGGCCGGACGGGTGCCCCGTCGTCGAGCAGCGACAGCACCGCGTCCACGTCGAGGTGGCTGGTCAGCAAATCGGCCATCAGATCAAGCTGGGCGTCGCGGCGGGCACGGACATCGACGTCGTCGGCGACGACGAACCCGCTGCGGCCCGATGCCTCGGCGACCTCCGCCAGCCAGGAGCGTCGCACGTCGTCGTTGTCGAGAACCCCGTGCCAGTGGGTGCCGTACACCGCCCCGCGCCGCAGGCCCACCCCCAGCCACTGGTCCTCCGCCGAGCGGCCGACCTGGCCGTGGTGAATCTCGTAGCCCGACAACGGTTCTTGGTGGCGACGCAGGGTCTTGTCGGGCGCGAAGACGATGTCGGCGTCGAGGAGGTTCAGACCCTCCACGACGCCGGCGCCCGACTCCACGGGATCGTCGATGCACGCGCACAGCATCTGGAACCCGCCGCACACCCCCAAGACCGGCAAGCCGCGGGCGGCGTGTGCGCTCACCCCGTCGGCGAGACCGCTGCGGCGCAGCCAGTCCAGGTCGGCAACGGTGGCCTTGCTGCCGGGCAGCACCACGACGTCGACGTCGACGAGGTCGGCGGGCTCGCTGACCCAGCGCACCAGCACACCCGGTTCGCACGCGAGCGCTTCGACGTCGGTCGAGTTGGAGATGCGCGGCAACCGGATCGCGGCCACCCGCAGCCACTGCTCACCGCGCGGGGGTTGCGGTTGTCCGACCACGCGATTGGCCACCACGGAGACGGAGTCCTCGGTGTCGAGCCAGAGTTCCTCGGCATACGGGATGACGCCGTAGGCCGGCCGCCCGGTCAACTGCTCCAGTTGCGCCAGGCCGGGCGCGAGCAGCGACGGGTCACCGCGGAACTTGTTGACGACGAACCCGGCGATCAGCCGCTGGTCTTCGGGATCGAGCACCGCGACGGTGCCGAACAGGTGCGCGAGCAGGCCGCCGCGGTCGATGTCGCCGACGACGACCACCGGCAGTTCCGCCGCGCGGGCCAACCCCATGTTCGCCAGATCGGTTGCGCGCAGGTTGATTTCGGCGGGCGAGCCGGCGCCCTCGCAGATGACGGCGTCGAATTCGGTGCGCAGTTGCGCGAGTTCGTCGGCGACCACGGCGCTCAGGCGCTCGCGGTGGTGGATGTAGTCGCGCGCACTGAGGGTGTCAACCACCCGGCCGCGCACCACCAGCTGCGAGGTGCGGTCGCTGCCGGGTTTGAGCAGGACGGGGTTCAACCGCGTGTGCGGCGCCAGGCCGGCCGCACGGGCCTGCATCGCCTGCGCGCGACCGATCTCCCCGCCGTCGACGGTGACCGCGGAGTTGTTCGACATGTTCTGCGCCTTGAACGGCGCCACGCGAATACCCTTGCGCGCCAGCAGCCGACACAACCCGGCCACCACCATCGACTTGCCGGCGTCGGAGGTGGTGCCGGCCACGAGCAGCGCGCCGCTCACGTTTCCTCCGCGAGCAGTCGCAAAAGTGCCCAATTTCGCCGTCTCCTGGGCAGTTTCGCGTCTGCTCGCGGGGAGGGTCTCACAGCTGAGTCAGGATCTCGGCGCCGTCGTCGGTCACCACCAGCGTGTGCTCGAACTGCGCGGTCCACTTCTTGTCGGTGGTGGCGACGGTCCAACCGTCGTCCCAGATCTCGTAGTCCAGGCCCCCGAGGTTGATCATCGGCTCGATGGTGAACGTCATGCCCGGTTCCAGCACGGTGTCCACCGCGGGCTGGTCGTAGTGCAGGACGACGAGGCCGTTGTGGAAGGTGGTGCCGATGCCGTGCCCGGTGAAGTCGCGAACGACGTTGTAGCCGAAGCGGTTCGCGTAGGACTCGATGACCCTGCCGACGACGGACAGCTGTCGCCCAGGCTTGACGGCCTTGATCGCCCGCATGGTCGCCTCGCGCGTGCGCTCGACGAGCAGCCGGTGTTCCTCGGACACGTCGCCCGCGAGGAAGGTCGCGTTGGTGTCGCCGTGCACGCCGTCGATGTAAGCGGTCACGTCGATGTTGACGATGTCGCCGTCCTCGACGACCGTCGAGTCCGGGATGCCGTGGCAGATGATCTCGTTGAGCGAGGTGCAGCAGGACTTCGGAAAGCCCTTGTAGCCGAGCGTGGACGGGTACGCGCCGTGATCGATCATGTACTCGTGCGCGATGCGGTCCAGCTCGTCGGTCGTGACGCCCGGTGCGACGGCCTTACCGGCCTCGACGAGCGCGCCCGCCGCGATCCGTCCGGCCACGCGCATCTTCTCGATCACCTCGGGTGTCTGCACCCAGGGCTCGCTGCCCTCGTCGACGGTGCTCTTCCACGCGTACTCCGGCCGCGGGATCGAGTCGGGCACCGGAAGCGTCGGCGAGAGCACACCGGGGCGAAGGGCGGTACGAACGGGCATGTGACCAGCGTAGTCGAGGCTAGCGGCGGTCGAACGGGCTGAGCCGGAACGACCGGCGGGGCCCGCGGATGTCCACCGAGCCGCACACCACCTTGCCGGTCAGGATGACATGCGGGTTGCCCTCGGCCGGTGCATCCCTGCGGTGATCGCGGGCGCTGCCCACGTTGACCTCGACATCGTCGATCGAAGCGCTGGCGCCGTCGGGCAGCCGCAGTTCGAGCCCGCCGAACTTCAGGTCGAGCTCGATGACGACCATCGGCCCCGCGAAACGCGCCCGGGTCAGGTCGAGATCCACCGAGCCCATGCGCCGGTGCAGGGCCAGCCGGCTGGGCACGGTCCACTGGCCCTGGCGTTTGAGCGAGCCGAGCACGCCGCGCAGCTCGACGCGGTCGGCGGCCGACGTGACGATCGCACCCGGTCCGGGCAGGTCGCCGACCAGCGCGTCCAGGTCGGAGTGCAGCCGCGCCCGCGCCACCGCAGCCGAGCGTTCCTCGAACTCGTCGATGTCGATCAGGCCCAGCGCGACCGCGTTGTGCAGTCGCCGCAGTGTGCCGTTGCGGTCGGCGTCGGATACGCGCATGGCGTCGGGGTTGATCTCGGTCATCGCACGTCCACGGTACGGCGACGCCGCCGGATCAGGCCAGGTAGTCCGGCGGCAGCCCGTCGAGCATGCCCTTGAGCATGCGCACCGCGTACTCCGAGGATCCGCCGCCGACGATCATCGCCGCGAACGCCATGTCGCCGCGGTATCCGGCGAACCAGGAGTGCGAACCGCCCGCGAACTCGGCCTCACCGGTCTTGCCCCGCACGTCGCCCGCGCCCTGCAGATCCTCGGCGGTGCCGTTGGTCACCACCAGCCGCATCATCGGCCGCAGGCCTTCGACGATCTTCGGGTCCATCGGCGCCGGACCCTCGGCGATCTCGGTCTCCTTGCCTTGGATCAGTTGCGGCACAGGGGTTTCCCCGGCGGCGACGGTCGCCGCGGCCAGCGCCATGCCGAACGGGCTGGCCAGCACCTTGCCCTGGCCGAAGCCGTCCTCGGTGCGCTCGGCCAGGTCGACGGTGGGCGGCACGGAACCGGTCACGGTCCGCAGCCCGGGAATGTTGTAATCGGCGCCCAGACCGTACTTGGCGGCGGCCATGGTCAACCCGCGCGGCGGCATCCGACTGGCCAACTCGGCGAAGGTGGTGTTGCACGAACTGGCGAACGCCCGCGACATCGGCACCGTGCCCAGGTCGAACCCGCCGTAGTTGGGCACCGTGCGGTGGCCGATGTCCATGGTGCCGGGGCACGGAAGCATGGTGTTCGGGGTGGCCATATCGCGTTCGATGGCGGCGCCGGCGGTCACCATCTTGAACGTCGACCCGGGCGGATACAGGCCGGTGGTGGCGATCAGGCCCTCGGTGTCGGCGGCCGCGTTCTGCGCGACCGCGAGGATCTCGCCGGTCGACGGTTTGATGACGACGATCATCGCCTTCTTGCCGGTGAAGTTGACCGCACTCTGCGCGGCGTTCTGGACCGCGCGGTCGAGGCTGATCCTGATCGAGGGCGCGGGTGTGCCCGGCACCTCGTTGAGCACGTCGACGTCGACGCCGTTCTGGTTGACGGTGACCACGCGCCAGCCGGCCTGCCCGCCGAGTTCGTCGGCGACGGCGGCCTTGACCTCGTTGACGATCGCGGGGGCGAAAGTCTCGTCGGTGGGCAGCATTTCGGCCAGCGGCGTGATGACCACGCCGGGTTGTCTGCCGATCGCGGCGGCCACGCGGTCGTGGTCGGACTTGCGCAGCGTGATCAGGCTCAGCGGCTGCTTGGACGAGCTGGCCTGTTCGGCGAGCCGCTGCGGGTCGAGCGTGTTGTCGAAGGGCCGCAGCGCGTCGACGACAGCCCGCGAGGTCTGCATCAGCGACCCGCCCGCGGCCCGCGCGTCGAGCGTGTAGCTGTACAGGTATCCGGGCACCAGCACCTCGGTGCCGCCCCGCTCGATCACCGACGCCCGCGGCGGCGCGTCGGCGCGCAGCGCGAAGGTCTGGTTCTCGCCGAGCCGCGGATGCAGGCCGGTCGCGCTCCACCGCACCACCCATTTGCCCTCGTCGCGGACCATGTTCAGTTGCCCGTCGTAGGTCCAGGTGCGGTCCTTGGGCAGATGCCAGGTGTAGCGGTAGGTGACGCTGCCGGTGTCCTCGGCGTACTTCGAGCCCAGGATCTGGGTGTCCAGATGGGTGGCCTGCAGACCCGCCCAGGCCTCGTTCAGGTCTTCGCGCGCATCGGCCGGCCGGTCGCTGAGGTCCGCCGCGCGGGCGGTGTCACCGGTCGCGAGCGCCGCGAAGAACTTCTGTGCCGTCGGTTCGGGGCCGGCGGGTTTGGGCGTACATGCGCTGTTGAGGCCGATGACCACGATTCCGACCGCGACCAGAGACGCTATACGTGTTACTGAAGATGCCATTGGGGCAGATGTTACGAAGTCGAGACCTGCAAACCGGGTAGGCGCACCGATTTCCGTCGCCGGTTCGCGAATTGGTCGGCTTAACGGGGTGGATTCCGCGCGCCCGCTGCGTGGAATCAACCCCTCAACGGCGCTCCCCTGCCGAACGGATTACCGCCCGAATTTCGAGCGGTGATGAACGTTCGGCGGAAACAGGAAACGGCGTCAGCCGGCGGCGGGTGCCCGCACCACCAACGGCACACCCGGGAAGTACGCGGCCATCTCCGACCGCGACTTGCGCAGCGCCGCGGTGCCGTAGCCCTGCTTGCGGTGGTCGGGGTGGATCCAGATCCGCACGCTGACCTCGCCGGAGACCAAATCGCCGAACACCATGCCGATCTTTTCGCTGCCATGCACCGCCACCAGCCAGGCCGCCTCTTCGGCGTCGACGCGTCGCAACCCGGCGCTGATCTCGTCGTCGAGATCGCCTGCCGGAGCGCGCGACCCGTCGCCCGCCTCGCGCACGTCCTGGGTGCGCGCGGCGAAGATGTCGCGATCGGCCTCGGGAAGGAACGGTCGCAGCGCCATGCTGTCGGCGCTGCGGGCCGGCTCACCCATCGTGAAACTGAGCTGGTTGTTGAGATCCTCGAGCTCGGCGGCGATCCGGCGCCGCGACACCTTGGTCAGCCGGTCGAACGACAATCGCAGCACCGCTTCGGCGGCGGCGTGCGACGAGCCGAGCATGCTCGCGATCGATTCGATCGCGGCGTCGTAGTCCTCGGATTCGACGATGACGTCGAGCAGTTCGTGTCGCCGTTCGAGCGCGCGCACCATCGTGTCGGCGATCTCCCTGCGCGCGATTGTGCGGTCGTCGTCAGCCATGCCGTGAGCGTAAATCAGTCGGGCGGCCGTAACCGTCAGTCCAGCAGAACGGTCGCGAAGGTTCCCACCTGTTGGAAACCGACGCGGTCATAGGTGGCCCGCGCGACGGTGTTGAAGTCGTTGACGTACAGGCTCGCCGTGCGACCGGACCGCACCACCGCTTCGGCCAGCGTCGCGGTGCCCGCGGTGCCCAGACCGTGCCCACGCCAGTCGGGATGCACCCACACGCCCTGAATTTGGCCGACGGTCGGCGACTGCGAACCGACCTCGGCCTTGAACACGACCTCGCCGCGTTCGAAGCGGGCCCAGGCGCGGCCCGCCGCGATCAACCCGGCGACCCGCCGCCGGTAACCCCTGCCGCCATCACCGAGCCGCGGGTCGATGCCGACCTCGCCGATGAACATGTCGATCGACGCGACTAGGTAGGCGTCGAGTTCGTCGGCGCGCACCTGGCGCACGGCGGGATCGGTCGCGCACAACGGCGGCGTGCTCAGCGCCAACAACGGCTGCTGCTCGCGCACGTCGCGGGCGACGCCCCAGGCCCCTTCGAGGCGACGCCACATCGGCAGCACCAACTCGGCGCGGCCGACCAGCGACGAGCACCGGCGCGCGGTGCTCATCGCCTTCTCCGCGAACGCATGGAGGTCAGTCAGCTGGCCGCGCAAGGGAATCAGGTTCGCGCCGGCGTAGCACAGCGATTCGGTGGGCCGGCGCCGCGTCCACAGTTCTCCGCCGATGGCCGACGGTTCGACACCGTATTCGGCCACCCGGCAAGCGACCATGCACGAGCCGACCGGATCCTCGTCGAGCACCCGCATCACGGCGCCGACATCGCGCACCACAGAGACCCGTCGTTCGTCGACGTGACGAAACAGCGGCGGTGCCGACATGGGAACTCTTTCTAACCGACGCCCGGCGAGGCTACCCAGTGTTTGGGATCACATTCAGCTTACGGTCACGACGGGCGAACCGCTCGCATCTGTTCCACGCTCCTCCGCGATTCGCATGGCCTCTTCGATCAGCGTCTCGACGATCTGCGCCTCGGGCACGGTCTTGATGACCTCACCCTTGACGAAGATCTGGCCCTTGCCGTTGCCGGACGCGACACCGAGGTCGGCCTCGCGCGCTTCGCCGGGACCGTTGACGACACAACCCATCACGGCGACGCGCAGGGGAACGTCCATCCCCTCCAGCCCGGCGGTGACCTCGTTGGCCAACGAGTAGACGTCGACCTGCGCGCGTCCGCACGACGGGCACGACACGATCTCCAACGACCGCGGCCGCAGGTTCAGCGACTCGAGGATCTGGTTGCCGACCTTGACCTCCTCGGCGGGCGGCGCCGAGAGCGAGACGCGGATGGTGTCGCCGATGCCTTTGGACAGCAGCGCGCCGAACGCGACGGCCGACTTGATCGTGCCCTGAAACGCCGGACCCGCCTCTGTCACACCGAGATGCAGCGGATAGTCGCACTGCGCGGCCAGCTGTTCGTACGCCGCGACCATCACGACGGGGTCGTTGTGCTTGACGCTGATCTTGATGTCGCCGAAGCCGTGCTCCTCGAACAGCGACGCCTCCCACAGCGCCGACTCGACGAGCGCCTCGGGGGTGGCCTTGCCGTGCTTCTCCATGAACCGCTTGTCCAGCGATCCGGCGTTCACGCCGATGCGGATCGGGATGCCCGCCGCGCCCGCGGCTTTCGCGACTTCGCCGACCCGGCCGTCGAACTCCTTGATGTTGCCGGGGTTGACGCGCACGGCGGCGCAGCCGGCGTCGATCGCGGCGAAGATGTACTTCGGCTGGAAGTGGATGTCGGCGATCACCGGAATCTGGCTGTGCCTGGCGATTTCGGCGAGCGCGTCGGCGTCCTCCTGGCGCGGGCACGCCACCCGCACGATGCCGCAGCCCGATGCCGTCAGCTCGGCGATCTGCTGCAACGTGGAGTTGACGTCGTGAGTCTTGGTGGTGCACATGGACTGCACGGCGATCGGGTGATCGCTGCCGATGCCGACGTCGCCGACCATCAGTTGTCGGGTCTTGCGTCGCGGTGCCAGAACCGGCGCCGGGGGCGCCGGCATGCCGAGTCCGATCTGTTGGCCGGAGGCCATTTACTCTCTCCTACTGCTTACTGAAAGATTCGGATGGGGTTGACGAAGTCGGCCGTCACGGTCAACAGCATGTAGCCGGCCACCACGACGAGGATCACGTATGTGGCGGGCATCAACTTCAGGTAGTTGACCGGGGCCGCGGCCACTTTGCCGCGGGCCGACCGGATCGAGTTGCGGATCTTCTCGTAGAACGCGATCGCGATGTGGCCGCCGTCGAACGGCAGCAGCGGCACCAGGTTGATCGCCCCGAGCACGAAGTTCAACTGCGCCAGGAAGAACCAGAACGCCACCCACAGCCCCTGGTCGACTGCGTCGCCGCCGATGATGCTGGCGCCGACGACGCTGATCGGGGTTTCGGGGTCGCGCTCCTCGCCGCCGATGGAGCGCACCAGCGCACCCATCTTGGTCGGCAGCTTGGCCAGCGACTTGCCGATCTCCACGGCGAGATCGCCGGTGAACGCGACCGTCGCCGGCGCCGCCGACAGCGCGTTGTACTGAATGGGCCCGAACTGGGCCGCGGTGATGCCGACCGTGCCGACCGGAGCCGGTTCGGCGGTGTCCCCCTTGGCGACCCACCGCTGGGCGGGGACCACGTCGACGAGGGTGGTGAACTCCTCGCCGTCGCGCTCCACGGTGAACTGGGTCGGGCCGTCGAGTGCGCGGACCGCGGTGACCATCTCGTCGAAGTTCGCCACGGGCTTGTCGCCGACCTTGACGACGGTGTCGCCGGCCCGGATGCCCGCGGCCGCGGCGGGCGAGGGCGCCAGGCAGTCGCCGAGCTGGCCCTTGCTGACCTCGGACTTCACACACGACGTCTCGCCGACGATCGCGGTGGTGGGCGCATGCAGGTTCGGCAGGCCCCACACCACGGCGATGCCGTAGATCAGCAGCAGGCCGATGACGAAGTTCATGCCGGGACCGGCGGCCAGCACCGCGGCCCGCTTCCACGTCTTCTGCTTGTACATCGCGCGGTCCTGCTCGTCGGGCGCTAGTTCCTCCACCGAGGTCATGCCCGCGATGTCGCAGAACCCGCCGAGCGGGACCGCCTTGACGCCGTACTCGGTGCGGTCGCCGCGCTTGTTCGCCCGCCACGTCGACCACAGCGTCGGACCGAAGCCGACGAAGTAGCGGCGCACCTTCATTCCCGTGGCGCGCGCCACCCACATGTGGCCGCATTCATGCAGGGCCACCGAGACCAAAATGGCCAGTGCAAACAGCACGACTCCGGTGAGCCACATCATCTGGTGGTGATTACCTCCCGCTCGACCGCACGCAAGGCGCGGTCACGCGCCCACTGCTGGGCGTCAAGTACGTCTTCCACGGTAGCTGGTTCGGCGGCCCACTGGTCGGCAGCGCGCAGCACGTCGGCGATGGTGCGCACGATCGCCGGGAACGGGATCCGCCCGTCGAGGAACGCCGCGGCCGCCTCCTCATTGGCGGCGTTGTAGACCGCGGTCATACAGCCGCCCGCCTCCCCGGCCTGGCGGGCCAACCACACCGCGGGGAACACCTCGTCGTCGAGCGGCTCGAAGTCCCAGGTCGACGCGGTGGTGAAATCGCAGGCCAGCGCCGCCGCGGGCACCCTGTCGGGCCAGCCGAGCGCCAGCGCGATCGGCAGCTTCATGTCCGGCGGGCTGGCCTGGGCCAGCGTGGAGCCGTCGGTGAATGTGACCATCGAGTGCACGATCGACTGCGGGTGCACCACCACCTCGATGCGGTCGTAGGGCACCCCGAACAGCAGATGCGTCTCGATCAGCTCGAGTCCCTTGTTGACCAGCGACGCCGAGTTCAGCGTGTTCATCGGCCCCATCGACCAGGTCGGATGGGCGCCGGCCTGCTCCGGGGTGGCCGACTCCAGCCGCTCGGCGCTCCAGCCGCGGAACGGCCCGCCCGAGGCGGTCAGCACGATCTTGGCGACCTCGTCGGGGGTGCCGCCGCGCAGGCACTGTGCCATCGCCGAGTGTTCGGAGTCCACGGGCACGATTTGCCCAGGTCGGGCCGCCTTGAGTACCAGCGGGCCGCCGGCGACCAGCGACTCCTTGTTGGCCAGCGCCAGGCGCGCTCCGGTCGCGAGCGCGGCCAGCGTCGGCTTGAGGCCCAGCGCGCCGACGAGCGCGTTGAGCACGACGTCGGCCTCGGTGTTCTCGACGAGCTGGGTGACGGCGTCGGGCCCCGCGAATGTCACGTCGCCGACGCGGGCAGCGGCGGCCTCATCGGCGACGGCGATATTGGTCACACCCGTCGCCGCACGCTGGCTGGCGAGCAGGTCTGGATTGCCGCCCCCGGCGGCCAGGCCGACGACCTCGAAGCGGTCGGGGTTGGCGGCGATGACGTCCAACGCCTGCGTTCCGATCGATCCGGTGCTGCCGAGGATCAGGACGCGCCGCCGATCCGAGCCGCCGCGCTGGGCGCCACCGCTAACACTCACCGAACCATTGTGCCGCTTACCGGTGGCCGGTCGTGAGCCCCGCCGAACCGTCGAAGTGTGACGCGAATCTGACGGGATCCATCCCCGCCGCCGACCGGTCCGAATCCCGGGTGTCACAGCTGAAGAGACGGGCACCGGCCCGTCCACGACAAGGGAGCAGCGCATGAAGATCGAGTTCCGTAAGTCCGTGACCGCGGCGGGTGTGGCGGCGGCCGCGATCCTGACCGTCTCGGCCTGTTCGAACGACACCAGCACCGCGGCGCCCACCGCGGCGGCGGAGTCGAGTTCGACCAGCGTCGCGCCCGCGCCGATGAACCAGTCGATGGATCCGGCCGCCGGCCTGGTCGGACCCGGCTGCGCCGATTACGCGGCCCAGAATCCGACGGGACCGGGATCGGTCAACGGGATGGCGTTGGACAAGGTGACCGTCGCCGCGGCGAACAACCCGATGCTGACCACGCTCACCTCGGCGTTGTCGGGCCAGCTCAACCCGGAGGTGAACCTCGTCGACACGCTCGACGGCAGCCAGTTCACGGTGTTCGCGCCGACCGATGACGCGTTCGCGAAGATCGACCCGGCGACCATCGAGACGCTCAAGACCGACTCGGAGCTGCTGACAAGCATCCTGACCTATCACGTGGTCCCCGGTCAGGCCGATCCCGCGCAGGTCATCGGCACCCACAAGACGGTGCAGGGCGCCGACGTGCGGGTCGCGGGCGGCGGGCAGGACATCACCGTCAACGACGCGGGCGTGGTGTGCGGCGGGGTCCGCACTGCGAACGCGACCGTCTACCTCATCGACACGGTGTTGATGCCGCCGGCGAATTGACCTGTAGCCCAACAGGATCGGAGGGCGGCCCGGTACCCCGACGCGGGCCGCCCTCCCCCGTCGGCTAGGCAGTGTCAGCCGGCGAGTTGTTGCAACAGGCCGTACATGTCGAGCTGACCGCGATGCGCGACCAGCAAGTCGCCCTGGAACCGGTCGATGTAAATCCCGGCGACGGCGACCTTCTTGCCGGTCGGCGCCAGTCCGCGGAACTCGCCGTCGTGGGTGCCGGTGAACGTGAACCGCGATATGCCGTGCGACCCGTCGACGAGCACCTCCTCGAGGACGTGCCGCCCGTCGGAGAACCCGTTGGTGAACTCTTCGAGGTGCGAACGCCACTGCTGCCACGCGCCGACAGCGGCACCCGCGACCTCGACCACCAGCCGCGGCGAGACCAGCGCCTCCACCGTCGCCCAGTCGCACCGGTCGATCGCCGTGTAGAGACACTCGACCAGTTCGCGGATCTCGTCTTCGGAGAAGCTCACGGGCGCACCTTGGCGATGATGGTCTCGGCGAACCGCTCGATGGGCTCCCGATACCGCTCCACGCCACCGGGTTCGAGGTCCATGCCCATCCACGGGCTGCACATCACCGCGGTGATCCCGGCGTCCTCGGCTCGCTTGTACACATCCGGCGTCGGCGGCTCGAGCAGTGCCAGCATGATGTCGAACGGTTCGCTCTCGCGGCCGTATTCGCGGCGCAGCGACCGCAACTTCCGCGCGTAGCCGACGGCCTCGTCCCACTGGTAGGCGTAACCGACCCAGCCGTCACACAGCCGTGCAGCGCGCCGCAGCGCCGCCTCGGACTCCCCGCCGCACAGAATCGGCACCGGGGCGACGGGATGCGGTTCGATCATCATCTCGGGCACCTGGTAGTACTCGCCGTTCCAGGACACCCAGCCGCCGCGCCACAACTCGCGCAGCGCGGGGATCATCTCGTCGAGGCGTTTACCCCGCGTGCCGAAATCCTGGCCCATCAGCTCGTATTCCTCGCGCATCCATCCGACGCCCGCGGCCAGCGACACCCGCCCTTCCGACAGCACCGACGCGGTCGCGACCTGCTTGGCCACCTCGAGCAGCGGGCGCGCCGGAGCGATGTAGACCGCGTTGGAGAACCGCAGCCGGGTCGTCACCGCGGCCATCGCACCGATCTGCACCCAGCAGTCGGGCCACGCCGTCTCGGGCGTCCACATCGGCTTGCCGGTCGGCGAGTCCGGATACGGCGAACTGAGCTCGCGGGGGTAGATCATGTGGTCCGAGCACACCATCCCGTCGTAGCCGGCCTCGTCGAAGGCGCGGGCGAGCCCGAGGATCTCTGACGTTTTCATGAACGCGGTGCCCGACCAGAACTCCATCCTGTTTCTCTATCGCGAATTCGGGGCAGCATCAATGCCATGCCCACATTGTTGTGGTTTCGTCGCGATCTGCGGTTGCGCGATCTGCCCTCGCTGCTGGCCGCTGCCGCCGGCGACGGCGAGGTGCTGGCCTGTTACGTCCTCGACCCCCGGCTCGAAGCGTCGGCGGGCCCCCGCCGGTTGCAGTACCTCTACGACGCGCTGCGTGATCTCCGGGACGGTCTGGGCGGCAAGTTGTTCGTGACGCGCGGGCGGCCCGACGAACGAATCCCGGCCATCGCCAAAGCGATTGGCGCTTCGGCGGTGCACATCTCCGCCGACCACACGCCCTTCGGGCGCCGCCGCGACGACGCCGTGGCGACCGCACTCGGCGACCTCCCCCTCGAGGCGTCGGGTTCGCCCTACCTCGTATCACCCGGGCGGGTGACCAAACCCGACGGCAGCCCGTACAAGGTGTTCACCCCGTTTCACCGGGCCTGGCGCGAACATGGTTGGCGCGCACCGGCCGCGTCCGGCCCGACATCCGCGCGCTGGCTCGACCCGGTGGATGTCCCCGGCGCGGCGCAGATCCCCGATCCCGGTGTCGAACTCGACCTGCCCGCCGGCGAAACGGCGGCCCACGAACAATGGAAGTCGTTCGTGGCCAACGGGCTCGACGCATACGCCGACGAACGCAACCGGCCCGACCTGAACGGCACCAGCCGGATGTCGGCGCACCTGAAGTTCGGCACCATCCATCCCCGCACCATGACCGCCGACCTCGGCCGGGGCAAGGGCGCGCAGGCATACCTGCGGGAGTTGGCGTTTCGCGACTTCTACGCCGCGGTGCTCGACGAATGGCCGCGCAGCGCCTGGTGGAACTGGAATTCGGCGTTCGACGGGATGCCGGTTGACGACGGCCCCGAGGCGCGCGAGCGCTTCGAGGCCTGGAAGGAGGGCAGGACGGGCTATCCCATCGTCGACGCCGGTATGCGCCAGCTCGCCGGGATCGGCTGGATGCACAACAGGGTCCGCATGATCGTCGCCTCGTTCCTGGTCAAGGACCTGCACCTGCCGTGGCAGTGGGGTGCGCGCTGGTTCCTCGACCAACTGGTCGACGGCGACATGGCCAACAACCAACACGGATGGCAGTGGGTCGCGGGCACCGGAACCGACGCGGCGCCGTTCTTCCGCATCTTCAACCCGACCACCCAGGGGGAGAAGTTCGATCCCGACGGCAGCTACGTGCGGCGCTGGGTGCCCGACGTCGACGACGAAAACTATCCGGCGCCGATCGTCGACCACGCCGCCGAACGCAAGGAGGCGCTGCGCCGCTACGCCGACATCACTTGATGATCTGTCCGCCGTCCACCGGCAGCGCCACCCCGGTGACGTAGCGCCCGGAGTCACCGCACAGGTACACCATCGCGTCGCTGATGGCCCCCGGCTCGACGGGCGGGACGTTGAGCAGCGGCTGCTGAGAGACGCTGAACGACGGATGCTCACCCGACCATTCCGCCAGCGCCTCGTTGTAGATCATCGGCGTGGCCACCCCGCCGGGATGCACCGAGTTGACGCGAATGTTCTTCTCCGCCAACGCTCGTGCGAAGTGGCGCATCACGCCGATGACGCCGTGCTTGGCGACGGTGTAGCCCGCGGCGCCGTGGTTCATCGTGCCGAAGTCGACCGTGACGGGTTTGAACGCGGCCGCCGAGCTGGTGATCACGATCGCGCCGCCGTCCCCGTGGGCGAGCAGGGCGGGCAGGGTCGCGGTGATCGTGTAGTAGACACCGTTGAGCATGACGTTGACCGCGTCGACGAAGGCGGAGATGTCCCGTCCCTGCTCACCGGCCGCGGGCAGGATGCCCGCGTTGGCGAGCACGAAGTCGATGCGGCCGAGCTCCGCGGCGCCCTTGGCCGCGATCTCCTGCAGCCGCTCGAGGTCGCGGACGTCGCCGCGTTCGGCGATGATCCTGCGACCGGTCTTCTCCACCAGGTTGACGGTCTCGTCGAGGTCTTCCGGCGTCGCCATGGGGTAGGCGACGCTGTCGATCTGCTCGCACAGGTCGACCGCGATGATGTCGGCGCCCTCCTCCGCGAATCGCACCGCGTGCGCGCGGCCCTGGCCCCGCGCGGCGCCGGTGATGAACGCGACCTTGCCCTCGAACTGCATCTGCCCGTCTGCTCCTCGCGTCCGCGGTGTCATGACGCATCACCCTACGGCCGTGTAGTAGGCCCCCTGTTTTGGGCATATGCCAGAATGTCGGCAGTACCGAGCCCGACCATGAGGAGCAGCCGTGGCCAACACCGAGGTGCAGCGATACACCGGCGTCGACGTCGAAGACGTGCCCTCCGCCGAGTGGGGCTGGTCGAAGGAGAACCCCAAGTTCTTCCACATCGGCGGCATCATCGCGGCCCTGTTCCTGATCGCCCTCATCCACGGCAACCACACCGGCCACGTCGAGGATCTCTTCCTCATCGGCTTCGCCGTACTGATTCTGGCCGCGGTCGCGCGCGACTGGTGGCTCCGTAGACGCGGCTGGATCCGCTAGACGGGGTTCAACGGCCGAAAGGACTCGACGCTCAGGTCGAACAACGTCTCGGTGGCCCCGACGCCGGACGCCACGGCGGCCGCGGCGAGGGCCTGGGCCTTGAACGCGCGGGCCGCGACACTCAACCGGTGCTCGATCGCGTCGATGCGGCCACCGAGTTCAACCGGCCAGTCATCGCCCCACGCCGCCACCTCCGCGCCGCGCTTCACCAGGTCGAAGACGTGCGCCCGGACCCCCGGATCGTCCCGAAGCAACCCCGCGCTCACCGCGAGCGCGCCGTCGCGCGGCATGTGGCGCAAGCCGGTCTGGACGCACTGGCCTGCGGTGTTGGCGCCCAGGATCGTCAGCGGCCGCACGTCGGAGCAGTCCCCGACCCAGACGGTGACGTCCCACCCCGCCCGTGCCCGGTCGAACAGCCAACCGCCCGCGGACCCGACCAGGTCGGCGACGTTCGCCGCCAGAATACTGAGGTGATGATGGTTGACCCGGTCCTCGGTGGCCTGGACACCGTCGGCCAACACGACGTCGTCGGTAAAGGGTCGAGTTGCCATAGTTCCTATCCGATCGGGACAACAACGCCGGTCGAGGGCCGTCACGGCGTCCATAGAGCGTGACACTATTGTCGCGATCTGTAAAGGTTCGATCTTGCGGTGCGGCTCAGCGTGACGCGGCGGCCAGCGGCAGAGCCGAAGCGACCGTGGTCAGCTCACCCGAAAGTCCCGCGGCGCGGCGGATGTCGGCGAAGGACTGCATCAACGCATCGGTGGCCTCGTGCGGATCGTCGAGCGTGCGGTCGTCGGTCAGCACCGAAATGGCGAGCTGGTCGACGTAGCTCCACACCGTGATGTTCATCCCGCTGCCGGTGACGACCGGTCCGACCGAGTAGATCTCGCTGATCATGCCGCCCGCGACGTGCCCGCGGTCCCGGGGACCCGCGACGTTCGAGATGGTCAAGTTCATCACCGCGCCCGACTCCATCCGGCGGGCCTGCATCCGAAAGAATCTGGGCGCCAATGCCGGTGGCAGATACGACATCCACGCCGGCAGCACCGTCGGCCCCAGCAGCTGATGGCTCTCCTTGGCGATCCTGGTCGCCACCGCGGTGAGCCGGACCCGTTCCAGCGGATCGGCGATGTGCACCGGCAGCGACGGCATCATGTAGGTGAACTCGTTGCCCGTCAACCGATCTCGCGACGGGTCGGTGCTGACCGGAACGCCGGCGATCAGCGGCGCGTCGGCGGATCCGTCGTAGCGCAGCAGCAGCGTGCGCAGCGCCCCGGCCGCGGTGGCCAGCACGATGTCGTTGAGCGTCACGCCCAGGTGCCTGCTGGTCTCCTTGACCTCCGCCAGCGACAGCGGCGCCGTCGCGAAGCGCCGTCCCGGGGACACGACGTGGTTGATGAACGTCTGCGGCGGGGCGAAGTTGCGCGCCAGATCGGGGTGGCTACCGCGTTCCTTGGCGCGCTTGCGCACCCGCGACACCCCGGCTGCGGTCTCGTTGAGCAACCGGGGCAGCCGGCGGATGAGCTGCGCGTGGTCGCGGCCCGCGGCCTTGAGCAGCTGCGCGGGGGTGCGCATCGCCGGATCGGTGACGGCCCGAACGGGCGCGGGCGCCTCGGCTTCCAAAGCCTTGGCCAGCTGGTTGGCCGAGGCGACGCCGTCGGCCAGCACGTGATGCACCTTGTGGATGATCGCGATGCGGCCGTCGGCCAGTCCCTCGGCGACGTACATCTCCCACAGCGGGCGGCTGCGGTCCAACGGCGTGCTGGCGATCTCGCCGATCAGGTCGTCGAGTTCGCGGCGGCCACCCGGCGGCGCGACCCGAGCCGGGCGCAGGTGGTAGTCGAGGTCGATGTCGGGGTTCTCCCACCACATCGGGTGGTGGAGTTTGAGCGGGATGTCGACGAGTTGGTACCGCAGCGCGGACAACGCCATCAACCGCGGATAGGCGACCCGCCGGAACATGTCGAAGCTGTAGTCCTCGACGCCCGACACGTCGAGGATGCCGACCTTGAGCGTGTGCATGTGGATTTCGGGCGTCTCGCTGTACAGCATCAACGCGTCCACACCGTTGAGTCGCTTCATGTCCCCCTCGCATCCGACACGATCCGGTTTCCCAATCGTGCTCCTCCTCAAGCACGTTCGTGGGAGAGGTGACGATGGGCCCGAAATTTGTAAAGCTGACGGCATGAGTCTCGTCGCCGCCCGCGGGCCGCTGAGCAAGGATCCGACCGGCTGGTTCACGCCCCCGCTGCCCGCCGACGTGGTGTTCGTCGAACCGCATCCGCGCCGGGTGCAAGCGGTGCGCGAGGGCCGCACGGTGCTCGACACCGAGCGAGCGCTGATGGTGCACCGCCGCGACCATCCGCTCAGCTACGCATTCCCGGTCGACGAGGTCGGCGACCTGCCGTGCGAACCTGTGGCCGAGGCTCCCGGATACGTCCGCGTGCCGTGGGACGTCGTCGACACCTGGCTCGAGGAAGGCCGCACGCTCGTGCACTATCCGCCCAACCCGTACCACCGCGTGGACTGCCGGCCGACGCATCGCGCGCTGCGGGTGACGGTGGCAGGCGAACCGCTGGTCGACACCACCGAGACGGTGATTGTCTTCGAGACGTCGCTCGAGCCCCGCCTGTATGTCGACCCGTTGCACGTGCGGACCGACCTGCTGCGGCCGTCGGCCACCTCCAGCTACTGCAACTACAAGGGCTACGCGTCGTACTGGTCGGCGGTCGTCGGTGACACGGTCGTCGAGGACGTGGCGTGGAGCTATCCGGACCCGCCGCCGGAGACGCTGCCGATCAAGGGCTTCTTCAGCTTCGACCCCACCCGCGCGGAGGTGTCGGCGCAACTGCCCGGCACCTGACTCCCGGCCCGCCTGCCCCCGCCTGCGGACCGCGCGCGGGCCGCCCGTGTGCGGCGAAACTGAGCTTGTGCTCGACTTTCCGCCGAGATCTCGCGCACAAGCTCAGTTTCGGCGTCGAGCTAGACCTTGGCGATCACCGACTCGCCGAAGCGTTCGATGGTCTCGAGCACGTGCGCCAGGCTGTCGCCGGGCAGGCCGACCTGGACCCACGTCACCCCGATCGCGGCCAGCTTCTCCAACCCCGAGAGGTATTCCTCGGGGTTGAAGTCGTCGCCGCCCGGACTGCCGCCGTCGGGATTGGTGAACGTGATGTCGACGCGCGACCAGTCGCGTCCGGCTTCGTCGAACCGGCGCTTGAGATCCTCGACCCCGGAGGCGAGCGCCTCGACGTCCATCGGTGCCGTGCGCGCGGTCTGCGCCAGCATGGCCGGCGCGGGGAACGGACACCAGCCGTCGCCGTAGGCCACGACGCGTTTGCGGGCGGCGGTGGTGTTGCCGCCGATCCAGATGGGCGGATGCGGGTCGCTGACCGGCCGGGGGTGCGCGGTGATGCCGCTGGCGGTGAAATGCCGCCCATCGAACGAGAAGTCGTCAGTGGTCCAGATGCCGCGGATGACCTCGAGAGCCTCCTCGAATAGCGCGGCCCGCTCCTCGAAATCGACACCGAGCGCGGCGAATTCGCGCTTCAGATAGCCCACACCGACGCCGAGCGTGAACCGCCCCTCCGACAACAGGTCCAGGGTGGCGCCGGACTTGGCGACGACGAACGGGTTGCGGTAGGGCAGCACGACGATGTTCGGGATCAGCCGCAGGGTGGTCGTGACCGCGGCGGCGTATCCCATCGCGACGAACGGGTCCACCGCGTCGTGTCCCCCGGCCTGCAGCCAGCGCTGCGTCGGAGCCGGATGGTCGGTGAACCCGAAACCGTGAAACCCCGCCGCCTCTGCGGCCGCCGCGACCGTCGCGATCCCCTTCCCGGTGACCAGCTCCGGGTTGTACGGGTGCGTGTGCATCGGGTGGGTGAAGGTGAACCGCATGTCGTGAGTCCCGTCTAGAACATTCTTCTCGTATTCCGAGAATGTCGTTACCATGCCAACCGCGGAAAGTACAGCGTTGACAGCGGATGGGAACTGCGGCCATGACGAAGCCCGAGATCGGCGTCTACCTGCCCCAGATGGGCTTCACCTACGAGCAGATGCTCGATCGCACCCGGCGCTGCGAGGCGCTCGGCATCGACTCCTTGTGGCTCTACGACCATCTTTACGGCCCTGGCGTGCCGGACTATCCGTCGCTGGAGGCGTGGACGCTGGCGACGGCGCTGTTGAGTAACACCGAACGCATCCGGATCGGACACATGGTGCTGTGCAACCAGTTTCGCCATCCCGCGGTGCTGGCGAAGATGGCCACCACGCTCGACCAGATCTCCGCGGGCCGGCTGCAGCTCGGGCTCGGCAGCGGCTCGATCGAGGACGAGCACACCCGGACCGGGCTGGTGTGGGGATCGTTTCGCGAGCGTTCCGAACGCCTCGGCGAGACGCTCGAGATCCTGACCCAGGCCTTCGCCGACGAACGAATCGACTTCAGCGGCAAGCACTTCACCGTCGCGGACTTTCCGGTCAAACCCGGCCCCGTCCAGCGACCCCGGCCACCGATCGTCGTCGGTGGCGTCGGTGAGAAGTACACCCTGCCGTTGGTCGCCCGCTACGCCGACGTGTGGAACGTGCCGACGTACGCGTTGGGCGAGCTGGAGCACAAGGTGTCGGTGCTGCGGGCCATCTGCGAGGACGTCGGCCGGGATCCGTCGAGCATCGTGCTGTCGGTCGAGGCGGTGATGGCGCTGGCGCCCGACGACGCCGCGCTGCCGGAGGTGCGTCGGCTCGCCGAGAAACGCTTCGGCGCACCGGCATTCGGTCTCGAAGAGGCGGGGCTGATCGGGACGCCCCCGGCGATCGTCGACCGGCTGCACGAATTGCAGGACCTCGGATTCGGGCAGATCGTGCTATTCACTCACGACCGCGCGTCCGACCAGACGCTCGACCTGTTGGCCGCCGAGGTGATCGCGCGACTCTAGGCGGGGCGCTTGGCCGGCGGTGAATAGTTCGGCCGCCCCAGCCCCAGCGCGTGCTGGGCGATCATGTTGCGGAACACCTCCAACGTGCCGCCGTAGATCCCGGCCGGCCCGGCGAGGCGGAAGGCGTACTCGACCCGCCCGTCGTCCGCGGCGCCCTCGGCCCCTGCCGGCAGGCCCGCCGCGGTGCCCATGAGGTCCATCAGGTCCGGTGCGACGTCGCGCATCGTCTGCGCGTTGGCCACCCGGCCGAACATGTCCGGTGTGCTCAGGGCGGCCTCGATCCGGGCGACCGCGCGGCCGAGCCGGTACCGGACCGAATCCTCGTCGCTCGCAACGGCGGCGATGTGGTCGACCGCTTCGGCGAGCAGCACCAGATGCTCGGACATCGTCGCCAGCTTCTGCAGGCCCTGGGCGTCGCGTTCGATGGTGCCGTGTTCGGCGTTGAGCGCCTCGCGCAGCACCGACCAACCGCCGTTGATCTCGCCGACGCGGTACTTGTCGTCGACGCGGACGTCGCTGTAGTACGTGATGTTGGTGCGGTCGCCGTCGACGGTGCGGATCGGCTGGATCTCGATGCCCGGCGAGGACAGCGGCACCAGGAACATCGTCAGGCTCTTGTGTTTCGGCGCGTCGGGGTCGGTGTTGGTGATCAGGAAGACGTACTGCGCGTTGTGGGCGTTCGACGTGAACATCTTGGACCCGTTGATGATCCAGCTCGACCCATCCGCCTCCCGCACCGCGCGGGTCTTGCACGTCGCGACGTCCGAACCGCCCTCGGGTTCGGTGTAGCCCAGGCACAGCCGGTAGTGCCCCGAGAGCACGTTCGGCAGCACCTCCTGCTTGAGTTCTTCTGAGGCGAACTGCTGCAGGCAGCGCGCCACCATCAGCGTCGTGGGCCAGTGGAACCACGGTGCGTGGGAGCGGCCGATCTCCAGCTCCCAGATCCGGCGGCGGACGGGGCTGAAGCCGCCTTCGGCCTCGGAGTTGAACTCCGCCGCGAGGTAGCCCCGCTCGGCGAGCGCGAGATGAACGCCCTCGTCGAAGTTCTCGCCGGTCTCACGGTCCCGCTCGATGACCTCGTCGGTGACGACGGACCGCAGGACGCCACGGAGCTCGTCCTGGAACGCCCGGTCGTCCTCGCTCAGCTGCACACGAGAGAAGTCCACCTGGACACCGTGACACTTCTGCGGTTAGTTGTAAAGTCTGAACCGGTTCCTCCACGGAAGGCAGCACATTGGGCATCGTCACGACCAGTTCGCAAACCGCGTTCACCGTCGCAGCGGAGACGATCTACGACTTCGTGACGAACCCGGCGAACTGGCCCAAGACCTACCCCACCAGCGCCCACATCGGCGGCCTGCCCGACCATCTCCCGCTGAAGGTCGGCGACACCTGGACCGAGACCGGTCCCGACGGCAACCGCATCTTCACCTGGCATCTGGCGGTCGCCGCGCGCCCGACGATCTGGGTATTCACCTCGGTCGGCCGCCTCGGCCACGACCGCGACGGCAACGGCGGGATGGAGGGCCGCATCACCGTCGAGTACCACTTCACCCGCCCCGGCGAGGATGTCACCCTGTTCACCCGGACGATGACGGTCGAGGCCTACAAGCACGCCCCGCTGCCGGACGGGTTCTTCCGGGCGGTCAACCCGGCACACATCGACGACTACCACGCGGCGATCGCCCGCGAACTCGCCAAAGCCTGACGACGCCGCAAGCTACGAACCGTGCAGCGCGCGGCGCAAGGCCGCACCCTGTAGTTCGAACAACCGGATGCTGGCATCCCATTCGGGCAGCAGCGAATCGAAGCCGTGACAGGTTCCCGGAAAGACGTGCAGTTCGGTCGCGACCCCCGCACGCAACAGCCGCAGCCCGTACTCGACCGCCTCGTCACGCAGCGGGTCGAGCTCCGAGCAACTGATGAAAGCCGGTGCCACACCGGACAAGTCGGCGGCACGCGCGGGAACCGACGAGGCGTCGGCGGCGGCCTCCCCCAGGTAGTGCCGCCACATCATCTCCGTGGCCGGACCGTCGAAGCCCGGCGTCGTCACGAACTCCCGCTTCGATTCGGTGGGCCGGTCGTCGAGCACCGGTTGGTGCAGCAGCTGGAAGACCACCGGTGGCGCCGACGCATCCGCCGCGCGCTGTGCGAGCCCCGCGGCCAGCGCACCCCCGGCGCTGCTCCCCGCGACCGCCAGCCTGCCGGCGTCGAGCCCCAGTTCGGTCGCACAGTCGGCCGCCCAGTTCAGCACGGCCAGCGCATCATCGAGGGCCGCCGGGTACGGGTTCTCCGGCGCCAGCCGGTAGCCGACGGAGAGCACCGTCGCGCCGCCGCGTCGGGCCAACTCGGTGCACTGCAGGTGGTCGGTGTCGAGGTTGCCCAACACGAACGCCCCGGCGTGGCAGTAGATCACCGCGGGCGACGGAGCGGCCGCGCCGCGATAGATCCGCACCGGAACCGAGCCGGCGGCCCGCTCCTCGACCTCGACGACGATGTCGCTGAGCGTCCTGGCGGTTTCGGCGCGGCGCTGGTTGAGCGAGTCGCGAACGACGCCGAGCAGCCCGGGCGACAGGTCGGTGCGGGCCTCCGCCAGGTGACGCAGTGCGGGGTCGAGCCGGTCGACGATGTCCACGGTGTCAGCGCCTCGCGGCGGTCCTGGTCTCGGCCTGCATCGACCGGCCCTGCCGTGGCGGCTCGAACGAGTAGTCGGATGCCCTGAAGCGACGCGTCATCCCCCAGAACGCGCGGGCGCTGCGCGGCCACTGCGTGACGACGCGGCCGTTGGCGGCCCGAAAGTAACTACTGCAGCGGGTGAGCCAGACGGTGCCCTCCATCCAGCGGTCGATCTTGGCCATAAACGCCGCCATCGTCTGCGGCCGGACCTCGATGTACGACTTGCGCTTGCGCCGCAAGTATTTCAGCGCCCGGACGATGTAGTGCGCCTGCGCCTCGAGCATGAAGATCACGCTGTTGGACCCGACGTTGGTGTTGGGCCCGTAGAGCATGAAGAAGTTGGGAAAGCGCGGCACGGCCATGCCCAGATAGGCGTACGCCCCGTCGCTCCAGGTTTCGTGCAGCGAGACGCCGCCCTCGCCGACGACGTCGAGCTGGCCGAGGTAGTCGGCGGCGGCGTAGCCCGTCGCGCAGAGCACGACGTCGACGTCGAGTTCGGTCCCGTCCTCGGTCACCAGCGACCTCGCCCGCAGCGACCTCGCCGCGCTCGCGACGACCTGCACGTGCGGTTGCGTCAGGGTCTGCAGGTAGTCGGTGGCGAACACCAACCGCTTGCATCCCAGCGGATGGTCGGGGGTGAGCTTGCGGCGCAGTTCCTCGTCGGCAACCGTCGCTTCGAGCACCCGCAGCGCAATGCCCTTGAACTCCTGGGTCTTGTCGCTGCCGTCCTCGATGACCGAGATGTTCGACTCGCTGCGCAACCATAGCCGGGTGCGATAGATCCTCCTGGCGAGCGGGATGTTCCGGAACATCCACTTCTCCCGCTCGGTGTACGGCCGGTCGGGTTTGGGCAGTATCCATGTCGGCGAGCGTTGGACCGAATACACCCGTTCAGCGATCTTGGCCACCTCCGGGACCAGTTGCGCCGCCGTCGATCCGGTGCCCAGGACGGCCACCCGCTTACCGGTCAGGTCGACGGAGTGGTCCCACCGCGCCGTGTGCATCACGGTGCCGGTGAACGGTTCCTCCTCGACCAGGTCGGGCATGACGGGCCGGGTGAACAGGCCGACGGCGGAGACCACCACGTCGAAGGAGAATTGCTCGCCGGTCGCCGACGTCAGGTGCCACTTGCCCCCCGACCACCGCGCCGAGGTGATCTCGGTGTTGAGCCGCAGATGCGACGCGAGTTCATAGCGCCGCGCGCACCGTTCGAAGTACTCGAGGATCTCCTTCTGCCCGGACCACAGCCGCGACCAGTCCGGGTTGAGGTCGAACGAGTAGGAGTACAGATGCGATTTCACATCGCAGGCCAGCCCCGGATAGGTGTTGATCCGCCAGGTGCCGCCGACGCCGTCTTCGCGGTCGAAGATCGTGAAGTCATCAAATCCGGCCCGACGCAGGAAGATTCCCAATGCCAGACCGCCGGGACCCGCGCCGATGATCCCGACCGAGAGACTCCTGTTCACATTCGGAGGCATTGACCACCGTCCACGACGAGTTCTGCGCCGGTGATGAACGACGCGTGATCCGACACCAGATAGGCGACGGCGTCGGCCACCTCCATCGGCTGACCGAGCCGGCCGAACGTCGCGGTCAACCTGATCTGAGTTTCGTCGTCGAGCATCGGTGTCGCGATCGGCCCGGGAAACACCGCGTTGACGCGGATTCCGGCGGGCGCGAGTTCGGCCGCGCACACCTGGGTGAGCCCGCGCAACGCCCATTTCGACGACCCGTAGGCGGCGTGCGCCGGAAACGCCCGCACGGCGCTGGTGCTGCAGGTGTTGACGATCGACGCACCCTCGGCCGCGCGCAGGTGTTCGAGCGTGGCCTGGATGCCCAGGAACGGGCCGAGACAGTTGACACGCCAACTGGATTCGAACCCGCCCGGGGTCTCGTCGATCAGCGTCGCGCGGTGTAGCACACCGGCGTTGTTCACCAGCGTCGTCACCGAACCGAACGCGTCGGAAGCGGTCTGCACCGCGTCGGCCCACTGCTCGGGCGACGTCACGTCCAGGCCGATCGCGATGACGCCGCCGTCGTCGATCGAGGCCACCGATTGTTTCAACTCGTCGACCAGCACATCGCATGCGGCGACGCGGAAACCGTCCCGGTGCAGGCGCGCCACGATCGCCGCGCCCTGACCACGGGCAGCGCCCGTGACCAGCGCGACCCGTTCGACCGACGTCACTGCGCCTCCCGCAGGATCTCGGACGCACCGTGTCGCAGCGCCTGCGACTCCGATGCGAGGGTCAGCATGCGAAAGCCCGACTCGGCCATCCTCTTTCCGTTCTTGCCCGCACCCGCGTGGATGGCAGGAACCAGGCCGGCGGCCGTCGCGGTCGCGACGATGCGGGTGATCGCATCCTGCACCGCTGGGGCGCTCCACGCCTCGGCGGGCGTGTGCCCCAGGGAGATCGCCAGATCCGCCGGCCCGACGTAGACACCCGTCAGGCCCGGTACGGCACAGATCTCATCGAGCGCGGCCAATCCGGGTGCGCTTTCGATCATCACGAACACGCTCACCCGGGCTTCGTGTTCGGCGGGTTCACGGCCGAGGCTGGCCCGCAGCGGCCCGTAGCTGCGCACCCCCCCGGGCGCGTACCGGGTGGCCGCGACGGATGCCGCGGCCTGCTCAGCCGATTCGACCATCGCCACGATCACGGCATCCGCGCCCGCGTCGAGCACCCTGCCGATGGGTGCGGGATCGGCCGACGGAACGCGCACCGCGGTCGCGATCGGCAGGTGTTCGAGCCGCCGCAGCAGCAGCGCGACGTCGGCGTCGTCGAGATAGCCGTGCTGGATGTCGAATCCGACGTAGTCGTAACCGGCCTGGGCGAACTCCTCGGGGCCGATGATTGTCGGGCCGACGACCCACCCGCCCCACACCCGCTCTTTGGCGGCGAGTGCGTCCTGCAACCTGCCGGTGGTCATTCCACGATCGCGATCTTGATCCGGTCCGGTGACGGGCGGCACGCGAGTTCGAAAGCGGCCTGGGCGTCATCGATGCCGAACGTGTGGGTCACGTACGCCGGCAGCAGGTCGGGATGCTGACGGGCGAACTCGTTGGCGGCGGTCAGCATCCGGCGCCGGTCGAGGGTGACGCCGGACTTCAATGTCAGGTTGTTGCGCAGCATGGTTCGCATGCTGATCGGGTAGCTGTCGTCGTCCGGGACGCCGAAGTAGAAGACCGTGCCGCCGGGGGCGGCGGCCTCGATCGCGTGCCCGAGCGTGGCGACCTGATGGCCGACCGCTTCGATCACGACGTCGGGTCGGTCACCGGGTTCGAGGTGGCTCACCCACCGGTCGCTGGTGGCCCGCACGATCGTGTCGACGCCGAACTCCTTGGCCACCGCGTCGCGGTCGACGGGGTCGATTCCGGTGACCCGGCGTGCGCCGAAAGCCTTTGCCGCATAGGAGAACAGCAGGCCGATCGACCCCTGGCCGATGACCGCGACATGCAGGCCCTTGAGCTTGGGCAACTGTTCGATCGCATACAGCACACACGCCAGCGGCTGCAACGCGACGGCGTGCTGCGGGCTGAAGGTGTGGTCGTAGTACGCCAGCCCGTCACCGTCGGCGACGACGTGCTGCATCAGTCCGTCGAAGCCCGACGCCCAGCCGACGACCCAGTCCCCCACTCCGTGGCTGCGGTGCCTGCTGGCGATGACCTCGCCGACGACCTCGTGGATCGGAAAGCCGGGCATCTCGGCCGCGCTGAGCCCGCGGTCGCCCGGGATCTTGCCCCGCACACCGCGGAACGGGGGCAGGTCACTGCCGCAGACGCCGGCCGCGTGGAAACGCAGCAGCACCTGCCGGTCCCCCAGCGACTCCGGTGTCTTCTCCGGAATGTCCTGGCGCTCGAACGTATACGGGGCGACCAGTCGATACGACCACATCTCAGGCGACCTCCACGGGAACACTGCTCCAGCCCCACTGGAAGCTCGACGGCGGCCGGGACGCGGCCCCGCCGTCGATGCGCCACTCGTCGACACGGTTGAGCCATTCGGTCACCATGATGCCGATCTCCAACCGTGCGAGGTGCACTCCGAGGCAGAAGTGTTGTCCGCGACCGAAAGCCAGCAGGCGCTCGATCCGGCGGTCCCAGATGAACGCCTCCGGAGCGGGATACTCGCGTTCGTCGCGATTGGCCGACGCCAGCAGAGTGATGACCCGTTGACCGGGCTGCAGCGTGGTGTCGTGGATGGTGAACGGCTTGCGGACCGTGCGCGCGAACCATTGCGCGGGTGCGCAGTAACGGATCATCTCCTCGCGGGCAACGGGGACGTTGGCGTCGACGTCGCTCCGCACGGCGGACAGCTGGTCGGGTCGCAGGCCGAGCTCCCACAACCCGTGCGCGACGATCTTGGGCACCGTTTCCGTTCCGCCGATGAAGATTCCGAGCAACTGCGTGGCGGCCTCGACGTCGTTGAACGCCGAACCGTCCGGCAGCCGGTAGGCGATCAGGTTGTCGGCGATCGGGTTCTCGCCGGGTGTTTGCCTGCTGCGCTGGATGATCGGGACGAGATACTCCAGATAGCCCGGCCGCGCGTTGGCCACCTCCACACCACTGCCTGGCTGCGCGAGGCTTCCGGCGTTCACCGTCGCCAGCACGTCGGCCGCGAGATCGGCGGGTAGTCCAAGCAATTCGCACACCATGGACGCGGCGACGATGCCGCCGTAGTCCTGGGTCAGGTCGAAGGTGCCGCGTGGCAACAGTTCGTCGAGTCGCTCGTTGGCCAGGGTCCGAATCCGCTCGGCGAGCTTGGTGACCGACCTCGGCCGGAACTGGGCCGACGTACAGCGTCGCACGCTGTCGTAGATGGGAGCGTCGAAATTCGCATGAAACGGCATCGGGTGCAGCGCCGGATCGGCGACCGGGCCGTCGTTGCGGGCCCCGAGAACCGTTGCCGCGGGCAGGGTTCCCTCGGAGGCAACGAACGTGCCGTCGTTGACCTCCAGCACCCGCCAGATGTCCTCGAAGCGGGACAGGGCGTAGGTGTCCCACTTCTCGACGTAGTACACCGGGTACCGATCGCGCAGTGTCCGGTAGTACGGCAACGGATCGGCCATCACCGCCGGATCGAACGGATCGTAGGAGAATTCTTGCAGCACTTCGAGCTTCTGAGGGTTCATTGCAGCGGTGAGGGTGGTAGGGCCTGCAGGATCGAGTCCTCCCAGCCGTCGCGAAGCGCGGGCGCGACGCTCATCCAGGTGACGATCTCGGCGGGCGGATCGTTCTTCCACGACGGGTAGTGGTTGGCGAAACAGTCCCAGTCCCCGTCGAGCGCCCAGTAGTGGATGACCTCGTTGAAGCGGAATGTCGTGATGAACGAACCGAGCCAACGCTTTCCGGTGCGCTCCGACCACGGCACGTAGAGGCGTTCCAGTTCGCGGATGTAGTCGTCCTGGCGACCCGGTTTGGTCTGCATGATCTCCTGAATCACCAGGCCCGCACCGAAGTCGGCCTCCTGCAGTTGCGCGAGTGTCCGATTGTATTTGCCCGCGTACATGATGCGGCCCTCCCCCGAGGCGCCGATCTCGGCGAGGAACGTCGACCACTTCGCCGCCGCTTCCTCATGGGTGCCGCCCCTGGCCTGGGCCTTGCCGATATGCGCATAGTCGGCGAACCTGTCGATCTCCCAGATGATCGTGACCTGCGGCCAGTGACCGTTGTACGGCGTCGTCTCCCACATCGCGAACAGTCGCGCGCCGAGATCGGTCATCATCGGCTGGTAGACGTCGCTGAACACCTCCGTGAACCGGTCCGCACGGCCGGAACCGAGCGCGATCGTCTCGTGGAGGTAGAGCAGCGTGTGACCGTAGTACTTCTTCATGACCTGCGACCATTTGACAGTGACACCCTGCGAGCGTGACACTTGTCGCGTGTTTTGTAAAGGTGTGCCGGGATGACCCTGACGCCGCTGGCGAAGGGCTTCTGTTTCGGCGAGGGGCCGCGCTGGTTCGAGGGTCTGCTGTGGTTCTCCGACATGCTCGGCGAAGCCGTGCACACCGTCGACCTCAACGGTGACCTGACCACGCTGCCGTTGCCCGGCCACGCGCCGGCGGGCCTCGGATTCCGCCCCGACGGGTCGTTGCTCATCTCCTCCACCGAGGCGCGCCGGGTGCTGCTGTACGACGGCGAGCAGGTCACGACCATCGCCGACCTGTCCGCGACCGTCCCCGCCGCACTCGGCGACATGGTCGTCGACGACACCGGCCGGGCCTACGTCGGCTCGCAAGCCCGCGAGGGCGGGGTGATCGTGCGCCTCGACCCCGACGGCGCCTTCACCGTCGTCGCCGACGGCCTCGACTTCCCCAACGGAATGGCGATCACGCCCGACGGCGCGACGCTGATCGTCGCGGAGTCCACCGGTCGGCGCCTGACCGCGTACTCCATCGCCGGCGACGGCGCACTGTCGGACCGGAGGACCTTCGCCGACGGCTTGGACGGGCCGCCGGATGGAATCTGCCTCGACGCCGAGGGCGGGGTGTGGGCCGCGATGACGCTGGCCCATCGGTTCGAGCGGATCACCGAGGGCGGCGTCGTCACCGACCGCATCGACATCGGCGAGCGCATCGCGATCGCCTGCGCGCTCGGCGGTCCCGATCGGCGCGTGTTGTTCCTGTTGTCCAGCACCGACGCCTACCCGAAGCGGTTGAAAGGCACCAAGCTGTCGCGCGTCGATGCGATCACCGTCGACATACCGGGAGCCGGGATACCGTGAGCGATTCCTACTACGAACTCATCGACGACGCCGATCCGCTCGGCGAGAAGTTCCGTGCCACGGATCTGGTCCGCAGCACCTGGTCGGCGGCGATCCAGCACGGAGCACCGGTCTCGGCGATCCTGGCACGTGCGCTGGAACGCTGCGAGGCCCGCGACGACACCCGGCTGAGCAGGGTGCTCATCGACCTGCTCGGCGCCGTCCCGGCAGAGGGCGATCTGTGGGTGCGGTCGCGAATCGAGCGCTCCGGCAAGCAGATCGAGCTCGTCAGCGCGGAACTGCTCGCGCAGCGGCCGGACGGCGACCCGCGTCCCGTCGCGCGGGCCAGCGGGTGGCGGCTGAAGACCGTCGACACCGGCGCGGTGCAGCACGCGCCGGCACCGCCCCTGCGCCCGCTGTCGGAGGCGAAAAGCCGTGACATGAAGAAGGACTGGGACCGCAACTACGTGCACAGCCTCGACTGGCGGTGGCTGACCGAACCGCTCTGCGACGGGCCCGGCGAATCGTGGATCCGCCCCGAGGTCGACCTGGTCAAGGGCGAGACCATGACCCCGCTGGAGAGACTGTTCGCGGTGGCCGACGATGCGAACGGCATCGGAACCAAGCTCGACATCCGTCGCTGGACGTTCATGAACACCGACCTCGTCGTGCACGTGCACCGGATTCCGGCCGGCGAGTGGATCGGTGTCCGCGCCGAAACCAGTTACGGGCCCGACGGCATCGGGACGACGCTGGGCACACTGTTCGACGAGTCCGGCGCGGTCGGCGCGATACAGCAGTCCGTGCTCGTGCGCCCGATGCCCCAGCGCTGATCAGGGCGTACAGGCACCGGTCGCGACCGGCATGCTGGCGTGCGCGCCGTCGGCCACCCTCGTGGAGACCTGCTTGGCGGTCAGCACGAAACCGGTCTCGGGATCGTCGATGGCCGCCCCGAAGCTGATGCCGAGCACGTGGCCGTTCAGGTCGATGAGCGGCCCGCCGGAACCGCCGTGCCGGATCGGACCCCGGATGACGTAGACCTCGCGATTGACCGTCGTGGTGCGGTAGATGTCGGGCACCAGAAGCTCCATCACCCGGCGGATCCTCGCGGGGGTGGCCACGAACGGCCCGCCACCCGGATACCCGAGTACGACGGCGTCGGTGCCGGTGACGGCGGTGTGCTCGTCGAACGACAGCGTGGGCGCCTGCAGGTCGGGCACGTCGAGGACGGCGACGTCCATCGCCGGGTCGTAAACCACCACGGTGGCCGGTATTTCCCGATCACCGGCCCAGACGTTGACGATGTCCGCGCCCGCGACGGTGTGCGCGGCCGACATCACCCGGTTCGGTGCGACGACGACCCCGCTGCCGTCCACCGTTCTCGCGCACTGCAGGGCCTCGGTGTGGATCCTGACCACACTGCGCGCGGCCTGCGCGACGACCTCGCTGTCGGCCAGCGTGGCATCGGGCGCGGCGACGCTGGCGATCGCGATCGGGGTCGGCTCGTCGGGAATGAGGTCGAACGATCCCCTGAGTGCGCCGCAGCCGGTCACGCCGATCGCGACCAGGCACACCGCGAGCAATCTCGACCTCATTGCAGGAAACCATAACTCCGCGCGGCCGAATCGGCGGCGAAGCTCAGCGAGGCTAGTCGACCAAGCGCAACGCCGCGGCCGGGCACTGCGTCACGGCCTGCCGCATGCGGTCCCGGTCGGACTCGGGCCGCTCGGGCTCGTGGATGTGCACGATGCCGTCGTCACGCACCTCGAACACCTCCTCGGCGATCGACTCGCAGATGCCGTGGCCGGTGCATTTGTCCAGATCGACTTCGACACGCATGCCCCCTCCTAGCGAACCACGGCCGGTAGCCGTTTGACGCCGTGCACGAAACTGCTGTACAGCAGCTCGGGTTCACCGAACTCGATCGTCGTCAGACGGGTCAGTAACTCGCGGAACAGGTTTCGCAGCTCTGTCTTGGCCAGCTGGCTGCCCAGGCAGAAGTGCGGGCCGCCGCCGCCGAACCCGAGGTGCGGGTTGGGTGACCGGGACAGGTCGAACGTGCCCGCGTCGGTGAACGCGGTCTCGTCCCGGTTGGCCGAGCAGTAGAACAGTGCGACCTTGTCGCCCGCCTCGACCGGCTGGCCGTTGATCTCGGTGTCCTCGGTGACGAAGCGCGCGAACTGCAGCACCGGCGAGGCCCAGCGGACGAATTCCTCGACGGCCAGCCCGATCCGGCCGTCGAAGTCCTCCATCAACCAGTCGCGCTGGTCCGGGTTGTCGACCAGCGCCATCATCGCGTGCGTCGTCGCCTGTTTGGTGGTGTCGTTGCCCGCCGAGGCCAGCAGGATCAGGAAAGCCCCGATCTCCTCGTCGGTGAGCCGGTGGCCGTCGACCTCGGCGTTGACGATGCTCGTCATGAGGTCGTCGCCGGGGTGGGTGCGGCGGAACTTGGCCAGCTCGATACCGGTGTTTGACAGCAGCGCGATCTGCGCGACCGGATCGGCGACACGTTCGTCCTCGGTCGCGTACTCGTCGTCGCTCATGCCGAACAACTTCTCCGCGGCACACGCGACCGCGGGCTGGTCGGCGCTGGGCACGCCGAGCATGTCCATGATGGTCAGCATCGGCAGTTGGGCCGAGCACGCCGACACGAAGTCGACTTCGCCTGCGCCAACGAGGTTTTCGACGATGGTGACGGCGTTCTTGTGGATCTGCTCCTCGATCAGCCGCACGTTGCGGGGTGTGAACGCGGAGCTGATCAGCCGGCGGTACACGGTGTGCTGCGGCGGGTCCATGGTCAAGAAGAACGAGGCGAACCGCTGGATCTCGGCGGGCATCGGGTTGAGCGCCACGCCTTGAGCGGAGGTGAACAGCTCGGGATGCTGGCTGACGTAGGCGATGTCCACGCGCCGAGTCAACGCCCAGAAGCCGGGCTCCTCCATCTCGAACATCGAGGGCAGCGGCGGGTGCCAGGTCAAACCGTCGGCGGCCCGCAGCCGCGCGAACGTTTCGTCGCGCACGGCGAACGGCTGACTCCAGAACTCCTCGGACGTGATGTCGACGGCGCTGAATTCGCGGGCTGATGTCACCGATTCAGCGTGACACTTCGTCAAATGTTTGTAAAGCTATGGCGATGCCGGTAACCGACGCAGACTCTTCGACGCGCGACCGCATTCTCGCCGCGACCGCGGAGGTGCTCGGCCGCCACGGTATGACCAAGCTCAGCCTCTCCGAGGTCGCGCTGCAGGCGCAGGTCTCCCGGCCCACGCTCTACCGCTGGTTCGCCTCGAAACGGGACCTGCTCGATGCGTTCGTGGTGTGGGAGCGCCAGTACTACGAGCGCGCCGTGGCCGAGGCCACCGCGGGCCTGCCGCCGGGTGAACGCCTCGACGCGGCACTGCGGGTGATCGTCGACTATCAGCAGTCCTATCCGGGTCTGCGCATGATCGACATCGAACCCGAACAGGTGATCAAACGCCTCGCCCGGGTCATCCCGCTGATGCGACAACGCCTGGAACGGTTGGCGACCGGGCCCGATCCCGGCCTGGCCGTGGCGACGGCGGTGCGGGTCGCGGTGTCGCACTACCTGGTGCGCAGCGACGACGACGCCGACTTCCTCGCCCAGCTGCGCCACGCCGCACGGGTCAAGCATCTCGCCCACGAGGACGAGCGGTGAGCATCCCCGGCTCGGTCGAGGAGCTGACCGCGGGCTGGTTCAGCGCGGTGTGCGACGCGCCGATCCGGGCCGTCGAGGTGCTCGACGCCCACTCGGGAACCACCGGCCGCGCCCGTGTCGCGTTGTCGTCGACCGCGGACGTGCCCGCCACCGTCTTCGTCAAGCTCCAGCCGTTCGCGCCCGAACAGCGGGAGTTCCTCAAGCAGATCGGGCTCGGGGTCGCCGAGGCCCGGCTGTACGCACACGCCGGCGCCGACTTGCCGGTGCGTGCGCCCCACGTGTGGCACGCCGACTACGACGAGGCCGACGGTTCGTTCATCATGGTCCTCGAGGATCTGCAGGTCAGCGGGTGCCGCTTCCCCACTCCCTCGGACGACGACATCGTCGACGTGGCCGCCTCGCTGGTCGACGAGCTGGCCGCGCTGCACGCTTGTTTCCGATCGCGTGACCTCGGCTGGTTGCGCACCCCGACGGGGATGCAGAACAAACCGCAGAACGCCGAGATCGCCGCGAAGCGGGCGCGATTCATCGTCTCGGCGCTCGACCAGTTCGCCGACGAGATGCCTCCGGCCTTCGGTCGCATCGGCGAGTTGTACGCGGCACGCTCGCTGGACATCGTCGCGTTGTTCAACGAGGGCGACCGCACGCTCATCCACGGCGACACCCACAGCGGCAACCTCTTCGTCGACGGCACGCGCACCGGCTTCTTCGACTGGGCGGTCGCGGGCCGGGCGCCCGGGGTACGCGACGTCGCGTATTTCATGTGCAACTCGCTGCCGGTAGAGGCCCGTCGCGCCGAGGAACGCAGGCTGCTGGACCGGTATCGGGCCGGCCTGGCCCGACATGGCGTCGCACTCGAGGAGAGCGTCGCCCACGAGCAGTACCGGCTGTTCTCGGTGTACTCCTGGATCGCGGCCGCTTCCACCGCCGCGATGGGTTCGCAGTGGCAACCCATCGAGGTGAGCCGGGCCGCGATGGTGAGCACCACCCAGGCCATAGAGGACCTCGACGTCGTCGGCCTGCTGGAGAGCCGGCTGGGCTGACCGCGCGCGACGGCCTCAAGCGCTCCTCGTCGGCATCACCGGGCCGTCGTCGAGCTTGTCGGTGACGCCGAGGTCGGCCAGTCCCATCTGGGTGAACAGCGGTATTCCGTGGGCGTTCAACCGGAATCGTTGATCGTCGGTGACCCCGCTGTCGAAGAGGTGCCCGCCGACGAGGTTGATCACCGCGAGTTTGAACGCGTTGAGCGCGCGGTACCACTCCCGGTGCCGGACCTCGATCCCGCTCGAGGCTTCGTAGCGGGCGATGATCTCGTCGATGGACGGGGCGGCCGGGTGCGCCGGGATGCCGACGGGCATGCGCCACAGCAACTCGAGATAGCCGATGTCGGTCAACGGGTCGCCGACCGTGGTCAGTTCCCAGTCGAACACCGCGCTCACCTCGTCGCCGGCGAAGGCGAAGTTGCCCGGTTTGGCGTCGCCGTGCACCAGCGTCACCTTCGGATACTGTTGCGGCCGAGACGCTTTGAGCTCCTTCAAAAGCCGCTCCAGCGCGGGCAGCGGGCCCCGTTTCACGCGTTCCATCTCACTAGCCCAGTGGTCGATCTCGCGGTCGAGGTGACCGTCGCCGGCGTCGAGCGTCGCCAACCCCAGCGCGTCGATGTCGGCGGTGTGGATCGCGGCGATCTGATCGGCCATGCTCTCGCACATCCGTTGTATCGCAGTATGATCCGCGTCGGGCGCTTCCATCTCGTAGACCGTCCCCGTCACCCGCTCCATGACGAAGAAGGGACGGCCGAGCACATCACCGCTGTCCTCCAGCCACAGTGCCCGAGGCACCCGCACCGCGGATCCTTCCAGGGCCCTCAGGACGGTGAACTGCTTGGCCAGATCATACGGTTCAAGCAGTGCGGGCGGCCGGGGCCGCAACCGCACCACCACGTCCCGCCGGGCCTCACCGGCGACGATCCTCAGCACCATCATCTCCGCAGAGTGGCCGAACTCGACGCGGTCGAGGCCCTCCACTCCGACGGTCTCGGCGTTCGGGAGTTGCCCCGTCAACCACTCGGTGAGGCGGTCACGGACGTCGGCGCCGTAGGTCACGCCCGCGCCTCCGACGCGGGCGGACGGTCGACCGCTTTGCGATCCTGTTTGAACTTCGACATGTCCATCGGACGCCAGTTCGGATAACGACGGTAAGCCTCACCGCCCATGAGGATTTCGAAGATGCCCCATCCGGTCCGGCCGTCGAAGTCGAAGCGCATCAACTGGTCGAGCGCCATCGCCTTGTCCTCGTTCTCGACCAGCTCGTCGCGATCGTTGCTGTCCCAGCGGAAGTGGATGAAGTACGCCCCGCCGCCGAGGTCCTCGTACTTGCACTTCGACATCGGCAGTCCGTAGTAGGCGTTGACGTGTTGATGCGGCGAGTCCGCGGTGACGCGGTACTGGGCACCGTCCTCGTCGGTGAAGACCAGCACGGCTCGGGCGGGTCGCTTCCGGTCCGCGTCGAACTCGACATCGTGCTCGATCTTGACGAAACGTTTCGACAGTGTGCCGTCGTTATGGGTGATACCCCCATCCACGTATGTCACTGTCCCGTCGGTTGTTTCGAAGATCCAGGCCTCGATCGCCTGGTCCTCGAAGCCCGCGTCGAGCCACAGCCAGAAGTCGATCTCGTCGGCGACCCGCACGCCGAAGGTCCGGTCGCGACCGCCGTGGAAGCCGTCGACCGAGATGCGCTCACCCTCGATCTCGACCCAGCCGGACCACCGTCCCGGCTCCTTCATGTGGTACATGTCCGCGATGACCCTGCCGTCCTTGCCCGTGACGTGCAGCGGAAGCATCTCCCACATGGGCGCGGTGGGTTCGTAGTACAGCTCCCAGGCGATCCCGGAATCGTTGGGCTCGACGTCAAGCCGCCACTTCTTCAGCGGCTCAACGCATGTCCACCGCAGGGGCCCGGCGCCGACCTCGGCCCGTGCCGCGCCGTCGACCGGACGCGAGGCCAACAGGTCGTAATGCCGGCCGTCGGCGAGCGTCACCTTGACATACCCGATGCCCGTCTTGGTGTTGGGGTTGTTGCCGTAACCCGACGCCAACAACAGGTCGCCGGTGGGCGACGCGGCGAAGAAGTAGCACCGGTCCGACCACGTCGCGTCGGGGTGGTGCACCTCGTCGAACGGCCGGGGCAACTGGTGGGTGAACGATTCGTCGGCGGCGCTGTATCCCATAGACAGCAGAGCGTGACACTTTTATCGGATTATGTAAAGGTTCGGCGGTCGCGTAGTTCGGTCACGATCTCGTCGGTGTGCTCCCCCAGTCGCGGCGCGACCGAGCGCGGCTCCCACGGCGTGCCCGCGAAGTCGGCCGGCGAGGCGACCATCGGCGCGGTGCCCTCGCCGTCGGGCACGTAGACGATGCCGCCGGCGGCGTGGAACTGATCGTCGGCGACGACGTCCTCCAGCGAGTTGATCGGCGCCCAGAAGAAGTCCGGCTCCTCGGCGAAGATCTCCGCCCATTCGGCGAGGGGTTTGGCGGCGAAGATCTCGTCGAGTTCGGCGATGAGTTCCACCGCGTTGACGGCGCGCGCCCGCGGGGTGTCGAAGCGCGGATCGGTCAACCACTCGGGGCGTCCGACCGCGCGGCACAGCGGCGGCCAGTGCCTACCGGCCTCCAGTCCGACGATCCAGAAGCGGCGCCCGTCGCCGGCCGTGTAGTTGTTCATGCACGGGTTGCCCATCGTCTCGCGCTGTCCGATCGCGATCGAATTGCCGGTCAGCAGAAAGGTGTTGAGGTCGAAGCTCACCGTGTAGGCGCCCTGGCGGTACAGCGAGGTGCTGACCAGCTGGCCCTCGCCGGTGCGCCCTCGGGCGACCAACGCCGCACAGACCGCGGCGGCCAGCGTCATGCCCGCGGCGTGGTCGCCCATCCCGCCGCGCTGAAACGGCGGAGTCTGGCCGGGACGGGTCAGCAGGTGCGCCAGGCCCGCTCGCGCCCAGAACGCCGCGACGTCGTAGGCGGCCCGGTCGGCGTCAGCTCCGCTCCCGCCGTACCCGGTGATCAATCCGTACACGAGCCGCGGGTTGTCCGCGGCGACCGTCGCGAAGTCCAAGCCCATGCGGGCCAACGCACCCGGGCGGACATTGGTGAGGAAAACGTCTGCGCCGTCGAGCAATTCGCGGGCGGTGGCGCGCCCGTCGGCGGTCGTCATGTCGAGCACGATGCTGCGCTTGCCGCGGTTGTCCATCTCGAACGGCGGGCTCACATCGCCGTCGACGCCGAGCATCTTGCCGAACAAGCGCGCCGGATCGCCGGTCGGCGGCTCGATCTTGACGACGTCGGCACCCCAGTCGGCGAGTATCCCTCCGGCCGCCGGTCCGGCCACCCACACGCCCAGTTCGACCACACGCACACCCTCGAGCGGACCCGCCATCGACACCTTCTTTACATTAATCCGCGAATTTGTAAACTGGCGTGGTGAAGCACGCTACGCCGGTGGTCGGCCTGGCCGCCCATCTGGGCCGCGGGGTACAACGTATCGCCACCGACGCCGCGATCGGCCGTCTCCGGTCACTTCCCCGATCCGTGTCCGACCTGGACGCGCCGGCCCTGTCGCGGATCATCGGCCGCCGGGTGAGCGCGGTGTCGGTGCTCAGCGGCGACGCCGGCACCTCGGCACGCGCCCGACTCGCCCTCACCGGCGACGACGTCCCGCCGACCGTGTTCGTCAAGCTGGCCGCCGAGACCGTCGCCACCCGCCTGATGGGCGAGATGGGCCGGTTGGGCGCCACCGAAACCCGCTTCTACCGCGAACTCTCGCCGCGGCTAACCGGCGTGCCGGACTATCACGGCTCGGCGTTCGACTCGGTGACCGGCCGCTACGTCCTCGTCCTGGAGGACCTACCGGCCGACGAATGCGAATTTCCCGACACGCTGCACCCGATCAGCGCCGACCGCGCCGCGAAGATCGTCGAGCTGCTGGCCAAGCTGCACGCCACCTTCTGGAACCGGGTGCCCGACTGGCTCTACACCGCATCGGGCGACACCGCGTCGCTGCTCACCGGTCCCCTGCTCAAGACGTCGGCGCGCCGTATCGGCGAGCGCACCGACATCGCGGTCGACGCCGGGCGATTCATCGACGAGAACTACCGGGCGGTGGCCCGCCTCATCGACGAGCCGCCGCACACCGTGATGCACGGCGACGCCCATCCGGGCAACGTGTACTTCCGCAACGGCGAGGCCGGATTGCTGGACTGGCAGGCCGCCCGGCGCGGGCATCCCAACCGAGAGCTGGCATACACCCTGGTCACCAGCATGACGCCCGCCGACCGCCTGGCCCACCAGGGCGAGCTGCTCGACGTATACCGGCGCGCGCTGGCCGCCTTCGGCGGGCCGGAACTGGACCGCGGCGAGCTGTGGGACCGCTACCGGCAGGGCGCCCTCTACGCCTACGTCGCCGCGCTGATCACCGCGGGGATGGGCGGCATGCAGGACGAGGGCATCGCACTCGAGGGCCTGCGCCGAGCGGTCGCGGCGCTGGAAGATCTCGACACTGTCGCCGTACTCCAGAAGTCCATGTGAAGAACGATCTACGCTTGCCCCGTGAACGAACCGCTGCGCGACACACTCGCACCCGAGGACACCTCGACGCGGCACCGGATCCTCGTCGCGACCTCGGAGGTGCTGGCCCGAAGTGGCCAGACCAAGCTCAGCCTCTCGGAGGTCGCGCTGCAGGCCGGCGTGTCCCGCCCGACGCTGTATCGCTGGTTCGCCTCCAAAGGTGAACTGCTCGACGCGTTCGGCGTCTACGAGCGGGACCTGTTCGACAACGGCATCAGCCAGGCCACGGCCGGCCGGCGCGGTGCCGAGAAGCTCGATGCCGCGCTGCGGTTCATCGTCGAGTACCAGCACTCGTACTCCGGTGTGCGGCTGGTCGACATCGAGCCCGAGGTCGTCATTCCACAGCTGACGAAGATCATCCCCGTCATGCGGGCGCGCCTGCAGAAGCTGCTGAGCGGCCCGAACGCAGCGGTCAAGGCGGCCACCGCAATTCGCGTCGCGATCTCGCACTACATCGTCCGCAGCGACGACGACGACCAGTTCCTCGCGCAGCTGCGTCACGCCACGGGCATCAAGCCGCAGGCCTAGTCGCATTTCGGCTCCGCCGAAGGGCTGACACTTGCGCAAAAATTTGTAAAGCTGTCCGCATGACTCAGGTTGAGACCGATACCGGCGTGCTGGCCGGCGACGAACGGATGTTGATCGACGGCGAGCTGCAGTCCACGGCCAGCGGCGCGACGTTCGATGTGATCCACCCGGCCAGTGAGGAGGTCGCCGGCCGGGCCACCGACGGGACGGTCGAGGACATGGCGCGCGCGGTCGGCGCGGCGCGGAAGGCCTTCGACGAGACGGACTGGTCCCGCGATCTCGACTTCCGCTACCACTGCCTGACCCAGCTGCACGAGGCGTTCGAACGCAACAAGGAGCGGTTGCGCCGGATCCTGATCACCGAGGTCGGTTGTCCGGTGTCGGTGAGCGGCAGCCAGATCGAGAGCCCGATCGACGAGGTCAAGCACTGGGCCGAGCACGGCCGCAACTTCGAGTACCTGGTCGACAACGGCGTGCACGAGACACCGCTCGGCCCGGCGCGCCGCAAGATCCACTACGAGCCCGTTGGCGTGGTCGGGGCCATCACCCCGTGGAACGTGCCGTTCTACCTCAACGTCGCCGAGACCGTGCCCGCGCTGATGGCCGGCAACACCGTCGTCCTCAAACCCGCACAGCTGACGCCGTGGTCAGGCAGCGAGTACGGCCGCATCGTCGCCGAGGAGACCGACATCCCGGCCGGGGTGTTCAACGTGGTGGTGTCCAACGCCAACGAGGTGGGCGCGACGCTGTCGGCCGATCCGCGGGTCGACATGATCACGTTCACCGGATCGACGGCCACGGGGCGGGCCATCCTGGCCGCCGGTGCGCCGACGGTGAAGAAGACGCTGCTGGAGCTCGGCGGCAAATCGGCCCACATCGTCCTAGACGACGCCGACTTCAACTCCGCGCTGTCGATGGCGGTCATGATGGCGTGCGTGATGAGCGGCCAGTCCTGCATCCTGCCGAGCCGAATCCTGTTGCCGCGCAGCCGTTATGACGAGGGTCTCGAGATCCTCAAGACGATGATGGAGGGCTTCCCGGTCGGTGACCCGTGGACGCCGGGCAACATGCAGGGACCGCAGATCAGCGAGACCCAGCGCCAGAAGGTGCTCGGCCTGATCAAGAGCGGCATCGACTCGGGGGCCCGGCTGGTCACGGGCGGCGGCATTCCGGAGAACTTGCCGAAGGGTTACTACACGCAGCCGACGCTGCTGGCCGATGTCGACCCGAATTCGCAAGTGGCGCAGGAGGAGATCTTCGGCCCGGTGCTGACGGTCACGGCCTACGACACCGACGACGAGGCGATCTCGATCGCCAACAACACAATCTACGGCCTCTCCGGTGAGGTCAGCGGCGGTGACGTGGAGCGCGCGTTCGCGGTGGCTTGCCGGATGCGCACCGGCAACGTGACGATCAACGGCAAGAGCCACTTCGGCATCAACAGCCCGTTCGGCGGCACGAAGCAGAGCGGCCTCGGCTACCGCAACGGCGAAGAGGGATACAAGGAGTACCTGGAAGCGAAGACGATCGGCATGCCCGACACGGTCGAACCGTGAATCAGGTTCTGATGGACGATCGGCGGGTGCGCGACGAACTCGACATCGCCGCGCTGCTGCACCGCTACGCCCGCGCGGTCGACACCAAGGACTGGGAGCTGTACCGCTCGGTGTTCACCGACGACGCGCACATCGACTATTCGTCGGCGGGTGCGGTCGTGGGCAGCCGCGACGAGGTGGTGGAATGGTTCGCCGCGAACTTCGGTGTCATTCCGTGGAGCATGCACCACATCACCAACGTCGAGGCCGATATCAACGGCGACACCGCTCGGGTACGGGCGATGTTCTACAACCCGATGCAGCTGCCGGGCATGGCCGAGCCGAGCTTCTGCGGCGGCTATTACCACCACGAACTCGTACGCACTCCCGACGGCTGGCGCAGCCGCCGCCTGGTCGAGGAGAACGTCTGGTTCACCAACAAGCCGGGACAGTGACGCCGAGACCGACGTTTTGGCGGAAACGAGCGCGCAAAACCCGCCAAAGCGTCGGTCTGGACGCCGCCGGGTCAGCTCTGGGCGGCTAATTGCCCACAGGCGGCGGCGATTTCGCGGCCCCGGGTGTCGCGCACCGTGCACGACACGCCGCGCTCGCGCACGCGCCGGACGAACTCACGCTCCACGGGCTTGGGGCTGGCGTCCCACTCGCTGCCGGGCGTCGGGTTCAGCGGGATGAGGTTGACGTGCACGAGCGGGCCCAGCGCGGCGTGCAGCTTCTTCCCCAAAAGGTCTGCGCGCCACGGCTGGTCGTTGACGTCGCGGATCAACGCGTATTCGATCGACACCCGCCGCCCGGTGACGTCGGCGTAGTACCGCGCCGCGTCGAGCACTTCGGACACCTTCCACCGGTTGTTCACCGGAACGAGCGTGTCGCGCAGCTCGTCGTCGGGGGTGTGCAGTGACAACGCCAGCGTGACGCCGAGCCGTTCGTCGGCCAGTTTGCGGATGGCCGGGGCCAGCCCCACGGTCGACACCGTGACCGAGCGGGCGGAGATGCCGAAGCCGTTGGGGGCGGGCGCGGTGATCCGGCGCACCGCGGCGAGCACCCGGTTGTAGTTGGCCAGCGGCTCCCCCATGCCCATGAACACGATGTTGGACAGCCTGCCCCCACGGGCCGCGGGCGCGATGCCGTCACCATCGCGGTCGCGCAGTTCGGCCGCCGCGGCGCGCACCTGTTCGAGAATCTCGGCCGTCGAGAGGTTGCGCTTGAGGCCGCCCTGGCCGGTCGCGCAGAACGGGCAGGCCATTCCGCACCCGGCCTGCGACGAGATGCAGACGGTGTTGCGTTGCGGATAGCGCATCAGCACGGACTCGAAGGTCGTGCCGTCGACCGCACGCCACAGCATCTTGCGCGTCTCGCCCGCGTCGGTTTCGATCTCGCGCACCGCGTCGAGCAGCGTCGGGAACAGCGCGTCGGCGACCCGATCGCGCACGCCTGCGGGCAGGTCGGTCATCCGGCGGGGGTCGGCGACCAACCGCCCGTAGTACTGGTTGGCCAGCTGTTTGGCGCGAAATGCCGGCAGTCCGAGTTCGGTCACCGCCGCGGCACGACCGTCCTCATCGAGGTCGGCGAAGTGCCGCGGCGGCATGGCGCGCCGCGGCGCTTCGAAGACGAGAGGTAACGACGTGGGCATGTGAGCTCCAGTATCCCACTTCCGGCGGGCTCGAAATTAATTCGCCAACCGAGGCGTTGGTCGCCACCATGGGATCCGTGCCCCGCCCGTCCATGCCGCTGCGCGCCGCGGCGCCGCTGACGTTCTTCTATGCGTTGGGCTATCCCGTTGGCGCGCTGGCCGTTTCGGTGATGTCGCCGATGGCGGTGCTGGTGCTGCGGTTCGGTTTCGCGGCGGCCATCCTGTCGGGGTGGGCCGCGGCCGCGCGAGTGAGATGGCCCACAGGTCGCACCCTGGTCCATGTGCTCATCAGTGGGTTGCTCGCACAGGGTGTGCTGTTCTCGTGCCTGTACCTGGCGCTGCTCCATGGCGCGCCCGCGGTGTTGGGCGCCGTGATCATCTCGATGAATCCGGTGGTCACTGCGGTGCTGGCGGCGATGTTCCTGGGCGAGAGCATGACGTTGGCGCGGGTCGGCGCGCTGGCGTTGGGCGTCGCGGCGGTCATCGCGGCGTGCGCGGGACGGTTGATCGCGGTCGGCGGCGTCGACGCGGCGGTGCTGCTGATCCTCGTGTCGTTGTTCGCGGTGGCCGCCGGCGGTGTCTACCAGCAGAAGTTCTGCTCCAGCGTCGACTTCCGTGCGACGGCCGCGCTGCAGAACGCGGCGTGTGTGCTGCCGGTCGTCGCGCTGGCGGCCGTCACGCCGTTGACGGTGACCGACCCGTGGAAGGCCGCGGCCACCGTGGCGGCGGTGGTGCTGCTGAACGCCGTGCTGTCCATGACGCTGTACGTGCGCGGGATCAACGAGTACGGCGCCGCGACCGTCGCGATGCTGTTCACGGTGATACCCGCGGTCGCCGGGCTGTTGGCGTGGGTCATGCTCGGCCAGCGGCCCGACATCGGTGTCGCGGTCGGGCTCGTCGTCGGCGCCGCGGCCTGTTGGCTCAACGCCGGCGATGCGCGCCGGCGCCGTCAGCGCTCGGTCGCCTCGCCGACGGCGTCCATCATCCGGGCCAACTCTCCCGCGACATCGGGGCCGGCCGGCTGATAGACCAGTTCGGTCACGCCGCCGGCCGCATACTCGCCCACCCGGGCACGCAGTTGCTCCGGCGTTCCGCTGAACGTGAACTGCGGCAAGAGATCTGCGGCCAACGCGACCGCCTTCTCGTCGACCTCCGTCAATCGCACCAGGTGGCCCTCGTGCGTCACGAGATGTCGCTCGGCGGGCGGAATCGCCTCGATCGCCGACACCCATTCGGCCCCGCCAGGGAACCCCGCCAGCGCCTCGGCGCCCATCCGCTCGTACATCGCGTGGAACACCACCGCGAGGCCGTGTCCGGCCCTGTTCAACACCTCTGCGCTCGCGAGGTCTTCGCCGTCGTCGAGAACGGTGCCGAACTGCAGCAGGGCGTAGGGCCTGCCCGCGGCGGCGGGGTTCGGCACCCCCGCCGCGAAGACACCGTCACCGACACGCTCGGCGACGGCCGTGCCCTTCGGGCCGTCGGCGCCGATCAGCACCTCGACCTCCACCGGCCGGTCGGCGAGGAATCCGTCGGTGTGCAGCATCCGGATCGCCGCCCCGTCCCATTGGACGGTCTCCCCGCGCAGCAGGCCCAGCAGTGTGGTCACGTACTCCTCCACATACGCCCAGCGCAGGGGCTTCTTCCCGAGCGTGTAGCGGCCGGTGAAACCGGAGCCCACGGCGATCGCGACGCGTCCTGGCGCGAGCGCGGAGAGGTTAGCGATCGCCGCGGCGTTGGTCATCGGGTGGCGCAGGCTCGGAACGAGCACGCCCGGTCCCAGCCCAATGGTCGAGGTGCGCTGCGCCGCCAGCGCCAGCGCGACCCAGACATCGGAGGTGATGGCCGGCGAATCGTAGAGCCACGCCCGGTGATAGCCGAGGCGCTCGGCTTCGGCGACGAGGTCGGGTGAATCGACGTTGGTGACGAGCGCGCACGACAGCTTCACGCTCGGCACGCTACCGCGCTGAGCAGGCCGAAAGGGTCAAGATCGGCATGATGGCTGCGGTTCCCACGCCGTGATGCGCGGCAGCCATCGGGGCACGTTTTGCCGGTAGGTCGCGTACTCCTCACCGAAGCGTTCGGCCAGATGCGGTTCCTCCCACACCTGGATGGCGGTCGTGAGCATCACGAAAAACGTTGCGGCCCAGAGCAACAGCCATCCCGACGCCGCGATCGCCGCCTCGCCGAGCAGGATCGCGACGACACCGCTGATCATCGGGTTGCGGACATGCCGGTACGGCCCGTGCACCACCAGGTGGATGGGCTGGCCCATCACATCGCCCACTCCCAATGTGCCCTTGCCCACCCGGTCGAACAGGTAGACCGTCCACAGCAGCATCCCCACGCCGCCGGCGATCAGTAGGCACCCGACGATCAGCAGGCCGATGGTCAACGGCGAGTCGTACTCCGGCAGTCGGATATCGGCCCAGGTCACGATCAACGCCGGGATGAACACCGTCATCGTCACGGGCGCAACGAGAAACGACAGCGCGTGGCGCCACCACAGCCGACGGTTGCGTGTCTCGGTCATCGGATCCTCCTTTTCATCAACAGACGTTGAAGAATCGACGCTACCCCGCCGAATGCCATACATCAACACGTGTTGAAGTATTCTGGGCCCGTGACGGAGAAGAGGCGCGCGGGCCGATGGCGCACCGGTCAGGAGAGCAGACAGCGCATCGTGGATGCGGCGAGAACGACCTTCATGCGCGACGGTTACGAGCGCGCCACCGTGCGCCGGATCGCCGCCGACGCGGGCGTCGACGTCGCGATGGTGTACTACTTCTTCGGCAACAAAGAGGGGCTCTTCGGCGCCTCCGTGCTCACCGGACCGAAACACCCGCTGTTCCAGCTCGATGCGCTCCTCGACGCGGGCACCGACGACGTGGGCCAGCGGCTGGTGCGCGGCTTCCTCGAGCGCTGGGACGAAGGCGGCGCGTTCGAACCACTGTTGACGCTATGGCGGTCGGCGGCGATACAACCCATGGCGCGCAAGGTGTTACACGATGCGCTCGCAGGCCCGATGGCCGAGCGCGTCGCCGCCGAGTTCGGTGTCGACGATGCCGAGCTGCGGGTGGAACTCGTGGCCAGCCATCTGATGGGCCTGGCTTTCGCGCGCTATCAGCTCAAGATCGAGCCGATGGCGTCCACGTCCATCGACGACCTGGTGGCGTTCGTCGGCCCGACCGTCGAGCGCTATCTGACCGGCCGGACATCGGGCTAGGCCAACAGGGTCAAGACGATCCAGCCCGCCACGGCCGATGGCAGCATCGCGTCGATGCGGTCCATGATGCCGCCGTGTCCCGGCAGCAGCGTGCCCATGTCCTTGATGCCGAGATCGCGTTTGACCTGAGACTCGACCAGATCGCCCAGCACGCCGGTGATCACCAGCATGAGCCCGAGGGGCACCCCGACCCAGGCGGGCTTGTCGAGCAGGAACGTCACCGAGAGGACCGCGGCGGCGACGCCGAACACCATCGAGCCGCCCAGCCCCTCCCACGATTTCTTCGGGCTGATCGCGGGCGCCATCAGGTGCTTGCCGAACAGCACCCCGGCCACGTAGCCGCCGATGTCGGCGAACACCACGGTGGCGATGACCGTGAACACCCGGCCCCCGCCGTGGTCCTGGAAGATCAGCAGCGCGCTGAAGCTGGCGAACAGCGGCACCCACGTCGACAGCAGCACCGAGGCGGCGATGTCGCGCAGGTAGTTGACCGGTTGGTGGCGCAGCCCGTGCCCGACGAGCCGCCACACCATGCAGACGACGATCGTGCCGCCGTAGGCGCCGAGCACCCCGGCCGTGCCGAACGGCCAGCTCAACCAGATCATCGCCTGGCCGCCCAGCAGCAGCGGAACGGCGGGCAGGTCGTAGCCGGCCTCGCGCAGCCGGCGGATCACCTCGTGGGTGGCGATGGGGATGAACACCGCCAGCACGGGCAGCCAGCCGATCGGCCAGAAGATCAGCGTGCCGATCGCCATCGCGCCGAGCAGTACCCCGACCCCGATAGCGGCGGGTAGGTCGCGCCCCGCCCGCGACTTCTTCTTGGGCGGTTCGTCGACCGGCGTCTCTGCCACGGGTCCCCTGTGCTGTTCGGTCACTAGACCTCCAGCAACTCGCCTTCTTTGTGCTTGACGAGCTCGTCGATCTGATGGGTGTAGGTGGCGGTGGATTTGTCGAGTTCCTTTTCCGCGCGGCCCACCTCGTCCTCGCCGGCCTCGCCGTCCTTCTTGATGCGGTGAAGTTCCTCCATCGCCTTGCGGCGGATGTTGCGCACCGCGACCTTGGCGTCCTCGCCCTTGGCCTTGGCCTGCTTGACCAGATCGCGGCGACGCTCCTCGGTCAGTTGCGGGATGGCGACGCGGATGACGTTGCCGTCGTTGGTGGGGTTCACGCCGAGGTCGGAGTTGCGGATCGCGTCCTCGATGTTGCGCAGCTGGCCGGCCTCGTACGGCTTGATCACCACCAGCCGCGCCTCGGGCACGTTGATGCTCGACAGCTGTGTGATCGGCGTCGGGGACCCGTAGTAGTCGACGTTGACGCGCGAGAACATCGCGGGATTGGCGCGACCGGTGCGGATGGAGGACAGGTCGTCGCGCGCGACAGACACCGCCTTCTCCATCTTCTCCTCGGCATCGAAGAGGGTTTCGTCGATCACGGTCCTTCTCCTTCGTCTGTGCGCGTCCGTCACCGCTGCCGCGTGCGCACGTTCGCTCTCGCTCCTGCGCGCACAGATGTGTCAGGTGGTGACCAGTGTTCCGATCTTCTCACCCGCGACCGCCCGCGCGATATTGCCGTCCGTGAGCAGGTTGAACACCAGGATCGGCATGCCGTTGTCCATGCACAGGCTGAATGCGGTGGCATCGGCCACCTTCAGGCCGCGATCGATCACTTCGCGGTGGCTGATGGCGGTGAGCAGTTCGGCGTCGGGGTCCTGGCGCGGGTCGGCGGTGAAGACCCCGTCCACGGCCTTGGCCATGAGCACCACCTCGGCGCCGATCTCGAGCGCGCGCTGCGCGGCGGTCGTGTCGGTGGAGAAGTACGGCAGGCCCATGCCCGCACCGAAGATGACGACGCGGCCCTTCTCGAGGTGCCGAACGGCCCGTAGCGGGATGTACGGTTCGGCGACCTGACCCATGGTGATGGCGGTCTGCACGCGGGTGGCGATGCCTTCCTTCTCCAGGAAGTCCTGCAGCGCCAGGCTGTTCATGACGGTGCCGAGCATGCCCATGTAGTCACTGCGGGTGCGCTCCATACCCCGCTGCTGCAACTGCGCACCGCGGAAGAAGTTGCCGCCGCCGATGACCACGGCGACCTGAACACCGCTGCGGACGACTTCGGCGATCTGGCGCGCCACGAGGTGTACGACGTCCGGGTCCAGGCCTACTTCCCCACCGCCGAACATCTCGCCGCCGAGCTTGAGCAGCACCCGGCTGTACATGGGACGGATGGAACCTGACGCGGCTCCGTTGGGACTGGTCGAGTCCGAAGCCGCCCCGGCGACTTCGGAGTCCGGAGCCGCCTGACCGGCGACATTGGGGTCCGCCATCCGACTCCTTACGGGTCTTCGCTGAGATCCCCCTCATCCTGCCTCATGGCCGGCGCCACGGCGGCGAGTGGGTCGCGACTCGCCGAATCAGTCGGGCAGGTGGGCGCTCAGCAGCCAGGCGGGCACCGACTTGCGGCCCTTCGGCTCGTCGCGGATGTCGAGGGCCGGGAAGAACTCCTCGAAGCCGTCGGGGAAGACGCCGTGGATACGGGCGGGCCTGACGTCGTCGATCGTCCAGTACTTGGAGACGACGTCGCGCAGCTCGTCCTCGGTGACGGGGTTGGCGGGGCCGTTGGGCATTCCCGCCCTGTCGAACACCAACACGAAGTACGAGGCGCCGGGGGCCGCCGCCCGCACGATGGACCGCTGGTAGGCCTCGCGCAGTTCGACGGGCATCGAGTGAAAGAGCGTCGAGTCGACGATGGTTCCGAACCGCCCGTCGTAGCCGCTGAAGTCGGTGATGTCGGCGACCTCGAAGGTGGCGTTCGTCAGCCCACGGCTGGCGGCCTCCTGCTTGGCCAATTCGATCGCGGTGGGCGACTGGTCCAGCCCCACCGTGGTGAAACCCCGTTCCGCGAGATGGATCGCCAGCGCAGCCTCACCGCACCCCGCGTCGAGCACGTCGCCGTGAATCTTGCCCTGCTCGATGAGGGGGGCCAGTTCCGGCTGCGGTTCACCGATGCTCCACGGCGGCTTCCCGCCGCTCATCTCCGGCATCTCGCCCTTGTATGCGTTTTCGAACAATTCACCCGTTGGTTCGGTCATGAATCGTTGATATCAACGTGGTTGATATATGTCAATATGGTTGACATGAATGGTGCGCTCGAGGATCAGCCGCTGGGCTTTCTGCTGTCCCGGGTGGCCAAGGCGCTGCGGGCCGAGGTCACGACGACGGTCCTCGAACCCCTCGGCGTGGCATTCCCCCAGTACCTGTGCATGCGGATCCTGTCCCAGCACGAGGGGCGGTCCAACGCCGAACTGGCTCGCGACTTCAACGTCTCGCCGCAAGCCATGAACATGGTTGTGCGCGGTTTGGAGGACCGCGGGCTGGTGTCGCGGCCCGCGAGCGTGTCGTCGGGCCGGTCACTGCCTGCGCAGCTCACCCGCGAGGGCCGGGAGTTGTTGAAGCGCACCGATTCCGGAGTCCGCGCGGCCGAGCGCAAGTTGATGGCGAACCTGACCCAGCGCCAACAGCGGGAGTTCAAGCAGATCCTCGCGGCGCTCGGGACCGACTGAGTTCTGCGAGACTACGGGCCATGAAAATAGTTCTGGCACCTGACTCATTCAAGGAATCGATGACCGCGTCCGAAGCGGTCGCCGCGATGAGGGCCGGTGTCACCGAGGTGCTGCCCGACGCCGAGGTCGTCGGCGTGCCCATGGCCGACGGCGGCGAGGGCACCGTCGACGCGGTCGTCGACGCGTTGCACGGTGAGCACGTCGAGGTGCCGGTGGCCGACGCACTCGGCCGCACCGTCACCGCCCGGTACGGCTACGTGCCGCTGCGCCAGTTGGCGGTGATCGAGACGGCGGCCGCGGCGGGTCTGGAACTCATCGCCCCCGCTGACCGAAACATCCTGTCCGCGAGCACATTCGGGGTAGGTCAGCTGATCGGGGCGGCCCTCGACCGCGGCGCCGAGGACTTCTTGATCGGGCTGGGCGGTTCGGCCACCAACGACGGCGGGACGGGGATGCTCACCGCGCTGGGTGCGGCGTTCCTCGACGCCGACGGTAAACCGCTGGCACCCGGCGGCGGGGACCTCGAGCGGCTCGAACGCATCGACCTCACGGGCCTGGATCCCCGCCTGCGCGACGTCAGGATCCGAGTTGCCTCCGACGTCACCGCGCCGCTGTTGGGTCCCGGCGGGGCCAGCGCGGTGTTCGGCCCGCAGAAGGGCGCGGGCCCCGACGACGTCGCGCGACTCGAGGCGGGTCTGTCGCGGTTGGCCACCGTCGCGTCGGCGACGCTCGGCGGCGCCCAACCGCAGCGCCCCGGGGCCGGTGCGGCGGGCGGCGTGGGATTCGCGCTCGTCGAATTCCTCAGCGCGGTAAGCAAACCGGGCGTCGAAGAGGTGGCCGAGACCGTCGGCCTCGAACGGGCGCTGCACGGCGCCGACTGGGTGTTCACCGGCGAGGGCAGCGTCGACGCTCAGACCGTCATGGGCAAGACGCCGTTCGGCGTGGCCCGGGCGGCGCTGCGCGCCGGGGCACGGGTGGTCATCTTCGCCGGCCGGGTGGCCCCCGACGCCGCGGTGCTGCTCGACCACGGCGTCGACCGACTGGTCGCGATCACCGCCGAGGGCACACCGATCGAGCAGGCGCTGCGCGAAGGCGCCCAGTCGCTCACCCGCGCGACGGCCGAGGTCTGCCGCTCCCTCTAGCGCGCGTCGTGAATCCGCTTGAACGGACGAGCTTCTTCGAGTTCGTAGGCCAACTGGAGCAACCGGGCCTCGTGCCCCACCGGCGCGGCGAACATCATGCCGACCGGAAGACCCGACGCGGACTCGGCCAGAGGCAGCGAGATCGCCGGCTCACCGGTGGCGTTCTGCAGCGGCGTGAACGCCACCCACTCGATGAGCCGGTCGATGATCGTCTGGTAGTCGAGAGTCGGATCGAGATGGCCGATGCGCGGAGTGACGTCGGCGAGCGTCGGGGTCAACACCACGTCGTGGTCCTGGGTGACGCGCTCGGTGAGCTGCCGGATCCGGGAGAGCCGCGCGATCGCCCTGGGCAACCGGTGCAGGTTGCGCGACGCGTGACGGTCGAGGCCGAGCGTCAGATTGTCCAGACGTCCGCGCTCGAAATTCGGGCCCAACGTGCGTCCGCTGCGCACGAGCGCGAACGCGAGAAACGCCCAGTAGAGCAGGAAGTCGTTCATGAAGTACGACGGCACGGGATTGTCGATCACCGTGACCCGGTGCCCGAGTTCCTCCAAGAGGGCGGCGTTCTTCAGCGTCAGCTCGCGGACCTCGGGACTGGCCTCGCGCGAGATCGACTGGGTGCACACCGCGATGCGCAGCCGCTGCGTTCCGGGCCCGGTGATGTTGCCGATCGCGGGCAGTCGCGGAGTGCGGTACACCCGCTCGATCTCGCGGTAGAACGCTGCGGTGTCGCGCACGGTGCGCGTGACGACGCCGTTGGCGACGATGCGCAGCGGCATCTGCCGCAGCTTCTTGTCCAGCGGCAGCCGACCGCGCGACGGTTTGAGACCCACCAACCCGTTGCAGGAGGCGGGTATTCGGATCGACCCGCCGCCGTCGTTGGCGTGCGCGATCGGCACCACCCCCGCGGCGACGAACGCCGCCGAACCCGACGACGAGGCACCCGCGGTGTGCTCGGTGTTCCACGGATTGCGCACGGGTCCGATGCGGGGATGCTCGGCCGAGGCGCTGAAACCGAACTCGGACATCTGCGTCTTGCCGATCGGCGCCAGACCCGTCGCGAGGAATGATCGCGCGAAGTCGCCGTGTGTGCGCTCCGGGTGCGGATCCCAGGCGTCGGTGCCGTTCATCGTCGGCATGCCGGCCACCGCGACGTTGTCCTTGAGGAACGACGGAATCCCGTTGAAGTAGCCGCCGTAGGGGTGCGGATCGGCCGCCCGGGCGTGTGCCCGGTCGAACGCCTCGTACGCCAGCCCGTTCAGTGCCAGGTTGACCGCCTCCGTCCGGGCGATCGCGGCCTCGGTCAGTTCCGCGCGCGACACCGCGCCCGACTGCAACGCCTCCACCAGCGCGACGCCGTCCAGTTCGCCGAGGGCGTCGTCGCCGAAGGCATCAATGCGACCCATGACGCGACGGTACCAGGCCGTACCGCGCCGCGGGCCCACTGTCCGCATATGCGCGAGCGCTCACCGTTGACAGGTTTCGGCCTTCCGGCCGGACAACGATGAGCGCTCGCTGCGGAGATTTCTAGGCTTGGCCGACCTCGAAGCGCACGAAGCGCGTCACGGTCACGCCCGCCTCGTCGAGCAGCGCCTTGACGGTCTTCTTGTTGTCGGACACCGACGGCTGGTCGAGCAGCACGACGTCCTTGTAGAAGCCGGTCACGCGGCCTTCGACGATCTTGGGCAGCGCCTGCTCGGGCTTGCCCTCGTTGCGCGCGGTCTCCTCGGCGATGCGGCGCTCGTTGGCGACGACATCCTCGGGCACGTCCTCGCGGGTGAGGTACTTGGCCTTGAGCGCGGCGATCTGCAAAGCGACCGCGTGCGCGGCCTCCTGATTGTCGCCTTGGTACTCGACCAGCACTCCTACGGCCGGCGGCAGGTCCGCGGCACGCTTGTGCAGGTACGTCTCGACGGTGCCGTCGAAGTACGCGACGCGGCGCAACTCGAGCTTCTCACCGATCTTGGCCGACAGGTCCGCGATGACCTGCTCGACGGTCGTGTCGCCCACCTTGGCGGCCTTCAGCGCGTCGACGTCGTCGGCCTTCGCGGCCGCCGCGGCGGCGACGATCTGGTCGGCGACGGCCTGGAACTCCGCGTTCTTCGCGACGAAGTCGGTCTCGGAGTTCAGCTCGATCAGCGCGCCGTCCTTGGCGGCCACCAGGCCCTCAGCGGTCGCGCGCTCGGCGCGCTTGCCGACGTCCTTGGCGCCCTTGATGCGCAGCAGCTCGACGGCCTTGTCGAAATCGCCGTCGGACTCGACGAGGGCGTTCTTGCTGTCGAGCATGCCGGCGCCGGTCAGCTCCCGCAGTCGCTTGACGTCGGCGGCGGTGTAGTTGGCCATATCAGCTCTCCGTGGTCTTCGGTTCGGTCTGGATGTCCGCCTGCGGGGTGCCGGGCTCGGCACCTGCGGCGGTCGTGGATGCGGTGGCGGTCGCGCCGGCCAGCAGCTCCTGCTCCCACTCGGCGAGCGGTTCGGCGGCCTCGGCGTCCGGCTTGTCGCCGTCCCGACCCACGCCCGCGCGGGCCTGCAGGCCCTCGGCGACCGCGGCGGCGATCACCTTCGTCAGCAGCGCGGCCGACCGGATCGCGTCGTCGTTGCCCGGGATCGGGTAGTCGACCAGGTCGGGATCGCAGTTGGTGTCGAGGATCGCGATGACGGGGATGCCCAGCTTGCGCGCCTCACCGACGGCGATGTGCTCCTTGTTGGTGTCGACGACCCACACGGCCGAGGGCACCTTGGCCATGTCGCGGATACCGCCGAGCGACCGCTCGAGCTTGTTCTTCTCGCGGGTCAGCATCAGGATTTCCTTCTTGGTGCGACCCTCGAACCCGCCGGTCTGCTCCATCGTCTCGAGTTCCTTGAGACGCTGCAGCCGCTTGTGCACGGTCGAGAAGTTGGTGAGCATGCCGCCCAGCCAGCGCTGGTTCACGTACGGCATGCCGACGCGGGTGGCCTCTTCGGCGATCGACTCCTGCGCCTGCTTCTTGGTGCCGACGAACATGATCGTCCCACCGTGGGCGACGGTTTCCTTGACGAACTCGTACGCCTTGTCGATGTAGGTCAGCGTCTGCTGCAGGTCGATGATGTAGATGCCGTTGCGGTCGGTGAAGATGAACCGCTTCATCTTGGGATTCCAGCGACGGGTCTGATGCCCGAAGTGGGTGCCGCTGTCGAGCAGCTGCTTCATGGTTACAACAGCCATGAGTCCATGGTCCTTTTCGTCGGTTGATGCCGGCGTCGGGTGACGCCGAGCCCTGGTGACTGCGCGGAAGCCAGAACCCGTCCAAAAGACGGGACCGACGGCATCCGGGATACGACCTGGTGGAACGGGTCGCGGTGCAGACACGCGAAGTCAGCCCGCGCAAGCGAGCTGCGGTTAGCAGTTTACACCCTGGACAGGGGTGCTTTTTCCACGCCGAGACCGTTATCCACAGATCCTTGTCCGGGTATGGCGCGACCGGCCCGGAGTGCGCTGAGCTGGGACTATGCGTTGGGTCGTGCTCCTGGCCGCCGCGCTGGTGGCGGCGCTGGCCTCCCCGGCGCCCGTCGCGGCCCAGGAGGGTCGGCTGGCATGGCCGCTGCGGCCACGACCCGAGGTGACGCGGCCGTTCGACGGTCCCACCCCCAACTGGACGGCTGGACACCGCGGCGTGGATCTGGCCGGCGCACCCGGGCAGCGCGTGCTGGCGGCGGCCGAGGGCACGGTGGTCTTCGCGGGTGAGCTGGCGGGACGGACGGTCGTGTCGATCGCCCACCCCGGCGGGCTGCGGACCACGTACGAGCCGGTCCGACCGGCGGTGGCGCGCGGTGAGCGCGTCGGCTCGGGGTCGGTGATCGGCGTGCTCGAGGCCGGACACCCCGGTTGCCCGCGGTCGGCGTGCCTGCACTTGGGTGCGATGTGGGGTCCCGCGTCGCGTGCCGACTACGTCGACCCGCTCGGCCTGGTGGTCACGACCCCGATCCGCCTCAAACCGATCGCGGGCTGACCTTCTTTTCCGGCACCAGCGTGCGCCTAACGTCGAGACCATGACCACCGACGCTCATCGCTCCCGCCCGCTGCGCTTCGGTCTCAACGCGGGCCTGCCGCGCACCGGTGGGCAAATCCGGACCTTCGCCCGCACGGCCGAGGCTTCGGGCTTCGACGTGTTGACCTACGCCGACCACCTCGTCCCGATGGCACCGCCGTTCACCAGCGCCACCGCCGCCGCGATGGCCACCGAGCGGCTGCATGTCGGAACGCTGGTGCTCAACAACGACTTCCGGCGTCCGGTCGACACCGCCCGCGAAGCGGCGGGCCTCGCGCTCGTGTCCGACGGACGCTTCGAACTCGGTATCGGTGCCGGACACATGAAATCCGAATACGACGCCGCCGGAATCCCTTTCGACAGCGGCGGGGTCCGGGTGTCGCGGTTGGTCGAAGCCGCCGAGGTGATCCGATCACTTCTCGACGGCGATCCGGTCGACGTCGCGGGACGACACTACGAAATCCGGGCCGACGCAGGCCAACTCCTGCCGATACCGCCGCGTCGCGTCCCACTGTTGATCGGCGGCAACGGAACCCGCGTGCTCGAGCTCGCGGGCCGCATCGCCGACATCGTCGGGCTGGCGGGCTTCGGCCACAACCGCGACGCCACCGAGGTGAGGCTGAGCCACTTCGACGACGAGGGTCTCGACGACCGGATCGCGGTGGTACGCCGGGCCGCGGGCGACCGCTTCGAACACATCGAACTCAATGCGTTGATCCAGGCCGTCGTCGTCACCGACAAACCACGAGAGGCCGCCGAACAATTGGGCGCCGCCCTCGGCGGCGTCTCCCCCGATCGCCTGCTGTCGTCGCCGTTCGTGCTGATCGGCACGCACGAGCAGATGGCCGAACAGCTCACCCGGCGCCAGCAGCGCTTCGGGGTGAGCTACTGGACCGTGTTCGACGAGCTGCCCGGGCGGCCCTCCGCGATGCCGGACATCGCCGAGGTGATCAAGCTGCTGCGTTGAGCGTGTCGAGGAATTCGGTCATCGCGGCCACGACAACGTCGGGCCGGTCGCGCTGGACCCAATGTGCCGCCCCCGCAACCACTTCGAGTCGTGCGTCGGGAATCAGTTCCGCGGCCGCCCGCGCCGCGGCCACCGGCACGCTGGTGTCCTTGTCGCCGTGGATGATCAGCGCGGGACGCGGGAATTGCGGGAGCCGGGCGCGGTAGTCGGTGGTGAGGCAGTTCCAGCGGACCTGATCGCGCTGCCATTGCCCGAACGCGGCGAATGCGTGTTCGGCCCGAGCGGCCGCCAGGATCTCGTCGACCAGTTCGGGTGTGCGTTGCGCCGGGTCGGCGATCAACGCGGGCATGACCCACGCCATGGCGCGCCTGCTGCGCCCCGACCGGCGGCTCACCGCCCCGAGCAGATCGGAGCGAACCGTGACCCATGTCAGCGCCTGGCGTATCCGCGACAGCGGCCCTTCCGACAGTCGGGGCATGAACCCGTAGCTGCCCAACAGCATTGCGCCCGTGATCTTTTCCGGTCTGTCGAGCACGTGTCCGATCGTCATCCCGCCGCCGAGTGACAGGCCGCCGATCGCGTAGCGGTCCAGAGCGAGCGCCTCGACGAACTCACCCACGTAGGCCACCAGCCGGTCCTGGGTCGACGGCCACGGTGCCGGCGGGCTGTCTCCGTAGCCCGGATGGTCGGGCGCGAGCACGCGGTAGCCGCCCGCCGCGAGCCGCGGCCCGACCCCACCCCAGGACAGCGACGCGCTGTCCACGCCGCCACCGTGCAACAGCACGACGGTCGGCGCGGCCTCGACGCGCGCAGGTGTCCACTCGAGATACGAGACCGTCCCCCACGACAGCCGAACAGCCGCCCTTCGCACAAGTCCTCCTTCGGCGGTTTCGGTGCGCTACCCATCGCTGAGCGATCACTAGCGCACCGAAACCACCATATTCACGCGCGGGGGTGGGCCTGGTCGTGGACGGCGCGCAGGCGTGCGACCGTGACGTGGGTGTAGAGCTGGGTGGTGGCCAGGGAAGAATGGCCGAGCAGCTCCTGCACGACCCGCAGGTCGGCGCCGCCCTCGAGCAGATGCGTTGCGGCGCTGTGCCGTAACCCGTGGGGCCCGATGTCGGGCGCTCCGTCGACCGCGGCGACGGTCTGGTGCACGACGGTGCGCGCCTGCCGCGGGTCGAGACGGCGGCCGCGCGCCCCCAACAGCAGGGCGGGTCCCGAATCCGGGGTCGCCAACGCCGGCCGGCCGCGGTCGAGCCACGCCGCCAACGCCTCCTGCGCGGGCTGCCCGAAGGGCACGGTGCGCTGTTTGTTGCCCTTGCCGAGGACGCGCAGCAGGCGCCGCGGCATGTCGATATCGTCGATGTCGAGACCGCACAGCTCGCTGACGCGAATACCGGTGGCGTACAACAGCTCCACGATGAGCAGGTCCCGCAGCGCCATCGGATCACCCTCTTGGGCACCGGATTTCGCTGCGGCCATGGCGTCGAGTGCTTGATCCTCGCGCAGCACCGCGGGCAGGTCGCGGCGGGCCTTGGGCACCTGCAACCGGGCCGCCGGGTCGCTCGCGATCAGGCCGCGCCGAACCGCCCACGCGGTGAACATCTTGACCGCCGAGGTGCGCCGGGCCAGGGTCGTGCGCGCGGCGCCGGACGCGGCCTGCGCGGCCAGCCACGACCGCAGCACCGGAAGGCTCAGCGCCGCCGGCACGGCGTCGTGTCCGCGGTCGGCCATGAACCCGAACAACGAGCGGAGGTCACCGAGATAGGCGCGACGGGTGTGCGCGGAGCGGCCCCGCTCCAGCGCGAGGTACTCGTCGAACTCCTCGAGGACGGCTTCCACAAACCCAACCGTGGCAGAGTCCCGCCGCAACCCTCAGGTGACGCGCCGCAGCGTGTCCGGAGTGAGATCGGCCAGGGTGGGATAGCCGTCGACGGCCATGGTCAGGTCGGCCTCGGCGAGCAGGGACCGCAGCACGTGCACGACGCCGTCCACCCCGCCGAGCGCCAGCCCGTAGGCGTAGGGCCGCCCGATCCCGACGGCGGTCGCGCCGAGCGCGAGCGCTTTGACGATGTCGGAGCCGCTGCGAATGCCCGAGTCGAACAGCACGGGCAGCCCGTCGGCCGCCTCCACCACGTCGGGCAGGCAGTCGATGGCCGCGAGCCCGCCGTTGGCCTGTCGGCCGCCGTGGTTGGAGCAGTAGATCGCGTCAACGCCGCCATCCTTGGCGCGTCGGGCGTCGTCGGGATGACAGATGCCCTTGACGATGAGCGGGAGGTCGGTCAACGACCGCAGCCACGGCAGGTCGTCCCACGTCAGCGGGTTTCCGAAGAGCCCGACCCAGTGCAGGACGGCGGCTTGCGGATTCTCCTCGGGCGGCTGTGCCAGCCCGGCGCGGAAGACTGGATCGCTGGTGTAGTTCGCCAGGCAGCGGCCCCGCAGCTGCGGAAAGTTCGACGTCGACAGGTCACGGGGCCGCCAACCCGGCACCCAGGTGTCGAGGGTGACGATGATGCCCTTGTATCCGGCAGCCTCGGCGCGGTGGACGAGGCTCGCGGCCAACTCCCGGTCGGTCGGCGTGTAGAGCTGGAAGAAACCGGGGGTGCCGCCGAATTCGGCGGCGACGTCCTCGAGCGGGTCCTCGGTCAGCGTCGAGACGACCATCGGCACACCGGTTTTCGCCGCGGCGCGGGCCGTGGCGAGGTCGCCGTGGCCGTCCTGGGCGCAGATGCCGATCACCCCGATCGGGGCCATGAACACCGGCGACGGCAGCTTCAGTCCGAACAGGTCCACGGTGAGGTCGCGGTCGCGGGTCGCGCGGAACATCCGCGGCATCAGGCCCCAGTTGTCGAAGGCGGTGCGATTGAGTCGCTGGGTGCGTTCGTCGCCGGCGCCCCCGGCGACGTAGGAGTACACCGACGGCGGCATGGCCGACTCCGCCTTGGCTTCCCACTCCGCGAACGTCATCGGCAGGTTCGGCACGATGCCGGACAGGCCCTGGAGATAGATCTCGAACTGGTAGTTACCGAACGTCATGCGGCAAGCGTGCCAGGCCTGTGGTCAGGTGTTGGCTTCGGCCTTGGCCAGCTCGGCCTTCCACTGGCGGAAGGTCTCCTCGGTGCGGCCGCGGCGCCAGTAGCCGGAGATCGACGACGCCCACTTCGCTTCGACGCCGCGCTCCTTGCGGATGTAGGGCCGCAGGTTGTGCATCACCGTCTGCGCCTCGCCGTGGATGAACACCTGCACCTGGCCGGGGAGCCACGACGTCTCCTTGACCGCGGTGATCAGCGGAGCGTGGTCGCCGGCCTGATCTTCGGGCACCAGGTCCGCGCGGCCACCGCGATAGATCCACCGCACCTCGACGCCGTCGGGCTTCTTCAGGGGGATTTCGTCGTCGGGCCCGGCGACCTCGATGAACACGCGCCCGATCGCGTTGTCCGGCAACGCTTCCAGTGCGTTGCTGATCGCGGGGATCGCCGCCTCGTCGCCTGCGAGCAGATGCCAGTCGGCGGCGGGATCCGGCGCGTAGGCGCCGCTGGGCCCCATCAGGTAGGCGGGCTGGCCGGGGGTCGCGGCCGCGGCCCAGGGCCCGGCGACGCCGTGGTCGCCGTGCACGACGAAGTCGATGCAGATCTCGCGACGCTCGGGGTCGACGTTGCGCACGGTGTAGGTGCGCACGGTGGGCCGCTGCTCCGGCGGCAGCGAGGAGAACGAGTCGATGGTCAGCGGCCGCGGCAACGTGGCGACATCGATGTTCGGATCGACGATCACGACCTTGACGTAGGCGTCGGTGAAGTCGTTCGGGGTGAAGGTGTCGAACCCGGATCCGCCGAGAACCAGCCGGATCATGTGGGGTGTCAATTGCTCAGAACGCACCACTTCGAAGGTGTGTATCGGTCGCCCTGCCACGAAAAATCCTTCCAAATCTCATTGGCCGGCCTCGCCGCAATGGCTCTGAGCCGACCTTTCCGACTATACGAGCGGGTTTCCCGGGTCGGGGTTCTACGTTGTGTGACCTCCGCGATGTCGCCGACACGTCACCGCGCCAATTTCCACCTCCCATCCCGGCTGAGCACCAGGCCGCAGAGCTCGAGGTTCGCCAGCGGGCCCAGCACCTGGCGGGCTGGCAGACCGGAGGCCACGGCGATCTCCTCGGCGGTCCGTGCGCCGCGGCGCGGAAGCGCGTCGTACACCCGTTTGTCGGTGTCGCTGAGCTCATCCAGCGGTGAGTTCGGACGGTTATCGTCAGGCGCCAGCTCGCCGATGCGACCGACCAGTTCGACGACGTCGGCCGCACGCGTGACGAGCTGCGCTCCGCTGCGCAGCAGAGCGTGGCATCCGACCGACGCCGACGACGTGACCGGGCCGGGCACCGCACACACCGGACGTCCGAGCGCCCGCGCCCAGGCTGCGGTGTTGGCGGCGCCGCTTCGCGCACCTGCCTCGACCACGACGGTCGCCCCACTCAGCGCGGCCACCAACCGGTTGCGGGTCAGGAACCGATGACGCGCCGGCCGCACACCGGGCGGATACTCGCTCAACAGCAGCCCATGTTCGGCGATCCGCCTCAGCATCGCCGAATGCCCCGCCGGATACGGGATATCGACACCGCCGGCGAGCACCGCGACGGTCACACCCTCCCCGGCCAGCGCCGCACGGTGCGCGGCACCGTCAATGCCGTACGCGCCACCGGACACCACCGCCACATCGCGTTCGGCCAAGCCGGTCGCCAGATCGCCCGCGACGAATTCGCCGTATGCCGTCGCGGCCCGCGTCCCGACGATCGCGGCGGACCGAAAGGCCACCTCGTCGAGTGTGGCGGGACCGATCGCCCACAGCACCATCGGTGCGTGTGCCTGCGCGCGCAATCGGTTGGGCGCGGCGCCGAATCCTCCGAACGACAACAGCGGCCACTCGTCGTCCTCACAGGTGATCAGCCGGCCACCGAGCCTGGCCAACACATCTACATCTCGTGCGGCGCAATCGATGTCACGGCGCGCCTCGGCGTGACAATTGACCACCTCCCCCGCCATGCCGCGCCGCACCCGGTCGGCGGCTTCGACCGCCCCGACCCGCTGTACGAGTGCCGCCAGTGCGGGACACGGGGATTCGACGACGCGTGAAAGATACGCCCAGGCCTCGATGACTTCGTCTGTCACAGCACACCTCCTGCCGGCCGGAAGCTCAGCGCGGTGGTGACGTCCTCGAGAGCCGGCGACGTCCGTCCCGCGAGATCGCACAACGTCCACGCCACCCGCAGCGTGCGATCCATGCCGCGGACACTGAGCGTGCCGCGGTTCAACGCCGCCTCGAACGGCTGCATCACCGTCTTGGGCAGTCGAAACTTGCGGCGTAACAACGAGCCACGGACCTCGACATTGGTGCGGATGCCGTAGGGTCGCCACCGCTCGGCGGCGGCCGCCCGCGCCGCGGCCACCCGCGCACGCACCGCGTCGGTGGATTCACCGTCTTCGGCGGCGATCGCACCCGCCCGCAGCGAGTGCATCCGCACATACAGGTCGACCCGGTCGAGCAGCGGACCCGACAGCTTTCCGAGGTAGCGCCGCTTCTCATGGCCGGTGCAGACACAGTCCCGCGGGTCAGGGCGGGCGCACGGACATGGGTTCGCCGCCAGCACCAGCTGGAACCGGGCCGGATACCTCGCGACGCCGTCGCGGCGGGCAAGGCGGATTTCCCCGTCTTCCAGGGGTGTTCGCAACGCCTCGAGCACACTGCTGCCGATCTCGGCGCACTCGTCGAGGAACAGCACCCCGCGATGTGCACGACTGACCGCGCCGGGGCGCGCCATCCCCGACCCGCCGCCGACCATCGCCGCCACGCTCGACGTATGGTGCGGCGCGACGAAGGGTGGCCGGGTGATGAGCGGCGTTTCCCCGGACAGCAGACCCGCCACCGAATGGATCGCCGTGACCTCGAGAGCCTCGCTGTCGGACAGCGGCGGCAGCAGGCCCGGAAGGCGCTGCGCGAGCATGGTTTTCCCGACGCCCGGCGGGCCGGTGAGCATGAGGTGATGGCCCCCTGCCGCGGCCACCTCCACGGCGTAGCGCGCCTCGGACTGGCCGATGACATCGGCGAGGTCGGCGAGCGATCCGGGTTGAGAGGACGGGGACGCGATGCGCGGTTCGAGTCGTGCGCTACCCCTGATCCACGACTTCAGCTGACCGAGCGTCTGCACCCCCCACACCTCGATACCGCCGACCAGGCTGGCCTCGGCGAGGTTTCCGGTGGGGACGACGGCCGCCGGCCAGCCCTCCCGCTGGGCGGCCAGCACCGCGGGGAGGATGCCCTTGACCGGCCGGACCCGCCCGTCGAGGGCCAATTCGCCGAGCAGCACGGTCTTTTCAAGCCGCGACCACTGCGCCTTGGCGTCCGCCGAGAGCACCGACATCGCCAACGCCAGGTCGTACACCGAACCCATCTTCGGCAACGTCGCCGGCGAGAGCGCCAGCGTCAGGCGAGCTTTGGGCCACTCGCTCTTACAGTTGGTGATCGCGGCGCGAACCCGGTCGCGCGACTCCTGCAGCGCCGCGTCGGGCAGACCAACCAGATGCACGCTGGGCAGGCCGCCGCCGATGTCGGCCTCGATCTCGACGATCTGACCATCGAGCCCGGTCACCGCCACCGAATACGCCCGCCCCAGCGCCACCTAGCCCACCCCCTCGAAGTGGGTGATCTCCGGTGTGCGGCGCCGCCCGATCCGCACCCCGACGACATCGAGGCGCACCCTCGGCCATCGGGTGTCCTGGGCGGCCAACCACAGCCCGGCGAGTCGCCGAAGCCTGCGCACTTTCTGCGGCGTCACCGCCTCCTCGACGCCCCCGAAGCGGTCGCTCGTGCGGGTCTTCACCTCCACGAACACCACGGTGCGCGCCGCCTCGTCGGCGGCGACCACATCCAGCTCGCCGTACCGGCAGCGCCAGTTGCGGTCGAGCACCCGCAGCCCTAGCGACCGCAGATGCTCGACCGCCAATTGCTCTCCCAGCGCGCCGATCTCGGCGCGCGTCCACGAACTCATGGCTTCACCGTGGAGCAAGCGGCCGACATCCCGACCGCTCCCGGCCCCGGTGACGACCACTCATCCCCAAGCCGGACTTCATCCACAGATTCAGCCAGCGCCGTTTCGCCGACGTCAAAAAGCGGGTACAGGTCGGCATGACCGACAACTCGTTACACGGCGTCGCCGACCGCGCGACCGACAGCGACGCCTTCGAATACACCGCGCGTGCCGGATTCGCGGTCAGCGGCGTCCTCCATCTGCTCGTCGGCTATCTGATCCTGCGCATCGCCTTCGGATCCGGCGGCAACGCCGACCAGTCGGGTGCGCTGGCGACCCTCTCCCAGCAGACGGGTGGTGCCGTGCTCCTGTGGGTCGTCGCCGCCGGACTGCTGGCGTTGGGTCTGTGGCGCGTCGCCGAGGCGGTCGTCGGTCCGAGACCCAGCGAGGGGTCCGGCCGCTTCAACGACGACACCCCGGCATGGAAACGGGTGAAATCGCTCGGTCTGGCCGCGGTCAACTTCGCCATCGCCTTCTCCGCGGCCCGCTTCGCCACGGGCAGCGGACAGCAGAGCAGTCAACAGAACGCCGGCCTGTCCGCCCAGATGATGCAATCCGGCTGGGGTAAGGCCGTGTTGATCGCGGTCGGGCTGGGCTTGCTCGGCGTCGGCGGTTACCACATCTACAAGGGCGTGACGAAGAAGTTCTTCAAAGACCTGCGCACGTCCGGCGGCACGGGCGTCACCGCCCTGGGCATCGCCGGCTATGCCGCCAAGGGCGCGGTGCTGGCCGGGGCCGGCCTGCTGGTCATCGTGGCCACGCTGCAGGCCGATCCCGCGAAGGCCACGGGGCTGGACGCCGCGGTCAAAACCCTCGGCCAGGCGCCGTTCGGCAAGATCCTCCTCGTCCTCGCGGCCGTCGGCATCGCCGCGTTCGGCGCCTACAACTTCGTCCGCGCCCGGTCCGGGCGGATGTGACTATTCGCCCATCGCCTCGAACAGCGTCGCCAGCTGACCTGGACTGACCGCGATACCGCACTGCGCGCGCATATCGGTCAGCGGCGCCGCGATCCCCCGCAGGTCGAGGTACTCGTTGGGATGGGCGGTGAAGTAAGCGCGCACTGCGGCACGGGCTTCCTGCGGCGGTTGTGTCGCCGCCGCGGTCAGCACCTCGTTGGCCCCGGGATGAGACTCGAGGTAACCGCCGGCCTGGCCGAGAACGCCGCTGGCCGTCGTCGCCAGCCCGCTGGCTGTGCACGGCGCGGCCGCGGCCGCCGGGGCGGTCCCCAGGGCGCCCGCCGCGAGCAGCGCTCCGCAGAGCAGTCCGGAAAGCTTGGATCCATTCATTCGTCTGTCCTCGGAGTCCGTGCCGCGGGGCGCGCGTCCCCGATCGAGGCAAACGTACCCCGCCCGCGACGACGCGGCAGTGCTGTGCGGAAAAGGGTGAGAGACGGCCTCGAGCGACGCCGGACTCCCGCGGTTCGCTGCCGCCGCCATCCAATCGCGGCACAGACAGCGAATCCGGAGGTCGAGAGGGGTATGTTCATTAGGTAAACCTCAGCTAAAGATTGCGGCCTGACCTGCACGTACCGCGAAAGGACCCCCGCATGCGACCACGGTGGAGGCTGATCGCCGCCGTCCTGTCCGCCCTCGCGCTCACCGCCACGGCCACCGCCTGCTCGGACTCGGGCGAGAGCGACGAGCTGCTGATCTACAACGCGCAGCACGAGTCGCTGACCAAGGAGTGGATCGACGCCTTCACCAAGGAGACCGGCATCAAGGTCACCTACCGCCAGGGCGGCGACACCGAACTCGGCAACCAGCTTGTGGCCGAAGGGAAAGCATCGCCGGCCGATGTGTTCCTGACCGAGAACTCCCCCGCGATGGCCGCGGTCGAGCGCGCCGGATTGTTCGCCGAACTCACGCCCGAGACGCTCGATCAGGTGCCGCCGCAATACCGTCCGCCGTCGGGCAAATGGACCGGTGTGGCCGCGCGCAGCACCGTTTTCGTCTACAACACCTCCCGGTTGCAGCCCGACCAATTGCCGAAGTCGCTGCTCGACCTCCAGCAGCCGGAGTGGAAGGGCCGGTGGGGTGCGCCACCGACCAAGGCCGACTTCCAGGCGATCGTCTCGGCGCTGCTGCAGTTGAAGGGCGAGCCCGCGACCGCACAGTGGCTGGCCGCGATGAAGGCCAACGCCAAGCTCTACAGCGACAACATCGCCACGCTCAAGGCCGTCAACGCCGGTGAGGTCGACGGCGGGGTGATCTACCACTACTACTGGTTCCGCGATCAGTCGAAAACCAAAGAAATGAGCGGCAATACCGCGCTGCACTATTTCAAGAACGAGGATCCGGGCGCCTTCGTCAGCCTGTCCGGCGGTGGCGTGCTCGCATCGACCGACCGGATGGACCAGGCCCAGCAGTTCATCCGGTTCATCACGGGCAAGGCCGGCCAGGAGGTGCTCGAGAAGGGCACCTCGTTCGAATATCCCGTCGCCAGTGGCGTGCCCGCGAATCCGGCTCTGCCCCCGCTGGACACGCTGCAGGCGCCGAAGGTCGACCCGTCGAACCTCGACGCACAGAAGGTCACCGACCTGATGACGAAAGCTGGCTTGTTGTAGGTGGTCGCCGCCGCTCCCCCCGTACCTCCACCCGCGGCGCCGGTCTCGCGGTCGGACAAGACGGCCCGGCCGGGCCCCCTGGTGTCGAGCACGGTCGCGATTCTCGTTGCCGCGACATGTATCCCGCTGGGATACGTGGCGTGGGCGACGGTTTCGGTGGGCTGGACGCGGGCGTACGAGCTCGTCGTGCGTCCGCGCGTCGGTGAGCTGCTCGTCAACACGGTCGCGCTGGTCCTCATCACGGTTCCGCTGTGTGTGGTGATCGGGGTGGGCACGGCCTGGTTGGTGGAACGGACCGATCTGCCGGGGCGGATGTTCTGGCGTCCGCTTTTCGTTGCGCCGCTCGCCGTTCCGGCGTTCGTCAACAGCTACGCCTGGGTCGGGGTGATCCCGTCACTGCACGGCCTCACCGCCGGTGTGCTCATCACCACCCTGTCCTACTTCCCCTTCATGTACCTGCCGGTCGCCGCGACATTGCGTCGGCTCGATCCCGCCGTCGAGGAGTCGGCCCGCGCACTGGGATCGGGTTCGACGCAAGTGTTCGCGCGTGTCGTCCTTCCTCAGCTGCGGCTCGCGATCCTCGGAGGCGCGCTGCTGGTCGGGGTGCACCTGCTCGCCGAATTCGGTGCATTCGCCATGGTGCGGTTCGACACCTTCACCGTCGCGATCTTCCAGCAGTTCCAGGCCACCTTCGACGGCGCGGCCGGCAGCATGCTCTCGGGAGTGCTCGTGCTGCTGTGCCTGGCGTTGCTGGTCAGTGAGGCCGCCGCCCGGGGCAAGGCCCGCTTCGCGCGGATCGGTTCCGGCGCCCCGCGGGCGGCCACCCCGATCCACCTGCGCCACAGCGTGATTCCGGCAACTCTGGCGCTGACGGCGCTGGCGGTGCTGGCCATCGGGGTACCGGTCGGAACGATCGCCCGGTGGCTGTATCTGGGCGGCGCCGACGTGTGGGATGTCGACGAGATCCTGACGGCGCTGGGCCAGACCGTCGGATTGGCCTCCGCGGCAGCGGTTCTGACCACGGTGCTCGCGTTTCCGGTCGCCTGGGTGGCGGTGCGCTCGAGCGGCGTCCTTGCCCGCATCGTCGAAGGCGCGAACTACGTGACCAGTTCCCTGCCCGGCATCGTCACCGCGCTGGCGCTGGTGACCGTTACGATCCACTTCGTGCGCCCGCTGTACCAGAGTGTGGCGCTGATCGTGTTCGCTTACGTCCTGCTGTTCATGCCCCGCGCGCTGGTCAACGTCCGCGCGGGACTCGCTCAGGTTCCACCGAGCCTGGAGGAGGCGGCACGATCGCTGGGCAGTTCTCCGACGGCGACGTTCTTCCGGGTGACGCTGCGGTTGACGGCGCCCGCCGCGGCGGCAGGCGCCTCGCTGGTGTTCGTGGCCGTGGCGACCGAACTCACCGCCACCCTGCTGCTCGCGCCCACCGGCACCCGCACCCTGGCGATGATGTTCTGGTCGTTCTCCAGCGAGCTGGATTACGCCGCCGCCGCACCGTATGCCCTGGTGCTCGTGGTGCTCGCGATCCCGGTGACACTGCTGCTATATCGGCAGTCGACGAAGGCGGCGGCGCTGTGAACATCCTCGAAACCCGCGGCCTGGCCAAGGCTTTCAACGGTCACATGGTGCTCGACCACATCGACCTGGAACTGCGGGCGGGCACCATCACCGCCGTCGTCGGGGCGTCGGGATGCGGGAAGACCACCCTGCTTCGCTTGATCGCCGGCTTCGAGACACCGGACGACGGGACCGTCGTCATCGACGGTCGCCAGGTGGCGGGCCCGGGCAGAAGCGTGGCGCCACACCGGCGTGCGGTCGGCTACGTCGCCCAGGACGGCGCGCTGTTCCCGCACCTGACGGTGGGCCAGAACATCGCCTACGGCCTGAACGGTTCCCCGCGCCGGGCCGAGATCCGCGACCGGGTCTTCGAACTGCTCGAGACGGTCTCGCTGGACCCCTCCTTCGCATCGCGCCGACCCCACGAACTCTCGGGTGGCCAGCAGCAGCGGGTGGCTCTCGCGAGGGCGCTTGCCCGCAAACCCGTCGTGATGCTGCTCGACGAACCGTTCAGCGCGCTCGACACCGGCCTGCGCGCGTCCACGCGAAAAGCGGTCGCTCGCCTGCTGATCGACGCCGGTGTCACCACCCTGCTGGTCACCCACGATCAGGAGGAGGCGCTGTCGGTCGCCGACCAGGTGGCGGTCATGCGCGACGGCCGCTTCACGCAGGTGGGCCCGCCGCAGGAGGTGTACCGGCATCCCACCGACCATTTCACCGCCGCGTTCCTCGGCGACTGCATATCGCTGCCCTGCACCGTCACCGACGGTGTCGCAGATTGTGCGCTCGGGCGAATTCCCGTGCACAACAGGCAATCCCATCAGACCGGCCCTGCAACGCTGCTGCTGCGGCCCGAGCAGCTCGTGGCGACCGTGGTGTCCGACACCGAGCGGCTCGAAGGCGTCGGCACCGTTCTGGCGGTCGAGTTCCTCGGCCACGACGTGCTGTTGACCGTCGACCCCGCCGGCGACGCCGACCCGATCATCGTCCGCCAGCACAGCCTCGAGCCGCCACAGGTCGACTCGAAGGTCCACATCCGAGTCCTCGGCAGCGGAGTCGCGCTGTGACGACCCTGATCGATCGCCTGCGCCACCACGGTGACAACGTCGCCGTGTACACCGACACGCGGTGCCTGACATACGGGGCGCTGGTCGAGCGGGTCGAGAACGCCATGCTCGATCTCGGCGAGGACAGACGCCTCGTGATGCTCGAAACGCGCAACGACATCGACACTCTCGTGCACTACCTCGCCGCACTCGCCGGTGACCACGTGGTGCTTCCGGTCCCGGCAGGACGCGATCACGCGACGATAATGCGGACCTACGACCCCGACACCGTCGTCGGCGACGGCGTCGTCACGCACCGCCGCAGGCCGGGCGGGCGTCGCATGCACGGCGACCTGGCCGTGCTGATGTCCACATCGGGCACCACCGGATCGCCGAAGCTGGTCCGGCTCTCACGCGACAACCTGATCTCCAACGCCCGCGCGATCGCCGAGTATCTCGACATCCGCCGAACCGACCGTGCGGCAATCACACTGCCGATGTCCTACTGCTACGGGCTGTCGGTCGTCAACAGTCACCTGATCAGCGGTGCGGGGCTCATCCTCACCGACCTTTCGGTGACCGACGAGCGGTTCTGGGAGCTGTTCCGCCGCCACCGCGGCACCTCGTTCGCCGGTGTGCCCTACACCTTCGAACTGCTCGAGCGGATCGGGTTCGACGCGATGGACCTGCCCGATCTGCGGTACGCGACCCAGGCGGGCGGGCGGATGCCGCCCGATCGGGTGCGCCGTCTCGCTGAATGCGCGCGCGACGGCGGCTGGCAGCTGTTCGTGATGTACGGGGCGACCGAGGCGACGGCCCGAATGGCGTATCTGTCACCGGATCTGGCGCTGTCGAGGCCCGAGGCGATCGGCACACCCATACCCGGCGGGTCGTTCACGATCGAAGCAGTCGACGAGTCCCACGACGACGCCGTCGGCGAATTGGTCTATCGCGGGCCGAACGTGATGATGGGCTACGCGCGGGGTCCCGACGACCTCTCCCTCGGCAAGACCGTCGAGTCGTTGCACACCGGTGACCTCGCCCGCCGCGCCCCCGATGGACTTTACGAGATCGTCGGGCGCACCAGCCGATTCGTGAAGATGTACGGCTTGCGCGTCGACCTTCAGCGCATCGAGTCGGCATTGAGCGCGGCGGGGATCACCGCATTCTGCACCAACGACGACGACCGGCTCGTCGTCGCGGCGACGGGCGCCCACGCCGAGCGCGACGTACAGGGCACCGCCGCGGAGGCCGCCGGTGTGCCGACCTCCGCGGTGCGCGCGGTCCTGGTCGACGAACTGCCTCTGCTTTCGTCCGGCAAGCCGGATTACCAAACCGTCCGGGAACTGTCGCGCGTTTGCGACGCCACGACCGCCACCGACCTTCGCGGAGTCTTCGCCGACGTGCTGCAGCTCGACCCGGACGCGATCGACCCGGACGCCAGCTTCGTCGACCTCGGCGGCAACTCGCTGTCCTACGTGGCGATGTCTGTCCGGCTCGAACGTGCGCTCGGTCAGCTGCCCGCGGGATGGCAGCAGCGGCCGCTGCGCGACCTCGAGAGGCTGGCCAAGTCGCCGCGGCCGCGGTGGCGGCTGTGGGACGCGACGCTGGAGACCAGCGTGGCGCTGCGGGCCGTGGCGATCATCCTGATCGTCGGATCGCACGCCGAGCTGTTCGAGATGTGGGGCGGGGCCCATCTGCTGCTCGGCATCGCCGGGTACAACTTCGGCCGGTTCTGCCTCACTCCGGTGCCGCGCGCCAAGCGAGTGCGCCACCTACGCAACACCATTGGTTGGATCGTGGTGCCGTCGGTGCTGTGGGTGGCGATCGCCTTGCTGTGGACCAGGGACTACACGTGGACAAACCTGTTGCTGGCCAACAAGATTTTTGGTCCGCACGACAGCATGACGGCCGGTCGGCTGTGGTTCGTCGAGGTCCTGGTGTGGACGCTGGTGGCGCTCGCGCTGCTGTTCTGGATACCCGCGATGGATCGTGCCGAGCGTCGGCGGCCGTTCGCGATCGCCGTGGCATTCCTGGTGATCGGCCTGGCGCTGCGCTACGACGTGCTCGGGTTGGACATGGGCCGGGAGGCCTGGTTCACGATGCTCGCGTTCTGGTTCTTCGCCCTCGGCTGGGCCGCGTCGAAGACGGAAACGGCCCTGCAGCGCATCCTGCTGACGGTGGTCCTCGCGGTGGCGCTGCACGGTTACTTCGACAGCACCCTGCGAGGGCTCGTCGTGTTCGCCGGTGTCGCGCTGGTGATCTGGCTGCCCACCCTGCGCTGCCCCGCGGTGCTGACCGTCGCGGCCGGAGTCCTCGCCGAGGCCTCGCTCTACACCTACCTGGTGCACTACCAGGTGTATTCGATGTTCCCCGGCCACCCCGCCGTCGGCGTCATCGCATCGCTCGCCGTCGGCATCCTGCTCACGTACCTCGTGACCACGGCCCGTCGGCGGTTGCGGGCACGGCGCGGACAGCGCGCCGCCGTACACCACACCCCGACGCTTCGAGCGTCGGAAAGATGACGGTTTCGGGCCGGAATCCGTCATCCATCCGACGCTCGGCGAAGCTCATTCCCGCTCGGCGATAAGGCCTTCCTGCGCCAGCGTCGCGACGACGACACCGTCGGCGCGGATCAGGCTTCCCGTCACGACTCCCCGGCCCCGCGCGGCGGCGGGTGACGTCGTTTCGAGCAGATTCCACTGATCGGCGAACACGGGCTGGTGAAACCAGATCGACGAGTCCGTGGTGCCGCTGCGGTGAGTCCGCGCCCGCATCGAGTGGCCGTGAACCTGAAGCGAGGGATCGATCATGTACACGTCGCACACGTATACCGCGATCAGCGTGTGCAGGAGCGGGTCGTCGGGGAGCCGAACCGTGGCGCGCCACCAGAGTCGGCGGACGAACTCACCCGACGAGCTGTCGTCGAAGATCCGGATGTCCAGCTCGTCGAGCGGCATCGACGGCGCCGGCCCGGCAGGCCCGGTGCGGGGCAACGACTCCGGGTCGTACAGCGTGGGTGTTCGGCGCCCGTGCACCGGACCGCGGGTCGGCACCGCGAACGACACTGTCGCCGTGGTCAGAAGCCGGTCCTGTTGCCGGGACTCGATTCGGCGCGCCGACGACGTGCGGCCTTCGAAAACGCGTGTGACGGCGTACTCGATCTCAGAGCCCGCCTCGCCGCCGCGCAGGAACTGCAGGTGCAGATTCGTGGGTAGCCGATCCGCATCGACGGTGCGGCAGGCGGCGGCCAGGCTCTGCGCGACGAACTGTCCGCCGTAGGCGCGCTTGCCTTCCGGGCCGCTCGCCGGGCCGATCCAGGCGTCGGGTTCCGCGCTGGCACGCACGTCGAGCAGGTCGAGCAACCTGCTCATTCAGCGCGTCCAGTCGCCACGGTGCCCGACTCGACCAGGCCGTCGACCTGATCGGTCGTCAACCCCAACCAGTCGCTCAGCACGCCGACGGTGTCGTCACCCAGCGCCGGCGACGCCACCGCGGGCGGGTACTGTCCGCCGATCGAAATCGGAAGCCCCGGCGCCAGATAGGTGCCGATCCGCGGCTGATCGAGCGAGGTGAACAACGGGTTGTCCGTGACCTTGTCCTCCGTCGTCGCCTCGGCGAACGTGCGGTACCGCTCCCACAGCACCGAACTGCCCGACAGCGCCGCGCTGACCTCCTCGGCGGTGTGCGCGCCGAACCATTCGGCGAACAAGCCACTCAGTGCGTCGCGGTGCACGAACCGCTGCCCCTCGTCGGAGAAGTCGGCGCCGAGCGTCTCCGCCAGGGCGGCAACGGCTTTCGTCGTTCGGGTGAGCTCGGTGAGATCGCGGAAGTGCCGACCGGTCAGCGCGACCACCATGAACGAGACGCCGTCGCTGCTGACGAAGTCCTGGCCGTACTGCCCGTAGACCGAGTTGCCGATGCGTTCGCGCGCGGTGCCGTTGACCATCACCTCGGTGAAGAAGCCGAGGTTGCCCGCCGTGGCCAGCGCGACATTCTCCAACGGGATGCTGATTCGTTGACCTTGTCCGGTTGCGTCACGGTGCCGCAGCGCGGTCACGACCGCCAGCGCGGTGTAGAGGCCACATGCGACGTCCCACGCCGGGAGCACATGGTTAACGGGGGTGGCGAGTTCGGACGGACCGGTGACGAGCGGAAAGCCGATGCCCGCGTTGACGGTGTAGTCCACGCCGGTACCGCCGTCGGCGCGGCCGGACACCTCGACGTGGATCAGGTCGTCGCGCAGCTCCTTGAGGGTGTCGTACGAATGCCATTCGCGCCCAGCCACATTGGTGATCAGGATCCCGCTGCTCGCGATGAGCCGTTTGATCACGTCCTGTCCCTCGGCCGAGCGCACGTCGGCGGCCACCGATCGCTTGCCCTTGTTCAGGCCGGCCCAGTAGATGCTCTCGCCGTCGTCGGTGATGGGCCATCGGCGGTAGTCGGCGGCGCCGCCGATCGGATCGACCCGGATCACCTCCGCCCCGAGTTGGGCCAGCGTCATGCCGGCCAACGGGACGGCGACGAAGCTCGAGATCTCGACAATGCGCACGCCGGCCAGTGGCCGCGTCGCCTCGGATGTGCTGGTCATCGGGGTCAGTGTAGGCAGCGGCCGCGCCGCGCCTCACACCAGTTCGATGGCCTCGGCGATGGACGGCAGCACCCGGCTGGGGCGGAACGGGTACCGCTCGACCTCCTCGACCGTCGTCGAGCCCGTCAGCACGAGGATGGTTTCGAGGCCCGCCTCGATGCCCGCGACGACATCGGTGTCCATGCGGTCCCCCACCATGACGGTGCTCTCCGAATGCGCTTCGATCCTGTTGAGCGCGCTGCGGAACATCATCGGGTTGGGTTTGCCGACGAAGTACGGTTCGCGGCCGGTGGCCTTGGTGATCATCGCCGCGACCGAGCCGGTGGCCGGCAGCGGCCCCTCCGCCGACGGACCGGTGACGTCGGGATTGGTCGCGATGAACCGCGCACCGCCGAGGATCAACCGGATCGCCTTGGTGATCGCCTCGAACGAGTAGGTCCGGGTCTCCCCGAGGACCACGAAGTCCGGTTCGACGTCGGTGAGGGTGTAGCCCGCCTCGTGCAGTGCCGTGGTCAGCCCGGCTTCACCGATGACGTACGCCGAGCCGCCGGGCAGCTGGTCGGTGAGGAACGCCGCGGTCGCCAGCGCGGAGGTCCAGATGGAGTCTTCGGGTACGACCAGTCCGGACCGCTTCAGCCGGGCGGACAGATCGCGGGGGGTGAAGATCGAGTTGTTGGTCAGGACCAGGAAGGGGCGCTGCAGGTCGACGAGCCGCTGCAGGAACTCGGCGGCGCCGGGCAGCGCGTGTTCCTCGCGGACGAGGACGCCGTCCATGTCGGACAGCCAGCACTTCGGTGTGTCGCGCACGCCTCCAGTGTGTCAGTTCCGCGCGTGATAGTTAGCCCATCGGCAGGTCGGGCATCGCGACGTCACAGCGCGCCCGGAAATCGAACGCGGCCGCGCGCACCGCTCGCAGCTCGTCACGGACCTGTGGATTGGCATTCAGGTATGCCTTGATCTCCTCGGTCATCTGGTCCCGGGGCTTGCCTTTCAACCCGGTGAAGAACGCGTTCACCTCCGGGTGGGTGAACAGATAGGACGACGTACCCGCCGAGACTCCGGCCATCACGCCGGCCAGGTCGGCGGCCGTGCAGTTGGGCGGGTCGGCGGCGGCGGGTGCGGCACCGAAGAGGATCGCGCCGGCGAGCACACCAGCACCGACAGCACTGCGTCGCAACAACATTGACAACTCCTTACTCGGGTGGTGACTTCCTAACGCGGTCCGGGACCGCCGCCGGGGCGGCCCGGTCGACCGATGTCGATCCCGGGCGGGCCGGGATCGATGATGATGTCGACGCCCCAGTCGTCGCTGCAGTACCACGGGTCGGCGCAGTATCCGGGGTAGACCGGACCCGCCTGCGGCGCATCGGGTCCCCCGCCCCGCACGGTGCCCTGCGCGCATACGGTCGCCGCTCCCGCATTCGTGCAGTCCGCCGATGCGACGGGGGCGAAAGCCACAGCAACCGGCGCCGCCGACACCGACAGCGCAACCAGTAGGCAGCGATGGGTAGATCTCATGGCCGCCTCCCTTCTCGTAGGCGGGTGGCGTGCCGCCGCACCCGGTACGCCGGCTACCGGAATGTTCGCAGCGTACTGCGGTGCACAGGTTTCGTTCTCGAAATCGCCGTCGCGGTCAGCGGGGCTGGTTCGGGATGCCGGGGAACAGTTGCTCAGTCGGACCGGACGTCACGTAGCCGCCGAGTTTCGTCGCCAGATGCGGCGCGAAGACCGCGCCGTACATCACGTGACCCACCACGACGACGGCGGCGACCGACAGCAACGCCGATCCGACGCGGCTTGTCGACCGCTTGTCCGCCCATACCTCGATCACGTTGCGCCCCTGACCGTCGACGCGCCCCAGCAGGTAGGTGAGCACCATCATCTGCAGTCCCATCGCGACCGCGTCGTAGACCGGGTACTGGAACTTGCTTCCTTCGAAGATCGCCAACCCCGGGATCACGTATCCGTAATAGAAGATGCCCAGACGGGGACCGAAGAAGCCGTTGAACAGCAGTGCCCAGCAGAACCCGACGAGCAGGCCCACGATCAGCAGGGTTTGCGGTCTGCGCCAACCGAATCGCCGGATCAGCCACCGGCCGAGCGCGGCGCCGATCACCGCGGGCAGCACGAAGTAGGCGATGTACCCGATCGGCACCGAGGACGGAAGCCCGCCGCCCCAAGTCATGTTCATCGGCCACCACGACGGCATGCGCGGCAGCGCCGGCGGGAACTGCGCGTACACCGCCCAGTCGTAGGGCGCCTCGATCCACGAGAACGAGATCGCCGAGATCGACACCAGCAGCAGCGGATGAAGGCGGCCGCGGCGGATGCTCAGATACACGCCGTAGGCGAGAAACAGAACCCCGCCGACGTAGGCGAAGGACAACCCGACGATCAACGCCGGTGTCAGCTCGGTGCTCATCGGTCGTCCTCGGCGACCGTCTTCTCACCGCGCGCTTCGGGATCGAAGTACAGCACCAGCCCGAAAATCAATACGAACAGCCCGAACAGCGTTCCGAGCATGATGAGTTGGCCCACGACCACGTCCTTCCGCACCGGCCTTCAGCTGTAATAGTGCACACTATTACCCGCGTCCCGGTCAAGGGGCGACTATCGTCATTTCCCGTGCCCCAGCGCCGTTCGTCGAAGAAGGCATCCACCAAAGAGGTGGCGGCCACTCGTCGGCCGCCCGGCGAGGCCCGGCGGCTCCTGCTCGACGCGGCCCGCGACCTGTTCGCGCGCCGGGACTATCGCAGCACCACCACGCGCGAGATCGCCGAAGCGGCCGGTGTCACCGAATACCTTCTGTTCCGCCATTTCGGCTCCAAGGCGGGCCTGTTCCGCGAGGCCCTCGTCCTCCCGTTCACCGACTTCGTCGACGACTTCGGCGAGACCTGGCAAGCAGTGATCCCCGACAAGGTCACCGAGGAGGAGCTGACCCGCCAGTTCGTCGGTCGCCTCTACGACGTCCTCATCGAGCATCGGGGCCTGCTGCTGACCCTCGTCGCGTCGGACGGGCTCACCGACGAAGAGATCGACAGCGCCGGCATCGCCGACATCAGGCGCGCGCTCACACTGCTCGGCCAGATCAGCGCCGAAGGTATCAGCCTGCGCGGCATCAGATCCGAACAGCCCGATCTCCCGGCACATTCGACGGTCGCGATGATCGTCGGCATGGTGGCGCTGCGTTCCACCTTCTTCGGCAACAGGCCGCCGTCGCGTGAGGCGATCGTCGACGAACTCGTGCAGGCGGTGCTGCACGGATTCCTACACCGGCCTTAGCCGCCCGGCCCGTTCGGCCACTTGAGCAGTGAGCCGGCGTCCACCCGGATGTGCTGGCCGGTGATGTAACGGCTGTCGTCGCTGGCGAGAAACACGCCGAGGTTGGCCATGTCCTCGGGCTCGATGTACGGGATCGGCATGGCCTGAAAGAGTGAGAAAAGCGGTTCGGCGTCTTCGCGCGTGGGGGTCTTGCCCTCGGCCTTCAAGTCGGGCCGGAACACGCCGTACATTCCCTCGTTCTGCAACAGATGGGTGTTGCAGTTGGTCGGGTGGATCGCATTGATGCGAATCATCCTCGGCGCCAGGTGAAGACACATCTCGTCGACGTACTCGATCACGATGCGCTTGCTCCAGCCGTAGCCGGCGCCACCGGGACCCATGTCCGGGCTCGTCGTGGTGCCGCGGATCATGCCCGCGGTGGATCCGGTCACGATGACCGACGCGCCGTCGGGCAGGTGCGGAAGCGCCACCGCGACGGTGTTCATCACACCGACCAGGTCGACGTCTGAGGCGTCCACGAACCCCATCGGATCGGGATTGCCCATGGCCATCGGCAGGATTCCGGCGTTGGCCACAACGATGTCGATCTTCCCGAGATCGGCCACCCCCGCCTCCACCGCCTCGCGGAGCTCGTGGCGCTCGCGGACGTCGGCCACCCGGGCGACGACGCGACGGCCGATCTCCTTGACCGCGCGCTCGGTTTCGGACAGATCCTCGGGCGTGGCGAGCGGATAGGGATTCGACGGGATGTCACGGCAGATGTCGACCGCAATGATGTCGGCGCCCTCTTTGGCCATCGCGATCGCGTGCGCACGACCCTGACCGCGGGCGGCCCCCGTGATGAAAGCGACCTTGCCCTCGAGCTTTCCGGTCATGTCCTACTCCTTCGATTACTGGGTCAGCCGATCGGGGTGAATGTGATGTGCAGTTCGCTGAGCCCCCGCATGATGAACGTCGGCTCGTAGGTGAAGCGCCGGTCGTCCGGCGGGCCGTGGTGTTCGGTGGAGATCGCGATGTCGCTCATCCGGTCGAGGATCCGGTTCACCGAGATCCGCCCTTCGGCACGGGCCAGCGGCGCGCCTGGGCAGGAATGGACACCGCGGATGAACGCGATCTGTTCGCGCACGTTCGGCCGGTCCGCGCGGAAGGTGTTGGGATCGGCGAACTTCCGCCCGTCGCGGTTGCAGGCGCCGGGAAGCAGCATCACGGTCGTCCCGGCGGGCACCTTGACCTCCCCGATCTTCGTGGTGGTGCGTGCCATCCGGAAATGCGATTTGACCGGGCTTTCCATCCGCAGGGTCTCCTCGAGGAAAGCGGAAATCTTGCTGCGGTCGTCCCGCAGTTCCTTCTCCGAGCCCGGATTGTCGGCGATGAAGCGCACCGCCGAGCTGACCAGCTTCGTGGTCGTTTCCGTGCCGGCCGCGAACAGGAACGTCGACAGGTTCATGACGTCCTCGATGTCGGGGGTCGAGCCGTCCTCGTGCATGGCCTGGGCCAGCTCGGTCAGCACGTCGGCGCGCGGTGAGCGTCGCCGGTCCTCGATGTAGGAATAGAACTTCTCGTTGAGCCACTGCAGCGGATTGTGCGTCGTCGGCGCCTCCTTGCCGAGTTCGCCGACGGTTTCGAGCGCGAAGACCTCCTTGAACTCGTCATGGTCTTCAGCGGGCACACCGAGAAGGTCGGCGATGACCAACAGCGAGAACGGTTTCGCGTAGGCGGCCAGGAACTCACAGCTGCCCTTCTCGAGGAAGGTGTCGAGTTGCTGATCGGCCAACCGCCACATGAAGTCCTCGTTCTCCTTGAGGCGCTTGGGCGTGATCAGCTTGTTCAGCAGGCCGCGTGTGCGGGTGTGTAGCGGCGGGTCCTGCGTGGTGATGTGCTCCGCCATCGGCACGGCGCCACGGTGTTCTTCGATCAGCTTGCTGACGTCCTCGGATTCCCCGGGTCCGAAGGGCAAGCCCGAGAACGGACCTGCGACCGACACGCACGACGAGAAGGCCGGGTCCTTGTAGACGGCGAGCGCCTCCTCGTACCCTGTGACCGCCAGCACGTTGAACGGGGTGGCCTGAGCCACCGGGCATTTGGATCGTAGGTGGTCGAAATACGGATACGGGTCCGGGATCAGCGTCTCGTCGGTGAAGAAGTCGAGGGTCTCAAAATCGGTCACAGGACACTCCTGGTTGCTTCGGTCACGTAGGCGTCGTCGACGGTCATGATCGTGTCGAGGTTCTCGGCGATGTCTTCGGCGGTCAGGGGCTGTCTCCAGATGCCCTGGGTGCGGACGACGGCCAAGCGCGAGACGCCGCCCATCCCCGTCAGCAGGACCTCACCGTTCAAGGGGCATGACGGGTGTGCGAGGAAGACCGCTGCGGGAGCGCATAGTTCGGGAGGCATGCTGGCGTTGATCTCGGCCATCGTCTCCTCGGACATGCCGTACAGTTCGGCCAGTTGCCGCCCTTGCGATGCGGACATGCGGGTATAGGCGCGCGGCGCGATCGCATTGACCGCGATGCCGTGTACCGCCCCCTCGGTCGCGAGGTTGCGGGTGAGCCCCCACACGGCTCCCTTGGCAGCGCCGTAGCTCGTGAGTTCCGGGATGCCGCCGAGCATGGCCTCGGATACGGTGTTGACGATCCGGCCCTGGCCTGCCGCGACGAGATGGGGCCACGCCGCCCGCGTGACGAAAAGCGTTCCGAAGTAATGGACGTCGAGCATCCGCCGGACCCTGTCCTCAGACAGCGTCTCGAAGAGCCCCGGGTCGTGGACGCCGGCGTTGTTGATCACCGCATCGAGGCGCCCGAACGCGTCGAGCGCGGCGTCGATGATCGACTGCGCGCCCGCCTCGTCGGCGACCGAGGCGTGGCACGCCACGGCACGCCCGCCGCTTTGCGTGATCTCCTCGACCACCGCGTCAGCCGGTCGTGATGCGCAGGCACGTCCGTCGATCTCGGCGCCGTTATCGGCGACGACGACGCACGCCCCCTTGGCGGCGGTCAGCAGCGCATGGCCGCGGCCGATTCCGCGTCCGCCCCCGGTGACGACCACCACCCGGTCGTCGAAACGCAGATCTGTCACGGGTTGGCGGCCGGGTCGAAGAGGATGGGCAGCGCCGTCGGTGACCGGAACACCTGGCCGCGGATGTAGGCCTCTTCGGCACCCGGATCGAGCCGCAGGTTCGGCAAGCGATCCAGTAGGAGGTTGAGCGCGACCCGCATCTCCAGCCGCGCCAGGTGCATGCCGAGGCAGACGTGCACGCCGTGGCCCCACCCGATGTTGGCCTTGGATTCTCGGAAGATGTTGAACTGATCGGGATCGGGGAACCGCTCGTCCTGCCGGTTGGCTGCGCCCAACACCGGCATTACCGACGAACCCTCGGGAATGTGAACGCCGCCGAGTTCGGTGTCGCGGCTTGCGATCCGGGTGATCATGCTCAGTGGCGGCTCCCAGCGCACCGCCTCCTCGATCGCCTGCGGTATCAGTGACCGGTCGGCCCGAAGTGCTTCCAGCTGTTCGGGATTGGTCAGCAGGCCGAACATCAGATTGCCGAACGCCCGGTACGTGGTCTCCACCCCGGCGGGCAGAAGCAACCGCAGGAACGAGAAGATCTCCTCATCCGAGAGTTTTTCCCCGTCGATCTCGGCTGCGCCCAGCCGACTGATCAAATCGTCGCGCGGGTCCTCGCGACGCGCCGCCAAGATGGGCCGAAAGTAGTCGGCCAGCGCCGCGGACGCCTCCCGACCGCGTTCGGGGTTGACGGTGAACGACAACAGCGAGATGGACCACTTCTGGAACTGCGCGAAGTCATCCTGCGGCAGGCCCAGCAACCCGGCGATGATCAGCGTGGGGTAGGGGAAGTTGAACTCCTTGACCAGGTCCACACGCCCCCGGCCGGAGAAGCGGTCGATCAACGCATTGCCGATCTTGGTGACCAGCGTGTCTTCCCAACGGGCCAAAGCCTTCTGCGAGAACGCCTTGGCCACCAACCCCCGATGCCTGCCGTGCTCGGGTTCGTCCATGCCTAGCATCACATGCTTGCCGAACACATCGCCGAACGCCTGGATGATGATCGCCGAGGAGAACGTCTCGTTGTCCCGCAGCATCTGCTGGGCTTCGTCGTAGCGGTAGACCATCACGATCGGCTTGCCCTCTTGCCCTGGGATACCGGGGATCTCGATCTTCTGGACGGGCTCCTCGCGGCGCAACCGGGCCAATTCGGTGTAGGGGTCGCGCACGTCACCCGACACGAAGTCGTCGAATTCGCCGAAGTCCTCGAGGTCCTCGAACAACAGTTGCATGGCTGCCTCCTACGAGCCGGCCGGATAGGCGACGGACTTGATCTCGGTGTACTGGTCGAAGCCCGCGACACCGTTCTGGCGGCCGATGCCGCTGGCCTTGTAACCGCCGAACGGCGTGTCGGCGCCGTAGCCCGCGGTGCCGTTCAACCCGATGAATCCCGCGCGAAGTCGCCTGGCCACCGACAGGGCGTGGTCCAGCGTTCCCGCCATCACGTTGCCCGCCAGGCCGTACGGGCTGTCGTTGGCGATGCGCACCGCGTCGTCCTCGTCGTCGAAGGGGATCACCGAGAGCACCGGTCCGAAGATCTCCTCCTGCGCGATGGTCATCGAGTTGTCGACGTTCACAAAGAGCGTGGGCTTGACGAAGAAGCCCTTGTCCATGCCGTCGGGCGCCTCGGCTCCCCCGACCAGCAGGGTGGCCCCCTCCTCGACACCCTTGTCGATGTATCCGCGGATCCGGCTGCGCTGCTTGTCCGAGATGACCGGGCCACACAGGGTCGCGGGGTCCTGCGGGTCGCCGGGTGCGACGCCTTCGTAGATGCCCCTGAGGATCTCGACGCCTTCGTCGTAGCGGGAACGCGGCAGCAGCAGCCGGGTGGGGTTGGCGCAGCCCTGACCCGCGTGCATGCAGGGCGCGATGCCCATCATGCAGCCCACCGCGAAGTCCGCGTCCTCCAGCACGATGGTGGCCGACTTACCGCCCAGTTCCAAAAACAGCCGCTTCATCGTCGCGGCGCCCTTCTCCATGATGCGCTGACCGACGACGGTGGAACCGGTGAAGGAGATCAAGTCCACCTTCGGGGAGAGGGTGAGCTCCTCGCCGACGAAGTGATCCGATGCGGTGACGACGTTCACGACACCCGGTGGGATGTCGGTGTTCTCGGCGATCAGTCGGCCCAGGCGAGTCGCGTTGCAGGGCGTGTTGGGCGCCGGTTTGAGCACGACGGTGTTACCGGTGCCGAGGGCCTGCCCGAGCTTCTGGATCGTGACCTCGAACGGGAAGTTCCACGGCACGATCGCCCCCACCACTCCGACGGGCTCGCGCCAGACCTTGCGGGTGGTGTTCACTCCGGTGACCGACACGAGCGCGTCGCCCAGCGATGTCTCCCAGGGGTACTCGTCGATCAGGCGCGCGGGGTATTTCAGGGCGTCGGACAGCGGAGCGTCGAGCTGAGGGCCGTGCGTGATGGCGCGCGGGCAGCCCACCTCGAGGATGAGTTCCTCGCGCAACTCTTCCTGTTCGGACTCGATCGCCTCCTGCAGCTGCAGCAGACACCGCTTCCGGAAGGCGTGGTTGGTCGCCCAGTCGGTCTCGTCGAACGCCCGCCGGGCCGCGTCGATCGCGCGGTGCATATCGGCCTTTGAGGCATCGGCGACCTCGCCGAGCACCTCCTCGGTCGCGGGGTTGATGTTGGTGAAGGTCCCCGCCTCGCCATCGACGAGCTTGCCGTCGATCATCATCTTCGTTTCGAAGCGAACGTCAGCCATGGTCTCTGCTTCCTCGTAGCGCGCCGAACCGCGGAATGCCCATCATCAGCCGGATCATCTGGTGCAGTCCCGCGGAGGGAAATACACGGTTGGCTATCAACAACATTCGTGCGTCGGGCCCCACCGGACGCTTGTCGAACGGCTTCGTGCTGGCCAGCGCCTTGGCCAAGCCCGCCGCGAACTTCTCGGGCGATCGTGCGGCCATGCGCATCGCGGCCCGACCGCGCTTGTCCATCGTGCTGTGGTGCGGTGCGTAAGGCCCCTCGAGATCCCGGCAGTCGGTGGTGCCCGCATCGGTGATGATCTCGGTGTCGTAGGTTCCGGTCACGAGGATCGTGACACCGATTCCGAACGGCGCGACCTCCGCTGCCATCGACTCGCCCCAGCGTTCCAGCGCGCCCTTGACCGCCGAATACGGTGCCGTGGCGGGCATTCCGCGCACGCCACCCTGGCTCGACACCAGGACGATGCGCCCGCGTCCGGCTTCACGCATGGCGGGTAGCAGCGCCTTGGTCAGCGCAACGGGCCCGAAAATGTTGGTCGCGAACATCTGCTCCCACAGGCTCACCGGGGTCTCCTCGACCATTCCGGCCGCCGAGATGCCGGCGTTGTGCACCAACGCGTAGGGCGCGCCGACCGCTTCCTCGATCGACTTCGCGGCCGCCTCGATCGAGGCGGCGTCGGTGAGATCGAGTGTGACGCCGATCAGATTCGGATCATCTGGCGCCGCGCCGGTGGCGTCGCGAAGCCTCTGCATGCCGGCGTCGACGGAGCGCATGGCGGCGAGGACCTGCCAGCCCTGCCGGTAGAGATGGGTCGCCGACGCCAAGCCCAGCCCCCGCGACGCGCCGGTGATGACGACGCTGCGCGGCTGCCCTGCTGTTTGTTGTCCGTGCAAGCGCTCAGCCATTCTGGGCATCCGGGGCGCAGCGATCGCTCTTCGCGCCCAGTTCCACGTCGGGCCGTCCGTCGGGTTGGCCGCTCATCCATGTCGACATGATGCCCACCGAGTAGGGCCCCGGCTGCCCGTTCTCCTCGTAGAAGCCCTGCGGGTCATAGATTTTCACCTCTGGGTAGGGCCACGGGCAGGCCACCGAGGTGGAGATCTTCGTCGCTTTCACGATCGCGAACAGGCCGCCGTAGCAGAGATAGGCGATGTTGATGATCACGAACATCACGATGAAGGTCCCCAGCCTGGGCTTGGAGGCGAAGATGCGCGCCCGCTGAGCGAGCTTCTCGGCCACCGACTTGCCGGTGTCGTCGCGGTAGAGCAGGACGCCGGCGGGGATCATCACGAACGTCACGGCCACGACTTCCCAGATCAGCGGGAACTGATGCGGCTCCCCGTTGAACACCGACGCCCACGGCGGCACCTGCGAGTAGATGTACATGCCGGTGCGCACCAGGGTGATCTCCAGCGCCGCGTCCACGACCACCCCGATCGGGAAGATGATGGCCGCCAGGCTGATCAGCGGGTGTCGCCACACGAACGAATCAACGGGCCTGCGCGCCTGTAATTTTCGCAGAATCCAGATCGCCGGGAAGTAGGGCCCGAGGTAGAACATCACGTAGCCGAGGACCACGTACGGTTCCACCGTGGGCGACAGCGACACCAGCGGCCAGTCCTCGGGCAGATGCGCCAGTTCGGGGTTGTAGACCGCGAACGGTGACCAGTTCATGATCGGGTCTTGCCACACGATCAACGAGGTGACCAGTGCCATCAGCAACGTCGGGTTGTGCGGGTTACGCCGCCAGTGCACCACCCACAAAGTGATGATGACGACCATCGTGATGACGGTGAAGGTCTCGAGGACCACCACCCAGGTCGACGTGCTCCACCCGAACAGCACCTCGACGGGCCGCGGTGTCCCCTCGACGTCGGGGTTGGCGATGCGCGCAGAGCCCGGCCCCTTGCGGGTGTTGACGGCGAAGAACACCGCGACGGCGAGCAGCGCAACCACCGAGATCGTCGGCCCGAGCCAGGGTCGTTTCGGCGGGTCGGCGGTCGGCGGCGCGAGGTCGGCCTTCGGCGCTTCCGTGGTCATGGGGTCACTCCTCACCGAATCGGTCCACGAGATGCGAATTGACGCCGTCGGCGTCGAGCCTGCGGGCAACCAGATACCCGGCGCCCATCCAGCCTCGTCGCGTCCAGTTGCCGAACGAGACACGGGTGCCCGGCGCACCCGCTGCCGCGGGCATCATCTTGACGCGCTCCAGCGCCTCCTTGACCCCGCGCGGGCTCAGCGGATGAGCATCGGCGCATGCGCGCAGCAGTGCCGATGCGACATCGCAGTTGACAACGGGCACACAGTATTCCGGTCGGCGGCCGAACTTCTCCTGGTACTTGTCGAGGAACCGTTGGCCGACCGGATTGCCCTCGTCGTACTGGTCGACGCCCGTCCACCCCATGAACGCGTTCCACATGATCGGGTTGATCCACGCGTTCTGAAAGGCCGTGCTGGTGAAGCGCGGCGGATCCCATCCGAGCGCCTCGAGCGCCGGGTTGACGAACACGATGCCGAATCCGAAGCCGGCGTGCACGATCGCCTGCGCCTTGGCCTCATACAGGGTGCGCACGGCTTCCGAGACGTCCTGCGCCGTCTGCGCGATCGCCGCCTCGGCGACGATCCGGATTCCCTTGTGCCGACAGGCGTTCCGGAAGTTCTTCACGTACGTCTCGCCGACCAGCGACTGCTCCATCAGCACACCGACCTCCTGGTGGCCGCCCTTGGCCAGCAGGTCCGCCCAGAAGATCGGCTCGTCGGTCAGCGAGCCCTGCGGGAACGAGAACGTCCACTCCCCCAACCAGGCGTCGCTGCCGGTGACGCTGAGCGCGGGCACCCGGAAACGCTCCTCGATGGCCTCGCGGGTCGGCACGCAGTTGTCGGTGATGTGCGGGCCGAACACCGCGAGACACCCCTCGTCGACGAGCTCGCCGTAGGCGTCGATCACCGCCTTGACCGAGCCCTTCGGCAGCCCCTCCACCTCCTTGTAGATGATCTGGATGGGGCGGTCGATCACGCCTTGCTCTACCGCCTCGGCGAAGATCAGCTCGAACGGGTTGGACAGGTCTTCCTTCATCTCCTGCGGGTACAGGTCGGGCAGCTTGAAGTCCATGAGGTACCCGAACTTGATTGGTTCCGCGGTGCTCTCGTAGGACATGCCACCTCCGTCGTTTATAAACCTAAAATTTGTTCAGACAGTAGCCACAGTCATGATCACCGTCAATCGTCCGGCCGCGAGTCGACCAGGTACGCGTCGATCATCTCGAGCAGGCCGCGGGTGATGGTCGCGTCGTCGGTGAGCGGGCCCGCGATGGCGGCCCTGGCGGCGTCGCGCGGGGTCAATCCCTCGGCGATCAGCCGGCCGGCGGCGATCAGCACCCGCGTCGAGGCGACTTCGCGCAGTCCCCCCGTCTCCAGCCGCCGGATCGCGTGCCCCAACCGGACGAGCTCCGCGGCGCGGTCGTGGTCGATGGCGGCCTCGCTCGCGACGATCTTCTCTTCGACATCGGCTGTCGGGAAACCGAACTCGATCGCGACCATCCGCTGCCTGGTGGAGTCCTTGAGGTCCTTCAGCACGCTCTGATAACCGGGGTTGTAGGAGACGACCAGGCAGAATCCCGGTGCGGCGTCCAGCGTGACGCCCAGCCGTTCGATCGGCAGCTGCCTGCGGTGGTCGGCCAGCGGGTGCAACACCACGGTGGTGTCCTGACGAGCCTCCACGACCTCGTCGAGATAGCAGATCGCACCCTCGCGGACCGCGCGGGTCAGCGGCCCGTCGACCCACTCGGTCTCCCCGCCATGCAGGAGGAAGCGGCCGACCAGATCGGCGGTGGTGAGGTCGTCGTGACAGGCGACGGTGACCAGCGGCCGGTCCAGGTCGTGCGCCATCGCCTCGACGAAGCGCGTCTTCCCGCAGCCTGTCGGGCCCTTCAATGCGATCGAGAGCCCCTGGTTGTATGCGGCCTTGAAGACCTGCTCCTCGTTCGCGACGGGCACGTAGTAGGGCCGCGGCGGCTTCACCTGCATGGCTTCCCTTCGCTCAGCCTGGTCTTACGGACCCTATCGCGGAACAGATGTTTGGTTCAAGGGTCTGGCGGGTGTTGACACGCGCCGACGCTGATCCGCGGTGCGCAGCGCCGAGCGGAACAGCGGTCCGATCACGCCGGCCAATTGGGCGGGCTTCGGGATCGACGCGTGCGCGGCGCTGCCGAAGACTCTGGCCAACTCCCCGGAGTCGGTGGCGGCCCCGATCGTCAGGCACAGGCAGCCGATACCCTCGCGCCTGGCCTCCCCCAGCGCCTTTCGCACGTCGGCCGCCCCGTAGAGCCGTTCGTAGCCGTGGTCGTAGGCCAACCCGTCGGACAGCACCACCAGCAGGCGTCGTGACGTGCCGGCCTTCTCCGTCATCACCGCGGTGCCGTGCCGGACCGCCGCCCCCAGCCGGGAGTAGGCGCCGGCCTTGAGGCTTCCCAATCGCCGCATGACCATCGTGTCGAGGTGCTCGTCGAAGCGCTTGACCGGCATCAGGTTGACCGCCGCGCGGCCCTGTGACTGGAAGGCGTACAGCGCCACTCGGTCTCCGAGTTCGTGGAGGGCGATCGTCAGCGCGGCGGCGGCCGCCCGCTGCTGTTCGTGCACGGTCTGCCCGAATGTGCCCGCCTCTCCGGCCGATCCGGAGATGTCGAGCAGGACGAGCACCGCCAGGTCGCGCCGCCGACGCAGGTTGTCGAGGTAGACGGCTTCGTCCGGTGTCGAACCCGCAAGGGTTTCCACACGCGCCTCGACCGCCGCATCGACGTCGATGTCGTCACCCTGGGTTTGCCTGTGGCACCGGTCGAGCCCGATACCGAGTCGGGTAAGCGGCCGGCGCAACGCGTGAACATCGGGGCGGGCCAGGGTCTGCCCCTCCTCGATCGGAGGCTCGATCTCGAGCACCGTGCACCAGTCCGGCCGGTAATACCGCCGTTGATAATCCCACTCGGGATAGGTGCGACCCTCGTTCTCGGAGTTATCGAAACCGTCGGCGTCGACCGCCCCGGCCGCGCTCGACGTCACCGCACCGGTGCCACGAAATCCCCTGCGGGAGCGATGAGTTGGTGTGTCCGCGCCCGGTGTGCCGCCGCCGGAGAGCTTACGGACGCTCTTGGTCATGCGCTTCAGGAGCTTGCCGAGCGCACCGCCTCCGCCGACGGGACTGGAGAAGGGGTCGATCACGTCGTCGCCGTCGACGTCATCGTCGTCGTCCAATTCCACGAGATCCCCGTTCGACCCGCGACGTGGGATGTGTCCGCCCGCCGGTTCCACCTGTGCGGCGGCCGCGCGCGTCGCCAGCAGCTTCTGTGCCTTGATCACACCGAAGCCCGCCGGTGGATCGGCGATGTCACGGTGCGCCCCGGCCACCTTCAACGACCCGGCAGCGCAATCGGCTCGTGCCGCGAGGTCGCAGTCGAGGAGCGAACGGACACCGGATGGCAACAGATCGTCGTTGACCGCCAGCGCGCGCTGACCTTCCACCGCGAGGTAGCGCCGCGCCAGCGCCGGGCGCCTGACGAGTTTGCGCACCACGTCGGCCTCCAGACCCCCGCTGGCCAGAAGCGATGCCTGCACGGTGACCGACTCGAGCTGGCGGGGCGCGCTCGCGGACGGGTCGACGAACACCGTGACGCCGTCGGTCCACGCCGCTTCGCCCGGGGCCGCCGGCGCGACCGCTAGCGTGCGGCCGGCCAGCGCCGAGGCCAGGAGCGCCAGGCGCTTGGGATCGTCGGCGTCCTCGCTCGTCATCGAGCGCGCCCTTTCCTCGTTGACCAAATATCTGTTCCAACGTAAAGTCCGGCCGGACCGCCGTCAATCACCGGAGGGACGATGATCGACTTCACCGGCCAGGTCGTCGTGGTGACGGGGGCCGGTCGCGGCCTCGGACGCGTCTATGCGCTCGAGTTGGCAAGGCGCGGAGCGGCGGTGGTCGTCAACGACCTCGGCGGCACCATGCACGGTGACGGCGAGGACGCCGGGGTCGCCGACCAGGTGGTCGCCGAGATCACCGCATCGGGCGGCGCTGCGGTCGCGTCGTACGACTCGGTCGACAGCCCGCACGGCGGCGAGTCGATCGTGCAAACCGCCGTCGACGCGTTCGGTCGGCTCGACGCGGTCATCAGCAACGCGGGCATCTTCAGCTCCATCCCCTTTGACGAACTGACACCCGACGACTGGCGCCGCATGCTGTCGGTTCATCTCGACGGTGCGTTCTACCTGTCCCAGCCCGCCTACCGGGTGATGAAGGCGCAGGGGTACGGCCGGTTCGTGTTCGTCGCCTCGTCGGCGGGGATGTTCGGTCAGCATCTGGAGGCGCATTACGCCGCCGCCAAGGCGGGCATCGTCGGCCTGACCAACGTCATCGCGCTCGAGGGTGAACCGCACGGCATCCGTGCGAACACTGTGCTGCCGTTCGGATTGTCGCGCATGGTCACCGAGACGCTGGGTGATCCGAAGGTGCTCGAGGGCAACGGTTTCTTCACCGCGATCCGCCCCGAACTCGTTGCGCCGATAGTGGTGTATCTGGCCAGCCGGGCCTGCGAGTTCAGCCATCAGAACTTCTCCGCCTGCGCGGGTCGGTTCGCCAGGGTGTTCGTCGGGCTCGGCGAGGGCTGGATGGCGCCGCGCGACGCGGAGCCGACGGCCGAGGACGTCGCCGAACACCTCGACGAGGTGGCGGCCACCGAACCGTTCACCGTCCCGGGTTCGATCTACGAGGAGGTTTTCGCGGTGACCCAGCGCCTCGGCGTCACGAGCTGATCATCGAAGCGACGGCACTGGTCAACGCGCCACGGGCATCGTTGACCAAAAATCTGTTCCCGATTATCGTCGGCGCGAGTGATCAGCACGAGGAGCGCGCCATCGACATCGACCAGCTTCTGACGACCACGCGGTCAGCGCGAAAGTCACTCGACCTCGACGTCCCGGTCGATCGCGATGTGGTCGAGGATTGCCTGCGGATCGCGATGCACGCTCCCAACGGCTCGAATCAGCAGAGTTGGCGATGGGTGGCCGTTCTCGACGAGACGCTCCGCGCACGTGTCGCCGAGCTCTACCGCGATGCCTATCTGCAGAAGGTCGGCGGCCAGCTCATCAGCGACTTGCTACCGCCCGAAACACCCGGAAAGAAGATCATGTCCTCGACAGAGTGGCTGGTCGAGAACATGGCGAAGGTCCCGCTCCTGATCATCCCGTGCTACGAACCGTATCTCCCCCGCACCGAGGGTGATGAATCCTTCTATCAGGCAACGCTGTACGGCTCGATCTTCCCCGCCGTATGGAATTTCGCGCTGGCCCTACACACGCGCGGCTACGGGACCTGCGTCACGACCTTGCACCTGACCCACGAGGCCGCGGTCCGCGAACTGCTCGGCATTCCCGAAACGTACGTACAAGGCTGCCTGCTGCCCGTCGGGCGGCTGCGGCCCGGCGTCACATTCGGTCCGGCGGAACGCCGACCGATCTCCGAAGTGGTCGCCGTGGACACCTGGGATGGACCGCCGCTGTGAATGCCAGGCTGCAGGAACTCTGCGACCGCGCGGACATCCTCGCGTGCATACAGCGCTACGCGAGGGGCATGGACCGGCGCGACCGCGAACTGGTGCGCTCGGCCTACCACGACGATGCGGTCGACGAGCACATCGGTTTCGTGGGCCCCGTCGACGAATTCATCGACTGGGCGTTCGCGTACCACGAGACGCAGACCCGCTACCAGCACTACCTGCTGAACCACACGGCGGACATCGCGGGCGATGAGGCGCACGCGGAAACCTACTACCTGTTCGTCGGCACCGACCGCGCCCCGGCGAACCATCTGACCATCAACGGGGGCCGCTACATCGACCGGCTCGAGCGTAGGGACGACCGCTGGGCCATCGCCGCACGGGTGTGTGTCGTCGAATGGCACACGGAGGGCACGACGCTGATCACCGACGAGACGATGGAGTTTCTGGGCGACATCCTCACCGTCGCGCACGATCACAGCGACATCTCCTACGAGCGCCCCCTGAAGATCGTCCGCTCACCGACCCTCTGATCCCCGCTGCAGGCGCTTTCACCTGGAGCGACACTATGTGAGGTCCCGATTCTGGTAGCGTTAACCAAACTTTGGGTCGGTTCGACCAAACAGGTGGACGGGAGCCTGGTCTTGGAGGTGCTGTGGCGCGCCGCGTGACGCCGAAGACGGATCTCGCGAAGCGCGCTGGCCATTCATACGACGACGGCACCCGGCGGACCGAAATCCTGCAGACGGCGGCGTCGTTGATCGCTACGTCCGGGCTACGGACATCGCTGCAGGAGATCGCCGACGCCGCGGGCATCCTGCCGGGCAGCCTCTACCACCACTTCGAATCCAAGGAAGCGATCCTCGTCGAGTTGCTGCGGCGTTACCACGAGGATCTCGACCGCATCGCCGAGCAGGCCCTCGACCGTCTCGACGATCCGGCGCCGCTGTCGGCGTTCGACCGGATCGTGGAACTGGGCGCGGCGATCGCCGAATGCGCCGTGACGCACAGTGCCGCATTGCAGATGACGTTCTACGAAGCCCCGACGTCGAACCCGGAACTCGCCGCGCTGGCTCAACAACGCCCGGCGAAGATACTCGAGGCGATGGTGCAGACGCTGCGTGCCGCGCGGTGGAGCGGCTATCTGCGCCCGGACGTCGATCTTCCGATCCTGGCCGACCGGATCGTTCAGTCGATGCGCCAGGTCGGCCTCGACGTCATCCGGCACAGTGCGGGCGCCGACAAGGTCGCGGAAACGCTGTGCCGGATCCTGCTGGAGGGCTTGGCCACCGTCCCCCCGAGCGATGCCGAACTCGATCGCTCGGCAGCGTTCATCGCCGCCGACGACGCGGTCAAATCGTGGATCGAGGATGAGCAGAACGCCCGCGACGACAAGGCCGCGCACGTACGCGCGGTGGCGCGTGCCGAGTTCGGGCGAAAAGGCTACGAGGTCACCACGATCCGCGACATCGCCGCGGCCGCGGGCCTGGGCACCGGAACGGTGTACCGCTTGATCGGCTCGAAGGAGGAGCTGCTGGCCTCGATCATGCAGTCGTTCGGCGAGAAGGTCGCCGAGGTGGGATGGACCAGCGTGTTGCGGTCCGATTCGACGGCCGTCGAGAAGCTGGACGCGCTCAGCTGGATCCACACCAACGCCCTCGCCCACTTCGGTGACGAGTTCCGCATCCAGCTGGCGTGGATGCGCCAGTCGCCCCCCGACACCCCGAACATCGCGTGGCTGTTCACCAAACGCGTCCGGCAGATGAAATCACTGCTGACCGCCGGCATTCGCGCCGGTGAGATCTCGATCGACGGCCCGTCCAACGAGATACTGGCCCGCGTCGTCATCGGCGTCTCGTGGATCCCGGAGAACCTCCTGCACGATCTCGGGCCTCGCGCATCACAGATCCACGTGCGCGACACCTTGCTGCGCGGGGTCACCACGCGCTCGGCCGCCGAGGACGCTAGCCGACGGTGATCGGCAGCTTGCCCCACCCCCGGACGCTCGAGGTGTGAGCCATGGCGGCGTCTGCGTAGTCGACATCCCATTCGGGCCAGCGCCGCAGCATCTCCTCCAGCGCGACCCGTCCCTGCATCCGCGCCAGCGACGAGCCCAGGCAGAAGTGCAGTCCCTGCCCGAACGACAGGTGTGAACCGCCGCGATGGATGTTGAAGCTCCCCCCGTCCGGGTAACGCCGCTCGTCGCGGTTGGCAGAACCGTTGAGCAACAACATCACCGAACCCTCGGCGATCGTCTGCCCATAGCATTCGGTCTCGCGGGCGACATACCTCCCCTGCACCGGCGACGGCGACTGGTAGCGCAACACCTCCTCGATCGCCTTCGGTATCAGCGAGAAGTCGTCGACCAGCTCACGTCGCTGCTCGGGATGCTCGGCGAGCATCTGGGCGATGAACCCGATCAGCCTGGTGGTCGTCTCGTTGCCGGCGCCGGCGATCATGCTCGTGTAGGTCAGCACCTCGATGCGCGACAGCGGCCGAAGTCGACCGTCGTCTTCGACCTCGGCGTTGAGCAGCTGCGTCATCAGATCGTCCGACGGGTGTTCGGCCCGCCATTCGATGTAGTCGGCGAACAGCTGATAGGCGTTCTCGAACGTAGCGGCCGACACCGCCTGAAAGCTCCCCTCTTTCAGGCCGATCGACGCATCGGTGTTGTCGCGGATCTGCTGCTGACCCTGCTCGGGGATGCCCAGCAGGTAACCGATTGTGCGCATCGGGATCAGCGCCCCGAAATCGCCGATCACGTCGAACCGCGTGGCGCCGGCCAGAGAGTCGAGCGCGCGAACGCAGAACTGGCGTACCAGGCCTTCGATGGCCTCCATCCGGCGCGGGGTGAAGACCTTCGAGAGCACCCGTCGGTGGATGTCGTGCAGTGGTGGATCCTCGAACAGGATGACCCCCGGCGGCACGTCGACGCCGCTCATGATGACGTCCATCGTGGTGCCCTTGCCCGATCGGTACGTGTCCCAGTCGTGGAGACCCTGAGAGACGTCGTCGTAGCGGCTCAACGCGTAGAAGTTGTACTTCTCGTTGTAGTACAGCGGCGCCTCGTCCCGCATCCGCTTCCAGATCGGGTACGGGTCGTCGTCGATGTCGAAATCGAACGGGTCGTAGTACAGGTCGACGGTGTTGGTGTCGGTCATTGATCACTCCCTCTTGTCGTGGTCAGGTTCGCCACCACGTCGCCGGCTCGCCTCAGGTATGGCCACGCGATCTCGGGTGGGATGCCACCGCACAGCGGTGACAGGTTGAGAAACCCACCGCCCGAGACGATTTCAGTCGCTTCAGCGGTGTCGATGATCCGGTGCGAGGTGTAGGCGGTGCGCAGTTCCGCTACATCGCGCGCGGCGGAGATGCCCGCGGAGGCGTCGTTGCCGGGATTCCATTGGGCATACATCCGGGCGTCGTGCAGCAGATGCTCGCCGATCTCCTCCCACGCCTGGTCGACGTCGTCGGCGACGAAGGTGACCGTGGGAGTGTCGGGCGGGGGCAACAGCACACCAGCCGGCTCGTGCCCGTGCTCGCGCGACGCGGCTTCGTACGCCTCCCTCATACCCGCCACGCTGCCGTTGGCGAGCAGGCCGAGACCGTATCGGCCCGCGCGGCGCGCCGCCGCGAGACTCGCACCGCCCCACATAAAGACCGGTCCGCCAGTGGTTTTCGCCCGGGGCGTCACCGTGATACGCCGGTCGTCGTGAACGGTGCACGACCCGGTCAGCAGCGCCCTCAACAGGGCGAGGTTCTCGTCGGCCAGTGCGCCTCGGCGTGACCGGTCGAGGCCGAAGTGCTCGAACTCCTCGGGGCGATACCCCAACCCGAACACATACGAGGTCCGGCCGTCGCTGAGGATGTCGAGCACCGCGATGTCTTCGGCCAACCGGACGGGATCGTAGAACGGCAGGATCACCACCACGTTGAGCATCAACCGCTCGGTGCGCGCCGCGATCGCCGATGCCAACATCAGCGGTGCGGGCAGATATCCGTCCTCGGATCCGTGGTGCTCGCACAGCACCGCCGCCACACATCCGTGTTGCTCGGCCCACGCCGACATGTCGATCGCGACCGCGTACAGGTCGGTCGTCGCGGCGCCGAAGCTCGGCGCGCGCATGTCGAAGCGGATGGTGAACATTCCTGATCACCCGAAAGCGTGCCGGGGCAACGTGTTCGGCAGGTCCAGTGAGCTCAACAGGCCGGCGGGCGCCTCCACGACATAGGGGATCGCGTTGATCACACGCATCGCGGTGGCCGCCATCGCGGCATGTCCCGCGCCGTGGCCTTCGGCGGCGCCGACGTTCATCGCGCAGTGGATGTCGGGATCGCCGTCGATGTCGACGCGATATGTGGCGTCGAACTCCGAGGACAGCCAGTCCGGCGCCACGTCACGCGCCATGCGGATGATGTGTTGGACGACGATGGCTTCCCTACCGTCGACCACGCCCGCGGCGCGGGTGCTCACCGCACCACACGTTCCGGCCTTGATCGTGCCGAACGCCACCTCGATATCCCGCTCGGTGACACGGTGGTCGAGGCTTCCCCGGACCTCCTCGACCTCCACGCCCAACCCCTCTGCGATCAGATGAATCGGTGCCCGCCAGGCCATCTCGATGAAACCGGGAGTCTTCAGGAGCGGCTCGAAATCGAGCGGGTGGCCGAACCCCATGCCGTTCATCATCACGTCGGCCACCGGGTAGTGGTCGTTGAGCGCGACCTCGGTGACGGTCAGGCACCGAATCCGCTTCGACTGCGTGGCAAGGACCAATGCGAGTTGATCGGAGCCGAAACCGGGAAAGATGCCCGAGGCATAGAAGGACGCGCTGCCCTTCTTCGCCGCCTGTTCCATCTGGTCCCGCCAATCGGGCGAGTAGTAGGCGGGCGGATAGACCAGCGTCGTCGACGACGTGGACACCACATTGATTCCGGCTTCGAGGAGTTTCACGTAGTCCGGCACCGCCCCCGCGTCCCGTTCCGGTCCGCTCGCGGTGTACACGACGCAGTCCGGTTGTAGCGCAATCAACGCGTCCGCGTCATTGGTCGCCGTCACCCCGATGGGCTCACCACCGCCCAACTCCCCCGCATCCTTGCCGATCTTCTCGTCGGAGTGCACCCACACCCCGACGAGCTCGAGGTCCGGCCTGCTGCGAATCGCGTCGATGGCGATCGACCCGACGCCGCCCGTCGCCCAGACAACGGTTTTCAGCGGTGTTGTCACGAATCCTCCCGTCGCTCAGGTTGTTGCGCTCGCCAGTGCTGCGCGCTCGAGATAGGGCCAGGCCAGATCGGGTGGCAGCCCGCCGCAGAGTGGAAGCAGCGGTAGCGGTCTGCCGCCCCGCACGTGGTCGGCGCCTTCCCCCACCGTGAGGATGCGGTACGGCCCTCCGGTTTCCCGTAGTTCGGCCACGCTGCGCGCCGTCGAGATGCTCGCCACGGAGTCGTCGCCGTGCCGGTAGGACGCGGCCATCATCGCGTCGTGTAGCAGGTACGGCCCCAACTCCCGCCATGCGGCATCCACATCGTCGGCGACGAAGACGGTGGTCGGGGCCCCCTCTGTGGGGAACTGCATCATGCCGGGCTCGAATCCGTTGACCCGGCACTCGTTTTCGTAGAACGCCTTCAACTCGTCCGAGGCGACCTGGGAGATGAAGCCCAGCCCGTTGCGGGCGGCGCGCCTGGCCGCGGCCTTACTGCCCCCGGCGATCAGCATGTAGGGCCCGCCGGGCGATGCGGGCGGCGGTGTCACCTGAACCCGCCGCCCGTCGATCTCGATCGGTTCTCCGGTCAGCAGGCGCCGCACCAGCGCTAGCGATTCGTCTGCCAGCGCTCCCCGCCGGCGCATGTCCACACCGAAATGCTCGTACTCCTCGGCGCGGTGGCCGATTCCGAACGCGTAGGACACGCGCCCCCGGCTGATGATGTCGAGGACGGCGATGTTCTCGGCGAGCCGGATCGGATCCCAGAACGTGATGGGTACGGCCGCGAGCAGGATGGCCAGCCGGGAGGTTCGCGCGGCGATCGCCGAAGCCAGCAGGTGCGGGGCGGGCAGGTGCCCATCCTCGGTGCCGTGGTGCTCCGAGAGCACGGCGATCACCGCGCCGCGCGTCTCGGCCCACTCGCACATCTGCACGGCGGCCGCGTACAGCTCGGTCGCGGGCGCTCCGGAGGCTGGCGCGCGCATGTCGAAGCGGAGCGTGAACATCAGCGCCGCATCAAGGCCGAGGGATTCACGACGACCGACTCTAACCTAATTTTTGTTCTGGTTTCCATTAATAGTGGATGCTATTCTCAGCGCTGGCTTCGTCGCTACTTCCACTCTCTGAGGAGGACCGATGACCGCAGGTAAGCACCGTGTCGTGGTCTGGTCGACCGGCGGAATCGGCTCCATCGCGATTCGCGCGATCTCCCAGCGCCCCGACCTCGATCTCGTCGGGGTGTGGGTGCACTCCCCCGAGAAGGACGGCATGGACGCGGGCGAACTCGCCAACGGGCAGCCGATCGGGGTCGCCGCGACCGCCGATGCGGATGCGCTGATCGGGCTCAAGCCCGACTGCGTCATCTACGCGGCCAGCGGGCCCGAACGCGATGCGCTCGCGATCCCGGATTACGTGAAGCTTCTCAGCGCCGGAATCAACGTGGTGACGACCAGCACCACCCGCCTGGTCAACCCGCATGCCTACGAACCGGCCGAATGGCGTGATCAACTGGCCGCGGCGGCCAAGGAGGGACAGGTCTCCTTGTACGCCTCGGGTATCGAACCGGGTTTCGTCGCCGACTACCTACCGCTGGTGCTGAGCACGCAGTCCTCGCAGATCGAGAAGATCCACGCATACGAGATCGGTCTCTACGACGACTACGGCGTGCCCGACATCATGAGCGACGCTCTGGGTTTCGGCCGTCCGCTCGACTACCAGCCGTGGATCTCGTTCCCCGGTGCGATCTCCGGCGAATGGCAGGGTCAGATCCGCATGGTCGCCGAGGCTCTCGGCGTCGAGGTGCAGGAGATCCGCGAGACGTTCGACCGCGCGGTGACCGAGCGGACGCTCGAGGTGGCAATGGGCACGGTCGAGGCGGGCACCTGCGGTGCCCTGCGCATGCAGGCCATCGGCATCGTCGACGGTCGAGAGGCGATCGTGATCGAACACGTCACCCGGTTGGCGCCCGACGTTGCGCCCGACTGGCCGACGATGCCGGACGCGCTCGGATACCGCATCGTCATCACGGGCCAACCCGACATCGAATGCACGATGGCGGCCACCGTCCGCGACCGCAAGGACGCCGCCATCGAGAGCATGACCTCAGGCGCCGGGGCGATGGTGGCCACCGCGATGCGGGTCGTCAACGCGGTGCCGTATGTCGTTGCCGCACAGCCGGGCCTGCTCAGTTCGGTGGACCTGCCGCTGACGATCCCGCGGCACGCGTTCAACCCACGCGGGTCAGCGTGAACGGCATCTCGATGTCGAGCACCTTGTTGAAACCGCAGGCGCCACTGGGGCCCTCGGTCTTGTCCCACCCCTGGTACTTGTTGGGGTCCTGCGGATAACCCAGCCAGAACACCCACGACTGCTTGCCGGGGTAGGCCGTACCGTCGATGCACGGCTCCCAGTCCGGCACCGTCCTGGTGACCTTCCATCGGCCGCTCATGTACACCGCCTCCGCACTCCAGCCCTGGTCGCTCTCGACCCGACCGGTGCAGTCCTGATACGTCGTGCATGTGGAGGTGATCGTCCACGTCTGCGTGACGCTCGCCTCGTCGTGCCGGGAGTCGTTGGTCGTGGCCCACCGGCCGTCGGAGAACGCGGTGAAGACTCCGTTGATCGCGACCTCGTTCTGCGCCTGCGCGTGAGGCGCGCAGTGGACCGCCGCGATGATCGTTGCCGCGATAGTCAACGCCCGGATCACTGTGACCCTCCCTCGTAGATCAACTCCCGCCACGACTTCGGGCTCTGCACGAGATCGGTTTGGCGACCGACGTTTCCGTCAGGTGTCGCATACTGGCCCGTCCGCGGATCGTAGTGCGCGATGGCGACGGACGGTCCGTCCGCCGAACCGGTGGTGACGGAACTCGGCGTAACCGGCACCGCCCCCGGGTCGGGTGGTGAGCCGTCCGACGGCGGGACCTGCGGCGGTGGCCCGTGTGAAGTCGTCGCCTCCGGCGCGGGTGCGCTGACGGCACCCTGCTGATCCACCGGTTGCGACACCAGGGGCGGGATCGCGTTCGGCGGCAGCACAGGCATGCGTGCCCCGGGCGCGAGCGGCGGAGGCGGGATCGGCGGCAACGGGCCCCGCGGCACCGCGCCGGGCGGGAGTGGCGTGCCTTCGAGTGGAGCGAAGAGATTCTCGTCGGCCCTGACCCGGTCGTCGGGCGGGACGCCCTGTGCGATGAGGTTCGGATCGATCGGATAGGCACCGAGAGAGTGTTGGCGCATCGCGAGCGGTTCGTAGGGTTTGTCGCTGTAGCACTGCTCGACGGTGGGTGCCCGCTTACCGGGGACCCCCATGCACGGCGCATTGCGAGCTCCGCGCACGATGATCGGAGAATCCTGCGGCAGCTTGCAATACAACCCGTCCGGTGTGTCGACCGTGGTCTGGTCGTCGGGGCTACGCCACTCCGAGGGCGGCAGGAATCCGACGGTACACGGATTGGGGTCGGCCATCTGAATACGGAAGTCGCCCAGTGCAATACCGGTGGGATTGTTGTGGGGTGCGGACGACTGCACGTTGGCCACGAACGGCGGTAACAGAACCAGCACCTGTTCGAGCGAGGGCCGATAAGTCACTGCCACCTGACCGATGGTGGTCATGTTGGCCAACAACACCGGCAGGGTCGGCCTGATCTGCGCGAGCAGTCCGGAGACCTCGTTCGCTGCGGCGGGGCCCTCCTCCAGCAGGGTGCGGATCTGCGGGTCATCGGCCACGACCTGACCGGTGATACCGGCGAGGCTCCGCGCCCACACCCGCAACGCGTCGGTCGAGCGGGCCTGCGAATCCAGCAGGGGCACCGAATCTTCGGCCAGCGTCGCCGAGCGGGAGGCATCCCGGTTCAGGGCTTCGGAGAGCGTGGCCGACGAATCCACCAGCGAGCCCATGTCGTAGCCGGCCCCGCTGAACGCCTCGTACGACTCGTCGATCAATTCCGTCAAGCTGCCCCTCGGGATGCTGGCGATCAGGGTATTGACCTGCTCCAACATCGGGCTCACCGGTTGCGGAATCGTGGTGTCGGCCATGGCGATCACCGAACCGTCTTCCAGATATGGCGGTGAGTCGGTGCGCGGAAGCAGTTCGACGTACTGCTCGCCGACGGCCGACACACTGCGCACTTCGGCCTGCAGATCGGCCGGGATCCTGGGCGACGTATCGAGCCGCAACGTCGCGGTGGCCCGGGTGCGGGACACGTCCATTTCGGTGACCTTGCCCACCTGCACCCCGCGGTAGGTGACGTTGGCGAATCGGTAGAGCCCGCCGGACGAGGGCAATTCCAGTGTGACGGTGATCTTCCCGATGCCCAGCAGGGTGGGCACCTGCATATAGGCGAATACCATCGCGACCACGCCGATGATCGACGCGATCGAGAAGATCACGAGCTGGATCCGCACCATCCGGGGCAGCATCAGCCACCACCCCCCGGCTCCCACGGCGCGGGTGCAGCATTGGGAATCGGACCGAAGGGTGGCGAGGTGCCAACGCCCAGTGGGAACTTCGTGTAGTACGCGTCGTATCCGGGGTCGCCCGGCGCGGGAATCAACGATGCACGGTTCTGCCCGAGCGCGGTACCGAGCAGCAATCCTCGCTTGAGCCGCGCGTTCGTCCAGTCCACCGTGACGAAGAGATTCACGTAATCACCGCGCACCGCACGGTCGATCAAGTTCTGGCTCATCGGGAACGTCGGCAGGGCGGCCAGTGCCGTGTCGATCTCTGCGCCGACGTCGGCGAGCGCGCGCAGCGTCGGCTCCAAGTTCTGCAGATTCGTGACGAGGTCGGCCTGCGTGTCGTTGATCAACCCGGAAACCGTATCGCTGAACTGTCCCAACCGATTCAGTGCGGTGGTGAAGTTGGGTCGTTCCCGGACCAGGACGTCGAGCGCGGGCGGGATCCTGTCGAGCGCGCGGGTGAGTACCCGTTGTTCATCACCCAACCGCTGGGAGAACCTGTTCAGCTCGTCGATGGTCGCGATGATGTTGTCACGCTGCTGATAAAGGGTCCCGACGAAGGTGTCCAGCCGGGCGATCAGGTCGCGCACTGTTCCCTGGCGTCCCGACAGCGCGGTGTTGAAATTGGCGATGATGTCGCCGATCTGGCCCAGTCCCCCGCCGTTGACCACCGCCGCCATGGACGACAGCGTCTGTTCTGTCGACGGGAAGGTCGACGTCTTGTCGAGACCGATGGTGGCGCCCGGGTTGAGACGTCCGCTCGGCATCTCACCCGGCGGCGGGTCCAGCGCCACGTGCATGGATCCCAGGAGGCTGGTCTGGCCGACCGTGGCGACGGCGTTGGCCGGCACCGCGACGTCGGGCTTCACCGAGATCTCGAGGTCGATGTGCCAACCGTGCAACCTCATTCTGCCCACGCTGCCGACCACGACGTCGTCGATCATCACCGGCGAATTCGATTCCAACGTCCCGACGTTGGCGAGCTCGACGTGGTAGACGTCGGCGTCCGGCCCCCGACCCACCGCCCCCGGCAACGGCAGCGAGTTCACCCCCTGGAACGAGCATCCGGTCGCCGTCAGAAGCAGGGTCAGCCCCGCGGCCACCACACGACGGCCGATCATGATGGTCCTCCTCCGTGGGGAATCGGGGGTGCCGTGGCGGGCTGTGCCGGCGAGGTCGGCGGCGCCGGAGGTGCCTGCGGGTTGGGCCGCTCCGCGGGCAGCAGCATGTCCTGCAAAGACGACGGACCGGGTGAGGCGGGTGCCGCGAGCGGTGCGGGCGGCATCCCGGGCGGTGGCGGTGGCGCTCCCCAGCCGGGAGGCGGTGGTATGTCGCCGATTCCCGTATAGGCCGACACCGCGGGCGGGGGCTCCGGCTGATCGTCCTGCGGTCCACCCGCGCCGGGCATCAACTCCGGTTCCGAATACCTCAGCATGTACGGCGGCGGGTTCGACGTGAGGAACAGGCTGAACGGGAACGGCACGTTGTTGATGCTCGCCGTGCGCAGGCCGGGCCCGAGGTATTGCGAGCACAGCTTGCCGGTCGTGGGCGAGGTGACGTTCTGCAGGGCCCCGATCATGCCGCAGATGGCCCACACCGGATTCGACAGGTTGTTGAGCACGAACACGCCGCTGGCCGCCCCGGTGCGCGGGTCGAACATGTTGACCGCGTTGGCGATCGAGTGCGGCGCGATGTGCAGGACGTTTTCCAGGGCCATGCGGTTGTCGACGAGGTTCTGCGTCACGTTGGCCAGTCGCTGGATCTGTTCGGCGGTATGGTCGCGCGTGCCCCGGATGAATCGGGTGGTCTCGCCGACGACGTCGGACAGATTCTTCAACGCGGCGTCGAGATCGGATCGGCTGTCGTCGACGACGCTGGTCAATGTCGCGAACCTGTCCTGGAACTGCACGATCTGCTCGTTGCTGTCCCGCAGCGCGGTGACGAACGCCTGCAGGTGATTGATGGTGTCGACGATGTTGCCGCTCCCGTCGGCGAGTATGCGGCCGACGCCGGAGAGCTGTGCAAGCGTTTGACGCAGTTTGTCGCCGTTGCCGTCGAGCGCGTTGGCCGCACTGTCGATGAACCGCCCGACCGACCCGGTCGACATACCCTCCGCGGGCCCCAGGTCGGTCGCCAGGCGCATCAGCTGTTCTTTTACTTCGTTCCACTCGACCGGAACAGCCGTGCGGTCCAACGGAATAACGGCTCCGTCGGGCATCGCCGGACCCGACTCGTAGGCGGGCGTCAACTGGACGTACCGCGCCGACACCAGGTTCTGGGCGACGATCACCGCCTTGGCGTCGGCGGGCACTTTGATGCCGTGGTCGACGGCCAGCCTCATCTCCGCCTGTGTACCGACCGGTTTGATCGATTCGATGGACCCCACCTTGACGCCCGCGATACGAACCTCGTCACCGGGATAGATCGCGGTGGCCGTGGTGAAGTGAGCAGTGATCGTCGTGGGCCGGAACACGGTCTGCCGGATCAAGACCACGACCCCGCCGACGAGCGCCACAGCCAGCGCGACCGCGAGCGCGCGCTTCACCCAGACGCTGTTCATCGTCCCGGCCCCCACTGCTCGTGGGGCATCGGAATTCCGTTGTAGGGGAACGGTAGCTCGGCGCGCGGTCCGGCGTTGTCGGGTGGCTGGCCGGCGTTGACCCCCCGCCGGAACCCGAACGCGTAATCGAAGAACGGCTGGAAGATCTGGCCGAAGAAGATGTTGGGGACGTAGGCCTGGTAGTACGGGCCGTTACCGATCGTCTCACCCAGCGTGATCTGGAACTTCGCCAGTCCGGGAAGCGCCTTGGCGATGTTGTCGCGGTTGCGCTCCAGGACCTCGGTGACGCCGTTGAGCTTCTCCAACGTGGGGGCGAGCTCTTTCTCGTTGTCAGCGATGAGGCCGGACAGCTGCTGGGACAACGCCGAGGTGTGCGCGAGTAGCTCGACGATGGCGTAGCGCCGCGCCGACAACACCGACACGAGGTCGTTGGCGTTGAGGATCAGCGTGTTCACCTGCTGGCTGCGGTCCGAAAGGATCTCGGTGACATCGGCGCCGTTCTCCAGTAGGTCCCCCAACGTTTCGTCACGGTCGTTGATCGCCTTGGACAGCCGGGTCAGCCCGTCGAACGCCGGGCCCAGCTGCGGCGCCACCTGGTCCAGGGTCGCCGACAGGGTGTCCAACGACTGGTTCAACGACGCGGTGTCGGTGCCTGCGGTGTTGCTCGTCAGCTCGCTGACCGCCTCGGTCAGCGAGTACGGGGATGCGGTGCGCGACACCGGAATCACATCCATCGGGTGCAGCGACCCCTCGCCCTTCGATTCCAACGTCACGACCCGCTCGCCCAGCAGCGTTCCGGTCCGGATGTGTGCGGTGGTGTCCGATCCCAGCGACACCGAGCCATCGACCACCATCGTCACCAGTGCGTTGCGACCTTGAAGCGCAACGCTGGAAACGGTGCCCACCCTGATTCCCGAGATCGTCACGTCATTGCCCGCTGCCAGCCCGCCGGCGTCGGCGAACTGCGCCTGATACCGCACCGCGGTAGCCCATGACACCAGCCGTTCCGGAGCGAGCCCGACCGCGATGACGAGGACGATCAGCACCACGCCGAGGATCCCGGCGCGGATGAGTTGTCTGCCACGGTATTTCAGCATCAGGGCTCGGTACACCTCCCGTTTTCCTGTTTGAGCCATGGGAAGACGGCGGTGCGGCCCTGCAGGTCGGTCACCCGCCACTTGAGTTCGCAGATGTAGTAATTGAAGAAGCTGCCGTACGACCCCGTGCGGACCAGCTTGCGGTAGTTCTCGGGCGCCTTCTGCAGGCTCGTGTCGATCCGGTCCTTCTGGAAGTCGAGGTTAGGCGCCAGCCGGGCGAGTTCATCGACGGTGCCCGCCAGCGGTGCGCGCGCATCGCTGAGGAGGTCGGCGACCGACGCCGATCCATTGTTCAACGATTCGATCGCGGTGCCGATCGGGTCGCGTTCTGCCGCAAGCTCCGTGACGAGCCTCTCCAGCCGGTCGATCGTGCCCGAGAACTTGTCGCCTTCGCGATTCAGGGTCGCAAGCAGCGTGCGGAGATTGTCGATCAGCGCCTGGATCGTCTGATTGTGCTCGGCAAGCGCCGTGGTGAACCCGGAGGTGTTGTTCAGCAGAGACTGCAAGGTGCCGCCCTGCCCCTGAAAGATCTGGATCAGGGACGCCGAAAGCGCGTTCACGTCTTCCGGATTCAATCCTCGGATAACGGGTTTGAGGCCGCCGAGCAGCAGGTCGAGGTCGAGCGCGCCCTGGGTCCGCTCCAACGGGATCTCAGAACCGGCTGACATCGGCGCCCCGTCCGGACCCTCGATCAGTTCCAGGTACCGGTCCCCGACCAGGTTCAGGTACCGCACCGCCGCCCGGGTACCGGTGGTCATGCGCACATTCGGGTCGGCGTCGAAATTGACGAGTACCGTCTTGTCCGTACGAAGCTTCACGCTGTTGACCGTGCCGACCCGCATCCCGGCCACCCGCACGGACTGGCCTGCCTTCAGCCGGGAAGCGTCGGCGAAAACCGCCGAATAGTCCTTTGTGCTCCCGGTTTGGTACTGGCCGAAGATGAAGAACAGCGAGGCGGTCAGCAGCGTCATCACGAGCGCGAAGATCCCGAATTTGACCAGGGTCGGCCGCAGCGAAAGCCTCATCCGGGCATTCCGATCTGTGCTGTATTGCGGGGCGGCCCAGCGGTTTCGGTGTCGGGGAACATGATCTGCTTGATGATGTCGGCGTTGAGGACGATGCCCGGGTAGGTGCGGCGCCAGGGATTGGTTCCGGTGTCGGCCACGACATACGGTGCGGCGGTCTCGAACGGCAACTTCGGCAGTCCGGTGCACTGCGGACCGCCCTCGGCGCCGGCCTTGGGCAGATCCAAGGGATAGCGGTACCGCTCTTGTGCCCACAGGAAGCCGGCCAGCACCTCGACGCCCGGCGATTTCAACGGCGGGATGTGTGAGGACTCGACAATGCCGGCCAGCCCACACCACAACGCCTGGTTGTACTCGTTGGTCAACGCCGTGGTCGGGACTAGCAGCCGCACGACGTCCGTCAGCGACTGACGGTTCTGACCGATCACCTCGTTGCCGACATCGGCGAGCCCGATCACGCTGACGAGCGCCGCGTCGAGGTCGTCCTGTTTGTCGACGATGGATTCGCTGACGGTGGCCGCGTTGTCGGCGATCGACACGAAATCCCCTGAGGCGTCGGCGTATGCGCGCAGCACGCCCGGGGCAAGTTCCAGATCGCGATTGAGCGCAGGCAGGCTGGGCTCCAGCGTCGCGAGGTAGGAATCCAGGTCGGATAGCATCTGGCCGAACTTCTGTCCGCGACCGGACACGGCCTGTGCGATCGCGCCGAGCGTGGCGTTGAGCTTCGCCGGCTCGATCGTGGACAGCACCGAGGTCAGTTGTTCGAAGACGGTGTTCACCTCGACCATCACGTGCTGGGCCTCGATCACCTGGCCGGCACGCAGCGATTGCGGCGACGGATCGTCGGGGAAGACGAATTGGACCTGCTTGGCGCCGAACACCGTTGGCGACGCGATGTCGACCAGCGCGTTGGCCGGAATCGCGTCGAGCCGTGAGGGTTCCAACGCGAGGTGCAGGGCCGCCTCACCGCCCGGCAGTGCTTCGATCGATGCGACCCGGCCGACCTGGACACCGCGGACTTGGACCTTCGCATCGGGATTCATGACCAAGCCGGCCCGCTGCGAGATGACCGTCACCGGAACGCTATCGGAGAAATCGCCGCGAAACAGGCTCGCCGCCAATGCGAACACCGCGATGATCGCGACGATCGACACCAAACCGACGAGCGGACGCAGCACCGAGAGCTTCATCGATCGCCCACGCACCCAGGGTGTCCCGCACCGCACCGCATCGGTCGGTATGACAATCCCGTTTCCCCCCCAGCGTGCGATCGAGGACGGTGCAGGACTTTACGCCGGAACATATCTTTGGGTCAATCGCTCCCGTAGTGAATTGACAATTCGAGGTGATGAATCCTCTTTCATGAGCACGATGCCGGGAAAGATGTTTGCTAGACAAGCATGTCACACAGTTCGTCGCAGTTCAACGCCCAAAAATAAGACAGATGGGTGTTATCTGTCTCGCACCTGCGACGCGTGCGGACGACTTGTCAGCCACCGTTGCAAGCAGGCAAAACGGAACAATGATTAGGCCCAACCCGGGCGCCCGACAACGCGACCGGAAGGCAGCTGATCTAGTCGCGTCGACCTCGGCGAATTCAATGATGACGCGCCACCGAAGTCCGAGCAGCCAAATGACCATTTTTAGTCGAATAGAGACGGAGGGTCTCAAAAACGCCCTGTGATAATCGAACTCATCGGCGATAAGGCGCCCGCAAAACTGCCGCCAGCGTCAAACAATACGGGCGGAAAAGACGCGGACCCGTGTGCGGTGATCTATTCGGGCAACCGCAACTCGGGCTTTTCCACCTCTTCGATGTTGACGTCTTTGAAGGTGATCACTCGGACCTGTTTGACGAAACGGGCGGGCCGATACATGTCCCACACCCAGGCGTCGGCCAACCGCAGCTCGAAGTACACCTCTCCGTCGGAGTTGCGGGGTACGAGTTCGACGCTGTTGGCGAGGTAGAACCTCCGCTCGGTTTCCACCACGTAACTGAACTGGCCGACGATGTCCTTGTATTCGCGGTAGAGCGAGAGCTCCATCTCGGTTTCGTACTTTTCGAGATCTTCGGCACTCATCGGCTCAGCTGTCCTTCATGTTGGTCGCTGCCCCCTTGTTGGCTCCCATTGTCCCCTACCCCGCTTGGTCGCGTTGATCCGGTGGACCTACTGGGTCGCAGTCGACCAGTTCGGTCACCACCTTGACACCTCCGGCCGTGGCCACCCGACGGACGTTGATGAACGAGTGACGGTGCTGGCCACAGGGGCCCAGCTCGGCCAACGCGGCGCTGTGCGCGGGCGTGCTGTAGCCCTTGTGGTCGGCGAAGCCGTAGCCGGGGTGTTCGGCCTCCATCTTCACCATCAAACGGTCCCGGCTGACCTTGGCCAGAACGCTGGCCGCCGCGATGCACGCCGCGGCGGCATCGCCGCCCACCACCGGAAGCGAAGGCACCGGGAGCCCGGGTACGCGGAAGCCGTCGGAGAGCACATAACCCGGCCGCACCGACAGGCCGGCCACCGCCCGGCGCATCCCCTCGATGTTGGCGACGTGCACGCCGCGGCGATCCACTTCCTTCGACGGGATGAACACCACGTGATACGCCAGCGCGTACCGCCGGATCAGCGGAAACAGGCGCTCGCGCTCTTTCTCGTTCAGCTTCTTCGAGTCGTCGAGCGCCGAGAGGCTCTCCAAGCGGTTCGGCCCCAGGACGCAGGCCGCGACGACGAGAGGGCCCGCACAGGCGCCCCGGCCGACCTCATCGACGCCGGCAACCGGGCCGAGACCGCTGCGATACAGCGCCGACTCCAGCGTGCGCAGCCCCGAGGATTTCCGGATCACAGTGCGCGGAGGCCATGTCGCCGGCAAGAACACCCTCTCCTATTGCGTCCCGATGCGTCGTGGCACTTACGTCTGCGGGTTCACGCTGCCCACACCGCCCCAACGGGAGGGAGGCCACGCGATGAACCGCGCCTTACCGATGACATTGTCCACCGGGACGGTGCCCGCCATCGGGTCGCCCGTGCACAGCAGACCCTTCTGTGCGTCGGCCGGAGTATTGGTGCAGTGCGCGCGGGAGTCCGCCGAGTGCGTGCGGTTGTCCCCCATCACCCACAGCCGCCCTTCGGGCACCGTCACGGGCCCGAACTCGTTGCCCAGGCAGGGATAGACCGCGGGGTCGGCGCGCATGGTGTCAGGATCCAGGTACGGCTCGTCGAGGCGCTTGCCATCGACGGTCAACCCGGTTGACGCGCGGCATTCGATGGTCTGACCGCCCACGGCGATGATCCGCTTGACGAGATCGTTCTCGTCGGGCGGGACGAATCCGACGACCGACAGCGCGTTCTGGATCCAGCGGATGGCGGTGTTGTCCGACCGGATCGATCGGTAATTGATGTTCCAGTTCGGCGGGCCCTTGAACACGACCACGTCGCCGGGCTGCGGGGACGAGAACCGGTAGGACAGCTTGTCGACCATGATCCGGTCGCCGGTGCAGCCGGGGCAGCCGTGCAGCGTGGGTTCCATCGACTCGGACGGAATCAGGTAGGGCCGCGCGACGAACGTCAGCATGACGTAGTACAGGACCAATGCGATCGAGATCAGGATCGCGAATTCCCGTAGCGCGCCGCCCTTCTTCTTGGGCTTCTCGGAGGCGCCGTCCGGCGCGGTGGTTTCGGTTTCGGGTGGGTGCTCGGCCGATGACTCGTCGGACTCTGCGGAACCGGTCACCGCATCAGGGTAGCCAGCGCCGGCTTCGGCCTCGCGCTGCTCGCGCTCCAAGGATCAGGCTCCGACGCCGTCCGCCGACCCGGAGGTCAGCGCTTCTCCTTGATCTTGGCTTTCTTGCCTCGCAGCTCGCGCAGGTAGTACAGCTTGGCGCGGCGGACGTCACCGCGGGTGACGACGTCGATGTGGTCGACGTTGGGCGAATGCACCGGGAAGGTCCGCTCGACGCCGACGCCGTAGCTCTCCTTGCGCACGGTGAAGGTCTCCCGGATGCCGCCGCCCTGGCGACGCAGGACCACACCCTTGAAGACCTGGATGCGCTCCTTGGAGCCCTCGATGACCTTGACGTGCACGTTGACGGTGTCGCCGGGACCGAAGTCCGGGATGTCGTCGCGCAGCGATGCCTGATCGACGAAGTCCAGCGTGTTCATCGGTGACACTTCCTTGCGGTTGGCGGCTGCGGGCGCTGCTGTCACGTGGACGCCGTGACATAAGACTGCCGAGCCGATCTGATCGGACGAATCGGGGTGTATCTCGCAGCGGGCGGAACTGGCCGTTCCCGGGTCCTGCGCAGACAACTGCTCAATTGTGCCAGATGGGAGCCGTCCGGCGAAATTCGCGCGGGATCCCTCGGCCGACGCTTCGTAAGCTTAGCTAAGCAGGCGGTGCCAGCGTCCAGCGGTTAGGCTTGACACCAGGGCTGAAGCAATGCGGCGGGCCCCGACAATCCCCATATCGGGCCACTCGAGGAGGGTCATGCGACGGCGGCCATCTCCGCTGGTCAAGACGATCGCAATCTTCGCCGCTGCGGTCGTGACCGTCGCTGGCTGCGAGGCGAAGGTGCACGGCACCCCGCCCCAGCCCGCCGGCCCCCACCTGACCGTCGTCGTGCCGCAGGGTGGCATGGCCCCCCTGCCCGAGGCGCCTCCCGACGAACCCCCCGCGTCGTTCGGCGGCCTGGATACCCGCACCCAGGAAGCGACCGCCGAGGCCGCCCGGGCCGGCGCCGACGTATCGATCGCCGTCCTCGACCGCAACACCGGAAACCTCGTGACGAACGGCAACAACGAGGCGATGCCGATTGCCTCGGTGGTCAAGCTGTTCATCGCCGACGACCTGCTGTTGCAGGAGTCGCAGGGCAAGGTCGATCTCACGCCCGAGGATCGCAAGGCGTTCGAGGCGATGTTGCGGTCGTCTGACGACAGCGCCGCCGAGGTGTTCTGGAACCGCAGCGGTGGCAGCGAGATCGTGTCGCGCGTCATCGCCCGGTACGGCCTGGGCGCGACCCGGTTGCCGTACGACGGCCGTTGGTTCACCACCACGAGCACGACCGGCGACATGGTCCGGTATTACTCGGAACTGCTGTCGGGCGGCGGCGGATTACCGTCCGACAAAGCCGATGTCATCCTGTCGAACCTCGCCGCCTCGACACCCACCGCACCCGACGGCACCGTGCCCGGTGGCGTCTACCCCCAGCGGTTCGGCATCCCCGAGGGCCTCTACAACGAGCGGGTGGCGGTCAAGCAGGGATGGTTCTGCTGCTGGAACGGCGGCAACTGGGTGCACTGGTCCACCGGGGCGATCGGATCCGACCGTCGATTCGTGATGGCGATCGCGTCGATGCAACCCGCCGACGATGTCACCGCGCGCAACACCATCACCCAAGCCGTCAAGACCATGTTCCCCGGCGGACGCGTCTAGCGTTTTCGGGCGGGAACTGCGAAACAACACCTGGCACGCGGAGAATCCGGCACGCTGCGCTGATGACGACAGCCGATCACTCGCCGCACGTCTCGCGCCGGGCCGCGCTCGCTGCGCTGGGGCTGGGTGCCGCCGCCATGGCCACCGCGCCGCATGCGGCCGGCCAACTCGACCAGGGCTACGAGGCGATGTTGATGAAATGCATCGACCCGCGGTTCACCACCGGCGCGTGGAAGTACATGACCGGCCGGGGTTGGCAGAACAACTACAGCGAGTGCACCTTCCGCGACGAGGCCGGCCGGCGTCAGCCCGCCCTGATCGTCGAACTCGGCATCATGGATCTCAACGGGGCCGTGGAGGTCGTCACCTGACGCGCGCTCAGTCGAACAGGTCGGGCCGGCGCTCGCGGGTGCGCTCGAGGCCCTGCTCGCGGCGCCAGGCGGCGATCCTGGCGTGGTCGCCGGACAGCAGGATCTCGGGCACGTCGAGGCCCCGCCAGCTCGGCGGCCTGGTGTAGCTCGGCCCCTCGAGGATTCCCTCGGAGTGCGAATCCTGTTGATGCGACTGCGGATTGCCGAGTACCTCGGGTAACAGCCGCACAACGGCCTCGATCATCACCAACGCCGCGGACTCACCGCCGGGCAGCACGTAGTCGCCGATCGACACCTCCTCGACGCGCATGCGTCGCGCCGCGTCCTCGACGACCCGCTGGTCGATCCCCTCGTAGCGTCCGCAGCCGAACACGAGGTGCTTCTCCTCGGCCCAGGCCGCCGCATCGGCCTGCCGGAACAGCCGCCCCGCGGGCGTCGGCACCACGAGAAGCGTTTCGGCCGAACAGATCTCGTCGAGAGCCTCACCCCACACCGGCGCCTTCATCACCATGCCCGGTCCCCCGCCGTAGGGTGAGTCGTCGACCGAGCGGTGCACGTCGTGCGTCCAGCGCCGCAGATCGTGCACGGCCAGTTGCACGATCCCGGAGTCGATGGCCTTGCCCGGCAACGACTGTCGCAACGGCTCGAGGTAGTCCGGGAAGATCGTGACGACGTCTATCCGCATGGCTCAGATCTCCAAAAGCCCTTCGGGCGGGTCGATCTCGACCAGCCGATCGGCCAGCGACACCGAGGTCACGATCGCGCTGACGAACGGCACGAGCACCTCGCGTTCCTCGCCGCGGACCGCGAGCAGTTCACCGGCGGCCGTGTGCAATACCTCGGTGACGGTGCCGACGTCGACGCCGTCAGTAGTGCGTACCCGGAGGCCCTCGAGTTCGTGGTCGTAGTACTCGTCGGGGTCCTCGATCGGCGGCAGTTCCTGCGAATCGACGAGAAAGACGATGCCGCGCAACGCCTCGGCGGCGTTGCGGTCGTCGACGCCGTCCAACCGGACCAGCAGCCGCCCGCCGTGTTCACGCGCCGAACCAATGGTGTACTCGCGTTCGGTGCCGCCCTTGGCGGGGCGGCCGCGCAACGACGTCCCCGGCGCGAACCGCGCGTCGGGATCGTCGGTGCGAACGTCCACCACCACTTCGCCGGTGATGCCGTGCGCTTTGACGACGCGCCCGACGACGAGGTCCATGTGGGTGTTACTGGTCGGTGTCCACCACGTCCACGCGGATACCGCGGCCGCCGATGCCGGCGACCAGTGTGCGCAGCGCGGTCGCGGTGCGGCCACCCCGGCCGATCACCTTGCCGAGGTCATCCGGATGGACATGAACCTCGACGGTGCGGCCGCGCCGGCTGGTCACCATGTCGACGCGGACGTCGTCCGGGTTGTCGACGATTCCGCGCACGAGGTGTTCGACCGCGTCGACGACGACAGAACTCACGGCCGGGCTCAGCTTTCAGTGGCGCCGGAGACGGTGGCGTCCTCGCCCTCAGCCGGAGGCTCGGACTGATCCTTGGCGGGCGCCGGATCGACCTGGGCCTCGGCCTCGACGGCCTTGGAATCCGACTCGTCGGAAGCCTTGTCGGCGGCCTTTTTGGCGGGCGCCTTCTTCTTCTTGGGCTGCGTGGCCTCGGTGCTCGGACCGCCCTCGGCCTCGGCCAGCGCTGCGTTGAACAGGTCCAGCTTGCTCGGCTTGGGCTCCTTGACCTTCAGCGTGCCTTCCGCGCCGGGCAGACCCTTGAACTTCTGCCAGTCGCCGGTGATCTTCAGGAGCGCGAGGACGGGCTCGGTGGGCTGGGCGCCGACGCTGAGCCAGTACTGGGCCCGCTCCGAGTCGATCTCGATGAGGCTCGGATCTTCCTTCGGGTGGTACCGGCCGATGACCTCGATGGACCGGCCCTGACGGCGGGTGCGCGCGTCGGCGACGGCGATACGGTACTGCGGATTGCGGATCTTGCCGAGCCGCGTGAGCTTGATCTTTACAGCCATGGTGGTGCGTCTTCTCCTGTGATTGCCACGCTGGCAATTCAGCGATCGAGGCAGGTCGCCTCGGCCCGGTTTTGCCTTGCGCGTGTGACCGCCGCGGGGTCGTAGTCCTGCGGTAGACAGCCGCCCATTGTGCCAGAACAGCCCCGACCGGGAGAAATCCGCTGTAGCGGACCCCGTCGACGGTCTTTACGGGTTGATTCCACGCACCACGCGAGGGCGATCAACCCGTTAAGGGCCCGGGGCATCCACGCACGCCCCGTGAGCTGTCACAGGAGCTTGTCGAAGCACTTCTCCTCGACTCGCTTGCTCATCCGCCAGCCGTCGGCGGTGCGCACGAACTCGTCGACGTACCAGATCCCGACGAAGTAGATCTGGCCCTCGCCGCCCATGACCATCGGGTTGAAGCAGATGGCCCGCGAGGTGGCGGTGTCGCCCGAGACGCGAATGTCGGCGTTGCCCAGCATGTGGTAGTACGCCGGGAAGTTCGGCAGCACGTCCTTCAGCCACGCCTTCACCTCACCGAAGCGGCCGTCGACGCCTCCGGTGACGCGGTAGTCGATGTAGGCGTCCGGCGTGAAAACCCGGTCGAGGTCGTCGAATCGCTTCTGGTCGATGGCGGTCGAATAGTCGATCAGCAACTGCTGGATCTCGATGCGGTCCGAAATCTCTTCCAGGCTCAACATGCGTCGATTGAACACGACTAGGCTGCCTGCCCATGCGCAAGCTGTTGATCTGCGTCATGACCGTGCTGTGCCTGACCGCGTGGGGGACGACGGTCGCGTCCGCCGCCCCCGTCGGCGTCAGCCAACCGTCGGGTTCGCTTCCGATCCCCGAGGGCCCGGCCCGGGCCTGGGTGCTCGCCGATATGGACACCGGCGCGGTGCTGGCCGCACGCGATGAGTACGGCCAGTACGCGCCCGCCAGCACGATCAAGGTGCTGCTGGCGCTGACGGTGCTCGACGAGCTACCGCTCGACGCGACCGTGGTCGCCAACGAGGCCGACACCCGGGTCGAGTGCAACTGTGCGGGCGTCACGCCCGGCATGGTCTACACGACGCGGCAACTGCTGGAGGCGCTGCTGCTGGTGTCGGGCAACGACGCCGCCAACACGCTGGCCACCATGCTCGGCGGATACGACGTCGCCGTGACGAAGATGAATGCCAAGGCCGCGCTGCTCGGCGCACACGGCACCAACGCGGCCTCGCCGTCGGGTCTCGACGGGCCGGGCATCGACATGTGGTCGTCGCCGCACGACCTGGCGGTCATCTTCCGCGCCGCGATGGCGAACCCGGTGTTCGCCTCGATCACCGCTCAGCCGACGGCCGTCTTCCCCACGAAGAACGGTGACAAGGTCCTGGTCAACCAGGACGAACTGCTCAAGCGGTATCCGGGCATCCTCGGCGGGAAGACCGGGTTCACCGACCGCGCGCAGAAGACGTTCGTCGGCGCCGCGCAACGCGACGGCCGGCGGTTGGTCGTCGCGCTGATGTACGGCATGGACAAGCCGGGCCAGCCGACGTACTGGGACCAGGCCTCGAGCCTGTTCGACTGGGGGTTCGCGCTGAGCCCGGAGGCCAGTATCGGCGCGCTGTGATCACCCGTTGAGTTGCTGAATCGCAACGCTTCCGAGACCGGGACGGGGAACGGCGCCGATACGCTCGGCGTCCATGCGAAGCATGTCGGCTGCGTTGGCCATCGCGCTGACTTGCGCAACGACCCTGGCCATCGGCGTCGCCGCACCCGCACCGGCCCAGCCTCGGGGCGAACCGTCGGGCGCAGTCGCGCTGCCCGAAGGGCCCGCGCAATCGTGGGTGCTCGCCGATGCCGACTCCGGTCGAATCCTGGCCTCCCGCAACCCCAATGAGCCGCATGCTCCCGCCAGCACCATCAAGGCCCTGCTGGCGATGGTGGTGCTCGACCACCTTCCGCTCAACGCCGTGATCGCGGCCAGGCCGGCCGCCGCCGACGTCGAATGTTCTTGTGCCGGAGTCAAAGCCGGCCGCGCCTACACCGTGCGACAACTGCTCGACGGCTTGATGCTGGTGTCGGGTAACGACGCCGCGAACGTTCTGGCCGACGGTCTCGGCGGCTATCGCGTCGCGGTGGCGAAGATGAACGCCAAAGCGCAGTCGCTGGGGGCGCGCAGCACGCGGGCGTCGTCGCCGTCGGGGCTCGACGGTCCCGGCATGGAGTCGTTCACCACCGCCAGCGATCTCGCGCAGATCTATCGTCATGCGCTGCGCTATCCGGTGTTCGCCGCGATCGTGCGCCAGCCGTCGTCGTTGTTCCCGACCGACAACGGGCCGAAGACGATCACCAACCAGAACCAATTGCTCAAGCGCTATCCCGGCACGCTCGTCGGCAAGACCGGCTACACCAACCTCGCACGCGACACCTTTGCCGCGGCGGCGCAGCGCGGCAACCGCACGTTGGTGGTCGCGCAGTTGTACGGCAGCGGCGACCTCTACGGCCAGGCGATGAAACTGTTCGACTGGGGCTTCAGCCAGCCCTGAACATCTGCGCGAGCGCCCGTGTCTGCACACGACACGCCGCCGTTCTGCGGCATTTCGCGGTCGCTCGCGGCGCCTCAGGGGAAGGTGCGTCCGCGCAGGATCACCAGATCCGGGCGGTTGACGACCGAGGCCCCCTTGCGCGGATCGTCGACATAACACACCAGATCGGCGGGTGCGCCGTGCTCGATACCCGGCCTGCCGAGCCACTCGCGGGCCGTCCAGCAGGCGGCGCCCAAAGCCTCGGTCGGGGTCATCCCGATGTGGGTGAGCGCCTCGATCTCATCGGCGATGCGACCGTGCGCGACCATGCTGCCCGCGTCGGTGCCCGCATAGATCGGGATGCCGGCCTCGCGGGCGGCGGCGATGCGCGGATAGCACTTCTCGTGCAGGTCCCGCATGTGCTTGGCATAGGCGGGGTATTTCGACGCGCCCTCGGCGATGCCCGGGAAGTTGGCGATGTTGATCAGCGTCGGCACCAGCGCCGTGCCGTACTCGACCATCAGGTCGATGGTGTCGTCGGTGAGGCCGGTCCCGTGTTCGATGCAGTCGATGCCGGCCTTGATCAGCCCCGGCAGCGCGTCCTCGCTGAAGACGTGCGCGGTGACGCGGGCGCCGTTGGCGTGCGCGGCGTCGATCGCGGCCTTGAGCACGTCGTCGGACCACAGCGGCGCCAGGTCGCCGACCTCGCGGTCGATCCAGTCGCCGACGAGCTTGACCCAGCCGTCGCCGAACCGCGCCTGCTCCGCCACCGCGTCGGGCAGCGCGGATTCGTCCTCGAGTTCGATCGCGAACCCGCGCTGGTAGCGCTTCGGTTTGGCGAGGTGGCGACCCGCCCGGATGATCTCCGGCAGATCGTCGTGCTCGGCGAGGCTGCGGGTGTCGATCGGCGAACCCGCGTCGCGCAGCAGCAGCGCGCCGACCTCGCGTTCGATCTCGGCCTGCTCGATGCAGTCGTCGAGATTGTCGAGCGGGCCGTGATCGCCGAGGCCGACGTGGCAGTGCGCGTCGACCAGCCCGGGCAGGATCCACCCGCCATACCCATCAGCACCGAACACCGTCTCGGCGCCGCCGACCGGTTCGGCGCTGAGCACGCCGTCGACTACCCACCACCCCACCGGCTGCTCGTCGGGCAGTCCCCGACCGCGGACGTGGAGCCTCACGCTAGTTCTGACCCGGGAACTTCAGCTTCGACAGGTCGATGTCGGCCAGGCCGGGTGGGAGCTCGTCGAGTCCCTTGGGCATATCGGAGAGATCCGGGAACCCCGCGGGCATACCGGGCGTTCCGGCGCCGAGCGGATTGCGCGTCTTCGGCGGAGTCGGCCCCCTGCCGCCCTTCTTGCCCTTGCCGCCCTTCTTCTTGTTCTTGGAGGCCTTACGAGAGTTCTTGCGCCCGAACGGCATTCCCATCTGCCCGGCCATCTGCGACATCATCTTGCGGGCCTCGAAGAACCGCTCGACGAGCTGGTTGACCTCGCCGACGGTCACACCCGACCCGTTGGCGATGCGCAGCCGGCGCGAACCGTTGATGATCTTGGGGTCGGCGCGCTCCTCGGGCGTCATGCCTCGGATGATCGCCTGCAGGCGGTCGAGCTGTTTGTCGTCGACGGCGGCGAGCGCGTCCTTCATCTGGCCAGCGCCCGGAAGCATGCCCAGCAGGTTGCCGATCGGACCCATCTTGCGGATCGCCAGCATCTGCTCGAGGAAGTCCTCCAGCGTCAGTTCCCCGCTGCCGATCTTGGCGGCGGCCTCTTCGGCGCGCTGGGCGTCGAAGACCTGCTCGGCCTGTTCGATCAGCGACAGCACGTCGCCCATGCCCAGGATGCGGCTGGCCATCCGGTCGGGGTGGAAGACGTCGAAGTCCTCGAGCTTCTCCCCGCTGGAGGCGAACAGGATCGGGACGCCGGTGATCTCGCGGACCGACAGGGCCGCGCCGCCGCGGGCGTCGCCGTCGAGCTTGGTCAGCACCACGCCGGTGAACCCGACGCCCTCGCGGAACGCCTCGGCGGTGGTGACGGCGTCCTGGCCGATCATTGCGTCCAGCACGAAGATCACTTCGTCCGGATCGACCGCGTCCCGGATGGCGGCGGCCTGGCTCATCAGCTCCTGGTCGATGCCGAGGCGGCCCGCGGTGTCGACGATCACCACGTCGAAGTGCTTGGCCTTGGCCTCCGCCAGGCCGGCGGCCGCGACCGCGACAGGATCGCCGGGCGCCGCGTCCGCCGCACCGTCCGCCGACACACCGGGGTGGGGCGCGAAGACCGCGACGTCGGCGCGCTGGCCGACGATCTGGAGCTGGTTGACAGCGCCGGGCCGCTGCAGGTCGCACGCCACCAGAAGCGGCGTATGTCCCTGTACCCGAAGCCATCTCGCGAGCTTGCCGGCCAGTGTGGTCTTACCGGAACCTTGCAGGCCGGCGAGCATGATCACCGTCGGCGGCGTCTTGGCGAACGCCAACGGACGGGTCTCGCCACCGAGAATGCCGATCAGTTCCTCGTTGACGATCTTGACGACCTGCTGGGCCGGGTTGAGCGCACCGGACACCTCGGCGCCGCGGGCGCGCTCCTTGATGCGGTTGACGAACGCCCGCACGACGGGCAGAGACACGTCGGCTTCGAGCAACGCCAGCCGGATCTCGCGGGTGGTCGCGTCGATATCGGCGTCGGTCAACCGCCCCTTGCCGCGCAGCCCCTGCAGGGCGCCGGTCAACCGGTCGGACAGGGATTCAAACACGACGTCCAGCCTAATGGGAGCCGACAGCCACCCGCCCGAGCAGGGCGTGCGCGGCGGAAACGGCCGCGGTCAGCTCGCCTCGGACACCGGCTTGGGGGGAGGCGGTGCGGGCAGCACCGCGTACAGGTCGCGTTCGAGTTCGTCGCGCATGGCCGGGTCGGCGGTGATGCCGAACAGGTCGACCACCGACGAGCCCATCGTGGTCACCTTGGCCCAGGCGATGTCGATGCCGTCGCGTTCGAAGACGGAGGTCAGCCTGGCGAGCAGGCCGGCGCGGTCGGTGCTGCGGACCTGCACCACCAGTTCACCGGTGCGGGCGCCCTCCGACCACAGGATGCGCGGCGGGGCGGTGACGTGGTTGATGGGTACGGCGGCGGGCACCTCGCCCGCCCGCGTGGTGCCGTACTGCGCGGCCTCGCGCTCGCGGCGGTCCAGCGCGTCGGCAACGTCGAGTTCACCGTCGAGCGCGAGGATGAACTGCTGCCGCAGCAACTCGGCCGCCGGTGGAGAGCCGAAGTGCGGCGAGACGACGAACGTATTGATCGCCGAGCCCTCGTGGCCGTTGACCGAGGCCGAGTGGACCCGCAGCGAGTTCAGCGCGAGCACACCCGCCGCCTTCGACAACAGGCCCCGCCGATCGGGCGCGATGATCGTGACGTTGTAGATGTGCGGGCTGTCGGCCGGTGTCAGCTCGACATGCACGCCCACCTCCGCCGCGAGCGAAAGATACCGCGGGTCAATGGGATCCGGTTCAGGTAGCGGCTCCCCCGCCATCACCATGCGGCAGCGGTGCGCGAGATCGCCGATGAGCGAGGCCTTCCAGTCGCCCCAGACGCCGGGGCCGGTCGCCAGCGAGTCGGCCTCGGCGAGCACGTGCAGCAGTTCCAGCAGCACGAGGTCGCCGTCGAGGGCGTCCACCACGGCCGCGATCGTGTTGGGGTCTTGAAGGTCGCGACGCGTCGCGGTGTGCGGCAGCAGGAGGTGGTGGCGCACAACCTTCGACAGGATCTCGACGTCCGACGGCCACAGACCCAGCCGGGTGCCGATCTGGGTCGCCAACTCGGCGCCGATGACGCTGTGGTCGCCGCCGCGCCCCTTGCCGATGTCGTGGCACAACGCGCCCAGCATCAGCAGGTCGGGGCGGGATACCCGGGTCGTGAAAGCGCTTGCCCGCGAGACCGTTTCGACGAGGTGTCGGTCGACGGTCCAGATGTGCACCACATCGCGGGGCGGAAGGTCGCGCACCGCTCCCCACTCCGGGAACAGCCGCCCCCACAGGCCGGTGCGGTCCAGCGCCTCGATCGTCGACACCGCCGACGGCCCCGCCGCGAGCATGACGAGCAGATCTTTCAGGGCCTGCCGTGGCCACGGCGCACGCAGTTCCGGGGCGGCCTCGGCGAGCCGGGCCAGCGTGGAGGAGGCCATCGGAAGCCCAGTGGTCGCCGACGCCGCGGCCACCCGCAGGATCAGGCCCGGATCGCGCCCGGGGCGCGCGTCGCGCGCGAGGATCACCTCCCCCGCGAACTCGATGACTCCCTCGTCGAGGGGACGCCGCGGCGGACGGCGCAGCGCGGCGAACCCGCGACGCGGCAGCGCATTGCCGGCCGTGCGGATGCCCGCGTCGACATAGAAGCTGATGGTTCGCGCGGCGTCGGAGAGCATTCGGGCCAGATCGAAACGGTCGCCGATGTGCAGCGCCGCGCCGATCTCGTCGGCGTGCTGGGCCAGCAACAGGTCGCGTCCGCGGCCCGCGACCCGGTGCAGTTCGGTGCGGACGTTGAGCAACGCCATGTGGGCCTGCCCCAGCGATCCCAGCGGGGAGGCCAACGTCTGGTTGGGATAGACGTCGGCCAGCTGCGCGATCGCCAACGCGTTGAGCAGTTGCACGTCGCGCAGACCACCGCGTCCGCACTTGAGGTCGGGTTCGGCGCGATGCGCGATCTCACCGCTGCGCTCCCAGCGCGCCCGGGTGTGCTCGACGAGTTCGTCGAAGCGCGAGGCGATTCCGGTGCGCCACTGCCGACGGGCTCCGCCGATCAACAGCGTCGACAGGTCCGCATCGCCGACGATGTGGCGCGCTTCGAGCATCGCCAAGCCCGCCGAGATGTCCTCGCCGGCGACCTTCAGCGCCTCGGGGACTGTGCGCACGCTGTGGTCGATGCGAATGTTGGCGTCCCACAACGGATACCACAACAACTCCGCCACCTGGCCGACGACGTCGGGCGGCATGTTGTCGTGCAGCAGCATCAGGTCCAGGTCGGAGTACGGCACGAACTCGCCCCGACCGAGCCCGCCCGTCGCGACGATGGCGAACCCGCTGATGGGCGTGATGCCGATCTCGGTGGCCTTGGTGGTGAGCCAGAACTCATGCAGATCCTGCAGCGCGTGGCGCAGCGCGGCCGAATCCAGTTGGCGGGCACCGCCTGTCAGCAACTGCTTGATTGCTGCGGACAGGTCGTTCGCCGGACGAGACGAGGCCGCCGCCGGTGCCACCCACTGGGGGGCACCGGCGGCGGTTGAATGCTCCTCACGCGAGCGCTCGTCGGCGGTTGAATGCTCCTCGCGCTCGTTGGCGGGATTCGGTACCTGCTTGGTCATCTCGCCCTCTCCCGCCCTCTCGAATGTCGCTTGCCGTGTGATCGGTCGGGAGACGAACTCTCAGCTCTCGAAGCGGCTCAAAGGGCGTCGGCTCCCCGCTCCCCGGTGCGTACCCGGACAACGGTGTCGACGGGGCTCACCCACACCTTGCCGTCGCCGATCTTCCCGGTCCGTGCGGCCTGGACGATGACGTCGACCACCTTGTCGACTGCGGAGTCCTCGACGACGACCTCGACTCGCACCTTCGGCACGAAATCCACGGAGTACTCGGCACCGCGGTAGACCTCGGTGTGACCCTTCTGACGGCCGTAGCCCTGAACCTCGCTGACGGTCATCCCCAGGATACCCGTCTGCTCGAGCCCGGTTTTGACATCTTCGAGTGTGAACGGCTTGACGATCGCAGTAATCAGCTTCATGTAGTCGATCCCTTCCGAGGAAATTGTTGCCGATCAGACGAGCTCGTAAGCGGTTTCGGCATGTTCGGTTTCATCGATGCCGGTGTCCTCATCCTCCGGGGTGACACGCCAACCCAACGGCTTGACGATAAAGGCAATGATCGCCGTCATGATGCCAGTGAAGATGACCGCCGCCAAAGCGATGACGATCTGAACGACGAGCTGCTGGAAGCCGCCGCCGTAGAACAGCCCGGTCTCCAACGCCAGGAAGCCGATGCCGACGGTGCCCCACAGACCCGCAACCAGGTGCACACCGACCACGTCGAGCGAATCGTCGTAGCCGAACTTGTACTTCAGCCCGACCGCCAGGGCGGACAGCGCGCCGGCGATGACACCGAGGATCAGCGAGCCGATCGGCGACAACGAACCGCAGGCGGGAGTGATCGCGACGAGACCGGCCACGACACCGGATGCGGCGCCGACGCTGGTCGCGTGGCCGTCGCGGATGCGCTCCACCAGCAACCAGCCGAGCATCGCGGCGGCGGTCGCGGCGGTGGTGTTGACCCACACCTGTCCGGCGAGCATGTCGGCCGCACCCTCGGATCCCACGTTGAATCCGAACCAGCCGAACCACAGGATCGCGGCGCCGAGCATCACGAACGGTATGTTGTGCGGCCGGTAGGCCATCTTGCCGAAGCCGGTCCGCTTGCCCAGCAGGATCGCGAGAACCAGCGCGGCCATGCCTGCGTTGATGTGAACGACGGTGCCGCCGGCGAAGTCGATCGGCGGAACGTTGGCTTCACCTTCGTCGCTGACGCCGAAGAGTTTGGCCGCGATGCCGTTCTCGGCACCGGACAGCAGGCCGCCGCCCCAAACCATGTGGGCGAGCGGGAAATACACCAACGTCACCCAGATCCCGCCGAACACCAGCCAGGTACCGAACTTCATCCGCTCGGCGACCGCACCGCTGATCAGGGCGACGGTGATGACCGCGAAGGTCAATTGGAAGCCCGCCCACACGATCGCGGGCACGGAGCCGAATCCGCCGGCAACGTAGAGGCTGGTGCCGTCCACTTCCAGCGTTTCCAGTAGCGGGCTCAGCCCGAACAACGCGAACGGGTTGTCGAAGACGCCCGCGATGTCGCTGTTGCCGGTATGCGCCGACGCGAACGACATCGAGTAGCCCCACAGCACATAGATGACGCTCACGACGCCGAGGGTGCCGAACGACATCATCATCATGTTCAGCACCGACTTCTGGCGCGATAGCCCACCGTAGAAGAACGCGAGGCCCGGCGTCATGAAGAGCACCAGCGCCGCGGCGGTGAGTACCCATGCGGTGTCGCCGGAACTCAGCCCCTCGGGGCCGAACGGCGCGAACGCATCATCGGGTAGAGCAAGGGGTAAGGCTGAAACCACTTTGTGTGAACCTCCTTGGGAAGTGCGCCGATCGGATCGGCCTCCCGAGAAGACTCTTTTGCCGGAGTTTCACCGGTGATTCTGTTCCGTTTCCGTTAAGTGAACGGACACGCCAGAAGCGTTACGCTCATGTTTCCGCGCGCCCGCATGGCACGCGTGGCGCTACCCGAGCAAGGCGTCGACGAACGCCGCGGGCTCGAACGGCGCGAGATCGTCGGCACCCTCGCCGAGCCCGACGAGCTTCACCGGAACACCCAACTCCTGTTGCACGCGGAAAACGATTCCGCCCTTGGCGGTTCCGTCGAGTTTCGTCAGCACCACGCCGGTGATGTCGACGACCTCGGCGAACACCCGGGCCTGCGGCAGCCCGTTCTGGCCGATCGTGGCGTCGAGCACCAACAGCACCTCGTCGACCTCCGCACGGCGACTGACGACCCGTTTGACCTTACCGAGTTCGTCCATCAGGCCGGTCTTGGTGTGCAGGCGCCCGGCGGTGTCGATGACGATGACGTCGGCGCCGTCCTCGATGCCCTTGTCGACGGCGTCGAACGCCACCGAGGCGGGGTCGGCGCCCTCCGCGCCCCGCACCACCTGCGCACCCACTCGCGACGCCCAGGACTGCAACTGGTCGGCCGCGGCGGCGCGGAAGGTGTCGGCCGCCCCGAGCACGACGCGGCGGCCATCGGCGACCAGCACGCGGGCCAACTTCCCGACCGTGGTCGTCTTACCGGTGCCGTTCACCCCGACCACCAGCAGCACCGAGGGTTTGTCCGCGTGCGGCAGCGCCCTGATCGAGCGGTCGAGGTCGGGTTGAAGCTCTCCGATGAGAACCTCGCGCAGCACGGCGCGAGCGTCGGCCTCGGTTCGCACCCGGCTGCTGGCCATCCGGGAGCGCAGCGCCGAGACCACCGACTCCGTCACGACCGGGCCGAGGTCGGCGATCAGCAGCGTGTCCTCGACTTCCTCCCACGACTCCTCGTCCAGGTCGCCGCCGCCGAGCAGCCCGAGCATGCTGCGTCCGAGGGTGTTCTGCGATTTGGCCAGTCGGCCGCGCAGTCGTTCGAGGCGTCCTTCGGTCGGCGCGATCTCATCGAGGACGGGTGCGGCCTGTTCGGCGGGAGCGGGCTCGGCAGGCTCCTCGATGACGGGAGCCGGTTCGGCGGGGGCCGGTTCTGCGGGTGCGGCGGGCGGTGCGGGCGGCGTGGGCCGCTCCTCGACCTGCGGCTCGGGCAGTTGCACATCGGCGATCGGGCGCTTCGGCGCGTCACGCGGAATCGTGGCGTCGTCGCCGACGGCGGGCAGGCCGGTGGTGTCGATGCGTTCGGCAGGCTGGGCGGGCTCAGCGGGCGCGGTGGGCGCCGACTGCGAGAACGTGATGCCGGATGACGCGGTGTAGCCGCCCGAACGGTCGATCTGCGTCGCCGTCTCGCTCTTCGACAGCCGGATGCGCCGGCGCCGGTACCGGACCAGCCCGACGACGATCGCGGTGACCAACAAAACGGCGATGACCGCGATCGCGATCCACAAACCCATCGAGCCAGCATCTGTCACGGCGCCATTGTCTCAAGGTGAGTACCGGCGACGGCCCCGCGCCCCCTCGGGGCCGCGGTTGGTGCACCGCGCGTTGCGCTCAGCGCTGCGAAATGTGCACAGATCGCCGATCAGTTGGCGGCGCCGACCAGTTCCTGTCCGCGCATCCGCTGGCTGATCACGGCCGTGATGCCGTCGTCGCGCATGGTGACGCCGTACAGCGCGTCGGCGACCTCCATCGTCGGCTTCTGGTGGGTGATCACGATCAGCTGGGACCGCTCGCGCAACTGCTCGAACAGGCTGATCAGGCGGCGCAGATTCACATCGTCGAGCGCGGCCTCGACCTCGTCCATCACGTAGAACGGCGACGGCCTGGCGCGGAAGATCGCGACCAGCATCGCGACCGCCGTCAGCGACTTCTCACCGCCGGACAACAACGAGAGCCGCTTGATCTTCTTGCCGGGCGGACGCGCCTCGACCTCGATGCCGGTGGTCAGCATGTCGTTGGGGTCGGTCAGCAGCAGCCGGCCCTCGCCGCCGGGGAACAGCGTCGAAAAGACCTGGGTGAACTCGCGTTCCACGTCGGCGTACGCCTCGGTGAACACCTGAAGGATGCGGGCGTCGACGTCCTCGATCACGTCGAGAAGGTCCTTGCGCGCCGCCTTGACGTCCTCGAGCTGGGTGGACAGGAAGTTGTAGCGCTCCTCGAGCGCGGCGAACTCCTCGAGCGCGAGCGGGTTGACCCGGCCCAGCTCGTTGAGCTCGCGTTCGGCCTTCTTGGCGCGCCGCTCCTGCGTCGCCCGGTCGAACGGCATCGGGGCCGGCGCGGTGACCTGCTCACCGCGCTCGCGCGCCTGCTCGAACTCGGCCATCTCCAATTCGGTTGGCGGCAGCGGCACATCGGGGCCGTACTCGGCGATGAGGTCGGCGGTCGCCATGCCGAACTGCTCGAGGATCTGCTCCTCGAGCTGTTCGATCCGCATTGCGGCCTGGGCCTTGGCGACCTCGTCCTTGTGCAGCGCCTCGGTGAGGCCGTTGAACCTGGCCGTGAGGTCGTTGACCTCGTCGCGCGCCTTGGCCAACGCCGCGGCGCGGTGCTGTCGTTCGGCGGCGACCTCGTCGCGGGCGCGCGACGCCACCGTCACGACGGCGCTCAGCCGTTGCGCGACAAGACGACCCGACTCCGCGACAGCGGCGGCCACCGCTGCGGCGTGCTGACGCGCCTCGCGGGCACGCTTGGCGCGCAATCTGGCGTCACGTTCGGCCGCGGCGGCCCGACGCAGCGAATCCGCCCTGCCGCGAACGGCGTTCGCGCGTTCCTCGGCGGTGCGCACCGCCAGTCGGGCCTCCACCTCGGCGGCGCGCGCCGCCTCCGCCGCGGCCGTCGTCTCCTGGCGGTCGACGGGCTCGGCCTCGAACGTCGGCTCCTGCTGCGCGTTGTGCAGCCGCTGCTCGAGCCCGGCGAGTTCCTCGACGGTGCGTGATCGGTTGACTTCCAGCTCATTTCGCTGCTGGATGAGCCGCTGCCACTCGTCGTCGGCGGAGCGGGCGTCCTGACCGAGCCGGCCCAACTGCTCATAGATCGCCGAGATCGCGGCGTCCGATTCGTTGAGCGCGGCCAGCGCCTGCTCCGCGGCGTCCTGACGGCTTGCCTGTTCGGCCAGTGCACCGGACAGCGCCGCCGACAGTTCGCCGACCTGCTTCTCGGCCTCGGCGAGCTCGGCGCGGGCCTTTTCGACCTCCGAGGCGATCTCGAGCGTGCTGGGCTTGCGATCGGACCCGCCGCTGACCCACCCCGGGCCCACCAGATCGCCGTCGGTGGTGACCGCCCGCAGCGTCGGGCGCGAGGCCACCAGATCAAGCGCGGCGGCCAGGTCCGACACCACCACGACGTCGGAGAGCATCGCCTTGACCGCGCCCTGCAGCCGCGGCGGCGCTTCGACCATGTCCACCGCGCGCACGGCGCCGTCGGGCAGCGACTGCATCTGCGGCACTTCGTGATTGGGCCAGTCGCTGAGCACGATCGCGGCCCGGCCACCGTCGGACTCCTTGAGTGCTGCGACCGCGTCGCGCGCGGCGCCCGGGCTTTCGGCGGCCACCGCGTCGGCCGCGGCGCCGAGCACCGCCGCGACCGCCACCTCGTAGCCGTTGCGCACCTTCAGCAGGTTGGCGATCGAACCGAGAAGCCCTGCGCCGCTGCGGTTCTTCTGCAGCCAGGCGGCGCCGTCCTTGCGGTCGAGTCCGACCGAGAGCGCTTCGATCCGCGCCCGCAGCGAGGCGACCTGACGTTCGGCGCCGCGCTCGGCGGCCTGCAGTTCGGCGACCCGCTCGTCGGCGAGACGCAGCGCGGTGACCGTGCGGTCGTGGTGTTCGTCCAGACCGACCTCACCGGCGTCGAGTTCGCCGACGCGGCTCTGCACGGTTTCGAACTCGGCCTGGGTCTGCTGCGCGCGGGCGGCGGCATCGTCGATGGCGACGCTGAGCCGCGCGACGGTCTCGTCGATCGATTCCACGCGGGTCCGCATGGTGTCGACCTGGCCGGCCAACCGGGCCAGCCCCTCACGGCGGTCGGCCTCGGCGCGCGCGGCGGCCATGTGCGCGCGTTCGGCCTCGGCGGCGATGCGCTCGCGTTCGGCGAGTTCGGCACGCGCGGCCTCCAGCTTGCCGCGTGACTCCGTCAACTCGGCGAGCAGCTGGCGTTCCTGTTCGGCGACCTCGTCGGCCTGGGCGTCAAGGGCGTCGGGATCCGGGCCGGTCGACGCCTCGGGCTCGGTGTCGAGATGCTGCGCGCGCTCGCTGGCGATCCGCACCGTCGCGCTGACGCGTTCGGCGAGCGCCGACAGCGAGAACCACGTCTGCTGCGCGGCGTCCGCCCGTTCGCTCAGGCCACCCACCGCCGCCTCGTGCGCGGCCAGCTCGGCGGTCTTGGCCTCCAACCGCGCGGCGATCTCGTCGTGCTCACGGCGCAGCGTGGTCTCGGCCTGGTTGGTGTTCTCGAACTCCGCCCGCCGGGTGACCAGGTCGTCGGCGGCCAGCCGCAGCCGGGCGTCGCGCAGATCCGCCTGGATCGTCTGTGCGCGCCGGGCCATCTCGGCCTGGCGGCCGAGCGGCTTGAGTTGGCGGCGCAGTTCGGTGGTCAGGTCGGTCAGCCGGTTCAAATTGGCCGACATCGCGTCGAGCTTGCGGACCGCCTTTTCCTTGCGCTTGCGGTGCTTGAGGACGCCGGCGGCCTCCTCGATGAACGCGCGCCGATCCTCGGGCCGCGACTCGAGGATCTCGGAGAGCTTGCCCTGTCCGACGATGACGTGCATCTCGCGCCCGATGCCGGAGTCGGACAGCAGTTCCTGGACATCCATCAATCGGCAACTGCTGCCGTTGATCTCGTACTCGCTGCCGCCGTCGCGGAACATCCGCCGGGTGATCGACACCTCGGAGTACTCGATCGGCAGCGAGTTGTCGGAGTTGTCGATCGTCACCGTCACCTCGGCGCGGCCCAGCGGCGGCCGCGAGGACGTGCCGGCGAAGATGACGTCTTCCATCTTGCCGCCGCGCAGCGTCTTGGCGCCCTGCTCCCCCATCACCCAGGTGAGCGCGTCGACGACGTTCGACTTACCCGAGCCGTTGGGGCCGACGACGCATGTGATGCCTGGCTCGAAGCGCAGAGTCGTCGGCGAAGCAAACGACTTGAAGCCCTTCAGGGTCAGACTCTTGAGGTGCACGACGTGCCACACTACCGCCGCGGCGGCTATCGCTCGGTGAAGCCTTCTAGCGAGTCGCGAGGTTCTGTGAAGTCGGCGACGACGTTGTCGACCCGACCCGGCGTTTCACCGCTTTGCAGCAGGTCAAGTAGCCGCTGGCAGGAATCGCGCGGCCCCTGCGCGACGACCTGGACGCGGCCGTCGGGCTTGTTCGCCGCGAATCCGGTCAGCCCCAGTTCGAGGGCGCGGGCGCGGGTCCACCACCGGAATCCGACTCCCTGCACGTGGCCGTGCACCCAAGCCGTCAGGCGTACCTCAGCTAACTCCTGCATCATGTACCTCAAACGTCACTTTGGTCCCGGACTTGAGGGTGCGGCCGACGGTGCACACCTGGTCGATCGCGCGCTCGACCACCGTGAGTACCCGCGCGACCTCCGATTCCGACAGACCGGACAGGTCGAGTTCCATGTGCTCCTCGAGCAGCGGGTAGCGCTCCTGGTCACGATCGGCCGCCCCGGAGACGCGGATCGTCGTGCGGTAGTCGTCGCCGAGCCGTCGCCGCAGGGGCGCGTCGCTGGCCATCCCGCTGCACGCCGCCAGCGCGATCTTCAGCAGCTCCCCCGGCGTGAAGACGCCCTCGACGTCATCGTTGCCGACGAGCACCTCCGCGCCCCGCGAGCTGCGCCCGACGTAGCGGCGCTCCCCGGTGCGCTCAACCCAGAGTTCGGTCATGGCCCCATCTTCGCCCAGACCGACGTATTGGCGGAAAAGGGCGCGTGCAATCGACCATTACGTCGGTCTCGGCGCGGTTCGCCGCACCCGTGGCCTGGGCTGGCAACGCGGGCAGTAGAACGACGAGCGGTTCATGAACTTCTCGCGCCGCATGATCGCCCCACAGCGCCGGCAGGGCTCACCCTCGCGGCCGTAGGCGTCCAGCGACCGGTCGAAGTAGCCCGACTCGCCGTTGACGTTGACGTACAACGAATCGAACGACGTGCCGCCCTGAGCGAGCGCCTCACGCATCACCTCCGCGGCGGCGTCGAGCAGTTCGGTCAGCTTCACCCGGGTCAGCGACGACGCGAGCCGGGCGCCGTTGACCTTGGCGCGCCACAGCGCCTCGTCGGCGTAGATGTTGCCGATGCCCGAGACGACGGTCTGGTCGAGCAGCTGGCGTTTGATCTCGGAGTGCTTGCCGCGCAACACCTTTACGACACTGCCGCGGTCGAATAGCGGGTCGAGCGGATCGCGGGCGAGGTGCGCGACGGGCACCGGGACGTCGGTGCCGTCGACGGTGACCATGTCGGTGAGCATCCAGCCGCCGAACGTGCGCTGGTCGACGAAGCTCAGCGCGGTTCCGTCGTCGAGCAGTGCGGCGATGCGCAGGTGGTTCTCCCGCGGCAGCGGACCCAGCAGCATCTGTCCGCTCATGCCCAGGTGCACGACCAGCGCGGAGCCGTCGTTGAGCGTCAGCCACAGGTACTTACCCCGCCGGCCGGTGCCGGTGATCGTGCTGTCGAGTAGCCGCGCGGTCAGGTCCGCCGGACCCGCCTCGTGCCGTCGCACCGCGCGCGGATGATGTACGCGCACAGCGGTGATGGTCTTGTCGACGACGTGCGCGTGCAGCCCTCGCCGTACGACCTCGACCTCGGGAAGCTCAGGCATCTACCTCGGAGGCGGACAGCGCGTTCCACGCCGCCGCGGCCGCCTTGAGCTCGGCCTCCTTCTTGGTGCGCCCGACGCCCGTGCCGTAATCGATGTCGGTGACGACGACCGTCGCGGTGAATTCCTTGTCGTGGTCCGGCCCTGTCGAGGTGACGACGTACGTCGGCGCGCCCAGTCCCCGCGAGGCGGTCAGCTCCTGCAGGCTGCTCTTCCAGTCCAGCCCGGCGCCGAGCGTGGGCGCGGTGTCGAGCAGCTTGCGGAACAACCGCAGGATCACCTCGCGGACGACCGCGTTGCCGTGCTCCAAATAGATTGCGCCCAGGAGGGATTCGACCCCGTCGGCGAGGATGCTGGCCTTGTCGGCGCCGCCGGAGTTCAACTCGCCCTTGCCGAGCAACAGGTGCGCACCGAGACCGGCGTCGGAGAGCTGGCGGCCCACGTCGGCGAGCGCCTGGGTGTTGACGATGCTGGCCCGCAGTTTGGCCAGGTCGCCCTCGGACCGTTCGGGGTGGCGGTGGTAGAGCTCTTCGGTGATGGTCAGCCCGAGCACGGCGTCGCCGAGAAACTCCAGGCGCTCGTTGGTCGGCAGGCCGCCGTTCTCGTAGGAGTAGCTGCGATGGGTGAGCGCCATGGTGAGCAGTTCGTCGGGCAGGTCGACGCCCAGCGCCGCCAGCAGCGCGGCACGGTCACTCACGCGTGTTCTCGTCGTCGAACATGCCTGCGAGCTTGGCCCATCGCGGATCGATCCGCTCGTGGTGGTGGCCGGGCTCGGCATCGGCCAGTGCCACCCCGCAGTCCGGGCACAGACCCGCACAGTCCGGCCCGCACAGCGGGGCGAACGGCAGCGCCATCCCCACGGCGTCGATGATCGGCTGCTCGAGGTCGACGGTGTCGTCGACGACCCGGCCGACCTCGTCGGCCTCGGTCGTCTCGTCGGTGGCGCTGTCGGGATAGGCGAACAGTTCGGCGAGGTCGATCTCGACGTCGCCGGTGACCGAGGTCAGGCATCGTGCGCAGTCGCCCGACGTCGGAGCGGACACCGTCCCGCTCACCAGGACCCCCTCCGATACCGACTCGACCCGCAGGTCGAGCGCCATCGGCGCGCCCTCGGCGATGCCGATCAGGTCGAGCCCGATCCGCGACGGGCTGGGCACCGTCTCGGAGACGGCCATCATCGACCCGGGCCGCCTACCGAGCCGGGAAATGTTGATCACGAGCGGCGATTGTGACGCGCGATGCGCCGCCGCTTTGGCATGCGTCGCCATAAGTATCGATTTTACGGCGAGGCTTTTTGGCGCCCCTCGGCGCTCAGCGGGCCGCGTAGTCGTGCGTGCCCGCTGCGGTGCGCAGCTGGTGCCGACCACGCCCGACCGAGCGCAACGTGCCGTTGAGGAAGTCCTCGAACTCGGCGAGCTTGCTGTCGACGTAGATGTCGCACTCACCGCGCAACCGGTCGGCCTCGGCGTGGGCCGAGTCGATCAACCGGGTCGCCTCGGCGGTCGCCGTCTGCACGATCTCGGTCTGCGACACCAGCCGCTGCTGCTCCTTGATGCCCTCTTGCACGGCCTTCTCGTAGGCGAGGTTGCCGCTCTCGATGAGCCGGTCGGCCTCGGTCTTGGCCCGTCCGGTGCTGGCCTCGTACTCGCGCTTGGCCGTGGCCGCGACGCGGCTGGCCTCTTCGCGGGCCTCGCCGACCATCCGCTCGCTGTGCTGGCGAGCCTCGGCCACCATGCGGTCGGCCTGGGCCTTCGCATCGGCCAGCAGCCGGTCCGCCTCGGCGCGGGCGTGATTGAGCACGGAGTCTGCCTCGGCGGTCGCCGTCGACACCATCTGGTCGGAGTGGTCCTTGGCCTCGCGCAGCATGCCGTCGCGCGCATCGAGGACATCCTGGGCGTCGTCGAGCTCGCCGGGGATGGCGTCCTTGATGTCGTCGATCAGCTCGAGGACATCGCCGCGGGGCACGACGCAGCCCGCCGTCATCGGCACGCCGCGGGCTTCTTCCACGATCGCGCTCAGTTCGTCGAGCGCCTCAAAAACTCGGTACACGGCAACACCCTCCAGGCGTAGTTGACAGTTACTAGTGTGCCTGGTGTTACCCCTGTGACTCAGCTTCCCGCCCGGTGTGTCGCCCCGGACGTCGGAAATTCATGGATTGCTGTGTCTCTCCACTTCCCAGGCCGCAACTGCTGACTGAATTGCTGTCAGCATTATGTCAACCGCCGATCGGGCGGGTCGGACGAGGCTGCGCCGCCGACGCCGAACGTGAACTTGTGTGCGAGAAATCGGCGAGTTCTTCGAACACAAGCTCACGTTCGGCGGCAGGGAGGGATGCGCCTACTTGACCGCGGCGCCGATGAGGTCGCGGGCGCGGTCGAGCATCGACGCGAACGGTCCGAGCGCGAAGTTGGCCTTGGCCGATTCGACGCCGGCGTGCGGGTGCGTGGGTGCGATCGCCTCGGCGGCCTGCACGGCGCCGGCCATCCGCTTGAGGTCGTCGCCGTCGAGGTTCTTCTGCAGGTGGCTGAACTCCTCGCGCTCCTCGTGCTCGGCGTGCTCGACCACGTCGTCGCGGAACTTCGTGAGCTCGTCGATGAACTCCTGCGATCCGATGTCCATCTTCTCGAGGCGGGAGAGGAACTCCTTGGCCTCGTGCTCTTCCTTGAGCCGCGCGTCGACGATCGCCTCGCCGTCGGCGACCTCCTTGCGGGCGCGCGGATGGACCACCATCTCCTCGGCGGTCTCGTGCACGGCGAGCAGCTGGCGCAGATCGGCGAACGCCTTCTCGCGGGCCTTCGTATCCGAGGCACTGAGCACTTCTTCGAACAAGTCCTTGATCAGGTTGTGCTGGTCGGTCAGGAACTTCACGACGTCATCGGTGTTCTGGACGAATGTTTCAGCCATGGCAGAAACCTCCTGCATTTTCGGTAGTGGGCTGGGCGCGAAGGGGCTGTGCGCTGCCTCTTGACTACCCCTGCCGAATAGGGGCTAACCCTGGCGCAGCTTGGCCTGCAGGCGCGTGTTTACCGCAGCGGGCAGCAGTTCGGACACGTCGCCGCCGAGCGACGCGACCTCCTTGGCCAGCGACGAGGACACGAACGAGTACCGCGGCGTGGTGGCCACGAAGAAGGTGTCGACGCCGGCGATGTGCTTGTTCATCTGCGCCATCTGCAGCTCGTACTCGAAGTCGGTGCCGGTGCGCAGACCCTTGACGATCGCCGTCATGCCGTGCCTTTTGACGAAGTCGACCACCAGACCCTCACCCGACTCGACGCGCAGGTTCGGCAGATGCGCCGCGGACTCCTCGATCATCGCGATGCGCTCGTCGAGGGTGAACATGCCCTTCTTGTTCGGGTTGACCAGAACGGCGACGATCAGCTCGTCGAACTGCGCGGCGGCGCGCTCGAAGATGTCGACGTGCCCGAGGGTGACCGGGTCGAAGGATCCGGGGCATACCGCGCCGCTCATGAGCGATGACGCTAGCAGGGCCGCTCTGATGCCTCGGCCAGCTCCAGTCGGGTGTCGCCATAGGTGCGCGACGGCCATGCCTGCCAGCCCGGCGGCCACGACAGCGACGCTCCGCCCGCGGCCCGTTCCACCACGACGACGGTTCCCGGCCTGGCCCAGCCGTGTTCGGCGAGCAGCCTCAGCACCGATTCGACCTCCCCCACGGTGACGTCGTATGGCGGATCGGCGAGAACGAGGTCGACCGCCCGCGGGGTGTCCGCGGCGAGCACCGCCGCGACGTTCCCGCGCCGCACCGTCGCCCCGGTGACGCCGAGTGCGGCGATGTTGTCGGCGATGACCGTGGCGGCGCGGCGGTCGGATTCGACGAACAAAGCCTCCGCGGCACCGCGCGAGAGCGCCTCCAGCCCGAGCGCACCCGATCCGGCGTACAGGTCGAGCACCGCGGCCCCGGCGAGATCGACCCGCGCGGCGAGCACGTTGAACAACGCTTCCCGCACCCGGTCGGTGGTGGGCCGGGTCCCTGACCCAGATCGCTGTTGCGGCACCGAGATACGTCGACCGCCCAGCGCGCCGGCGATGATGCGGGTCAGCTGACCACCACCAGCAGATCGCCGCCCTCGACCTGTGCCGTCTCCGAGACCGCGACCCGAGTCACCTTGCCCGCCTTGGGCGCGGTGATGGCGGCCTCCATCTTCATGGCCTCGATCGTGGCCACCGTCTGGCCGGCCTGCACCTCGTCGTCGACGGCGACGCCGACGCTGACCACACCGGCGAAGGGCGCGGCGATGTGGTCCGGATTGGCCTTGTCGGCCTTCTCCGCGGCGGGAATGTCGCTGGCGACGTTGCGGTCCCGCACCAGGACGGGGCGTAGCTGACCGTTGAGGATGCACATCACGGTGCGCATACCGCGCTCGTCGGGATCGGAGATCGCCTCCAGGCCGATCAGCAGTTCGACACCGCGCTCCAACTGCACCCGATGTTCCTCACCGCTGCGCAGTCCGTAGAAGAACTGGTTCGCCGACAAGCTCGACGTGTCGCCGTACAGCTCGCGATGTGCCTCGAGTTCCTTTGTCGGACCGGGGAACAACAGCCGGTTCAGCGCGGCCTGCCGCTTCGGGCCCGCCTGCGCGAGAACGGCTTCGTCCTCCTCGCTGAGCTCCTCTTGCGACTTGGCCGGTGCGCGGCCGGCCAACGCCTTGGTGCGTAGCGGCTCCGGCCATCCGCCGGGAGGATCGCCGAGTTCGCCGCGCAGGAAGCCGATCACCGAATCGGGTATGTCGAAACGAGCCGGGTCCGAGGCGAATTCATCCGCGCTGATGCCGGCGCCGACGAGTGCGAGCGCGAGGTCGCCCACCACCTTCGATGACGGGGTCACCTTCACCAGCCGCCCGAGCACCCGGTCGGCGGCGGCGTAGTTCGCCTCGATCTCCTCGAAGCGATCGCCGAACCCGAGCGCGATGGCCTGCTGGCGCAGGTTCGACAGCTGACCACCCGGGATCTCGTGGCTGTAGACCCGGCCCGTGGGCGCCGGCAGCCCGGATTCGAAGGGCGCGTATACCTTTCGCAGCGCCTCCCAGTACGGCTCCAGGTCGCACACCGCCTGCAGCGACAGCCCGGTGTCGTACTCGGTGTGCGCGGTCGCGGCGACGATCGAACTCAGCGCCGGCTGGCTGGTGGTGCCCGCCAGCGGCGCCGCCGCCCCGTCGACCGCGCTGGCACCCGCCTGCCACGCCGCCAGATACGTCGCCAGCTGGCCACCCGGGGTGTCGTGGGTGTGCACGTGCACGGGCAGATCGAACCGGCTGCGCAGCGCGCTGATCAGCGTGTGCGCGGCCTGGGGCCGCAACAACCCGGCCATGTCCTTGATGGCCAGCACGTGGGCGCCCGCATCGACGATCTGCTCGGCGAGTTTGAGGTAGTAGTCCAGCGTGTAGAGGCTCTCCCCCGGATCGGACAGGTCGCCGGTGTAGCTCATCGCGACTTCGGCGATGGCCGTGCCGGTTTCGCGGACCGCGTCGATCGCGGGGCGCATCGACTCGACATTGTTGAGCGCGTCGAAGATGCGGAAAATGTCGATGCCCGTCGCCGTCGCCTCGGCGACGAACGCGTGGGTGACGATCTCCGGATACGGGGTGTAGCCGACGGTGTTGCGCCCGCGCAGCAGCATCTGCAGGCAGACGTTGGGGATCGTCTCGCGCAGCGCGGCCAGCCGCTCCCACGGGTCTTCCTTCAAGAAGCGAAGCGCCACATCATAAGTCGCGCCACCCCAGCATTCCAGCGAAAGCAGCTGCGGCGTCATGCGCGAGATGTAGGGGGCCACCATTAGCAGCCCGTTGGTGCGCACCCGGGTGGCCAACAGCGACTGATGGGCATCGCGGAACGTCGTGTCGGTGACGCCCAACGCTTTCGAGTCGCGCATCCACCGGGCGAAGCCCTCGGGGCCCAGCTCGGTCAGCCGTTGCTTGCTGCCGTCGGCCGGCGGCGCGTCGATGTCGATGCGGGGCAGTTTGTCGTGCGGGTACACCGACGCGGTCCGCGGGCCGTGCGGCTGGTTGACCGTGACGTCGGCCAGATAGTTCAGGATCTTGGTGCCGCGGTCGGCGGGCGTCCTGGCGGTCAGCAGATACGGGCGCTCGTCGATGAACGACGTGCTGATGCGCCCGGCGCGGAAGTCCGCGTCGTTCACCACGGCCTGCAGGAACGGGATGTTCGTCGACACCCCGCGAATGCGGAACTCCGCCAACGCACGTCGCGCCCGCGCCACCGCCGCGCCGAAGTCGCGGCCGCGGCACGTCAGCTTCACCAGCATCGAGTCGAAGTGCGCGCTGATCTCGGCGCCCAGGTGCGTGCCGCCGTCCAACCGGATGCCCGCACCGCCGGGCGTGCGGTACCCGGTGATGCGGCCGGTGTCGGGTCGGAACCCGTTGGCCGGGTCCTCGGTGGTGATCCGGCACTGCATCGCGAAACCCCGCGGCGCGGGCAATGTCTCCTGGCTCAGTCCGAGGCTCTCGAGGGTCTCGCCGTCGGCGATGCGCAACTGGCTCGACACCAGGTCGACGTCGGTGATCTCCTCGGTGACGGTGTGCTCGACCTGGATGCGCGGATTGCACTCGATGAACACATAGTGACCGCGCTCGTCGAGCAGGAATTCGACGGTGCCCGCGAACGTGTAGTCGATCTGCCTGGCGAACGCGACCGCGTCCGCGCAAATCCGTTGGCGCAGTTCCTCGGACAGGTTCGGCGCGGGCGCGAGCTCGATGACCTTCTGGTGCCTGCGCTGCACGCTGCAGTCGCGTTCGAACAGGTGCATCACGTTGCCGTGGGTGTCGGCCAGGATCTGCACCTCGATGTGGCGGGGATTGAGCACGGCCTGCTCGAGATACAGCGTGGGATCGCCGAACGCGGATTCGGCTTCGCGCGCCGCCGCATCGATCGCATCCGGTAGCGCGTCGATGTCGGCGACCCGCCGCATCCCCCGCCCGCCGCCGCCGGAGACGGCCTTGACGAACAGCGGGAACCCCAGGTTCTGCGCGGCGGCCATCAGCTCCTCGGCTGATGCCGACGGCGCCGACGAGTTCAGCACCGGCAGGCCGGCCGAGCGGGCCGCCTCGATCGCGCGCGACTTGTTGCCCGTCAGCTCCAACACGTTCGCGCTAGGGCCGACGAACGTGATGCCGGCGTCCGCACACGCCGCCGCCAAGGCCGGATTCTCCGACAGGAAGCCGTATCCCGGATATACCGCGTCGGCACCGGCATGTCGGGCCACCCGGATGATCTCGTCGACCGAGAGGTACGCGCGGACGGGGTGCCCGGTCTCGCCGATCTGGTAGGACTCGTCGGCCTTGAGCCGGTGCACGCTGTTGCGGTCCTCGTAGGGGTAGACCGCGACGGTGTCGATCCCCATCTCGTACGCGGCGCGGAAAGCGCGGATCGCGATCTCGCCGCGATTGGCGACCAAGACTTTAGAGATCATGGGCGATCACGCACGTAATCTATCCTTCGGTCGGTTCAGACCAGCGTGGACCAGTAGCTCCAGAACCGCACCAGGATCAGCAGGATCAGGCCGGTGAACCACAGCGTGACGATCGACCACCGCCAGGTGTGCAGCACCCGCGCAACCGCGTTTCCGCGCTGGGGCTGTAGCGCGATGGCGGCCGCGACCACCAGCAGTGGGATGGTCACCGCCCACACCACCATGCAGTAGGGGCACAGCGCGCCGATGCGGTAGAGGCTCTGGAAGATCAGCCAGTGCACGAACGCCGTGCCGAGCAGCGTGCCGATGGCCAGTCCCGCCCAGTACCAGCGCGGCAACTCGACCCTGGCGAGCGCCAGCACCCCGGTCACCACGACGATCGTGAACGAGACGATGCCGATCAGTGAGTTCGGAAACCCGAACGCCGACGCCTGCGGCGTGATCATCACCGAACCGCAGGACAGCACGGGGTTGAAGCTGCAGGACGGCACGTACTCCGGATCGACCAGCAGCTCGATCTTCTCGACCGTCAGCGCGACCGCGGCGGCCAGCCCGAGCACACCGGCGATCAGGATCCACACCGCGCTCGGCCGCCCCACCGACACGCCCGTCGGCGGCTCGGCCGCGGGATCGGTCGGTGAGACTGCGCCGGGCGCGGCGAGCGTCACGGCCTCGCCGGCGGGGTCGGATCGGCGTTGGGTGGGGGCGCCCCGGCGTCGAGCGCGGGCACCTCACCGACGATCTTCTCGATCTCGGCGATGAGCGCGTCCGGCGTCGACGGCGAGTAGTCCTTGCCGTTGATCCGGACCGTCGGTGTCGAGTTGACGCCGCTGGCCTTGGCGAGGCCCTTGACCATGTCGTTGAAGCGACCGCTGTTGATGCAGTTCGGCACGTCGCCGGTCACCCCCGAGAGGCGGGCGAGCTCGATCAGCCGGGCGTTGTCGGGGAAGGGACCGACGCCCTCTTCGGGCTGCTGGGCGAACAGCGCGGCATGGAAACGCCGGAAGGCCTCGGTGTCCGCTTCGGCGACGCAGTAACCGGCATTGGCAGCGCGGGTCGAGTAACCCTGACCGGCACGGTCGAGAATCGAGACCATGTTGTAGTCGGCGGCCACCGCTCCGCTGTCGATCAACTTGTTGATCGTGGGGCCGAACTGCTTTTCGAAGTTGCCGCACGCCGGGCACAAGAAGTCCTCGTAGAGCGCGAGCACCGCCTTGGGCTCGGACGAGCCCTCCTGGGTGATCACGTTGCTCGACGCCACACGGACCGCCCTGGTCTCACCCTCGCCGGGTTTGTCCTCTTTGGTCATCACGATGTAGAGCACCAGCGCGACGGCGAAGATCACGACGATGGCGGTCAGGCCGATCTGCACGGCCCGGTTGCGATTGCGATCGGCCGCCTTCAGGTCGTAGCGCGGCGTCTTCTTGGGTTTCGAAGCCACGCAGGTAAGAGTACCGGCGCGACTTTCCGCCCGGTCAGCCGCGGGCGAGATGCGCGCGCAACGCCGAGACCACCTCGGCCATGGCGGTGGCGCTGTCCCCGCCGAGCGGGAAGAAGTTCGCGAAGCCGTGGATCAACGACCCGAATTCCCGGTGGTCGACGCGGACCCCAGCGGCCCGCAACGCGTCCGCGTACTGCCTGCCTTCGTCGCGCAGCGGGTCGAAACCGGCGGTGATGATCAGCGTCGGCGGCAAGTCCGACAGATCGTCGGCGAGCAGCGGCGACACCCGCGGGTCGCCGGGATCCATCCCACCGCTCAGGTATTTGGCGCGACACCACCGCAGATCGTTGCCGGTGAGGAAGAACCCGCCGCCGAACAGCACCTGCGACCGGGTCTCGTCGCGGTAGTTGACCACCGGATACAGCAGGAACTGCAGGGCCGGCTGCGGTCCCCCGGCGCGGGCGCGGTGCGCGACGAGCGTCGCCTGGTTGCCGCCCGCGCTGTCACCACCGACGGCGACGCGCTCGGGATCCGCGCCCAGTTCCGCGGCATGCTCGTGCGCCCATCCGAACGCGGCGAACGCGTCGTCGGTGCCCGAAGGCGCCGGATGCTCGGGTGCCAGCCGATAGTCGACCGACAAGACGTGCATGCGTCCCTGTCGGCAGATCAGCCTGCACAGGTCGTCGTGGGTGTCGAGGTCGCCGACGACCTGACCGCCGCCGTGGTAGAAGACCAGCAACGGTCCCTTGTCGCCGTCGGCCGGACGGTAGTGGCGCGCGCGGATGGGGCCGTCGGGGCCCGGGATCGTCAGATTCGTCACCGAGGCGACCGCGATGTTCTTCTTGAACGCGGCCGCGAGCATCGCCAGCAGCGCACGCGCCTCGGCGTCGTCGGGGCTGAGGATCAGCCCGCCCAGCCCCGCCGTCTTCTGTCCCGCGAGCATCAGCTGCATCGTCGTGTCGAGCGTGTTGCCGTCGATGACCACGGATCGCCCGCCCAGCAGCAGACGTTTCACGGCGTCCGGTGTCCGCGGCAGCGCCCGCAATGTCATCCCGCCGGCCTTCACCGTCGACGCCCTTGCGCGCTTCGGCGGTACGACTGGTTGCGCCTCTCCTGGCAGACTCGAAGTCATGGCATCTCCATCAATCACGTTGAACGACGGTAATTCGATACCTCAGGTCGGGCTCGGAGTTTGGCAGACCCCGCCGGAGGACACCGAACGCGCGGTCGCGACCGCCCTCGAGGCTGGCTACCGGCACATCGACACCGCCGCCGCCTATCAGAACGAACGTGAGGTGGGTCAGGCGCTGGCGAAGTCGGGTCTGCCCCGCGAAGAGGTGTTCATCACCACCAAGCTGTGGAATGCCGACCAGGGTTACGACAGCACGCTGCGAGCCTTCGACAAGAGCATGCAGCGGCTGGGCATCGACTATCTGGACCTCTATCTCATTCACTGGCCGATGCCGGCCAAGGGCGCGTTCGTCGAGACCTTCAAGGCCTTTGCGAACCTGCGCGACCAGGGCCGCATCCGCTCGATCGGGGTGAGCAACTTCGAGCCTGAGCACCTGAGGGAACTCGTCGACGCCAGCGGAATCGTGCCCGCGGTCAACCAGATCGAACTGCACCCGCTGCTGCAGCAGGAGGAGTTGCGCGAGGTGCACGCCCAGATGGGCATCGCCACCGAGGCGTGGAGCCCGCTCGGCCAGGGGTCACTGCTGAAGAACGACACCGTCGTCTCGGTCGCCGACGCGCACGGAAAGACACCGGCCCAGGTGTTGATTAGGTGGCATATGCAGCTCGGCAATATAGTCATCCCGAAGTCGGTGACCCCCGAGAGAATCGTGAGCAATTTCGACGTGTTCGATTTCGAGCTGAGCGAACAGGACATGGCGTCCGTATCCGCGCTCGGCGACGGCACTCGGTTGGGCCCCGATCCACGGACCTTCGAATTCACGGGGTAGGTGAAATGACCGAATCGGGTGCGGTTCCGACCGTCACGCTCAACGACGATCACACGATGCCGGTGTTCGGTCTCGGTGTCGGCGAGCTGTCGGACTCCGAGACCGAGGAGGCGGTGCTGGCGGCGCTGTCCGCCGGATACCGGCTGATCGACACCGCTGCGGCGTACGGCAACGAGGAAGCGGTCGGGCGGGCCATCAAGGCGTCCGGGGTGCCCCGCGACGAGATCTTCGTGACCACCAAACTGGCCACCCCCGACCTCGGTTTCCAATCGTCGCAGGACGCGCTCAAGGCCAGCCTCGAGCGGCTCGGTCTCGACTACGTCGACCTGTACCTGATCCACTGGCCCGCCGGCGAGCACGGTAAGTACGTCGACAGCTGGGGCGGGTTGATGAAGCGCAAGGAGGTCGGCGACACCAAGTCGATCGGCGTCGCGAACTTCCACGCCGAGCACCTCTCGGACGTCATCGACCTGTCGTTCTTCACCCCGGCGGTCAACCAGCTCGAGCTGCACCCGCTGCTCAACCAGGCGGAGCTGCGCGAGGTCAACGCCGGCTACGGCATCGTCACCCAGGCCTACGGGCCGCTGGGCGTCGGGCACCTGCTCGAGAACGAGGCGGTCACGTCGGTGGCGCAGGCGCACGGCAGGACTCCCGCGCAGGTGTTGATCCGGTGGAGCCTGCAGCTCGGCAACGCGGTCATCGCCCGGTCGTCGAAGCCGGACCGCATCGCCTCGAACCTCGAGGTGTTCGACTTCGAGCTCACCGACGACGAGATGGGCTCGCTCAACGGGCTCGATGAGGGCAAGCGGTTCCGTCCGGACCCCGAAACCTACACCGGCACATAGCGCTCAGCCCGTCGGGCAGGTGGCCGCGGCGTCGCGCAGCGCGCCGGCCGACGGTGCGTCGATGGGCAGGGAGTATCCGCGCAGCACCGCGATGAACTGCATCGCGTACTGGCAGTGGAACGCCGGGTTCGGCGGCATCCAGTCGGCGGGCTCCTGATCGCCCTTGTCCTGGTTGGCGTTTCCCGACACCGCGATCAGGTTCGCGGGATCGTTGGCGAACCGCACGCGCATGTCCTCGGGCCAGGTGCGCGCGCCGAGATCCCAGGCGAGCGCCAGCGGGACGATGTGGTCGATCTGCACCGCGGCCCCGGTCTTCTCTCCGCGGGTGAAAGCGACGACGGCGTTGGTGTACGGGTCGTGCAGGATCCCCGTCGCAACGGCGCCGGGGCAGCGCTTGATCGAGACGAACGTCTTGTCGTCGAGGTCGCGGTTCAGAATGTCGTTGCGGGTGTCGCAGCCGTTGTACCCCCCGGGTGCCGAGTTGTCGTCGGTCCAGCTGTCCCCGAACGCCGCTCTGCGGTAGTCGTATCCGCGGATCCGCAACGGAATGACCGGTACGCCGGCGAGCACGTCTGCGCCGGGTGTCACGGTCGGGATGTCGGCCTGCGCGATGAAGTCGGACCGGTCGCCCGCCGAGTGGACCGCCTGCACCGCGACGATCACCGCGAGCGCGACGATCGCGGTCAGCCACAGCAGGTGCCTGCGGTTCATGCCTTGTCCAGGAACTCGACGCGATCGGTGTCGACGAACGGCGCCGCCAGCGCGGCCATGCCCCGATTGGCCGGATTTTCCTCGTACAGACGGGCGCAGAAGTCGCGGGCGGTCACGATGATGTCGAGGTGCTCCTGCAGCGACAGGAAGCGCAGCGTGATCGCGCGGCCGGACTGGTTGTAGCCCAACACATCTCCTTCCTGACGCTCGTAGAGGTCGAGGTCGGCGAGCTTGAACCCGTCAAGCGTCGACGCGACGGCGGTCAGCCGGGCACCGGCCTTGGACCCCTCCGGGAGCCTCGTGACGAGCAGGCACAGGCTCGGGTGCTGTCCGCGGCCGATCCGTCCGCGCAACTGGTGCAGCTGGCTGATGCCGAACCGATCGGCGTCCATCACCACCATTACCGTCGCATTCGGCACGTCGACGCCGACCTCGATGACCGTGGTGCACACCAGCACGTCGATCTCTCCGGCACGAAACGCCGCCATCACGGCGTCCTTCTCGTCGGCGGGCAGGCGACCGTGCATGAGCCCGAGCCGCAGGCTTGACAGCGGGCCGCGGCGCAGCCGGTCGAACAACTCGACGACCGTGATCGGCGGCGGCCCACCCTCTTTGTCGTTGGCGGCCTTGTCGCTCTCGTCGATGCGCGAGGCCACCACGTACGCCTGCCGACCTTCGCCCACCTCTTCGGTGATGCGTTGCCACACCCGGTCCAGCCAGCGGGGGTGTTCCTTGAGGAAGACGGTGTTGGTGGTGATCGGTTGCCGACCGCGCGGCAGCTCGCGCAACGTCGAGGTCTCCAGGTCGCCGTAGTGGGTCAGGGCGACGGTGCGCGGGATGGGCGTGGCCGTCATCACCAACAGGTGCGGCGTGACGCCTTCGAGAGCCTTGCCGCGCAAGCGATCCCGCTGTTCTACGCCGAACCGGTGCTGCTCGTCGACGACCACCATGCCGAGGCGGTGGAACTCGACGGCGTCCTGCAGCAGTGCGTGCGTGCCGATGACGATGCCTGCCTCGCCGCTCGCGACCTCGTCGCGCACCGCGCGCTTCTGCGGCGCCGACATCGACCCGGTCAACAGCGCGATGCGGGTGGCGTTCTCCACCCCGCCTAGTTGACCGGCCATGGCCAGCGGACCGAGGACGCCGCGGATCGACCGGGCATGCTGTGCGGCAAGGACTTCCGTCGGCGCGAGCAACGCGCACTGGTAGTCGGCGTCGACCATCTGCAGCATCGCCAGCACCGAGACGATCGTCTTGCCCGAGCCGACCTCGCCCTGCAGCATGCGGTTCATCGGCCGGGTGCCGGCGAGTTCGTCGGAGATGACGTCGAGCACGTCCTTCTGCCCGTTGGTCAACTCGAACGGCAACCCCTGGTGCATGGCGGCGACGAGGCCGTCGTCGCGGCGCGGGGCGGGCGGACCGGACTCGCTGAGCTCACCGTGGCGCCTGCCGACCAGTGCCCATTGCAGGCCGATGGCCTCGTCGTAGGTCAGGCGGGCGATGGCCGCATCGCGGTCGGCGGAGCGCTCGGCGGTGTGGATCGCCCGCAGCGCCTGATCCTCCGTGATCAAACCGTGTTGGCGCACAAAGGGTTCCGGCAGCGGGTCGGGGATCGGGTCCAGTACGTCGAGCACCTGGCGCACGCAGGCGTAGATCTCCCAGGTCTGCACCTTCTTGTTGGCCGGGTAGATCGGGAAGAATTCGCGTTCGAACGCCGCCAACAGGTCGTCACCGGTCGCCCCCGATGCTTCGGCAATCGCCTTGAGCGACTTGGACCCTCGCACACCGCCGCTCTCGTGCAGCACCAGGAACGCCGGATGGGTCAGCTGCATCGTGCCCTTGAAGTAGCCGACCTCACCCGAGAGCATCACTCGCGCGCCCTCGACCAACTGCCTCTTGAGGTACTTGACGTTGAAGAACGTCGCGGTGACCTTGGGCTTGCGGGTCCCGAGGGTGACGACCAGGTACTCGCGCCGGGGTTGTCGATTCGTCCACCTCAGTTCGGCTTTGGTGATGTCGTCGACGAACGTGACGTGGACGCCCTCTTCGAGGTCCTCGCCCTCGTTGACGGTCGTCATCTCGTCGCTGTACTTGCGGGGATAGTGGCGCAGCAGGTCGTTGACGGTGTGGATGCCGAAGTGCTCGGCGAGCGGATCCGCGGCCTTCTTGCCGATCACGAAGTCGAGACGGTCGGACAGCGTCGCCACGACTACTCCACCCCGATCAGCAGGGCGTCGCCGCGGTGGCCGGTGTGATAGGCGACGAGTTCGGCGCCGAGGTGCCGTTCGTGCACGTGCTCGCCGAGCGCGCCGGCGACACCCTCGTCGACTCCGGCGCCGGTGAGGACCGTGACCAGTTCACCGCCTGCGGCCAGCAGCAGATCGATCAGGCCGGCGCCCGCCGCGACCAGGTCGTCGCCGACGATCAGCACCTCGTCGCCGGAGATGCCGAGGCCGTCGCCCGGTTTGCACATGCCCGCCCAGGTGAGCGCCTCCTCGGTGGCGATCCGCACCGACCCGTGCCGGGCGCCCGCGGCGGCCCGGGCCATGGTGTATCCGTCGTCGACCGCCTGTCGCGAATCGTCGTGGACCGCCAGCGCCGCCAACCCTTGCACCATGGACGCCGCGGGCACCGGAACCACATCGATGCCCCAACCCATCGCCGCCGTGCACCCGGCGACCAGTTCCTCGGCGGCGACATAGCCGTTCGGCAGGATCATCGCCTGGCCCGCGTCGGCGTTGACCAGCGCGTGCAGCAGTTGCTTCGCGCTGACCGGCGCGTCGCGGTCGATCCGCAGGACGTGCGCGCCCTCGCCCGCGAACAACTCCTCGGCTCCCTCGCCGTCGACGACGGCGAGCACGGTGCGATCCCGCGACCACCCACCCGCCGGGCGGGCGCCGACGGTGCCGGTGAGCGCGGTGATCTGGATTCGGCTGGGCTTTCCCACCGCGAGACCGGCCTCGACGGCGGCGCCGGCGTCATCGGCGTGCACGTGCACGGAGTAATGCCCGCTACCGTCCGTCGGGGCGGCGATCGCCACCGAGTCGCCCAGCGCTTCCAGGGTGCCGCGCAACCGCTCCACCCCCGCCGCATCGGCACAGCTGAGCAGGTACATCACCTCGAACTGCGGCGCCTCGACGGCCCCGGCCCGCACCGCGTCGGTGTCCGACGGGGGCGCCGGAACGTACGCCGCCCTGCGGGCCGCGCGGTCCGTCAGCGTCGTGCTCATCGCGTCCAGCAGTACCAGCAACCCGCGACCTCCGGCGTCCACCACGCCCGCGCGCGCCAGCACGTCGAGTTGGCCGGTGGTGCGGTCCAGCGACTGCGCCGCCGCGTCCGCGGCGCCTCCCACGACATCGGGCAGGTCGACGCCGTCGGCGAAGGCCCGCTCGGCGGCTTCGGCGGCGTCCTCGAGCACGGTGACGATGGTGCCCGGGACCGCTTCGCCCATCGAGCGGATCACCAGCACCACGGCGTGGCGCAGCGCGGCGGCGAACAGGCGCCCGTCGACCGAGGTGAGGCCGCCGCCCGAGCCGCTCGACGCCTCCGCGGTGACCTCGGCCAGCGCACGCAGGATCTGGGACAGGATGACGCCCGAATTGCCCCGCGCCCCGTGCAACGCCCCGCGTGCCAGCGCCGCCGCGACCTCGGCAACGTCCTCGGTGTGGGGCAACGCGTCGGCCTGCGCCCACGCCGAACGCATGGTGAACAGCATGTTCGTCCCGGTGTCGGCGTCGGCGACCGGGAACACGTTGAGCCGGTTGATCTCGTCGGTGTGGGTGATCAGGTCACCGACCGCGGCGTGCGACCACTTCCGCAGAGTGGAGGCGTCGAGCAGTCGAGCCGACATGCCTAACCTCCAACAGAATGGAACGCCCTGACCGCACCCCGCCGTGCGCGTCAGCCTAGCGATTCGACCCGACAGCCCGCGCCAAGACATTGCCGCCGGTCGGTAGGCTGTGGAGGTCCCGCGCACCGCGCGCGGACGGCATTTTGGTGATCGCTGCGGCTGCCGGTATCCTGGTCGGGTTGTCGGGTCGAGCCGCGCCCGTCGCGGTGCAGCGGCCCAGGCCCCCACGTACTGATCTGAGGAGTTCTGCAATGGCTGCCGTGTGCGATATCTGCGGGAAGGGACCCGGCTTCGGCAAGTCGGTCTCGCACTCCCATCGCCGGACCAGCCGTCGCTGGGATCCCAATATCCAGACCGTGCGCGCCGTGACCCGTCCCGGGGGCAACAAGCAGCGCATGAATGTCTGCACGTCGTGCATCAAGGCCGGAAAGGTCTCGCGCGGCTGACTCGCGTGCGGTTGCGGCGGGCACCCACCGGGTAGCCCGTCGAGCATGACCTCCCGTGCAGCTGCAAAACCCACCCTGATCGCGCTGGCGTCCGGTTGTGCGCTGGCCCTCCTCACCGCGTGCGGCGGCGGCGACTCCGCCGGCGAGGAAACCACCACCACCACGACGCCGACCACCACGTCCGTGGAAGTGACGGTGGAGACGAGCGCGCCCGAGACCACCACGCCGTCGCCGGAGCTGCCGACCACCACCACCGGTGAGGGCACCGTCGAGGTTCCGGTTCCCGACGTCCCGTCGCCGCCGCCGATCCCGGCACCACCGGAGATTCCGTCGCCTCCGCCGATCCCCTCGCCGCCGCCGATTCCCGGCGTCGGATAGCCGCTAGGGCAGCCGCCAGTCGATCGGCTCTGCGCCCATCTTCTCGAGCAGTTCGTTCGCGCGGGTGAACGGCCGCGACCCGAAGAAACCGCGTGACGCCGACAACGGTGACGGGTGCGGCGACTCAATCGCGACGCAGTCCGCGCCGTCCAGCATCGGCTTCAACGTCGAGGCGTCACGGCCCCACAGCACCGCGACCAACGGCTGCTTGCGCTCGACGAGGGCGCGGATCGCGCACTCGGTCACGGCTTCCCACCCCTTGCCGCGGTGCGAGGCGGGGGTGCCCGGGCGGACCGTGAGGACTCTGTTGAGCAACATCACCCCGCGCTCGGCCCACGGCGTCAGGTCGCCGGTGCTCGGCGCGGGATACCCGAGGTCGCTGCCGTACTCCTTGAAGATGTTCTCCAGGCTGCGCGGTAACGGCCGGACCTCGGGCGCGACCGAGAAGCTGAGGCCGACGGCATGGCCGGGTGTGGGATAGGGATCCTGTCCGACGATCAGCACCCGAACCCGATCCATCGGAAACGTGAACGCGCGCAACACATTCTGCCCCGCCGGCAGGTAGCCGTTGCCGGCCGCCAGTTCGGCGCGCAGGAACTCGCCCATCTGCGCGACCTGACCGGCAACCGGTTCCAGGGCCGTGGCCCAGCCCCGCTCGACCAGTTCGTGCAGCGGCCGCGCGGTCACGCGAGCCCCTCGACCAGCATCACCACCGAATCGGCGCCGGCGTGGCGGTCCTTCGAGATCTCCTGGTACTCGGGCGAATTGGCCCAGTCTCGAAACGCTTGCTCATCCGGGAACGACATCAGCACGACCTTCTCGCGGTCCGACTCGCCCTCCAGGATTCGCGGCGACTCGTCGGCGGCGAGCAACGTCCCCGAGTAGCGGGTGAAGACGTCGAGGAAACGGGCTTGATAGCGGTCATACGCCGCACGGTCCGTGAACCTCAACTGGGCGATGGCGTACACGGTCACGACTCGACACCCTAACTAGTCGAACGACTGCCACCCGGTATTCCCCTGCCACACCGCGCCGTCGACCGACACCCCCTGAGCGTTGTCGTGGGCGCGGCCGATCACCCGCCACCCGGGTGGCGGCGTGTCGGGGAAGGTCGCGACCAGCGCGTGGTCCTCCCCACCGCCGAGAACCCATGCCCAGGCATCGGCGCCCAAGACCTCGGCGACGCCGGCGAGCGCGTCGCGGTCGGCGGCCAGCGCGGCGGTGGACAGGTCGATGCCGACGCCGGAGGCCTCGGCGATGTGGCCCAGGTCGGCCAGCAGTCCGTCGGACACGTCGGTCATCGCGGTGGCGCCATTGTCGGCGGCGACGCGGCCCTGCCCATAGAGCGGCTGAGGAGCGACGTGTCGCATGCGCAACTCGTCGAACCCGTCGATACCGTTGCGCCACACCGCATATCCGGCGGCCGAGCGTCCGATTTCACCGGCGACGGCCACCACATCACCGGGATTCGCGCCGCTGCGGCGCACCGGTTCACGGCCGCCGAGGTCACCGAGCACGGTCACCGAGATCACCCACTGCGGGGCGCTGACGAGGTCGCCGCCGGCGATGCCCGCGCCCATCGACCCGGCCTCCTGCCACATGCCGTCGGCCAGCTGCAGGACCTGCTCGGCGGGCGTGTCCGACGGCGCGCCGAACGCGACGACGAACGCGGTCGGCCGCGCACCCATCGCCTCGATGTCGGCGGCGTTCTGCGCGATCGACTTGCGCCCCACCTCGTTCGGCGTCGACCAGTCCAACCGGAAGTGGCGTCCGGCCACGAGCATGTCGGTGGACACGACCATCCTGCCGTCGGGGGCGTACAGGACCGCGGCGTCGTCACCGGGCCCCACCGCGACGGCGTCGGGCTGGCGGCGACCGGCCACCAGGCGCTCGATGACCGCGAACTCCCCCAGTTCCGCCAGGGTCTCGGCGTCGGACGCCATGTCACCTCCTGTCGCGGCCCGGCCTGAACGGCGACCGCACCTGCGGTACGTTAAGCGCCTGCGGCGTGGAGTCTATGCAGCGATGTGGAGGAGCAGCGGGTGGTCGAGGCTTTCATGCTGATTCAGACCGAAGTCGGCCGCGCCGAGGTCGTCGCCAAGCAACTCGCCGCGCTTCCCGGGGTTCTGTCCGCGGAGTACGTGACCGGACCGTATGACGTGGTCGTGCGGGTGGGCGCCGACACCATGGCCGATCTGAAGGCCACCGTCGTGCCCAATGTCCAGCAGGTGGCCGGCATCACCCGGACGCTGACCTGCCCGATCGCCGACGGGGCTCATCAATAGAGTTGGGGCGTGGCTTCGCAGACCGGTGACGGACCGCCCCGTGCGCTGCTGATCGCCGCTCTGGTGGTGGCGGTCGCGGGCATCGTGGCCGTTCTGGTGGTCGCGGTGATGCGCCAGAATTCGGCGCCCCGAGAGCCGGTGCCGGTCGCGGCGGTGCCTGCCCCGCAGGCGACCAGTTCCGAATGCGCCGACCTGATCGCCGATCTGCCCGACGAACTCGACGACCAGATCCGCGCTCCCCTGGCCGACCCGGCGCCGCCGGGGGCGGCGGCGTGGCGGGCGGAGGACGGTGGCGAACCCGTCGTGTTGCGGTGCGGGGTCGATCGGCCCGCCGAATTCGTGGTGGGCGCACCGGTCCAGGTGGTCGACGACGTGCAGTGGTTCCGGGTGGGTGAGCCCGGCGCCGATACGACGGACGCCGAACGGGCGCGCAGCACCTGGTACGCGGTCGACCGGGGCGTCTACATCGCGTTGACGTTGCCCCAGGGCTCCGGCCCGACGCCGATTCAGCTGCTGTCCTCGGCGATCGCCAAGGCGCTGCCCGCCAAGCCCGTCACGCCGGGGCCGCCGCGTTGACTCAGCGCAGCCCGGTACCGCGTTTGAGCGCAGTCTGGACCATAGTGGCCAGCAGGGTCGGATAGTCGACGCCGCTGGCCGCCCACATCAGCGGGAACATCGAGATCGTGGTGAACCCCGGCATCGTGTTGATCTCGTTGATGACGGGGCCGTCGTCGGTGAGGAAGAAGTCGACGCGGGCCAAACCCTGACAGTCGATCGCATTGAACGCCTGGATCGATAACCGGCGCACCGCATCGGACACCTCGTCGTCGACCTTGGCGGGCACGTCGAGTTCGGCGGCGTCCTCGAGATATTTCGTCGCGAAGTCGTAGAACCCGTCCTCGCGACCGCGCACCCCCGCGACGCGGATCTCGCCGACCACGCTGGCCTCGACCCGCCCGTCGGGGAATTCGAGCACGCCGCATTCCAGTTCACGCCCCGGCACCGCGGCCTCGACGATCACTTTCGGGTCGTGCCGACGGGCGAGCTCGATCGCCTGCGGCAGCTGATCCCAAGCCGTCACCCGGCTGACGCCGATCGACGACCCTCCGCGGGCGGGTTTGACGAACACCGGGAGGCCGAGGCGCTCGCGGGCCTCCAGCCCGAGCGCGTCCTGGCGGGGGCGCAGCACCTCGTGATCGCCGATCGGCAACCCGGCGGCGCCCAGCAGCTTCTTGGTGAACTCCTTGTCCATGCCCACCGCGCTGGCGAGCACACCCGCGCCGACGAAGGGCACCCCGGCCAGCTCGAGCAGCCCCTGGATCGTGCCGTCCTCGCCGTACGGACCGTGCAGGACCGGGAACACAACGTCGACCGTCGCCAGCATCTCCCCTGCGCCCTGGCCCAACGACAGCAGCTGCCCGCGGCGTCCCGGATCGGCGGCCAGGGCCAGCTCCGTGCCCGACGCGGCGGTCACCTCCGGCAGCCGTCCGTCGGTGATCGCGAGGGTGTCCGGCCGCGCGTCGGTCAATATCCACGCCCCCTCCGGGGTGATGCCGATCGCGACCACGTCGAAGCGCTGCGGGTCGAGGTTGCGCAGGATGCTGCCTGCGGAGACGCAGGAGATGGCGTGCTCGGAGCTGCGTCCGCCGTAAACGACGGCAACCCGGATGCGTCCAGTGCCGGGGTCTTGGCGGGCAGTCACAACCTAGAGAGGCTACCGTCCGGCCCGCCGGGCGGCCGTCCGGCGATGCCCGTCGGCGGTATCAGCCCAGCGCCTGCTCGATATCGGCGATCAGGTCGTCGGTGTCCTCGATACCCAGCGAGATGCGCGCGAAGCCGTCGCTGACGTCGTCGCCCCACCGGGCGCGCCGGTCCACCGACGTGTGGATTCCGCCGAAGCTCGTCGAAGCGATCAGCAGCGCGCTGCGCTCCACCAGAGCGTGCACCGCGGCGGCGTCAGCCAACTCGACGGCGATCAGCCCGCCGAACCGCTTCATCTGCGCGCACGCGATCCGGTGCGACGGGTCGTCGGGCAGGCCCGGATAGCGCACCACCCGCACGGCGGGGTGAGCGAGCAGGGCCACGGCGAGCGCCGACGCGTTGTGGCACTGACGTTCGAATCGCAGCCCCGCGGTGCCCAGGCTGCGCAACAGCAGCCACGCCTCGAACGCGCCGAGGACGGAGCCCGAGCGCAGCCGTTCGCGCGCGATGGCGTCCATCAACTCGGGATGCGCGGTCGCGACATACCCGGCGAGCAGGTCGCTGTGCCCTGAAAGCGCCTTGGTCGCACTGGCCACGACCACGTCGGCGCCCAGCGAAAGCGGTTGCTGGCCGAAGGGCGTCGCGGTGGTGTTGTCGACGACGAGCGTCGCGCCTCGACCACGGCACTCCATCGCGAGCCGATGCAGATCCACGACGTCCAGGCCCGGATTGGCCGGGCTCTCGGCGAGCACGACGTCCGCGTCCGCCGATGCCGCACACATCTCTCCGGCGGATGCGGTGACAACCGTAACACCCTGTGCGGCAAGATATTCCGAAGCATACTGGCGGACCTGATAGTAGCCGTCGGCGGGGACGACGAGCTTGCTGCCGGGCTTGGCCAGCACCCGCAGGACGGAGGTGATGGCGGCCATCCCGGATCCGAAGGCGAGCGCGGCCGGCGCACCCTCGAGTTGCGCGAGCGCCGACTCCAGGTGGCGCCACGTGGGATTCGAGCCCCGACCGTAGGTGTCCGACGAATCCGACTCATCGGACGACAGATGAAAAGTGCTCGCCGGAACGGGGGACGGCGCCACGGCTTGGCCGGGAACCGGTTCCGAGGCAACGGATTTCACGCTGCGGGTGGAATCGCCGTATTGACCGTCCACCGGTCACTCCGGTTTTGTGCTGCGCCCGAGCAACAAGGCGACGGCCTCATCGACCGACAAACCCCTGTGACACACCCGGAACACGGCGTCGGTCAGCGGCATCTCGACGTCGTAGCTCTCCGCCAGCGCGAGCACCGACTGACACGATTCGACGCCCTCGGCGACGTGGCCGCCGGTCGCACGCATCGCCGACTCCATCGTGCCGCCCTGACCGAGCCGCAGCCCGAACGAGCGGTTGCGCGAGTGCGTGGACGTGCAGGTCGCGACCAGATCGCCGACCCCGGCCAGGCCGGCGAGCGTCGCGGGCTTGGCGCCCAACGCGATTCCCAGCCGCATGATCTCAGCCAACCCACGGGTGATGATCGCGGCAGCGGTGTTCTCACCCAGCCCGACGCCGGCCGCCATACCGGAGGCCAGCGCGATGACGTTCTTGCACGCGCCACCGACTTCCGCGCCGATGACGTCGGCGTTGGTGTAGGGCCGGAAGTACGCCGTCGACAGCGCCCGCTGCAGCGCGACCGCCCGTCCGGAGTCACTGCACGCCACGACCGTGGCCGCCGGTTGCTCGTCGGCGATCTCGCTGGCGAGGTTGGGCCCGGAGACCACCGCGACGCGCGCCGGATCGGCACCGGTCACCTGGATGATCACCTGACTCATGCGCATGAGCGTGTCGAGCTCGATGCCCTTGGCCAGGCTCACCAGGGTGACTTCGTCGTCGATCAGCCCCGACCACTGTTCGAGGTTCGATCGCAGCGTCTGGGAGGGCACCGCGAACAGCACAGTGCATGCGCCGTCCAGCGCCTCGGCGGCTTCACTGGTGGCCCGGATGGTCTTGGGTAGCTCGGCGTCGCCGAGATAGCCGGTGTTGCGATGGGTGTCGTTGATCTCGTCGGCGACTTCTGCGTGCCGTGCCCACAGCCGCACCTCGTTGCCGGCATCGGCAAGCACCTTGGCCAGCGCACTACCCCATGCACCCGCGCCCATCACCGCCGCTTCGACCACGCCTTCAGCGTAACGCGGGGCGAAGGGCTGGCAGGATGACGCACATGAGCGGGTCAGCGGATGCCGACATCGGGTTGGTGATCGCCGTTAAACGACTCGCAGCGGCCAAGACCCGACTGGCCCCCGTGTTCTCCGCGAGCACCCGCGAGAAGGTCGTGTTGGCGATGCTGATCGACACGATCACCGCCGCCTCCGCGGTCCCGGCCGTGGGCTCGATCACGGTCGTCACGCCGGACGACGCCGCCGCCGAGGCCGCGGTCGGGCTGGGCGCCAGGGTGCTCACCGACCCGACTCCGCCCGGCCACCACGACCCGCTGAACAATGCGATCACCGCCGCCGAGGCCGAAGTCCGCACCGAGACACCGAATGTCGTTGTGCTGCAAGGTGATCTCCCGGCCCTGCAGACCCACGAGTTGACGGCGGCGGCGGCGAGTGCCCGCAGACACCCGCGAAGTTTCGTCGGTGACCGGCACGGCACCGGCACGTCGGCGTTGTTCTCCTTCGGAGCGGCCTTGAACCCGCAATTCGGCGCGGACTCCGCGCAGCGCCACCGCCGTTCCGGTGCGCTCGAGCTCACCGGGGCGTGGCCGGGGCTGCGGTGCGACATCGACACACCCGAAGACCTGCTGGTGGCGCGGCGCCTCGGCGTCGGCGCCGCGACGGCCGCGGCCATCGCCACATCTAAGTGAACAGTTCCACGCGCGCTGGCACGAAGCGCGTTGGATGGGGGATCATCTGAGGCATGACCAAAGCCGGGATCGAGGTTCGCGACAACGACAGCGAACCGACCGCCACGAGCATCCGGCCGATGCCCGCGGACTCGGGCGACTCGGCGCCGGAGGCGCCTCCCGCGGCCACCGCGCCCGCGGTCGACAACGCGCTGCCCGAGGATCGCTACCTGAACCGCGAGCTGAGTTGGCTGGACTTCAACGCCCGCGTGCTGGCACTGGCCGCCGATCCCTCGCTGCCGCTGCTGGAACGGGCGAAGTTCCTCGCGATATTCGCGTCGAACCTCGACGAGTTCTACATGGTGCGCGTCGCCGGGCTGAAGCGTCGCGACGAGATGGGGCTCTCGGTGCGCTCCGCGGACAACCTCTCGCCGCGCGAACAGTTGCGTCGCATCAACGAGCGGACTCAGCATCTCGCGAACCGCCACGCGCACGTGTTCCTCGATGCGGTACGGCCCGCGCTGGCCGACGAGGGCATCGTGATCGTCACCTGGGCCGAGCTCGACGACGCCGAACGTGCCCGGCTTTCCACCTATTTCCACGAACAGGTCTTCCCCGTCCTGACGCCGCTGGCGGTCGATCCGGCCCACCCGTTCCCGTTCGTGAGTGGGTTGAGCCTGAACCTGGCGATCACCGTCAAGCATCCCGACGACGGTGGACAACACTTCGCCCGAGTCAAAGTGCCCGACAACGTGGAACGTTTCGTCGAACTCGCCGTGCGCGAAGGTGACGCGAAGGTGGTCCGGTTCCTGCCGATGGAAGAACTGATCGCGGCGTTTCTGCATGTGTTGTTCCCCGGGCTGGAGATCGTCGAGCACCACGCGTTCCGCATCACGCGCAACGCCGATTTCGAGGTCGAGGAGGACCGCGACGAAGACCTGCTGCAGGCGCTCGAACGGGAACTCGCGCGCCGCCGGTTCGGTTCTCCGGTCCGGTTGGAAGTCTCCGACGATATGACCGAGGGCATGCTCGAACTGCTGTTGCGCGAACTCGACGTCGCGCCGGGCGATGTCATCGAGGTGCCCGGCCTGCTCGACCTGTCCTCGCTGTGGCAGATCTACGATCTCGACCGCCCAGATCTCAAGGACCGGCCGTTCGTCCCCGCCACCCCGCCGGCGTTCGGCGAGCGCGAGACACCCAAGAGCATCTTCTCGACGCTGCGCGACGGGGACGTGCTGGTGCACCACCCGTACGACTCGTTCTCCACCACCGTGCAACGGTTCATCGAACAGGCCGCGGCGGACCCGAATGTGCTGGCGATCAAGCAGACGCTGTACCGCACATCCGGCGACTCCCCAATCGTCAACGCGCTCATCGACGCTGCGGCGGCGGGCAAGCAGGTCGTCGCGCTCGTCGAGATCAAGGCCCGGTTCGACGAGCAGGCCAACATCCAATGGGCCCGCGCACTCGAGCGTGCAGGCGTGCACGTGGTGTACGGACTCATCGGGCTCAAGACCCACTGCAAGACGTGTCTGGTGGTGCGCCGCGAAGGTTCCCTGATCCGGCGCTACTGCCATATCGGCACGGGCAACTACAACCCGAAAACCGCCCGGCTGTACGAAGACATCGGGCTGTTGACCGCCGCGCCCGACATCGGCGCCGACCTCACCGACCTGTTCAACTCGCTGACGGGATACTCGCGCAAGGACTCCTATCGCAACCTGCTGGTCGCGCCTCAGGGGGTCCGCAGGGGCATCATCGATCGCATCGAGCGCGAGATCGCCGCGACCCGCGACGGCGCCGAGGGCCGGATCAGGCTGAAAGCCAACGCGTTGGTGGACGAGCAGGTCATCGACGCGCTGTATCGCGCATCGCAGGCCGGCGTGCGGGTGGAGGTGGTGGTTCGGGGCATCTGCGCGCTACGCCCCCAAGCCCCCGGGTATTCGGACAACATCGTCGTGCGTTCCATCCTCGGCCGGTTCCTCGAGCATTCGCGGATCATCCACTTCCGCGGCATCGACGAATTCTGGATCGGCAGCGCCGACATGATGCACCGCAATCTCGATCGGCGCGTCGAAGTGATGGCCGAAGTCAAGGATCCTCGACTGAAGGCCCAACTGCATGAGATCTTCGAATCGGCGATGGACCCCGCGACCCGGTGTTGGGAGTTGGGCATCGACGGTAAGTGGACGGCGTCACCGCAGGAGGGTCAGACGGTTCGCGATCATCAGGTCTCGTTGATGGAGCGCCACCGGCAGCCATGACGGATTTACTCAACGTCGCAGACCATACGAATTGTCGTGGGCCGGCCGTGGCCGGAATGATCTGCAGGAGTTGAGGTGCCGAAGCGGACATCCGAGACCAGCTCCGAGACGAAGACGATCCTCGCCGCAGGCGCGGTGTTGTGGCGGCCGAACGGTCGGCCCGACGCTCCGGAAGTGGCGCTGATCCACCGCCCTCGTTACGACGACTGGTCGCTGCCGAAAGGGAAGGTCGACCCCGGAGAGACCGAGCCCGTCGCCGCTGTCCGCGAGGTATGCGAAGAGACCGGGTACACCGCGCATCTCGGTCGGCGGCTGGCGTCGGTGAGCTATCCCGTCGAAGAGGGTAAGAAGAAGGTGCGCTACTGGGCGGCGCGCCAGATCCGCGGCGAGTTCCAGCCCAACGACGAGGTCGACGAACTCAAGTGGTTACCCCTTCCGGCGGCGATCAAACAGCTGGAGTACCCGCAGGATCGAAAGGTTCTGCGCCGCTTCGCGAAGTATCCGGCCGACACCAAGACGGTGTTGATCGTGCGCCACGCCACCGCCGGCAGCAAGTCACGGTTCAAGGGCGACGACCGCGAGCGGCCGCTGGACAAGAACGGCCGGGCGCAGGCGGAGTCTCTCGTCGGTGTGTTGCTCGCGTTCGGCGCCGACCGTCTGTTCGCCGCCGACAGGGTGCGGTGCGTCTCGACGTTGGAACCGCTCGCCGAAGAACTCGGGGCGACGATCCTGCGCGACGAGCTGCTGACGGAAGAGGCCTACGCGCAGGATCGTAAGGCGGCGAGACAACGCTTCCTCGAGATCGCCGACACGCCAGGCACACCGGTGATCTGTACCCAGGGCAAGGTGATCCCCGGCCTGATCGATTGGTGGTGCGAGCGCGACGGCGTGCGCCCCGACAAGTCGCGCAATCGCAAGGGAAGCACCTGGGTGCTGTCGCTTCACAACGGCCGGCTGATCGCGGCGGACCACATGGGCAGCCCGCTCGCGGTCAAATGACACCCGCGGGTTGAATGCAAAATTCGGGCCGACTGATGCCCGGAAAGATTGAGCCGTAGATGTTTTGGACGGCCACAAACACGAAAACGCCGTGGGTCAAAAGACCCACGGCGTCTCCGGTTGAAACTACTTGCGACCGCGCTTGGCCGGCGCCTTGCGGGCCGAGGCCTTCTTCGCGGTCTTCTTGGCTGCCGTCCGCTTGGTCGCGGCCTTCTTGGCCGGAGCCTTCTTGGCAGCCGACTTCTTGGCCGGCGCCTTCTTGGCGGCGGTCTTCTTGGCCGCTGTCCGCTTGGTCGCGGCCTTCTTGGCCGGAGACTTCTTGGCGGCGGTCTTCTTGGCTGCCGTCCGCTTGGTCGCGGCCTTCTTGGCCGGAGCCTTCTTCGCGGCCTTCTTCGCGGTCTTCTTGGCCGCCTTGCGGGCACTTCCCGCCGTAACGCCTCTCTTCACTGCTGGTCCTTCCGCCGGGAGGCGCTGCGCCCCAGAGACAACGGCTTTGAACTGTGCACCGGGTCGGAATGCCGGCACGGAGGTGGGCTTGACCCTTACGGTCTCGCCGGTGCGCGGGTTACGCGCGACGCGTGCTGCGCGGCGGCGCTGTTCGAAAACGCCGAAGCCGGTAATGGTGACGCTGTCACCCTTGTGAACCGCACGCACGATGGTGTCAACGACGTTCTCCACCGCGGCGGTTGCCGACCGACGATCCGAGCCCATTTTCTCCGTGAGTACGTCGATGAGCTCTGCTTTGTTCATGCATAACCTCCGGAAACCAGTGGCCCTCTTTGGACCGACTAGAGGACACGGTAAACCCATTCCCCATTGATTTCCAAGAGCCACGCGCAGTTTCAGGCGAAGCCAGCGAACTTTCTTGCCCCCCTTGACCTCCAGAGGGGACCCCGAGAACCGGGTTCAGAGGCGGTGATTTCGGCTCACCGGCGGCCTTTATCCGGCGGACAGAGTCCGCGGTTTCCAGTCCGGGCGACGGGCTTCATAAGCCTCGATTTCATCGCATTTACGCAGCGTAAGGCCTATATCGTCCAGCCCTTCGAGCAATCGCCAGGCCGTATAGTCGTCAATTCTGAACGGCACCATGACCGTTCCGGCGGTGATGGTCCGATCTTGAAGATTCACAGTGATTTCCAGCCCTGGCTGCTCCTCGATGAGCTTCCATAAAATTTCCACATCATCTTGCGGAATTTCGGCCGCCAGAAGCCCGGCCTTGCCCGCATTGCCCCGAAAGATGTCGGCGAAGCGGGATGAGATGACGACCCGGAAGCCGTAATCCATAAGGGCCCACACGGCATGTTCGCGCGACGAACCGGTGCCGAAATCGGGACCGGCGACCAAAACCGAACCCTTGTCGAATGGGGGCAGGTTCAATACGAACGACGGATCATTGCGCCAGGCGGCGAACAAACCGTCCTCGAAACCCGTTCGTGTAACTCGCTTCAGGTAGACCGCCGGGATGATCTGATCGGTGTCGACATTGGACCTGCGCAGCGGGACGCCGATGCCGGTGTGGGTGTGGAAAGCCTGCATGACTTGTTCTCCTAATCAGTCGGTCAGGTCCGCGGGCGAGGACCGGTCAGGTCCGCGGGCGAGGACAGCGTGCCGCGCACCGCGGTGGCCGCCGCGACCGCAGGCGACACCAAATGGGTACGGCCGCCCTTGCCTTGCCTGCCCTCGAAATTCCGGTTGGAGGTCGACGCGCACCGTTGACCCGGCGACAGTTGGTCGGGGTTCATACCGAGGCACATCGAGCAACCCGCCTGCCGCCACTCCGCGCCGGCGGCGGTGAAGATCTCGCCCAGGCCTTCGGATTCGGCCTGCAGTCGCACCCGCATCGACCCGGGCACGACCAGCATGCGCACCCCGTCGGAGACCTTGCGGCCGCGCAGCACATCGGCCACCACACGCAGATCCTCGATGCGCCCGTTGGTGCACGAGCCGACGAAGACGGTGTCGACGGAGATGTCACGCATCGCCGTCCCGGGCCGAAGGTCCATATAGGCCAACGCCTTTTCGGCCGCCTGACGCTCCCCCTCGTCGAACATCAGTTCCGGATCGGGAACCGAATCCGACAGGGCCACGCCCTGGCCGGGATTGGTCCCCCAGGTGACGAAGGGGCTCAGCGTCGAGGCGTCGATGTAGACCTCGGTGTCGAATTCGGCGCCTTCGTCGGTGCGAAGGCGGCGCCATGCGGCGACCGCTTCGTCCCATTGCGCGCCCTGCGGAGCGTGCGGACGCCCGCGCAGGAATTCAAAGGTGGTGTCGTCGGGCGCGACCATGCCGGCCCGAGCGCCGGCCTCGATGCTCATGTTGCAGATCGTCATCCGGCCCTCCATCGACAGCGATTCGATGGCGCTGCCGCGGTATTCGATGACGTGTCCCTGCCCGCCGCCGGTGCCGATCTTGGCGATCACCGCGAGGATGATGTCCTTCGCGCTCACCCCCTCGGGCAGTTCGCCGTCGACGTTGACCGCCATCGTCTTGAACGGGCGCAGCGGCAGTGTCTGCGTCGCGAGTACGTGCTCGACCTCAGATGTGCCGATCCCCATCGCCAGTGCGCCGAACGCACCATGCGTCGAGGTATGGCTGTCGCCGCACACGACGGTCATACCGGGCTGCGTCAAACCGAGTTGCGGTCCGATGATGTGCACGATGCCCTGCTCGGCGTCGCCCATCGGGTGAAGCCGGATGCCGAACTCCTCGCAGTTGCGCCGAAGGGTCTCCACCTGTGTGCGCGACACGGGGTCCGCGATCGGCTTGTCGATGTCGATCGTCGGCACGTTGTGATCCTCGGTGGCGATCGTCAGGTCCGGTCGACGCACCGGACGCCCCGCCAATCGCAGACCGTCGAACGCCTGCGGACTGGTCACCTCGTGCACGAGGTGCAAGTCGATGTAGATCAGATCGGGTTCACGCGCAGCACCCACGCCGCCGCCCTCGACGACGACGTGGTCGGCCCACACCTTTTCGGCCATCGTGCGCTGTTTGTCGATGCGCTCGCTCGAAACATCGGTCGACATCTTGACTATCTCACAATCTGGGACGTTAGTATCTCTCTATGAGACAGGATAGCGGCATCGGCGTATTGGACAAAGCCGTGGGCGTGCTGCACGCGGTCGCCGATTCGCCGTGCGGGCTGGCCGAGCTGTGCGAGCGCACGGGGCTGCCCCGCGCCACCGCGCACCGCCTTGCCGCCGGCCTGGAAACCCATTGCCTGCTGACGCGCAACGGCGACGGGCGGTGGCGGCTCGGTCCGGGGCTGACCGAATTGGCCGGACAGGTCAACGATCCGCTCGTGGCCGCCGGTGCGGTGGTGCTGCCCCGGCTGCGCGAGATCACCGGTGAAAGCGTGCAGCTCTACCGCCGCGAAGGATCTTCGCGGATCTGTGTGGCCGCGCTGGAACCGCCTGCCGGGCTGCGCGATACCGTGCCGGTCGGCAGCAGGTTGCCGATGACCGCCGGATCCGGCGCGAAGGTTCTGCTGGCTTATGCCGATCCGGCCACGCAGCAGGCGGTGCTCCCCACGGCGAAGTTCAGCGAGCGCACGCTCGCCGAGGTCCGCAAGCGCGGCTGGGCGCAGAGCGCGGCCGAACGCGAGCCGGGTGTGGCGAGTGTCTCGGCACCGGTGCGTGACGGTCGCGGCGACGTGATCGCCGCGATTTCGGTATCGGGTCCGATCGACCGGATGGGCCGGCGGCCCGGTGCACGGTGGGCCGCCGATCTGTTGGCCGCCGCCGAGGCGTTGACGCGCCGCTTGTGAAAAGCGCCAGAAGGCGCCGATGAAAGAGTGCGCAGTTCGCGCTGCCGAAAGTTGTACCCCCGATGGGATTCGAACCCACGCTACCGCCGTGAGAGGGCGGCGTCCTAGGCCGCTAGACGACGGGGGCTAGAACTGGTTTCCGGATGGCCAGCATATCTCAGCGAGATTTGTCGGCCTAATCACGGTCATTGGCTGGGGTACCAGGACTCGAACCTAGAATGGCTGAACCAGAATCAGCTGTGTTGCCAATTACACCATACCCCATAGGCTGTCCGTAACCGCAGGTCACGGGCCTTTTTGGTCCCCCTAGCTCGGCGGGCGTGACCCGTCGCGCGTAGTAGCGAACCGACGTGCAGACTACCAAAGATTTTCAACGCGCTTTTCACGCCTGGGCTTCCGCGGCGGCGTGCTCGCGACCGGCCCGCAAACGGGCCAGGCTGCGTTCGCGCCCCAGCAGGTCGAGCGATTCGAACAGCGGCGGGCTGACCGTCGATCCGGTGGCCGCGACGCGGATCGGGCCGAACGCCTTGCGCGGTTTGAGCCCGAGGCCGTCGAGCAGCGCCTCCTTCAACGCCGCCTCGATCGCCTCGGTGGTCCAGTCGCCGCTGCCCTCGAGCGCGGCCAACGCGGCGTCGAGTACGGGGACCGCCTCCGCACGCAATTCCTTGGCGGCGGACTTCTCGTCGAGCGTGAACTCCGCATCGTTAAGGAACTTCAGAAGATTCCACGCGTCGCCCAACACCACGATGCGGGTCTGCACCAGCGCGGCGGCTTCGGCGAACCGCTTGTCGTCCAGACAGGTGTCGTGGCCGTGCTCGGCGAAATACGCGCGCAGTCGCGCGGTGAAGTCTTCCTCGCTCAGCATCCGGATGTGTTCGGCGTTCAGCGCATCGGCCTTCTTCTGGTCGAACCGGGCCGGATTCGAGTTGACGTCGGCGACGTCGAAGGCCGCGACCATCTCGTCGAGAGTGAACACGTCGCGGTCCTCGGCGATCCCCCAGCCCAGGAGGGCCAGATAGTTCAACAGGCCCTCGGGGATGAACCCGCGTTCGCGATGCAGAAACAGGTTCGACTGGGGATCGCGCTTGGACAGCTTCTTGTTGCCGTCGCCCAGAACGCTTGGCAGGTGGGCGAACTCGGGGATCCGGTCGGCCACACCGATCCGCATCAGCGCCTGGTAGAGCGCGATCTGGCGCGGGGTCGACGACAGCAGGTCCTCACCGCGCAGCACATGGGTGATCTTCATCAACGCGTCGTCGACCGGATTGACCAAGGTGTACAACGGTTCCCCGTTGCCGCGGGTGAGCGCGAAATCGGGTACCGATCCGGCGGGGAACGTCGTCTCTCCGCGCACGAGGTCGCGCCAGCCGATGTCGGCGTCCGGCATCTTGAGCCGCACCACCGCGCGCCTGCCCTCGGCTCGGAACGCCGCCCGCTGCTCCTCGGTCAGGTCGCGGTCGAAATTGTCATAGCCCAGTTTCGGATTGCGTCCGGCGGCCACATGGCGCGCCTCGACTTCCTCGGGCGTGGAGAACGACTCGTACGCGTCACCGGTTTCGAGCAGTCGGGCGATCACGTCACGGTAGAGGTCGCGCCGCTCCGACTGGCGGTACGGACCGTAGGGGCCGCCGACCTCGGGGCCCTCGTCCCAGTCCAGGCCGAGCCAGCGCAGCGCATCGAGTATCGCGCGGTAGCTCTCCTCGGAATCACGCGCCGAGTCTGTGTCCTCGATGCGAAACACGAAGGTGCCGCCGGTGTGACGCGCGTACGCCCAGTTGAACAGCGCGGTGCGGATGAGACCGACGTGCGGCGTGCCCGTGGGAGACGGGCAGAACCGCACCCGAACGGTGTTCTCGCTGCTCATGACTTCCCCTTGCGGACAACAGGATTCGTCAACGTACCGATGCCCTCGATGGTGATGCTGACGGTGTCGGAATCCTCGATCGGGCCGACACCCTCCGGTGTGCCGGTCAGGATCAGGTCGCCGGGCAGCAGCGTCATGATTCGGGAGATCCACTCCACGATCGCGCCGACATCGTGGATCATCATCGACGTCCGACTGTTCTGCTTGACCTCGCCGTTGACCTCGGTGCGGATCTCGAGGTCCGACGGATCGAGGTCGGTGACGATCCACGGCCCGACCGGGCAGAACGTGTCATGGCCCTTCGCCCGGGTCCACTGGCCGTCCTTCTGCTGCTGATCGCGGGCCGAGACGTCGTTGGCGATCGTGTAGCCCAGGATGTTCTCCGCCGCGCGCGCGGCCGGTACGTCCTTGCAGGGTCGGCCGATGACGGCGGCCAACTCACCTTCGAAATGCACGGGATTGGCGTCGGCGGGCAACTGGATCGGCACGTACGGTCCGATGATCGCCGTGTTCGGCTTCATGAAGATGATCGGGTCGTCGAACGAGGCGGGACTCGGGGCGGTGCCGCCATCGCGTTTGGCCTGCGCGGCCATCTCCTCGATGTGCGCGGCGTAGTTCTTGCCCACGCAGACCACCTTGGTCGCCAGGATCGGGGCGAGCAGGCGCACGTCGGCGAGCGGCCACTGCCTGCCCGTGAACTGTGGGTTGCCGAACGGGTGCTCGGCGATCTCCCTCACGATCGCCTCGGCAGGGTCGTCCGGGGGGCCCTCGACGCTGACGAAGGCGACACCGTCGGGGCTGGCGATTCGGCCTAGGCGCATGGCGTTCAGCCTAATGAACGTGGTCACCGCGGCCGTCGACCACTCCCGGTGCAGGCTGGTCTCATGATCTGAGACGGAGATTCAGCATGGTGAGACGCCTGTGCCACCATGGACGGATGTCCGTCGAGTCGCTCACCACCGCGCGGCGGTGGTCGATGCTGGGTATCGCCCTGGCGGCGACGACGAGCGCCAACGTGTTCATCAACGGCGCGGCGTTTCTCATCCCCACCCTGCACACCGAACGCGGCCTCGACCTCGCGGCGGCCGGCCTGCTGTCCGGTATGCCGAGCCTCGGACTGGTCATCACGCTGATCGCCTGGGGTTACGCGGTCGACCGCTTCGGCGAGCGCATCGTGCTGACGGTCGGCTCGGTGCTGATCGCCGCCGCCGCGTTCGCCGCCGCGCTCTCGGAGTCGCTGATCGCCGTCGGCGCGTTCCTTCTTCTCGGCGGCATGGCTGCCGCGAGCAGTAACTCGGCCAGCGGCCGGTTGGTGGTCGGCTGGTTTCCCGCCGAACAACGCGGCCTGGCCATGGGGATCCGGCAGACGGCCACACCGCTCGGAGTCGGGTTGGGAGCACTCGTGATTCCGCGGCTCGCGCAGAGCCACGGCATCTCGGGGGCGTTGCTCTTCCCGGCGGTGGTGTGCGCGGTGTCGGCGCTGGTGTGCCTGATCGCGGTGATCGATCCGCCGCGACCGCCGCGCTCGGAGGCGCCGGTCGAACATCTCGCGAATCCCTACCGCGGTTCCTCGGTGTTGTGGCGCATCCACGCCGTCTCGGTGCTGCTCGTGGTGCCGCAGGCCGTGGTGTGGACGTTCACGTTGGTGTGGTTGATGGCCGAGCACGGCTGGTCGGCGGGCTCGGCGGGTGCCATCGTCATGGTCGCCCAATTGCTCGGCGCCGCCGGGCGAATCGCGGCCGGGCACTGGTCGGACCGCCTGGGTCGGCGGCTGCGCCCGATCCGCACGATCGCGGTCGCGGCGGCGGTCGCCATGGGCGTGCTGGCGCTGTTGGACTGGCTGGACTCGCCGATCGCCGTGCTCGCGATGGTCGTCGCGTCGGTGATCACGGTGTCCGACAACGGTTTGGCGTTCACCGCGATCGCGGAGATCGCGGGGCCGTTCTGGAGCGGTCGCGCCCTCGGCACGCAGAACACCAGCCAGCATCTCGCCTCGGCCGCCGCCGCGCCGTTGTTCGGTGGGCTGATCGGGGTGGCCGGCTATCCGGCGGCGTTCGCGGTGAGCGCCTTGCTGCCGCTCGTGGCGATCCCGGTCGTCCCCGACGACACCGAACAGACGGCGACTCCCACACCGGGGCGGTGATTTCGGCGCCCGCGCGACCTCTGAGCAGGAATCGCCGGCGCTACGCCCGCTCTCGCGGTAGCACCAGGAGCGCCGCCGCGAGAAAGCACAGCGCGCCGACGAACGTGCCGGCGTTCGCGAGCACGGCGTCTTCGGTGACCCCGGTCCCGCTCACGTAAGCGCCCGCGGCGGACACCCCGAACGCCAGGCAGCCGACCAGGTTGATCCATTCCGCCTGCCAGTCACGCGATTTCAGCTCGACCACGCCGACGGCCGCGGTCACCGCGACGACGCCGAGCACTCCGCTGACCAGAAACGCCGTCGAGCCGATCGCATCCGGCGCCCACACCAGTCGTCGCTGCGGCTCGACCGCATGCGCCCACACCGCGGCCCCGGTACTGATGTTGAACAAGAGGGTGCCCACGAACTGCGTGGCGGCCGAGAGCCATCCGACGCCCAGCACCGGCCTGGCCAACACCAGCTGCATCCACCCGGCGGTCGTGAAGAACCAGGATCCGACGAAACACAAGACGTTGGCCAGCCCTGCGCCGGCGAGCCCCGAAAGTCCCGGCGCCGTCGCGATCGCGAAAAACGTGGAGCCGATTGCGAACAGCCAGCACTGGCGTCGAAGTGTCGCCACGCCTCCCCGTCCGCAGCGATCTACAGGTAGGACGCGATCCGGTCGCCGATCTGAGTCGTCGACAGCTTCTCGTCGCCACGCGTGGCGAGATGCTGTTCGACGGCCTTGTCGACGCGCGCTGCCGCATCCGCCTCGCCCACGTGCGCCAGCAACAGCGCGACCGACATGATCGCCGCGGTCGGGTCCGCGATCCCCTGTCCCGCGATATCGGGCGCGCTGCCGTGCACGGGTTCGAACATCGACGGGTTGGTCCGCGTCGCATCGATATTGCCGCTCGCCGCCAGCCCGATACCGCCGCACACCGCGGCGGCGAGGTCGGTGACGATGTCGCCGAACAGGTTGTCGGTGACGATCACATCGAACCGGCCGGGATCGGTGACGAGGTGAATGGTCGCGGCGTCGACGTGCTGGTAGGCGACCTCGACGTCGGGGTAGTCGGCGGCGACCTCCTGAACGGTGCGCCACCACAACGCGCCTGCGAAGGTCAGCACGTTGTTCTTGTGCACCAACGTCAGATGCTTGCGGCGCTGTTGTGCGCGGGAGAACGCGTCGGTCACGACGCGCCGCACACCGAAAGCGGTGTTGACGCTGACCTCGGTGGCGATCTCGTGCGGTGTGCCGACGCGGATCGCGCCGCCGGTACCCGTGTAAGGACCTTCGGTTCCTTCGCGCACGACGACGAAGTCGATGTCGGGGTTGCCCGCCAGCGGGCTGGTCACACCGGGATACAGACGCCCGGGCCGCAGGTTGATGTGGTGATCGAGTTCGAACCGGATCCGCAGCAGCAGACCGCGTTCGAGCACACCGCTGGGCACCGACGGGTCGCCGATCGCGCCGAGCAGGATCGCGTCGTGCCCGCGCAGTTCGGCGAGCACCGAGTCGGGCAGCACCTCACCGGTGGCGTGGTAGCGGCGCGCACCGAGGTCGTAGGGCGTCTTGTCCACGCCCGGAAGCACCGCGTCGAGAACCTTGACGGCCTCCCCGACGACCTCCGGACCGATCCCGTCGCCGGCGATGACCGCCAGCTTCATGGCCGAACTCACGACAGATCAACCACTTCCAGCAGCTTCGCGCCGACCTCCTCGGCGATCGTCGACCGCACATCGGCGGGCACGTCACGGTCGATGCGCAGCAGGATCGTCGCGCCGGGACCCTCGGCATCCTCGCTCAACTGGGCGGCGTGGATGTTGATGTCCGCGGATCCGAGGATGGTGCCGATCTTGCCGAGCGTGCCGGGTGCGTCGACGTAGTTGATGATCAGGTAGACGCCCTCGGCGCGCAGGTCGAAGTTGCGGCCGTTGATCTGGACGATCTTCTCGACCAGTTGCGTACCGGTCAGCGTGCCCGCGACGTTGGCGGTCGAACCGTCGGCGTAGACGGCCCGCACGTCGACCACGCTGCGGTGGTTGGGACTCTCGCTGGCGGTGCTGATTTCGGCCTGCACACCCCGCTCGGTGGCCAGCGCCGGCGCGTTGACGAACGTCACGGGATCCTCGATGACGGCCGAGAACAGGCCGCGCAGCGCCGAAAGGCGAAGCACCTCAACCTCTTCGGAGGCGAGCTCACCCTTGACCTGGACCGCCAGCGACACCGGCAGCTCATCGCAGAGCACTCCGACCAGCAGGCCGAGCTTGCGAACCAGATCCAGCCACGGCGCGACCTCTTCGCCGACGACTCCCCCGCCGACGTTGACGGCGTCGGGCACGAACTCGCCGGCCAGTGCCAGCTTGACGCTCGCTGCGACATCGGTGCCCGCCCGGTCCTGCGCCTCGGCGGTGGACGCGCCCAGATGCGGCGTCACGACGACCTGCGGCAGGTCGAACAGCGGGCTCTCGGTGGTGGGCTCCTTGGCGAACACGTCCAGGCCAGCCCCGCGCACATGCCCCGAGCGCACCGCGTCCGCCAGCGCATCCTCGTCGATCAGGCCGCCGCGGGCGGCGTTGACGATGATCACGCCGGGTTTGGTCTTGGCCAGCGCCTCCTTGCCGATCAGGCCCGCGGTCTCCGGCGTCTTCGGCAGGTGCACGGAGATGAAGTCCGCGCGCCCCAACAGCTCGTCAAGGCTCAACAACTCGATGCCGAGCTGTGCGGCGCGCGCCGCCGACACATAGGGGTCGTAGGCCACGATGTGCGTGCCGAACGCCGCCAGCCGCTGGGCCACCAGCTGGCCGATGCGGCCGAGGCCGACCACGCCGACGGTCTTGCCGTAGATCTCGGTGCCCATGAACGACGAGCGCTTCCACGCGTGGGCACGCAGCGACGCATCGGCCGCCGGGATCTCACGCGCGGCGGCCAACAGAAGAGCCAGGGCGTGTTCGGCCGCACTGTGGATGTTCGAGGTCGGGGCGTTGACCACCAACACACCGCGGGCGGTTGCGGCGTCCACGTCGACGTTGTCGAGGCCCACCCCGGCGCGCGCGACGATCTTGAGCTTCGGCGCGGCCGCGAGCACCTCGGCGTCGACCGTCGTCGCGGAGCGCACCAGCAGCGCGTCGGCTTCGGGCACCGCGGCCAGCAGCTTCGGTCGGTCCGGACCGTCGACCCAGCGGACTTCCACCTGGTCACCGAGGGCGGCAACCGTCGATTCGGCCAATTTGTCGGCGATCAATACAACGGGCAGACTCACGCGGTCAGCCTAATGGGCTTGAATGTTCCCGTGGTCGGTGGGAGAACCGCGAGCGTGGATGTCACCGTCGTCGGCAGCGGACCCAACGGTCTGGCGGCCGCCGTCATCTGCGCCAGGGCGGGGTTGTCGGTGCAGGTGCTCGAGGCGCAATCGACCCTCGGCGGCGGCTCGCGCACGCTTGCCGATCCCGAGTTCTCCGGCGTCTCGCACGACATCTGTTCGGCCGTTCACCCGCTGGCGCTGGCGTCGCCGTTCCTGTCCGAATTCGATCTGCCCGCGCGCGGAGTGACCCTGCGCGTGCCCGAGGTCTCGTACGCCAACCCGCTTCCGGGTGCGCGCTCCGCCGTCGGCTATCACGACCTCGACCGGACCGTCGCCAAACTCGAACACGGGCAGTCATGGCGCAGGCTGTTCGGCCCCATGGTCGAACGCGACGACGCGGTGCTCGACCTCCTGCTGGGCGACAAACGCTCGATCCCGACCAATCCGATCGCCGCGGTGCAGGTGGCGAGCCGGCTACTCGAACAGGGCACGCCCGCGTGGCGCGCGCTCTCCGGCGCCGACGCGCGTGCATTGTTCAGCGGCGTTGCCGCACATGTGATCTCACGCATGCCGTCGTTGGTGTCGGCGGGCGGCGGCCTCATGTTGGCCACGCTCGCGCACACCGTCGGTTGGCCCATCCCGGTCGGCGGAAGCCAGGCCATCGCCGACGCGCTCATCGACGATCTGCGGGCCCACGGAGGCGTGATCACCGCCGGCCACGAGGTCACCGAACCGCCCGGCGGCGTCACGCTCTACGACACCGCACCCACCGCACTGGCCGACATCTACGGCGACAAACTGCCCCGCCTCTACGCGAAAGCACTGCAGCGATACCGGTTCGGCCCCGGCGTGGCCAAGGTCGACTTCGTGCTGTCGGAGGATGTGCCGTTCACAGACGAACGACTACGCCGGGCGCCCACGCTGCACATGGGCGGCACCCGCGAACAGATGGCCCACGCCGAGCGGGAGGCCGCCGCCGGGCGGCACCCCGCGTGGCCGATGGTGCTCGCCGCGCTGCCACACCTCGAGGATCCGGGTCGCATCGACGCGCAGGGCCGGCGGCCGCTGTGGACCTACGCGCACGTGCCGAACGGTTCGACGGTCGACCAGACCGAGCCTGTGACCGCCATCTTCGAGCGCTTCGCGCCCGGCTTCCGCGACATCGTCGTCGCCGTCCGCTCCGTTCCCGCCGCCCGCCTGGCCGAGCACAACGCCAACCTCGTCGGCGGTGACATCGGCGTCGGCGGCAACACGTTGATCCATGCGTTGACCGGTCCGACGCCCCGACTCAACCCCTGGAGCACGCCGGTCCCGAGGGCGTACCTGTGCTCGTCGGCGACGCCGCCGGGCGGCGGCGTGCACGGCATGTCCGGATATTTCGCGGCGCGCACGGTGCTGCGCCGCGAGTTCGGCATCAAGACGATGCCGAAGCTGAGTCCCTGACGCCGACCCCTTCGGCTATCGATGCAAGTTCGATGCGTAGGCGCGAAGAGAAAGGGTACCTGGGTTGAGTTCGACCGATTCGGGTACTTGTCATCGCATCGAGTGAAGGGGACGCTGCTTGAGCGGTATCAACGGAAACACGCGGACCCCCCTCCTGTCGATGTCACACCTCGCCGCTCCGCCCAGAGGACTGATGACCACGGCCTTCCCCGTATGGCGCGACGCCATCCGGAGGGAGGTCTTGCGGTCGTTGAGCGATTTCGTCGAGACGCGCTGCGCCGACGACCTCAAAGCCGCGGGCGTCGACATCGCCGCCGATGTCCTGCAGGACTTCGTGGACGGCGGTAAGTGTGTGCGCTCGACGTACGTCTACCTCGGATGGCTGTGCAACGCCGACGACGACTCGGGTGCGCTGCGCGCGGCGGCGAGCTTCGAGTTGCTGCACACGTTCGCCCTCCTTCAGGACGATGTGATGGACGACTCCGCACTGCGGCGCGGACGCCCCTCGGCCCACGTGCGGTTCGCGCAGTGGCACCGCGACCGTGCAATGTCGGGCTCACCCGCACGGTTCGGCGAGGCCGCCGCCGTCCTGCTCGGCGACCTATGCCTGGTGTGGGCACAGCAGATGTTGCGCGAGAGCGGAATCGACGAGGCGGCGCTGGCGCGCGGATGGCACCGCTATGACGCGATGCGCACGGAACTGGCCGTGGGACAGTTCGCCGACCTGGTCAACGACGCCGCCGAATTCCCGGAGTGGGAACGGGTTCTCGACGTGCTGCGGCGCAAATCCGGCAACTACACCGTGCGCAGACCCCTCGAGATCGGCGCCGCCATGGCCGGATGTTCGGCCGGCGTGCTCAGGCTGCTCGGCGAGTACGGCGAAGCGGTCGGCGAGGCCTTCCAGTTGCGCGACGACGTCCTCGGCATCTTCGGCTCCCCGGAGATCACCGGCAAGCCGGCGGGCAGCGACCTGTTCGAGCACAAGGCCACCAGCGTCGTGGTCGCCGCCTACCGGCTCGCGGACGCGTCCCTGCGCCGCGACCTCACCGCGCTGATGAGCACCTCCGATCTCGACGACGCCGACATCCGGCGCTGGCGCAAACTGATCGTCGCGACCGGGGCCCTGGAATGGATTGAGCAGCTCATCGATTCGCGGCTCACCCATGCGCTCGAAGTGCTCGACGCCGGGCAACTGGATCCGTTGATCCGCACCGCGCTGGCCGACATGGCCGCCGCCTGCACCGAGCGGGCCGCGTAATGCGCACCGTCGGGGGCCGCACCCACCACGTCGTGGTGGTCGGCGCGGGGCTGGCCGGGCTGTCGGCGGCACTGCAACTCGCAGGACGCGGTCGCACCGTCACGGTGGTCGAACGCGGACACCATCCGGGCGGACGGGTCGGGCGGCTGGACGTCGACGGTTATCGACTCGACACCGGACCGACCGTGTTGACCATGCCCGACATCATCGACGACGCGTTCGCCGCCGTCGGTGAGACCACCGCGGACCGGCTCGACCTGCTCGCCGTCGATCCCGCGTACCGCGCGTCGTTCGCCGACGGCAGCTCGCTGCACGTGCGCAGCGATGCCGATGCGATGGCCGCCGAGATCGAGAACTTCGCCGGCCGTGACCAGGCGGAAGGCTATGTGCGGCTTCGCAATTGGCTGGACAAGCTGTACCGGGTCGAGTTCGACGGTTTTATCGCCGCGAACTTCGACTCACCGCTGTCGCTGCTGACACCGCAATTGGCCCGGCTCACCGCGATCGGCGGCTTCCGCCGGTGGGATCGGATGGTGCGCCGCTTCATCAGCGACGAACGGCTGCAGCGGGTCTTCACCTTCCAGGCGCTGTACGCCGGGGTGCCGCCGCACCGGGCGCTGGCGGTGTACGCCGTGATCGCCTACATGGACACGATCTCCGGGGTGTACTTCCCCCGCGGCGGCGTGCGCGCGCTGCCCGACGCGCTGGCCGCCGCTGCCACCGATGCCGGTGTCGAGTTCCGTTACGACTCAGCGGTTTCGGCGCTGGAGCGGTCTGGCGACCGGGTGGTCGCCGTGCGCACCGAGGGTGGCGACCGGATACCCGCCGACGCGGTGGTGCTGACCACCGAGCTGCCCGACACCTACCGGTTGCTCGGCCGCACGCCGCGCCGGCCGCTGCGGTTGCGGCCCGCCCCGTCGGCGGTGGTCGCCCACGTCGGGTGCCGCGCGGTCGGCGAGGACGTCGATCATCACACCATCGTCTTCGGCGACGAGTGGGAAAAGACGTTCACCGACATCATCGACGACGGGCGCGTGATGTCGGATCCGTCGCTGTTGGTGACGCGACCGACCGCCGGCGACCCGTCGCTGGCGCCCGCGGGCCGGGATCTGCTCTACGTCCTCGCACCCGCGCCGAACCTCGCTGTCGGGCAGGTGGATTGGACGTCCATCCGCGACGATTACGTGCGCCAGATGATGGATGTGGTGACCTCGCGCCTCCCGCGGTTCGGGCTCGACCCCGAGGTGCTGCACGTCGTGGATCCCGCGGACTGGGCGCGTCAGGGAATGGCCGCGGGCACCCCGTTCGCCCTGGCGCACACGTTCGGCCAGACCGGCCCCTTCCGTCCCGCCAACACGGTGCGCGGTGTCGCCAACGTGGTACTGGCGGGGTCGTCGACCGTCCCGGGCGTCGGCGTGCCGACCGCGCTGCTGTCCGGGCGACTGGCGGCTGACCGAATCACCGGCCTGCCGATACGGCGGGCCCATAGCCAGGTGGTGCAAGCATGATCGGTTCCGAACTCGACGCCGCGGGCGTACGCGACCCGGCACTACGCGAGGCCTATCGCCGTTGCCGCACAATCAATGCCGAGCACGGGCGCACGTTCTTTTTGGCCACCCGGCTGCTCGCGCCCGAACAGCGTCCCGCGGTCCACGCGCTGTACGGGTTCGCCCGCCGCGCCGACGACATCCTCGACGACTTCGACCCCGTCATTCCGATGAGCGAACGGGCCGACCAACTGCAACGGCTGGCCACCCAACTCTTCAACCGCCTGGCGCAGGGCAACTGCGACGACGGCGATCCGGCGCTGGCCGCGGTGGTGCACTGCGCGCGGCGATACGGCATCCCGTGGGAACTGTTCGACGACTTCCTCGGTTCCATGCGCATGGACCTGACCGTCACCGACTATCCCGACCGGGCCGCGCTCGACCGGTACATGTACGGCTCGGCCGAAGTCATCGGCCTGCAACTGCTGCCCGTACTCGGCACCGTGGGCCCTCGCGAGGAAGCAGCGCCTTACGCGGCCGCGCTGGGAAAGGCGTTCCAGCTCACGAACTTCCTGCGGGACATCGACGAGGACCTCGAGCGCGGCCGGGTGTACCTGCCGGCCGACGAACTCGCCGCGTACGGCGTCGATCGCGACGTGTTGACGTGGTGCCACGAAAACCGTCGCACCGACGCGAAGGTGCGGCGCGCACTGGTCGAACAGCACGCCATCAACCGCCGGGTGTACGACTTCGCGAAGCGGGGCATCGCGCAGTTGAGCCCGCGGTCGCGGCCCTGCGTGTCGGTCGCTCTCACTCTGTACTCCGAAATCCTGGACCGCATCGAGGAGATCGACTTCGCGGTGTTCAGCCAGCGCGCAACCGTGGGCACCGGACGCCGCCTCCGCGTCGGGTGCGGCGGTCTGCTCAAGGCGTGGCGGGCGCGTCGCCGGAACTCTGGAGCGTGACGATGGACAAGTGGCATTACCTGTTGGTTCTGGCCGCCTGTCTGGTGATCACGGCGCCGTTGGAATTCTTCGGCGAGGGCGTGTATCGACAGGCCCGACGGGCCGCGGCCGCGGTGCTGCCGGTCGCGGCGGTGTTCGTGGTGTGGGATGTGATCGCGATCTTCGCCGACGTCTGGACGTACAACTCGAAATACGTGACAGGCATCGAGATTCCGGGCGTGATGCCGATCGAGGAGCTGTTGTTCTTCATCGTGATCCCGCTGTGCGGGCTGTTGACCTACAACGCCGTCACCGCGATTCTGTCGCGGGTACAACGCGCACGCGACCACGCGGAGCCCGTGAAATGACCGGTCTGGGTTACACGGTTCCCGCCGTGCTGGCGGTGCTGGTTGTGTTCGCGTGGGAGTTGGGAGTTCTGCGCACGGGCTTGTTCCGCAAGCCCGCATATTGGATCTCGATGGCGATCGTGTTGGGTTTCCAGATCCCGGTCGACGGCTGGCTCACCAAGCTGAGCGCCCCCGTCGTCATCTACGACGAACAGCACACCAGCGGGATACGCTTCCCGTTCGACATCCCGGTCGAGGACTTCCTCTTCGGCTGGGCGTTGGTCACCGCGGTGCTTCTGCTGTGGGAACGGCAGAAGGTGCGCGCACAGAGAAGGGATGCGTCGTGAAGGTCAGCGCCGATGACCCCTCGGATGTCCCCGCCGCGTTCGACGAGGGTGCGTCCTCTTACGACACCCTGGTCAACTCCAACCCCGGATACCATGCGCACCTTCGCATCTCCGCGCAGCGGATGCGGCTGCCGGATGAAGGTCGCGGGCTGCGCCTTCTGGACGCGGGCTGCGGCACCGGTGCGTCGACGGCGGCGCTGCTGTCGGTGGCGCCGCATGCCGAGATCGTCGGCGTCGACGGCTCGGAAGGCATGCTGGCCGAGGCCATGGCCAAACGGTGGCCCCCGTCGGTGAGCTTCGTCCACAGCCGCATCGAGGACCTCGCGGACGCGGGTGTGACCGGGCCCTTCGACGGCATCTTCGCCGCCTACCTCATCCGCAACCTGCCGGACCCCGATGCCCAACTGCGCGAGTTTCTCGCACTGCTGCGGCCCGGAGCCACACTGGCGGTTCACGAGTACTCGGTGCGCGATTCGCGGCTCGCGACCGCCGTGTGGAACGCCGTCTGCGCCGCGATCATCATTCCGAGCGGACGCCTCCGCAGCGGTGACGCATCGCTGTACCGGTACCTGCGACGCAGCGTGAACCGCTTCGACGGGGCCGGCGCCTTTCGTGATCGGTTGCACCGCAACGGTTTCACCGCGGTGCGCAGCGAGACGATGCCGGGCTGGCAGAGCAACATCGTGCACACCTTCCTCGCCGAGGCGCCACGATGACCGATCCGCGCCGGATCACGCACGCCGCCCCGGCACCCGATGCCGGCTTCGCTCGCGACAAACCGCACGTGGTCGTCGTCGGCGGGGGGATCGCCGGACTGACCGCGGCCACCGGGCTGGCCGAGCGCGGTGTGAGCGTCGACGTTCTCGAACGCGAAACCCACCTCGGCGGTCGCGTCGGCGGATGGACCGAGACGCTCGACGACGGCACCCCCGTCGCGATGAACCGCGGCTTCCACGCCTTCTTCCGGCAGTACTACAACCTGCGGAACCTGTTGCGGCGCATCGATCCCACGCTGAACATGCTCACCCCGGTCTCGGATTACCCGCTCGTCGACGCAGACGGCAGACGGGACACCTTCCGCGGCCTGCCGCAGACGCCGCCGTGGAACGCGGTGGCCTTCGCGCTGCGCAGCCCCACCTTCCGGTTGCGTGATCTGGTGCGGCTCAACGCGCGTGCGGCGGCCCCGTTGGCCGCAGTCTCGGTGCCGGGAATCTACGACCGGCTGGACCACGTCGACGCCGATACCTTCCTGCGCGACATCAACTTCCCCGAACCCGCTCGCCACCTGGCCTTCGAGGTCTTCTCGCGGAGCTTCTTCGCCGAGCCCACCAACCTCTCGGCCGCCGAACTGGCGACGATGTTTCACATCTACTTCCTGGGCTCCAGCGAAGGCCTGGTGTTCGACGTCGCAACGGCGAACTTCGATACCGTGCTGTGGGATCCGCTGTGCGCCTATCTGCAGTCGCTGGGCGTGCGGGTGCGCACCGGCGTCTCGGTGACCGAGATCGGCGCCGAAGACCGGTTCGCCGTGCACACGGACGGCGGCGAGCGCATCGACGCCAACGGGGTGGTGCTGGCGACCGATGTCGCGGGCCTGCAACGGATCGTGGGCGATTCGGCCTCCCTGGGGAACGAGCAGTGGCGGTCCCGGATCGCCGCGATGGGCACGGCCGCGCCGTTCGTCGTGCAGCGTCTGTGGCTGGACCGGCCGGTGAATCCGGACCGTCCCGCGTTTCTCGGGACGGGCGGGCGTCCGCCGCTGGACAATGTGAGCGTGCTGGAGAGATACGAGCGCGAGGCGGCTGAGTGGTCGCGCCGCACCGGCGGCTCGGTGGTGGAGTTGCACTCGTACGCGGTAACCGACGGCACCGACGATGTGCTCGAGCGGCTGCCGATCCGAATGCGCGAGCTGTATCCGGAAACCGCCGACGCCAAGATCGTCGGTGAGCGCGTGCTGTGCCGCCAGGACTGCCCGCGCTTCGCGCCGGGAGACTTCGCGCGCCGTCCCACTGTCGAAACGCCGCACGCCGGCCTCGCGCTCGCGGGTGACGGTATCCGCATCGACCTGCCGGTCGCGCTGATGGAGCGGGCCGCCACCACCGGGTGGTCGGCGGCCAACCTCCTGCTCAAACGGTTCGGCCTCACCGGCCACGATCTGCAGACCGTACCCACCGAGGGTCGTTTCGCGCCGCTGCGGCGACTGGCCGAAAGGCAGTACGCATGAGCATGCTCGCCGAACTTCGCGCCCGATTGGCGAAAACCACGCCCTTCCAAATGCTTCCACGCACCGAGTGGTCCGGCCAGCGGCCGACCTACGACGATGCCCAGCCATCGCTGATCGGCTCTGCGCTGCGACGCTCACAACGCAGGCCGAGCGGAAACTGGTATGCGTTCGCCGCCAGCGACACCATCGGCAAGCGACCGATCAGCGCCACGGTCGGCGGCGTCGAGCTGGTCGCCTGGCGCGCCGGGGACGGCGCCCTCGCGGTCGGGCCGGCGGCCTGCCCACACCTCGGCGCCGACCTGTCCACCGGCACCGTCGACTGCGGCACGCTGATCTGCCCGTGGCACGGGCTGCGCTTCGACGGCGGCCGCACCTGGAGCTGGCGGCCCTATCCCGCGCACGACGACGGTGTGCTCGCGTGGGTTCGCCTGGATGCGCTCGGCGGCGAAACCGCCACCGACGCACCGATACTGCCGAAACGGCCGGGCGGGGCGCAGCTGTCGGCGGTAACGCGGTTGGTCGGCACCTGTGAGCCCGCGGACGTCGTCGCCAACCGCCTCGACCCGTGGCACGGCGCGTGGTTCCACCCGTATTCGTTCACCCGCCTCGAGGTGCTGTCGGCGCCGACCGCCGACGACGACCTCCCCGAGGACGCCGACCGCTTCCTCGTCGCCGTCACCTTCCGGATCGGGCGCCTCGGCGTCCCGGTGATCGCCGAGTTCACCACGCCGGAACCGCGCACGATCGTCATGCGCATCATCGACGGTGAGGGCGCGGGCAGCGTCGTCGAGACGCACGCCACGCCGCTGGGCACCGGCGCGGACGGCGCACCCCGCACCGCGGTCATCGAGGCCGTCATCGCCCACTCCGACCGGCCCGGTTTTGCGTATGCGCTCCGCGGTGCGCCGTTGATCACCCCGTTCATGCGGCACGCGGCGACGCGTCTGTGGCGTGACGATCTCGCCTACGCCGAACGGCTCTACCGGCAGCGCTCGCGGAGCTGAGCCCGTTTTGCGTCGAGTCGCCCGGGTATACCGCGGTGATGAGCAAGGACATTCACAAGGGCGACAAGGTGCAGTGGCAGAGTCATGGCACCACCGTGACCGGGACCGTCGAGGAGAAGATCACCTCCGATACGGAGGCGGCGGGTCGCACCGTGCGCGCGGACTCGGACAACCCGCAATACCGGGTGCGCAGCGACAAGAGCGGTCGCGACGCCGTGCACAAGCCGGAATCGCTGAAGAAGAAGTAGCGCCGTGGCCGACGATCACGCCACGACGTACCAGGAGTTCAGCGACAGCGTCAACATGACGGCCGCCGAGCTCGAGAAGTGGCTCGGCACAGCGGAATCCAAAGACGTCGGACAGAAGTCAGGCAACGGCGAGTCGACCGGGCACGCGAGCGGCCGGCGCATCATCGAACTGTTGCGTAAGAAGAAGTCGGACTTGGACGACGACGACTACGCCCATATGCGCAAGGTCGTCGGTTACGCGCACCGCCACCTCGCTCAGCGGCCGAACGGCGACATCGAGGACTCCGCTTGGCGCTACTCGCTGATGAACTGGGGCCACGACCCCTGCAAGTAGGGCTCGTCCAGCAGCGGGATTTGTTCCATTGCCCACGGGCTGATCGACCACGGCAGCCCGACGGCCGAACGAAGCTGCTCCCATGAGACCCACATCCACTCCATGACCTCGGTCGGATCGGGTCGCAGACCACCGTCGCAGCGGGCGAAGAACACCGGACAGATCTCGTTCTCGACCGTGCCGTCGGCGGCGACCGCGCGGTAGCGGAAGTCGGGCAGCACGCAGACCACCGATTCGATCGACACGCCCAACTCCTGCGCGGCGCGGCGGCGCACCGCGTCCTCGACCGGCTCCCCCGGCGCCGGGTGTCCGCAGAAGGAGTTGGACCACACCCCCGGCCACGTCGTCTTGTTCAGCGCGCGACGCGTCAACAGCACGCTGCCGTCCGCGTCGAAGAGATAGCAGGAAAAGCCCAGGTGTAGCGGTGTCGCGGCGTGGTGCACGGTGGTCTTGGCGGCGCTGCCGATCTGCCGCCCCTGCTCATCGAGAAGGACGACGGACTCGTCCGTCGTCGGGGTGGTCGTCGTTGCCGTGGTCACTGAAGACACCTCATGTATGTACCCAAATCCGCGGGACTAACCGATGCACAGGCGATGCGTAGCGGATCACGAGGTAAAGACACACCACTCGACGGCCTCGTGCAGGTTGCGCACCCGCGCCGCCGCGCCGAGGGCGCGGTCGTCCCAGCCGCAGCCGCCGAGCAGCACATCGGCGTCGGCGGCGGCCGCCAGGACCATGTTCATGTCGGCAGTATCGGCGGTTTGCGACCACAGCACCACCCGGACGGGAGGCGCCACGCGGCCGATCGCGTCGGTCAGTGCGGACACCGGCACGTCGGCACCCAGAATCAGCGCACCGCGGCCGCGTTCGGCGAGGGCGGCGCGCAGCGCCTCGAGCGGCAACACGTGCGTCTCGCCCGGGGTGCATGCCAAGACGACCGGCGCCGAGGCGTCGAGGCCGACGAGCGGGGTGTGATGCAACGACCGCGACACCGCCCACGACAGCGCGTGCTCGACGTCGATGCAGCCGCCGACCTCGTCCTGCTCCGCCACGATGGCCGCAAACGCGGGCCGCACCATCAGGTCCCAGGTGTCGACGACGCCGAAGTGCCGGACGTGGGTCTCCAGGAGTCTGCTCAAAGAGGTGAGGTCGAGGGCGAACGCGGCCGACAACAGCGACGCGACATCACCGCGGGGCGGAACAGCGGTTTCGGTCGCGAGGCGCGCGGCGCTGCGCGCGCTGGTCCCCTGCCCGATGAGCTCATGCATGTGCCGCACGGCCGCGATGTCGTTGTCGCTGTAGAGCCGGTGCCGGCCCGGGCGGTGGTGCGACGGCCCGACACCGTAGCGCTGGCTCCAACTGCGCAGCGTCGCGGTGGGCACGCCGACGCGCTCGGCCACGATGCGTACGGTGTATCGCGGTTCGTCAGCGTCGTCCATGGAGCCTGCTCGGTGGGGTGTCGGCCCAGCCAGGATTCACCGTTACCGCGGTAGGCAAACTCGTCGATGCACAACCGATGCAACCGTTCGCTGCGTGGACATATCGGCGGCGAGAAGCGGGTACCTGTAGGCCCATGACCGATCAGCAGAAGGACGAAAAACACAGCCGCCCCGAGGGGCTCGACGACGCGACCGTCGAGGCGGTCGGCGGAGTGTCGGAGGCATTGGAGTGGGTCGAACGGGCGCGGGGGCATCTGTATTCATTCCACCAGCTGATGGGTCGCGCCGACCTGCTGCTCGGTGAGGCCTGTGACAAGCTGCGCGACGCCGGCCACGACGCCGTCGCCGAGCGGTTGGAGGCCGAGATCGTCGGCCGCAATGTGCTTTACGGCCGCTGGACCTTTCAGATCGTCGAGGACTTCGACGACAACTACTGGACGGTGTTCCGCGAGCACGAACGCCGGGTGCGCGACGAGTTGCAGCAGGGCCGCAGGCACGTGTTCGAGTCAGAAATGAAGGAGCGGCGCCGCACCCAGGGTCGTCCCGGGCACGAACACCGCCCCTGATCCGTGTGACTTGTGGAGCCGCAGCGGCGGTGAGCGCCGCCGCGGCTCCACAAGTCGCTACTAAGCCGTCTCGGTGATGGGCCGGTCGACCCAGCTCATCAGGTCGCGCAGCTTCTTGCCGGTCACCTCGATCGGGTGCTCCGCGTTCTTCTTGCGCAGCCCCTCGAGCTCTTTGTTGCCACCCTCGACGTTGGCGACCAGCTTCTTGACGAAGGTGCCGTCCTGGATCTCAGAGAGAATGCCGCGCATCCGCTCCTTGGTGTCGGCGTCGATCACCCGCGGCCCGGACAGATAGCCGCCGAACTCCGCGGTGTCGGACACCGAGTAGTTCATCCGCGCGATGCCGCCCTCGTACATCAGGTCGACGATCAGCTTGAGCTCGTGCAGCACCTCGAAGTACGCCAGCTCCGGTGCGTATCCGGCCTCGACCATGACGTCGAAGCCCGTCTTGACGAGTTCCTCGGTGCCACCGCACAACACGGCCTGCTCACCGAACAGGTCGGTCTCTGTCTCGTCCTTGAACGTGGTCTTGATGACGCCGGCGCGGGTACCGCCGATGCCCTTGGCGTACGACAGCGCGAGCGCCTGCCCCTCACCCTTGGGGTCCTGATCGATCGCGATCAGGCAGGGCACGCCCTTGCCGTCGACGAACTGCCTGCGCACCAGGTGGCCCGGTCCCTTCGGGGCGACCATGCCGATCGTGACGTTCGACGGCGGCTTGATCAGATCGAAGTGGATGTTGAGGCCGTGGCCGAAGAACAGCGCGTTGCCGTCCTCGAGATTGGGTTCGATGTCGTTCTTGAAGATCTCGGCCTGTGCGGTGTCGGGCGCCAGCAACATGATGACGTCGGCCCACTTGGCGACCTCGGCGGGCGTGTCGACCTCCAGGCCCTGCTCGGTGACCTTCTCCCGCGACTTCGAGCCTTCCTTGAGGCCGACCTTCACCTGAACGCCGGAGTCGCGCAGGCTCAGCGAGTGCGCGTGCCCCTGGCTGCCGTAGCCGATGACGCCGACCTTGCGTCCCTGGATGATCGACAGGTCCGCGTCGTCGTCATAGAACATCTCTACTGCCACTGAATTTCCTTATCTCTCACCTGATTTGAGGTTTACTTCGTGCTCCCGATGGAGCGGGGACCGCGGGATAGCGACACCACTCCGGACTGCACGATCTCGCGAATTCCGAAGGGCTCCAACACCCGCAGCAGCGCCTCGAGCTTCTCGGGCGTGCCGGTGGCCTCGACCGTCAGCGACTCGGTCGAGACGTCGACGACCTTGGCGCGGAACAGGTTCACCGCCTCGATGACCTGACCGCGGGTCGATGCGTCGGTGCGCACCTTGATCAGCGCGAGCTCGCGCGAGACGGAGTTCTCTTCCTCCTGCTCGACGATCTTGATCACGTTCACCAGCTTGTTGAGCTGTTTGGTGATCTGCTCGAGCGGCGCTTCGTCCACGCTGACGACGATCGTCATGCGCGACATGTTCTTCTGCTCGGTCGCACCTACCGCCAGGGACTGGATGTTGAACCCGCGCCGAGAGAACAGCGACGCGACGCGTGCGAGAACACCCGGTTTGTCCTCGACCAGCACCGACAACGTTTGGGTGGCGGGGGTGCTCATCAGGCGTGCCCTTCTTCCGGATCGTCGAACAGCGGACGGATGCCGCGTGCGGCCTGGATCTCGTCGTTGCTGGTGCCGGCCGCGACCATGGGCCACACCTGGGCGTCGGCGCCGACGATGAAGTCGATCACCACGGGGCGGTCGTTGATCTCGCGCGCCTGGCGGATCACGTCCTCGACGTCTTCGGCACGCTCACAACGCAGTCCGACGCAGCCGAGCGCCTCGGCGAGCTTGACGAAGTCGGGGATGCGACGCGAGTGCGTGGCCAGATCCGTTTGGCTGTACCGCTCTTCGTAGAACAGCGTCTGCCACTGGCGCACCATGCCGAGGTTGCCGTTGTTGATCAGCGCCACCTTGATGGGCGCGCCCTCGACGGCGCAGGTGGCCAACTCCTGGTTGGTCATCTGGAAACAACCATCGCCGTCGATGGCCCACACCTCGGCCTCCGGCCTGCCGAACTTGGCGCCCATCGCCGCCGGCACGGCGTAGCCCATTGTGCCCAGGCCGCCGGAGTTCAGCCACGTCTTCGGCTTCTCGTAGGAGATGAACTGCGCGGCCCACATCTGGTGCTGCCCGACGCCGGCGACGTAGACCGCTTCCGGCCCGGCCATCTTGCCCAGCGTCTCGATGACGTACTCCGGCGACAGGCTGCCGTCGCTCTGCGGCCCGTAGCTCAGCGGATAGGTGGCCTGCACGCCACGCAGGTACTCCAACCAGTTGTCGATCTTGATCGCGTCGGCGGCGCCGTCACGGCGCAGGGCCACGATCAGATCGGCGATGACGGCCTTGACGTCGCCCACGATCGGCACGTCGGCGTGGCGGTTCTTGCCGATCTCGGCCGGGTCGATGTCGGCGTGGATGACCTTGGCCTCCGGCGCAAAGCTGTCCAGCCGGCCGGTCACCCGGTCGTCGAAGCGGGTGCCCAGCGCGATCAGCAGGTCGCTGCGCTGCAGCGCAGCGACCGCGGACACGGTTCCGTGCATTCCCGGCATGCCCATGTTCTGCGGGTGGCTGTCGGGGAACGCACCGCGCGCCATCAGCGTGGTGACCACGGGGATCCCGGTCAGCTCGGCCAGCTCCAGCAGTCCCTCGGTGGCCTCGCCGCGGATCACGCCGCCGCCGACGTAGAGCACCGGCTTGCGGGACGCGGCGATCAGCTTCGCGGCCTCCCGGATCTGGCGGTTGTGCGGTTTGGTGTTCGGCTTGTAGCCCGGCAGATCCATCCGCGGCGGCCAGCTGAAGGTGCACTGCCCCTGCAGCACGTCCTTGGGGATGTCGACGAGCACCGGTCCGGGACGGCCCGACGACGCAATGTGGAACGCCTCGGCGATCGCCTTCGGGATCTCGTCACCGCTGCGCACCAGGAAGTTGTGCTTGGTGATCGGCATCGTGATCCCGGAGATGTCGGCTTCCTGGAACGCGTCGGTGCCGATCAGGCCGCGGCCGACCTGTCCGGTGATCGCGACAACGGGGATCGAGTCCATGTGCGCGTCGGCCAGCGGCGTGACGAGGTTCGTCGCACCGGGTCCCGACGTGGCCATCATCACGCCGACCTTGCCGGTCGCATGGGCATAACCACTGGCCGCATGGCCGGCGCCCTGCTCGTGACGGACCAGGACGTGGCGCAGCTTCTTGGAGTCGAACAGCGGGTCGTAGACCGGCAGCACCGCGCCGCCGGGGATCCCGAAGATGGTGTCGACGTCGAGTTCCTCCAGCGACCGGATCACCGCCTGCGCACCGGTCATCTGTTGCGGCGCAACGCGTTTGGTCGACGCCGGCGCAGCTTTCACCGCCGGTTTCGTGGCATGTCCGTCGTCGGGTACGGTCGCCGCCACCTGTTCCAGCGGTCGGGTTGTTGGTGCGCTCACGGTGTTCGTTCTCCTAAATCCTTTTCCGGATCGTCTCTAGGGTCTCAAATTCGGTGGTCGGGCAAGAAAAAACCCCCGTCAGCTGGCAGCTGTACGAGGGTCGCGCGTCGGTGCCGGAGTTATGCCCGAGTAAGGGCGAGCGCGGCATCGACGCGCTTCCCGATTACTACGAGCAACCCCAGGCCCTGCATAACCGTCGACGGTAGCCTCCGCACTGGTCACAGGTCAAATTGCGGCACGGTGCGAAGATGGCCGGGTGAGTTCCGAGGCCGCCCCCGTTGTCATCCGCATCTCGCCCATGGCGCATTTCGCCGTCGCGTTCCTGGCGTTCAGCATGCTGTCGCTGGTGCTGGCGGGGCTCACCTGGGTGGCGGCCCTGCTGATCATCCCAATCGTGTTGTCGGTGTTCGTCGCGCGATACCGCACGGTCGCCGACCGCGACGAAGTGACCGCACGGACGTTGTTCGGCAGCGAGACGGTGCGATGGGACGACATCGACGGCCTGCGGTTCGGCAAGGGCTCAGCGGCCTACGCCCACCTGAAAGACGGCCGGGACGTGCGACTCCCGGCGGTGACGTTCGCGACGTTGCCACGGCTCACCGAGGCCAGCGGCGGTCGCGTGCCGAACCCGTACTCCGCGGATTAGGCGAGCGGGTTGCCGCCGTTGAGCAGCACCCAGATCGCGATGCCGGCGCCCGCGCCGAGTATCAGTGCCCCGAGGGAACCGATGAACGGCCGCCGCGCCCACCCGCGTCCGGCGTCGAACCCGTAGCGCCCGGGCCCGGTCAGCACGAGGGCGGCAACCGCGCACGTCAGGAAGACCTTGTACTCGTGCCCGTCGGTCAGGAAGTCCGACAGCCGAGCCTCCTCGTGGGCCACCATCGCGTCGGCCAGCACGCCCGTCACCAGGTATGCCAGCGCACCCGCGGCGGCGACGGGTGTGAAGAGACCCAGGAGAAGCAGCACGCCGGCGGCGGTCTGACCGGCCGCGCCGACGTAGGTGAGGATGTCGGCGTAGCGGAAGCCCATGTCGGACAGTTCCGCTTCCCACCCGTTGAGCCCGGGCCCGCCCCACAGCCCGAAGGCCTTCTGCAGGCCGTGGCCGATGAACAGGGCGCCGACCGCGAGGCGCAGCAGGAGGAGGCCGAGATCGAGGGTGCCGCGACGGTCGGACGCGGCGCGGAACGGGTCGGACCCGATCTCGGCCGGTTCCGCCGAGTAGTCGGTCAGGGCGTGCCGACCGCCGGGCTGCACGTACGGAAGCGGTTCGGGATCGTTGAGCAGTCCGAAGCCGGGCGAGACCGGTGCGCCGCTGTTCGAGTCGTAGTGCGGGATGGCGGTGGTTTCGAAATCGCCCCCGTAGTTGCCTGTGGGGAGATCGTCTTCGGGATCGACCAGGCTCGCCGACACGGGCCGCCCGGCCGCGTCGTCGGGCCGCTGCCAGGCGCGTGGGTCATTGGAATGACTGGTCACCCTGCCAGCGTAAGTGCTCGTCACCCGGTAGTCGGGTATTGGCGCGGTGCTTTCGGGGCCCTAATTCGCGGAGGTTCCGCGACGCCGCCGCCGCGGTGTGCGTGGCGCGTACGTCCGAATGATCCGTAACCTGGCTCGCATGAAACTGCGCCGGCCGATGCGGGGCGTGCTCGCCGTGTTGTGCGCGGCGTTGCTCGCCGGGTCGGGCTGCGCGCGGTTCGACGATCTGCAGTCACAGCCGTTCACCACCGAGCCTGCGCTCGAACCGGGTCCGACGTCGTCGCCGCCACCACCACCGCCGCTGCCGCCGACTCCGTTTCCGAAGGAGTGCCCGGCGCCGGGCGTCATGCAGGGCTGCCTGGAGAGCACCAGCGGCCTGATCATGCTGCCCGACAGCCAATCGGCCCTGGTCGCCGAGCGCACGACCGGTGTGGTCAAAGAGGTCTCGGTGCGGGCCGAACCTAAGGTCAAGACCAGCCTCCCGGTCGACGGGTCGGGCGACGGCGGGTTGATGGACATCGTGCTCTCGCCGACTTACCAGCAGGACCGGCTGATGTACGCCTACGTCAGCACCCCGAGCGACAACCGCGTCATCCGCATCGCCGACGGCGACATCCCCAAGCCGATCCTGACCGGCATCCCGAAGGGGGGGACCGGCAATACCGGGTCACTGATCTTCAACAGCCCGACGACGCTGCTCGTGCAGACCGGCGACGCGGGCAACCCCGCCGACGCCGCGAACCCGGGATCGCTGGCCGGAAAGGTGCTGCGCATCGAACAGCCCACGACGGTCGATCAGGCGCCGACGACGACCGCGCTGTCCGGCCTGGGCCCGGCGGGCGGCATGTGCATCGACCATTCGGACGGGTCGCTGTACATCACCGACCGCGCCGCCTCCGGTGACCGGCTGCAGCGCATCACCAAGGACTCCAAGACCTCGACGGTGTGGACCTGGCCCGACCGGCCCGGTGTCGCGGGCTGCGCCGCGCTCGACGGGTCGGTCCTGGTCAACCTCGTCAACACCAAGCAGACCGTCGCGGTGCGCCTCGCTCCGGAGACCGGCGCGGTGACCGGCGATCCCGAGGTGGTGCGCCAGGACCAGCACGGCCACGCGTGGGCGCTGGCGATGTCACCGGACGGCAACATCTGGGGAGGCACGATCAACAAGACGGCCGGCGATGCACAGAAGCTCGACGACGTCGTCTTCCCGCTGTTCCCGCAGGGCGGCGGCTTCCCGCGCAGCCCGGCGGACAACACCTGATCGCCTGCGCTCGCTCGAAACTGCAGCCCGGGCTGTGAATCAGCGCCGCCAACGACCCTGTGTGCAGTTTCGGCGCTAGCTGCAGGCCTCCAGAACCAGCTCGCGCACGCGTGCCGCGTCGGCCTGACCCTTGGTGGCCTTCATGACGGCGCCGACGATCGCGCCCGCGGCTTGCACCTTGCCGCCGCGAATCTTCTCCACGATGCCGGGGTTGGCGGCGAGCGCCTCGTCGACGGCGGCCTGCAGCGCCGAATCGTCGCGCACGACCTCGAGTCCGCGGTCCTTCATCACCTGCTCGGGTTCACCCTCGCCGGCGAGCACACCCTCGACGACCTGGCGGGCGAGCTTGTTCGACAGCTTGCCGTCGTCGACGAGCTTGACCACCGCGGCCACCTGAGCGGGCGTGATCGGCAGCGCGTCGAGTTCCACTCCTGCCTCATTCGCCTTCTGCACCAGGAAGTTTCCCCACCAGGCCCGGGCCGCGTCGCTGGAGGCGCCCTGTTCGACGGTGGCGGCGATCAGGTCGAGCGCGCCGATGTTGACGAGGTCGCGCATCACCTCGTCGGAGATCCCCCAGTCCTGCTGAATCCGCTTGCGCAGCACCCACGGAAGCTCAGGAATGGTCGCACGCAACCGCTCGATCCACTCGGCGTCGGGCGCAACCGGTTCCAGATCGGGCTCGGGGAAATACCGGTAGTCCTCGGCGGTTTCCTTGCTGCGGCCCGGCGAGGTGTAGCCGTCTTCGTGAAAGTGCCTGGTCTCCTGGGTCACTCGGCCACCGGATTCGAGAACCGCTGCCTGGCGGCGCATTTCGTACCGGACGGCGACCTCGACGCTCTTGAGCGAGTTGACGTTCTTGGTTTCGGTGCGGGTGCCGAACTCCTTCTGACCGACCGGTTTGAGCGAGACGTTGGAGTCGCAACGCATCGATCCCTGGTCCATCCGGACATCGGAGACCCCGAGGCCGCGCAGCAGATCCCGCAGCGCGGTCACGTAGGCGCGGGCGATCTCGGGGGCGCGCTCACCGGCGCCCTCGATGGGCTTGGTGACGATCTCGATCAGCGGCACGCCGGAGCGGTTGTAGTCGATCAGCGACGTCGTCGCGCCTTCGATGCGGCCCGTCTCGCTGCCGAGGTGGGTCAGCTTGCCGGTGTCCTCTTCCATGTGCGCACGCTCGATCTCGACCCGCCATGTCGTGCCGTCGTCGAGCGGCACCTCGAGATGGCCGTTGATCGCGATCGGCTCGTCGTACTGCGAGATCTGGTAGTTCTTCGGCATGTCCGGATAGAAGTAGTTCTTCCGGGCGAACCGGCACCACGGCACGATCTCGCAGTTCAGCGCGAGACCGATCCGGATCGCCGATTCGACGGCCTTCTCGTTGAGCACCGGCAGCGACCCGGGCAGGCCCAGGCAGACCGGGCACACCTGGGTGTTGGGTTCGGCGCCGAACTTGTTGGCGCAGCCGCAGAACATCTTGGTCGCGGTGGACAGCTCGACGTGGACCTCCAGGCCGAGCACGGGCTCGTAGCGCGCGACGACGTCGTCGTAGTCCAGCAGGTCGGCGGTCGCAGCAGTCATGGCAAGGAGTCTAGTGATGGCCGGTCAGGCCAGTTTGGGGTGCACGCCGGGGATAAGGCCGGCCGCGGCGGACATCCGCTGCAGTTGACGCAGCACGTCGTCGCGCTCGGCGGCCGTCATCGTGGCGGTGATCTCGTCCTCTTGCGCGCGACCCTCCGCGTCGAGACGGGGCAGCAACTTCTTGGCCTTGTCGGTCATGGTCACGGCGAACGCCCTGCGATCCCCCGGGTGGGGCATTCGCTTGACCAGGCCCTGACTCTCCAGCTTGTCGACCACCGTCACCATCACGTTGCGGTGGATGCCGAGTTGCGCGGACAGCTGCCTCTGAGACTGGCCGTCGTCGGCGGACAGCGCCTTGAGCACCGCGTAGGTCCTCGGCTCGACGCCATGGGGTTCGAGCCTTCGAACGAAGTCCTCGGCCAGGTAGACCCCGAGCTGAGACAGCAGGAACGGAATACGTTCGTGTAGCGCGCCGATGCCTTTTGAACGCTCATCCATGCGCGGAGACTAGCACCCTCGGTGATAGTCACCTATCATGATAATCATAACTCAGTGACTAATTGAGGAGAACCATGCGCATCGTGATCTTCGGCGCCAACGGCGCGACGGGCCGACTGATGACTCGCCGGGCGCTCGACGCCGGCCACTCCGTCATCGCCGTGACGCGGCGACCGGCCGACTTTCCGTTGACCGACGACCGGTTGGAGGTGGCACGCGCCGATGCACGAGACGCCTCGGCCGTCACCGATGTCGTCGCGGGAGCCGATGCCGTGTTGTCGAGCTTGGGTGTGCCGTTCACCCTGCGCCCCATCGACACGTATTCCGTCGGCGTCGGCAACATCGTTGCGGCCATGCGCGCCAGCGGGGTCCGGCGGCTGGTCACGGTGAGCTCGACCGGCATCCAGCACTACCCCGATCGCGTGAATCCCCCACTCTCGCTGCGGCTCGTCGAACCCGTCATCACGCGCACCATCGGCAAGAGCACCTACGACGACCAACGCCGCATGGAGGACATCGTGCGCAGCAGCGGCCTCGATTGGACCGTAGTGCGTCCCTCGGGTCTGTTCGATCTTCCGGTGGCGACGAATTACGTTGCCGGAGAGGTGGAACCGGTCGGCGGCTACACCGCCCGCATCGATCTGGCGGACTACATGGTCGCGTTGGCGGCCGATTCGGGCGCGGTCGGCAAGACGGTCATCGTGTCCACCACGGAGCACACCCCCACGATGTGGCAGATGGTGCGCCGAGAAGCGTTCAAGAGCGCGTGACGCTCTCTAGCCGAAAAACTCCGCGGCGTCGTCGTAGCGGCTCTGCGGCACCAGCTTCAACTGACGGACCGCGTCGGCCAACGGAACCCGGCCGATCTCCTGGCCGCGCAGCGACACCATCATCCCGTACTCCCCCGCATGCGCGGCGTCGGCGGCGTTGACGCCGAAGCGGGTGGCCAACACGCGGTCGAAGGGCGTCGGCGTGCCGCCGCGCTGCACGTGCCCGAGCACGGTGACCCGCACCTCCTTGTTGATCCTCTTCTCGACCTCGAGGGCGAGTTGCTGCGCGACGCCGGTGAAACGCTCGTGGCCGAACTCGTCGATGCCGCCCTGCCGCAGCTGCATGGTCCCTTCGGCGGGCTTCGCGCCTTCCGCCACTACACAGATGAAATGCGAATCGCCGCGCACGAAGCGCTGTTTGATCAGCCGGCAGACCTCTTCGACGTCGAACGGCTGCTCGGGGATGAGGGTCATGTGCGCACCGGACGCCAGCCCGGCGTTCAGCGCGATCCAACCGGCGTGCCGGCCCATCACCTCGACGAGCATCACGCGCTGATGCGACTCCGCCGTGCTGTGCAGGCGATCGATGGCCTCGCTGGCCACCCCGAGCGCGGTGTCGTGGCCGAATGTCACGTCGGTGCAGTCGATGTCGTTGTCGATGGTCTTGGGCACGCCGACGACGGGCACGTTCTCCTCGGAAAGCCAGTGCGCGGCGGTGAGCGTGCCCTCGCCGCCGATCGGGATCAGCACGTCGATGCCGTTGTCGTCGAGGGTCTGCTTGATCTGGTCGAGCCCGGCGCGCAGCTTCTCCGGGTGCACGCGCGCGGTGCCCAGCATCGTGCCGCCCTTGGCGAGCAGGCGGTCGTTGCGATCGTCGTTGGCGAGCTGGATCCGTCGGTTCTCGAGCAGGCCGCGCCAACCGTCCTGGAAACCGACGACCGACGAGCCGTACCGCACGTCGCACGTGCGGACCACCGCCCTGATCACCGCGTTGAGTCCTGGACAGTCGCCCCCGCCGGTGAGAACTCCGATGCGCATGACCCCATCCTCCCCGAGCGCGCGGTTGTTTGCGCCCTCTGTTACGACAAACGTGCGCTCGCGGTGGTCAGACCGCCGCCGGCAGCGGTCCGCGCGCCGCTTCGTAGGCCGCGCCCACGCGATACAACCGGTCGTCGGCCAACGCGGGCGCCATGATCTGCAGGCCGACGGGCAGGTTGTCGTCGGGCGACAGACCGGACGGCACCGACATTCCGCAGTGCCCGGCCAGATTCAACGGCAGCGTGCACAGGTCGAACAGGTACATCGCCAGCGGGTCGTCGACCTTCTCCCCCAACGGGAATGCCGTGGTCGGTGTCGCCGGCGAGATCAACACGTCGACCTTCTGGTACGCCTCGTCGAGATCGCGTGCGATCAGCGTGCGCACCTTCTGCGCCTGGTTGTAGTACGCGTCGTAATAGCCCGCCGACAGCGCGTATGTGCCAATCATGATGCGGCGCTTGACTTCCGGCCCGAAGCCCGCCGCGCGGGTCAACGCCATGACCTCCTCGGCGCTGTGCGTGCCGTCGTCCCCGACGCGCAAGCCGTACCGCATCGCGTCGAAGCGCGCGAGGTTGCTCGACACCTCGGACGGCAGGATCAGGTAGTAGGCGGGCAGTGAGTAGTCGAAGTGCGGACAGTCCACCTCGCTGAGCTCGGCTCCCAGCGCGGTCAGCTGTTCGACGGCGGCGTTGAACGACTCGAGCACACCGGGCTGGTATCCCTCGCCGCGCAGCTGCTTGACCACGCCGATCCGCAGGCCCGCCAAATCGCCGGAGGCGCCCGCCCGCGCCGCGCCCACGATGTCGGGCACCGCGGCGTCGACCGAAGTGGAGTCCTTCGCGTCGTGCCCGGCGATCACCTGGTGCAGCATCGCGGTGTCGAGGACGGTGCGGGCACACGGGCCGCCCTGGTCGAGGGAGGACGCGCACGCGACGAGCCCGTAACGCGACACGGTTCCGTACGTCGGTTTCACGCCGACCGTCGCGGTGAGCGCGGCCGGCTGGCGGATCGAGCCGCCGGTGTCGGTGCCGATGGCCAACGGCGCCTGGAACGCGGCCAGCGCGGCGGCGCTGCCGCCGCCGGACCCGCCGGGGACGCGATCGACGTCCCACGGGTTGCGGGTCGGTCCGTATGCGGAGTTCTCGGTGGACGACCCCATCGCGAACTCGTCCATGTTGGTCTTGCCGAGGATCGGCAGGCCGCCCGCGCGCAGCCGCACGGTGACGGTCGCGTCGTACGGTGACGTCCAGCCGTCGAGGATCTTCGACCCGCAGGTCGTGGGCATGTCGGTGGTGGTGAACACGTCCTTGAGCGCGACCGGCACGCCGGCCAGCGGCGAGGGCAGGTTCTCCCCGGCGGCCACGGCCGCGTCGACGCGGGCCGCCGCCTCCAGCGCACGCTCCTCGGCGACGTGCAAGAACGCGTGGTAGCGCTCGTCGGTGGCCGCGATCTGGTCGAGGTGCGCCTGGGTGACCTCCGTCGACGACACCTCCTTGGCGGCGATCTTCTCCCCGAGCGTCGCCGCGTCCATTCTGGTGAGATCGCTCACTGCGCCTCCCCCAGGATTCGCGGAACCGCGAACCGGCCCTCGGCCGCCTTGGGCGCCTGGTCCAGCGCCTCCTCCTGCGTGAGGCACGGCTCGACCGTGTCCGGCCGGAACACGTTGACGTCGGTGAGGGGGTTGCCGGTCGGTTTCACCCCTTCGACGTCGACGGACTGGATCTGGCTGACGTGACCGAGGATGGCGTCCAACTGCCCGGCATAGCTGTCCAGCTCGTCTTCGGTCAGGGCGAGGCGGGCCAGGCGCGCCAGGTGGGCTACCTCGTCTCGGGAGATCTGCGACACGACAAGCAAGCCTAGTCACCGCCTTTGCGGCCGCCGAGGCCGGAATGCCCGCCCCGGCGCTCTGTGCAACAGTGTTGCGCGTGCCTACGTACCTGCTACGGGTCCAGCTGGAGGACCGACCCGGCAGCCTCGGCTCCCTGGCCGTGGCGCTCGGGTCGGTGGGCGCCGACATTCTGTCCCTTGACGTGGTGGAACGCTCGGCCGGTTACGCCGTCGACGATCTGGTCGTCGAGCTGTCCGCGGGCGCGATGCCGGACATGCTGATCACCGCCGCCGAACAGATCAAGGGTGTCTACGTCGACTCGATCCGGCCGCACACCGGGCTGCTCGAGGCACATCGTGAGCTCGAACTCATCGACCACATCGCCGCAGCGGACCGCAAGAACAAGCTTCAGGTGCTCGTCGACGAGGCGCCCCGGGTGTTGCGGGTGGGCTGGACCACGGTGGTGCGGTTGACCGACAAGGGGCCCGAGCGCGTGGTCGGCAGCCCCGGCGCGCCCGAAACCCAGGCCGCCGAGCTGCCGTGGCTGCCGCTCGACGGTGCCGAGGCCCTCGACGGCGACGCGGCGTGGGTGCCGCAGGTGTGGCGCGACATGGCGACCACCCTGGCCGCCGCACCGCTGGGCGACCCGCGCACCGCTGTGGTGCTGGGCCGGCCGGGTGGGCCGCTGTTCCGCCCGTCGGAGGTCGCCAGGCTCGGCTATCTCGCGGGGATCGTCGCGACGATCCTGCGCTGACGGCTCAGCGCGGGAACCGTTGCGACAGAACGGAACTCGTCAGCCGCCCGCGGGGACCGGCCATCGGTCGTTGACGTCGGCGTTGGTGTCCTTGCGGGCGCAGTGCGCGCAGCAGAAGATCGCTTCTTCGGTCTCGATGCCGTGACCGAGGATTCGGCACCCGCAGTGCGCACACTCCGGGGCCAGCTGCACCGCCGCGCACTCGACGCTGTCGAACGTCGCGCTGCGGCCGTCGGGCCATGTCACGGTGAACGCCTTGTCGTAGTCGTTGCCACAGGTATCGCAGATCGCCATCACAACTCCTTGTCGATTTCGACAGGTCGAGTGCCCGGTGGGCGGGTCAGACAAACGCGGAAGCGCTCAGAGCAGCGGCGACCTCAGACCCCGTCGGGCCCGTTCTCCAGCAGCCGGGCGAACCCGTCCTCGTCGAGGATCGGCACGCCCAGCTCGACGGCCTTGTCGTACTTGGACCCCGGGGAGTCGCCCGCCACGACGTAGGCCGTCTTCTTCGACACCGAACCGGCCGCCTTGCCACCGCGCGCGACGATCGCCTCCTTGGCCTCGTCGCGTGAGAAGCCGGTCAACGAACCCGTGACGACGATCGACAACCCCTCCAGCGTCCGCTCGATGTTCGCGTCGCGTTCGTCGGCCATCCGCACCCCGGCCTCGCGCCACTTGTCGACGATGGCGCGGTGCCAGTCGACGGTGAACCACTCGGTGACCGCGGCCGCGATCGTCGGCCCCACGCCCTCGACGACCGACAACTCCTCTTCGGAGGCCGCCATGACGGCGTCGAGGCTGCCGTACTCGGTGGCCAGGGCGCGCGCCGCCGTCGGCCCGACGTGGCGAATCGACAACGCGACGAGCACGCGCCACAGCGGTTGCGATTTGGCCTTGTCCAGGTTGGCCAGCAGCCGCTTCCCGTTGGCCGAGAGCTGACCGCTCTTCGTCGTGAACAGGTCCGTGCGCAGCAGGTCTTCTTCGGTCAGCGTGAACAGGTCGCCCTCGTCGGCGATGACACCGGCCTGCAGCAGAGCCGTCCCCGCCTCGTAGCCCAACCCCTCGATGTCGAACGCGCCGCGGCCCGCGACGTGAAACACGCGCTCGCGCAGCTGTGCCGGACAGGATCGGGTGTCCGGGCAGCGGATGTCGGCGTCGCCCTCCTTCGCGGGCGCGAGCTTGGTTCCGCATTCCGGGCAGTGGGTCGGCATCACGAACTCGCGTTCGGAGCCGTCGCGCAGATCGACGACGGGGCCGAGCACCTCGGGGATCACGTCGCCCGCCTTGCGGATGACCACGGTGTCACCGATCAGGACGCCTTTGCGTTTGACCTCCGAGGCGTTGTGCAGCGTGGCCTGGCTGACCGTCGAGCCGGCCACCTTGACCGGCTCCATCCACGCGAACGGGGTGACCCGGCCCGTGCGCCCGACGTTGACCCTGATGTCGAGCAGCTTGGTCTGCGCCTCCTCGGGCGGGAACTTATAGGCGATGGCCCAGCGCGGCGCGCGCGAGGTTGATCCGAGTCGGCGCTGCAGCGCCACATCGTCGACTTTGACCACCACACCGTCGATTTCGTGTTCGACGTCGTGGCGGTGTTCGCCCCAGTAGGCGATGCGCTCAGTGACCGCGTCGATCCCCTTGACCTGCGCGGTGTGCTCGGAGACCGGCAGCCCCCACGCCGCAAGTGCGAGGTAGGCGTCGTGCAGCGTCTTCGGCCGGAAACCCTCGGCATGGCCCACGCCGTGGCAGATCATCCGCAGCTTGCGTCGCGCGGTGACGGCAGGGTTCTTCTGCCGCAGCGAGCCCGCGGCGCTGTTGCGGGGGTTGGCGAACGGCGGTTTGCCGTCGGCGACCAGGCCGGCGTTGAGTTCCTCGAAGTCGGCCACCCGGAAGAACACCTCTCCGCGTACCTCGAGGACCTTCGGCACCGGGAATTCGTCGCTCTTGCTGAGCTTTTCGGGTATGTCGTCGATGGTGCGGGCGTTCAGCGTGACGTCCTCACCGGTGCGGCCGTCGCCTCGGGTGGCCGCGCGCTCCAACCGGCCGTCGCGGTACACCAGGGACAGCGCCACCCCGTCGATCTTCAGTTCGCACAGGAAGTGCGCGTCCTGCAGCACGTTTGGGCCGATCTCGCCCTTGAGCCGCCCCGCCCACGCGGCGAGCTCGTCGGGCGTGAACGCGTTGTCCAGGCTCAACATCCGCTCGAGGTGTTCGGCGGGGGTGAAGTCGGTGGCGAAGCCGGCCCCGCCGACCAACTGCGTCGGCGAATCCGGCGTCCGCAGTTCCGGGTGTTCGTCTTCGAGCGCCTCCAGTTCGCGAAGCAGAGCGTCGAACTCGGCGTCGGTGATGATCGGCGAGTCGCGCACGTAGTAGCGGAACTGGTGCTCGCGCACCTCGTCGGCGAGCTTCTGCCAGCGGCGACGCACGTCGGCGTCGGTGGCGTCGTCGGCCTGTGCGGCCAACGCTTCTTCCGCACCCTTGGAGGTCACCTTCGCAGGCTAACCGAGCGGCCCGACAGCACCGCACCGTTACCCTGACCCCATGCCGCACCCGATCATGTTCCGCGACGACGACCCGGTGCTGGCGCGGATACGGACGGTGGCGCTGGCGTTCCCCGAGGCCTACGAGAAGGTGTCGCACGGGCGGCCCGCGTTCTTCGCCGCGAAGATGTTCGCCATGTACGGCGGCAGCGTGAAACCGCCGAACGAGGGGGGCGAGTACATCCAGTATCCGCAGTCGCTCCTGGTCAAGGTCGACGACAGCGAACGGCGGGCGCTGCAGCAGGATGCCCGGTTCTTCTATCCCGCCTATCTCGGGGCGTCGGGGTGGCTGGGACTGGACCTGTCGGCCGGCAAGCGGAGCGGCCGGGACATCGACTGGGATGAGGTGCGGGAGCTGATCGACGCGTCGTTTCGGTTGACCGCACCCCGGAAACTCATCAAGCAGCTCGACGAAGTCTGAGCAGGTAGCCGAGAGGCCATGAATCGATCGGAGACGCCATGAGTTTCGCGAGCCCCTTCCCCGAGGTCGAGATCCCGTCCAGCAGCGTCTACGACTACCTGTTCGGCGATATCGCTGAATCCGACCTCGACCGCGTCGCGCTTGTGGACGCGATGTCCGGCCGCGAGACGACCTATCGCGAGATGATCGCGCGCGTCGACGCGTTCGCGGGCGCCCTCGCCGGCCGCGGCATCGGGGTCGGCGACGTCGTCGGCCTGCTCTCGCCCAACAGCTCGGGATTCGCCGTCGCATTCCACGGCATTCTGCGGGCGGGCGCGACCGCGACGACCATCAACGCGTTGTTCACCGCCAAGGACATCGCCAAGCAGTTGGCCGACTCCAACGCCACGATGCTCGTGACGGTGTCGCCCCTGCTGCCGCAGGCCGAGGAGGCGGCCGTCGCGGCGGGCATCCCCGACAACGCGCTCGTGGTGCTCGACGGACCCGGCCTGGCCGCCGACGGGCATCCCAACGCCGAGGACCTCATGGGCCCGGGCCATCCGGCGCCGGAGGTGAGCTTCGCGCCGTCGTCGCATCTGGCCGTGCTGCCGTACAGCTCAGGCACGACCGGAAACCCGAAGGGCGTCATGCTCACCCATCGCAACCTGGTGGCCAACGTCGCCCAGATCCGGCCGCTGCACGGCATGGTCGCCGACGACACCGTGCTCGCCGTGTTGCCCTTCTTCCACATCTACGGGATGACCGTGCTGCTCAACGCGGCACTGCATGCGCGGGCCCGGTTGGTGGTCATGCCGAGCTTCGATCTCGGGGAGTTCCTCGGCAATATCCAGAACCACGCGTGCACGATCGCGTTCATCGCGCCGCCCGTCGCCGTCGCGCTGGCCAAGCATCCGCTGATCGACGAGTACGACCTGTCCTCGCTCAACGTGGTGATGTCCGGCGCGGCGCCGTTGGACGCCGACCTCGGCCACGCCGTCGCCGAACGGTTGGGGTGTCGCGTCGTTCAGGGTTACGGCATGAGCGAGCTCAGCCCGGTCAGCCACATCACCCCGTTCGACGGCGGTCAGCACGAGATGAACATGGTGGCGCCGCTCAGCTCGGTCGGCTGGACGGTGTCGAACGCCGCATCGAAGATCGTCGACCCCGAGACGGGCGACGAGATCGACCCGCCCGCAGAGGGTCTCAGCGAGACGGGCGAGCTGTGGTTCAAGGGCCCGAACGTGATGGCCGGTTACCTGGGCAACGAGGAGGCCACCCAGGAGACCATCGACGACCAGGGCTGGCTGCACACCGGCGACCTTGCGCAGGTCGACGCGAACGGTTGCGTGTACATCGTCGACCGGCTCAAGGAGCTGATCAAGTACAAGGGCTACCAGGTCCCGCCGGCCGAACTCGAAGCCGTGCTGCTGAGCCATCCCGAGATCGCCGACGCGGCCGTGGTCGGGGTGACCGACTCCGAGGGCGAAGAGGTGCCGAAGGCGTTCGTGGTCAAGCGATCCGGGGCGGAGCTCACCGAGGAGCAGGTGATCGAGTTCGTCGCCGGCGAGGTCGCGCCCTACAAGAAGGTCCGCCAGGTCGCGTTCATCGACGCGGTGCCCAAGTCGGCGTCGGGCAAGATCCTCCGCAAGGATCTGCGGGGCTGATCAGGGCCGGCCGATCCGCTCGGCCGCCTGGGCCGCCTTCGCCTGCCGGTAACCGAGCGCCGCGCCCGCCACGGGGATGAGCAGGAGCCCGGCGATGCCCCACAGCGGGTCGGTGGTCCCGGCGCCGGGCGCGACGACGAACTGGCGCACCACCGCGGGCGGGGTTTCGACCCGGGTCAACGGCACCGGCATGTGCGGCGGTGGTGATCCGGGCGGCGCGGGGACCGGCTGCGCGGGCACGGGAACGGTCGGGGCCAAAGCGGGTGATTCCCAACGGGTTTCGGGTGCGGGGCCACGGTTCTGCGGTACGCGCCCGTTGCCGAACGTCACCTGAGGCGGCTCGAACGCGGGCGCGGGCGCATTCGCCGCACCGGACCCGCCCGACGCGACCGGGCCACCCGCCGAAGCGGTGCTCACGGGCGCTTCGGCCGCGGGCGTCACGCCGGCGACCGCAGACCGACTGGCCGATACGTCGGGCGCTGCCGCGCGATTGGCCGAGGTGTCGGGCGACGCTGCGCGACTGGCGGAGGTGTCGGGCGAGGCTGCGCGAGCGGCCGTCTGCGGGCCGGGGGCCGCGCCAGCGGGATTTCTTGACGACGGATTGAGGTCCTCGCGACCAGAACCGAACCGCGACTCCGGGGCCGCGCCGGGCGTATTCGCACCGCCGCCCCGTTTGCTGCCGATAGTCCGCTTGCTGTCGCCACGGTCGTTGTCATGCTTGCCGTTACCGGATCCGCGGCCGTGGCTGCCGCCGCGATCGGCACTGTGCCCCCGGTCGGAGCCGCGCGAGTCCCCGGGGTGGGCGTACGCGACCGCCGCACCCGATCCGCTCACTAGAAGGAATACGGACACCACGCCGGCACCTGCGGCGAGGCGCGGATTCATCCGGGCACCATTCCCTTCTCGGCAAAGGCGACCGACGTCGCCTGAGGAGCATTCTTGCATGCGGAGCCGCGCAATACGAGACGTCTGGCGGCAACGCCGCAAATTGCCTAGCGAAGCGTGTTTTCACTGCTCCTCGACGTGCGCACGCAGTCGGTCGATGGCACGGTCCCAGCGCTGCGACAGCTTCGTCAGGTACTCGCTGGCGTCGGCGAGGGGTTCGGATCGCATCCGCCAGATGCGCTCGCGACCGTTGCGCTCGCTGCTCACCACGCCCACCGACTCCAACAGCATGAGGTGTTTGGTGGTTGCCTGTCGGCTGACCGGCACCACCTCGGCGACTTCGCTGGTCGAACACGGCCCCCCATCGCACAGCCTGGTCACGATGCGCAGGCGGTTGGGATCGCCCAGTGCGTTGAAGAACGACGACAGCGGCGGCTGGGCCGTCGATGTGCTCACACGGCCTCGCTGACGGCGAGGTACTTGCGGATCAGTCGGGTCTGCGCGGCCCAACCCTCGCTGTTGCCCTCGAACGCCGACACCCGGCGGTGTTCGGGAAGCGCGTCGAATCCGGACTCGACGATGCGCAGCAGCACTCCCCCGGCGACCTCTTCGAGCGTGAACTCGACCAGCGTGGTCGGTTCGTTCGCGACGTCGACGCCTTCTTCGACCCCGTACGGATGCCAGCGAAAAGCCAGTCGCCGTTGCGGTTCAACGGCTTCGATATGCCATGCGTCGGCTATGCCGGCGTACGGTTCCTGCTGTTTGGCGACGTCGTCGTCGACCGCCGTCGGCGTCATGACACCCGTCAGCGAGGTACCCGCGACGAACGGTCCGTCGAAGCGCACGCCGAACCACTGACCGAACTCCTCGGCGTCGCTGATCGCCCGCCACACGCGCTCGAGTGGCGCCTTCAGGACCACTTCCTTCTCGATCCGATCGGAACTCATATGCAACCTCCTGGTTGCGCTTCACGCTAGGCGCCTCCGCGGCAATACGCAACCCCTTGGTTGCACTTTGCGCGCGTGCTGCGCCGACTTCTGCAGCAGGGTCGCGATTTCGCCGGCGGAACACAGCCGTGGCGCAGAACTCGGCGCGACGCCGCTAGATCGCGTCGGGGTCCTCGGCGAACGCGTCGGCCGCCTTCTGCGCCAATCCGATCGCGGTGCGCGCCCATTCGGCGGTGGCGCCCGCCAGACCGCATGCCGGCGAGATGCCGATCCGCTCCTCGAGCACCGAGCGGGCGAAGCCCAGCCGGTCGGTCAGCGACACCGCCGCCTTGGCGACCTCTTCGACCGACGGGCGGGCCTCCGGCGCAGTCGTCGGCACCACACCGAACATCACCGTGCGACCGGAATCGACGAACTCGCCGACACCGTCGAGATCGTTGGCCGCGAGTACCGACGCGTCGACCGAAACTGCTTCGACCACACTGCGCTGCAACACATTCCACGGAACGCCGGATGAGCAGATGTGCACGGCCACCGGTACGCCTACCGCGGCGGCACACTCGTCGAGCAGGTCGACGGCCACCGCCTCGTCGACGGCGTGCACCGGCGTCAGGCTGGTCACCCCGGTCAGTCGACCTTCCAGTGCGGCGAACAACAACGGCTCGTCGAGCTGCACCACGACCTCGGCGTCCAGGCGTCGGCCGACGTCCGCGCGGTGCGCCGCGACGCCTTCGGCCAGCGAGGTGGTCAGATCGCGCACCGCGCCCCGGTCGGTGAGCGCGCGGTGGCCGTTGCCCAGCTCCAACTGTGCGGCCAGCGTGATCGGTCCCGGCGCCTGAACCTTGACGGTACGGTCAGCGCCGCGCAAACCTGCCTTCTCCCAAGCCTCTTCGAGCGCGTCGAGGTCCTCCTCGAGCAGGCTCCTCGCCCGCTTGAGCACCGCGGTGCGGCCCGCCGCGATCCGGTACCCGCGGGGAACGGTGTCCATGCCGATGTCGACCAGCAGCGCCCCCGCACGGCCGATCATGTCGGCGCCGACGCCGCGGCCGGGCAGTTCCACCAGGTGCGGCAGGGTGTGCAGTTCGCCGACGACGACCTCGGCGGCCTCGCGTGCCGACGTGCCGGGCCAAGACCCGATGCCGGTGGCTGCGGCGAAAGCACTCACTCGTTGGACAGTATTCGATCCGGTTAGAGTCGGTCCGGAAGGGTTGGGGAAGGACAAGCCATGCCCACAGCGATACGGCCGGTCGCGCTGTGGTGCGCGGCGGTCGCGATCACCTCTGGGTGCACCCACCTCATCGACGGTCACGCCGAGCGGGCCCTCCCCGGTCTCGACGACTCGTCGATGTCACCGGTCGACGTCGAGACGATCATGCTCGACCAGTCGCAGATGCGCGCGATCACCGGCGCCGGTGAAGATCTCACGATCATCCCGACAATGGACGGCAAGATTCCGGTCGACATCGAGCCGTTCACCGAGACCACTCCCCTGCAGTGTCAATGGATCTTCGCCGAGACGCAGACGTTCGGACCCGATGTCGAGGAGTTCCACAAGACCACTTTCCAGCATCCGCCAGAAGGCGGGCTGATCTCCGAGGGCGCCGCGGCGTATCGCGACGACGCAACCGCGCGGCGCGCGTTCGATGCGCTCGTCGCTCTCGTCGACGGCTGCAGCGCAACGCCTTTGGGTCCGGTGTTCGTCGGCGACTGGAGCGTCGGCGCGGACACCCTGCAGACACGGCAGTCCAATGCCTGTGGCCGCGACTACCGCGTCAAGTCGGTCGTGCTGGTGGAGGTGACCGCCTGCCGGTTCCCCGATTCGGTGCCCGAGATCGTCATCACGAACATCTTGGCCAACGTCCCCGGGTGATTAGCGGGTGATCGTCGCGCTGCCCAGGACCTCGTCGCCCACGGGATCCGGACGGTACAGGACCATCGTCTGACCCGGGGCCACCCCGCGCAGCGGCGCGCGCAGCTCGACCACGAGCCGGGCGTCGCGCAGTTCGGCCACGCCGTCTTCGACACCACCGTGTGCGCGCACCTGCACCTGACATTCGATCGGACCATCGGGTGCGACCCCGGACGTGAAGATCGGACGCTCGCCGGTCAGCGTCCACACGTCGAGATCGTCGACACCCCCGACCCGTACCGTCGCGGTCTCCGGATCGATCTCCGTCACGTAGCGCGGCTGGCCGTCCGGTCCCGGTCCGGCGATGCCCAGCCCCTTGCGCTGACCGACCGTGAACCCGTGCACGCCTTCGTGTTCGGCGAGCACAGTGCCGGCAGCGTCGACGACCGAACCGCGCCGCACGCCGATCCTCGCGCCGAGGAACGCCTGGGTGTCACCGGAGGGGATGAAGCAGATGTCGTGGCTGTCGGGCTTGTCGGCGACCGCGAGCCCCCGGCGCGCGGCCTCCTCCCGGATCTGCGGCTTCGGGGTGTCGCCGACCGGGAACACCGCGTGCCTCAGCTGTTCGGCCGTCAGCACCGCCAGCACGTACGACTGGTCCTTGGACGCGTCGACCGCACGCCGCAGCCGACCGTCGGACAGCCTCGCGTAGTGTCCGGTGGCGACCGCATCGAAACCCAGTGCGAGCGCGCGGGCGGCCAACGCGGAGAACTTGATCCGCTCGTTGCACCGCACGCACGGGTTCGGGGTCTCACCTCGGGCGTACGACGACACGAAGTCGTCGATGACGTCTTCTTTGAACCGGTCGGCGAAATCCCATACGTAGAACGGGATGTCGAGGATGTCGGCGACCCGGCGCGCGTCACCGGCGTCCTCTTTCGAACAGCAGCCGCGCGACCCGGTGCGCAGGGTGCCCGGAGACGGCGAGAGCGCCAGGTGCACACCGACCACGTCGTGGCCGGCGTCGACCATCCTGGCGGCGGCGACCGAGGAGTCCACGCCGCCGCTCATGGCCACCAGTACCCGCACTACTCGATCACTCCCGAACTGGCCAGCGCGGCCTGCCGGGCCCGCTCCACCGCTGCGGGCAGCACCGCGAGCACGGCATCGACGTCGGCGTCGGTGCTGGTGTGCCCCAATGACAGCCGCAGGGATCCGCGTGCGCTGGCCGGGTCGGCACCCATCGCGATCAGCACGTGTGACGGCTGCGCGACGCCGGCCGTGCACGCCGAGCCCGTCGAACACTCGATGCCCTTGGCGTCCAGCAACATCAGCAACGAGTCGCCCTCGCAGCCGCGGAAAGTGAAGTGGCAGTTGCCGGGCAGCCGTGCGGCACCCGACGTCCCGTTGACCTCGACATCGTCGATGGCCGCCAGCACGCCCTCGATCAGCCGGTCGCGCAGCGCCGTCACCCGTGCGCCGTTGGCCTCCAGCCCGTCGACCGCGACCTTCGCCGCCGCGGCCATCGCGACCGCACCGGCCACATACGGCGTCCCGGACCGAACGTCGCGCTCCTGACCACCGCCGTGCAGCAGCGGCACACATGCGGTGTCCCGGCGAAGCAACAGGGCGCCGATTCCGGTGGGGCCGCCGAACTTGTGCGCTGCGACGCTCATCGCCGACAGCCCGCTCGCGGTGAAATCGACCGGGATGTGACCGACGGCCTGGACGGCGTCGCTGTGCATGGGTACGTCGAATTCCGCTGCGACAGCGGCGAGCTCGGCGATCGGCATGATCGTTCCGACCTCGTTGTTGGCCCACATCACCGACACCACGGCAACGTCGTCATGGTCCTGCAACGCTCGGCGCAGCCCCGCCGGCGTCACCGATCCGTCCTTCTCGACCGGCAGCCAGGTCACCTCGGCGCCCTCGTGCTCGACCAGCCACTCGACCGAATCGAGCACGGCGTGGTGTTCGACTGGAGTGGTCACGATGCGCCTGCGGCGCGGGTCGGCGTCGCGGCGGGCCCAGTAGACACCCTTGACCGCGAGGTTGTCGCTCTCGGTGCCCCCGGCGGTGAAAACCACCTCCGACGGGCGGGCGCCCAGCAGGTTGGCCAGCGTTTCGCGCGACTCCTCCATCCGCCGCCGGGCCGCGCGGCCCGTGCCGTGCAACGACGAGGCGTTGCCGACCGTCGCCATCGCGGCCGTCATCGCCTCGATGGCAGCGGGGTGCATCGGGGTGGTGGCGGCGTGATCGAGGTAGACCGGCTGATCCGAGGTCATAACCAGTCCAGAATAGCCGTCGGCCCGCGGCTCCCCCGATTCGCTCAGGCCACGAGGGCGTGACCGGGAGGCCGTCGCGTCGGGTGGCCCCGCACGGCCGCCTCGCAGCGGATCGCCAGGTCGCGGCGGTCGGTTCCGGGTAGCTGCAGCGACTCCACGTGCACCCGCACGATCGTGCGCTTTGCGGTGACCAGGCGACGGATGGACGCCAGCAGCGTGTCGTCGCCCACATACGCGGCGACCGTGGAGGAGGCGCCGTCGGCGTGGTGGTACGTCAGCCGCAGCGGTTGCACCGGCCTGCCTGCGTCGATGGCGGCCTGAAACATCGCGGGGCGGAAGCGGCCGTGCGCCAGCCCGCAGTAGGTCGTGCCCTCCGGGAAGGCGACCACGGTGTGGCCTGCCTGCAGGCCGCGGGCCACGGCCCCCACCACGTCGGGCAGCCGCCGCAGGTTCGCCCGCTCGATCGGGATCACCTTGAGCAGGCGGGCCAGCAGGCCGAGGCCGGGCCAGCCGACCATTTCGGCCTTGGCGACGAACCGGCCCGGGAGCACCGAACCGATCGCGAAGACGTCCACCCAGGAAATGTGCCCGCTGACCACCAGAACGCCGGTCAGGTTCCGGATCGGGCCGCCGGAGACCCTGGTTCGCACGCCCAGACAGCACAGCAGCAGCCTGCAGTAGCCCCGTTGGAGACCCGACCGGCCGGGCGTCGGGACGGCAAGCAGCGGCGCGCACATCAGCAGGAGGAGGGCCGACGCGATCCGCCATGCGGCGCGGCAGGCGACGATCGCCCGCCGTCCGCCCTGGCCGGCGGTGACGCAGCCGGCTCCGCACCCCGCCCGCGGCACCCAGGTGTCCGGGGTGGTCACGACCCGCCCCCGCCGGCCACCGAGGCGGCCGCCTCGACGGACCTCAGCCTTCGCAGGTAGCGCGTGTCGGCTCGGCATTTGTCCAGCAGCGCCGGGAAGTCGCCCACCCCGAAGTCGGGATCGTGCGCGGGGTCGCCGCAGACCTGCGCGCCGAGTCGCAGGTATCCGCGCATCAGCGGTGGCACGGCGACCCGTTCTGGGGCGGCGATCTCGTCGAGGCCCTTGCCGTCGACGGTCACCGGTCGGTGCGGATACACGGTGTAGCGCGCCGGCGCGGCGTGGCGGCGACGGACGAAATCACGCACGCCGCGGATCTGCGCACCCGGCGGGTGACCGTCGGGGCCGTGGACGGGCACCGACACGCAGCCGGTCACGTAGTCGTAGCCGCGGTGGTCGAGATAGGCCAGGATTCCGGCCCACATCAGCAGCACGACGGCCCCGCTGCGGTGATCGGCGCGCACCACGGCCCTGCCCATCTCGACCAAGCTCGGCCGCAGCGGATCGAGCGCCCGGACGTCGAATTCAGTTGCGCTGTAGAGACTTCCGGCAGCCAAAGCACCCGCCGGCGGCAGCATCCGGTAGCAGCCGACGAGCTCGCCGGTGACCTCGTCGCGAACCAGCAGGTGGTCGCAGTGCTCGTCAAAGCGGTCGGCGTCCAGCCCGGTCACGCAACCGCGCAGCGCGAAACCGGGCTCGGAGGTGAACACCTGATGGCGCAGCCGCTGCGCCGCCTCGATCAGCCTGGCGTCCGTTGTCAGCAGCAGGGTGTAGCGCGGAGCCGATGATGACCCGGCGTGGATCTCGTCGGGGGCGATGAGTACAGAAGCAGTGCTCATGGCTGCACGGTCGCGCGGCCGCATCTCCGGGCGGCATCGGGCGCGTGACGTGTCGATGAGCACCAGGTGACGACTTGCCCCGCCGCTTACCGAGTCATCGCTCGGCCAGCCAGTCCGTGAACCGCGTCGCGGCGGTGACCGCGCCGTCGCCGGTGACCAGGCTGCGTTCCCCGAGCCGGGTGCCGAAGTAGGTCGCGTCGCCGCTGGCCACCACGCGCCGGTCGTCGCCGCGCCTGGCCAGCACGGCCCGCGCGAGGTCGGCGAACGGCATCGTGTCGGGCCCGCCGACGTCGGTGTGGCCGTTGCGCGGCTCGGCGACCGCGACCCGCGCCACCTCGGCGGCGACCTCCTCGGCGGCGATCGGCTGGATCAGCGCGTCGGGAGCGCGCACCTCACCGTCGACGCTCAACGAGTCCGTGATCGCCTCGGCGAACTCGTGGAACTGCGTGGCGCGCACGATGCTGTACGGCAGGCCGGAGTCGCGGATGATCGTCTCCTGCGCGACTTTCGCCCGGAGATAACCGCTTTCGGGTAGCTCGTCGCATCCCACGATGGACAGCGCCACATAGTGACCCACGCCGGCGGCCTTCGCGGCGGTCACCAGGTTCGTCGTCGATGTGGTGAAGAAGTCCATGACCGCGGCGTCCTCGAACGACGGCGAATTGGTCACGTCGATCACCACATCGGCGCCGGCGACCGCGTCGGCCACGCCGTCGCCGGTCAACACGTCCAGTCCGGTCGAGCGGGCCGCGCCCACCACCGCGTGGCCGTCCTCGCCCAGCAGTGAAACCAGTTTCGAGCCGATCAGACCGGTCGAGCCGATCACCGTGATCTTCATATCGGGCACCCTTTCCGACGACGTTTACGTACACAAGCGTGCGCCGGGCGGTGCCGCGTGTGCACCCTTGAGAGTCCGTAGTCTCACCGGGGCCGAAATGCGCGAAGCCCCGACGCACATGGCACCGGGGCTCCGCGGAAAAGCTCGACGATCAGCCCTTGCGAGCCTTGACCGCCTCGGTCAGCTGCGGTGTGACCTTGAACAGGTCGCCGACGATACCGAGGTCGGCGATCTCGAAGATCGGCGCCTCTTCGTCCTTGTTCACCGCGATGATCGTCTTCGACGTCTGCATGCCGGCGCGGTGCTGGATCGCGCCGGAGATGCCCAGCGCGATGTACAGCTGCGGCGACACCGTCTTGCCGGTCTGGCCCACCTGGAACTGGCCCGGGTAGTAGCCGGAGTCGACGGCGGCACGGGACGCACCGACCGCGCCACCGAGGGCGTCGGCGAGCTCCTCGACGACCTTGAAGTTCTCCGCGCTGCCCACACCGCGGCCGCCCGAGACGACCACCGTGGCCTCGGTCAGCTCCGGGCGGTCGCCCGCGACCGCGGGCTCGCGCTTGGTGATCTTCGTCGCATTCTCGGCCTGGGCCGGCACCTCGACGTTGACGACCTCGCCCGCACCGTCGGCGGGTTCGGCGTCGACGGAACCGGCGCGCAGCGTGATGACCGGAACCTCACCGGTGGACTCGGCCTCGACGGTGAACGCACCACCGAAGATCGAGTGAACGGCCTTGCCGCCGTCCTTCACGTCGACGACGTCGGAGAGCACACCGGAGCCGATGCGGGCCGCCAGGCGACCGGCGATCTCCTTGCCGTCGGCGTTGGCGGACAGCAGCACACCCGCGGGTGAGGCCGACTCCACCAGCGACGCCAGCACGTCGACCTGCGGGGTGATCAGGTAGTTCTCCGCGTCGTCGGACTCGGCGACATAGATCTTGGCGGCGCCGGCGGCCTTCAGGCCGTCGACGAGCGGTTGTGCGGTGCCCGGCGCGCCGACGACGACCGCCGAGGGCTCGCCGAGCTTGCGAGCCGCAGTGATCAACTCCGAGGTGACCTTCTTCAGCGCACCTTCGGCGTGCTCAACGAGCACGAGTACTTCAGCCATGAGTTCTTCTCTCGTCTCTTGTTCTTCGCAGTCTCGGTGTTCGGGCCCTAGATGATCTTTTGAGCGACCAGGTACTCGGCGACCTTGGTTCCGCCGTCACCCTCGTCGGTGACCTTCTCACCCGCGGTCTTCGGCGGCTTCGGCGTCGACGCCAACACCTTGGACCCGGCGTTGGCGAGGCCGACCTCGTCGGCCTCCACACCGATCTCGGCCAGCGTGAGCTTGGTGACTTCCTTCTTCTTGGCGGCCATGATGCCCTTGAAGGACGGGAAGCGAGGCTCGTTGATCTTCTCGGTGACGCTGACCACCGCGGGCAGCGGCGCCTCGACGAAGAACACGCCGTCGTCGGTCTCGCGCTCGCCGACGACCTTGCCGTTCTCGACGGTCACCTTGCGCAGGTGCGTCAGCTGCGGCAGGCCCAGGTACTCGGCGATGATCGCGGGAACCGCGCCGCCGGTGCCGTCGGTGGCCTCGTTGCCGGCGATGACCAGCTCGGTGCCCTCGATGGCGCCCAGCGCACGCGCCAGGGCCCACCCGGTTTGGACCATGTCCGAGCCGTGCATGCCGTCGTCGACCAGGTGCACGGCCTTGTCGGCACCCATCGACAGCGCCTTGCGGATCGCCTCGGTCGCGCGCTCCGGTCCGGCCGTGAGCACGGTCACCGTGCTCTCGCCGCCTTCCCTCTCCTTGATGAGAAGCGCTTCTTCGACGGCACGCTCGTTGATCTCGTCGAGCACCGCGTCGGCGGCCTCGCGATCGAGAGTGAAGTCGCCGTCGGTGAGCTTGCGCTCCGACCAGGTGTCAGGGACCTGTTTGATCAGGACCACGATGTTCGTCATGAGTCTGGTTCGTCCTCCTCGAAGGGACCGATGATTCGGCCCGCAATATCACGCTCTGAGCAACAACCACCATGTTACTCGCGGGTAACTTGTGGTGGTTCGCAGGAACACCATAGCGGGTCGAAGTTCGTGTTCTAGCAGCACGTAGGCGGTGAACCGTTCGTCTGTGGGCCGATTCACGTTAGCCTGCCTTCCAATGAGCGCATTTGTTACTGACGGACCGGACCTCCCCCTCACCGGGGAACGCACGGTTCCGGGACTCGCGGAGGAGAACTACTGGTTCCGCCGCCACGAGGTCGTCTACGAGCGGATGGCCGACCGCTGCGCGGATCGCGACGTGCTCGAGGCGGGCTGTGGCGAGGGCTATGGGGCCAACCTGATCGCCGACGTGGCCCGCCGCGTGATCGGCTTGGACTACGACGAGGCGACGGTCGCGCACGTCCGTGCGCGGTATCCGCGGGTGGACATGCGCCACGGGAACCTGGCCGAGCTCCCGCTCGCCGACGGTTCGGTCGATGTCGTCGTGAACTTCCAGGTCATCGAACACCTGTGGGATCAGGGGCAATTCGTGCGCGAATGCCTGCGCGTGCTGCGACCCGGCGGCTGTCTGCTGATGTCCACGCCGAACCGGGTCACCTTCTCCCCAGGCCGGGATACGCCGATCAACCCGTTCCACACCCGCGAGCTCAACGCCGCCGAGCTGACCGACCTGTTGACGTCGGCCGGCTTCGCCGTCGAGCGCGTGCTCGGGGTCTTCCACGGGCCGCGGCTCGTCGAACTCGACGCCCGCCACGGCGGATCGATCATCGACGCGCAGATCGAGCGGGCGCTGGCCGATGCGCCATGGCCCGAGGAGTTGCTCGCCGATGTCGCGTCGGTGCGCAGTGCCGACTTCGATCTGGTCGACGCGCGCGAACGCGACATCGACGACAGCCTGGATCTGGTCGCGATCGCGGTGCGGCCGTGACCACCCCGGAGCCCGCCGACCCCGTAGGGACGTCGAATGTCGCCGGCCCTCCGGCTCCGGGCCTCAATGTCGCCGGCCCTCCGGCTCCGGGACTGTTCACCCTCGTCCTGCACACCCACCTGCCCTGGCTGGCCCATCACGGCCGGTGGCCCGTCGGCGAGGAATGGCTCTACCAGTCGTGGTCGGCGTCGTATCTGCCGCTGATGCGGGTGTTGCGCACGCTGGCGTCCGAAGGTCGTCGCCACCAGTTGACGTTGGGCATGACCCCGGTCGTGACCGCACAACTCGACGACCCGTACTGCCTGTCGGGTATGCACCACTGGCTGGCGAACTGGCAGCTGCGCGCACTCGAGGCGACCACTCTGTCGGATCCGTTGCGGCAGTTCGGTGTTCGCGAGCACGCGGAGACCGAGCAGGCGCTCGAGGATTTCGCAACGCTGTGGTCGCACGGCGGCAGCCCGCTGTTGCGCGAGCTGATCGACGCCGAGACCATCGAACTGCTCGGCGGTCCGCTGTCGCATCCGTTCCAGCCGCTGCTCAACCCGAGGCTGCGCGAGTTCGCCCTGCGCGAAGGGCTCGCCGACGCCCGCCTGCGGTTCGCGCACACGCCGGTTGGCATCTGGGCCCCGGAATGCGCGTACGCACCGGGAATGGAAACCGATTACGCCGCAGCCGGTGTCGGGCACTTCATGGTGGATGGGCCGTCCCTGCACGGCGACACCGCGCTGGGCCGCCCGGTCGCGTCGTCCGACGTGGTCGCGTTCGGCCGAGACCTGCACGTCAGCTATCGGGTGTGGTCGCCGAAGTCGGGCTACCCGGGTCATGCCGCGTACCGCGATTTCCACACCTACGACCACACGACCGGTCTCAAACCGGCCAGGGTCACCGGCCGCAACGTGCCGTCGGAGGCCAAGGCCCCATACGACCCCGAGCGGGCCGACCGCGCGATCGACGCGCACGTCGCCGATTTCGTCGAGGTGGTCCGGCAGCGGTTGTGCGACGAGAGCGATCGCATCGGTCGTCCCGCACACGTCATCGCAGCCTTCGACACCGAGTTGTTCGGCCACTGGTGGTACGAGGGACCGGTGTGGCTCGAGCGGGTGCTGCGTGCGCTGCCCGAGGCCGGGGTCCGGGTGGGCACGCTGGCCGACGCCAAGGCCGACGGCTTCGTCGGCTCGCCCGTCGAATTGCCGCCCAGCTCTTGGGGTTCCGGTAAGGATTGGCAGGTCTGGGCGGGCGAGCAGGTCGCCGACCTGGTGCAGTTGAACACCGAGGTCGTCGACACCGCGCTGACGACCGTCGACAAGGCGCTCGGCGAGACCGACGCGCCGCCGGCGCGCAACTTCGTCGCCGACCAGATCCTGCGCGAGACGCTGCTGACCGTCTCGAGCGACTGGCCGTTCATGGTCAGCAAGGACTCCGCGGCGGATTACGCGCGCTACCGCGCGCATCTGCACGCCCACGCCACCCGTGAGATCGCCGATGCCGCGGCGTCCGGTCGCCACGAGCACGCGCAGCGCCTCGCCGCGGGGTGGAACCGCGCCGACGGTCTGTTCGGCGCACTGGACGCGCGGCGGTTACCGCGATGACCCCCACTCCTTCTTCCGCGTGGGCCCCCTCTCCTTCTCCGGCGAGCGACCGTGTTTGCACACCGACACGCCACGGCGCGCGTACATTCAGCGGTCGCTCGCGCAGGGGGCAGCGCGCGTGAAAATCCTCATGGTGTCGTGGGAGTACCCGCCGGTGGTGATCGGCGGGCTCGGCCGGCACGTGCATCACCTGGCCACCGCGCTGGCGGAGGCGGGCCACGAGATCGTCGTCCTCAGCCGCCGACCGTCGAACACCGATCCGAGCACGCATCCGACCACCGACGAGATCGCCGAGGGCGTGCGCGTCGTCGCCGCTGCGCACGATCCTCACGAGTTCGACTTCGGCAGCGACATGATGGCCTGGACGCTGGCGATGGGCCACGCGATGGTCCGCACCGGTCTGACGCTGAAGTCGCGGCGCGGCCGCCCTTGGCGCCCCGATGTCGTCCACGCACACGACTGGCTGGTCGCGCACCCCGCCATCGCCCTGGCCGAATACTTCGACGTGCCACTGGTTTCCACGATCCACGCCACCGAGGCCGGACGGCATTCGGGATGGGTGTCGGGCCGCATCAGCCGCCAGGTGCACGCGGTCGAATCCTGGCTCGTGCGGGAATCCGACTCCCTCATCACGTGTTCGGCGTCGATGCGCGACGAGGTCTCCGAGCTGTTCGGGCCCGGGCTGGCCGAGACGTACGTCATCCGCAACGGGATCGACTGCGGTCGTTGGCCGTTCGCGCAACGCAAACCGCGGTCCGGCCCGGCACGTCTGCTGTACCTCGGCAGGCTCGAGTACGAGAAGGGCATCCACGACGCGATCGCCGCGCTCCCGCGCATCAGGCGCACCCATCCCGGCACCACGCTGACGGTCGCCGGCGAGGGCACGCAACTGGACTTCCTCATGGAGCAGGCGCGAAAGCACAAGGTGCTCAAGGCGACCTCGTTCGTCGGGCACCTCGACCACCAGGCGTTGGTGGACCTGTTGCACACCGCCGACGCGGCCGTGTTGCCCAGCCACTACGAGCCGTTCGGCATCGTCGCACTCGAGGCCGCCGCGACCGGGATCCCGCTGGTGACATCGAATGTCGGCGGACTGGGCGAAGCGGTCATCAACGGCCAGACCGGGGTGTCGTACCCGCCGCGTGACGTGGCTGCGCTGGCCGCGGCCGTGCGTTCGGTTCTCGACCACCCGCACGCCGCCCAGCAGCGTGCCATTGCCGCGCGCGAACGGCTGACCTCCGAGTTCGAGTGGCACACGATCGCCGACGAGACCGCCCAGGTGTATTTGGCCGCCAAAAGGCGTGAGCGCGAACCGCATCGGCGCCGCCCGATCGTCGAGCACGCCCTGCCCGGACGCTGACCAAGACGCCGACTGGCGGGGATCGTGGATTGATCCCCGCCAGTGGCGTTGTGTGGTTGGGCTCAGAACAGGCCGGTGTCGACGGTGGTGCTCACATCGACGTCGGTGTTGACCTGAC
>JBNMQV010000003.1:0-380210 GCA_050205545.1 Mycolicibacterium celeriflavum
CTCCCCCACCACGCAGGCCACGACGCGAACCCCCGCCCCGGCTTCGCCGCGGGCCGGCCCCACGACGACGGGCTGGACGCGAGGAACTGTCCGACGCGGCGGTGGTCTCGCGTTCGTGGGGCATGGCGATCGCGACGCTGATCAGCCGGCTCACCGGCTTCGCGCGCATCGTGCTGCTCGCGACCATCCTCGGCGCGGCGCTGACGAGCGCGTTCTCGGTCGCCTACCAACTGCCGAACTTGATCGCGGCGCTGGTCCTCGAGGCGACGTTCACCGCGATCTTCGTTCCGGTGCTGGCGCGCGCCGAACGCGATGACCCCGACAACGGAACGGCGTTCATCCGCCGGCTGGTCACCCTGACGACCACGCTGCTGCTGATCATCACCGCGCTGTCGGTGGCGTCGGCCCCGATGCTCGTCGACCTCATGCTCGGCGGCGATCCGGAGGTCAACCGCGACCTCACCACCGCCTTTGCGTATCTGCTGCTGCCCCAAGTGCTGTTCTACGGGTTGTCGTCGGTGTTCATGGCAATCCTCAACACGCGCAACGTGTTCGGGCCGCCCGCGTGGGCACCGGTGTGCAACAACCTCGTCGCGATCCTGACGCTGGTCGCGTATCTCGTTGTCCCGGGCGAACTCTCGGTCGACCCGGTGCGAATGGGCAACGCGAAGCTCCTCGTGCTGGGCATCGGCATGACCCTCGGGACCGTGACCCAGGTGCTGGTGCTTCTGGTGGCGATCCGCCGCGAACGCATCAGCCTTCGCCCGCTGTGGGGCATCGACGACCGGATGAAGCAGTTCGGCGCCATGGCCGCCGCGATGGTGCTGTACGTCTTGATCAGCCAGATCGGTCTGATCGTCGGGAACCGAATCGCCAGCGGCGCCGCGGCTTCCGGGCCCGCGATCTACAACTACACATGGCTGGTGCTGCAATTGCCCTTCGGCATGATCGGCGTGACGGTGCTGACCGTCGTGATGCCGCGGCTGAGCCGCAACGCCGCCTCCAACGATCTGCGTGCGGTGCTCGCCGACCTCTCGCTGGCGACCCGGCTGACGATGGTGACGCTCATTCCGATCGTGGCCCTGATGACGGTCGGCGGCCCGGCGATCGGCAGCGCGCTGTTCGCCTACGGCAACTTCGGCGAGGTCGACGCGAACTACCTCGGCATGGCGATCACGCTGTCGGCCTTCACGCTGATCCCCTACGCACTCGTGTTGCTTCAACTTCGCGTCTTCTACGCCCGGCAACAGCCCTGGACGCCGATCCTGCTGATCGTCGTCATCACCACGGTCAAGATCATCGCCTCGCTGATCGCGCCGCATCTCACCGACGACCCCGACCTGGTGGCCGGCTATCTGGGCACGGCCAACGGGCTGGGCTTCCTCGCCGGTGCGGTGGTCGGCTACTTCCTCCTGCGCGCCAACCTCGATCCGCCCGGCGGCCGGTTGCTCGACCTGCAGGTGGTGCGCACGGTGCTGGTCACCATCGCCGCCTCACTGCTCGCCGCGATGGCCGGTCAGGTGGCCGACCAGTTGTTCGGCCTGGAGTCGTTGACGCGGAACTGGGGTGGCGCCGGCTCGCTGCTGCGTCTGGTCGTGCTCGGACTGATCATGGTGCCGGTCGTCGTCGGCGTCCTCCTCGGCGCCCGCGTCCCGGAGGCCGAGGCGGCGCTCGCCGCCGTCCGTCGCCGCCTCGGGGCTCGTGGCGCCCCCGCACCCCGGCGGGGAGCGGTTGCTGCCGGGGCCGCCGACCGGCCACGGGCGCGCACCTCCCTCACGTACCCTGATCAGAGGAATTCGTCCGGGCCAGGGCGTCGGCACCACCCGCCGAGCGTCCGGCGCGGACCACCTGACCCAGTTGCCAGGGACCGGATGCTGAAAGGACCAGCGGTGAGCGACGAACCCGCAGGCGGCTCCGCGCCCACACCCGACAGCACCGCCACCACCAAGCTCCCGAGCGGTCAGCCCGACGTCGTCGCCGACGACCTGCAGCCCGACGTGCCCGACCACGCCGAGACCACCGAGTTCGCCGCCGAGAACGGCACGACCCGGCTCCCGGTGTCGGGTCGACCGCCGTCCGACTACGGCGGCGACCCCAGCCGTGAGCCCCTCGCCTTCGACGCTCCGCGCGAGCCGGCCATCGAGGCCGCGACCGCCGACGAGGACGTCCACCTCATTCCCGGGGCGATGGTCGGCGCCGGCCGCTACCGGCTGCTGGTGTTCCACGGCGGACCGCCGAACCTGCAGTTCTGGCAGGCGCTCGACACCGCCCTCGACCGCCAGGTGGCGCTCACGTTCGTCGATCCGGACAACACCCTGTCCGACGAGACGCTGCGCGAGATCCTGACCCGCACCCGCAAGCTGAGCAGCATCGACATGCCCGGTATCGCGCGGGTGCTCGACGTGGTCAACACCGGATCGGGCGGGCTGGTGGTCTCGGAGTGGATCCGCGGCGGTTCGCTGACCGAGGTCGCCGACACCTCGCCGTCTCCTGTCGGTGGGGCCAGGGCCATGCAATCACTGGCCGCCGCCGCCGAAGCCGCGCACCGGGCGGGGGTCGCGCTGTCGATCGACCACCCGGGCCGCGTCCGCGTCAGCATCGAGGGCGACGTCGCGCTGGCGTTCCCGGCGACGCTGCCCGACGCGACACCCGAAGACGACATCCGCGGGATCGGGGCGGCGCTGTATGCGCTGCTGATCAACCGGTGGCCGCTGCCCGAGCATGGCGTGCGCAGCGGCCTGGCCCCGGCAGACCTCGATCCGGCCGGCCAACCGATCGAACCCCGCGCCGTCGACCGCCAGATCCCCTTCCAGATCTCGGCCGCGGCCGCGCGCGCCGTCCAGGAGGGCGGCGGCATCCGCAGCGCGCCCACCCTGCTGAACCTGCTGCAGCAGGCCACGGCGATAGCCGACCGCACCGAGCTCATTTCTCCCGTCGATGAGCCCGACCGACCCGTCGCTGCGGGCATCGGTGCCGCCGACGACCCGGAGACGGCCGCGCGACGCCGCAAGGCCCTGATGATCGGGCTCGGTGTCGGCGGCGCCATCGTCGTGGTCGCACTGGTGGTGCTGGCGACGGTGCTGAGCCGGATCTTCGGGGACGTCGGCGACGGCCTCGGCGGCGACCGGCTCGGCCTCAACGACCCGACCACCACGGAGTCGGCCGAGGGCGGTGGCGGCAGCGGTGATGTCGTGAAACCGACTGCGGTGACGGTCTTTTCGCCCGAGGGCGAGGCCGACGCCCCGTCCGAGGCGGGTAACGCGATCGACGGGAACAAGTCCACGGTGTGGCCGATCGACACCTACACCGACCCGGTGCCCTTCCCGAACTTCAAGAACGGTGTCGGGCTGATGCTGCAGCTGCCGCAGCCGACGACGGTCGGTGAGGTCGACATCGACCTCAACAGCACGGGCACGGCCGTAGAGATCCGCTCTGCCCAGTCGCCGACGCCGTCCTCGCTGACCGACACCACCGTGCTGACGCCGGCGACCCAGCTCAAGCCGGGAAACAACACCATCAAGGTGGAGAACGCCTCGCCGACGTCCAACCTGCTGGTCTGGGTGTCGACGCTCGGCCAGGTCAACGGCCAGAGCCGGTCCGACATCGCCGAGATCACCGTCCGGTCGGCGTCCTGACCGGTTCATCCCCAGCCCGGCAAAGATGTGTCGGGAGGCCCCCGCGTGGCCGTTTAGTGTTCGGCTGTGGGGACGTTCGGGGGGCAGTCCGGCCGACAACGCAGTGACGCGGAACTGCTCGCCGCACATGTCGCCGGCGACCGGTACGCGTTCGAGGAGCTGTTCTACCGCCACCACCGCCAGCTGTACCGGATCGCCCGGATCACCAGCCGCAACCCCGACGACGCCGCCGACGCGCTGCAGGACGCCATGCTCAAGGCGCACCGCCGCGCGCCCGCCTTCCGATACGACTCGGCGGTGAGCAGCTGGTTACACCGCATCGTCGTCAATGCCTGCCTGGATCGATTGCGGCGCAACAAGATCCGGGCCACCGATGCGCTGTCCGACGACATCGGGCACATCGGAGATCCGGCCTCGCATGTCGACACCGCGATCGTCGTCGAGCGAGCACTCATGCGGTTGCCCGTCGAACAGCGCGCCGCCGTGGTCGCGGTCGACATGCAGGGCTATTCGGTGGCCGAGACCGCCCGCATGCTCGGCGTGCCCGAAGGCACCGTCAAGAGCCGATGCTCCCGAGCCAGGTCCAAGCTGGCCGAGGCGCTCGAATACTTCGACGCGCCGACCGCTTCGTCGACCGACTGAGCGGAACCGCCGGCATATCCACGGCGTCTTACCTGTCGTGGTGGAAACTGGCTAGCGATGCAGACCGGAACGGACGACGGCTCGGATCCGCAGGTCGAGCGGGTCCGCCGCGGGCTGGCCCGGTTGGCGGACGACGAGGCGTCCGCGCCGGACGTGCCCTCCCACGTCACCGAGCGCATCGGTGCGGCGCTGCGGTCGGCGAGCACACCCGGCCACGCGGTCGAACGGCCCCGCCTGCGCCGCGTCCACGTGCTCGGGCTGGTGATCGGCCTGGTCGCCGCCGTGGCGGGGGTGGTCATCGGGACCTTGATGCTGATGCGCGAGCCCGCCCCACGGCTCTCCCAGCCCGGCCTCACGGCCGAGCGAATCACGGTGTCACGGCCCCCGCCGTCCGTTCCGCTGACCGGCCCGCAGCTGCTCGGGCTGCTCTCGACGCCGCCCGAATACGGGCCGCTGTCGGATGCCGGTCGCCGCGCCGCCTGCCTCCAAGGGCTCGGCCGCCCGGCGACCACACCGGTCCTCGGGGCTCGGCCCGTCGATATGGGCGGGCGCCCGGCGGTCGTGCTGCTGTTGCCCGGACAGGCCCCCGACGAAATGGTCGCCATGGTCGTCGACGCGGGTTGCCGCGCGGCTCACGGTGAGCTGCTGGCCGAAACGGTGGTCAAACGACCGTAGTCTGTCCCCCGAGGTTGTTCGGAATGGCCGGGGAACACCACCGCCTACGCTGGTGTTTATACCGGTGCCGCAAATAAGCGGCGGAAAGGCGCTCATGACCACCACATCCACGGTTCACGATCTGATCATCATCGGATCCGGTCCGGCCGGCTATACCGCGGCGATCTACGCTGCGCGTGCGCAGTTGAAGCCGCTGGTGTTCGAAGGCGTCCAGTTCGGCGGTGCGTTGATGACCACCACCGAGGTGGAGAACTATCCCGGCTTCCGCAACGGGATCACCGGTCCCGAGTTGATGGACGAGATGCGCGAACAGGCGCTGCGCTTCGGTGCGGACCTGCGCATGGAGGACGTCGACGCGGTCGACCTCACCGGCCCGGTGAAGAAGGTCATGGTCGGCGACGAGACCCACCAGGCCCGCGCGGTCATCCTCGCGATGGGCGCGGCGGCGCGGCACCTCGGCGTTCCCGGCGAGGAGGCCCTGCTGGGCATGGGCGTGAGCACGTGTGCGACCTGCGACGGGTTCTTCTTCCGCGACGAGGACATCATCGTCGTCGGCGGCGGCGACTCGGCCATGGAGGAGGCCATCTTCCTGACCAAGTTCGCCCGCAGCGTCACGCTGGTGCATCGCCGCGACGAGTTCCGCGCATCGCGCATCATGCTGGACCGGGCCCGCGCGAACGAGAAGATCACGTTCGTGACCAACACCGAGGTCCTCGAGATCGAGGGCAGCCCGAAGGTCAGCGGTGTCCGGTTGCGCAACACCGTCACCGGCGAAGAGTCCAAGCTGGCCGTCACCGGCGTGTTCGTCGCGATCGGCCACGATCCCCGTTCGGATCTGGTGCGCGGCCAAATCGACCTCGACGAGGACGGTTACGTCCTGACCGAGCGGGGTTCGACCAGCACCTCGATCGAAGGCGTCTTCGCCGCAGGCGATCTCGTCGACCGGACCTACCGCCAGGCCATCACCGCGGCGGGCACCGGCTGCTCGGCGTCCATCGACGCCGAACGTTGGCTCGCCGAAACCGGTTCTGGCCCAAGCGATGAAACCACTGAAACCCCCGTTTGATAGGAGCCCCTTGATGGCCGAGACCACTGGAACCACCGTTGCGGTGACCGACGATTCGTTCTCCTCCGACGTGTTGTCCAGCAGCACACCGGTACTGGTCGACTTCTGGGCGACCTGGTGCGGTCCGTGCAAGATGATCGCCCCGGTGCTCGAGGAGATCGCGACCGAGAAGGCGGGTTCGCTCAAGGTCGCCAAGCTCGACGTCGACTCGAACCCCGCCACGGCGCGCGATTTTCAGGTCGTGTCGATCCCGACGCTCATCGTGTTCAAGGACGGCTCCCCCGTGAAGCGGATCGTCGGCGCAAAAGGCAAGGCAGCGCTGCTGCGCGAGCTCGCTGACGTGCTCTGATCGTCGGCTGATTCCACAATCCGGGACGCGGACACCGGCCTGGGGTTTTCTTGATTCAGCCGGGTGTCTGCGACAATCGTGCCTAGCCCGTCAACTTGGTCGGCGCCCCTGCGCAGCTGACAACCGTGACTGAAAGGCCGCATATGTCCAGTCTGCGTCGCGGTGACCGCGGGTCCGCGGTCACCGAGATCAGGGCTGCACTGACGGCGCTGGGCATGCTCGAAAACTCCGACGAGGAGATCACCACCGGCAGGCACGTCGCCCTCGACGTGTTCGACGCGGAACTCGACCAGGCGGTGCGCGCCTTTCAGCAGCATCGCGGTCTGCTGGTCGACGGGATCGTCGGCGAAGCGACTTACCGTGCGCTGAAAGAGGCGTCGTACCGGCTCGGTGCGCGCACACTGAGCCACCAGTTCGGCGCGCCGATGTTCGGTGACGACGTCGCGACGCTGCAGGCCCGGCTCCAGGATCTCGGTTTCTACACCGGCCTCGTCGACGGGCATTTCGGTTTGGCCACCCACAACGCGTTGATGTCCTATCAGCGCGAGTACGGCCTGTACCCCGACGGTATCTGCGGCCCGGAGACGTTGCGCTCCTTGTACTTTCTGGGTTCGCGCGTCACCGGCGGATCCCCTCACGCGATTCGCGAGGAGGAGCTGGTGCGCCGCTCCGGTCCCCGCCTCTCGGGTAAGCGAATCATCATCGATCCGGGCCGCGGCGGCGATGATCACGGACAGATCATGCAGGGTCCGAACGGCCCCATCAGCGAGTCGGACATCCTATGGGACTTGGCAAGTCGGCTCGAGGGCCGGATGACCGCCATCGGCATGGAGACCTTCCTGTCGCGGCCGGCCAACCGCGCCCCGTCGGATGCCGAACGCGCCGCGACCGCCAACGCCGTCGGCGCCGACCTGATGATCAGCTTGCGCTGTGCCACGCAGCCAACCCCGGCCGCCAACGGCGTGGCGTCGTTCCACTTCGGTAACTCACACGGGTCGGTGTCCACCATCGGACGCAACCTCGCCGACTTCATCCAGCGAGAGGTCGTGGCGCGCACCGGGTTACGCGATTGCCGCACCCACGGACGGACGTGGGACCTGTTGCGCCTGACGCGGATGCCCACGGTGCAGGTCGACGTCGGCTACATCACCAACCCGCACGACCGGGCCACGCTGGTGTCGACACAGGCCCGCGACGCCATCGCCGAAGGCATGCTCGCCGCCGTCAAGCGTCTTTACCTGCTCGGCAAGAACGACCGTCCCACAGGCACTTTCACGTTCGCCGAGCTGCTCGCCCACGAGCTCTCGGTCGAGCAGGCCGCCGGCCGCGTCAGCCCGTCCTAACGGCCGACCGCGCTCAACCCCACCGAACCCGCGCCGGCCCCGACCGGTTCCCGCAGCTGCGCGAACTCGAACAACCGCTCCAACGCCGCCTCGACGTCAGCCTTCCAGCCCAAGCCCTGTTCCAGCTCGAGCCGCAACCGCGGAAAGTAGCGATGCTGGGCGACGACGACGAAGCCCGCGTCCAGAAGACGGTCGGCGTCGAGCACGCACTGTTCGACCGAGCAGTCACCGAGAACCTCGAGCACCGGCCGCAACTCCGGGGCCACCACTCCGGGTTCGGCGAGCTCGATGACTTCGGCCGTGTGCGCGAACGCCTCGAGCGCACGCGCCCCGCGGCGGACCAGGTCTCCGACTACAGCCGCGATCAGCGCACGCGACACCGCCTCGGTGTCCTCGCCGGATTCGATGCCCAGCGACGTGAGCAATACCGCGTCGGCGCTCACGGGTGCGGTCGGAAAACGGCGGGCGCGCGGTACGGAACCGGGCGGCGCGTAGAACGCGTAGCCGAGGCAGGCTTCGTCTCCCCGCAACGGCGCGAGGCCGTCGTCGGAATCGTCCTCCACACACTGCACCGCGACCTGACCGCACGAGCCCCATTCGAGCATGACCATCGACAGCCACGCTTCCTTCTCGAACTCCGGATCCGACAGGTGATCGTCGACGCCCGGGACGGCGGCACCGGCCGCGTCACGCCCGAGGGTGAGGGGGTCGACCTCCCAGTACACGCAGCGACGGGCGTGCTTCGGCAACTGCTCGAACGCTTCGAGCCGAAGAGGCGTGATACGTGCCGACACTAAACTTCCCGACTCCTACGCGATGCCGCGGTATACAGCTTCCACACCAGGATAGAAGGGTCTGGGCACCTCGACGCTCCGTTTTGCGGTCCTCTGGCCGTGAGGGACGAAACATGTTGTGTCACAGGTGGTTTCCTTCGGAGGACGGTGTTCACGCCGAGACGACCCGGGTTGTGTCACAGTGACGTAATTACCCGGTGTGGTGGGTCACCGATCGGATGCGCTCATCAGTTCGACTATGCGTTGCAGGTCGTCCACCGAGCCGAACTCGACCACGATCTTGCCCTTGCGTTTGCCGAGGCTGACGGTGACCCGGGTGTCGAAGGCCGTCGACAGCTTCTCAGCAACGTCCTGCAGTCCCGGCATGTTGATCGGCTTGCGCTTCGGCGCCGTCGGCGGCGGTGCGCCCGCGCTGTTGGCCAGCGTGACCGCCTCCTCGGTGGCCCGCACCGACAGCCCCTCCGCGACGATCCGCGCGGCGAGTTCCTCCTGCTTCTCCGGTCCCCCTTCGAGCGACAGGAGCGCGCGCGCATGGCCGGCCGAGAGCACCCCGGCGGCGACGCGGCGCTGCACGGCGATGGGCAGGCGCAGCAGCCGGATCATGTTCGTGATCACCGGGCGCGACCGACCGATCCGCGCGGCGAGTTCATCGTGGGTGACCTCGAACTCGTCGAGCAGCTGCTGGTAGGCGGCCGCCTCTTCCAACGGATTCAGCTGGACGCGGTGGATGTTCTCCAACAGTGCGTCGCGCAGCATGCTGTCGTCGGTGGTCTCCCGGACGATCGCCGGGATGGTGGCCAGGCCAGCCTGTTGGGCGGCGCGCCACCGCCGCTCCCCCATCACGAGTTGGAAGCGGGCGGCTCCCGGCTCGCCGGGCGGCAGCTCGCGCACGACGATGGGCTGCATGAGGCCGAACTCGCGGATCGAGTGAACGAGCTCGCCGAGCGCCTCCTCGTCGAAGACCTGGCGCGGCTGGCGCGGATTCGGTTCGATCGAGGACCAGTCGATCTCGCGATACACCGCGCCGACTTCCGTGGCCGTGCTGCCGTTCGACGGTCCGCCGATCACCACGTCGGCCGCCGCGTCGCCCATCCGCGGACCGAACCCGGTGTTCTCCCCATCGGCGGGTCCGGTCGGGATCAGCGAGGCCAGGCCGCGGCCGAGGCCACTGCGCTTGCGTGTTGGTTGGCTCATGTTCTTCTCCTTAGCGCAAACGCTTATCGGTTGTTTCGGTTTCGGCCGCGCTCCGCGATCTCGCGGCTGGCATCCAGATAGCTCATCGCTCCCCGCGATCCGGGGTCGTAGCCGAGGATCGTCATCCCGTAGCCGGGCGCCTCGGACACCTTGACGCTGCGCGGGATGACGGTGCGGAGGACCTTGTCGCCGAAGTGGGCCCGCACATCGGAGGCCACCTGATCGGCGAGCTTCGTCCGGCCGTCGTACATCGTCAGGATCACGGTCGTCACGTCGAGTTGCGGATTGAGGTGCGCCTTGACCATCTCGATCGTCCGCATCAACTGGCCGACACCCTCGAGTGCGTAGTACTCGCACTGGATGGGGATCAGCACCTCGGGCGCCGCGACGAATGCGTTGATGGTCAACAGGCCCAGCGACGGCGGGCAGTCGATGAACACGTAGTCGAAGTTGAAATCGGTGAGCGCCGCCAGCGCGGTGCGCAGCCGCCCCTCGCGCGCCACCATGCTGACCAACTCGATCTCGGCACCCGCCAGGTCGATGGTCGCGGGCACGCAGTAGAGCCGCTCGTTGTGCGGGCTGCGTTGCAGCGCGTCGCGCAACGGGATGTCGCCGATCAACACCTCGTACGACGACGGGGTGCCCGGGCGGTGCTCGATGCCCAGCGCGGTGCTCGCGTTGCCTTGGGGGTCGAGGTCGATGACGAGCGTCTGCAGCCCCTGCAGGGCGAGCGCCGCCGCGACGTTGACGGCCGTCGTCGTCTTGCCCACGCCGCCCTTCTGGTTGGCGATCGTGAAGACCCGCTGTCGATCGGGTCGCGGAAGGCTGCCCTTCGACGCGGCGTGGAGCAGTCGCACCGCGCGTTCGGCCTCCGCCCCGATCGGGGTGTCGATGCCTGCGGGGTCGTCCCACCCTCCTTGGGGGTTCTTCTCCGACCATGTCTCGCGGGCGGAGTCTGGCTTCGTTTCACGTGAAACATCGGGAGGTCCGGTTTCACGTGAAACATCGGCGGCTGTGGTTTCACGTGAAACCTTCGCCTCCGCCGCCGGCGCGGCACCATTCGGTGCAGCCGGCGGCCCGCCGTTCGGGGCGCCGGGCGCCACGTTCTGGGCGCCGGGCGCCGCACCGCTCTGCGGCGACGTCATCCTCGTCTCCTGCCCGTTGGCCGGTGCGCTACCGTCTTCTCCCGCCGTGCCACGACGACGGTCGCGGGTGGATCCAAGTAGTTCGCGCCACACCTCATCACCTTTACATCGGCCGCACCGAGCGACGCCATCACACGCCGATGGTCGCGGATCTCCTCTTCGGCACGCTCGCCCTTCAGCGCGAGCATGTGGCCGTCGACGCGAAGGAGCGGCATGCTCCATCGGGTCAGCTTGTCCAGGGAGGCCACCGCCCTGGACACCACCACGTCGATCTCCCCCACCTGCTTCCTCACCCCCGGCTCCTCGGCCCGACCCCGGACGACCGTCACGGCGATGCCGAGTTCATCGACCACCTCGCGCAGGAATTCACTGCGGCGCAGGAGCGGTTCGATGAGCGTCACGCGGAGGTCCGGTCGGGCCAACGCCAACGGTATCCCGGGAAGGCCGGCGCCACTACCAATGTCGGCGACACGATGGTCCGGCCCGATGAGATCGGCCAGGGCCACACTGTTGAGGATGTGGCGGTCCCATAGCCGGTCGACTTCGCGCGGCCCGATCAGCCCGCGCTCGACACCGGCCCCCGCGAGCGCCGCGGCGTATCGCTCCGTCAGGTCGAGGCGCTCTCCGAACAAGGAGGCGGCCACCTCCGGCGGCGCCGACACCTCCCCATGTTTCACGTGAAACATCCTCCGGATCGTCGCGTCGGACGGACGACGCCTATGAACTACACGGTTGTAACTCTGGGTCAGTCGGCAAGCACGACGACGCGCCGCGACGGCTCGACGCCCTCGCTCTCGCTGTGGACGCCGTCGACGGCGGCCACCGCGTCGTGCACGATCTTGCGTTCGAACGGCGTCATCGGCGCCAGCTCTTCGCGCTCCCCTGTCTCGAGCACGCGCCGCGCCACCTTCTCGCCGAGGGCGGCCAGCTCGTCGCGGCGCCGACGCCGCCACCGCGCGATGTCGAGCATCAGGCGGCTGCGCTCCCCAGTCTTCTGGTGCACGGCCAACCGCGTCAGCTCCTGCAGCGCGTCGAGCACCTCGCCCTTGCGCCCGACCAACTTGTTCAGATCGGCGCCTCCGTCGATGCTGACCACCGCGCGGTCGCCCTCGACGTCCAGATCGATGTCGCCGTCGAAGTCGAGCAGGTCCAACAGCTCCTCGAGATAGTCGCCCGCGATCTCGCCCTCGGCGACCAGCTTCTCCTCGAGGTCGTCCTCCGCAACCGTCGTGGACGAGCCGATCAGTTCGTCGCGCTCAGTCGTCTCGGCGTCAGTCATGTCGTTCTCTCCTCATCCCGCCGGGATCCCCCGGTCACCGTTTACGTTTCTTGGGCCGCGCCCCGGGGCGTGGGGTCGCGCCGGGCCGCGGCGCGCGGTTCGCTCCGCTCGCCGCCTTTCCCGGGCTGCTGCCCGTCGGCTTCTTCCCCGCCGCGCCGTTCTCTGATGCGGTCTCGGTGGTTTCGCTCTCATCGCTCGCCGCCGGCTCCGCGGTCTTGGCCGCCTGGGCCTTGCGGTCCCGTTTCGGCTTGGCCCCCGGCGGCGGCGCGTTCTTGGCCTGCCGCTCTTGCGCCTCGAGCTTCTTCGCCTCTTCTTCCTTCTCGATCTTGCCGAACACGTAGTGCTGCTGACCGAAGGTCCAGATGTTGTTGGCGAGCCAGTACATGATGATGGCCAGCGGCAGGAACGGCCCGCCGACGACGACGCCGAGCGGGAAGACGTACAGCGCCAGCTTGTTCATCATCGCCGTCTGCGGATTGGCGGCGGCTTCGGGACTCTGCCGCGCCACCGACGCGCGGCTGTTGAAGTACGTCGCGACGCCGGCCAGGATCATGATCGGCACGCCGACCGCGATCACCGCCGCCCGGTTGAATTCGGTGAACGCGTCGAGACCGGTGGTCTGAATCATGGTCGCGCCCAAAGGCGCACCGAACAGGTGGGCGTCGAGGAAGTTGGCCACGTCCGCCGGGCTGAAGACGTAGTTGCCGGTGGCCCGGTTCTGCTCGACCGACAGCTGGATCTGACCGAACCCGCCCTGCGTCCGGTTGAACGAACGCAACACGTGGAACAGCCCGAGGAACACCGGCACCTGGGCGAGCATCGGCAGGCAGCCGAGGATCGGATTGAAGCCGTGCTCGCGCTGCAGCTTCTGCATCTCGAGCGCCATCCGCTGGCGGTCCTTGCCGTACTTCTTCTGCAGCGCCTTGATCTGTGGCTGCAGTTCCTGCATCTGCCGCGTCGTGCGGATCTGCTTGACGAACGGCTTGTAGAGGATCGCGCGCAGGGTGAACACCAGGAACATCACCGAGAGCGCCCACGCGAAGAAGTTGGAGGGACCCAGCAGCAAGGCGAACAGCTTGTACCAGACCCACATGATCGCCGACACCGGGTAGTAGATGATGTCCAGGCTGAACCAGTTAAACACGCGTCTCGCTTCCTGCTCGCAATGCTCGGTGGCCGCCACTGGTGTCGGCAGCGGTGTCCCGATCCTCCGAGGACTCGCCCGCGGGAGCACCCGACGCCTGCGCGTCGCCGTGCTCGTCGGGTGCGGGACGATCCGGTATCGGGTCCCATCCTCCCTTATGCCACGGCCCGCATTTCAGCAGCCGTACCGTCGCCAGCCAGCCGCCACGCACCATCCCGTACTCGGTCAGTGCGTCGACCGCGTACTGGCTGCACGTCGGAGTGAACCGGCACGTCGGCAGCCGCAGCGGTGAAATCGTGTGCCGATACAGCTGGATCACGTAGATGACGGCGCGGGCCGTCCACGCCCCAGCCGACCGCACCGAGCTTCTCACCGGGACGCCTCGGCCTTGGGTCTGGTCCGGCGAAGCGCCGTCCGCAGTTCCTGTTCGAGCCGCGCCGAGATCGCGTGCCGGCTGCTGGGCAGCGCCCGGATCACCACCCGGTCCGCCGGGTCCAGCTCGTCGAGGAGGTTGCGCGCGACATGACGTAACCGCCGCGCGACGCGGTGGCGTTGCACGGCGGTGCCGACGGCTTTGGAGACGACCAATCCGATTCGGGGCCCCGGTTCCGAGGAGTCGGACCGTAAGGCGTGCACGACGAGATCGGGCTGCACCGCGCGCACGCCTCGGCTGACGGTGGTCCCGAACTCGCTCGACCGCGTCATCCGGTGCCGCGCCGGAAGCACAGCGTCAACTCCCGCTCGAAATCACGTGGGAGTCACGCGGTCAGCTTGCGCCGACCCTTGCTACGCCGATTCGCGACGATCGCCCGGCCTGCCCGGGTGCGCATCCGCAGCCGGAAGCCATGCACGCGCGCCCGGCGCCGGTTGTTCGGCTGGAAGGTCCGCTTGCCCTTGGCCACGGCTGTCTCCTTGTTGCGTCTGGCACCCGCATCCCCCACCGACGACGTACGAAATCGGTTTGGACGCAGTTGCCGTTGTTAAGCTCGTCCATCTTGCTAGTCGGCGCGGTCCCCGGTCGATGCCCGGGTCGCAGCCGTATCGCCTCGTACGGGCGACTGTTCGAGGGTACTGAGGAGATTTCGCTGGGTCAAACCTGGTCGAATGACAGTGGGGACAGCCACATTTGCAACACCTGTCACCGCCGACGAACGGCTCGAAATATCCATCCCGCCAATGTTGCAGAACGGTTGGCACCCGCGAAGAAAACTGTTAGCTTCTGCCAATGCCGATTCGATAACGAAACGGCGACGGACAACGAAGCGAGGATGCCCGACCAGTCGTGAGCCCACAGGATGTCCCGCATCTGTGATGAGGCCCGGCCCGCGGCGTTCCCGCCGATGTAAAACAGAACGACGACGACTGTCCAGTCTCCACAGCCTGTGGATAACTTTGTGGACAGATCGTCATCGTTCCTTTGGTCGTCTCTGGACCGACCGCAAGGGGGTAGTCGTCGTTGACAGCTGACCCCGACCCCCCTTTCGTAGCCGTGTGGAACACGGTGGTCGCCGAACTCAACGGCAGCCCGGGCAGCGGGAGCGACGACATCGCCGGCCCCACCCTCACACCGCAGCAAAGAGCCTGGTTGAAGCTGGTCAAACCGCTCGTCATCACCGAGGGCTTTGCCCTGCTGTCGGTGCCGACCCCGTTCGTGCAGAACGAGATCGAGCGCCATCTGCGCGAGCCGATCATCACGGCGCTCAGCCGCCAGCTCGGCCAACGTGTCGAACTCGGGGTGCGCATCGCCGACCCGGGCCCCGACGACACGGACTCCCCCATCAACGGGCTGTCCTCCGTCGCTGACGTCGACGAGGTCGATGAGGACCTCGAGGCGCGTGCCAGCGCCGAGGAGAGTTGGCCGACGTACTTCACCAGCCGGCCGCCCAACACGCTCGCCGACGACACCACCGCGGTCAATCTCAACCGGCGCTACACCTTCGACACGTTCGTCATCGGCGCCTCGAACAGGTTTGCCCACGCCGCGACGCTCGCCATCGCCGAAGCGCCGGCGCGTGCGTACAACCCGCTATTCATCTGGGGCGAGTCCGGCCTGGGCAAGACACACCTGCTGCACGCGGCGGGCAACTACGCCCAGCGGCTGTTCCCCGGTATGCGCGTCAAGTACGTCTCGACCGAGGAATTCACCAACGACTTCATCAACTCGCTGCGCGACGACCGCAAGGCGTCGTTCAAGCGCAGCTACCGCGACATCGACGTGCTCCTGGTCGACGACATTCAGTTCATCGAGGGCAAGGAAGGTATCCAGGAGGAGTTCTTCCACACCTTCAACACCCTGCACAACGCGAACAAGCAGATCGTCATCTCGTCGGACCGCCCGCCCAAACAGCTGGCCACCCTCGAGGACCGGCTGCGGACCCGGTTCGAATGGGGCCTCATCACCGACGTCCAGCCGCCGGAGCTCGAGACGCGGATCGCCATCCTGCGCAAGAAGGCGCAGATGGACCGGCTCGATGTCCCCGACGACGTTCTCGAACTGATCGCCAGCAGCATCGAGCGCAACATTCGCGAACTCGAAGGCGCCCTCATCCGGGTCACGGCGTTCGCCTCGCTGAACAAGACCGCGATCGACAAGTCGCTCGCCGAGATCGTGCTGCGCGATCTGATCTCCGACGCCAGCACCATGCAGATCAGCACGGCGACGATCATGGCGGCCACCGCCGAGTACTTCGAGACGACCGTCGAGGAGTTACGCGGCCCCGGAAAGACCCGCGCGCTCGCGCAGTCCCGTCAGATCGCCATGTATCTGTGCCGCGAGCTCACCGACCTGTCGCTGCCGAAGATCGGCCAGGCGTTCGGGCGCGACCACACCACTGTGATGTACGCGGAGAAGAAGATTCGCGGCGAGATGGCCGAGCGGCGTGAGGTCTTCGATCACGTCAAGGAACTCACGACGCGGATCCGTCAGCGGTCCAAGCGCTGACCCTCGCCCGCCTCCACTCCCCCTTCACAGGCTCCGTCACGCCCTCATGTACGGGTGGATCCGAAATTTTTTCGGAAAATCTTCTGTACCGCCGGCATCACCAGTCACATGCCGGCGTTGTGCACACCGGTGTGGAGAACTTGGGATCAACCGCTGAACCACCAACGGATTCCTACACAACCGGCAGCGAGTCCACAGTTTGTCCCCTCGGGCGGGCGCTTCATCCACAGCAACCTCACAGCCCCGTACGCCCCCAAGCAGCGCGGACATGTATTCATCCCCAACATCTACAGGACCTAATACTGTTGCTTGAATATCTCCCAAGAATCTCCTTCGAAGAAGGCCTTTGGGGAAGCACGGATCCGGCGGGCGTTCGACCCACCGGAGGCCGTCGATGTCGCCCCGATCGATTAGCTTTCAAGTTGGGGCGGAAAGCTCTACGGTGATTCATCACAGCCGTTACGGTCGTCGGGGACGCATCGGTCAGACGCGTGGTGAGACACCGAGAAACCGCTGCTTGAAGCTTGTCGTGATCGTGATCGAAGGGACCCTATGGACGTGGCGACGACAACGGTTGGTGTCACCGATCTGAAGTTCCGCCTGGTGCGGGAGGACTTCGCCGAAGCCGTCGCATGGGTGGCTCGTAATCTGCCCACGCGGCCGACGGTTCCGGTGCTCGCCGGTGTTCTGCTCACCGGCTCCGAGGACGGCCTGACGATCTCGGGATTCGATTACGAGGTGTCCGCCGAGGTGCGGGTGCCGGCCGAGATCGCTTCACCCGGCAGCGTTTTGGTATCCGGTCGGCTGCTGTCCGACATCACCCGGGCCTTACCCGCCAAACCGATCGACGTCAGCGTCGACGGCACCCGGGTGTCCCTGACGTGTGGCAGCTCGCGCTTCTCGCTGCCGACCATGGCAGTCGAGGACTACCCGACCCTGCCCTCGCTGCCCGAGGAGACCGGCGTGATCTCCGCCGAGTTGTTCTCCGAGGCGATCGGCCAGGTGGCCATCGCCGCCGGGCGCGACGACACGCTGCCGATGCTGACCGGTATCCGGGTCGAAATCGCCGGGGAGAAGGTGGTTTTGGCGGCCACCGACCGGTTCCGCCTCGCGGTGCGTGAGCTCACCTGGTCCACCTTGGGCGCCGATCTGGAAGCGGCGGTGCTGGTGCCGGCCAAGACGTTGTCGGAAGCGGCCAAGGCCGGCGCCGACGGCGGTGATGTCCACCTGGCGCTGGGCGCCGGCGCGGCGGTCGGCAAGGAGGGACTGCTCGGGATCAGCAGCGGCGGCAAGCGCAGCACCACGCGCCTGCTCGACGCGGAGTTCCCGAAATTCCGCCAGCTGCTGCCCACCGAACACACCGCGATGGCCACCATCGGGGTCGCCGAACTCACCGAGGCCATCAAGCGTGTGGCGCTGGTGGCCGACCGCGGCGCCCAGGTGCGTATGGAGTTCTCGGAGGACTCGCTGCATCTTTCGGCTGGCGCCGATGACGTGGGCCGCGCGGAGGAGGATCTTCCGGTCAGCTTCGCCGGCGATCCGCTGACCATCGCGTTCAATCCCACGTATCTGACCGACGGCCTGAGCTCACTGCACTCCGAGCGGGTGACCTTCGGTTTCACCACGCCAAGCCGACCCGCGGTACTGCGACCGGCCAGTGACGGCGACTCACATGTCGGTGCGGCGGGACCGTTCCCCGCCGAGCAGACCGATTACGTCTACCTGTTGATGCCGGTGCGGCTCCCAGGCTGACCGGCCCGACGCCACGGAAGGGGCGCAGATGCAACTCGGTCTGGTCGGTCTCGGCAAAATGGGCTTCAACATGCGCGAGCGACTGCGCGAGGGGGGCCACGAGGTTGTCGGCTACGACCCGAGACCGGAAGTTACCGATGTCCCCACGCTCGCGGCCCTGGCCGCTGCCTTGGAGTCGCCGCGGGTGGTGTGGGTGATGGTGCCGTCGGGGTCGATCACCCATGACACCATCGCCTCGCTCGCGGACGTACTCGGTGAGGGCGATCTCGTCATCGACGGCGGCAACTCCCGCTATACCGAGGACGCGCCGCACGCAAAGCTGTTGGGTGACAAAGGGATTGCCTTCATCGATGCTGGCGTGTCCGGCGGGGTGTGGGGATTGAAAGAGGGCTACGGCTTGATGGTCGGCGGCAGTGACGCCGACGTCGAACGCGCCATGCCGATCTTCGACACCCTGCGGCCGCCCGGGCCGCGGGAGGACGGGTTCGTGCACGCAGGCCCGGTCGGTGCCGGGCACTTCGCGAAGATGGTGCACAACGGCATCGAATACGGCCTGATGATGGCTTACGCCGAAGGGTACGAGCTGCTGGCGGCCGAAGAACTCATCACCGACACCCAGGCTGTCATCCAGGCGTGGACCAACGGCACCGTGGTGCGGTCATGGCTGCAGCAACTCTTGGCCAAGGCGCTCAAGGAGGACCCACAGTTCGGCGAAATCAGCGGCTACACCGAGGATTCCGGTGAGGGCCGGTGGACCGTCGAGGAGGCGATCAGCCACCGGGTTCCGATGCCGGTGATCGCGGCGTCGCTGTTCGCGCGGTTCGCGTCGCGCCAGGAGGACTCGCCCGCGATGAAGGCGGTCTCCGCGCTGCGGAATCAGTTCGGTGGGCACGCGGTCAAGCGGGTCAGCGAGTCCGGGTAGGCGGTTGCGCAGTGTATGTCCGCCGCCTGGCGCTGACCGACTTCCGGTCGTGGCCGCGCCTCGAGCTGGACCTGGAGCCCGGCCGCACGGTGTTCGTCGGCCCCAATGGTTTCGGTAAGACGAATGTCGTTGAGGCGCTGTGGTATTCGGCGACGCTCGGCTCTCACCGGGTGGCCGCCGACGCACCGCTGATCAAGACTGGGGCCGAGCGGGCAATCGTGTCGACGATCGTGGTGAACGAGGGACGCGAGCTGGCGGTGGACCTGGAGATCACGCCCGGGCGTGCGAACAAAGCACGTATCAACCGCTCCCCCGTGCGTTCCGCCCGCGAGATTCTCGGGGTTCTGCGGGCCGTGTTGTTCGCCCCGGAGGATCTGGCGCTGGTGCGCGGCGACCCGGGCGAGCGCCGCCGCTATCTGGACGAACTCGCCACCACACGGCGTCCGCAGGTGGCCGCGATCCGCGCCGATTACGACAAGGTGCTGCGTCAGCGCACCGCGCTGCTGAAAACCGCGTCGGGTGCCCGATTCCGCGGCGACAGAAGCGTTTTCGAGACTCTCGACGTGTGGGACGGCCACCTTGCCGAGAAGGGGGCCAAGCTGATCGCCGCGCGCGTCGACCTGGTCAACCAGCTGGCGCCTGAGGTGGAGAAGGCCTACCAGCTGTTGGCGCCGTCGTCGCGGCCGGCCGCGATCCAGTACCGCAGCCGGGTGGAGGTGGTGGAGGCCGAGGCGGCTGCCGGCACCGCCGACGTGGAGGTATTCGAGGCGGCTCTGCTCGGCGCGCTGGCGCGGCGCCGCGACTCCGAGCTCGAACGCGGGGTCTGCCTGGTCGGCCCGCACCGCGACGATCTCGAACTGCGGCTGGGCGACCAGATCGCGAAAGGCTTTGCCAGCCACGGCGAATCGTGGTCGATGGCGCTGTCGCTGCGGTTGGCGGCCTACGAGTTGCTGCGGGCGGAGGGCAGTGATCCCGTGCTGCTGCTCGACGACGTGTTCGCTGAACTGGACAAGGCCCGAAGGCAGGCGCTGGCCGCGGTGGCGGGGTCGGCCGAACAGGTGCTGGTGACGGCGGCGGTGGCCGAGGACATTCCGGCCGACTGGGACACGCGCAGGATCGGGGTGACGATGCGTGACGACGACTCGGGACGGATCTCGGTGGTGGAGCAATGACGTCACGTGACGATGAGACCGGCCCGCCGGAGCACCTAGCGCATCTACGCGGGATGGACCTGGTGCGGCGCACCCTCGAGGAGGCCCGGGGTGCGGCGCGCAGCCAGGGTAAGGACGTCGGCCGTGGCCGCGGGGCGGCGCCGCGAAAGATCGCGGGCAACACCCGGCGACGATGGTCGGGTCCTGGCCCGGACGCTCGCGACCCCCAACCGCTGAGCACCGCCGCGAGCGACGTCGCCCGGAACCGGGGTTGGTCGGGCCGCGTCGCCGAGGGCGCGGTGTTCGGCCGGTGGGTCGGCGTGGTCGGGGAAGGGATCGCCGCGCACGCGACGCCGACCGCGCTCAACGACGGGGTGCTGACCATCTCCGCGGAGTCCACCGCCTGGGCAACACAGTTGCGGATGGTGCAGGCGCAGGTGCTGGCCAAGATCGCCGACGCGGTGGGCGACGGTGTCGTGAAATCGCTGAAAATCGTCGGCCCGGTCGCCCCGTCGTGGCGCAAGGGCCGCTACCACGTGGCCGGCCGGGGACCGCGCGACACCTACGGATAGCGGTCGGCTGAAAGCCGCGAGGACGGCGCGATCCTAGTTCTCAAGCGTCTTCCGGCACCCAGGATCGAGAAATTCCCCAGACGGCTCAAATAGGTGTGTAGAAACGCCGCCTCAGAGTCGGTCCTGTCTGACTCTGCCGGTAGGATGGAAGTAGATCGCGGGCGGTGGTCCGAACCGCCCAGCCAGCCTTCCCCGGCAAGAGACCAAGGAGACCCGTCCAACGTGGCTGCCCAGAAGAAGAGTGCTCCCAAAGAGTACGGCGCCGATGCAATCACCATCCTGGAAGGTCTCGAGGCGGTCCGCAAGCGCCCCGGCATGTACATCGGATCCACCGGTGAGCGTGGCCTGCACCACCTGATCTGGGAGGTCGTCGACAACGCGATCGACGAGGCGATGGCGGGCTTCGCCACCAGCGTCGACGTGCGCATCCTCGGCGACGGCAGCGTCCAGGTCACCGACGACGGCCGCGGCATCCCGGTCGAAAAGCACAAGCAGGCCGGCATCCCGACCGTCGACGTCGTCATGACCCAGCTGCACGCCGGCGGCAAGTTCGGCGGCGAGAACAGCGGTTATGCGGTCAGCGGTGGTCTGCACGGCGTCGGTGTATCAGTGGTCAACGCGCTGTCCACGCGAGTCGAGGTCACGATCCTGCGCGACGGTTACGAGTGGTTCCAGTACTACGACCGCTCGGTGCCCGGCGAGCTCAAGCAGGGCGGCAAGACCAAGAAAACCGGCACGACGGTTCGGTTCTGGCCGGATCCCGACATCTTCGAGACCACCGAATACGACTTCGAGACGGTCGCGCGCCGCCTGCAGGAACAGGCGTTCCTCAACAAGGGCCTGACCATCGAATTGACCGACGAGCGGGTGACCGCCGAAGAGGTCGTCGACGAGGTGGTCAGCGACACCGCCGAGGCGCCGAAGTCCGCGGACGAAAAGGCCGCGGAATCCGCGGGCGGGCACAAGGTCAAGCACCGCGTCTTCCACTACCCCGGTGGACTGGTGGACTTCGTCAAGCACATCAACCGCACGAAGACCCCGATTCAGCAGAGCATCATCGACTTCGACGGCAAGGCCGCCGGTCACGAGGTCGAGATCGCGATGCAGTGGAACGCCGGTTATTCGGAGTCGGTGCACACGTTCGCCAACACGATCAACACCCATGAGGGCGGCACCCACGAGGAGGGTTTCCGTGCGGCGTTGACGTCGGTGGTCAACAAGTACGCCAAGGACAAGAAGCTGCTCAAGGACAAGGACCCCAACCTCACCGGCGACGACATCCGCGAAGGTCTCGCGGCGGTCATCTCGGTCAAGGTGTCCGAACCGCAGTTCGAGGGCCAGACGAAGACCAAACTCGGCAATACCGAAGTGAAGTCGTTCGTGCAGAAGATCTGCAACGAGGAACTCACGCACTGGTTCGACGCCAACCCGGCCGAGGCCAAGACCATTGTCAACAAGGCGGTTTCGTCGGCACAGGCGCGCTTGGCCGCGCGTAAGGCGCGGGAGTTGGTGCGGCGTAAGAGCGCCACCGACATCGGCGGGCTGCCGGGTAAGCTGGCCGACTGCCGCTCCACCGATCCGCGTAAGTCCGAACTGTATGTGGTCGAGGGTGATTCGGCCGGCGGTTCGGCCAAGAGTGGACGTGACTCGATGTTTCAGGCGATCCTGCCGTTGCGCGGCAAGATCATCAACGTCGAGAAGGCCCGCATCGACCGCGTCCTCAAAAACACCGAGGTCCAGGCGATCATCACTGCGCTGGGCACCGGCATCCACGACGAGTTCGACATCTCCAAGCTGCGCTATCACAAGATCGTGTTGATGGCCGACGCCGACGTCGACGGCCAGCACATCTCCACGCTGCTGCTCACGCTGTTGTTCCGGTTCATGAAGCCGCTCATCGAAAACGGGCACGTCTTTTTGGCTCAGCCGCCGCTGTACAAGCTCAAGTGGCAGCGCAGCGAGCCCGAGTTCGCCTACTCCGATCGCGAACGCGACGGGTTGCTCGAGGCCGGGCGCAAGGCGGGCAAGAAGATCAATACCGATGACGGCATCCAGCGCTACAAGGGTCTGGGCGAGATGGACGCCAAGGAGTTGTGGGAGACCACGATGGACCCGTCGGTGCGGGTGCTGCGCCAGGTCACCCTCGACGACGCCGCGGCCGCCGACGAACTGTTCTCCATCCTGATGGGCGAAGACGTCGAAGCACGCCGCAGCTTCATCACCCGCAACGCCAAAGACGTTCGCTTCCTTGATGTTTAAGGCGAAATTCCACTAGAGCCGAAGGCAGATAATGACTGACACCACGTTGCCGCCCGGCGACGAAGCAGGCGACCGCATCGAACCGGTCGACATCCAGCAGGAGATGCAGCGCAGCTACATCGACTACGCGATGAGCGTGATCGTCGGGCGCGCGCTGCCCGAGGTGCGCGACGGGCTCAAGCCCGTGCACCGTCGCGTGCTGTACGCGATGTACGACTCCGGCTTCCGACCCGACCGCAGTCACGCGAAATCCGCGCGCTCCGTTGCCGAGACGATGGGCAACTACCACCCGCACGGCGACGCCTCGATCTACGACACCCTGGTCCGGATGGCCCAGCCGTGGTCGCTGCGCTACCCGCTGGTCGACGGGCAGGGCAACTTCGGCTCGCCAGGTAACGATCCGCCAGCGGCCATGCGCTACACCGAGGCGCGGCTCACCCCGTTGGCCATGGAGATGCTGCGTGAAATCGACGAGGAGACAGTCGATTTCATCCCGAACTATGACGGGCGCGTGCAGGAGCCGACGGTTCTGCCCAGCCGGTTCCCCAACCTGCTGGCTAACGGCTCCGGCGGCATCGCTGTCGGGATGGCCACCAACATCCCGCCGCACAACCTGCGCGAACTGGCCGACGCGGTGTACTGGTGCCTGGACAACCACGACGCCGACGAGGAGGCCACGCTCGCAGCGGTCACCGAACGGGTCAAGGGTCCGGACTTCCCGACGCACGGCTTGATCGTTGGGACACAAGGCATCACCGACATGTACACCACCGGCCGCGGGTCGGTCCGGATGCGCGGCGTCGTGGAGATCGAAGAGGACAACCGCGGTCGCACCGGCATCGTCATCACCGAGTTGCCGTATCAGGTCAACCACGACAACTTCATCACCTCGATCGCCGAGCAGGTCCGCGACGGCAAGCTCAACGGCATCGCCAACATCGAGGACCAGTCCAGCGATCGCGTCGGGCTGCGAATCGTGGTGGAGCTCAAGCGCGATGCCGTCGCCAAGGTGGTGCTGAACAACCTCTACAAGCACACCCAGCTGCAGACCAGCTTCGGGGCCAACATGCTGGCCATCGTCGACGGTGTCCCGCGCACGTTGCGTCTCGACCAGCTGATCCGCCACTACGTCAACCACCAACTCGACGTCATCGTGCGGCGCACCCGGTACCGGTTGCGCAAGGCCAACGAACGGGCCCACATCCTGCGCGGTCTGGTCAAGGCGCTCGACGCGCTCGACGAGGTGATCGCGTTGATCCGGGCGTCGGAGACCGTCGACGTCGCGCGGCAGGGCCTGATCGAGCTGCTCGACATCGACGACATCCAGGCGCAGGCGATCCTGGACATGCAGCTGCGCCGCCTGGCCGCCCTGGAACGTCAGCGCATCGTCGACGATCTGGCCAAGATCGAGGCCGAGATCGCCGACCTCGAGGACATCCTGGCCAAACCCGAGCGGCAGCGCGCGATCGTGCGCGACGAGCTCAAGGAGATCGCCGACAAGTACGGCGACGACCGGCGCACCCGGATCGTGGCCGCCGACGGCGAGGTGGCCGACGAGGATCTGATCGCCCGCGAGGACGTCGTCGTCACGATCACCGAGACCGGCTACGCCAAGCGCACCAAGACGGACCTGTACCGCAGCCAGAAGCGCGGCGGTAAGGGTGTTCAGGGTGCCGGCCTCAAACAGGACGACATCGTCAACCATTTCTTCGTGTGCTCGACGCACGACTGGATCCTGTTCTTCACCACCCAGGGCCGGGTCTATCGCGCCAAGGCATACGACCTGCCGGAGGCGTCGCGCACCGCGCGGGGTCAGCATGTGGCCAACCTGCTGGCGTTCCAGCCCGAGGAACGCATCGCGCAGGTGATCCAGATCAAGAGCTACGAGGATGCGCCGTATCTGGTGCTGGCCACCCGCAACGGCCTGGTGAAGAAGTCGCGACTGGTCGACTTCGACTCCAACCGCTCCGGCGGCATCGTCGCGGTGAACCTGCGCGACGGCGACGAACTCGTCGGCGCAGTGCTGTGCTCGGCCGACGATGACCTGCTGCTGGTCTCGGCCAAGGGCCAGTCGATCCGGTTCTCGGCAACCGACGAGGCGCTGCGCCCGATGGGGCGTGCCACCTCCGGCGTGCAGGGCATGCGGTTCAACGCCGACGATGCGCTGTTGTCGCTGAACGTGGTCCGGCCGGATACGTATCTGCTGGTCGCGACGTCCGGAGGCTACGCCAAGCGCACCGCGATCGACGAGTATCCGGTGCAGGGCCGTGGCGGCAAGGGGGTCCTGACGATCCAATTCGACAAACGCCGTGGCAATCTTGTGGGAGCGTTGGTCGTCGACGACGATACGGAGTTGTACGCGATCACCTCGGGGGGAGGCGTCATCCGCACCGCGGCTCGCCAGGTTCGCAAGGCCGGGCGGCAGACCAAGGGCGTTCGGTTGATGAACCTGGGTGAGGGCACAACACTGATAGCCATCGCGCGCAACGCGGAGGAAGGCGACAGCACCGACGAAGTCAACACCGACCCCGGTGCCTGACCCAGCGACGGGACCAGTGAGGAGCCGTAGGTGAGTTCACCGAACGAGCCGGGACGCCCCCGCGCGGGCGATGGAGCAGGCGGCGCCAACGGCTCCCCGGCCAACCAGGACGCGCTCGGCACGCGACCGGAGGTTCCCGACCGCGCCGAGGTGCCGCCGTGGCAGCGGGGTCCGGCGGCGCGGACCGCGCCCCCGGGACAGCGCCCACCCGAGCCGCCGAGGCGGGCCCCCGGTCCCGGCCCGCGTGGGGAGGGTCCCGGCGACGAGGGCCACCCGCCCGAGCGGTCCGGCGACGACCAGCGGGGGAATCCGAACAACTCCCCCAACGTCGGCGCCCGGGCCAACCGGTTCGTGCCCGGTGGTTCGACTCCGACCGAAGAGGTCCCGACGCGCGGTGAGCGGTCCGAGGCGCCGCGCCAGGAGACCTACGCCAGCGAGTTGCCGGATCTGTCGGGGCCGATGCCGCGCCCGCCGCAGCAGCGCAAACCCGCCGACCGTCCGCACGCCGAGCCGGGCAGCCGGCCGTCGCCCGGAGGCCGGATCCAGGTCGGCACCCGGCACAAGGGCCCGGTGCGGGCCAGCATGCAGATCCGCCACATCGACCCGTGGAGCACGCTGAAGGTCTCGGCAGTGCTGTCGGTGGCGTTGTTCTTCGTCTGGATGATCGCGGTCGCGTTCCTGTACCTGGTGCTCGGCGGCATGGGTGTGTGGAGCAAGCTCAACAGCAATGTCGGGGACCTGCTCACCAGCGCGGGCGGCGGTTCCGGCGGCGAGCTGGTGTCCAGCGGCACGATCTTCGGCGGCGCGACGTTGATCGGGTTGGTCAACATCGTGTTGCTGACGGCGATGGCCACCATCGGCGCGTTCATCTACAACCTGACCACGGACTTGGTGGGCGGCGTGGAAGTCACGCTCGCCGACCGGGATTGATTGTCGGCCCGCCGACGAGATTGATTGTCGGCCCGCCGACGGACCGAGGCGCGGACCGCGGTTTGGGCGGGAGCCCACGATTGCGGTAATCTCGTCGCTCGGCCAACACGGCGACACGGGGCTATAGCTCAGGCGGTTAGAGCGCTTCGCTGATAACGAAGAGGTCGGAGGTTCGAGTCCTCCTAGCCCCACGGAAAGGTTCACACCATGAGGCGGGTGCTGCTGATCGCCACGGCGGTCGCGGGCGCAGTCACCGTCGCAGTCTGGCGCTCGCGCCACGGCATCGAGGTGTGGCACGTGGCGCCCGACGTGCCGCCTGCGGACCAGGGGCCTTAGCTCAGTTGGTAGAGCGCTACCTTTGCAAGGTAGATGTCAGGAGTTCGATTCTCCTAGGCTCCACTTTTCACTTCTCCTGCGCCCGAACCTGATTCCTCAGGGTTTCGGCGACACTTCCACACTCGGCGGCAGCGGCGAGGGCTCCGGTTGCGTCGAGCGCCGCACGATCGAGAACGCCACCGCTCCCCCGGCCACGGCGACGACACCGGCGGCGGCGATCAACAGCCGACGCTTGCGCTGCTTGGTCTTCGCCACACGGGCGGGGGCCGCGCCTTGCAACACCTGTGAGACGACCTCCTGCGCGGCGGCGAGCTCCTGGGCGATGGTCTGTTGCGCGGCGGCCAGATCCTCACTCAGCTGAGCCTTGATGCGGCCGCGGCGGTACCGGTCCCCCGCCCAGGCCGCCGACGACCGAGCCCCCTCGAGCCCCAGCGCCAGCGCGCCGCGCGTGACGTCGACCGGACCCGCCGCCGTGTACTTCAGGCCGCGGCTCAGCCGCTGCGCGGGGGTCAACCGGATCTCCGTCTTAGCGCTCATGGGCGTACCTTTCTCGCGGCCGGGGTGCGACCACAACAGCCTGCCATCTACCCGAACGCAACGGTGCCGGATGGGCGCCGAACGCGGCGTGGCACACTGACATCCCGTGACGAGCCCCATTCAGACAGCGACCGCGACCCTGCACACCAACCGCGGCGACATCAAGATCGCACTCTTCGGTAACCACGCGCCCAAGACGGTGGCCAACTTCGTCGGCCTGGCGCAGGGCACCAAGGACTACAGCGGCGAGAACGCATCGGGCGGCACGTCCGGACCCTTCTACGACGGTGTGGTCTTCCACCGCGTCATCGACGGCTTCATGATCCAGGGCGGCGACCCGACCGGCACCGGCCGCGGCGGCCCCGGGTACAAGTTCGAGGACGAATTCCATCCCGAGTTGCAGTTCGACCGGCCCTACCTGCTGGCGATGGCCAACGCCGGGCCCGGCACCAACGGCTCGCAGTTCTTCATCACGGTCACCAAGACTCCGCACCTGAATCGCAAGCACACCATCTTCGGCGAGGTCGTCGACCCCGAGTCGCAGAAGGTGGTCGACGCGATCGCGACGACGGCGACCGATCGCAGCGACCGGCCGACCGATCCCGTGGTTGTCGACTCGATCACGATCGCCTGATCTCTCAACACCGCCCTACGAGTCGCGCGCCCGCACGTCTGCCAGTCAGGAGCGGGGGCCGGCATAGCCGGCCTCGGTGAGCGCGTCGAGCACGTGCAGCGGGTCGGTGCCCAGATCCCAGCGCGTGAACACCAGCAGGTCGTCGCTTGCTGTGTCGATCTCCAGTAGCCGGACTTTGCGGGCGAGCCGGCGAAACTCAGTGATCCGGATCACTTTTATCTCGCCGCGCGGCAAAATCCTGGTGCCGAACCAACCGCGGTTGACGAGGGCGTCATTTTTGATTGCCAGCTTCGGTCGCGCGCGCCACGAGAAGATTGCAAACAAGAGCAAACCCACGCCGGCAACGCCCCCGAGAAGGCGCCCGGGAGGGTCTGTGATCAGGCTCACAGCGATGGTAGCCAAGATAATTCCGCCTATGCCGCACGCTGCGATGCCGCCAGCCGGAGGACTCCATTGAGTTTGCTGCACGGGTTCTCCACACCCTTTCACCGCGTGGTATGCGGTTATCCACAAGTGCTATCCCCAATGGGGATGAATCACAACCGTGTGAGTTGGTTACCGCGAGGTTGCTGGCAGGGTAACGCGCGGCGCCTTGGTTGAATTCATTCCAGCGAACGGAATCTCAACGCCACCGCATGGTGAGCAACAGCCCGGTGATCATGAAAGCAAACGCGATCGCGTAGTTCCACGGGCCGAGCTCGGCGAGGAACGGGATGGCCGACGACGCGAGCTGGAAGACCAGCAGCCAGACCAAGCCGATCAGCATCAGGCTGACGAACAGCACGACGAACCAGGTGCTCGACGGCCCCGCCTTGACCTTGACGGGTGTACGGCTCACCGGGCTGGCGGCGAAGTCGTTCTTCTTGCGGACCTTGGACTTGGGCATGGGTACCTTCGGGACAACTAGGTGCGACGATGTACTGACGAGCCTAACGTAGGACCGGCACCGGATCGTCAAGGAAGCCAGGTAGGCAGTTGCAGCGGTCGCATCGCCCGAAGCCGACGGCCCACGGGGTGAGCCGCCGCTCGACGGCGTGGCGGTTCGGCGTCCCGGTGGTCTGTCTGCTCGCCGGTCTGCTGCTCGCGGCCACCCACGGTGTCTCCGGCGGTGGCGAGATCCGTCGCAGTGACGCCCCCCGGTTGGTCGACCTGGTCCGCGAGACCCAGCAGTCGGTGGACCGGCTCAGCGCCGAACGCGACGCGCTCGTAGCGACCATGGAGAGTCACCACGGCGGCAGCCCGGGCGCGGATGCCGCGCTGGCCGCGATCACCGCCCGCTCCGCCCGCCTGTCGGCCGAGGCCGGCCTGGAACCGATGCGCGGGCCCGGCCTCGTCGTCCGGCTGGACGACGCGAAGCGCGACGCGGAGGGCCGGTTCCCCCGCGATGCCTCCCCCGACGACCTGGTGGTGCACCAGCAGGACATCGACGCCGTGCTCAACGCGTTGTGGAGCGCCGGGGCCGAAGGCATCCAGATGCAGGATCAGCGGATCATCGGCACCTCGGCACCGCGGTGCGTCGGCAACACCCTGCTGCTCAACGGGCGCACGTACAGCCCGCCCTACGTCATCACCGCGATCGGCGACGCGCCGGCCATGCAGGCGGCGCTGGCGGCCGCTCCCCTGGTCAACCTCTACCGCCAGTACGTGGTGCGGTTCGGTCTGGGCTACGCCGAAGAGCCCCGGCCATCTGTGGAACTGGTCGGCCACAAGGAACCCCTGCGGATGCGGTTCGCCAAGCCGGCGGGGCCGATCGGGTACTGACCCCTGCTGTGGTGAGCGGCACCCGGCGCGACCGGGTACGCCGGAGCTCGAACCAGTAACCTGGGCTGATGCAGGTCTTGGTCGTCGACAACTACGACAGCTTCGTCTTCAACCTGGTGCAGTACCTCGGCCAGCTCGGGGTGCAGGCGCAGGTGTGGCGCAACGACGACGACCGCCTGGCCACCGACGCCGACGTCGCCAAGGCCGCCGCCGACTTCGACGGCGTGCTGCTGTCCCCCGGCCCCGGCACACCCGAGCGGGCGGGCGCGTCGATCCCCCTCGTCAAGGCCTGTGCGGCCGCAGCCACCCCGCTGTTGGGCGTCTGCCTCGGCCACCAGGCGATCGGCGTGGCGTTCGGCGGCACCGTCGACCGCGCACCCGAACTGCTGCACGGTAAGACCAGCGTCGTCCGCCACACCAATTCCGGTGTGTTGCAAGGGCTTCCGAACCCCTTCACCGCGACGAGGTATCACTCGCTGACGATCTTGCCCGACACGGTGCCCGACGAACTCGAAGTCATCGCGCGTACCGAGGGTGGCGTGATCATGGGGGTGCGCCACGTCGGGGTACCGATCCACGGCGTCCAGTTCCACCCCGAGTCGATCCTGACCGAGGGCGGACATCGGATGCTGGCCAACTGGCTGGGCTACTGCGGCGCCGCACCCGCCGAGTCGCTGGTCCGCCAACTCGAGGACGAGGTCACCGGCGCCATCGCCGCGGGCCGGGAGGCCGCTACGACGCGAAGCTCAGCGTGATCGTCGCCCCGAAGTTCACTCCGCTGCCCGGCGAAGGGTTCTGAGTCACCACCGCGTTGGTGCGCTGACCGCTGTTCTGCACATCGGCGCCCTTGTCGAGGAAGCCCGTCCAGCCCAGTGCCCGCAGCCGCGGTTCGGCGTCCACCCAGAACATGCCGCGCAGGTCGGGCATGAGGAACTGGTTGCACGCCGAGAGCTGCAGTTGGATCGGCGAGTCGACCGCCGACTCCTGTCCCGCCGCCGGCAACGTCCCGATGACCTGGCCGCAGGGTTCGGGGCTGTCCACCTGGACCGGCACCACATTGGTGAATCCGGCCGCGGTGAGGATCTGTCGCGCGGGATCCTCCGGCTGGTTCTCGACGTTCGGCACGGGACGGCTCTGCGGGCCGGAGCCCAGGATGATGGTGATCTCGTTGGTGATGGCCGAGGTCTGGTTGGCGGGGGGATTGGTGCCGAGCACCTTGTCCTTCAGCTCCGGCGTCGACGGGGACGACGACGACTTGAACTTCTCGAAACCGGCTTCTTTCAGCCGCTGCGTCGCCTCGGAGTAGGTCAGGTTCTTGACGTCGGGGATCTCGCGCTGCTGCGGGCCGGTGGAGACGTTGAGGGTGACTTCTTCGCCCGCCTCGACCGACGTGTCGGCGCCGGGATCGGTGCTGATGACGTGGTCGGGCGGGACCTCGGAGTCCGGCCGCTGTTGTGTTCTGATCTTGAAGCCGCGGTTCTGCAGTTCGGCGATGGCGTCGGCCGACGGCTGGCCGCTGACGTCGGGCACCTCGACGCTGCGGGTGCTTCCGCCGAACATGTTGATCGCGACCGTGACCACGACCGTCAGGACGGCCAGCACCGCGACCGCGGCCAGCCATCGGGCCACCGAGCCGCGGCGGTCGCGTTCGGCGTAGTCCGGGGCGGGCACCGGCGGCATCGGGTCGATCGGCTCGGTGCGCTCGTGGGGCGTCGGCGCCGACAGCAGCGAGCTGCGCTCGGCGTCGGTGAACACCTTCGGCGCCTCCGGCTGCTCCCCGCTGTGCACACGGACGAGATCAGCGCGCATCTCGGCGGCGGTCTGGTACCGGTTGTCGGGGTTCTTCGCCAGCGACTTGAGCACCACCGCGTCCAGCTCCGGGGTGATGTCGGGGTTGCGCTGCGACGGCGGAATCGGATCCTCACGGACGTGCTGATAGGCCACGGCCACCGGCGAGTCGCCGATGAAAGGCGGTTCGCCGGTGAGGATTTCGTACAGCACGCAGCCCAGCGAGTAGACGTCCGAGCGGGCGTCGACCTTCTCGCCGCGGGCCTGTTCCGGCGACAGGTACTGCGCGGTGCCGATCACCGCGGCGGTCTGGGTCACGCTGTTGGCATCGGCCAGCGCGCGGGCGATGCCGAAGTCCATCACCTTCACCGCGCCGGTCTTGCTGATCATGATGTTGGCCGGCTTGACGTCACGGTGGATGATCCCGTGCTGGTGGCTGAAGTTCAGCGCCTGGCAGGCGTCGGCGATCACCTCGATCGCCCGGCGCGGTTCCATCGGGCCGTCGTTGTGGACGATGTCGCGCAGCGTCACGCCGTCGACGTACTCCATCACGATGTAGGGCAGCGGGCCCTGCGGCGTCTCGGCCTCGCCGGTGTCGTAGACCGCCACGATCGCCGGGTGGTTGAGCGCCGCGGCGTTCTGGGCCTCGCGGCGGAACCTCAGATAGAAGCTGGGGTCGCGGGCGAGGTCGGCGCGCAGCACCTTGATCGCGACGTCGCGGTGCAGCCGGACGTCGCGCGCGAGGTGGACCTCGGACATCCCGCCGAAGCCCAGGATCTCGCCGAGCTCATAGCGGTCTGACAGGTGTTGCGGGGTCGTCATTGCAATGTCTGTTCTGGAGCCGAAAGCCGCTGGTACGGCTCCTGTGCCGGGGGCGACGCGGGTACCAGCGGCATTGCCGGTGACGCCATCGCCTGCGGTGTGGTTACCCCTGATTGTCCCTTACCACCATCGCTCCCCTCCCGGACGGTCCGGTCGGGAAGCGCCGCGGGTGACTCGAACGGCGTCGTTTCGGTGATCGTGTTGGTGATCGTCGGCGGGGGCGCCTGCTTGTCCTGACGGTCCTGCGCATTGAGCACGATCAAGATCGCGATGATGATCGCCAGCGCGCCCAGCACCCCCGCGGCCCACAGCAGCGCGCGCTGACCCGAGGAGAACGAGCGCCGCGGCGGCGGCGGCCGATGGCTTCCGCTCACCGACCGCGGGCGGGCGGCGGTGGCCGGCGCGCGGCCGGTCATGTCGGCGGCGGCACGCGCCTGGGTGGCCGACGGCACGGCGGTCGGGGCGGCCCGCCCGATCGAGGGTGCGGCGTTCGGACGCGGCGGGCGGCGCCCGGAGCGCACGGCGGCCACCGCGTCGGCGAACGCCCCGCCGGAGCGGTACCGCATGCCGGGGTTCTTGACGAGCGTGATCTCGATCAGCTCGCGCACATTGGGCGGCAGATCGGCGGGCAGCGGCGGCGGAGTCTCCTTGATGTGCTTCATCGCCACCGTGAGCGCACCGTCGCCGGTGAACGGCCGCTTACCCGAAACCGATTCGTAGCCAACGACTCCCAGCGCGTACACGTCGCTCGCGGCGGTGGCGTCGTGCCCCAGCGCCTGCTCGGGGGCGATGTACTGGGCGGTGCCCATCACCATGCCGGTCTGCGTGACCGGCGCGGCGTCGACGGCCTTGGCGATGCCGAAGTCCGTGAGCTTCACCTGTCCCGTCGGCGTGATGAGGATGTTGCCCGGCTTCACGTCGCGGTGCACCAGCCCGGCGGTGTGGGCGACCTGCAGGGCGCGGCCGGTCTGCTCGAGCATGTCGAGGGCGTGGCGCAGCGACAGCCGGCCGGTGCGTTTGAGGACGGAGTTCAGCGGTTCGCCGTTGACGAGCTCCATCACCAGGTAGGCGGTGCGGCCCTCGCCGTCCATGTCGGTCTCGCCGTAGTCGTACACGCTGGCGATGCCGGGATGGTTGAGCATCGCGACGGTGCGGGCCTCGGCCCGGAACCGCTCGACGAATTCGGGGTCGGTCGAGTACTCGGCCTTGAGCACCTTGACCGCGACCCGGCGGCCCAGCCGGGAGTCCACGGCCTCCCAGACCTGGCCCATGCCGCCGGTGGCGATCAACCGTTGCAACCGGTAGCGCCCGGACAGCGTCACTCCCACGCGAGCCGTCATGCGGCCCCCTGGGCTGTCGCGCGGATGCTCATGAGCCCTCCCGCAGGGCCGCGGCGATCGTGGCCCGGCCGATCGGAGCGGCCAGCTCGCCACCCGTCGCCGACAGCCGGTTACCGCCGTTCTCGACGAGCACCGCGACCGCCACCTTGGGGGCCTGGGCCGGGGCGAAGGCGATGTACCAGGCATGCGGAGGGGTGTTGCGAGGATCGGTACCGTGCTCCGCTGTGCCGGTCTTGGATGCGATCTGCACGCCGGCGATGGCTCCCTTCTGCTGAGTCACCTGCTCGGCGGCGACCATCAAGTCCGTAAGTGTATCTGCGACCTGCTGTGACACCGCCCGGCGCTGTTCCTGCGGCGCCGTGGTGGCGATGTTCGCGAGGTCCGGTCCCTTCAGGTTATCGACCAGATACGGCTGCATCGCCACCCCTTTGTTGGCGATGGCCGCGGCGATCTGTGCGTTCTGCAGCGGAGTCAGCGCGACGTCCTTCTGGCCGATGCTCGACATGCCCAGCGCGGCGGCGTCCGGGATGGGCCCGACGCGGGACTCGACCACCTGAAGCGGGATCGGCGGGGCAGGTGCGTCGAGCCCGAACGCGCGGGCCGTCGAGCGCAGCGCGTCGGCACCGGTGTCGATGCCCAGTTCGACGAACGCGGTGTTGCAGGACCGGGCGAACGCCTCCCGCAGCGACGTGGTGGGGCCACCGCCGCAGGATGTGCCGCCGAAGTTCTCCAGCGTTGCGGTGCTGTCCGGCAACGGAATTCGCGGTTGCGCGGTCAGTTGGGTGTTCGTCGTCGCGCCGCGCTGCAGCGCCGCCGCGGTGGTGAGCACCTTGAAGGTCGACCCCGGCGGGTAGGTCTCGGAGATCGCCCGGTTCAGCAGCGGCGATTCGGGGTCGTCGCGCAGCCGCTGCCACGCCTGGGTCTGGGCGGTCAGGTCGTGGGTGGCCAGCAGGTTCGGGTCGTAGCTCGGCGACGAGACCATCGCGAGGATCTTGCCCGTCGACGGTTCGATGGCCACCACCGAACCCTTGCAGGGCCCGTCGCATCCCTCTTCCATCGCGTCCCACGCCGCCTGCTGAACCTGCGGCTTGATGGTGGTGTCGACGTTGCCGCCGCGCGGGTCGCGGCCGGTGAAGAAGTCGGCGAGCCGGCGGCCGAACAACCGCTCGTCGGAGCCGTTGAGGATCGAGTCCTCGGCGCGTTCCAGGCCGCTGCTCGAGTACTGCAGCGAGTAGAAGCCGGTGACCGGCGCGTACGTCAGCGGATTGGGGTACTGGCGCAGGAAGCGGAACCGGCCGTTGGTGGACACCGAATACGCCAGCAGTTGGCCGCCGGCGGAGATCTGCCCACGCTGACGGGAGTACTCGTCGAGCAGCACGCGCTGGTTGCGGGGATCCGAGCGCAGCCCGTCGGCCGTCAGCACCTGTGTCAGCGTGGCGTTGCCCAACAACAGCACGATCAGGGCCATGACCGTGACGGCGATGCGGCGCAGCGAGGTGTTCATACCTTCTCGATCACCTCGGTGCTGGCCGCCGCGATCGGGGTCGGTGTCTGGGGCCCGGCGATGATCGGGCGGCGGGCCGCGTGCGAGATCCGCACCAGGATCGCCAGCAGCAGGTAGTTGGCCAGCAGCGACGAACCGCCGTAGGACAGCCACGGCGTGGTCAGCCCGGTCAGCGGGATCAGCTTCGTGACGCCGCCGACGACGATGAACAGCTGCAGCGCGAGCGTCGTCGCCAGGCCCGCGGCCAACAGCTTGCCGAAGCTGTCGCGCACGGCGATCGCGGTGCGCAGGCCGCGGATGATGACGATCGTGTAGAGCATCAGCACCGCGGCCAGCCCCACCAGGCCGAGTTCCTCGCCGACGGCCGCGATGATGAAGTCGGTCGACGCGGCGGGTACCGTGCCGGGCTGACCGTTGCCCAGGCCGGTGCCGAATATGCCGCCGGTGGCGAAACTGAACAACGACTGCACCATCTGGTAGCCCGCCCCGTCGGGATCGGCGAACGGGTCGAGCCATGTCTGCACGCGCACCTGCACGTGATCGAAAAGGTGATATGCGGCAACGCTTCCCGCGGCGAACAACGCCAGCCCGATGACGACCCAGCTGAGCCGGTCGGTGGCGGCGTACACCAGCACCAGGAACGACGCGTACAGCAGCAGCGAGGTGCCGAGGTCCTTCTCGAAGATCATCACGCCGACGGAGGCGATCCACGCGGCGAGCAGCGGCGCGAGGTCGCGCGGCCGGGGGAGGTCCATGCCGAGGACGTGCTTGCCCGCGCTGGTGAAGACGTTGCGCTTGGACACCAGGACCGCGGCGAAGAAGATCAGCAGCAGGATCTTGGAGAACTCCGCGGGCTGAATCGAGAAGCCCGGCAACCGGATCCAGATCTTGGCGCCGTTCTGTTCGGACATCGCGCGCGGCAGCACGGCCGGGATGGCGAGCAGGACGAGACCGCTCAGGCCGCAGATGTAGCCGTAGCGCGCCAGCAGCCGGTGGTCGCGGAGGAAGATCACGATGAGCGAGAACCCGACGACACCGAGCAGCGTCCACAGCATCTGCTGGTTGGCCGAGCCGCCGACTCCGTCCTGGGACATCTCCCCGGCGGCGAGGTCGAGGCGGTGAATCATGACCAGCCCCAGGCCGTTCAGCAGCGCGACGACGGGCAGCAGCAGGGGATCGGCGTACGGGGCGAAGCGGCGGATCGCGAGATGCGCGCCGCTGAACAACGCCATGTACGCGACGGTGTACTGCGCGAGGTCCCAGTGCAGACCCTGCTCCTGGTTGGCCTCGACGAGCAGCAACGCCAGGGTGGTGATGAGGGCGGCGAAACCCAGCAGAAGCAGTTCGGCGTTGCGCCGGTTGGGAAGTGGCGGCGCGACGGAGACGGCGGACTGCGGCTGGGTCGTCATGACACTTCCCGGCACGTGGTTCCCGGCTCGGGCGGCGGCGGAGGCAGCGCGGTGACGGTCGGGGGCGGCGGCGGTTTGGGTGTCGGCGACTCCTCCGGCGGCGGCGGTGCGCCCGGTTCGGCCCGCGGAGATTCCGGCGCGGGTGACGGCGGCTTCGGCGACGGCGGCGGCGGTGGCGGCGTCCGCGGCGTCTCCGGTGCGGGGGTCTGTTCACCGCGGGTCGGCGGATTGTTCGGCAGGCCAGGCGAATTCGTCGGCGCCGGGCTGTGCGGAACCGCGCTGGTGCGCGGCGCCGGGGGAGGAGGTGGCGCGCAGATCGGCAGCAGCGAGTCGCGCACCAGCTGGTTGATCTGAGTGATGGCCTGGTCCTCGGACCCTGTCGGCAGACCGGAGATGACCTGTCGCTGCTCGGACGGTTTGAGGTCGGTCACCTTGAGCAGTTCGCAGTCGCGCGGCTCCTGGCCGGGATTGATGAGGGTCAGGCCGTTGCGTCCGGTCAGGCAGCCCTGTCGGTACGGCTCCTGCAGCGGGTAGCCGAGGATCGATCCCGGCACACCTCGCATGATCGAGACGACGCCGTCGTGGGCGGCGACGTAGAAGTTGCTGCGGATGATCTCGCGGCCGACGGCCAATCCGGCCAGGATGACCAGGACCACGAGGGCGGCGGCGATGAACATTCGCCGCCGCGACTTGGGCGGTCGCGGCGGTTCCTCCGGTTCCGGTAGCGCGCGCTTGGTTTCGTTGCGTCGCGGGTTGAACGCCGACGCGCGACCGGCCGCGGTGTTGGGCGGCGGCTGGTCGTCCTCACCCGATACCGCACCGGCAATGATCGGCTGGGTCTGCCCGTAGTCGTAGGCCCCGTTGTCGATGACATCGGCCACCACGACGGTGACGTTGTCGGGCCCGCCGCCGCGAAGGGCCAGTTCGATGAGCCGGTCGGCACTTTCGGCGACGTCGGAGATCTGCAGCGCCTCCAGGATGGTCTCCTGGCTGACGGGGTCGGAGAGCCCGTCGGAGCACAGCAGATACCGGTCCCCGGCGCGGGCCTCCCGCATGATCAGCGTCGGCTCAACCTCGTGGCCGGTGAGCGCGCGCATGATCAACGACCGCTGCGGATGGCTGTGCGCCTCCTCGGCGGTGATGCGGCCCTCGTCGACCAGGGTCTGGACGAAGGTGTCGTCCTTGGTGATCTGCGTCAGCTCACCGTCGCGCAGCAGGTAACCGCGCGAGTCGCCGATGTGCACCAGACCAAGTCGGTTGCCCGCGAACAGGATTGCGGTCAGCGTGGTGCCCATGCCCTCGAGCTCGGGGTCGGCTTCCACGTGCGCGGCGATCGCGGAGTTGCCCTCGCGCACCGCGGAGTCCAGCTTGCTGAGCAGATCGCCGCCGGGCTCGTCGTCGTCGAGGTGCGCCAGCGCCGCGATCACCAATTGGGAGGCGACCTCGCCCGCGGCGTGGCCGCCCATGCCGTCGGCGAGCGCGAGCAGCCGGGCGCCGGCGTACACCGAGTCCTCGTTGTTCGCCCGGACCAGGCCGCGGTCGCTGCGCGCGGCGTATCGAAGCACCAGTGTCACGGGCGCAGCTCGATTACCGTCTTGCCGATCCGAACCGGCGTGCCCATCGGAACGCGTACAGCCGTCGTCACCTTCGCCCTGTCGAGGTATGTGCCGTTGGTCGATCCTAGGTCTTCGACGTACCATTCCGAACCTCGCGGCGACAGCCGCGCGTGGCGCGTCGAGGCGTAGTCGTCGGTGAGAACCAACGTCGAGTCGTCGGCCCTGCCGATCAGCACCGGCTGACTGCCCAGCGTGATGCGGGTTCCGGCGAGCGCGCCCTCGGTGACGACGAGATGGCGGGGCACGTTACGGCGGGCACGGCTGGGCAGCAGCGAGGCGCGCAGCGGCAGCCCTCGGCGCACCATGACCGAACCCGTCGGGGCGTAGAGGTCCGTGCGCAGGATCCGCAGCACCGACCAGATGAACAGCCATAGCAGCAACAGGAATCCGACGCGCGTCAGTTGCAGTACCAACCCCTGCATCTGACGTCCTCTCCGTCTCCATCCCGTTTCAGTCGCCTCGGCAACGCAGCCAGCCTCGGCACCGTCACGATACTTGGACGGTTACCGACATGAGGGGGAAGCGACAGCTTCCCGCCCCGGGCCGATGCTCAGTGCACGCGGACGATGATCTCGGAGTGGCCCAGCCGGATCACGTCGCCGTCCGCGAGCTGCCACTCCTGGACCGGCGCGTTGTTCACGGTGGTCCCGTTGGTGGAGTTCAGGTCGGACAGCAGAGCGACCTGGCCATCCCAACGGATCTCCAGGTGGCGCCGCGAGACCCCGGTATCGGGGAGGCGGAACTGCGCGTCCTGACCGCGGCCGATGACGTTGGTGCCCTCACGCAGCTGGTAGGTGCGGCCACTGCCGTCGTCGAGCTGCAGCGTGACGGTCGCGCCGCCGGCGGCGCCGTAGTCGCCCTGGCCATAGCCGCCGTAGCCGGCCGGCTGACCGTAGTCGTAGCCGCCGCCCGCGGGCTCGGCGTAACCAGGCTCGGCGTATCCGGCTGCCGGCGCGTCGCCGTAACGGCCGTAGTCCGGCGGGGCGTAACCCTGGTCCTGCCGTCCGTACGGCTGGCCGCCGTAGCCGCCCTGGTCCGGGTAACCGCCCTGGTCGGGGTAGCCGCCCTGGTCCGGATAGGCGGGGCGGGGCTCGGGACGGCCCTCGGGACGGCCGTAGCCGCCCTCCTCGTGCCGGCCGGGGGCAGGGGGACGCCCGTAGTCGTAGTCACCCGCGGGGGCGCCGCCGTAGCCGGGCTGGCCGCCGGGCGGGGGACCGTACCCGCCCGGGGCCGGACGGTAGCCCTGGTCGGGGTAGCCGCCCTGCTGCGGCGGGCCGTATCCGGCCGGGGGCCGCTGCTCGTAGGACGGCGGCGGGTAGCCCTGGTCGGGATAGCCCCCCTGGTCGGGGTAACCGCCCTGGTCCGGATAGCCTCCCTGGTCGGGGTAGCCCTGGCGCGGGGCGTAGGGATCGCCCTGCGGCGGATAGCCGCCCTGCTCGTACTGGGGGTACTGGCCGCGGTCGTCGGGGCGGCCGTACCGATCGTCTTGCGGGCGGTCCTGCGGACGGTCTTGCGGACGGTCTTGCGGACGGTCGTAGTACTCGTCGGCGGGCCTCCCCGGCCCCTGACCGCCGCGGTAGGTCGGGTTGTCGCTCATCGGTGGTACTCCTGATTCTGCGCTGGACGCACGTACATGAGGTGGTGGGGCGGGTTCGCCAGTGGTCGAGTCGGGATTGACCGCTCCACGCGCGCGAAACTGTCCGGTGTGCAGGGTGGGTGATTGTTCGAACCTGACGACCACATCACCATACGTTTGCCACCCCTGCTCACGGATGTATCCCTCCAAGTGCTTGGCAAAAGTCGCTGACGTGAGGTCTGGGTCGGCGCTCACCTTCTGATAGTCAGGCACACTGAGGGTAATGACGTAGTCGTTTGGTGCCAAAACCTGGCCGCCGAGCACTTCGCGCGCGCCGGTGTCGGCCTCCCGGCGGAGCATCGCCTCGACCTCCTGCGGGACGATCGATCCGCCGAACACGCGAGCGAAGGCGTCACCGACCGTCGACTCGAGCTTGCGCTCGATGCGGTCGACTAGACCCATGTCGGTGCCCGCCTCCCTCGTCGTCGTACGTCGGCCCTGCTCATGGCCGCCGTGCCAGCGTGTCGCCTGGCCACAATGCTCATTTGCATGGTATCGGCCAAGCGCCGCGCAGCGGGACCAACAGAACTCTGAGAATCGGATCGCCGCAGTTCAACGCGCCGGATCACGATCAGCCGAACGCATCCGTGCGGGTCGCGCGGGCCAGCCGGTACGGTTGGGGAGCGGGGCGGCCTGCGTGATAGGCTCCCCCGGTTGTTGGGGCGAGTGGCGGAATGGCAGACGCGCTGGCTTCAGGTGCCAGTGTCCTTCGGGACGTGGGGGTTCAAGTCCCCCTTCGCCCACAAGCAATCGAGACGAGCCACCGGATTCCGGTGGCTCGTCTCATTTCTATGAAGTCCGATCGCGGCGTCGGCACGCCTGGAACTCGCGTCCTGTCGGCGCGGGTAATTTTGCCGGCATGCGGAACGCGATCCTTGCGCTCATCTCTGTAGTCGCGCTGCTCGCCACGGCGTGCACATCGACGGTCGAGGGATCCGCCGTCAAGGCCACCGGCGGGCCGTCGGGCCCCGCGCTCGACTTCGACCGGCTGGACCCGGGACGGTTCCCGACCGAACCCCGGGATCCGCTAGGCAGCGCGGGCGACCCGATGCTCGGCGTGGTGCTCGAGGGCCAGCGCCTGGCCAACCACGTCATCGGGCCGTGGGAGGTCGACCCGGCGATCAAGGACTGGTTCGGACTGGGGGCGATGGTGCTGCCGCGGGCCGAGGCGCTCGCGATGATCGGGCCGATGAACGTCGCGGCGGCGGCCGCCCGGCACGACTTCGTCACCGGCTTCGCCACGACACGGACCGAGAAGAACAAGCAGATCCTGCTCAACGCGGTGCTGCGCTTCGCCGACGAGCGCGCCGCCAAGGCCGCGGCCGACGACATGGGGGAGGCGGTGTCGCAGCCGCAGGGTCCCGACGGGCCGTCGCCGAAGCTGGAGATCCCCGGGCATCCCGAGGCGCGGGCGAGCAGCCACACCGGCACCGACCGCAACATCGGGAAGTTCGGCGCGGCACGGTCGTTCACCGCGCACGGGCCCTACGTCCTGATGCAGCTGGCGCAGGCGACCGCGGGTGTGGACGCCGCCGCCCGGCTGGTCACCAAGAGCATCGACCTGCAGGCCCCCGAGATCGACAGGTTCCGCGCGACCGACCCGAGCGAGCTGGCCGACATCTCGATCGACCCGACCGGCCTGCTGGCCCGCACGCTCCCGCTCGACGGCCGCGACCCGACGTTCACCAAGGGCGGCACCTACGAACGACGTGGTGCGCTGCACTTCCAGTCCGATCCCGTCCGGTCGTCGAAGTTGTTCTCCGACACCGGCGTCGACCTGGTCGCGATGGCGGGCACGACGGTCTACGAGACCGAGGACGGCGCGGGCGCCGAGGGAGTGGTCGAAGAGTTCGCCGAGGAGGTGTCGGCGACGGCCAAGCCGGCCAACCCGGTGCCGGACATGCCGGACAGCCGGTGCCTGCGCACGGAGGAGGGCAGCTTCTACTGCCTGGCCACCGCCGACCGGTACGCCATCGAGACCGGTGCCCCGACTCTGCTTGCGGCGCAACAGATGACGGCCGCGCAGTACATCATGCTGATGAGCTAGCCAGCACGCCGTTCAGCACCAGCGCCGCGAGTTCGCCGGCCGCGGCGTCGACGTCCTTGATGCGTCGCACGCAGACCGCGTACCAGGCGCCACCGGCGATGACGTCCATGATGGTGTCGGCGCTGACGCCCTTTCGGGCGACCCCGGAGGCGACCGCGGCCGCGACATGTTCGCCGAGTTGGCTGCGGGCCGTCGCCTCCAGCCGGTCGCTGAGCACGCGGCGCATGCCGCGATCCGAGCGCAGGTCGTTGAGCAGGCCCGGAATCGCCTCGCGCACAGCGGGATCGGCGTACATGGCCAGCGCCCCGCGGCACAGCCGAGTGATCTCGTCGACGAAGTCGTCGGCTGGCGGCTCCTGGCCCAGGTCGGGAAACAGCGCCTCGTGCACGAGGTGGGCCTTGGACCGCCACCGTCGGTAGACGGCCGGCCTGCTGACGTTCGCCGTGGTTGCGATCAGGTCGATGGTGGTGTTCGCGTAGCCGCGTTCGGTGAGCAACCGGCGCGTCGCGGCCAGCACATCGGCGTCGATGGACGGGTCGCGCCGCGAGCCCGGATGTCGGCGGCGCGGCGTCGCGGTGTCGGCCAATTCGGTCCCTTCGCGCGAACGTTGTCGTTACAGTCTGTCACAACAAAGCCGAATGCCGTTCGTCGCGGATGGATGAGGAGGGCAGCGTGACCGCAGATCTCGGAGTACCACTCGCCGCGCCGGGCCAGGACGGCCGCCACCTCTACACCTGCCCTTTGTGTGAGGCGATGTGCGGGTTGGAGATTCACGTCGACGGCGGCCATGTCGCGAGCATCCGCGGCAACCCCGACGACACCTGGAGCCGTGGGCACATCTGCCCGAAGGGCGCGACGCTGGCCGCGGTGCACGAGGATCCCGACCGGCTTCGCCGCCCGCTGATCAAGGTCGACGGGCAGTGGCGGGAGGTGAGCTGGGACGCCGCGTTCCGGCGGTGCACCGAGCTGCTCGCCCCGGTGATCGAGAAGTACGGCATCGGCGCGGTCACCTGCTATACGGGAAACCCACTGGCACACTCATTCTCGCTGGGTCGCTACACCGGCGTGCTGCTCGGCATGTCCGGCATCCCGCTGAGCTACTCGCCGGGCACGGTCGACCAATGGCCGAAGAACCTGTCGTCGCACCTGATGTACGGCGGGTGGTGGTCGTTCCCCGTCCCCGACATCGAACGCACCGACCTGCTGGTGGTGATGGGCGCCAACCCCGCCGCATCGCAGGGCTCGCTGCTGGCCGCCCCCGACGTGATGGGCATCATCGACTCGATCCGCAAGCGCGGCAAGGTCATCGTGATCGATCCCGTCCGCACCGCCACCGCCGCGAGGGCCGACGAGTGGCTGCCCGTCACCCCGGGTACGGACGCCGCGCTGCTGCTGGCGGTGGCGCACACGCTGTTCGCCGAGAACCTGGTGTCGCTGGGTCGGCTGGCGCCACACGTCGACGGGCTCGAGCGGATGCGGGAGGTGGCCGCCGACTGGCCGCCGGAACGCGTCGCCGCCGTCACCGGGATCGCGGCCGAACGCATCCGCGGGCTGGCGCGCGAGCTCGCCGGCACCGAGCGCTCCGTCGTCTACGGCCGAATCGGGTTGTGCAATCAGGAGTTCGGCAGCCTCGCCAGTTGGCTCGTCGACGTCGTGAACATCCTCCCCGGGCATTTCGACACCCCGGGCGGGGCGATGTTCCCGCTGCCGGCCGCGTGGTCGGTGACCGTGCAACCGATCCCGGGACTCGAGGACGGCGCCGCGGAGTTCGGCCGGTTCCGCACCCGCGTGCGCGGTGCGAAGGAGGTGCTCGGGCAGGTGCCGGTGTCGTGTATGGCCGAGGAGATCGCGACTCCGGGGGAGGGGCAGATCAAGGCGTTGATCACGGTCGCGGGCAATCCCGTGCTCTCCACACCGGCGGGGCACAAGCTCGACGAGGCGTTGCCGATGCTCGACGCGATGATTGCCGTCGACATGTGGGTCAACGAGACCACCCGGCACGCGGACGTCATCCTGCCCGCGCCGTCACCGCTCGAACAGCCCCACCACGACGACCTGATCCTCAACTTCGCGATCAACAGCATCGCGAACTACTCACCGCCGGTGTTCGAACCCGAGGACCCCGACCGGCCGCAGGAGTGGGAGATCCTCATCCGGTTGACCGGACTGTGCACCGGGACGCCAGCCGAGGACGTCGACGTCACCGCCATCGACGACGGCTTCTTCGACTACATGGCGTTCACCCAGGGCCTCGACGGCGCCGATATCCGCAAGCACTACACGCACGGCGGCCCGGAACGGATCCTCGACCTCACCCTGCGCACCGGGCCTTTCGGCGACCGGTACGGCGAGAACCCCGAGGGCCTCACGCTCGAGAAGCTCAAGGCGCTACCCAACGGCATCAACTTCGGGCCGATGGTGCCGCGCATCCCCGAGGTGCTCGGCACCGCCGACAAGAAGATCCGCCTCGCGCCGCAGTACCTGCTCGACGACCTGCCCCGGCTGGCCGCCCGCCTCGGCCGGGCGCCCGCCGAGCTGGTGCTGGTGAGCCGACGGCACCTGCGCTCCAACAACTCCTGGCTGCACAACGTGGCGCCGCTGATGAAGGGCCGGGATCGCTGCACGCTGCTGATGCACACCGATGACGCCGCGAAACGCGGTGTCGCGACCGGCGACCGCGTCTGTGTGAGCTCCACCGGAGGTGAGATCGAGGTGGCGGTCGAGGTGACGGACGCGATCAAGCCCGGCGTGGTGTCCATGCCGCACGGCTGGGGTCACGGCAAGCCCGGCACGCGGATGTCCGTGGCGAACCAGACACCGGGCGTGAACACCAACGTGCTGTCGCCGCCGACGTTCATCGACGAACCGTCCGGCAACGGCGCGCTGAACGGCATCCCGGTGACCGTCGTCGCCGCGGCCACCTGACAAGATCTTCGATCGTGGGCAAGAACGAACGCGCGAAGATCGTCATGTCCGACGACGAGACCGCCGAATTCATCGAACGCAGCCGCACCGCCACGCTTGCGACCGTGCTGCCCGACGGGCGGCCACACCTGGTCGCGATGTGGTACGCCGTGCTCGACGGCGAGATCTGGTTCGAGACCAAGGCCAAGTCGCAGAAGGCGGTCAACCTGCGCCGCAATCCGACGGTCACCGTGATGATCGAGGACGGCCACACCTACGACACGCTGCGCGGTGTCTCGATCGACGGCAGGGCCGAGATCATCGACGACCCGGAAACCGTTCTGCGCGTTGGCATCAGCGTGTGGGAGCGCTACACCGGACCTTATTCCGACGAGATGCGCCCGTTCGTCGACCAGATGATGAACAACCGCATCTGTGTGCGCGTGGTGCCGCTTCGCACGCGCAGCTGGGACCACCGCAAGCTCGGCATGCCGGAGATGCCGCTGGGCGGCACCACGGCCCAGTACCTAGGTTGAGCGCATGGATCCGAACAACAAGCCCAAGCAGCTGAATTCGCCCGTCGTCGACAGGGTCATGAAGTACGCGGGCAAGGCGCACGTGTGGGTGTACCGCCGCACCGGCGGCAAGATCGGCGCGAACTGGCGGGTGGGCGCGGGGTTCAAGAAGCCGGTGCCGACGCTGTTGCTCGAGCACATCGGGCGCAAATCAGGACGGCGACTGGTGTCGCCGCTGGTGTTCATCACCGACGGGGACGACGTCATCGTGGTGGCGTCGAAGGGCGGCAGCGACACCGATCCGCAGTGGTACCGCAATCTGGTCGCGAACCCGGACGCCTACATCGAGATCGGGTCGGACCGCCGCGCGGTGCGCGCGGTGACCGCGAACCCCGAACAACGCGCCCGGCTCTGGCCGAAGCTGGTCGAGGCATATGCGGACTTCGACACCTATCAGTCGTGGGCCGACCGCGAGATTCCGGTGGTCATCCTGCAGCCGCGCTGACGACACGCCGAATGCGATCCATCTCACACTCCCGAAGCGTTCGGCCGCCCCCGCACACCGGGTAGCCAACTGGACAGGTGCACCCCAGCGCCGACCACAAACCGTCAACGCTTAAGGGGCGAAATTTTTTATGAGTACCACCACCTTGCTGAACCAGTTGCGCACGATCCTCGACCTCACCCACACTGAGATCCAGGTTGCCGAAACTCGGATCACGCAGGCCCGGACCGAGGCAGTCCGCCGCGAGCTGACCCAGAACGCCGAGAACGGCCGCATTCGCGCCGTGGCGATCGAGAAGGCGATTCGCGATCTCGGCGGCTTCCCCGACACCATCGGCCCGTTCCTGGGTCGCGCCGCCGCCGCGGTGAAGGCGCTGACCGAGCAGGCCCAGCCGTTCGACGAGGCGCTGCTCGGCGACCTTGCGCTCGAGGATCAGCTGCTTGACCGCGCCCGCTACATCAAGGCGCTCGCGGTCGCGGCGAAGAAGCCGGACGTTCAGGACCTCGCCGATCGCCTGATCACCGCGCACTCGGCGACGGTGAACTGGCTGACCACGGTGCTGGCCGAGGACGCCCTTGGTGGCCCGGCCGCGCTGCAGCGCACGCCGCTGCAGGCCGCCGCGGGTACCGCGGTGAAGCTGGTCAACCTGCCGGGTCAGTGGTCGGCGCAGTCGGTCGAGCGGCTCGCGGAGCTGCTGCGGTCGGCCGGACCGGCCGTCGATGACCTGCGCGAGCGGGCCCAGCGCGCCAGCGAGATCACGTTCAAGGCGCTCGGTGCGTCGCGCGACGGTGCGCTGCGCAGCGCCGAGAAGGTCGTCCGTCGCGAGGGCGCCGGTGACGCGGCCGACGCGCTGCACAAGGCGCGCGCCGAGGGCGGTGTCGTCGACGCCGACGAGCTGCCGATCGCCGGATACGACGAGCTCAACCTCAGCGACGCGGTCGCAGCGGTGAAGGAGCTGGACGATCCGTCCGACATCCGCACGATCATCGCCTACGAGGAGATGCACAAGAACCGCCAGCGGTTGGTGTCGGCAGCGCAGACGCGCCTGGCCGATATCGCCCAGGAGGTCGTCGGCATCAGCTGACCAAGACCACATGGATGGCACGAAACACCCCGCGGGAAACCGCGGGGTGTTTCTTATGTGGGGGGTCGTGCGTGCGCCCATTTCTGCGGGAGGGTCGTGGATGGGCGACGATCGCGACCCTGCGGCAGAACTCGACGCGGAGAATCGTGCGGGGGCTTTCGCCTTACATGCGGGGCGGCGTGAAGCCTGGGTTCGCCAGGGCGTTGGCCACGCCGCTGCCGATCGGCCCGTACTCGTCGACGATGGTCGCGGTGCCGGTGGCCACGCCCGCGTCGCTGAAGTGCGTCAGCGCGGCCAGCCCGAGGTACGGGCCCTTCGGCAGGCGCGACAGCGACAGGGTGTAGTCGGCGTTGATCCACTGCAGCCCGCTCGGCCCGAAGTGCGTCAACGAGCTGACCATGTCGCCGGCCATCGCGGCGCGAGTGAACGGCGTGAGGTCGGCACCCTCCACGAGCGGCCGAAAATCGCGGACCCACAGGTGTTTCGGGCCCGAGTGCTGCCAGTTGGTCAGGCCTTCGCCGGGTCCGGGTTCGCGACCGTCGCGGCCGTAGGTCCACACCAGCGTCGACAGCTCGCGGGGGATGGGATCGGGCGTCGGGGGAAGCGGCGGCATGGTGACCGGCGACGTCCAGACCTCGTCGGCGGGTTGTTCGCCGCGACGTAGGAACAGGGCGGTCGCCCGCGCGACGGTCGTGTCGCCCTGCGTCATCAGCGCATCGATCAGCTTCAGGCGGCGGCCCTGCCGGACGACGGCGGATTCGACTCGCACTGGTTCCAGCAAGGCGGGGCGGAACAGGTCGACTGTCAGGCGGGCGGGCTGGAAGTCCGGATCGCCGGCGTCGCGTTCGATGACGTGCCCGAGCAGACCGCCCGCGTAGTTGCCGCTGATCGTCTGACCCCACGGGCCGCGCGCCATCGGCGCGGGCACAAAGGCATCGCCATCGGGGGTGAAGAACGCGGCCACCATCGCGAAGACGATAGCGGTCTAGCCGAACTAACGATTCGCCAGCCACTGCTCGACGTCGTCCGACACCGGATCGACGACGTCGTTGTACTCGTCGTGCTTCTTGACGTAGGACGCCACCATCTCGCAGACGGGCACGATGCGGAGACCGGCATCACGGGTCTTCTGCAGGGCCTCGCCGATGAGGATCGTGGCCAGGCCGCGGCCCTCGAAGTCGCTGTCGACCTCGGTGTGGGTGAAGACGCGCTGCCCGTCGCGGTCGGCGAACTCGGCATGCCCGACCTTCTTCTGATCGACGGCGATGGTGTAGCGGTCGGCTTCGGCGGTGACCTCGGTGGGCGCGCCGGTTTTGTCGGTCGTCATGGTTCCTCTATACCCGCGGGTTCGGCCGGGGACGCAATGTCGCGTTGGGCAGCGGGGGAGCTGGCAGCCGCGACACCGCGCCGCTATAACCCTCGACGGCGCCGAACCGGTCGTCGCCCTCTTCCCACAACCTGCGGTAGGTCGCGATGTCGTCATGGCTGCGGCCGACGAAGTTCCACCACATGAGCAACTCCTCGGGGAACGGCGGCCCGCCGAGCAGCACCACGCGGGCGGGCTCGGCTCCCCGGTTGGTCAGGTACAACCGATCGGCGCCGACCGCCTGGAACGCCAGGTCGGCGACCTCGAGCGAGGTGTCGCCCACCGCGACGTCGCCGCGGTCGAGCAGCACACCGTGTTCGAAGCCCGGGTCGATTTCCAGCGTCAGCTCCGTCCCGGGGTCGACGTCGACCTGAGCGCCGAGCAACGGTGTGAATGTGTGCACGGGTGAACGCTGGCCTTCGAGCTCACCGATGAACACCCGCAGCGTCGCGCCGTCGAACGCCCGCGGCTCCGGCACGAAGTGCTCGAAACCGCGCGCGGTGTCACGCGCCTCGCCGGGCAGCGCCACCCACAGCTGCACGCCGTGCAGGATCGCGGTTGCGTCGGTCGACACCTCCGAGTGGCAGATGCCGGCGCCGGCCGTCATCAGGTTGAGCTCGCCGGGGCGCACCATCGCGTGCACGCCGCCGCTGTCGCGGTGTTCGACCTCGCCGCTGAACAACCAGCTGACGGTCTGCAGCCCGGTGTGCGGATGGGGCGGCACGTCCATACCCGTGCCGCCGCGCACGTCGTGGGGACCGTAGTGGTCCGCGAAGCACCACGCCCCGATCAGCGATCGCTCGCGCTGCGGCAGGGTCCGCCGCACCCGGATCGCCCGCGGCCCGCCCAGCGGCACCTCCCGCGGATGCAGCACCCCTGCGAACGGGACTGCCGCGCAGGCGACTTCGTCCGGCGCCGGGTCGGTGTTGCTCACCAACCCACAGTAGGTCTATCCCGCCCCCGTCATCGCCGAACGGATCACCTCCAGGTCCTCGTCGCCGATTTTGAACACCCCGAAGCGGAACTTGTAACCCCACCGCGACTTGTCCTCGATGAAGTCGAGCCGCTCGATGAGCGGGCGGATCGGCGTCTCCGTGCAGTTCAGGAAGTCGACGTTGCGCCGCCATCGTTCGCCGTCCTGCGTCGCCGGATCGCGGTAGGGCTCGTCGTCGGCGATCTGCCCGATCGCGGTGAACGCCTGCAGCGGCGGACCATCGGGGTAGACGGTGCGCGGTGAGTAGAAGACGATCCAATCGCCGCGCGCCATCCTGCGCAGCATGGTCGGCTTGCCGTGAGTCGCTTGCGTGAAGCGGCCGCGGACGCCCAGTTCGACGTGATCGCGGCTCACTGTGTTGATCCAGTTCGTCATGCCCGCACGCTAAGCGCGGCGGCCGACAGTTTCGGGCATCGCGAGAAGTGCCTGTGGATAACTCGGCGCGGCGTCGCGTGATTAGAGTCGGACGCCGTGAGTGACGAGTCGCTGCGCGACGACCACGCCGAACTGTTGCGACGCCGCGAACTCACCGAGGACGCGGCCCGATCGGACGCCGTGGCCCGCAGACACGAGGCTGGTGCCAGGACCGCCCGCGAGAACATCGCCGATCTCGTCGACGAGGGCTCGTTCGTGGAATACGGACGGTTCGCGATCGCGGCACAGCGTCGCCGCCGCGATCTCGACGACCTGATCGCCCGCACCCCCGCCGACGGTCTGGTCGCCGGCACGGCCCGTGTCAATGGCGACCTCTTCGGCGACGAGCGCAGCACGTGCGCGGTGCTGTCCTACGACTACACGGTGTTGGCCGGCACGCAGGGCGCGCTGGGCCACCGCAAGAAGGACCGCCTGTTCGAGCTGATCGAACGGCTGCGGCTGCCGACGGTGTTCTTCGCCGAGGGCGGCGGCGGGCGCCCCGGCGACACCGACTATCCAGCGGTGTCGTCGCTCGACGCGCGGGCGTTCAAGCTGTGGGCGACGTTGTCGGGCATCGTCCCCCGGATCGCCGTCGTCCACGGCCGCTGCTTCGCGGGCAATGCCGTCATCGCCGGATGCGCGGACCTGATCGTGGCGACCGAGAACACGTCCATCGGGATGGGCGGACCCGCGATGATCGCCGGAGGCGGGCTCGGCGACGTGCCACCCGACGAGGTCGGGCCGATCAGCATGCAGGCGCCGAACGGGGTGGTCGACGTGGTCGTGGCCGACGAGGCCGAGGCGGTAGCGGTGACCAAAAGGCTGATCGGCTACTTCCAGGGCGCCACCGAGCCGGGACCGGTCGCCGACCAAAGCCGTTTGCGCACAATCGTTCCCGAGCGCGCCCGCCGGGCGTATCAGGTCGCGCCCATCATCGAGACACTGGCCGACGCGCAATCGGTGACGTTCCTGCGGACCAAGTTCGCTCCGGAGATGGTGACGGCATTGGCCCGCATCGACGGCCGCCCGGTCGGCGTCATAGCGAACAACACGATGGTGATGGCGGGTGCGATCACCGCCGCCGCGGCCGACAAGGCGGCACGCTTCCTGCAGCTGTGCGACGCGTTCGGGCTGCCGGTGCTCTCACTGGTCGACTGCCCGGGCTACATGGTGGGGCCTGCGGCCGAGTCCGAGGCGCTGGTGCGCCGGGCGTCGCGGATGCTGGTCGCGGGCGCGGCGCTCGAGGTGCCGCTGGTGGCCGTGATCCTGCGCCGCGGTTACGGATTGGGCGCGCAGGCTATGACGGGCGGAAGCCTGCACGAGCCGGTGCTGACGGTGGCGTGGCCGGGCGCCCACCTGGGACCGATGGGCCTGGAGGGCGCCGTCCGCTTGGGGATGCGCAAGGAACTCGAAGCGATCGCCGACGAGGCGGAGCGCGAGGAACGGGTGCGGCAGGCGACGGCCGCTGCGCAGGAAAACGCCAAGGCGCTCAACGCCGCTGCGTTGTTCGAGATCGACGATGTGATCGACCCGGCCGAAACCCGGGACGTCGTGATCAGCACGTTGAAGGCGGCCACCGCGCACGCACCTCGGCGTGAGGGCCGACGGTTCGTCGACACCTGGTAATCGCGAGGAAAAGAAGAGGAACGGTGCCGCCTGCGCCTCTCGGCGAGTGGTCGCTCGAAGCGACGATTGTGGTTGGGGCCCGGGGCATGCCCGGCACCGTCGCATCCTTTAACCGGACCGGTTTGCGAGATATTCCGGCTGCCCGCCGCCGACCCCCCGATCCGGCGGCGAGCGGACCGGCGGTCAGGCGGATTCTGCGTACAGCCGACGCTCGCGGACCGGTTGTCCGTGCCGCTCGGCCAGCGACTTGAGCTGCCGCAGAGCAAACGTGCGGCCTCGCCCGCCCTCGGGGACATAGATCCCCGCCCAGAGGCCTTCGGCACGCGGAAGCTCGCAGGCTTCCCGGGCGCAGAGCCAGCGGCGCGGGCAGGCCCGGCAGATCGCCTTGGCCTGCTCGTCGGCCGACGTCGTCCACCGCTCCGGGTCCCGGGTGCAGGCGCCGACGGGCAGCTCATCCGATTCAGTCGTGTGCATCTGTGAATCTCCTCTGTGCCGGGGTGCAGCGCGTCGGCCGCGATGGCCGAAAACGTAGCGCATAAACCGTAGCGATGCAACGGTTAGCTCACCGGGTTTGAACGGTCAGTGGGACACAACCGCGGCTGAACAGGGCACACAGGTCGACGCCACGCGATGAGAAACCGTAGCGATCAGCGCGTGCAGACCTCAAGAACCGGAGCATCGCCACGAATCAGGCGCCGCCACGCCGCCCCAAGCCGTAGCGCGCAACACAACGACGGATACGATTACGGCACCGTCCTACCCCGCCGGCCTCGAGGACCCAGCCGACCCATGACCAATCCGGAGTCGACCGACGGTTCGACCGAGGCACTCGATCCCGGCATGGTCCGAGCCGGTGCTGCGGCGGCCGCACGCCGCCGCGAGCTCAACATCAGCCAGCGCAGCCTCGCCGCCGACGGCATCATCAACGCCGGCGCCCTGATCGCCTTCGAGAAGGGCAGAAGCTGGCCGCGGGAGCGGACCCGAGCAAAGCTCGAGGAGGTACTGCGGTGGCCGCCGGACACGATCGCCAGGCTCCGGCGAGGAGAATCGGTCAGCGGAGATCAGCGTCCCGCGACGACGCCCGCGAGCGACGAGGTCCCGTTGATCGCCGAAGCGGTGATCACCGCCGCGCGGACCTTCGACTCCGCGATAGCGGCGCTTCCCGAACCGGAGGATCCGGAGTTCGGCGGCAGAGCGGCGCAGATCCTGGCCGACCTTCGCCAGTTGGAAGCCGTTGCGGCGCGGGCGGCGCGGATCAACCGGGTGACCCCGCCACTGATCAAGGCGCTGAGCGCGGTCCGGTCACGCTACGACGATCTGATGTTGCGCGCGGCACGTTCGCCGGGCGCGACGCTGGGTCAACGGCTCTACGCGGCCCGGCGCCGCGCGAACCTCACCATCGCCGAAACCGCCCAGGCGGCAGGGGTTTCCGACGACGACATCGTGCACGCCGAGACCGGGGAACAGCTGTCGGCCGCAGCAGCGGAGGCGATCGCCGAGCTTGTCGACCAGCTCACCTGAGGCGTCAGTAGCGTTCGCGGCTGCGGTCGTCGCTGGTGGGGAAGTGCTCGGCGAGCGCGGCGGCGATCTCCAGGAACCGGCGGCGGGTCTTCGGTGACATCTCCGACGTTCCGTCGATGACGCCGCCCGGCCGCAGGTGCCCGTCGAAGGGCACCTCGATGACCTTCTGCCCCTGGCCCGAAAATTGTTGCGCCAGAACAGAACGCGTCCTCTTGTCGGCGTGCCCGTCGGAGTCGTTGAGGACGATGACGGTGCTCTGCAGCAGCCTCGTGAGTCCCCGAGCGGCCAGCCAGTCCAACGTTTGGCCCGCCGCGGCCGCGCCGTCGACCCACGGCGAGGACACGACGACCATCGCGTCCAGGTCCCGCAGCACCTCCTGGGTGACGGGGGAGTCCATCGTCGAACTGCAGTCGATGATCGAGATCGTGAAGTAGCGGTCCAGACGCGACGTCGCCTCGCGGTAGATCGCCGGGTCCAGCACGCGGCGGCGTGCGGGAGTGCCTTCCCCGGCCAGCACGAACAGTCCGGCGGCGTTGTTGCCGACGCGGCTGCGCACGTCGGCGAAGGTCTCCAGGTGCTGGTCGGACGCCAGCTCCCAGTACGAACCGGGAGCCCTGGGATCGACGCGGCTGCCGAGCTTGCCGAACGCGGTGTCCGCATCGATCGCGACAACGCGGTCGTCCTGGCGTAGTTCGGCGAACACCGAGCCGATGCTGGCCGAGACGGTCGTCTTACCGACCCCGCCCTTGCCCATCACGCCGATCTTGTAGTGACCGCGCAGCGCCCCGCGGATCGTGGCCTCCAGCTCGGCCTGCCGCACCTCGTCGGGGCCGGGGCCGAGGTTCACATAGCCGAACGTGGCCCGGTAGAGGGCGAACCGCCAACCGCGCGTCGGAGCCGGTTTACGCGGCGGGACCAACTCGTCGGGCCTGATGCGCTCGGCGTAGGAGCCGGTCGGCTGTGGGGGAGTGGGCGCGCCTTGGGGGCCAGGGCCCTGGGGGCCGGGTCCCGCCCACTGCCCGGGCGCCGGGGGACCGGGCTGCTGTGCCGGCCGGGCGGGCGGCTGCTGCCGGATGGGATGGCCCCACATCCGCGGATCGGGGTGGGTCGCGGTGGGCACCGGTCCGGTGTCGCGAAGAGAGTCCGGCGGTGGACCGAACCGGGCAGGCTGTTCGCGGAAGCTGGTGCGTGGCGCCTGCGGATCCGGGAAACCCGGTGGCGCAGGCTCGCGGTCCGAGGGTGGCGGCTCGTCGGCTGTCTCTTCGGAGCTCTCCCAGCCGAGTTCCCTCCGCAATGCGTCATCGCGGTCCGTCAATGCGATCGCCTCCAGCTCGTGTACGCGGTCTCCGCCCAGTATCAACCACGGTCCCAGGTGCCCCTTCGCCCGTGCTCCCAGCAAACACGAATTACCGGGATTTCGGGTGCCGTGTGAGCGCGTCGAACCGGCCACCCGGGGCCGCTCAAATTGTCGCTGACGTAACTTGCTAGCGGCCCGGTATGCTGGCCCCTTCACCACGCAAGACCATTGGGGAAGCTCTGCGAGGGAGTTTGCCAAAGCCGGCATAGGTGCGGTTATGCCGCCCGGATCGGCGCCCGGCACTTAGCTGTGAGGTTGCCGTACCCGGGGAGGGTATGAGCTGCGGACCCCAAAAATCTGTGCAATCAGCAGCACTGAACCGCTGGTACGCTGACTCGCGGCGATGAGGCCTGCGTACTCGCTCGCTGCCGTGTGTCCGTGGTCCGCGGCAAATGCTCGAGGCCTGTGCGCAACGGTGGCGGTGCCGACAACCGCCTGTCACCGCATGACGAGGGAGAGGGGCGAAGAGCCATGTCCGGCGACGATGTGCGCGTCAGTCCCGCTCACCTCGGCGACCTGGCGGCCCGTCACGCCCTCGCGGCTTCCGACGCGGGTGCGGCGGCGCGATCGGTCGACGGGATCCCCTCGGCGGTCAGGAACACCCACGGCACCATCGCCGCGTCGACCGCCGACGCGCTCGCCGACGTGCTGGATTTGCGCGACCGCGCGGGCACCACGGTTGTGGACACCTTCGCCGTGCTGTCCGACAAGCTCGCCGACGCCGCCGCGCGGTACGACCGGGCCGACGAGGTGGCGGCTTCGGCGCTGACCGCCCAAATGCGGACGGATCAGGCATGAGCCCGGACGCCACGCACATCGACGACGTCGTCGGCGTCGAGGTCACCATCGACGGAATGCTGGTGGTCGCCGACCGGCTCGGCCTCATGGAATTCCCCACCGCGTTGGGCATCCGCCAGAACATCCCCCAGCCCGACCTGCGCGACCGGGTCTGGGAACAGGTCGCTCGTGACCTGACGGCCCAGGGCGTGCTCGACGTCTTCGGCCAGCCGCACCCCGAGGTGGCGGCGATGGTCGACACCTTGAGCCGGGCCGACCGCACGCTGGAGGCGCGCTGGTGGCGTCGCGACGTGGGCGGAAAGCTGATCCGGTTCGTGGTCTGCCGTAAGGGTGACCGCCACGTCGTCGCCGCCCGCGACGGCGACATGCTGGTGTTGCAGCGGGTTGCCCCGCAGGTCGGCCTCGCGGGGATGGTGATGACGGTGTTGGGCACCGCGACGCCCGCGGACGTCGAACCGCTGACGGGGGTCGCGAGCAAACTCGCCGAGTGCCGCGACGCAAACCAGATCGCCGCCTACGGGATCGGTCCCTCGTCGGCTCGCGCGTACGCCGACATCATCGCCGATCCGGAGGGTTGGGCGGAGATCACCGCGATCGAACGGCATCCCGGCGGCACGTTCACGCAGGCCGATGTCGCGGCCGGCATGCTCGACTCGAAGTACGGCCGGATCGTGTCCATCCCCCGGCGCGTCAACGGTGAACTGTATGGGAGTTTCCTGCCGGGCAGCATTGACAACCTGCAGCGTGCACTGGACGGGTTGATCGAATTCCTGCCCACGGGAAAGTGGTTCGACCATGCCTCGCTCGATTCAGCGGAGGCCGTGCATGGTGGATGAGACATCGTCACGTGACGCCGGCGATGAGCACGACGACACGGCCGCGCTCGACAGCGGCTCCGCCGCACCGGAGGAGTCCGTCCTCGATATATTGGATGTCTACGCGCCCGCGGAAAGCAGCGACGAAGCAGACCGCACAGAGCCGGATTCCGTTGTGACAGTGACGAACCCGCCCGGCACGGTTTCCGTCAGCGCATTGCTCGACGGCCGGATCAGCCGGATCGGGTTGTCCGCGAAGGCCGCCGAGCTCACGGAGGCCGACCTCGCCGACGAGGTCGTCGTCGTCGCGGGCCTGGCCGCCCAGGAGGCCAGGTCGACGCAATACGCCAGCATGCTCGCGGGCATGGGCGGCCAGGGCCACGACGACGCGGCGACGCGCGACTTCCTCAGCCGTGATCTCGGCCTGCCGAGCCCTGAGCAGGCCCGCACCGAACGCGCACGCGTGTTCACGACCCGATACGCCGGTGGTCATGACTGAGCATCTCGCGAACCTCTTCGGAAGTGCGGTCGGCATGCTGGCCAGCACGCCGGCGCGCTCTTTCGAAATCTTCACCGAGATCACGAATTTCGATGAATCCGCCTGCGACGCGTGGGTGGGCCGCATCCGCTGCGGGGACACGGACAGGGTCACGATGTTCCGGGCGTGGTACTCGCGCGCCAACTTCGGTCAGCTCGCCGGTGCGGCGGAGATCTCGATGAACAGCCTTGGCGCGCGGGTGCCGATCGGGGGGCGCTTCGGCGACATCACGTACCCGGTCAATTCACCGCTGGCCATCACCATGGGTTTCGCCGCCAACGAGGCGTCCGTCGGCAACCACGCCGACGCGATGGAGGCACTCGAGGACGCCCCGTCGGCCGGCGCCGAACACCTGGTGTCCTGGATCAAGGCGGTGATCTACGGCGCCGCGGAACGCTGGACCGATGTCATCGACGAGGTGCGCGGCGCCAGCGCATGGCCCGACAAATTCCTCGCCGCCGCTGCGGGTGTGGCGCACGGCGTCGCGGCCGCCAACCTCGGGCTGTTCACCGAGGCCGAGCGGCGGCTCACCGAATCCAACTCCTCACCCGCCGGGGAGGCGTGCGCACCGGCCATAGCGTGGTTCCTGGCGATGACGCGCCGCAGCCAAGGCAACGAAGAGTCGGCTCTCGCCCTGCTGGAGTGGCTGCAGGCCACCCACCCGAACCCGAAAGTCATTGAAGCGCTGCGCGATCCGTCGTACCGGCTCACGACCACGACCGCCGAGCAGATCGCCGCACGCAAGGATCCGTGGGATCCGACCAGCGTCGAAGCCGACACCAGCGGCCGCGAGCGTTTGCTCGCCGAGGCGCAGGCCGAACTCGACCGCCAGATCGGGTTGACGCGGGTCAAGGAGCAGATCGAGGCCTACCGCGCAGCGACCCAGATGGCGAAAATCCGGGCGGCGCGCGGGATGAAGGTCGCGCAGACGTCCAAGCACATGATCTTCGCCGGGCCGCCCGGCACCGGGAAGACGACGATCGCCCGCGTTGTCGCGAACATCCTGGCCGGTCTCGGCGTCATCGCCGAACCGAAGCTCGTCGAGTCCTCCCGCAAGGATTTCGTCGCCGAATACGAGGGCCAGTCAGCCGTAAAGACCAGCCGCACCATCGACCGCGCGCTCGGTGGCGTGCTGTTCATCGACGAGGCCTACACACTGGTGCAGGAGCGCGACGGTCGCGCCGACCCCTTCGGCACCGAAGCGCTCGACACGCTGCTGGCCAGGATGGAGAACGACCGGGACCGGCTGGTGGTGATCATCGCCGGCTACAGCGCCGACATCGACCGCCTGCTGGAATCGAACGACGGCCTGCGGTCGCGATTCGCCACCCGCATCGAGTTCGATTCGTACACCCCCGAAGAGATCGTCGAGATCACCGAAGTCATTGCGCGGGACAACGATTCGTCGCTGGACGAGCAGGCGGCCAAGCAGGTGCTCGAGGCCGCCACGTTGCTGAGCAGCCGCACGCTCAACGGCAAGCCGGCGCTCGACATGGCGGGCAACGGTCGCTACGCGCGCCAGCTGGTCGAGGCGGGCGAACAGAACCGCGACATGCGGTTGGCGCGGTCGCTCGACATCGACAGCCTCGGCGACGAGCAGCTCAGCGAGATCAACGGTGAGGACATGGCCGCGGCGATCGGCGCGGTCCACGCACGGCTGAGTATCGGCGAGTAACCATGGGTTTCCGGCTCACAACCAAGGTGCAGGTCAGCGGGTGGCGCTTCCTGCTGCGGCGCGTCGAGCACGCGATCGTGCGCCGGGACACCCGGATGTTCGACGATCCCCTGCAGTTCTACAGCCGGGCCGTCTTCGCCGGTGTGATCATCGCGGTCGCCGTCTGCGTGGGTGCCGCGCTGCTGGCGTACTTCAAACCGCTCGGAAAGCGCGGAAACGACACGCTTCTCGTCGACCGCAGCACGAATCAGCTCTACGTCGTGCTGCCGGGGAACGGGCAGCTGCGGCCGGTGTACAACCTGACGTCGGCGCGGTTGGTACTCGGCAACGCCGGAAATCCTTCGGCCGTCAAGTCCGACGAGCTGAACCGGATGCCGAAGGGACAGCCCATCGGGATACCAGGGGCGCCGTACGCGACCCCGGTGGGCGGCGCGAATTCGATGTGGACGCTGTGCGACACGGTCACCAAGCCCGAGAGCGTGGTGCCCAACCTAGAATCGTCGATCATCGTGCGGCCCTTGGTCACCGACGCCTCGGTCGCCCCGATGCGGCCGGATCAGGGCATGCTGGTCTCCTACGAGAACGACATCTGGCTGGTGACCGAGGCCGGCAGGCACGATATCGACCTCGCGGATCGTGCCGTGACCTCGGCGGTCGGAATCCCGGTCACGGCAAGGGCGACGCCGATCTCTCAGGGATTGTTCAACGCGCTCCCCAACGCCGGGCCGTGGCGTCTGCCCGACATCCCGCAGTTCGGAGCGCCGAATTCGGTTGGGCTTCCGCCGAACCTGGTGATCGGTTCGGTGTTCAAGGCGCTCACCGAGGACGGCGAACAACACTTCGTAGTGCTGCCCGACGGGGTCGCGCGCATCAACGACACCACCGCCGCGGCGCTGCGGGCGACCAATTCGTTCGGCCTCGTCACACCGCCGTCGGTGGAGGCCAGCGTGGTGGCGAGGATCCCCGAGCACGTGTTCGCCTCACCGCTGCCCGACAAGCCCCTGGAAATCCTGCAGCGCGGCGACGACCCGACCCTGTGCTGGGCGTGGCAGCGCGAGCCCGGCGACCAGGCGCCGAAGACGACGGTCATCGCCGGTCGGCACCTGCCGATCCCCCCGTCGGCGATGAACACCGGGATCGAGCAGATCGGCGGTGACGCAACCGTTTACATCGACGGCGGACAGTACATCCAGCTGCAGTCGCCCGATCCGCGATACGGCGAGAGCCTCTACTACATCGACCCGCAGGGCGTTCGGTACGGCATTCCCCACGAAGACACCGCGAAGACGCTCGGGCTGAGCGGTCCGACCACCGCCCCGTGGCAGGTGGTGGGGCTGCTGATGGACGGGCCCGTGCTGTCGAAGGAGGCGGCGCTCGTCGAACACGACACCCTTCCGCCGGATCCCAACCCGCGCAAGGTGAACGGCGCCGCCCAACCGGCCGCCGCGCCGTCCGGGGGTGGCGGATGACCACCAAGAAGTTCACCCCGATCATCAAGCGTGGGCCGAGGCTGACGCCGGGCGAGATCAACGTCGCACCGCCCGAAGACCTGGGCGTCGAGGTTCCGCCGTCGGGGATCCAGAAGGCGCTGCCCTGGGTGATGGGCGGCGGCATGCTCGGCATGGTCGCGATCATGATCTTCACCGGCATCCGGCAGCTCTCGCCGTACATGCTGATGATGCCGCTGATGATGATCATGGCGACGGTCGGATTCATGGCCGGCGGCGGGCCCGGCGGGAAACGCGTCCCCGAGATCAACGCCGACCGTAAGGAATACCTCCGCTATCTGGCCGGGCTACGTACCCGCGTGACATCGTCGGCGGCCGCGCAGGTGACGTTCTTCAACTACCACGCGCCGCACCCCGAAGACCTGCTGTCGATCATCGGATCCAACCGCCAGTGGTCACGACAGACCAACGCCGACTTCTACGCGGCGACCCGCATCGGGCTCGGCACCGAGCCCGCGGTCGACCGTCTGCTCAAGCCCGCGGTCGGCGGGGAGTTGGCGGGCCCGCAGGGTGCGCCCGCGCCACACCTGGAGCCGGTGAGCCACATGTGGGTGACCAAGTTCCTTCGGACGCACGGCCTCATCCACGACTGCCCGAAACTGCTTCAGCTGCGCACGTTTCCGACCATCGCCGTGGGTGGTGACCCGGACGGAGCGGCGGGTCTGGTCACCGCCATGATCTGTCACCTGGCGGTGTTCCACCCGCCGGACCTCCTGCAGATGCGGGTGCTCATCGACAACCCCGAGGACCCGAACTGGGCCTGGCTCAAGTGGTTACCGCATCTGCAGCATCAGACGGACACCGACGCGGCGGGACCCACCCGCATGATCTTCACCCGGCCCGACGGCCTCAGCGACCTGGCGGCCCGCGGCCCCCACACCGCCGACGCGGCGCCGAGCGGGCCGTATGTCGTGGTCTTCGACCTCACAGGTGGAAAGGCCGGGTTCCCGGTCGACGGACGGGCGGGCGTCACCGTCATCACGCTCGGCAACCACCGCGGTTCGGCATACCGCATCCGGGTCGCGGCCGACGGCACGGCCGACGATCGGCTGCCCAACCAGACATTTCGGCTCATCACCTCGACCGTCGACCGCATGACACCCCATCAGGCCGTCCGCGTCGCGCGCAAGCTGGCGGGCTGGTCGATCACCGGCACGATCATCGACAAGAGCGTCCGCGTGCACAAGAAGGTCGCCACGGAATGGCATCAACTGGTCGGGGCGCAGTCGATCGAGGAGGTGACCCCGGCGCGGTGGCGGATGTTCAGCGACACCGACCGCGACCGGTTGCGCATCCCGTTCGGCCACGAGCTCAAGACCGGCGACATCATGCACCTCGACATCAAAGAGGGCGCCGAGTTCGGCGCCGGACCCCACGGGATGCTCATCGGCACAACGGGATCCGGCAAGTCGGAGTTCCTGCGCACCCTGATCCTGTCACTGGCGGCGACCCACCATCCCGACCAGGTGAACCTGCTGCTCACCGACTTCAAGGGCGGCTCGACGTTCCTGGGCATGGAGAAGCTCCCGCACACCGCCGCCGTGGTCACAAACATGGAAGAGGAAGCCGAGCTGGTCAGCCGCATGGGCGAGGTGCTCAGCGGCGAGCTCGACCGCAGGCAGTCCATCCTGCGGCAGGCCGGCCTCCAGGTCGGTGCGGCGGGCGCGCTGTCGGGCGTGGCCGAGTACGAGAAGCACCGCGAACGCGGCGCCGACCTACCGCCGCTGCCAACACTTTTCGTCGTGGTCGACGAGTTTGCCGAGCTGCTGCAGAACCATCCCGACTTCATCGCACTGTTCGACCGCATCTGTCGTGTGGGCCGGTCGCTGCGGGTACACCTGCTGCTGGCGACACAGTCGCTGAACACCGGCGGTGTGCGCATCGACAAACTCGAACCGAACCTCACTTACCGGATCGCGCTGCGAACCACCAGTTCCGCGGAGTCCAAGGCCGTGATCGGAACGCCGGAGGCGCAGTACATCACGAACAAGGAGAGCGGCGTCGGCTTCCTCCGCGTCGGCATGGAGGATCCGGTCAAGTTCCGCAGCGTGTACACCGGCGTCAACTACGTCCCGACCACGGCGCGACAGGACAGCGGGGAGGCCAGGCCGCAGACGAACGGACGGTCCCGGCTGCGGATCCGGCCGTTCACGGCCGCGCCGATTCCCGAACCGGTGGTGGGCTCATGAGCATCGAACCCGACCAGCGCGTGCTCCGCGAGGTGGTCCTCGATCAGCTGACCACCGGGGAGACCCGCGCCTACCGGATGTGGTTGCCCCCGTTGGCGGATCCGACGCCGGTCAACGAGCTGATCGCGAACGACCGCCAGCGCCAGCCGCTGCGCTTCGGGCTCGGCATCATGGACGAGCCGCGCCGGCACCGTCAGGAGGTGTGGGGCATCGACACGTCGTCGGCGGGCGGCAACATCGCCGTCGGCGGTGCGCCGCAGACCGGCAAGTCCACGTTCCTGCAGACGCTGATCCTGTCGGCCGCCGCGTCGCACACGCCTCGGCAGGTGCAGTTCTACTGCGTCGACCTCGGCGGCGGTGGCCTGCTGTACCTCGAGGACCTGCCGCACGTCGGCGGCGTGGCGACGCGTTCGGAGCCCGACCGGGTCAACCGGGTGATCGCCGAGATGAAAGGCGTTCTGCGCCAGCGCGAAGCGATGTTCAAGCAGTACCGCGTCGGCTCGATGGCCGCGTACCGCCAGATGCGCGACGACGCCGATCACCCGCTGGCCGCCGACCCGTTCGGCGACGTGTTCCTGGTGATCGACGGCTGGCCCGCCTTCGTCGCGGAGTTCCCCGACCTCGAAGCCGTCGTCCAGGACCTCGCCGGACAGGGCCTGCAATTCGGTGTGCACACGGTGATCTCGACGCCTCGCTGGACCGAACTCAAGGCGCGTGTGCGCGACTACCTCGGCACGAAGGTCGAGTTCCGGCTGGGCGACGTCAACGAGACCCAGATCGACCGCATCACCCGCGAGATCCCGGCCAACCGGCCCGGACGCGCGGTGTCGATGGAGAAGCACCACCTGATGATGGGGGTTCCGCGACTCGACGGTGTGCACAGCGCGGACAATCTGGTCGCCGCGATGTCCGAAGCGGTGCAAGTCATTTCGGCACGGCACACCGATCAGGCGCCGAAGGTCCGGGTCCTGCCCGAGCGCATCTACCTGCACCAGCTGGATCCGAACCCGCCGGGGCCGGACACGGACTACCGCACCCGATGGACGGTCCCGCTCGGCCTCCGCGAATCCGACATGGGCGTCGCCTACAACCAGATGCACACCACGCCGCACCTGTTGATCTTCGGCGGGCCCAAATCGGGCAAGACGCGCATCGCCCATGCTGTGGCGCAAGCGATCTGCGCGCGCAACAGTCCGGACCAGGTGCGGTTCATGTTGGCCGACTACCGGTCTGGGCTGCTCGACGCGGTTCCGGAGTCACACCTGTTGGCAGCGGGTGCGATCAACCGCAACAACGCCAGCCTGGAAGAGGCGATCAAGGCGTTCGCGATCAATCTGCAGAGGCGGCTTCCGCCGGCCGATCTCACCACCGCTCAACTGCGTTCGCGGTCGTGGTGGAGCGGGCCCGACGTGGTGCTGCTCGTCGACGACTGGCACATGATCGTCGCCGCGAGCGGCGTGGTGCCGCCGATGGCTCCGCTGTTTCCGCTGTTGCCGGCGGCCGCCGACATCGGCCTGCACATCATCGTCACCTGCCAGATGAGCCAGGCGCACCGCGCCACCATGGACAAGTTCGTCGGCGCCGCCTACGGCGCCGGATCGCCGACGCTGTTTCTCTCGGGCGAGAAGCAGGAGTTTCCGTCGAGCGAGGTGCGGCTGAAACGCCGGCCGCCCGGCCAGGGCTTCCTGGTCTCGCCGGATGGAAAGGAGGTCATCCAGGCGGCGTACGTGGATCCGCCGGAAGAAGTTGTGTGACGAGCACCCGCGAACCGCGGTTAGTATGGTTCGAGGCACGCGCCAGCAAATTCTGTGGCGGGGCTCTAGCAAATGGGTCGGGGGAACGGTTCCTGAGCTGACCCGACGACCGTATTCGAACGTCACAAGTTCATACGCATCGAATTCATGGCCAATGAGGAGATTTTTCGAATGGAACCGTTGATGCACAACCCAGGCGCCGCGGGCGTCGGGGCGCAGGTAGTGGCTAACGGCACCCGGGGTCTGGCCGCGGGCACGACGGCTGGCGCGGCGGTCACCGCACTGGTTCCGGCGGGGGCCGACGAGGTGTCGGCGCAGGCCGCGGCCGCGTTCGCCGCCGAGGGCGTCGAGACGCTCGCAATGAACACGTTTGCGCAGGAAGAGCTGGCTCGGATGGGCGCCGCCGTCGTCGAGAGCGCGGGTATCTACAACGCCGTCGACACTGCCAACGCCACGACCTTCTGATCGCGATTCGACGAACCAGGGAAGTCCTAGACGATGTTCTGGCATGCCATGCCGCCAGAATTCAATACCGCCCGGCTGATGGCCGGCGCGGGTGCCGCGCCGATGCTGCAAGCCGCCGCGGGCTGGGAGGCGTTGGCGATCTCGCTGGAGACGCAGGCCGACGAATTGGCCGCGAGTCTGGCTTCCCTGACGGCGGTGTGGAGCGGCTCGGCGAGCGAGCGGGTCGTGGCCGCAACGATGCCGATGGTCGCCTGGCTACGGACCGTGTCCGCTCAGGCGCAGAAGCGGGCGTTGCAGGCGACCGCTCAGGCGAACTCCTACAGCCAGGCGATGGCCACCACGCCACCACTTCCCGAGATCGAGCAGAACCACATCACCCACGCGGTGCTCGAAGCCACCAATTTCCTTGGCATCAACACGGTTCCGATCGGGGTCAACGAGTTCGACTACTTCGTGCGCATGTGGAATCAAGCCGCCGGGGCGATGGATCTCTATCAGTCCGAGACCGCCCTGAACCTGCTCTTCGAACCGATCATGCCACCGAAGCCGATCGTGATACCCGGCGTGGCCGCGGGAGGCGCGGCCGTCGCGGCCGGCTACGCCACGGCTGCCGCCCCGGCCACTGCCCTGCGCAATGCCGTCATCACCCAGGTGAGCACGCAGGCCTCGATGGAGTCGGCGGTGCTGCAGGGCGGGCGTGCGACCTCTCAGATGGGCATGGCGGGTCAGCAGGCCGAGGGTCACGTGCAGAAGGCCGAGAACCTCACGCAGCAGGCGCATCCGAATCAGCCGATGCAGCAAGGCATGCAGATGGGCATGCAGATGGCTTCGCAGCTGGGCTCGACGCTGGCGCAGGTGCCGCAGCAGGGCATGCAGATGGTGACGCAGCCGGTGCAGCAGATGACCCAACCACTGCAGCAGGTCACTTCGCTGTTCACCCAGCTCGGCAGCAGCCTGGGCAGCGAGAAGATGCAGGTCGGCCTTGTCGGCGCCAGTCCGCTGTCGAATCATCCGCTGGCCGGCGGTTCGGGGGCGACGTCCGGCGCGGGTCTGGTGAGGGCCGCGTCGCTGCCCGGTGCAGGCGGGACGATGGCCAGGACCCCGTTGATGGCCGAGCTGATCGGACAGCCGTCGGCGATGGCCGGCGCGTCGGGTGCCGCGGCGGGCGGCAGCGGAGGCGGCCTGGCCCCGGTCGGCGCGGCCGGTGGCGGGGGCGCGCCGATGGGTCACATGGGTCAGCGAGGAAGCAGCGGCGGAAGCAAACCGGGGCTGACGGCGCCGCGGGTCCTACCGCAGGACCTCGGCGAAGACGAGGACGACGACTGGTGATCGTCCACAAGAACTTCCCGGTCACCCGACCGGAAAGACTCGCCATCGATGGTGAGGACAGAGGAAGAGAGAAAGAGTATCCAGCATGGCAATGAATACTGACGTTGCTGTCCTCGCCAAGGAGGCAGCGAACTTCGAACGGATCGGTGGGGAGCTGCGGGCGGTCATCGGTCACGTCGAGTCGACGGCCGGCGCCCTGTCGGCGCAGCTGGTCGGCGAGGCCGGTTCGGCGGCGCAGGCGGCCCTGATGCGCTTCCACGAAGCGGCGGTTCGTCAGGTTCAGGCGCTCGACGACATCTCGGCCAACATCCACTCGGCAGGCGCCCAGTACACGGCGATGGACAGCGACGGATCCGCGGCGCTGTCGTCGGCGATGCAGTTCTGAACCCACCGAGACGAACGGAGAACGTGACATGAGCGAAAAGGTTTACAACTACGCCGCGATCGACGCATCGTCGGCAGAGATCAGCACCGCCGTGGGCCAGACCGAGGGTCTGCTCGAGGAGGGCAAGGCGTCGCTCGCCGCCCTCGCCGGCGTCTGGGGCGGTACCAGCTCGGAGGCCTACCAGGCCGTCCAGATGCGTTGGGACACCGCATCGGCGGAGCTCAATGCCGCGCTCCGGCAGCTCGCCGCCACCATCCAGGAGTCCGGTGGCACCGGGGGCACCATGTTTCAGGCCGACAGGCTCATCGAGGGCTCGTTCGGCGGATAGAAGCCGCACGCGGGTGGGCAAGCACATCCGCTCCGGGGTCTTGCCCACCACCGCGTGCGCCCGCTTGATGACTACATAGAGAGGTTCCCATGTCGGCAGACTATGACCGGCTTTTCCACTCCGCGGGAGACGCTGTCCAAACAGCCGACGACGCAGTCGATCGTGAGGCCGCCACCGGCTCGGCCACGCCCCCGCCCGCACCGATGCCAACCGGTCACGCACCCGTCGAGATGACCGGACCCACGGTGCCCGTCGGACAGACCAAGGTGGCCCAGGCGCCGCCGCCGCAGCAGAACGAGATCACCACGCAGATGCCTGCGGCGCGGCCGACAACGGCTCCGCGGCAGCCGAATTCGATGATGCGCGTGCCGACGGCAGGCGCACCGGCAGGCGCCCGGTTCGAGCAGCCTCGGTCGGCGCCCGCACCGGCGCCGCGACCGGCTCCCGCTCCCGCACCGAGCCAGCACTTCGCCGCGCACCAGTCCGATAAGAACGGCGCCTTCGCCGGCGGCGCGCCCGCGCAGACGTCGGCGGCGACCATCGGCAACCACCGCGCGATCGACGCGCTGTCCCACGTCGGGGTGAAGTCGGCGGTGAAGATGCCGTCGCAGCGGGGCTGGCGCCACGTGCTCTACATGCTGACGCGGATCAACCTCGGGCTGTCGCCCGACGAGCTCTACGAGATGGAGCTGCACACCCGGATCCGCCGAAATGCCAGGGACTCCTACCAGATCGGCGTGTTCGGGCTCAAGGGCGGTGTCGGTAAAACCGCGGTCACCGTCGCGCTGGGATCGGCCATGAGCAAGGTGCGTGGCGACCGGATCCTGGCCGTCGACGCCGACCCCGACGGCGGCAACCTCGCCGACCGCGCGGGCCGGCAGTCAGCGGCCACCGTCGCCGATCTTCTCGCCGACAAGGAACTGCAGCGCTACAACGACATTCGCGCGTACACGAGCATGAACGGCGCGAACCTCGAGGTGCTCTCCAGCGAGGACTACAGCGGCGCCCGCCGCGAGTTCAACGACGAGGACTGGAAGGGCGTGACCGACATCGTGTCGCGCTACTACAACCTCGTGCTCGCCGACTGCGGCGCCGGACTGTTTCAGCCCGCCGCCCGCGGAGTGTTGTCGACGGTCTCGGGTCTGGTCATCGTGGCGAGCGCCTCGATCGACGGTGCCCGCCAGGCCGCGATGACCATGGACTGGCTGCGGCAGAACGGCTATCAGGATCTGCTCAGCCGCTCGTGCGTGGTGATCAACCACGTGGTGCCCGGCAAGCCGAACATCGACGTCGAGGATCTGGTCGCCCAGTTCGAGCGCCATGTCCCGCCGGGCCGGGTCGTCGTGCTGCCGTACGACAAGCACATCGCGAGTGGTACCGAGATCCAGCTCGATCTGCTCGGCAAGACGTTCCGGCGACGGATCATCGAGTTGGCCGCCGCATTATCCGACGACTTCGACAGGCTCGAACGTCGGTGACCTCAACCGCCACAGCATCATCCGCCTCGAGCGTCACGCCCGGGCGGCCGTCGACCACCCGGGTGACAATCCTCACCGGTCGGCGCATGACCGATCTGGTGTTGCCCGCGACGGCGCCGATCGAGACCTACATCGACGAAACCGTGTCGGTGTTGGCCGATCTGCTCGAGGACACCCCCAAGGATGTGCTCGCGGGGTTCGACTTCACCGCGCAAGGGGTGTGGGCGTTCGCCAGACCCGGTGCGCCGCCACTGAAGTTCAGTGAGTCGTTGGACGACGCGGGCGTCGTCGACGGGTCGCTACTGACATTGGTGTCGGTCAGCCGCACCGAGCGCTATCGGCCGCTCGTCGAGGATGTCATCGACGCGATCGCCGTCCTCGACGAGACGCCGGAGTTCAACCGGTCGGCGTTGAACCGCTTTGTCGGAGTGGCCATCCCGCTGGTGTCCGTGGTTGTGACGGTGATGGCGATGTTGGCGTGGTCGCGTGCTGGTCACGACTGGTGGTGGCCGGTGGCACTCGCAGTCCTCGGGCTGGGCCTGCTCGGCGGCAGCGCCCTGGCGACCAGCCGCTACCAGAACGTCGACCTGGCCGAGAGCCTGCTGACCGCGGCGATACCGACGCTCGCGGGCGCGGTGGCCCTCGCCGTCCCGCTACCCCGGGGCGTCGACTCCCTGGGCGCACCGCAGATCGCGGGCGCCGCGGCGGTCGTGTTGTTGTTGACGCTGGCGACCCGTGGCGGACCGCGCCGGCGCGCCGAACTGGCGTCATTTCTGGCGGTCGCGTCCATTGCGGCGACGGCGGCGGCGGTCGCCTACGGGTACGGCTGGCAGCACTGGGTCCCCGCGGGGGCCATCGCGTTCGGCCTGGTCGTGGTCACCAACGCGGCGAAACTGACTGTCGCCGTTGCACGTATCGCGTTGCCTCCGATTCCCGCACCGGGTGAGACGGTGGCCAACGACGAATTGCTCGATCCCGTGGCGACGACAGGCAGCGACGAAGAGTCGCCGACCTGGCAGGCGATCATCGCGTCCGTTCCGGAGTCGGCGGCGCGGTTGCACGAGCGCAGTCAGTTGGCCAGGCGGCTGCTGATCGGGTTCGTGACGGCCGGGGCGCTGGTGCTGACGCTCGGTGCGATCACCGTCATCACGCAGGGCCATTTCTTCGTGCACAGCATGATCGTCGCCGGATTGATCGCGGTGATCTGCGGATTCCGGTCGCGTCTGTACGCCGAAAGATGGTGTGCCTGGGCCTTGTTGGCCGCCGCCGTCGCCGTGCCGACCGGCGTGATGGTGCGGCTGTGCCTGTGGTATCCGGACCGGTCCTGGCTGGTGCTGACCGTGTACGTACTCGCGGGAGTCGTCGCGTTGATCGCCGTCGGGGCCACCGCGAGCGTGCGCCGGATTTCTCCGGTGACCAAGCGGATCCTCGAACTGCTCGACGGCGCAGCGATCGCTGCGGTGATCCCGATGCTGCTGTGGATCGCCGGCGTTTACGACCTGCTGCGCAATTTGCGCTTCTAGCTCCACTGCGTCGACGGGCGGTCCTGGCGCACGCCGTCGACGGTGACGTCGACCCGCTCGTCGAAGAAGCAGACGTGCTCGCGGATGCGTTCGCCGTCGGGCAGCGGATCGCGGTACGTCCAGGCGACGTCGCTCGGGCCGTCGGGCACCGAGAAGTACGACGCCCGCCCCTTGTAGGCGCAGTAGCTGATCGTGTCGCTGTCGTCGAGCTTGGCGACGACGTCCTCGCGCGGCAGGTAGTACCGCACCGGCAGGTTGGTCTCGAACAGCAGCAGCGGGCGGGCCGACTCCGCGAGCACGCGGCCGTCGGATTCGATGCGGACGTGGCGGCTGCTGTTCAGGATGTCGATGCGGTGGTACGGGTCGTGCGGATGGCTGACGATCGGCTCGTCCTCCTCGTGCCACTCGAACGCACCGAAGTTCAGGACCGCGTAGTCAGCGAGGTCGGGGTCCTCGGGTCGGAAAGCCGCTGCGGGTGCCGTTTCCTCGCCCGCGATGACGTCGAACTCTGCGCCGGGACACGAATGGGTGCCGAACGGAACCGTCGGATCGAGCACCGCGCGGGCCCCGGGCCGATCGGCCTCGTCGTCGCCGGACTCGGCGCCCGCGGGCACCAGCTGCCCGGCGAGCTCGGAGAGCGGGACCGCATATGTCGGCAGGATGCGCTTCGGTTCCCACACGAGGACGGCGCTGCAGGTGTCGGCGACGGGTTCACCGGCGAGGGCCACGCGGATGCGCTTGGCGGTCGGCTCGTACCGGAGAGCGTCTAGGCTTCCGCGCAACAGGTCGGCCATCCGCACGGCCATCGGGCACCTCGTATCTGCTATTTGCGCGGCGGGCGCAACACGTTCATCGCCAACCGCATTATCGGTGCGGGCACGCGATCCTTGGCGGAAAGCGCGGCATCGGCTGCTCGACCCCGTAGCGGTGTGCCGCGGCCGAACATCTTGTTGATCGGCCCGCCGGTGGGTTCGAGGTCGAAGTGCAGCGGTGGCTTACCGTCGGCGGCGCCGAGCGCGTTGGCGATGACGACGCGTTGGATTTCGCTGGTGCCCTCAAAGATGGTGTACAGCTTGGCATCCCGATACCACTTCTCGACGGGGTGGTCCTTGATGTAGCCCCAGCCGCCCATCGTCTGGATGGCGCGTTCGGTGGCGCGGACGGCGACCTCGCTGGCGGCGAACTTGGACATCGAGCCCTCGCCGCGTTCGAACGGGATACCGCTGGCCGCCATCCATGATGCGCGCCAGGTGAGCAGCCGGGCGCCGTCGAGTGAGGTTGCGAGTTCGGCGAGCGGGAATGCGATGCCCTGGTTGTCGATGATGGGGGCACCGAACGCCTCGCGTCGATTGGCGTACTCCGTCGCGTATTCCAGTGCGGCCCGGGCGATGCCGAGCGCCTGGGCGGCGACCATCGGCCGTGTTTGTTCGAAGGTGCCGAGCGTCGCCGAGCCGGAGTGCTTACCGCCTTCGATCGCCTCGCGGGCCTTGGCCAGTTTGTAGTCGAGCTTCTCCTGGCCGCCGAGCAGATTCTCCGCGGGGACGCGGACGCTGTCGAACTTCAGTTCCGCGGTGTGCGACGCGCGGCAGCCGAGCTTGTCGAGCTTGCGGACCATCTCCAGGCCCGGGGTGCCGCCGGGGACGATGAACAGCGCCTGGCCCTTGTGGCCGAGTTCCTGGTCGACGACCGCGTTGACGACGTGGACGTTGGCGATGCCGCCGTTGCCGATCCACATCTTGTGGCCGTCGATGATCCAATCGTCACCGTCGCGGTGGGCAGTGGTGCGCAGATTGCGGACGTCGCTGCCGCCCTCGGGTTCGGAGATCGCCAACGCCGCCAGCTTGAGATCGCCTGGGGTACCGAAGCATTCGGGCGCCCACTGGAGCATCTGTTCGGGTGAGGCGGCCTGGCCGATGGCAGACAGTGCGAGCGCGGGCATCACCACGGCGAGGCCGATGCCGGCGCAGCCCCAGAACAGCTCCTCCATGAACATCGGCAGGGAGAGACCGGTCGGATCGCCGATGAGATCGCGGTAGAACAGCGGACTGTAAAAGCCGCGGGCGGCAGCTTCCTCGAGGACCGGCCAGGGGAACTCCTGGCGCTGGTCGTAGTCGAGCGCGACGGGACGGACGCACTGCTCGGCGAATTCGTGGGTCCGTCGCACCAGGTCGTGCTGCGCCTCGGTGGGCGTGAGGTCGAAAGCCACGAAAGTGAGTTAGCCGCGCGGCGGCGTTCCGAAACACCTGTTCGCTGAAATGGACAAGCCCCCGGATGGCTAGGGGTTCATCCGGGGGCTCGTCGGTGGGTGAGCTACTTGACGTCTACATAGACCGTCTTGTTGATCACCCGAGTGTTGCGGTCACCGCCGACGCCCAGGCTGTCCGTCTGGGTGTAGACCTGACCATGGCGGATCGCCACTACGGATGCCTTGTCCAGCGGGGCGTTACCGATGCGGTTCACGATCACGTGGTAACCCTGCGATTCCAGCTGGCTGATGGTGTCCTGCGCGCTTCCCGGTCCAGACGGTGCCGCCTGGGTGGGTGCGGCCAGTCCGATCAGGGCGGCGGCAAAGGCGCTAGCGGCGACGGTAGCGATACCAAACTGCTTCATTTTTGAGCCTTCTTCTTTTGTTCCGTTCGGTGTCCGAGCCGTGGCATGTGTCGCGGTTCGTAGCTGCAGCTGATCTTGGAAACCACGAGGTCAAAGGTTTTAATTCCGATGGCAGAAATTGATTGCCTGATGGCAGGAATTCTGCTGCAGGACAGTCGATTGCCCATGTTCGGACGTCCGAATTGGCCCAACGAGGACACTGAGGGGATGGATCTGGCCGGCCTCGGGCTGCGGCAGCGGGACGGTGTCACGTGCGGGCCCACGGTCGCGGTGGTCGCCGGTGCGATGGTCGACGCGGGCCGCCGTGCGCGGCTCGCCGAGCCGGGCTGGTTCGCGGCGGAGCAGGCGCGGGTGCACGGCGACATCAACCGGCTCTGGCCGAGACGTCTGGGGACCACGCCGTGCGGGATGGTGCGGGCGCTCAACGAGTGGTGTGCGCCGTTCGGCGTCCGGTATCGGTGGCGGCTGTTTCGCGGGCGGCGCGACTCGCTCGTCGACGTGGTGGGCTCGGTGGCCGACGGATGGCCGGTCCCGATGCTCGTCGGACGGTTCATCCCGCGGCATTGGGTGCTCGTCGTAGGGGTTCAGAACGGTCGGCTGCGGTGCTATGAACCGACGTCGGGGGCGGTGCGAACCGTCGGACTGGAGAGCGTCCGGCGGGGCCGGTTGGTGGGGCTGGGGTTCCGGCGACCGTTCGTGTTCGCGGTACCGTATTCGAACGTATGATCGAACCGTGGGTGAGCTGAAGGGCATCGGGTACAACGGGCAGCCCGTTCAGCAAGCCTTCCGCCGGGTCGATCCGCCGATCGCCGTGCTCGTCGACCTGGCCGCCGTATTTCCTCGCGAACCGCATGCCGTCGGCGGGTACAACCCGGCGGGTCTACAGATGCACGCGGTGGTCGAGGGTCGGCTGACGTGTTGGGGGTTGTGCGAGCAGGGTTACTGGTGGGGATGGGTGACCTACGAGATCGCCTACGGCGCCCGCCGAAAACCGGTCTCGCACTGGATCCCCGCGTGGACGCTCAAGCCCAAAGCGGAATAGCGGACGCCCGCGGTCGGCGGCCCGTCCGGCGACGGGTCGCGGCGGCTGCCTCGGCAGGCGACAGGGCTCACGGCCCCTCGGCGTCTTTCGGTTGGTCTTCGGCTTTCTGCCTCAGGTCTCCTGGTTCGTCGGGCAGTGGTGCGGGGGTTTCGCGCTTGTCGTCGGGATCGCTTGGTGGTTCGGGTTCGTCGGACAGGAGGTATTTCTCGGGGTGGTGGTAGTTGTTGATGCGGGTTTGTCCGGTGTCGAGGTCGGGTGGGGGGAGCCATTCCACGCGGCCGTCGGGGCGGATGCGGGTGCGCCAGCCGCCGTCGGTGATCAGGCGGTTGTGCGGACCGCAGGCCAGGGTGAGCCCGTCGATGTCGGTGGCCCCGCCGTCGGCCCAGTCTTGGGCGGCGTGATGGACCTGGGCCCAGTTGGCCGGCACGGTGCACCCGGGTTTGGTGCAGCCCCGATCCCGGGCGTGCAACACGATGCGCTGCCCCGGGGTGGCCAAGCGTTTGGCCCGCCCCACATACATCGGCACCTCGCGATGATCCTCGTAGACCACGAGGTAGTGCTCGCTGGTGGCGGCCATGGCGATGAGGTCGGCCATCGGTAGCAGGGTGCCGCCGCCGGTGACGGCGAACCCCGCCAACGACCGCAACTCTTTGAGCGTGGTGGAGACGACGATCGTCGTCGGCAGCCCATGGTGGTGACCCAGCTGGCCGGAGGCGAGCAGGGCGCGGCCCATGGCGGTCAGGGCGTCGTGGTTGCGTTGTCCGGTGCAGCGGGCGTCGTTGACGAACTGCTCATCTGACGGTGGTCCGTCGATGCACGGGTCCGGGTCGTCGGGGTTGCACATGCCCGGGGCGGCCAGTTTGGCCAACACCGCATCCAAGGTGGCGCGCGCCTCGGGGGTCAACCGTCCGCGCACCGCGCTCATGCCGTCGGCGCCTTGCGGGCCGATCTCGAAGAAGCGTTTGCGGATCCGCTCGCGCTCGGCCTCCTCCGGTGGTGTGCCGTCCTCGTCGAGCAGCGCCATCAGCCGATCGGCGACCTTGCGTAACTCCTCGGGGCGCAGCCCGGCCCCGGTGCGGGCCAGATCGGCCTCGGCCAACTCACGGGCCTGATAGTTCACCGAGATCGGCAGTTGGTCGAAAAACCGCTCGATCAACGCCACCTGCTCGCCCCCCAACACCCCCCGCGCCTGAGCCGCCGCCGTGTTCTCCAACACCGGGGCCAACGGTTCACCGGTCAACGCCCGGCGCGGACCGAGCACCGCCGCCGACGCGATACGCCGCTTGGCCTCCTTATACGAGATCTGCAACGCCGTGGCGATCGCCTCCGGCCACGAACACGCCCCCACCACCCGCGGCTCGGCCGAGGTTTGCAGGCCGGCGATCACGGCATGATCGACCACCGGAAGGCGCCGGCGCACCCGCTCACACCGAAACAACACCTCCACCAGATCGCGCGACCCCAACCCCTGCACCGACAAACCAACAAGCTCATCCAGGGCGGAATCCAACGCATCAAGAGCCTTCACCACCCGCTCCCGACCGCACACCCCGCCCGCACTCATGTCAGCCCCGCGGCCTGTCATAGACCCCGCCTAGGGTCTGGGGTATCGGGTCCTCATCCGCCATATTCGAACAATAGTTCGAACCACCGACAAGTCAGTCTCCCCGGCGGACGCGGAACAACTTCACATCGGACTTGATGCCCTTGAGATGCCGGGCCCCTGCGAACGAGAACGAGAACCGCTCATCGTCACCGATGGCCTCGCGGGTCGACTCGGAAACCAGAACCGAGCCGGGCCGCGCGGCGCCGGTGACGCGGCTGGCGAGGTTGACCGCGCCGCCGAACCAGTCGCCGGTGCGGCTCACGGCCATCCCGGTGGCGAGGCCGACGCGGAGCCGCGGAAAGTCGTCGTCATCGTTGGTCTGCTCGACGAGCGTCAACCCCGCTTCCAGCAGTGGCACGGGATCCTGGCTGACGAGCATCACCTCGTCCCCGATCGTCTTGACGAATCGCACGGGTGGAACGGAGACCTCATGCGCGAGATCGAAGAGCCGGTTGGCGAGCCGCTCGAGATCTTCCGGTGGCACCGCCTCCCCGAGCCGGGTGAAACCGACGAGATCGGCGAACGCGATCGTCACCAGCCGGGCGCCTGGAAGGCGTTGTCCCTTCGCGCGTTCGGAGGCGGTGATCGCTTCGGTCTCCATGAGGTGGCGCAGCTGCAGCCGCAACATGTCCTGGATCATGGGGCCGAGCAGCGGATCGGCGGTCCGTACCAACGCCTCGGCGTTCTTGGCGATGACGAGTTCCGACGCGCCCGGGTCGAGCACCGAAGCGAGCCCGGCGTAGCGCATCACCTCGGCGGCCTTCGACAATCCCTCGGCGAGCACGCGGGTGATCTGGATGATCTGGTCCGGCAGGATTCCGATTTCGACGAACCGCTGGGCGTACGCCGCGGCCTCGGCGTCGGCGCGCAGGTGAACCTTCGCGTCGGGATCGTCGACGGTCGGCAACCCCATCGCACGTTGAATGCGCTGCAGCAGTTCGAGATCGATGCCGGTCTTCTCGGCGGTCTCCTGCGCTGAAACGTATACGCCGTCATCGCCGAGCGCCTGACGCGCGGCGAGCAGCATCGGCAGAAAGGCATTCCGGATCACCTCGACATCGACGCCCTTGCCCACCAACCACTCGATCAGCTCGGCGCGTTCGGCCCGCGCGTCACCTTCGAGCCCGTCCAGCAGGCCGGACCTCTCGACGTCGAACTCATCGGCCACGGGCCCAACGTATACCGCGTGCGATAGTCGGAGCATGGGTTCGCCGGTGCTGTACGGGTTGCTGCCGATCGTCGGCGGAGATCCTCATACGTTGATCCTCGGCAACATGCCCAGCGTGATGTCGCTCGCCGCGCAGCAGTATTACGGCAACCCGCGCAATGCCTTCTGGCGGATAACGGGCGATATCTTCGGGTTCGCGGCCGATGCGCCGTACGAGCGGCGTTGCGCCGCGCTGACTGCCCATGGGATCGCGGTATGGGATGTGCTGCGGTCGTGTCAACGCGAAGGCAGCCTGGACTCTGCAGTGCGACCGGAAAGCATGGTGGCGAACGACTTTCGAAGGTTCTTCAAAGAACACCCCAGCATCACGATGGTGCTGTTCAACGGGGCCGCGGCGGAGAAGAACTTCACGCGACTCGTTTCCGTCGCAAACGATCTGCGCTACCGACGACTGCCATCGACCAGCCCGGCGCAGACCATGCGATTCGTCGACAAGTTGGCGATCTGGCGCGAAGCCTTGTCCGAGGCGATGGCCTAGGACACCGGCGGCCTGCGGTGCGCCCACGGACGCGCGCGCTCGATCTGCCCGGCGAGCGACAGCAGCGTCGCCTCATCGAACGGCCTTCCCACCAACTGCACGGATGTCGGAATGCCGTTGCCGTCGAAATCCCACGGCACGACCGCCGCCGGCTGTCCGGTCACGTTGAACAACGCCTGGAACGGCACTCGCGAGGCGACCGACAGCAGCGTGCTCAGCATGCCCCAGCGCTGATACGCGCCGATGCGCGACGGACCCCTCGCCGTCCCCGGCGTGATCACCACGTCGACATCGTCGAAGATCGACTGAATACGTTCGGCCGTACGGCTTTCCGCCTCACGGATGGCTTCCATCCGCCGATCGGAGATCATTCCTCCGACCCGCGCGAAGCTGCGCGTCCTGGCGTCCAGCCGCTCGGGATGAGGCAACGTCTGGACGTCGTCGTAACAGCCTCTGAAATACCGCGGCAGCGCCTGGTCGAACATCACCGACGTCGGATAGTCCGGATCGCGGTCGACCACCACGTGGCCGAGTTCCCGCAACAGCTGACCCGCCGACGTCAACGCCGCCCGCTGAGCGCGCCCCACCCGGCTCATCAAGAACGGAGGAAGCCTGTCGCTCAACGCGATTCGAAGCCGTTGTGGGTCCGTTCCGGCTGCGGCGACGAACCCGGACTCCCCCGTCGTCGCCTCCAGGAACAGGGCCGCGTCCTCGACCGTCCTCGCGATCGGGCCGTTCACACTCAACCCGTTCCAGGCGTCATCGTGCGGTGCCATCGGAACCCGGTCCCGCTGCGGTTTGATGCCGAACAACCCGCACCACGTCGCCGGGATCCGGATGGAACCCATGCCGTCTGAACCGAGCGCGATCGGCGCCAGACCCGCGGCCACCGCGACGCCGCTTCCGCCGCTGCTGCCGCCGGGCGCGTAGTCGAGATTCCACGGATTGCGCGTCGCGCCGAACGTCAACGTCTCGGTGAATGGCCACAACAGCATCTCCGGCACCGACGTCTTGCCGATGACGACCGCACCCGCATCGCGTAGCCGCCGCACCACTTCCGCGTCGCGGGTACAGGCGGGTCCGTGCGCCGCGCTGCCGTAGGTCGTCGTCTCGCCCTCGACGTCGACGTTGTCCTTGATCGCGATCGGCACGCCCAACAACGGCAACCGCTCCCCCGCGTCGAGCCGCCGCTGCGCCGCCTCCGCCTCCCGTCGCGCCGTGTCCTCGAGCACCACACGGTAGGACCGAAGCGTCGTGTCGAACCGCGCGATGCGTTCGAGATAGTGACCGAGCAATTCCGGAGCGGTGATCGCGCCCGAGGCGAGCAACCGTGCCTGCTCGGCGGCGCCGGCGAAGACGAGCTCGCTGCTGTCCACGGCGGCAGCGTAGCCGCTCAGACCCCATGTTCGGCGGCGTATTCGCCGGGTGCAGCGCCCAACAGTCCACCCCGCTACCGTGGCGGCATGTCCTGTGTGTTCTGCGCCATCGTCGCCGGCGAGGCCCCCGCTATCCGCATCTACGAAGACGACGACGTCCTCGCCATCCTCGACATCCGCCCGTTCTCCCGCGGCCACACGCTGGTGATCCCGAAGCGCCACACGGTGGACCTGACCGACACGCCACCCGAGACCGTCGCCACGCTGGCACGCGTGGGTCAGCGCATCGCGCGGGCCGCGCGGCGCTCCGGGCTGCACGCCGACGGCAACAACGTGGTGATCAACGACGGCAAGGCGGCGTTCCAGACGGTGTTCCACATCCACCTGCACGTGCTGCCGCGACAGGAGGGCGACAAGCTTTCGTTCGCCAAGAACATGCTTCTTCGCCGCGACCCGGACCGGGAGGAGTCGGGTCGGCTCCTGCGGGAGGCCCTGGCGGAACTCGACTCGGCTACGCAAGACTGAGCCTCATGGGCATGCCGTGGTACGAGAAGTACATCGGATATCCGATGTTGTTGCTGCACGACAAGATCTACAAGGGCACCAACGGCCGCATCGGACACACGATCCCGGGCGCGCCGCGGATGCTGATCCTGCACACCGTCGGCGCGAAAACCGGCTTGCAGCGGTCGAATTCGCTGGCCTACGCCCGTGACGGGGACGATTACCTCGTCGTCGCGTCCAAGGGCGGCGAGCCGAAAGCGCCCGGCTGGTACCACAATCTGAAGGCCGATCCGAACGTCGAGGTCAACGTCGGGCCCAAACGCATCAAGGTCACCGCCACGCCCGTCGCTCCCGGCGACCCCGATTTCCCGCGACTGTGGCGCATCGTCAACGACATGCCCGGCAACAAAGACCGCTACATCGACTACCAGAAGCGGACGTCACGCCCGATTCCGGTGATCAAGTTGACCCCGTCCTAGAACAGTTCCTTCGCCAACAGCTCGAGTGTCTTGTCACGCGCGGGCGCGGTGGCCGGATCGGTGCCGCGGCGCGCTGAGGCGACCGGGTTGATCATTACCTCGTCGACGCCGAACCGATCGGCCAACGCGCGCACCTGCTCGGCCGCCTCGGTCGGATCGCCGACGACGGCGCGCCCGAACGCGGCTTCCGCGATGCGCTGCGCCTGCGGTGCGAGTTCCTGCTGCTCGGCGTCCTCGACCAGGTCCAGCGGGCCCAGTGGCTGGCCGGTTCGCAAGCGTGCCATCATCTGCAGGTTCGGCAACGCCAAAGCCGTTGCCTCGTCGTGGGTTTCGGCGACCACCGCATTTACGGTGAGGAAGGTGACGGGTTCGGGCGCCAGCTCGCTGGGCCGGAACTCCGAGCGGTACACGGCCAGCGCCTCGGCGGTGCCCTGGCCCGAAAAGTGATGAGCGAACACGTACGGCAGACCCTTCGCGGCGGCCAGGTGCGCCGAGTACATCGAGGAACCCAGCAGCCACAGCTTCGGTTCGCTCACCGCCGCGGGCGTCGCCTTGAGGATGTAGCGCTGGTTCGGGATCGGCACCCGTACCCCGCGCGGGCTCATCAGCGCGACGACGTCGTCGAGGTAGTCGGGGAACGCCTCGATGTCGCGATCGTCGCGCCCGGCGGCACCGCGCAGCGCCATCGACGTCACCGGGTCGGAGCCCGGCGCCCGGCCGATGCCGAGGTCGATGCGCCCCGGATGCGCCGCCTCCAGCAGCGCGAACTGCTCGGCCACGGCCAGCGGCGCGTGGTTGGGCAGCATCACCCCGCCGGATCCGATTCGCATGTGCTGGGTGTGCGCGGCGAGGTGCGCGATGAGCACCGGCGGGCTGGTCGCCGCCACCGAGGGCATGTTGTGGTGCTCGGCGACCCAGAGCCGGGTGTAGCCCAGCCGGTCGGCGGTCTGTGCGAGCTGCGTCGACGCCGCCACCGCGTCGGAGGTCGACTGGTCGGTGCGTACCGGCACGAGATCGAGGACTGAAAGGCGCATGGCAGTCACAACGCATCCGACCGTACGGACGTTCCCCGCACCCCGTCGACCAGCGCCTCCGGGTCGGGCTGTTCCTGCAGGAGTCGCTGGATTGGCCGCAACGCCATCTCCACGCTCATCACCCGCATGGCGAGCTCACGGGCGACGGCGAGTGTCCTGCTACGCCGGAACATGAGCTTCGCGAGCTGGCGCGAATTGTCCTGCGCCGCCTCGACGCGGGGACGCTGACCCCGTTCGTAGCCGCGCAGAAGGTCGCCAAGCGCGATGCCGGGTGTATGGCGCAGCATGCGGCTGAGCACCCACGCCGACTCCATCGCCATGCCCGCGCCCACCCCGGCGGTGGGCAGAAATCCCGCGGCCGCGTCACCGAGCAGGACGGTGCGCTCGGTGACCCAGCGCGGTGCGCGGCAGTCCTTCAACGCCCAGTAGTACGGATCCGGATCGGTGGCGACGGCGGCCATCGCGCGGTTAAGCCTGGGGGTGACGGTCTTGAGCGTGCGGCGCATCGACGCGACGAACGCGGCGGCCCCCACCGCGGTGTCCTCTCGCGGGCCGCCGAGGAACACCCCGAGCGCGTCGGCCACTGGATACATCGCGACCGTGATGCCCGCACCCCACAGCTCCTCGCCCAGGTCCGAATCGCCGTCGTCGGGGGTCCACACCACCCAGCCGCCCCACCGGGTGTCCACCCATTCGACCGGCTGCCCGCCGAGCACGAAATCGCGTGTCTTCGAGTGCATTCCGTCGGCGATGATCACGAGATCGAAGTGCAGGTCGTGAACGATGCCGTGGCTGCTCACGCGGACGTCGACGCCTTCCGACGTCTCCCCCATCCCGGTGACCACGGAGTCGTACGTCACCGGGCAGCCGTCACCGGTCATGACTTCGATCAGCCGGCCCCGGGCGATGCCGCGATAGTCGCCGTACCGGGACATCAGGTCGACGGTCGAGTCCTCGCGCAACGGGCGACCGGCGTGACCGTGCACCGCGTACCGCTTCAGCGGGACGCTGGCAGCGCGGTACGCACCCCGTACGCCGAGGTCGTCGAGCGCCGCGTCGACCATGGGCATCAACGCCAGCATGTAGCCCTGCGCGGGTGCACTCTCGGCGCGCTCGATGACGACCGGATGCCGACCGTCACGACGCAGCAGTTGTGCGGCCGTGACGCCGGCGATGCCGGCGCCGACCACCAACACCCGGAGTTCGTCCGCAGCCGCCTGTTCGTATTGCTTTTCGAGGCTCATCGGACTCAACATGCCTCCACGCTACCATTCTGTGGACCAGCCGGTCCACTCCTGTTATTGTGAATTGTGACTTCGACACGGATCGACCGCATGCCGCCGGACAAGCGGCAGCGCCTGGTGGAGACGGCCGCGCTCGAATTCGCCACCGCCGGCTATGAACACGCGTCCCTCAACCGCATCATCGAGCGCTGCAAAATGAGCAAGAGCTCGTTTTATTACGTCCTCTCGTCCAAGGCGGAACTCTACGAATTCGTGCTGCGGGAATTGATCGACGACGTCGCTGCCGATATCGATGTCGTCGACCCCGAGGAATTCGCGGGCGACGAATTCTGGTCACGCATCGAACAGTTCTTCACACACCTCATGCGGGTCTCACAGGGTGAGCAGAGGTTCCTGTTGCTGGGGCGGATGTTCCACCTGCAGGCGCCCGATCCGGCGAGGACACCCGTCACCGGAGCGCTCGTAGCGGTGCGCAACTGGGTGCAGGAGGTGTTGCGCGTCGGCCGCCTGTGCGGGGCGGTGCGCACCGACCTCCCGGAGCCGCTGCAGGCCGAACTCGTCTTCCGGCTCCTGCAGGTGTTCGACGAATGGACCGTCGCCCACTACGACGACTATGCGCAGACCGCCCTGCAGGAGTTGGCCGTCGCCCAGTTCGCGACTATTCGACGGACGCTAGCGCCTTAGCCTTTGCGAAGACGTCGTCGAACATCTGCGGGGTGAGCTTGCCGGTGAACGTGTTCTGCTGGCTGGGGTGATAACAGCCCACCAACGTGACGCCGCTGAGCTCGGCCGTGGCACCGTGGCCGAACTTCGGTGCGGGCGTCGGGATGGACACCCCACCCGTGCGCAGCATCTGCAGAGCCGCGCGCCAGGCGAACCCGCCGAGCGCGACGACCACCCGCACGTGCGTCGCCGTCAACCGCCATTCGGCGTCGAGCCACGGAGCACATGTCGCGCGTTCGGCCGGCGTCGGCGCATTGGCGGGCGGGGCACAGCGCACGGCCGCGGCCACTCGGGTTGCCTTGAGCGCCAACCCGTCTGCCGCATCCAGGCACAGCGACTGGTTGGCCAGCCCGACCCGGTGCAGTGCCGCGAACAGGAAGTCGCCGGACCGGTCACCGGTGAAGATCCGGCCGGTGCGGTTGGCGCCGTGCGCGGCAGGCGCGAGGCCCACGACGAACACCCGGGGTTCGGACGACCCCCACCCTGGTGCCGGACGCCCCCAGTACGGTTCGTCGGCGTACGACTTGCGCTTGACGACGGCGGCCTCCTCGCGCCACTCCACCAGTCGCGGGCACGCCCGGCACACCGACACCTCGGCGTCGAGCTCGTCGAGTGACCGGGCCGCCGCCGCCATCGACGCGACGTGTGCCGCGGCCGTCGCGACCGCGGTGTGCGGTGTGGCGGGGTCACCCGGCCAACCCGAGCCGGGAGGAACCGGCGACTCGAATCGCGCACCGGTGCGCGGGTGAGGCAAGAGCTGCACGACACCACTGTGCCCGGTGAAGAAATCCGGTGCCGAGCGGCCCCGTGCGCTGTTAGATTCTGCCGCGATAACTCATGACGGATAGCAGGCGCGGCCCCCTACTGCTGATTCTGTTCGCCGCGCTGATGGCCGGTGCCGGTAACGGCATATCGCTCGTCGCGTTCCCGTGGCTGGTGTTGCAACGCAACGGTTCTGCGTTGGACGCGTCGATCGTGGCCATGGCGGGTTCGTTGCCGTTGCTGGTGGCGACGCTGATCGCGGGCGCGGCGGTGGATTACCTGGGGCGGCGGCGGGTTTCGATGATCTCCGACGCGCTGTCCGCCCTGTCGGTGGCGGCCGTGCCCGTGTTGGCGCTGACCTTCGGCGTCGAAACGGTCAACGTCGCGGTGCTGGCCACGCTGGCCGCGCTGGGCGCCTTCTTCGATCCGGCGGGGATGACCGCGCGCGAAACCATGCTGCCCGAGGCGGCGGTCGGGGCCGGATGGTCGCTGGACCGCGCCAACAGCGTTTACGAGGCGGTCTTCAACCTCGCCTACATCGTCGGCCCCGGAATCGGCGGCGTGCTGATCGCGACCCTCGGCGGCATCAACACGATGTGGGTCACGGCGGCGGCGTTCGTCGTCTCGATCCTCGCGATCGCCGCCCTGCGCCTCGAAGGAGCCGGCGTTCCGGACCGCACCTCGTTGCCCGAGGGGGTGTGGGCGGGCGTCGTCGAAGGGCTGAAGTTCGTCTGGCACAACAAGGTGCTGCGCACGCTGGCTGTCGTCGACCTGGTGGCGACAGGGCTCTACATGCCGATGGAGTCGGTTCTGTTTCCCAAGTACTTCACCGACCGCGATGAACCCGCGCAGCTCGGGTGGGTGCTGATGGCGTTGAGCATCGGCGGTCTGGCCGGCGCGCTCGGTTACGCGGTGTCCTCGAAGTACATCAGCAGGCGGGTGACGATGCTGACCGCGGTGTTGACGCTCGGACTCGCGATGACGGTCATCGCGTTCCTGCCGCCGCTGCCGCTGATCCTGGTGCTCTCCGCGATCGTCGGCCTGGTCTACGGGCCGATCGCGCCGATCTACAACTACGTCATGCAGACTCGCGCACCGCAGCATCTGCGCGGCCGGGTTGTGGGCGTGATGGGGTCACTGGCCTACGCCGCAGGGCCACTCGGGCTGATCGTCGCCGGACCGCTGGCCGACTCGGCCGGTTTGCATGTGACGTTCCTGGCGCTCGCGCTGCCGATGGTGCTGCTCGGAATCATCTCCGTCTTCCTGCCCGCGCTACGCGAACTGGACCGCCCGCCAACGGTTTAGCGTGCCGGAGCGTCGAATCGTCTACGCAGAGCGGTCTTGAGCACCTTCCCCGACGCGTTGCGCGGAAGTTCGGGCAGGTATTCCACCCGGGTGGGGCATTTGAAGTGGGCCAGGCGCGCACGCGCGTACTCGATCAGCTCGTCGCCGGTGATTTGTGCACCGTCCTCGAGGACGACCACCGCGATAGGCGTTTCACCCCACCTGGGGTCTTGAACGCCCACCACTGCGACCTCGTGCACCACCGGGTGGCGGTAGAGGACCTGCTCGACCTCGACCGGGTATACGTTCTCACCCCCGGTGATGATCATGTCGTTCTTCCGGTCGACGAGGGTGATGAAACCATCCGCGTCCCTGCGGCCCAGATCGCCGGTGTGAAACCAGCCGCCGCGAACCGCTTCGGCCGTCGCCTCCGGCTTCTGCCAGTAGCCCGCGAAAACCGCCGGACCGCGGACGACGACTTCACCGACGGTGTCGGTGGCCACGTCCAGGTCGTGCTCGTCGACGATGCGAGCCTGCACGTGGAAGAGCGGTCGGCCGGCCGATCCGGACTTCTCCCTGACGTAGTCGGCGTCGAGCAGTGTGACGCCTCCCGTTTCGGTGAGACCGAAGCTCTCCTGGAACGGCACACCGCGATCCTGAAAGTACTCGAGCACCGGCAGTGGACAGGGTGCGCCGGCGCTCACGGCCAATTCCAGCGCCGACAGGTCGTAGGACTCGAAACCCGGGACGGCCATCAACGCCGCCCACATCGCCGGGACGAGGAACTGGACCGTGACGCGCTCTCGTGCCATCGCGGCGAGGGTTCGCGCAGGATCGAAGCCCGGCAACAATACGTTTGTGCCGCCGACATATATCAGCGGGAGCGTGTGTACGCTCAGGCCGCCGATGTGAAACAACGGCGCAGCGGTGACGGTCCGGTCCCCTTCGCGCACCCCACGCCCGGCGGTCACACCGTTGAGTGTGTTCCAGAACAGATTGTCGTGGGTCAGCATCGCACCCTTGGGACGGCCGGTCGTTCCGGAAGTGTATGGCAGGCAACACAAGTCACTGCCGATTATTTCGACATCCACCGGGCGGTCCTCGCCGCCGGCGAGGAACAGCTCGAAGTCCGTTTCTCCGTGCTCGATGTCACCTCCGACCACCACTCGGGTCCCGACGTGCACACCTTCGCCGGCACAGGCCGCGCGGGCGACCGCCGAAAAGGTCCCCGACCACACGAACGCGACGGCACCGGAATCAACCAGCAGGTAGCTGACTTCCGGCGCGGCAAGGCGAAAGTTGATGGGCACGAACACGGCACCGAGTTTTCCGGTGGCGAACAGTGTCTCCATGAAGGCGCAGCTGTTGCTCATGAGGCCCGCCACGCGGTCGCCTTTCCGCACGCCCGACGCACGCAGAGCCTGCGCCAGTTGATCGGTACGACGGTCGAATTCGCCAAAGGTGAGCCGTCGTTCCCCGTCGATCAGGGCCACCCGATCGCCGGACAGCGAAGCACGGCGAGTCGCCCAGTGGCCGAATCCCGCCTCGCGGCCGTGGACCGCGTCCAGGGTCGGATCTTCCCCCACCACGCCTTCCCTCGGCGGGCGCTGGCGGTCTTCAGTCACCCGGGGACCGGTCCGCGTCTGCAGATCGCCGCGAGTTCCTCGCGGGAGTTCGCACCGACCCGCTGGCAGGCGCGATAGATGTGGCCCTCGACGCTGCGCACCGACATCACGAGCCGGTCGGCGATTTCGCGGTTGGACAGGCCCGCGACCACGAACTCGACGATCTCGCGTTGACGGCCCGTCAACGGTTGGCTGGCGGGAACACGCAGTGCTGGTGTGCACAACCCGCCGCAGGCGTCGCTGAGCTCTTTCGCCATGGCCGCCGCGTACAAGCCCCGCTTGCGGTGCTGGGCGCGGGTGAACGCGACCGCCGCCTGCGCGGCGGCGTCGGCCGCGGCGGCCCGATCACCGATGGTGCCGTACGCGTCGGCCACCTCGAGGAGTTCCTCCCCGTCGTCGGCGGCGAGCGCTTCGGCATGCCGCGCAACGGCGTCGGCCAACGGGAGCCGGAGCTCGTCGGCGAGTTGGCGTGCGGCCGCGGCACACGACGCTTCGCCCCACTGCGCGGCCGCCTGATAGCACGCCAACTCGTGTGTGGGCTGGCGACGAGTACGCGCCTCCGATGCCGCCGTTCGCACGGTGGCGACGGCGTCGGTGACGCATCCGCTGGCGACCAACGACCATCCGGTGGCGATGCTCAGTGTCGTCTGCATGAACACGAAGTCGGGCGGCACGCTCTCGCGTGCCTCGGCGATCGCTTCCTCGGCCGCCCGCCCCTCACCGAGTTTCGCGTGCGCCTCGGCCAGGCCGAAACAGGTGGACGGACGCAAACCGCTTGTCACACCGTGCCTTTGAATACCGGCCAGGGCTTCGTGCAGGAGCTTCACCGCATCACGGGCGTTGCCGCGCATGAGCTCGGAGTGCCCGAGCAGCGATGCGAGGTTGGCGTAGGCCAGGCTCGGCACCTCGTTCGCCGAGTCCGCCACCCGCCGCACCATCGCCGAACACTCGTCGATGCGTCCGGTCAGCCGGCACGCACGGGCATACACGCTGGCGAACCAGAACCGCATGTGCGAAGCCTGAAACGACGTCATCGCCCGGTTCAGCGCCGACTCCGCGACCGGCATCAGTTCCTCGGTTCGGCCCAACGCTCCCAGCGCCATCGTCAACGCCACCGACGCCATCATCGCCTCGAAGTCGGTTAGCAGTCCCGATTCCAGTGCGGCCGTGGCCTTTTCCACCGCCCGCTCGCAGTGTGCCGATGCGGCGTCTATGCACGCCTCGATGGCCATCCGCGCGAACCGTTCGGCCGCCGACTCGTCGCCGGCGGCCAGTCGGGCCAGCACCTCGGCTGCGTCCTTGATTCGGCCCAGCATCCAGATCAGGTTGGCCGCCCGCAGGACAGACCATTGATGCGCATTCGCCGCACCGTCGGTCGACATGCGGCTCAGCACTTCCTCTGCCTCCGCGCTGCGCCCGAGCAGGAACAGGTTCAGCGCACGGACCCCCGAGGCCTCGGCGCACCCGGCATCCGCTGCGGCGGTGGCGAACCGATCGGCGAGTTCGAGGTCGAGTAGCGTCATCGCACAACGCGCTGCCTTGAGGAACGCCTCGGGATCCGGCGGCAGGTCCGATTCGAGCGCGAGCAGCGCCCGGCGCACCGTCGCCTGGACGTCACACTCCCCGTCCCGGGTCAGCCGTTCGGCCAACCTGCCGCGGATCCTCGACAGATATATCTCGCCCGCGCTCATGCGGCGCAGTTCCCCGAACAACGGGTGGGCCAGGCGCGCCACCAGATCCGACCCGCTTCGTTCGACGGTCACCAGCCGCATGTGCTCCGCGGCTTCGAGTGCGTCGCGCTCCACCACGTCGCAAAGTGCGTCGACCGACAGCGGTTCGCACTGCGACAGCGTGTCCACGACCAGCGAAACCTCCGGCGTCAGCTCGCGCAGCTGACGGCCGACCATGTCGCTGATGCTCTGCGACACCGCGACGCCGCCGTCCCACATCCACACACCGGAGATCTGGCGCATCCGGCCGGCCTCGACCTGGTCCTTGACCAACTGGCGTAGGAAGAGCGCATTGCCGCCGGTCAGCTTCCAGAACCGCTGGGCACTGCGGGCATCGACCGCGCCGCCGAGGCTCTCCTCGATCATCGTTCGGGCCGCGTCGACCGACAGCGGCGCGAGATCCAGGCGGGCGAGCAGGCCGTCCTTCCACAGCGCGGTGATCGCGTCGGGTTCGTCGGCACCCGAGCGCAGCGTGACGACGAGGCGGGCCGCCCGGCTCTGCGCGAGCTGGTGCACCACGTGTGCCGACAGCCCGTCGAGCAGATGCGCGTCATCGACGCCGATCAAACTTCGGCCATGACGCTGTTGTGCGACAAGGGAATTGATCAGCTGCCGCACGTTGGGCATCGGGTCGGCGATGGTGTCGTTGATCACGGCGGTGAACGCGCCGAGCGGCAGCGCCCTGGCGGACTCGGTGCCCACGATCCAGTTCGTGCGGTCGCCCGCGCGTTCGGCGAGGCGCAGCACCTCACGTGCGAGCCGGGTCTTGCCCACCCCCGCGGCGCCGACGATCACCGCGCCGGATTTGTCGCTGCCCCCGCTGAGTGCGCGGCGAATGGTTGCGAGTTCACCGTCACGTCCCGCCAGCGGATTCCCGCTGATCACGGCGGAACTATATCCCGCGGGTTTCGCACCCGCGCGCGTTTTCGCGCCGCTGTAACTCAGCGACGAACCCGGGCCACGGGGCGGCTCGTACCATTGCGCTGTGGAATCACCCCTCGCCGACTTGGTCGACGCGCTGCCCGAGGGCTCGGAGAACGTTGTCGTCACCGATCCGGACATTCTGGGGTCATACCGGCAGGACCGGGCCTTCGACCCGAACGCGGGCACACCGCTGGCAGTGGTGCGACCGCGCACCACCGAGGACGTGCAAGCGGTCCTGCGGTGGGCGACCGCGAACAAGGTCGCGGTCGTGCCGCGCGGCATGGGCACCGGTTTGTCCGGCGGCGCTTCGGCCCTCGACGGCGCCATCGTGCTGACGACCGAGAAGATGCGCGATATCGCGGTCGACCCGGTGACCCGCACCGCGGTCGTGCAGCCCGGACTGCTCAACGCGGAGGTCAAGAAGGCGGTCGCGGAGTACGGATTGTGGTATCCGCCCGACCCGTCGTCGTTCGAGATCTGCAGCATCGGCGGCAACGTCGCCACCAATGCGGGCGGCCTGTGTTGTGTGAAGTACGGCGTCACAACGGATTACGTGCTCGGCCTGCAGGTGGTGCTGGCCGACGGCACGGCCGTGCGGCTCGGCGGTCCGCGGCTCAAGGACGTCGCCGGGCTCCCGCTGACGAAGTTGTTCGTCGGCAGCGAAGGCACGCTCGGCGTGGTCACGGAGGTGACGCTGAAACTGCTGCCCGCGCAATCGGCGGCGTGCACCGTCGTGGCGACCTTCGACTCGGTGGAGGCGGCCGCGACGGCCGTCGTCGCGATCACCGGCAAGATCCGGCCCTCGATGCTGGAGTTCATGGACGCCACCTCCATCAGCGCGGTCGAGGACAAGCTGAAGATGGGCCTGGATCGCACCGCCGCCGCGATGCTGGTGGCCGCCTCCGACGACCGCGGCCCGTCCGGCGCCGAGGACGCGCGATTCATGGCCGACGTCTTCACCGAACACGGCGCCAAGGAAGTGTTTTCGACGTCCGACCCCGAGGAGGGTGAGGCGTTCGTCGCTGCCCGGCGGTTCTGCATTCCGGCGGTCGAGCTCAAGGGTTCGCTACTACTCGAGGACGTCGGAGTTCCGTTGCCCGCGTTGGCCGATCTGGTCAGCGGCGTGGAGAAGATCGCGGCCAACCACGAGCTGATGATCTCGGTGATCGCGCACGCCGGCGACGGCAACACGCATCCGCTCATCGTCTACGACCCCGCCGATCCCGCGATGACCGAGCGCGCCCACCACGCGTTCGGCGAGATCATGGATCTGGCCGTCAGCCTGGGCGGCACGATCACCGGCGAGCACGGCGTCGGCAGGCTCAAGCGGCCGTGGCTGGCCGGTCAGATCGGCCCCGAGGCGATGGAACTCAATCGGCGGATCAAGCAGGCGCTCGACCCGGACAACATCCTCAATCCGGGCGCCGCGATCTGAGTCGCCGCCGATTTCTGCACCAGGGTCGCGATCGGGCGGAAACCACGACCGTGGTGCAGAAATGGCGGGCAGACGCTGCCGAAACCAGCGCTCGATCCGGGAACTCCTATTGACAGGAGCCGTGTATCTGTCGTACGAACGAGACGTGACGGCTACTCTGTCTCATGACACGCCGGTTCGATTCCAGCTCGCCGACGCCGACACATGGGCCGATCCGTGGCCGATGTACCGGGCGCTGCGCGACCACGATCCCGTCCATCATGTGGTGCCCCGCGACCGGTCCGATCACGACTACTTCGTCATGTCGCGGCATGCCGACATCTGGGCCGCCGCGCGTGACCACGAGACGTTCTCGTCGGCGCAGGGGCTGACGGTCAACTACGGCGAACTCGAGTTGATAGGCCTGGCCGACAATCCGCCGATGGTCATGCAGGACCCGCCGGTGCACACCGAGTTCCGCAAGCTGGTGTCGCGAGGCTTCACCCCTCGGCAGGTCGAGGCGGTCGAGCCGAAGGTGCGCGAATTCGTCGTCGAGCGGATCGAGCGCATCCGGAGCAACGGCGGCGGCGACATCGTCGCCGAACTGTTCAAACCGCTGCCGTCCATGGTGGTCGCGCACTACCTCGGCGTACCGGAGGCCGACCGAGTCAAGTTCGACGGCTGGACCGAGGCGATCGTCGCGGCCAACACCACCGAAGGCGGAATCGGCGGTGCGCTGGAGACGCTCGGCGACAACCTCGGCGAGATGATGGCCTACTTCACCGACCTCATCGAGCGCCGCCGCGTGAAGCCCGAGGACGACACGGTGTCGCATCTGGTGGCCGCCGGCGTCGGCGCCGACGGTGACATCGCCGGCGTGCTGTCAATCCTCGCGTTCACGTTCACGATGGTCACCGGCGGCAACGACACCACCACCGGCATGCTGGGCGGCTCGGTACAACTGCTCCACCGGCGACCCGACCAGCGCCGCCTGCTCGTCGAGAACCCCGACCTCATACCGGATTCTGTCGACGAGTTCCTGCGCATGACCTCCCCCGTCCAAGGGTTGGCCCGCACCGTAACCCGCGACGTGACGGTCGTCGACACGACGATCCCGGAGGGCAGGCGGGTGCTGCTTCTGTACGCCTCGGCCAACCACGACGAGCGCCAATTCGGCGAGGACGCATCCGAACTCGACGTGACGCGCAGACCGCGCAACATCCTGACCTTCAGCCACGGCGCCCACCACTGTCTCGGTGCGGCGGCCGCGCGGATGCAGTCGCGCGTCGCGCTTACCGAATTGCTGACACGCATCCCCGAATTCGAGGTCGACGAGGGCGGGATCGTCTGGGCCGGCGGCAGTTATGTGCGACGGCCGCTGTCCGTACCGTTCGAGGTGACCGCCTGATGGCCGGCGACTGGCTGGCGGCGCGGCGTACCGAGGTGGCCGCCGACCGCATCCTCGACGCCGCGGGCGAGCTGTTCACCCAGAAAGAGGCAGCCACGGTCGGGATGAACGAAATCGCCTCGGCGGCAGGATGTTCGCGCGCCACGCTGTACCGCTACTTCGAGAACCGCGAGGCGCTCTACACCGCATACGTCCACCGCGAGAGCTACCGGCTGTACCGAGAGATGACCGAGCAGATCAACGCGCTCACCGATCCGCGTGAGCGCCTGATCGAAGGCATGCTCGCCTCGCTGCGCAACGTCCGCGAAAGTCCCGCCCTGGCATCGTGGTTCGCCACCACCCAGCGACCTATCGGCGCGGAGATGGCCGAGGAGTCCGAGGTGATCAAGGCGTTGACCGAAGCGTTCGTCATCTCGCTCGGCCCGGACGACCCGGAGTTGGTCGCGCACCGCGCGCGGTGGCTGGTGCGGGTGATGACCTCGCTGATGCTGTTCCCCGGTCACGACGAGGCCGACGAGCGGTCGATGCTCGAGGAGTTCGTCGTGCCGATCGTGCTGCCGAGCGAGCGGGAGCGGACGGTTTAGCTCTTCCGGTCGCCGTCGGCGTACATCCGCAGGCGGACCTCGCGGGCGCCGAACATGTGGTGCTCGGCGATGCGCCGGGCGGCCTCGCCGTCGCGCGCCTCGATCGCGGCGAGCAGTTCCTCGTGCTCGCGCAACACCGCGTCCCACCGGTCGCCGTAGGTCAGCGTCGTGCTCGGGTAGCGCACCAGGTGAACATTCAACCGGTGCAACAGATCCACCAATGTCGAATTGTGGCTGGCCGTCCATACCGCCTCATGAAAGCGGCGGTTGGTGGCGGCCTTCGCCTCGGCGGTGTCGTCGGCGTCGATCATCGCCTGGAGGGCCGACCGCAGTTGCGTCAGGTCGAACTCGGTCGCGCGTTGGGCCGCGGCCTTGGCCGCTGCGCCCTCCAGCGTGATCCGTACCTCGTAGATGTCGAGGATCTCTTCCGGCGACGTGTCGCGCACCCGCACGCCGCGGGGCGATCGCTCTACGAGTGACTCGATCTCCAGGCGGTGCAACGCTTCGCGGACCGGTGTGCGACTCTTGCCGAATTCGGCGGCCAGCGCGTTCTCCGACAGCACCTGCCCCGCCGCGTACCGTCCGCTCAGGATGGCGTTGCGCAGTTCCTCGTAGAGATCCGTTGCCATTGCCGTCCCCTGCCCGCAAATTTAGGCCAACCGGCCGGCGCGCCGACCGAACACCATGCCCGCGGCCAGCCCCGATCCGCCCGGGTAGTTCCCGCTGAACAATCCGCCGAGGGCCTCGCCGCACACATACAGCCCCGGAATGGGGTCGCCGGACTCGTCGAGCACGCGCCCGTCGACGTCGCCGCGCAGGCCGCCGAACGTGAACGTGATGCCACAGGTCACGGGATAGGCGTAGTACGGCGGCGTCTCGAGTGGAGTGGCCCAGTTGCTCTTCGGCGGCTCGACGCGCGCGGCGCGACCGTCCTTGATCGTCGGATCGAACGGGATGGACGTGTCGATCGAGGCGTTGTACTCGTCGATGGTCGCGCCGAACTGTGCGACGTCGACGTCGAGCGCGCGGGCGAGGTCCTCGATCGAATCGGCCGTCACGACGCTGATTCCGGGCATGTCGTACTCCTCGCTGCGCAGCATGGGCCGTAGCGTCGCGTCGAAGATCTGGTAGGCGATCGAGTCGGGCTGTTTGAGGATCCGCTCGCCGTACTTCGCGTAGGTGTAGTTGCGGAAGTCGGCGCCTTCGTCGACGAACCGCCGTCCTTCACGGTTGAGGATCACCCCGAGCGGATAGCTCTGCCGGGTGAGGCGATTGGTGAGTTCACGGTTCGACTCGTTGTCGGGTGTGAACGCATCCCACTGCACGCTGTGCGCGGTCGACCAGTCCCCGCCTCTGGCCGCGCCGATCGACAGCGCCGCGGCGATCATGTCACCGGTGTTGTACGGCGTGCCACGCACTTTGGCGTTGCCCCAGCCCGAGCCGAGATGTTTCTCGCGCCATTCGGCGTTCGACTCGAATCCGCCCGACGCGAGCACCACGCTCTCGGCGCGTAACCGTTCGCCACCGTCGACCTCGACTCCGACCACCCGGCCGTCGTCGACGATCAGCGCGCTCGCTCGGCAGCCGTATCGCACCTCGGTGCCGAGCTCCGCCGCGACGCGGGTGTGGTCGGCGATCAGCCCCTCGCCTCCCCCGACGTTGCCGATGTGCAGACCGCCCCAGAACAGGTAGCTGCCGTCGGGCCGTTCGTAGGCCTGGCGCTCGTACATCAGCCGGTACCGCAACCCGAGCGAGTGCAACCAGCGCACCGCGTCCTGCGCCTCATCGACGAGGACACCGGCCAGGTCCGGGTCGGTCCGGCCCTCGGTGACCTTCACCAGGTCGGCGAGGTATTCGTCCGACGAGTACGGCGGCACCTCGGTGCGCGGATGCCGTTCGTCGTACTCGATGAAATCGGCGATGTCGTCCAATCCGGCATGGTTGATGCGGGTGGCGCCCGCGGTGAAAAAGCTGTTGCCCCCGGCCGTTTCGGCGGTACCCCGTTCGAGGAGCAGCACCCGCCGCCCGCGTTCGGCCGCGGCGTGGGCCGCCGAGAAGCCGGCGTTGCCCCCACCGATGACGATGACGTCGTGGTCGGAGGGTGCGCTCATCGGGACATTCCTTCGATCTTGGTTTGCGTGCTCGGGATTCCGGGGTATTCGCCCCCGATCGCGACGCGCCCTTGTCTGGTTTGTACACAATTGTATACATTCGGATACACGATCGACCAAAGGTGGTCCGATGAGACTGATACGCCGATGGCTTCCGGCGGTGGTGGCGGTTCTCGCCACGGTGGCGATCGTCGTCACCGTGCCGCGTGAAAGCCCGGCCGAAACGACAGTCCAGCGCGCGATCGGCCATCAACAGCTCCGGATCATGGCGCCCGCATCGCCCGGCGGCGGGTGGGATCAAACGTCCCGCGCGATGCAGGAGGCGCTGCGCGAGATCGTCGGCCGCACCGAGGTCTACAACGTCTCCGGCGCCGGCGGCACGATCGGGCTGAGCCAGTTCGTGCGGTTCGACGGGGACCCGTCCCAGCTGATGACCACCGGGCTGATCATGGTCGGCGCCGTGGTCGCGAACCGCTCGCAGTACTCCCTCGACGACACGACGCCGCTGGTCCGACTCACCAGCGACTACGAAGTGGTCGTGGTGCCCAAGGCCTCGCCGCTGACCAAGCTCTCCGACGTCGCCGCCGCCATGAAGGCCGACCTGCCCGCCGTCTCGATCTCGGGCGGTTCGGCCGGCGGAGCCGAACAGATCCTGGCGGGGTTGATGGCGCAGGCCATCGGCGCCGACCCCGCCGGACTCAGCTACGTCGCGCACTCCGGCGGCGGCGAGATGCTCTCAACACTGCTGTCGGGCCGCTCGACGATCGCGATATCCGGCGTCTCGGAGATCCAGCCGCAGATCGACTCCGGCGAGGTCCGCGCGCTCGCGGTCTCCAGCCCCGAGCGACTCCCCGGACTACCCGACGTGCCCACGATGCGCGAGGCGGGTATGGACGTCGAGCTGGAGAACTGGCGCGGGGTCGTCGCGCCCAAGGGCATCACCGAAGAGCAGGAATCGGCGCTGGAGGAACTGCTGCTGGACATGACGAAAACCCAGACCTGGCAGGACATCCTGAAAGACCGGGGCTGGGGTGACGCGACGCTCGCCGGCGAGCCGTTCGAGCGGTTCGTGCAGGCCGAGCAGGCCCGCGTCAAACAGGTGCTCGACGACATGGGGTTGGGGAAATCGAATTGACATCGACCGACGAAACTCCCGAGGGCACAACGGAACTGTCTGACCGCGTGCCTGACCGCAACACCGTGCTGGCCTCGGCGGCGTTCGGTGCGCTCATGCTTGTCGCCGCCGTGCTGGTGATCATCGACGCGGCGCGACTACCGGCCACCTCCGAGGCGGTCGGCCCCGCCGCGGTGCCCCTGCCCATCGGCGTCCTGCTCGGAATCGTCGGTGCGGCGTTGCTGATTCAGTCGCGCGCACAAATGGGTACCGCGTCCCGCGAGTCGCGCTTCCAACCACGGGCGGGTCTGCGGTTGGTCGGGATGGTGGCGGCGCTGATCGCGTTCGCGCTGCTGCTGCCGGTGGTCGGTTACGTTGTGAGCTCGACGGGTTTGTTTGTCGCGGCGGCGATGCTGCTCGGTGCGCCGGTGTTCTGGCGCACCGTCGCGTACGGATGGGCGCTCGCGGCCATCGTGTTCCTGGTGTTCGACCGCCTTATCGGGTTGACCCTGCCAGCCGGGCCGTGGGGATTCTGAAATGGACTCTCTCGGCATGCTTCTCGACGGGTTCGCCACCGCGGCGACGCCGACCCACCTGCTGTGGGCGTTGCTGGGGGTGACGATCGGCACCGCCGTGGGCGTGCTGCCCGGCATTGGGCCCGCGCTGACCGTCGCCCTGCTCCTGCCGATCACGTTCCGACTCGATCCCGCCAGCGCGCTGATCATGTTCGCCGGCATCTACTACGGCGGCATGTACGGCGGTTCGACCACCGCGATCCTGCTGAACGTGCCCGGCGAGAGCGCGTCGATGGTCGCCGCGCTCGAAGGCAACAAGATGGCGCGCGCGGGCCGGGCCGCGGCGGCGTTGGCCACCGCGGCGATCGGCAGCTTCGTCGCCGGCACCATCGGCACCGTCGCGTTGACGTTCGTCGCACCCGCCGTCGCGGACTTCGCGACGAGCTTCGGCCCACCCGAATACGTCGCGCTGATGGCCGTCGCGTTCGTGACGGTCAGCGCGCTGCTCGGCGACAACCTGGTCAAGGGTGCGGCCAGCCTGCTGGTCGGGGTGACGATCGGTCTGGTCGGAATCGATTCGCAGACAGGGCAACCGCGGCTCACCTTCGGCATCGAGTCGCTGCTCGACGGCATCGACGTCGTCATCGTGGTCATCGCGTTGTTCGCGCTCGGTGAGGCGTTCCGGCACGTGCTGCTGGGCACCGGCGGCACGACCGTCGAACCGCTGCGGGGCCGAGCGTTCCTGTCCCGCGAAGATTTCCGCCGCTCCTGGCCCGCCTGGTTGCGCGGCACGGCGTATGGCTTCCCCATCGGCGCGTTGCCCGCAGGCGGCGCCGAGGTGCCGACGTTCCTGAGCTACGCCACCGAGAAGCGGCTCAGCAAGCACCCAGAAGAGTTCGGGCACGGGGCGATCGAGGGGGTCGCGGGTCCGGAGGCGGCCAACAACGCGGCGGCCGCGGGTGTGCTGGTGCCGCTGTTGACCATCGGGCTCCCGACGTCGGCCACGGCGGCGGTCATCCTCGTCGCGTTCCAGTCGTACGGCCTGCAGCCGGGACCCGAACTGTTCAGCGAATCGGGCCCGTTGGTGTGGGCACTGATCGCGAGCCTGTACATCGGCAACGCGATGCTGCTCGTGCTCAACCTGCCGATGGCCAAGGTGTGGGCGCGGCTATTGACGGTGCCCGCGTACGGGATCTACGCCGGTGTACTGGTTTTCGCCGCGCTCGGCACGTTCGCGACGGGTGGCACGACGTTCGATCTGATCGTGTTGTGCGCCATCGGCCTGCTGGGCCTGTTGATGATGCAGGCCGGTATCCCGATCGCCCCCGCGGTCGTCGGCCTGATCCTGGGCCCCATCGCCGAACAGCAATTGAGGCGGGCGTTGACCCTGTCCGAGGGCGACCCGTCGATCCTGGTGTCGAGCCCGATCACGATCGTGTTGTGGATCGTGGTCGCGGTCGCGCTGGTGTTGGCCATCGCGCTGCCGCGCACGCGGCGCCGTCGCAGGCTCTTGGGTGAGCGCGACGAGAGTCGTCAGGCCACCCAGTAAGCCTGGGCCTTGATCGACTTCTTCGAGATCTTGTAATCCTCGCGGAAGACTTTGGCCACCGCGCGGGTGGTGCGGTTGTCGCACGCGACCCATCCGAAGTGATCGGATGCGTCGAACGCCGCCGCGGCGACGGCCTCGACGAGCGCCTCGCCGGCGTTCTTGCGGTCCACCCACATCACGTCGGTGCTGCGGGCCACCGGGAGCTGCCGGTCGTCGTCGTGGGCCGCCTCCAGGAACACCCGCGCGGGGGTGTCACCGATCGCGGTCAGCAGCGAGTTGATGGCGGGCAGCGACGCGGTGTCGCCGACGATGACGTAGCCGGCCGGCTGCGGTTCGGGCAGCGTGAAGTTGCTGCCGAGCACCGTCACCTCGATCGTGTCACCCGGTTGCGCGTTCTCCGCCCAACGCGAGGCGATGCCGTCGTGCAGGGCGAACTCGATGTCGACGGTGTCGGCCGCGGGGTTCGGGTCGACCAGGGTGTAGCCCCGCTGATGCAGCTTCTCGCCGTCGGCGAACCACATGCGGATCCACATCGTCGGGTGCAGCGGCCGGTCGGCGAGCATGCCGCCCGCATCGAAGCTCAGCCGCACGTAATGCGGGCTGATCTCGCGTCTTCCCGTCACGGTCAGTCGATAGTCGCCCGCGCGCAGCAGCTTGAGCACCGCACCTTGGAAACCGCGCGTTGGCTTCTTGTCCGACATAACTAGCCCTCCGTGTCGCTGTTCCGGTTAGGCTACCCTAATTTGCGACCGGCGGAAGGGGCACCTGCCTTCAGGTGGACCGCACCCGGGTGAACCGGTGCAGCAGCCACGCCAGCGGGACGGTCATGACGAAGGTGACGAGGAAGAGCATCACGATCGAACCGGTGTAGATCGGATAGTGCAGGACCTCCACCATGGCCAGTTCCATCGTGATCAGGTGGATCAGGAATATCTCGTACGAGATCTCGCCGAGGAACACCATCGGCCGGCTGGACAGCAGCCGCGCGTAGATCCCCCGGTCGCCGAGCGCCAGCGGTGCCACCGCGAGCGTGGCGATCACCGCGTAGAAAAACGCCTTCACGATCGCCTCGCGCAACTCGTTGGGTGACGTGGTCGGCTCCCCGGCGATGGGCGTGGACGCGATGAAATAGCACGCCACCGCGACCGGGATGCACGCCAGGCCGTAGGCCCGCACGCCGAGCGGTTGCAGTGCGGCCAGCAGCATCCCGCCGATGAACCACGCGAGGTACGACGGGAGCCACAGCCGCGCGCCGTCGGGCAGAAATTCGGTGGTGTGCACCAGGATCAGCCACGCCGGGGTGATGAGCGCCAGCGCGCTCAGTCCGCCGATCAGCAGGCCGGGCCGCCACCGTCGTCGGCACAGCGCCACCAGCAGCAGCCACGCCAACAGCGGCAGCATGATGTAGAACGCGACCTCCACCGCCAGGCTCCACATCTGCGTGAGTCCTTGGTGCAGAAACGAATACAGGTAGTGGTCGGTGTAGATCTGGGTGAGGGTGAGGTTGCGGAACAGCCCCTCCCAGGTGTGTCCCGGATTCGGGCCCGCGGTGCGGAAGTGGTAGACGAGGTAGGCCACCAGCACGGTGACGACGTAGGCGGGCATGATGCGGCGGACGCGATGCCAGGCGTAGCGGCGCACCGACGGCGCGGGTCGTCCCTGGGCGGCGGCCTTCACCCACGGCGAGAACAACAGAAACCCGCTGAGCACGAAGAAGATCGGCACACCGATCTCCGCGCGGGAGTACACCAGGCCGACGTAGCCCTGCGGGTACTTGCCCGTCGTGTACGCGGCGTGGGTCAGCATCACCAACAACGCCGCGACCGCGCGGATACCGGTGAGCGAGGCGACACGCTCGGCCCTGCTGACGGATTCCAGACCGCCCTGCGCGTCCAGCCCCCGCGACAGCGTCATCTCTGCTTGTGCCGGCCCTTGTCCGGCCGTCGGTCAGGCTGCAGGTTGATCTTCACCCCCGAGATACGGGTGTTCTCAAGGGCTTTGAGGGTCTTCTTGGGCAGATCGGCGGGCAGTTCCACCAACGAGAAGTCCGGCCGGATGGTGATGTGGCCGAAGTCGCTGCGGTGCAGACCGCCCTCGTTGGCGATGGCGCCGACGATGTGTCCCGGCCCGACCTTGTGCCGCTTGCCAACCGAGATGCGGTAGGTGACCAGGCCCTCGCGCGGTTTACGGTCGAACTTGTCGCGGCGGGGACGCTCCTCACGTTCGCGCCGCTTCTCCGGCGGCGGCTCGACCATGAAGAACTCGTCGCCGCCCTGCGCCTGCGCGGCCAACGCCGCCGCGATGTCGGCGATCGGCACGTCGTGCTCGCGTTCGTAGTCCTCGATGATGTTGCGGAACACGTCGACACCCGGCGCGGTGAGCGCCTCCGTGATCGAATCGCGGAACTTGGCGACCCGCTGGGCGTTGACGTCCTCGACCGTCGGCAGTTCGGCCTCGACCAGCTTGGACCGGGTGGCCTTCTCGATGGCCTTGAGCAGATGCCGCTCGCGGGGCGTGACGAACAGCAGCGCCGACCCGGATCGGCCCGCCCGACCCGTGCGCCCGATGCGGTGCACGTAGGACTCGGTGTCGTGCGGGATGTCGTAGTTGAGGACGTGGGAGATGCGTTCGACGTCCAGTCCGCGCGCGGCGACGTCGGTCGCGATCAGCACGTCGATCCTGCCGTCCTTCAACGCGGCGATGGTGCGCTCGCGCTGGGCCTGCGGGATGTCGCCGTTGATCGCCGCGGCGGCGAAGCCCCGCGCCTTGAGCCGTTCGGCGACCTCTTCGGTGGCCTGCTTGGTGCGGACGAACACGATCATCGCGTCGCCCTCTTCGACCTCGAGCACCCGCGTCAGCGCGTCCATCTTGCGGTGGCCCGCGACCTGGATGTAGCGCTGCGAAATGTTCTCTGCGGTCGCGGTTTTCGCCTTGACCTGGACCTCGACCGGATCGTGCAGGTACTTCTTGGTGATCTTGCGGATCGCGGGCGGCATGGTCGCCGAGAACAGCGCGACCTGTTTGAACTCCGGGGTCTCGGCCAGGATGCGCTCGACGTCCTCGGCGAAGCCCATCTGCAGCATCTCGTCGGCCTCGTCGAGCACCAGGTAGTCGAGCCGCGACAGGTCCAGGCGGCCCTTCTCGAGATGGTCGATCACCCGGCCCGGCGTGCCCACGACCACCTGGGCGCCGCGCTTGAGCCCCGCCAGCTGTGGCCCGTAGGACGACCCGCCGTAGATCGGCAGCACGTTCACCTCGGGCAGGTGAGCACCGTAGCGGCCGAACGCCTCGGCGACCTGCAGCGCCAGCTCGCGCGTCGGCGCCAGGACGAGCGCTTGGGTCGCCCGGCTGCCGGTGTCGATCTTCGACAGGATCGGGATCGCGAACGCGGCGGTCTTACCCGTTCCGGTCTGGGCGAGACCCACCACGTCGGAGCCCGCCATCATCGCCGGGATGGTGGCCGCCTGGATCGCCGACGGCGTCTCGTAGCCGACATCGGAAACGGCCCGCAGCACCGAGGGGTGAATCTGCAGGTCGTTGAAGGTCAGGTCGCCGGTCGAGCCGTCCTGGCTCGCATCCGACTCGGCGGAGGTCATCGGGGTCGAGTCTAGTGCCCGCAAGCGGCCCTTTTCGCCACGCGGTGTGTCGGCGCGACCTGGCCGACGTGATTTGCGAGGGTGGCTCAGGTGATGTGCACGGTACGGCTCAATGGCTTCATCGGATCGGCGGCGGTGCTCACGGCGGTCGTGTTCGGCGCCGGATGCGGGGCGAGCGACTCCACCGTCTCCAAGACACCCGACGCCTCACCCCACGCCGCACCTCCCCCGGCGGCGGCGCCGCCGGCGCCCTACCCCAACGCCGCCACGGCCGGCCCACCGGCCGCCGACCCCTGCGCGGTCAACCTCGCCGCGCCGGAGATCACCAGGGCGGTGGCCGAGCTACCCCGCGATCCGCGCAGCAACCAGGGCTGGAATCCGGAGCCGATCGCGGGCAACTACAACGAGTGCGCGCAGCTGTCGGTCGTCATCGTCAAGGCCAACACAAACGCGACGAACCCGAACACCCGGGCGGTGATGTTCCACCTCGGCAAGTTCATCCCCTCCGGGGCACCCGACACCTACGGCTTCAACGGCGTGGACACCTTAGAGAGCACCGGCGACACCGTGGCGCTGCGCTACTCGAACGGCATGGCGGGTCTCGACAGCGTGGTCAGGTTCCGCTGGAACGGAAACGGCGTTGAGCTGATCGGTAACACCGGCAGCTGACTGTCGAGGAAGCCTTCGCCTTCCGTTTGCCCACGTCGACACGGGGTATGACGCATGTGTCAATAACAGTTCTCACGCCGCTCGAAGGAGCTGAGTGCCATGGAAGACGCCCTACGAGATATGTGGCGATCGGTCGCTACCATCGCCCCCAAGCTACTGGTATTCCTGCTGATCCTGATCGTCGGTTGGATTCTTGCAAAGCTGATCGCCAAAGCGGTCGACAAGATCCTCGAACGGGTCGGATTCGACCGGGCCGTCGAACGCGGTGGCGTGCGAAAGGCGTTGGAAAACAGCCGATATGACGCCTCCACAATCGTCAGCAAGATCGTCTACTACGCCTTGGTGCTGGTGGTTCTTCAGTTCGCCTTCGGCGTCTTCGGCCCGAACCCAGTCAGTGACTTACTGGCCGGAGTGATTGCGTTCCTCCCTCGGCTGCTGGTGGCACTCGTCATCGTCGTGGTTGCGGCAGCGATCGCCGCGGCCGTGCGCGATATCGTCACCAACGCGCTCAGCGGTCTGTCATACGGCCGGATGCTCGGCAATATCGCCAGTGTCTTCATCCTCGGCCTCGGCATCATCGCCGCGCTCAATCAGGTCGGCATTGCACTGACGGTCACCCTCCCGGTACTCATCGCGGTGCTAGGCACCATTGGCGGCATTCTGGTCGTCGGCGTCGGCGGTGGCCTGATCAAGCCCATGCAGCATCGATGGGAGGACTACCTCACGCGGGCCGAGCGCGACGGTCGCAACATGCGGGAACAGACATCCCGCCCGACCGAGGAGATTCCGACGCAGTACCAGCCCGCGGACCCGGCCGCCACGCCGAGTGCAGCGCCGTATCCGTCGGGCCAACACGAAGCGCCGGGTACTCCCTATTCGACGGGCCAACACGCCGCGCCTCCCTCGGCGCCCTATCCGCAGCAGTCGAATCCGCCTGGTCGGCCGCTGGGCTGAGAAGCGCTGCACCGAAGCAGCATCCCCGGTCGTTCCATAGCTTGATTCACAGCCGGGGATGCTGTTTCGCTCGCGGACGTGTCGCCCGGGTCACATAAAGTGGCAGCGTGTTCGTGGCCCCCGATGACGCCGAAACCCGCGTCATATACAGCGCATCCGATCTCGCGGCGGCAGCCCGCTGCGAGTACGCGCTGCTGCGCGCCTTCGACGCCAAGCTCGGCAGGGGGCCCGCCGTCGCGGTCGAGGACGAGCTGCTGGCCCGCACGGCCCAGCTCGGCGGTGACCACGAAAAGCGCCATCTCGATCTGCTGCGCGACCGGGCCGACGTCGCGGTCATCGGCAAGCCTCAATACACCGTCGACGGGCTGACCGCGGCCGCCGACCAGACGCGCCGCGCCGTCGAGCGCCGTGCCGAGGTGATCTATCAGGCCGCGATGTTCGACGGTCGGTTCGTCGGTTTCGCCGACTTCCTGATCCTGGAGCAGGGCCCCGACGGCGAGCGGTACCGATTGCGCGACACCAAGCTCGCGCGATCGGTGAAGGTCGAGGCGCTGCTGCAGTTGGCGGCCTACGCCGAAACGCTGTCGGCGGCGGGTGTACCGGTCGCCGACGAGGTCGAGTTGGTTCTGGGCGACGGGGCCACCGCGAGTTACCGCGTCGACGAACTGCTTCCGGTCTATCGCCCCCGTCGCGAGGCTCTGCAGCGGCTGCTCGACGACCACCTCGCATCCGGTGCGCCGGTCGATTGGGCCGACGACACCGTGCGTGCGTGCTTCCGCTGTCCGGAATGCGAGGCCCAGGTGCGGGCCACCGACGATCTGCTGCTGGTGGCGAACATGCGGGTCAGCCAGCGCGCACGGCTGCTCGACGCCGGCATCACCACGGTCGCCGAACTCGCGAACCACGACAGTCCGGTGGCAGAGCTTCCGGCGCGGACGTTCACCGCGCTGCGGGACCAGGCGCGGTTGCAGCTCGCCCCGCGGGTGGACGGCAAGCCGCCGTACCAGGTCGTCGACGCGCAACCGCTGACGTTGCTGCCCGATCCCGACAAGGGCGACCTGTTCTTCGACTTCGAGGGCGACCCGCTGTGGACCGCCGACGGTCACGACTGGGGCCTGGAGTACATGTGGGGCGTGCTCGAGGTCGGCGGGGCATTCCGCCCGCTGTGGGCGCACGACCGCGCGAGCGAGCGCAAGGCCCTGGTCGACTTCCTCAAGCTGGTGCGTCAGCGCCGCAAGAAGTACCCGAAGATGCACATCTACCACTACGCGGCCTATGAGAAGAGCGCCCTGCTGCGGCTGGCCGGACGCTACGGCGTCGGCGAGGACGAGGTCGACGACCTGCTGCGCAGCGGTGTTCTGGTCGACCTGTATCCGTTGGTGCGCAAAAGCATTCGCGTGGGCACCGAGAACTACAGCCTCAAGTCGCTGGAACCGCTGTACATGGGCTCGGAGTTGCGCGACGGTGACGTCACCACCGCGACGGAGTCGATCACGATGTACGCGCGGTTCTGTGAAATGCGCGCCGAGGGTCGCGATGACGAAGCCGCGAACATGCTCAAGAAGATCGAGGACTACAACCGCTACGACTGCCGCTCGACGCACCGCCTGCGCGACTGGCTGATCAAGATCGCCATCGAGTCGAGCGTTCCGCCGCTCGGACCCCAACCCGTCACCCAGGGCGTGGCCGTCGAGGACACCGACGAACTGGCGCGCACGCTGATGGACTTCGCCGGAGACGGTGTGGGCGAACGCACTCCGGAGCAGACGGCCGTGGCGTTGATGGCCGCCGCCCGCGGATATCACCGCCGCGAGGACAAACCCTTCTGGTGGGCGCATTTCGACCGGTTGAACAGCGCGGTCGACGAGTGGGGCGACACCAGCGACGTTTTCCTGGTCGACACCGACCGAACGACCGTCGTCAAGGAATGGCATCTGCCGTCGACGCGCGCCCGCAAGAAGCAGCGGTGGCTCGAGCTCATCGGGACGCTGGAGGGCGGTGATCTCCACAGGGAGGTGTTCGCACTCTACGAACCGCCGTCGCCTGCGGGCATGGCGGACAACGCGGACCGCCGTGCGGCCGGCAACGCCGACATCATCGAGATCGATGACTCGACCGCCGCCACCCGGGTGGTGATCTGCGAACGGGAGACACCGGACGGCACCTTCACCCAGACGCCGTTCGCGCTCACCCCGCGAAACATCGTGGGCACCAAGAAGTTACGTGAGTCAATCGACGCGGCCGCCGCCGAGATCGCCGCGACGCTGCCCGACCTTCCGCGCACCGCCGTCGCCGATCTGCTGCTCCGGCGCTCCCCTCGCACCCGCAGCGGTGCACCCCTCCCCCACACCGGCGACGCTACTGCCGACATTACCGCCGCCGTGCTCGACCTCGACTCGTCCTACGTCGCGGTGCACGGTCCGCCGGGCACCGGCAAGACGTACACCGCCGCACGCATCGTGGCCCGACTGGTCAACGACCACCAGTGGCGCGTCGGAGTCGTGGCGCAGTCACACGCGGTGGTGGAGAACCTGTTTCGCGACTTGATCAAGGCGGGCGTGGATTCCGCGCGCATCGCCAAGAAGGACTGCCCCGACGACGTCGGATGTCAGGCGATCGACAAGGACGAGTACGCGGCGTTCATCGCCGAGCACGCCGGGTGCGTCATCGGCGGCACCGCATGGGATTTCGCCAACGACACCCGCGTGGAGGCCCGTAGCCTCGACCTGCTGGTGATCGAGGAGGCCGGACAGTTCTGTCTGGCGAACACCATCGCCGTGGCCAGGGCCGCCGACAATTTGATGCTGCTCGGCGACCCGCAGCAACTGCCGCAGGTCAGCCAGGGCCACCACCCCGAACCGGTCGACGCGTCGGCGCTGGGCTGGCTGGTGCAGGAGAACCGAACGCTGCCCGAGCAATTCGGCTATTTCCTGGACCGCACCTTCCGCATGCACCCTGCGGTGTGCGCGCCGGTGTCCCGGCTGGCCTACGAGGGCAAGCTGCGTCCCGCGAAGGACCGACCCGCCGCGCGGCGCCTGGCGGGCCACCATCCGGGGGTGCGCGTGGTGCCGATCCCCCACGACGGCAATTCCACGAGCAGTCCCGAGGAGGCCGAAGCGATCGTCGCGGCGACGCGGCAACTGCTCGGCAGCCAGTGGACCGACGAGGACGGCACCCGCCCGCTGGCAGAAGGCGACGTGCTCGTCGTCGCCCCGTACAACGCGCAGGTGCTGCTGCTGCGCGACTATTTCGAAGCCGCGGGGCTGTCCGGGATCGCGGTCGGCACCGTGGACAAGTTCCAGGGCAGGCAGGCGCCGGTGGTGTTCGTGTCGATGACGGCGTCGTCCATCGACGACGTGCCGCGCGGAATCTCGTTTTTGCTCAACAGGAACCGGCTCAACGTCGCGATCAGCCGCGCCAAGTACCTCAGCGTGATCGTCCGGTCGGAGGCGCTCACCGAGTACCTGCCCGGCACACCGGACCGCTTGATCGAGTTGGGTGCGTTCCTGTCGCTGGGCGCAGGTAACACATGAGCTTGACCGACCGGCTGGGCGAGATCGTCGGAACCGCCTATGTCAGCACCGATCCCGATGTCCTCGCGTCGCGCGTCGTCGACCACACCGGGCGCTACCGGGGGCGGGCCAGCAGCCTCGTGCGGCCGGGGTCGGCCGACGAGGTCGCGGCGGTGCTGCGGGCCTGCCGTGAAGCGGGTGCCTATGTCACCGTGCAGGGCGGCCGGACATCGTTGGTCGCCGGTACCGTGCCCGAGCACGACGACGTGCTGCTGTCCACCGACCGGTTGCGGGACATCGGCGACGTCGATGTCGCCGAACGCCGAATCTCGGTGGGCGCGGGCGTGACTCTGGCCGAGGTACAGCAGGCGGCGAGTGCGGCGGGGCTGGTGTTCGGCGTCGACCTGGCCGCTCGTGACACCGCGACCGTCGGTGGAATGGCCTCGACGAACGCCGGCGGGCTGCGCACCGTCCGCTACGGCAACATGGGCGAGCAGGTGATCGGGTTGGACGTCGCGCTGCCCGACGGTTCGGTCGTGCACCGGCACAGCCGCGTGCGGATGGACAACACCGGTTACGACCTGGCGTCGCTGTTCGTGGGCGCCGAGGGCACGTTGGGCATCATCACCGCACTCGACTTGAGGCTGCATCCCGCGCCGGCTCACCGGGTCACCGCGGTCTGCGGGTTCGCCGACCTCGACGCGCTCGTCGACGCCGGGCGCGTCTTCCGCGATCTGGACGGCGTCGCCGCGCTCGAGTTGATCGACGCGCGCGTCAGCGCGTTGACCGCCGAACACGCCGGGGTGCCCGCCCCGGTCGACGGCGCCTGGCAACTGCTCATCGAGCTGGCCGGTGACACCGACCAGACCGAGCGGCTGGCCTCCGCGATCGAGAATGCCGACCTATGCGGCGAGCCCGCCGTCGGCGTCGACGCGGCCGCACAACAGCGGCTGTGGCAGGTGCGCGAGGCCATCGCCGAGGTGCTCGGTGTCTACGGGCCGCCGCTGAAATTCGATGTCTCGCTGCCGCTTTCGTCCATCGCGCCGTTCGCGGCCGAGGCCGCCGACGTCGTCTCCGCGCACGCGCCCGAGGCGATCCCGGTGCTGTTCGGGCATGTCGGCGAGGGCAACCTGCACCTGAACCTCGTGCGGTGCTCGCTCGACGGCGCGGCCGAGCGCGCGCTGTACTCGGCGATGATGGACCTCATCGCCCGCATGGGCGGCAACGTCAGCTCCGAGCACGGCGTCGGCACCCGCAAACGGGCCTACCTCGGAATGTCGCGCACCGACGCCGACATCGCGGCGATGCGGACCGTCAAGGCCGCGTTCGACCCGTCCGGCTTTCTCAATCCCGCGGTGCTCTTCGACTAGAGGTCGTCGTCGCGCGCATGCCGTCCGGTGGACCGGAACTCCCCACGGCTCGAGCGCCCATGGCGGCCCGGCCGGTCGCGGCGGTCGTCGCGCGGATGAACCTCCGCACCCGCCGAGTCGAGCCAGGTGAGCCGCGGCTCGTCGTGCATGCGTAAGCCGTTGTGGGCCAGCCCGATCGGTTCGTCGACGGGTTCCGGGTCGGGCGAGGCCGGGATGTCGGCGAGCAGCTGGTCGAGTATCTCGCGCCACGATTCGTCGGCCTGCGCGGGCGGGCGCTCCTCGCGCGGAGCCAAGGGTTCGGTCGCCGGCTCCCGATCGGCCGGAACCCACGCCGCGGAACCGTCGTCATCCCAGCTGATGGTGTACTCGACGTAGTCGTCATCGTCGTCGAATGCCTCGTCGTCCTCGTGAGCGACCTCGGTGGGCGCATCGTCGAGCGGCCGCGGTGCATGGCCGAGCAGGAACACCGCCGCGATGACCCCGAAGAGTGCGACGAACGCGGGCAACAGCAACGAATGCGACATGGCGGCCGCGAACGGCGCGTGCAGGAACGACGGCAACTGCGTCGCGCCCGCGTCGCCCTGTGCCGAATCGGCGGCCCACGGCGGCAATTCGGAGTTGACCTGCCACGTCATGAACGCGGCCATGCTGGCGCTGCCCAGCACGGCGCCGACCTGGCGGGTGGTGTTGTAGACGCCCGAGCCCGCGCCGGCCAACCGTGGCGGCAGGTTGCGAGTGGCCGTCGCGGCCAGCGGCGACCAGATGAACGCCATGCCGATACCCGTCGCGGTCAGCGGGACCACCAGCCGCCAGATCGGGGTGTCGGGGGCCATGTCCAGCGACAGCCAGGTCATCGCGATCGCCAACACCGAGAAGCCGAACCCGACCACCGGGCGCGGATGCCACCGGTCCACGATCCATCCGACGAAGGGTGCGAGGACACCCGTCGCGATCGCCATCGGCGCGGTCAGCAGCGCCGAACGCGTCGGCGAGAGCCCACTGACCGCCTGGGCGTAGAACATGATCGGCACGATCATGCCGGTCACCACGAAGCCGATGGTCGCAACGCCGAACGTCGACAGCGAGAAGTCGCGGTCGCGAAAGATCTCCAGCGGCAGCAGCGGATCCTTGCGGTTGGCCGACTGCCAGAACAGGAACGCGGCCATCACCCCGGTGCCCAACGCCATCAGGCCCCACACCCAGTGCGTCCACCGGTGCGCCTGACCCTCCTGCAGCGCGAACACGATCAGGAACAACCCGACGCCGGACAGGATCACCCCCGGCACGTCGAGTCGCTGCCGCTGCCGCGGGAGTTCGGGAACCAACCGCAGCGCCAACGCCACCCCGAACACGCCGATCGGCACGTTGACGAAGAAGATCCACTGCCATCCGAGCGCATCGACCAGCACGCCGCCTGCAAGCGGACCGACCAGTGTCGCGACCCCGGCCGTCGCGCCCCACACGCTCATCGCCACACCTCGCCGCTCGGCGGGGAAGATGCGGGTGACCGTCGAGAGCGTCTGCGGCGTCAGCAGCGCCGCGCCGACACCCTGGACGACGCGCGCCGCGATCAGCATCCCGATCGTGTCGGACAGGCCGCACCACAGGGAGGCGACGGTGAAGACCGTGAGGCCGAGGAGATAGAGGTTCTTCGGGCCGAACCGGTCGCCGAGGCGCCCGGCCACCAGCAACGGCACCGCGTACGCCAGCAGGTAGGCGCTCGTGACCCACAGGACCGCGTCGTAGCCGGCGTCGAACCTGGCCATGATCGACGGGTTGGCGACCGCCACGATCGTCGCGTCCACCAGGATCATGAAGAAGCCGACCATCATCGCCCACAGCGCATGCCACGGGTTCGATGACGCGTTCTGCCTGGTGAGAAGGGTTGAGAACATCCTGGGTCGACTAGCACTCGGCGACCCCGCCGACGCTACGGAGCGTGGCCGATCCCGACAAGGCGGAATCGTGCGCTACGAGACGTCAGGCAGGCTCGGGCACGACGTCGTCGCTGACATCGCATTCGGAGTCGCCCGCGCGGTCAGTCGTCGACACACCGACGGCCATAAGCGCGAGCAACGCGATCACCATACCCACCGTCATCACCGCCGCCAGAGCGAACTCGTTGTTGCCGAGAGCGCCGACGGCCGGAGCGATCGCGGCGCCCAGCCCGAACTGTGCCGCGCCCAGCAGAGCGGCGGCGGTGCCCGCGGCGTCCGGGTGCCGGGTCAGTGCGACCGCGGGTGCGTTCGGGATGACCAGACCCATCGCCGCGAGCACCACCCAGACGGGGACAACGAATCCGGCCAGCCCGCCGATGTCCGCGAGCGTGATACCGACGAAGACGGCGCCGCCGACCGAGGCCACCGCCAGCGCCCACAGCACGATCGTCTGCGGCGTGAAGTGGCGTAGCAGGAGAACGTTGGACTGCGTCGCCCCGATAAGCGCGATCGCACCCGCCGCGAACACGAGCGCAAAGGCCTGCTGATCCAGGCCGTAGCGGCCCTGTAGGACGAACGGCGCGGCCGAGATGTACGCGAAAAGCCCGGACATCCCCAGGGCTGCGACCAGGACCAGCGCCACGAAGCGGGCGTCGCGCAGCAGTTCCAGATACGTCGCGGCGATGCCGCGCACCTTCAGCGGTCGTCGATGCGCGACGGGCAGCGTCTCCGGCAGGGCCGTCGCCGCCACCACCAGCAACAGGCCGGCGATCAGCACCAGTGCGGCGAACACCCAGTGCCAGGAGGCCTTCAGCAGAACCGCGGCGCCCAACGACGGAGCCAGCACCGGCGCGACGCCGAGCACCAGCATCAGCCGCGACATCATCGTGGCGGCGGCCGAACCGGTGAACAGATCGCCGACGACGGCGACCGCCACCACCGCGGCGGCCGCGGCACCCATACCCTGCAGGCCGCGAGCCAGACCGAGCACCTCGATGTTGGGCGCGAACAGGCACCCCAGCGACGCGAGCATGTGCAGCACGATCCCGGCCATCAGCGGTCGGCGGCGGCCCAGCGAGTCCGAGAGCGGGCCGACGACCAACTGGCCGAGGGCCAATCCGAGAAGCGTGCCGGTCAGCGTCAACTGCGCGACCGACGAGGACACCCCGAGTTCGTCGGCGATGCCCGGAAGCGCGGGGAGATACATATCGATGGTCAGCGGGCCGAGCGCGACCATGACACCCAGCACGAGGATCATGCGGATCCGGCTCGGAGCCGTGCCATTCTGACGCTCCTGAATCGGAGTCGGGGCATGCGTCAGGTCCACAGCCGGTGATGGTGCCATGGAAATGATTAGCGTCGCTTCTCATTATTTTCTTCCCGCTGCGGCAGACAGTGAGCGCTATCACCGCCGGGCACACCGGGTGGCCGCCGTTCGTTGGACTAAGCGATAGCCTGGAGCGAGTCGTTCGGGAAGGGGGCCATATGAGTGCCCGGTCGAAGGCCAAGAGCCAGTTGCCGGCGGTCAGCGATGGCTCCGCCGAAGATCCCAGCGTCGCCGCGAAGGTGCTGTCACAGATCATCGAGCGCGGCGCGCGCGTCCAAGGGCCCGCGGTCAAGGCCTACGTGGACCGCCTCCGCAAGCAGAGCCCGGATGCCTCTCCCGCCGAGATCATCGGCAGGCTCGAGAAGCACTACCTCGGCGCGGTGATGGCCAGCGGCGCGGCCGTCGGATCGGCGGCGGCGTTCCCGGGTTTCGGAACACTTGCCGCGGCGTCGGCCGTCGCCGGCGAGACGGTGGTGTTCCTCGAAGCGACGGCCGTCTACGTGCTGGCGGTCGCCGAGGTGCACGGAATTCCCGCCGAACATCGGGAGCGCAGGCGCGCGCTGGTGCTCGCGGTGCTGGTCGGTGAGGACAGCAAGCATGCGATCGCCGACCTGGTGGGTCCGGGCCGCACGAAGGGCGCCTGGATCGCCGACGGCGCGGCGACGCTGCCGCTGCCCGCAGTGTCACAACTGAACTCACGCCTGCTGAAGTACTTCGTCAAGCGCTACACCCTCAAGCGCGGGGCGATCGCGTTCGGCAAGCTGCTGCCCGTCGGCATCGGGGCCGTCGTGGGCGGCGTAGGAAATCGCCTGATGGGCAAGCGCATCGTGGAGAACGCGCGTAAGGCGTTCGGCACCGCGCCACCGCGGTGGCCGGCAACGCTGCACGTGCTGCCCGCGCCGCGCGACTGATCGCGGTGCGACGGCCGCGATGACCATAAGGCCGTTGTCGTGGTCTGGCCGTTGCTTCGGCGCTAGCCTTTAGGCGGCGGAATGCGGGGTAACCGTAGAGAACCTGGCGAGCGTTGAGATGCGCTCGCGCGAAGCGAAGAATCGAGGCGAGTAGCTACCGTGAGCTCACCTTCACCATTCGGACAGAACGAGTGGTTGGTCGAGGAGATGTATCGCAAGTTCCGCGAGGATCCCTCGTCGGTAGATCCCAGTTGGCATGAATTTCTCGTCGACTACTCCCCTGAGCCGACCACCGAGAGTCAGGCCGGCACCAGCAATGGGCAGCGTTCGGCCGGGCCGGTGAGCCCGCCGGAGCCCGCGCCGGCCCCCGCGCCCAAGCAATCCGACGGCAACGGCGCCGTGCCCGCCAAGGAGACCAAGACCGAGACGAAGGCCAAGGACTCCTCCGAGAGCGCGCCGAAGGCGTCGGCGCCGACCAAGGCGCCCGCGGCCAAGCCCAAGGAGTCGGCACCCGCCAAGCCCAAAGAGTCCGCAAAAGAGTCGGCCTCCAAAGAGTCCAAGGAGTCCAAGGACAAGGGCGCCGAGCAGAAGGACTCCGGCGGCGAGGAGACGCAGGTGCTGCGCGGCGCCGCCGCGGCCGTCGTCAAGAACATGTCGGCGTCGCTGGACGTGCCGACGGCGACCAGTGTGCGCGCCATCCCCGCGAAGTTGATGATCGACAACCGGATCGTCATCAACAATCATCTCAAGCGGACCCGCGGCGGGAAGATCTCGTTCACCCACCTCATCGGGTATGCGGTCGTGCAGGCGGTCAAGCAGTTCCCGAACATGAACCGCCACTTCGCCGAGATCGACGGCAAGCCGAACGCGGTGACGCCCGAGCACGTCACCCTCGGCCTCGCGATCGACCTCCAGGGCAAGGGCGGCAGCCGCCAGCTGGTGGTGGCGGGCATCAAGGCCGCCGAGAACATGTCGTTCGGCCAGTTCATCGCTGCCTACGAAGACATCGTCCGCCGCGCCCGCAACGGCAAGCTCACCGCCGAAGACTTTGGCGGAGTGACGATTTCGTTGACCAACCCCGGCACGATCGGGACCGTGCACTCGGTGCCGAGGCTGATGCGCGGTCAGGGCGCGATCATCGGCGTGGGCGCCATGGAGTATCCGGCCGAGTTCCAGGGCGCGAGCGAGGAGCGCATCGCCGAACTAGGTGTCGGCAAGCTGGTCACGCTGACGTCGACCTACGACCACCGCATCATCCAGGGCGCGGAGTCGGGCGACTTCCTGCGCACCGTGCACCAACTGCTGCTCGACGACGATTTCTTCGACGAGATCTTCCGCGAACTCGGCATCCCGTACGAGCCGGTGCGCTGGCGCACCGACAACCCGGACTCGATCGAGGACAAGAACGCGCGGGTCATAGAGTTGATCGCCGCGTACCGCAATCGCGGTCACCTGATGGCCGACATCGACCCGTTGCGGTTGGACAAGAACCGATTCCGCAGCCACCCCGACCTCGACGTGCTGACGCACGGGCTGACGCTGTGGGACCTGGACCGCGAGTTCAAGGTCAACGGGTTCGCCGGCGCATGGCAGAAGAAGCTGCGCGACGTGCTCGGGCTGCTGCGCGACTCGTACTGCCGTCACATCGGCGTCGAGTACACCCACATCCTCGAGCCCGAACAGCAGCAGTGGCTGCAAGACCGCATCGAGAAGAAGCACGAGAAGCCGACCGTCGCCGAGCAGAAGTACATTCTCTCGAAGCTCAACGCGGCCGAGGCGTTCGAGACTTTCCTGCAGACGAAATATGTTGGGCAGAAGCGGTTCTCACTCGAGGGCGCCGAGACGGTCATCCCGACCATGGACGCGGTGATCGACCAGTGCGCCGAGCACGGCCTCGACGAGGTCGTCATCGCCATGCCGCACCGCGGACGGCTCAACGTGCTGGCCAACATCGTCGGCAAGCCGTACTCGCAGATCTTCTCGGAGTTCGAGGGGAACCTGAACCCGTCGCAGGCGCACGGCTCCGGCGACGTGAAGTACCACCTGGGCGCGACGGGCCGATTCATTCAGATGTTCGGCGACAACGACATCGACGTATCGCTGGTCGCGAACCCGTCACACCTCGAGGCCGTCGACCCGGTCCTCGAGGGCCTCGTGCGCGCCAAGCAGGACATGATCGACGAGGGCGACGGCGACGGTGAGGGGGCGGGCGCGTTCAGCGTGGTGCCGCTGATGCTGCACGGCGACGCCGCGTTCGCCGGTCAGGGTGTGGTCGCCGAGACGCTGAACCTGGCGCTGCTGCGCGGATACCGCACCGGCGGGACGATCCACATCATCGTCAACAACCAGATCGGTTTCACCACTTCGCCGGACGACGCCAAGTCCTCGGAGTACTGCACCGACGTCGCGAAGATGATCGGGGCGCCGATCTTCCACGTCAACGGCGACGATCCCGAGGCCGCGGCGTGGGTGGCCCGGCTCGCGGTCGACTTCCGGCAGAAGTTCAAGAAGGACGTCGTCATCGACATGCTGTGCTACCGCCGTCGCGGGCACAACGAAGGCGACGACCCGTCGATGACGCAGCCGTCGATGTACGACGCGATCGACGTCAAACGCGGTGTGCGCAAGAGCTACACCGAGGCGTTGATCGGTCGCGGCGACATCTCGATGAAAGAGGCCGAGGACGCGCTGCGCGACTACCAGGGCCAGTTGGAACGGGTCTTCAACGAGGTGCGCGAACTCGAGAAACACGAGATCGAACCGAGCGCCTCGGTGGAGGCCGACCAGATGGTGCCCGCGGGGATGAACACCGCGGTGGACAAGTCGCTGCTGGCCCGCATCGGCGATGCGCATCTGGCGGTGCCCGAGGGCTTCAACGTGCACCCGCGCGTCAAGCCGGTGCTGGAGAAGCGCCGCGAGATGGCCTACGAGGGCAAGGTGGACTGGGCGTTCGCCGAGTTGCTCGCGCTCGGGTCGCTGATCGCCGAGGGCAAGACCGTGCGGCTGTCGGGGCAGGACACCCGCCGCGGCACGTTCACCCAGCGCCATTCGGTGATCATCGACCGGAAGACCGGTCAGGAGTTCACCCCTCTGGACCTGTTGACCGTCGACAAGGACGGCAACCCGACCGGCGGCAAGTTCATGGTGTACGACTCGCCACTGTCGGAGTTCGCGGCCGTCGGCTTCGAGTACGGCTACTCGGTGGGCAATCCCGACGCAATGGTGTTGTGGGAGGCGCAGTTCGGCGACTTCATCAACGGCGCACAGTCGATCATCGACGAGTTCATCAGCTCCGGTGAGGCCAAGTGGGGCCAGCGCTCGGACGTCGTGTTGCTGCTGCCGCACGGTCACGAGGGTCAGGGCCCCGACCACACGTCGGGTCGCATCGAGCGGTTCCTGCTGCTGTGGGCCGAGGGGTCGATGACGATCGCGATGCCGTCGACGCCGGCGAACTACTTCCACCTGTTGCGGCGCCACGCCCTCGACGGCATCCACCGGCCGCTGATCGTGTTCACGCCGAAGTCGATGCTGCGAAACAAGGCCGCCGTCAGCGACATTCGCGACTTCACCGAGCAGAAGTTCCGGTCGGTGCTCGAGGAGCCGACCTACACCGACGGCGACGGCGATCGCAACCAGGCCAAGCGGATGCTGCTGTGCAGCGGCAAGCTCTACTACGAGCTGGCCGCCCGCAAGAAGAAGGATCAGCGCGACGACGTGGCCATCGTGCGCGTCGAGCAGCTCGCCCCGCTGCCGCGGCGCCGGCTCGCCGAGACGCTGGACCGGTATCCGAATGTCGAGCAGTACTTCTGGGTGCAGGAGGAGCCTGCGAACCAGGGCGCATGGCCGACGTTCGGCCTGACGTTGCCCGAGGTTCTGCCGGAGAAGCTGACGGGCATCACGCGGATCTCGCGGCGGGCCATGTCGGCGCCGTCGTCGGGCTCGTCGAAGGTGCATGCGGTGGAGCAGCAGGAGATCATCGACGAGGCGTTCGCCTGAGAGCGCCCGGCGACGATGCGGCGCGAGGGACGAGCCCCGAGGAGAAGCCGGGCAATTCAACACGAAGGCGGAGCCACCTTTCAGTTCAGTCCTTGACGGGTTGATCCCACGCAGCAGCTGTGGATCAACCCGTTAGTGGGCGAACCGGCGGTACCGGCTAACCTCGACCCCAGTCAACCGACACGAGGGAGTGGTTATGCAGGGCTTCGCCGGAAAGGTCGCGGTGGTGACCGGCGCCGGGTCGGGTATCGGACAGGCGCTGGCGATCGAGCTGGCCAAGTCGGGGGCCAGCGTCGCGATCAGCGACGTCGACACCGAGGGCCTGGCGGCCACCGAGGAGCGGATCAAGGCGATCGGCGCGCCGGTGAAGACCGACCGCCTCGACGTCACCGAGCGCGAGGCCTTCGAGCTGTACGCCGACGCGGTGGTCGAGCACTTCGGAAAGGTCAACCAGATCTACAACAACGCAGGCATCGCGTACGTCGGGGACGTCGAGGTGACGCCGTACAAGGACATCGAACGGGTCATGGACGTCGACTTCTGGGGCGTCGTCAACGGCACCAAGGCGTTCCTGCCGCATCTGATCGCCTCGGGCGACGGGCACGTCGTCAACGTCTCCAGCCTGTTCGGCATCTTCTCGGTGCCCGGCCAGGCGGCGTACAACTCGGCGAAGTTCGCGGTGCGCGGGTTCACCGAGGCGCTGCGCCAGGAGATGCAGGCCGCGGGCCATCCGGTCAAGGTCACCACGATCCACCCCGGCGGGATCAAGACCGCGATCATGCGCAACTCCACGGCAGCCGAGGGCGTCGACCGCGAAGGCCTGACCAAAACGTTCGACACATGGCTGACGCGAACGACTTCTGAGCGGGCCGCCCAGATCATCCTGGACGGCGTCCGAAGGAACCGGGCGCGCGTGCTCGTTGGACCCGACGCGAAAATCCTCGACGTGATCGTGCGGATCACCGGTTCGGGATATCAGCGACTGTTCCTGACCCTGATGAAACGATTGGTGCCCAACGCGCACTGACGCGTCAGGAGTCGCCGAGGGGGTGTTCGGCGAGGAACGCCCCGGCGACATGACCGGGGTCCTCACCGTCGGCGACCGCGGCGCGCATCTCGGCCAGCGCCGCGGTGTCCAGCACTCCGGCCACCTCGTTGAGCGCGAGCACCTGTGACTCGTCGAGTTCGTTGCGCCGCGACAACGGCACCAGGTTCTCCGCGCGGATCAGCGACGTGCGGTCCGACAGTGTCAGCAATTCGGTGGGGATGAACGGTGCCGCGGTCGTCGTCCACACGGCAGGGAAGCGGCCGGACAGCACTGCGTCGAAAGCCGCTGCGCCGTCCGGGAATTCGGTCACCTTCGGTTTGCACGGCCCGATCTTCGACGGCCGGGGCGCATCGGCGGCCGCGGCGACCGTCAACCCGTCGCAGTTGCGCACCGCGGCGGTGACGTCGCGACCATCCCACTTCTCGGCCGTCGACTTCGTCACCGCGAGCGCGGGTTTGTCCTCCGCCGATGTCGTGTAGTCGCCGGCGGCGACGCCCTCGGGCAGCGCGGAGACCATCTCGCGGTACACCTGCGTCGGCGCGCGCGCCGTCGCCTCGGGATCGAAGCGGTGCAACAGCCGTCCGGTGAAACCGGGGACGACCTTGATCGCGCCGGAGTCCAGTTCGGTCAGCGGGTCGTCCTCTATCTCGACGTGCGCGGGATTGCCGTAGGACCGCAGCGCGGCGGCGTAGAGGTGGGCGTTCAGCGTCGACTCGGGATCGGACGTGGCGCCGACGGCGATCGACGGCCGCTCGGCCTGCCCGCCGCATGCGGCGGTGCCCGCCACGATCACCGCGACGAGCGCCAGCGCCAGCCGCCGGCCCACGAGGGTCAGCCTTCCGACGCCTCGGCCACCGCCTGCGCGACGGCGGGCGCGACCCGCGGGTCCAGCACGCTCGGCACGATGCGGTCGGCGGCGAGATCATCCCCGACCACCGAGGCGATCGCCTCGGCGGCCGCGACCTTCATCCGCTCGGTGATGCGCCGCGCACCGGCGTCAAGCGCACCGCGGAACACCCCGGGGAAGGCGAGCACGTTGTTGATCTGGTTCGGGAAATCGCTGCGCCCGGTGGCGACGACGGCCGCGTACCGGCGCGCGTCGTCGGGATGGATCTCGGGATCCGGGTTCGACAGCGCGAACACGATCGACTCCGGTGCCATCGAGGCGATCAGGTCGGCGGGCACGACGCCCGCGGACAGCCCGAGGAACACGTCGGCGCCCTCGAGCGCCTCGGCGATTCCACCGGTCAGCCCGCGCGGATTCGTCGTCTGGGCCATGTCGGCCTTGTAGGAGTTCAGGTCCTGCCTGTCCCGGTGCACGATGCCCTGCGAATCGAGCAGCGTGATGTCGCCGACGCCGGCCGCCATCAGGATCTTCGCGCACGCGACCCCGGCCGCACCGGCCCCGGACACCACCACCCGAAGCGATTCGAGCTTGCGGTCGACGACCTTGGCCGCACCCATCAGCGCGGCCAGCACGACGATCGCGGTGCCGTGCTGGTCGTCGTGCATGACCGGGCAGTCCAACGCCTCGACTAGGCGCCGCTCGATCTCGAAGCACCGCGGCGCCGAGATGTCCTCGAGGTTGACCGCCCCGAACGTCGGACGCAGCCGCACGAGCGTCTCGACGATCTCGTCGGTGTCCTTGGTGTCGAGCACGATCGGGATCGAGTCGAGGCCCGCGAACGCCTTGAACAGCGCGCTCTTACCCTCCATCACCGGCAGCGACGCCGCCGGCCCGATGTCACCGAGCCCGAGTACCGCGCTGCCGTCGCTGACGACGGCCACCATCCGGCTCGCCCAGGTGTAGCGGGCGGCCAGCGTGTGATCGGCGGCGATGGCCCGGCTGACCTGGGCCACGCCGGGCGTGTACGCGACGGACAGCGCCCGCTCCGTGTCGAGGGCGGCGTTGAGCGCGACGGAGAGCTTGCCGCCTACGTGGGCCGCGAAGATCTCCTCATCGCTGAGGACGATATTGGATCCGGTCAATGGAAGGTCTCTCACCGCTTGCGACACGGCGCCCAGGTTAACGACGAACTGGTAGGTAACCTAATCGCCCGCTCGCCTCAAATCAGGCCGAGGTCCGTGACCGCCTTGCGCTCATCAGCGAGTTCGGCCGTCGACTTGTCGATGCGGCCGCGGGAGAAGTCGTCGATCTCCAGACCCTGCACGATCGACCAGTTGCCGTCCTTGGTCGTCACCGGGAACGACGAGATCAGGCCCTCCGGCACGCCGTAGGAGCCGTCCGAGACCACAGCCATCGACACCCAGTCGTCGGCCGGGGTGCCCAGCAGCCAGTCCCGGGCGGCGTCGACGGTCGCCGACGCGGCAGACGCGGCCGACGAGGCGCCGCGGGCGTCGATGATCGCCGCGCCGCGCTTGGCGACGGTCGGGATGAAGTCGTTCTCGATCCAGTCCTGGTCGTTGACCACCTCGGCGGCGTTCTTCCCGCCGACCTCGGCGTGGAAGATGTCGGGGTACTGGGTGGCCGAGTGGTTGCCCCAGATCGTCATCTTCTTGATGTCGGTGACCTTGGCGCCGGTCTTGCGGGCCAGCTGGCTGATGGCCCGGTTGTGGTCGAGGCGGGTCAGCGCGCTGAAGCGCTCCTTGGGGATGTCGGGCGCATTGGTCATCGCGATCAGCGCGTTGGTGTTGGCCGGGTTACCGGTCACGCCGATGCGAACGTCGTCGGCGGCCACCGAGTTGAGCGCCTTGCCCTGGGCCGTGAAGATCGCGCCGTTGGCCTCGAGCAGGTCGCTGCGCTCCATGCCCGGGCCGCGCGGGCGCGCGCCGACGAGCAGCGCCAAGTTGGCGCCGTCGAAGATCTTGTTCGCGTCGGCGCCGATCTCCACGCCGGCCAGCAGCGGGAACGCGCAGTCGTCGAGCTCCATCACCACACCCTCGAGCGCCTTGAGCGCCGGCTCGATCTCGAGCAGCCGGAGCTCGATCGGCCGGTCGGGGCCGAGCAGCGATCCGCTCGCGAGGCGGAACAGCAGGCTGTAGCCGATCTGGCCGGCGGCACCGGTGACTGCGACCTTGAGGGGAGTTGTGCTCACGTCAGATGCTCCTTGCACAGATGTACGTTGCCCGCGCCGCGGGCGGATTGCGGTCGGGAACGAAACTAGCAGGCAGCTCAGGCGCGCAGCCGCGTAGCATCGACCACGGCCCGAAAGCGGGCGTGCGTTGTTCAGGAAGGCTGCGTCGATGCCGTCGTTCAGTCCGGGCCGCGCCCCGTGAAGGACAGCCGCGACGGCGTGGCCGAAGACCAAGTTCGCGTGCCCGTGGCCCACGCCACGGTCGACTGCGGTATCTACTGCGACGGTGCGAGGCTGCCGGGCAGCTTCACCCACGACGGCGCCCAGGACAAGGTCTACGAGCTGCGCCGCGAGGGCAGGAACGCCTTCGTCTGGATCGGCTTTCACGAACCCGACGACCGCCAGATGCAGACCGTCGCGGACGTATTCGGCCTGCACCCCCTCGCCGTCGAGGACGCCGTGCACGCACACCAGCGACCGAAGCTGGAACGCTACGACGACACCCTGTTTCTCGTCCTCAAGACCGTCACCTATGTCGAACACGACTCGATCGCCAAGGCGCGCGAGATCGTCGAGACCGGCGAGATCATGGTGTTCGTCGGACCCGATTTCGTGGTGACCGTCCGGCACGGCGAACACGGCGGGCTGGCAGGCGTCCGCAAACGCCTCGAAACCTCACCTGCACTCCTGGAGCTCGGCCCCTATGCGGTGATGTACGCGATCGCCGACCACGTCGTGGACCGCTACCTCGACGTCACCGAGTCGATCGAGACCGACATCGACGCGATGGAGGAGGACGTCTTCTCGCCGACGACGCGCACCGACATCGAGTGCATCTATCTACTCAAGCGGGAGATCGTCGAACTCCGGCGCGCGGTGGGCCCGTTGGCCACGGACTTGCAGCGGCTCGGCGCCGACCACAGCGACCTGATCTCCGTCGAGATCCTGCGATACATGGGCGACGTGCTCGACCATGCCATCAAGGCCTCCGACCGCATCGCCAGTTTCGACGAGGTGCTCAGCTCGCTCGTGCAGGCGGCGGTCGGCAAGGTGGCCATGCAGCAGAACACCGATATGCGCAAGATCTCCGCCTATGTCGCGATCGCCGCAGTGCCCACGGCGATCGCCGGCATCTACGGCATGAACTTCGAGCACATGCCGGAACTGTCGGCGACGTGGGGCTACCCCGCGGTGCTGTTGGTGATGGTGCTCATCTGCGGCCTGCTGTTCCGCGCCTTCCGGCGCAACCACTGGCTCTAGCTCAGCTGGGTTTGGCCGCCGGGCGCGCGGGGTCGAGCACGTCGACGCCGTCCTGCTGCCACGCCTCGCGCATCGCGTCGGCACCCTTGAGTCGCACCCATGCCGCTTCGGTGGCCGTGATCGGCGTGGCGGCCAACACCTTCACCGGCTCCAGCGGTGCGATCAATGTGACGTCGTCAATCGCGCTGTCGCTCAACAGGAATGCGGTGAACGGCGAGGCTTCCCACAGCGGCGTCTCCAGGTCGATCAACGCATCCGGCGCCAGGATGAGCCCCTCCACCGCGGGCGCGGCGGCGACGATCGCGATCGACCGGTGCAACCCCCGCGGTGACGGTCCGCGCAACGCGACCGTCACCTCCGCGCGCGGGCCGTGCAACGCGTCGGTCACCATCTCCGTCGGATCGAACATCGGGTGGCGCGAACAGCCCAGCGACACATAGTGAACGACGTCCTGGGAGTCCGGTCCGAAGCGCAGCACGTCGATGCTCTCGGTGCCCAGGAACGTGACGCTGGCCTCGTCGGGCTCCGAATCGATTCCCTGCGACGCGAAATGGTCGATCAGGTCAGCGCGAACCTTCGCCGGGACGTCGATCACTCGGATGAATCGGTGTCGGGCAGGCTGAGGTTCTTACCCGTCTCCGGATCGAAGACCACCAGCTTCGACGTGTCGAACGCCAGCTCGATCGTCTCACCCTGGCGGGCGGTCGAGTCGACGGAAACCCTTGCCACGAACTCGTTTTCACCGACGCCCGACTCGGCGGCAAGTTCGGCAAGCTGCGCCGAACGTGCGCCGGCGCCCTCCGTTTTGAAGTGGAGGTACTTGTCGGCACCCAGCGACTCCACCATGTCCACCTTGACGGAGAAGGTCAGGGCGCGGATCCGCGCATACCCGTCGAGCACCGCGGCGTCCTCGAAATGCTCGGGCCGGACGCCGACGATCACGTTCTTCGGCGCGTTGCGGCGGGCGAGCAGGTCGTGGTTCTCCTGGGTGAGCGTGACCTCGCCGAACGGCAGCCGCACACCGACGTCGGTGATCGTCGCGGGAAAAAAGTTCATCGCCGGCGAACCGATGAAACCGGCGACGAACAGGTTCGCCGGGCGGTTGTAGAGGTCCTCGGGGGTGCCGATCTGCTGGGCCACCCCGGCGAGCAACACCACCACGCGATCGCCCAGCGTCATCGCCTCGGTCTGGTCGTGGGTGACGTAGACGGTGGTGGTGCCCAACCGGTCCTGCAGGCGGGCGATCTCCGCGCGCATCTGCACGCGCAGCTTCGCGTCGAGGTTCGACAGCGGCTCGTCCATCAGGAAGGCCTTGGGATCGCGCACGATCGCGCGGCCCATCGCGACGCGCTGGCGCTGACCGCCGGACAGCTGAGCCGGCTTGCGATCCAGAAGCTCGCTCAGGTCAAGGATTTTCGCGGCCTCGTCGACCTTGCGGGCGATCTCGTCCTTCTTCAGTTTGGCCAGCGTGAGCGGGAACGCGATGTTCTGCCGGACGGTCATGTGCGGATACAGCGCGTAGGACTGGAACACCATCGCGATGTCGCGGTCCTTGGGCGCCTTCTCGTTCACGCGCTCACCGCCGATGCGCAGTTCGCCGGAGGTGATGTCCTCCAGCCCCGCGATCATGTTGAGCGTCGTCGATTTTCCGCATCCCGACGGGCCGACGAGGATGATGAACTCGCCGTCGGCGATCTTCATCGACAGCTCGTGGACGGCCGTCGCGCCGTTGGGGTAACTCTTCGTCACCCGGTCCAACACAATCTCGGCCATGGAACTACCCCTTCACCGCGCCGGACGTCAGCCCGGCGACGATACGTCGCTGGAAGATGAGAACAAAGATGATGATCGGGATGGTGATGACCATCGCGCCCGCCGCGATCGATCCGGTGGGTTCCTCGAACTGCGAACTGCCGGTGAAGTTCGCGATCGCCACCGGCGCGGTGATCGCCCGTTCGGTCGCGGTCAGCGACAACGCCAGCAGCAGGTCGTTCCACGCGAAGATGAACACCAGGATCGCCGCGGTGACGATGCCCGGCGCCGCGAGCGGGGCGATCACCTTGCGGAAGGCCTGCGCCGGTGTCGCACCGTCCATCTTCGCCGCCTTCTCCAGATCCCACGGGATCTCCCGGAAGAACGCCGACAGCGTGTAGATCGCCAATGGCAGCGCGAAGGTGATGTACGGGATGATCAGCCCGGGCCAGGTGTCGAACAGACCGACCGCGCGCTCGATGTTGAAAAGCGGTGTGACGAGCGAGATGTGGGGGAACATCGCGATCAGCAGCGCCACGCCGATCAGCAGTTGCTTGCCCGGGAAGTCGAGCCGCGCGACCGCGTACGCGGCCATCCCGCCGATCACCACCGCGATCGCGGTCGTGATGAGGCCGATGCCGATCGAGTTGATCAGCGCCGAGGTGAAGATGTTGCCCTGGAAGGTCGCCTTGTAGTTGTCGAACGTGATCTCGGCGGGAATCAGCCTGCCGTCCTTGACGCTTGACGTCGGCTTCAGCGACAGCGACAGGATCCACAGCACCGGGAACAACGCGTAGATGACCACCAGGACGTTGACGACGGCCCATCCGGTCACCCGTGACGTGGAAGCCCGCTCGGTCATCGGCGACCCTCCTCGGCCGCCCCCGGCGCCGCCGCACCGAAGATCTTGATGTAGATGAACGCGATGATCGCCACGCACAGGAAGATCAGCACGCTGATCGCCGAGCCCAGGCCCACGTTGAACGCCTTGAACAGGTTGTCGTAACCGAGGATCGACACCGAGCCGGTGTTGTTGGCCCCGCCGGTGAGGATGTAGATGTTGTCGAAGATCCGGAACGCGTCGAGGGTGCGGAACAGCAGCGCCACCAGTATCGCGGGCTTGATCAGCGGCAGGATGACCTTGACCAACCGCTTCCAGGCGCCCGCGCCGTCGACCTGGGCGGCGTTGAGCAGATCCTGTGGCACCAGCGCCAATCCGGCCAACAGCAGCAGCGCCATGAACGGGGTCGTCTTCCACACCTCGGCGAGCACCACGATCGCCAGCGACGGAATCTGTTCGGTCAGTGGGGCACTGCCCTCGGGCAGCAGGTTCGCCAGGTATCCGGTGCCCGGTGTCCACGCGTAGTACCAGCTGTACGACGCGGCCACGGTGACGATTCCGTACGGGATGAGGATCGCCGTGCGCACCACGCCCTTGCCGAAGATCGTCCGGTGCATCACCAGTGCGAGCGCCATGCCGAGCACGAATTCGATGGCCACCGAGACGACGGTGATGCCCAGCGTGACGAAAAACGCGGTCCACCAATACCGGTCGGTGAGGATCGTGACGTAGTTCTCCAGCCCGATGAACTCGGTGTCCTCCGGCGCCGCCATGTTGTTGCGTTGCAGGCTCAACCACACCGCATAGCCGATCGGATAGGCGGTGACCGCGAGCATCAGCAGCACGGCGGGCGCGATCAGCCAGAACGCCAGCCTGCGCTCCGAGCGGGTGTCGTCGCTGCCGGCCGCTGGCGCTGCCGGAGCGGTCGCGGTTGCCGGGGGCGCGGTCACGGGATCAGCCCCTTACCGTCGATGGCCTTCTGCACCTGCTCGGCGAGCTCGTCGGCGGTGCGCTCCGGATCGATGTCGGTAATCGGCGCCAGCGTGGTGGAGATGCGGGTGGAAACCGCTTGGTACTGGGGTGTGGCGGGACGCACCGCGGCGTTGGTGAGCTGCTCGCGGATGATCTCGTACTGCGGATATTTCGCCTGGAATGCCGGATCGCTGTACAGCGATGTGCGCACCGCGGGCAGACCGCCTTCGATCGAGGTGTACCGCTGGTTCTCAACGTTGCGCAGGCAGCGGATCGCTTCGAACGCCTCGGCCTTGTGCTGCGTCGTCTTCGCCACGGCGAGGTTGAGCCCGCCGATGGTGACCTTCGCCGCCTCGCCCGGCTGCACGCCCGGATACTGCGCGAATCCCAGGACCTTTCTGCTCGCCTCGAACGCGGCCTCGAACTGTTCGTCGCTCGGCGAGAACGTCCCGACGTCGTTGATGGCGTCGGCGAGCGCGGGATCCTTGTTGAGCGGCAGGAACGCCACCCCGCCCTTGATCGCGTTCTCCAGCAGTGAGGGCAGCACGTACGGCCAGTTCACCTCGAGCGCGGCCTTGCCCTGTTCGAGCGCGAGCCGCGCGGTGGTCTCGTCGGTCTGTGTCACCGACGGATCCGCGCCCGGTGCGGTGGCGACGTTCTTGATGATCTGCAGCGCCTTGACGGTGGCGGCGCGATGTTCGGGGGTGTCGGTCAGCGTGACGGTCTGGCCGTCGTCGGAAAGCACCTGACCGCCCGCGCTTTCAAGCAGGGTGTTGAACCAGACGACCAGGCCCTCGTACTGCTTTCCTTGTACCGCAATCCAGCTCGGCCCGCCCGCGGCATGCAACCGGGTGGCCTCGGCCACCATGTCGTCCCATGTGGTCGGCGGCTCCGACATCAGATCGGCGCGGTACCAGAGCAATTGGGTGTTGGTGGTGATCGGCGCGGCGTACAGCTTGTCCTGCCACGTCGCGGTCTGCAGCGGCCCCGGCAGCGTGTTGGACTTCGCATCCGCCTCCGCCCGCCCCGCCGGGTCGTCGGAAAGCGGTAGAGCCCAACCGGCCTCGGCGAACTCGGCGGTCCACACCACGTCGAGCGCCATGACGTCGAGGCTTCTGTCGTTTCCGGTCAGCCGGCGCGCGAGCTGAAGGCGTTGGTCGTCGGCGCTCTTGGGCAAACTGATCTGCTGGATCCTGAACCGGCCGCCGAGTTCGTCATTGCACCGCTTGGCGACGGCCGTGAAGGTCTGCGCCTCGTTGGCGGGCGTGTAGTAGTTGATGACGATGCCGCCGCTGTCGGAACCGCACGCCGTCAGCACTGACGCCGTCGTCAGCGCAGCGACCGCCGCAGCACCCAGCCGCCGTCGGCTCCCGCGTATGGGCCCCCACGCTGGTAGGAAACTGGGGAAGCGCACCACCCGCCTCCGTCCCGCGTCGATGTCGCCGCCGAAGCGGCTTCGCGTCCTGTGTCGGCGCAGCAGCAGCTCCGACGCGCAAACCGTATTGCCACAACCGTGTGGTTTGCAACACCTCGGCGGCGCGCGTCGCACACCGTTACGCAATCGCGAACCTGCGCAGACTCCGCGGTGGTCGCGTCGTGAGCGTCAGATGGTCAAGCGCGCCAGCAGATCCCGCCCACGCTCGGCGTTCTGGGGGTCGCACAGCACGTCGTAGCGGCCCGCGACGAGTTGCAGCGTCGAACTGAAATCTCTTGTGCCGCGCGCCATCGCATACGGAATCGCCGATGTGATGAGGCCGAAGAACACACCGGCGATCACGCCGGTGGCGAGCGCTCCCCACGGATTCGGGCTGAAGAACCCGAGAATCAGGCCGATGAACAGGCCCAGCCACGCGCCGGTCAACACGCCGCCGCCGAGCACCTTGGGCCACGTCAACCGGCCGGTGACCCGCTCCACCTGCATCAGGTCGACCCCGACGATCGTCACCTGCTGCACGGGGAAGTCCTGGTCCGACAGGTAATCCACCGCCCGCTGCGCCTCGGCGTACGTCGGATACGAACCGATGGGCCATCCCTTCGGCGGCGTGGGCAGACCCGCGGGGCCGCGACCGAAATTTGGGCTACCCGGCGTTGCGCCGGAATTTGCTCCGGGTTGAAACGGGCTGGTCATCGGTCCTCTTCTCCTCTTTTCGCCACGAATCGTTAAGTTGCTGCCTCATAAGGGACAACGCCGCGATGGCCGCAATCGTGCCCGGGAATTGCGCTAGGTTGACAAGCATGACAAATCCCGGGGAGGACGCAGCAGAATCCGCATCATCCGAATCCAACGGAGGTGCGTCCGAGCCGACATCGTCGGGCTACGAGGCGCCGTCGACCGAACAGGCGCAGGGCGCACAACCCGACCAACCCTCGTTCGGCGCCCCCTACCAGGCGCCGCCGGCGTACGACCCGTCGTCGGGGTATCCGCCGCCACCGCCGCAAGGCGCTTATCCCCCGCCGCCGGCCTATCCTCCGCCGCCGCAGGGCGCTTATCCGCCGCCTCCTCCTGGCGCCTATCCGCCACCGCCGCCGCCGGGGTCCTATCCCCCGCCCTACGCCGATCCGGGCAACCTCGGGCAGGGGTATCCGCCGCCACCGCCGTACGGCACACCGTCGCCGTACGGGGCACCGGGATACGGCTATCCAGGCGGTTACGGCTCACCGCAGGAGAAGACGAACGGGTTGGCCATCGGCTCGTTGGTGGCCTCGGCGGTCGGCGTCCTCTGTGGCATCGGCTCGCTCGTCGGCATCGTCCTGGGCATCGTGGCGCTCAACCAGATCAAGGATTCCGGTGAAGGCGGCCGCGGTCTGGCGATCGCCGGCATCGCCGTCGGCGCGGCGACGCTCCTGCTCAACATCTTCTTCGCCATCGCCATGATGAGCAGTTGAGGTGACCGGGGGCGGTCCGTACGGGGTCGGGGATCCCGGACGGCCCGACCCGTTCGCACCGGTGGACTACCCCACCGATGCGGGGTTGCCGCCGCCGCTGTATCCGCCACCGCCGCCTGGCTATCCGCCGCCGTATGCGTCGTCGCCCGGCCAGGGCTACTACCAACCCGCCGGCTACGGCTACGACCCGTACCGGCCGATGCGGCCTCCCGGCACGAACGGGATGGCGATCGGCTCACTGGTGTGCTCGCTGGTCGGGGTCTTCTGCTGCGGCGTGACGTGCGTCGTCGGGGTGATCCTCGGCGTCATGGCCATGCGCGAGACCAAGCGCACCGGACAGGACGGTTTCGGAATCGCGTTGGCGGGCACCATCATCGGCGGCCTGGCGACCGCCGGGTTCCTCGTGTACATCCTGCTGTATCTGAGCCTGCTCACCACCGGCTGGCAGTGGACCTGAGCATCACTCGGGCGGACGGAACGGCTCGCCTTGGCGCTGCATGCCTGCGGCGCGGCCCTTTCCGGCGATCACCAGGGCCATCTTGCGGCTCGCCTCGTCGATCATCTCGTCACCGAGCATGACCGCGCCCCTGGCACCGCCCGCACGCGAGGTGTGCCACTCGTAGGCCTCGAGAATCAGCTCGGCGTGGTCGTAGTCGTTCTGACGGGGGCTGAAAATCTCGTTGCCCGCGGCGATCTGATCCGGATGCAGCACCCACTTGCCGTCGTATCCGAGCGCCGCCGAACGGCCCGCGACGCGGCGGAAGCCCTCGACGTCGCGAATCTTCAAATACGGCCCGTCGATCGCGAGCACGCCGTGCGTCCGCGCCGCCACGAGGATTCGCATCAGCACGTGATGGTGCGCGTCGCCGACGTCGTAGCCCTCTGGCTGTTCACCGACCTCCAGCGTGCGCATGTTCAGGCTCGCGGCCATGTCGGCAGGTCCGAGCACCAGCGCCTGCACCCGCGGTGCGGCCGCGATCGCGTCAATGTTGGTGAGGCCCTGCGCATTCTCGATCTGCGCCTCGATGCCGATGCGGCCGACGGGCAGATCGTGGGTGGCTTCGAGCTGGCTCAGCAACAAGTGCAGTGCGTGAATGTGTGAGGCGTCGCTGACCTTGGGCAGCACGACGATGTCCAGTTCGGCGCCGGCGGTCGAAACGACTTCGATGGTGTCGGCGTAGGTCCACGGCGTCGTCCAGTCGTTGACGCGCACGCCGCGCAGCTGACCGGCCCAGCCGGGTTCGGCCAGCGCGGTGGCCACCCGCGTGCGGGCCTCGGCCTTGGCGTCCGGCGCGACCGCGTCCTCGAGGTCGAGGAACACCTCGTCGGCGGACAGGGTTTTCGCCTTCTCGACCATTTTCGCGCTGCTCCCGGGAACGGAAAGGACCGTTCGGCGGGGTCGATACCGGTTTTCCACAACCACACTCTCTACCCTTTGAGTCATGGCGGCGGTCAACAGGGTCTATGCGGCCCGACTCGCGGGATTGGTGGTCTTGGGCCCCGACGGCGAGTCCATCGGCCGTGTCCGCGATGTGGTGATCAGCATCAGCCTGGTGCGCCAGCAGCCGCGCGTGCTCGGATTGGTCGTCGAATTGCTCACGCGGCGAAGAATTTTCGTGCCGATCCTGCGCGTGACGTCGATCGAGCCCGGCGCCGTGACGCTTGCCACCGGAAGCGTGTCGTTGCGCCGCTTCGCGCAGCGTCCCGGCGAGGTGCTGGTGCTCGGGCAGGTCATCGAAACCCGGGTCCGCGTCGACGATCCCGACCTCCCCCAGCTGGCCAACGTCGACGTGGTCGTCCTCGATCTCGGCATCGAGCAGACCCGCACCCGGGACTGGATGGTCACCAAGGTCGCCGTCCGCCCCCACCGCCGCCTCGGCAGGCGCGCCAACGTGCACGTGGTGGACTGGCACAACGTCCACGGCCTCACACCGTCGGGCCTGGCGATGCCCGATCAGGGCGTCGCGCAACTGCTCGAGCTCTTCGAGGGCCAGCGCGCCGTCGAGGTGGCCGAGGCCCTGCGGGAACTGCCGAAGAAGCGGCGCTACGAGCTGGTCAACGCCCTTGACGTCGAGCGGCTGGCCGACGTGCTGCAGGAGTTGCCCGACGACGACCAGCTCGATCTGCTGCGGCGACTGCCCGGCGACCGGGCCGTCGACGTCCTCGAGGCGATGGACCCCGACGACGCCGCCGACCTGCTCGGGTCGATGACCCCGACCGACGCCGAGCAGTTCCTGCGGCGCATGGATCCCGAGGACTCCGAGGACGTCCGCCGCCTGCTGGCGCACTCCCCCGACACCGCGGGCGGCCTGATGACGTCGGAGCCCGTCGTGCTGGCACCGGACACGACCGTCGCCGAAGCCCTCGCCCGGGTCCGCGACCCCGATCTCACCCCGGCACTGGCGTCGTTGGTGTTCGTCACCCGGCCCCCGACCGCCACCCCCACCGGCCACTACCTGGGCTGCGTGCACCTTCAGCGGCTGCTGCGCGAACCGCCCGCGGACCTGGTCAGCGGCATCGTGGACACCGATCTGCCCAATCTGTCCCCCGACGACTCGCTGGGCGCGGTGACGCGCTACTTCGCGGCCTACAACCTGGTCTGCGGGCCCGTCGTCGACGAGGAGAACCACCTGCTGGGCGCGGTGTCGGTCGACGACGTCCTCGACCACCTGCTGCCCCACGACTGGCGCGAGACCGAGGAGCCCGAACTCACCGGCGCCGAGGGCACCTCATGAGCGACCGCAGCCGGCTCGACACGCCGCTGGCCACCCGGCGGTTCTCGTTCAACGTCGATCCCGAGGCGGTCGGAAACTTCAGCGAGAGGATCGCGCGGTTTTTGGGCACCGGCCGCTACCTGGCCTGGCAGACCATCATCGTCATCGTCTGGATCGCGCTGAACCTGTTCGCGGTCGGTCTGCGCTGGGATCCGTACCCGTTCATCCTGCTCAACCTCGCGTTTTCGACCCAGGCGGCGTACGCGGCGCCGCTGATCCTGCTGGCCCAGAACCGCCAGGAGAATCGGGACCGTGTGTCGCTGGACGAGGACCGCCGCCGCGCCCTGCAGACCAAGGCCGACACCGAGTACCTGGCCCGCGAACTGGCCGCCCTGCGGCTGGCGATCGGCGAGGTCGTCACCCGCGACTACCTGCGCAGGGAGCTCGACGAGATGCGCGAAATGCTGGCTACGCTGCAGCACCAACCGGGCGAACCCGACGATGAAGGGCCCGGCGGGGAGCGCCGGACGAAAAAGTCGAGTGCGGGCAGCTAACGGATTGCTGTAACGCGGCGGTTATCTAGTAGGTATGGTGACTTGGTTCACAAGCGACTGCAGACCTAGGACGGTTGAGTGCACATAAGGGGAGGAGCCGCCCTCAAGGCCGTGCGGCGCCAAACGGGGCGTCTGCGGCGTATCCCGGGCCCTCGAGTGCAGGAGTTGGCCTCTGCCAACCGCATGCGCGCCGGCCTCGGCGTCGCCATCATCACCCCGATCATCCTGGCCGGCAGCGTCGGCGCCTCGGCGCCGTCACCGCGCACCCCCACCTCCGATGCCGCTGTGACACCACTGGCCGCGGTCGAACCGTCGCCGGGGGCCCGCTCGGGCGCATCGGTTGTCGCGGTCGCCAAGGAGCCCATGGCCTTTCACATCGCCACCTCGACGGCCTCCGCTCCCCCGCCCGCAGCCGTAGTGAATTCGCCTGGGGCACTGGGCATTCCGGCGATGGCGTTGTCGGCGTACCGCAATGCCGAACGCATCATGGCCTCGGCGTATCCGGGCTGCGGCATCAGCTGGAACCTGTTGGCCGGTATCGGACGCATCGAGTCGATGCACGCCAACGGCGGCGCGACGGACGCCCGAGGCACCGCCATCCGCCCCATCTTCGGACCCGCGCTCGACGGCACGCTGCCCGGCAACGAGATCATCGTGCAGAGCCGGGTGGCCGACCGGGTCACGTACGCGCGGGCCATGGGACCCATGCAGTTCCTGCCGGGAACCTGGTCGCGGTACGCCTCCGACGGCGACGGCGATGGCAAGGCCGAAGTGCAGAACCTCTACGACTCGAGCCTGGCCGCCGCTCGGTACCTGTGCAGCGGCAATCTGAACCTGCGCGATCCGAACCACGTCATGTCGGCGATCCTTCGCTACAACAACTCGGTGGCGTACGCCCGCAACGTGCTGGGTTGGGCCGCGGCGTACGCGACGGGCGTCGTCCCGATGGACCTGCCCCCGATCACCGGATCGGTCCCGACCCTCGACCCGTCCGAGAGCAGCGGCGTGCACCTGACCGACCTGAGGGAGTACCAGGGCCTGGGTCCGGGACTGCCCCTCAACGCGTTGGGCCTGCCGGCAGGCGATCCGTTGGCGCTGATGCCGCTGCTCGAGCGCGACGCCGTCGCCGCCCAGATGGGTGTTCCGGGCTTCGCCCCTGGTCAGCGGCTCGGACCGCTGCCAGGACCGGCACCGCAGGCACCGGGGACGCCGCAGGCGCCGCCGCAGCCGCCGCCATGGACCCCGCCGTGGATGCAGCCGCAACGGCCCGAATGCGCGGTGTTCTGCATCGAGGACAACCCGGCGCCGCCGCTGCAGCCCGCGCTCGGCGGACCGCCGATCGCCCAGCCGATGGTCCCGCCCGCCCCGGCGCCGCTGGGGCCGCCCGCGCCGGTGGGCGCCCCGCCGGGACCCGCTCCGATCGGCGCACCTGCGCCCGGACCGGCCCAGGCACCCGCGCCCGGTCCAGAACCCGCGCCGGCACCTGCGCCCGGCCCCGGACCGGCACCCGCACCGGCGACTGCGCCGGGCCCGGCGCCCGGACCGGTCGGTTAAAGGCCACCGTCGAGTCGGCCTAGACTCGACGGTGATGTCTGAATCAACCCCTGACCTGGAAGCCGCGATCCGTCGCGCGCTGGCCAAGGTGATCGACCCCGAGCTGCGGCGGCCGATCACCGAGCTCGGCATGGTCAAGAACGTCACCGTCGAACGCGACGGGGCCGTCCACGTCGAGATCTACCTGACCACCGCCGCGTGTCCGAAGAAGACCGAGATCTCCGATCAGGTCAGTCGCGCCGTCGCCGACGTCCCCGGGACCGGCGCCGTCCGGGTCAGCCTCGACGTGATGAGCGACGAACAACGCACGGAGCTGCGCAAGCAGCTGCGGGGCGACTCGCGCGAACCCGTCATCCCGTTCGCCCAGCCCGGCTCGTTGACCCGCGTGTACGCCGTGGCCTCCGGCAAGGGCGGCGTTGGCAAGTCCAGCGTCACGGTGAACCTCGCGGCGGCCATGGCCGCGCGCGGTGTGTCGGTGGGGGTGCTCGACGCCGACATCTACGGCCACTCGGTCCCGCGCATGATGGGCGTCACCGACCGGCCCACCCAGGTCGAGTCGATGATCGTTCCTCCGGTCGCCCACGACGTGCGGGTGATCTCGATCGCGATGTTCACCCAGGGCAACACCCCGGTGGTCTGGCGCGGCCCGATGCTGCACCGCGCGCTGCAGCAGTTCCTGGCCGACGTCTACTGGGGCGATCTGGACGTGCTGCTGCTCGACCTGCCGCCGGGCACCGGCGACGTCGCGATCTCGGTGGCCCAGCTGATCCCGGGCGCGGAGATCCTGGTGGTGACGACGCCCCAACTGGCCGCCGCCGAGGTGGCCGAGCGGGCCGGTGCGATCGCACTGCAGACCCGTCAGCGCATTGTCGGCGTCGTGGAGAACATGTCCGGGCTGCAGTTGCCCGACGGCACGACGATGCAGATCTTCGGCGAAGGCGGCGGCAAGCAGGTCGCCGAGCGGTTATCGCGTTCGATCGGCGCCGACGTGCCGTTGCTGGGACAGGTCCCGCTCGACCCCGCCCTGGTGGCCGCTGGCGACTCCGGCGTGCCGCTGGTGCTGTCCGCGCCGGACTCGACGGCGGGCAAGGAGTTGCGCAGCGTCGCCGATGCCCTGTCCAGCCGCAAGCGCGGGCTGGCGGGGATGTCGCTCGGCCTGGACCCGGCCGGTCGATAACGGTCTCGTGTCCGACGCCGAACTCCGTCACACCCTGTCCGACAAGGCGTTACAGTGCTGTTCGTGGGTAGGGCGATGTTAGCCAACGGGCGGGGCAAGGTGCTGGCCCTCGTCTCCTCGGTCGCGTTGTCCGCCGCGCTGTTCTACGCCCAGTCCGCAGAGCCGCCCGCGAAGCCTCCCGCACCGCCGGCGGCCGCGCGTCCGGATGCTCCCGCGGACGTCCCGACGATCAAGACACCCACCGAAGCGGAGTTGCTGGCGGCCAGCGCTCCGGTCGCCACCGCGGCCACGCCGTTCGAGCTGCCCGCCGGTCTCGCGCCCGAAAACGGGTTGCAGGTCAACACCATTCGGGTGGCCCGCGCGATCAGCGTGCTGTTCCCCGAAGTCAAGACCATCGGCGGATACCGTCAGGACCCGCTGAAGTGGCATCCCAACGGCTTGGCGCTCGACGTGATGATCCCCAATCACGGCAGCGACGAAGGCATCGCGCTGGGCAACCAGATCGCCGGGATCGCGCTGGCGAACGCGAAGCGCTGGGGCGTCATCCACGTGATCTGGCGGCAGGGCTTCTACCCCGGTGTCGGCGCGCCCAGCTGGACGGCGGACTACGGCAACGAAACCGCCAACCACTTCGACCATGTCCACATCGCCACCAACGGCGGCGGATACCCGTCCGGCGACGAGCGCTACTTCATCTGAGCTAGCTGAGAGCTAGCGCCGGCACGGCTAGGTGGCGTCGGTGTCGAAGGGTGTCGTCGCGGGTGCCTCCGGCGTCGCGGGCGGCGGCGGGCTCGGTGAATCGCCCGTCTTGTCGGCCGGACGATCGGAAGCCTTGCGGTCGAAGTTTCCGGTGAAGAACGAATCGTCGCCGTCGAGCAGATGCTTCGTCAGGGCGGCGCGGGGGGTCATACCGCGCAGCTTGTTGAGCTCGCTGAGCGGCTGGCGCAGGTCGTCGAACTCCGGGCCGAGGTCCTCACGCAGCTGACTGGTGGCGCCGCTGATGTAGTCGCGGGCCTGCCGCAGGGCGCCCGTCGTCCACCGGATCGCACCCGGTAGCCGCTCGGGTCCGAGGATCACCAGCCCGGCGATCACCAGGATGAGCATCTCGCCCCAGCCGACGTTGGCGAACATGGCTACGTGTTGTCGGGGCCCGGGTTGACGGTCAGCGTCACCCGGCGGCCGTCACGCATCACCTCGATCGGCGCGTCCTGGCCGATCTTCAGCTGACGCACGGCGACGACGAACTCGTCGGCGTCGGCCACGGTTCGGTCGCCGACCTTGACCACGACGTCGTTCTCCAGGATCCCCGCCTTCTCCGCGGGGCTGCCGGCCTTGACGTTGGCCACCTGCGCGCCGGAGGCGATGTCGTTGCTCACCGAACGGGCGGTCAGGCCCAGCGTCGGATGGGCGATCTTGCCCTCGCGGATGAGCGAGTCGACGACGGTCTTGACCTCGTTGATCGGGATCGCGAAGCCCAACCCGCTGGCGCTGTCGGACAGCGACTTACCCGCGGTGTTGATCCCGATCACGTTGCCGTTCATGTCGATCAGCGGACCGCCGGAGTTGCCGTGGTTGATCGGGGCGTCGGTCTGCAGCCCGTCGATCACCGTGTCGGTGTCCGAGCCGTCGCCCGACAGCGGCACCGGACGGTGCAGCGCGCTGATGATGCCCGCGGTGACGGTGCTACGCAGGCCGAGTGGGGCGCCGGCGGCGATCACTTCGTCGCCGACACGCAGCTTGTCCGAGTCGCCCATCTGAGCGACGGTCAGGTTGTCCACGTTGTCGACCTTCAACACGGCGAGGTCGGTCTTGGGATCGCGGCCCACGAGGTTGGCGGGCACCTCTTTACCGTCGTTGAAGACGATCTTCATCTTGTACTTACTCGGGTTGTTCGCGGCCTCGGAGATCACGTGGTTGTTGGTCACGATGTAGCCGCGGCCGTCGATGACGACGCCGGAGCCCTGCGAGCCTTCCTGGTCGCTGGTCGCTTCCACCGTGACCACCGAATCAGCAACGGCCGCAGCGACTTTGGCGATATGACCTTCGGGCGCCGGACCGCTGTCGGAGGTGTTGAGCGTGACCTTCGACGTGGTGAACGCCTCGACCACCTCGGCGGTCTTGCGGCCGACCCAGCCGCCCGCGAAGCCGATCACCAACGCGACGATGGCCAGTACCGCCAGCGCGACATAAGAGACCCTGCCACCGAACAGCACGTCGCGCACGCCCAACTTGCCCGTCGGCACGTTGGCCGGGGCACGCGGAGGTTCGTGCACCGCGGGCGAACCGAGGGCGACCGGCGCCGACGGATCACGCCACGGATCGGCGGTGATGTCGCCGTCGGCGTCACGCTCGGCCTCGAGCGCGCCGGAGTCGGCAGGATGGCGTTGCAACGACTCGGCGCCCGGATGGGGCTTTCCGAACGCCTCGGCGAGCACCGGATCGGGCGGCTGGTCGGTGGGCGTGAACTCGCCCTGGTCGCGGTACTTGTCCAGGCCCACGAACGAGCCTTCGACGCCGTCGGGCCTGCCGAATGCACGCTGCGCCGCCGGATCGACGGGCGGACGCGAGACGGGCCGCGGTTCCAGGCGTTCGCGCCCGGTCTGGTCGAGATTGGTCACCCGGTCATCACCCTCTGTGAAAGCGCCCGCTGATGCCGGCGCGGATCGCTGCTCGTCTTCGCACTTACCCTACCGGCGCTTGCGCCGCGGACGCTCTGTGCTGTCAGCAAACTGCGACTCGACGGGCGGCTCCGGCGGAGCATGGTGCGGGATCTCGGACAACAGGCCCAGCAAGGAGCTCGGCATGACGATCGGCCGGGACTCCCGCAACGCCTCACGCACCTGTCGCTGTGCGTCGACCTCGGCCGCGCACTGTGGACACAGCGACAAATGGTGGGCGGCGCGAAGATGCGGGGTCAGCCGCAGTTCACCGTCGACGAAGGCCGCGATGGCCTCGGTGGAGAGGTGTTCGGTGGAGCCGAACTGCCGCGGGCCGACCGGCGAGTCGCTCTGTGAGGCGAACTGGGAGGGAAGCCAAGAGAACGCTCGACGGAACACGTGTCCCGGGTCGGCCATCGCCCAGCTCCTCTCGCTGCGTGTCACGGCGTCCATTCGAATGTAGCGCGGCGCGCTGTGCGGAAGACGCAAACGTCAGGCCGTTTTGACCACGTCGCCGGGCCGGGCGGTCGCGGTGGTCTCGCTGTGGTTGGCCAGGTAGTCGCGAAGGGCCTGCCTACCGCGGTGGATACGGCTGCGCACCGTGCCGAGCTTGACGCCCAGCGTGGCACCGATCTCCTCGTAGGACAGTCCCTCGATGTCGCACAGGACGACAGCGGCGCGGAACTCCGGCGGCAACGAATCGAGTGCGGCCTGCAGGTCGGGACCCAGCCGGGCGTCGTGGTAGATCTGCTCCGGATTCGGGTCGGCCGCCGGGACGCGGTCGTAGTCCTCGGGCAGCGCCTCCATGCGGATGCGGCCGCGCCTGCGCACCATGTCCAGGAACAGGTTCGTGGTGATGCGGTGCAGCCAACCCTCGAAGGTGCCGGGCTGGTAGTTCTGCAGCGACCGGAACACCCGGATGAACGTCTCCTGGGTGAGGTCCTCGGCGTCGTGCTGATTACCCGACAGGCGATAGGCCAGCCGGTACACCCGGTCGGCGTGCTGGCGCACCAGCTCGTCCCACGAGGGCATGGTCGACTTGTCGCCCGTGGCGTCGAACACCGCGGTGCCGGTCATCTCCTCGGCGGGCTCGATCCACTGCCCGTCCACGAACTGTTCGAGGTGGGACATCGAAGTCGGTGCCATCTTGATGGTGGTCGTCGGATCCTCCTGGTCGCAGCCGCCATCGCGTAGCGGCGGTTCGCTAATGCTCGCAACGCGGAGATCCGCAGAGGTATTCCCTGGTAGGTCCCTCGGATGCCAGCGTCCGCCGTTTTCCATGGGACATACCGTCTCGAACCGTTCCGTGCCTGGCATATGAGCAAACTGAACATTTCCTGAGAAAGCTTTTCTACCCATTTTTGACCTGCGCGAACCCGCGGATTTTTCGCGCAATCCGCCTGCCCGGGACGGGCGTGTCGCGATGCTGGCCCTCACCGGTTGGCTACGCTGCGGGCATGCCCGGCACCGACGACGTCATCGGACCGCACAGCCGTGCCGAATCGATCGTGTCGCACGCCGAGCAGTCCATCTCCGAGGACGCCATAGTCGCCGCGGCCCGCGAACGCGCCGTCGACATCGGCGCGGGTGCCGTCACCCCCGCCGTCGGCGCCCTGCTGTGCGTCTTCGCCAAGGTGACCGCCGCCAAGGCCGTCGTCGAGGTCGGTACCGGCGCCGGGGTCAGCGGCCTGTGGCTGCTGTCCGGGATGCGCGAGGACGGCGTGCTCACCACCATCGACGTCGAACCCGAGCATCAGCGGCTGGCCAAGCAGGCGTTCAGCGAGGCCGGGATCGGCCCTGGCCGTAGCCGCCTGATCAGCGGGCGTGCCCAGGAGGTGCTGACCCGGCTCGCCGACGAGTCCTACGACCTGGTGTTCGTCGATGCCGATCCGATCGACCAGCCGCAGTTCGTCGCCGAGGGCGTCCGGTTGTTGCGCCCGGGCGGCGCGATCGTCCTGCACCGCGCCGCGCTCGGCGGCCGCGCCGGCGATGCCAGTGCCAACGACGCCGAGGTTGCGGCCGTCCGCGAGGCCGCGCGGCTGATCGCCGAGGACGAACGGCTCACCCCGGTGCTGATCCCGCTGGGCGACGGCCTGCTCGCCGCCGCACGCGACTGACTTACTCCCCGCGAGCTTTCTTTTCCCGCGCTTTCTCCCAGCGAGCAAGGTCTTGACCGCTGACTAAACGCGCGTTTAGTCTACTGAACATGCGTTCAGCGACGAACGATCTCACGGCGATCGCGCGCATCCGCGACGCCGCGATCGAGCAGTGGGGTCGAAACGGGTTCAACATCGGCCTTCGGGCCATCGCGGAAGCCGCAGGAGTCTCGGCGGCGCTGGTGATCCACCACTTCGGCTCGAAGGAAGGCCTGCGCAAGGCGTGCGACACCCACGTCACCGACGTGATCCGAGACAACAAGTCCGAGTCGCTGCAGACCCACGACCCCGCCAAGTGGCTCGCGCAGATGGCCGAGATCGAGACGTACGCGCCGCTGATGGCCTACCTCGTGCGCAGTCTGCAGTCGGGTACCGAGCTGGCCAAGGCGTTTCTGCAGCAGATGATCGACAACGCCGAGCAGTATCTGGAGGACGGAGTCCGTTCCGGATTGCTCAAGCCGAGCCGCGACCCGCGCGCAAGGGCGCGGTTCTTGGCGATGGCCAGCGGCGGGGGCTTTCTGCTGTACCTGCAGCTGCATCCCTCAACCGATCTTCGTGTGACGCTTCACGACTACGGCGAAGAGATGGTTCTGCCCGCCCTCGAGCTCTACACCGAAGGGTTGATGACCGACTCGACGATGTACGACGCGTTCCTCGCACAACGCGAGAAAGGCATCCCGTTCAGCGGCACCCAGGAAGGAGATCGCGATGACGTCTGAAACGGCGAGGCCACTGCGGCGATTTGATCACGGTGGCGCTGAACCGGCCGTCGAAATCCACTGCCTGTCAAAGTCGTTCGGCCGTACCCTCGCACTCGACGGCTTGGATCTGACCGTCGCACCGGGCCAGATCACCGGGTTTCTCGGACCGAACGGTGCGGGCAAGTCGACGACCATCCGCGTGCTGCTGGGACTGTTGCGAGCGGACAGCGGCACGGTTCGGCTGCTCGGCGGCGATCCGTGGCGCGACGCGGTAGCGCTGCACCGCCGCATCGCATATGTGCCGGGAGATGTGACCTTGTGGCCCAACCTGACCGGACTGCAGGCGATCGACTTCCTGGCCAGGCTGCGTGGCAACGGCGTGGACACCGCGCGCCGGGATCAGCTGATCGAGCGCTTCGAACTCGACCCTCACAAGAAGTCGCGCACCTACTCCAAGGGCAACCGGCAGAAGGTCGCCATCATCGCCGCGTTCTCGACCAACGCCGAGCTCTACATCCTCGACGAGCCGACTTCAGGCCTGGATCCGTTGATGGAGAGGGCATTTCAGCAGTGTGTCGGCGAGGTGGTGCAACGCGGCGCCGCGGTGCTGCTGTCGAGCCACATCCTCGCCGAGGTCGAGAAGCTCTGTGACAGCGTCACCATCATCCGCGCCGGCCGCACCGTGCGTGCGGGAACTCTCAGCGAGTTGCGCCACCTGATGCGCACGACCGTCACCGCGCGTACCCGCCAGGACGGCCAGCGCCTCCAGGGCGCACCCTTCGTGCACGACTTCGCGATCCGCGACGGCCACTACGTCTTCTCGGTCGATCGCGCAGACCTCGACCGGGCGATGGGCCTGCTGAGCGATCTCGGGATCCTGGACCTGACGGTCACCCCGGCGTCGCTGGAAGACATGTTCCTGCGCGAATACCAGGGAGCCATGCCATGACGGCGACCATCGCCGAACGGCGACACGGACTTTCGACCGCGTGGACCGGGACCGTCGACCTACTGCTGCTGGCGCTGCGCCGCGACAAGGTTCGGCTCACCGTCTGGATCGCGGCGCTGACATCGCTGATGGCGTACGCACCGGCCGCCCTCGAACTGGCCTATCCCGAAGAGTTACAACGACTCACGCGAGTCGAGCTGCTGAAGACCCCCGCAGGGATGATGATGGGCGGTCCGATGTTCGGCCGCAACGAGACCGACCTCGGCGCGATGATGGCCAACGAGATGATGCTGACGCTGATCGTCGCCACCTCGATCCTCGCGATTCTCACCGTGATTCGGCACACCCGCGCCGAGGAGGAGAGCGGCGCGGCCGAGTTGGTGTTGTCGTCGGTGGTCGGTCGGTACGCCAGGACCGCGGCGGCACTGGTTCTCGTGGGCGCAGTCAACGCCGTGCTCGTGGTGACCCTGACGCTGGCGATGGTCGTCAACAGCCTCGATCTCGTCGACGCGGCAGCGATGTCGCTCGGCGTGAGCGGCGTGGCGATGGTGTTCGGTTCGGTGGCCGCCGTGACGGCGCAATTGTGGCGACAGGCGCGCACGGCGTCCGGCGCCGCGATGGGCGCACTCGCGGTCGCCGCGGTGGTCCGCGGGGTCGGCGACGTGATCAACAACTCCGGCAGCGCGCTGAGTTGGTTCTCCCCGATCGCGTGGGCTCAGCAGATGCGCGCATTCGTCGATCTGCGATGGTGGCCGTTGGTGCTGCTGGTGGCGCTCACCGGCGGTCTGATCGCGTTGGCCGCAGCGCTCGAAGGCAGGCGCCAGTACGACGACGGCACCCTGCCCTCCTCCGGCGAAAGTCCCGACGCCCGCCCCATAAAAAGGGTTCTGGGACTTCACCTCACGCTGCAGCGCGGGCAGACGATCGGCTGGACCATCGGGTTGTTCCTCGGCGGGCTGGCGTTCGGGTCGATGACCAAGTCGCTGCTCGACGCGGCCGAGACCAACGAGGTCATCCAGCGCGTGATCCAGCAGCAGGGCACCGACAGTGCCCAGACCACGATGACGCAGTTCCTCGCGGCCGCGGCGACCGCGTACGTCGTCGGGGCGGTGCTGCGGGTGTACACCGACGAGGAACGGGGCCTCGGCGAGGTGGTGCTGGCCGGCTCGGTGTCGCGGTGGCGATGGCTGTTCACGGCGGTCGGGTCGGCGCTGCTCGGCTCGGTCCTGCTGATGTTCGTCGCGGGCCTCGGCAACGGCCTGGGCGCCGGCGTGACCGTCGGCGATGCGGCGACGGTCGTCCGGTTGACCGTCGCGGGTTTCGCCTACGTCCCCGCGATGGCGGTGATGGCGGGCATCGCCGCGCTGGCCGTCGCGGTCCGTCGACCCTGGATCGCCTGGCTGGCGGTGGCGGCCGTCGTCGTCACGCTGTACCTCGGCCCGCTGCTGCGCTTACCGCGGTGGTTGATCGACCTCTCGCCGGTCAGCCGCACCACCGCACCGAGCGACTATCCGGTCACCGCACTGATCGTCATGGTTCTCGTCGGCGCGGCCCTCACGTGGTTCGCCGGAGCCCTCTACCGCAGGCGCGACGCGATCTGAGGCGGCGCGGCGGTCGTGAAACTCCTTGTCCAGCTGACACTGTCGACCATTGCCGGTCTCATCTTCGTCGCCCTGCTGCTGTTCGTGCCCGCGGGCACCCTCGAGTACTGGCAGGCGTGGGTCTTCCTGGCCATCTTCGCCCTGGCCACCACGAGGCCGAACTTCTATCTGGCGCTGCGGCGGCCCGATGTGCTGAGCCGTCGCATGCGCTCCGGGCCGACCGCCGAGCGCAGGACAGCACAGAAGTTCGTCAGCATCGGCTATCCGCTGCTTTTCGTGGCCATCGCCGTCGTCAGCGCACTCGACCACAGGTTCGGATGGTCGACGGTTCCGTTGGCCGTCGTAGTGCTGGGTCAGGTGCTGGTCGCCGTCGGACTGGGCACCGCGATGGCGGTGATCCTGGTCAACCGCTATGCCGCCGCCACGGTGACGGTGCAACCGGATCAACAGCTGGTCTCCAGCGGATTCTACGGATTCGTCCGGCACCCAATGTATTTCGGCGTGATGATCATGATGGTGGGGTGCCCTCCGGCGCTCGACTCGCTCTGGGGGTTGACCCTGCTCGTGCCGGGGACGGCCATCTTCGTGCTCCGCATCCTCGATGAGGAGAAGTTGCTCGGCCAGGAGTTGCCCGGTTACTCCGAATATGCCGGCCGGGTCCGTCATCGCCTGGTGCCCTACGTGTGGTGAAAGGTTGGTGTTCGAGTGAAGATCTTCCTGCAGGCGCTCGCATCGTCCGTTTTCGGCGTCGCCTTCTTCGCGGTGCTGCTGTTCGTTCCCGCTGGCACGCTGAACTATTGGCAGGCCTGGGTATTCATCGCCGTCTTCATGCTCGCGACCTTGATCCCGAGCCTCTACCTCGCGGTGCGCAACCCCGCGGCGTTGCGACGACGGATGAAGGCCGGTCCCGGCGCCGAAACCAGAACCTCGCAGAAACTGATCATCAGCGGGATCATCGCTGCCGTCGTCGCGGTTCTCGTGGTCAGCGCGCTCGACCACCGGTTCGGGTGGTCGCAGGTGCCGACCACGCTCGTCGTCGCCGGTGACATCCTGGTGGCGGCCGGCCTGGTCGCCGCACAGTGGGTGGTCATCGAGAACTCTTATGCCGCAGCCACAATCACCGTCGAGACCGGCCAGACCGTGGTGACGACGGGGCTCTACGGCATCGTGCGGCATCCGATGTATGCCGGCACGCTTGTCATGATGCTCGGCACGCCGCTCGCGCTCGACTCCTACTGGGCACTGTTCGCGGTGCTCGTTGCCCTGCCGCTGCTGGCCGCGCGGATCCTCGATGAGGAGTCGGTACTGCGGCAGCAATTGGCGGGCTATCCGGAGTACATGGACAAGGTGCGCTATCGCCTCGTGCCGTTCCTCTGGTGACCGACCGTCCGCCACAACCCGACGAACACCGCTGTCACCGCGAAACGCAGCACCGCATTGCCGATCATCGTCGCATTCGTCTCCGTGAGGCTCATGTAGACGATGTCGAGCACACCACTCGTCGCGTGCAGCACAGCCAACGTCGCCACGATCAGTCGCAGCGCAGCGCGGTCGGTCAACCGGGCAGCACCGAAGGACAGCACCGCGAACGCGAGTTCGGCCGCGCCGACCAGATACGCCAGCAGATAGCCCTGGCGGTCGAGCGGAATGCCCACCGCGGACGGGATCGCCGCGGGGAACGCCATGAGAACGGCCGCCCCGGCCAACGTGATCACCCCGTGCACCACGAGGACCGCTCGTAATGTGGTCATATCCGCCTCCTGTCATATCCGGGCGCCGACAACCGTCATAGAGATGACGGATCAAACCCCGGCGATATGACGACGGGAGCGCCTCGATGACCATGTCCGACGAGCACCTGACGAAATTCGACGAGCACCGCGGCCACCTGCACGCGGTGGCGTATCGGATGCTCGGCTCGGCCAGCGATGCCGACGACGCCGTGCAGGAGGCGTGGCTGCGCATGCGGCGGGCGGACATCGGCGCCGTACACAACCTCGGCGGCTGGTTGACCACCGTCGTCGCGCGCGTCTGCCTGGACATGCTGCGCGCCAGGGCCGCGCGAGCCGAACAACCGCTCGACGATCTCGGTGACGGCGACGCCCCACCCGCTTCGGGTTTCGACCCCGAACAGGAGGCGGTGCTGGCCGACTCCGTCGGCGTCGCACTGCTCGTCGTGTTGCAGACGCTGTCGCCCGACGAGCGCCTCGCGTTCGTCCTGCACGACATGTTCGACCTGCCGTTCGCCGAGATCGCCCCGATTGTCGGCCGGTCGGAGAACACCGCCGCTCAGCTCGCGTCCCGCGCCCGCCGCCGCGTGCGGGGCCACGATGCCCCGCCCCCAACCGATTTCGCACAGCAGCGAACCCTCGTCGACGCGTTCCTCGCCGCGGCGCGCGACGGTGACTTCAACGCGCTGCTCGCGCTTCTGCACACCGGCGCGGTGCTGCACGTCGATGCCGCGGCGGGCGGAACCGCCGCCACCATCCGCGGCGCCCGCGCCATCGCGGGCAATGCGCAGCGGTTCGCCGCGAACGCCAGGTTCGCCGAACCGGCCGTGATCGACGGCGTGCCGGGGGTCGTCGTCGCACCGGCCGGGCGCCTGACTTTGGTGTTGCGGTTCACCGTGTCCGGCGACCGGATCTCGGCGATCGCCATCGAGGCCGAGCCACATCGGCTGAGTCACCTCCACCTGGCGCTGCTCGACCGATAATGCGGATGTGGAACTGCTGACGGGCCTCGGTCTGGCGACCGCGGCCGGGCTCAACGCCTATATCCCGCTGCTCGCCCTCGGCCTGCTGTCACGGTTCACCGACCTCGTCGCGCTGCCCGCCGGCTGGGCGTGGCTGGAGAACGGCTGGGTGATGGCGATCGTCGCGACGCTTCTGGTCGTCGAGGTCATCGCCGACAAGGTGCCGGCACTCGACAGCATCAACGATGCCGTCCAGACGTTCGTCCGACCCACGGCGGGCGGCATCGTGTTCGGCTCGGGCACCGCGGCGCAGACATCCGCGGTCACCGATCCGGGCGCGTTCGCCCAGTCCGGCCAATGGATCCCGGTGGCGATCGGCGTCGTCGTCGCGCTGGTCGTGTCGCTGACCAAGTCGACGGTCCGTCCGGCCGCCAACGTGGCCACCGCCGGGGTGGCCGCGCCGGTGTTGAGCACCGTCGAGGACGGCGTCAGCGTGGGACTCGTCTTCCTCGCGATTCTGCTGCCGGTGCTGGTGCTGGTGGCCATCGTCGCGATGGCGTGGCTGGCGTTCCGGATCCTGCGGCGACGCCGCCGCCGCAGAGACGCGAGCGAGAAGCCACGGGCGTGATCAGGGCCGGATCGCGACCGGGAATGCTATTTCGCGGCGAACGTAGGGGTTAGATCCAGACGCCCTTGCCAACCGCGACCACGCCCCCGGCGCTGATCGCGAACCGTTCGCGGTCCTTGTCGAGGTCGACCCCGACCATCTCACCCGGCCCGACAACGACGTTCTTGTCCAGGATCGCGTGGCGCACAACCGCGCCGCGGCCGATGCGGGCCCCGGGCATGATCACGCTGCCCTCGACGATCGCGCCGTCGTCGACGACGACGTTCGACGACAACACCGAATTGCGCACGGAGGCCGCCGAAATGATGCTGCCCGCACCGACGACCGACTCCTGTGCCGAGCCGCCGTTGACGAACTTGGCCGGGGCCAGCATCTCGGACTCACCGCGGATGGGCCAGCGCTTGTTGTAGAGGTTGAACACCGGGTGCACCGAGACCAGGTCCATGTGCGCGTCGTAGAACGCGTCGAGGGTTCCGACGTCGCGCCAATAACCGTGATCGCGTTCGGTCGCGCCCGGCACCTCGTTGTTGCTGAAGTCGTAGACCGCCGCCATCCCGTCGTCGACCAGCCGCGGGATGATGTCGCCGCCCATGTCGTGGTCGGAGTGGTCGTCGTCGGCGTCGGCGCGGATGGCGTCGATCAGCACCTTGGTGGTGAAGATGTAGTTGCCCATCGACACGAACGCCTCGTCGGGATTGTCCGGCGTGCCCGGCGGGTCGGCGGGCTTCTCGACGAAGCTGCGGATGCGCCCGGACTCGTCGGCGTCGATGACGCCGAATGCGGTGGCCTCTTTGCGCGGTACCCGGATGCCCGCGACCGTCGCGCCCGCGCCGCTCTCGATGTGGAACTGGACCATCTGCTCGGGGTCCATGCGGTAGACGTGGTCGGCGCCGAACACGACGATGTAGTCCGGGTCCTCGTCGTAGATGAGGTTCAACGATTGATAGATCGCGTCCGCCGACCCGGTGTACCACCGCGGGCCGAGCCGCTGCTGCGCCGGGACGGGCGTGATGTACTCGCCCGCGAGGCCCGACAGCCGCCAGTTCTGCGAGATGTGACGGTCCAGCGAGTGCGACTTGTATTGCGTCAGCACGCAAATCCGCAGATATCGGGCGTTGACCAGATTCGACAGGACGAAGTCGATGAGACGGTAGGCGCCGCCGAAGGGAACGGCGGGCTTGGCGCGATCCGCGGTCAACGGGTAGAGCCGCTTCCCCTCCCCGCCGGCCAGGACGATGCCCAGCACGTGTGGCAGTTCCCTCATGCCTCAAACCTATCGGCAGCCGCTGTTCGCGGCTAGGCATTGGCGCCCCGAGTCCGGTCGCGGAGGCCGATTCGCACCTGCGGTGGGTTGCGCCCGGAACTAGGGTCGAAATCATGCGGGTGGCGATGATGACTCGGGAATATCCACCCGAGGTTTACGGCGGGGCGGGGGTGCACGTCACCGAACTGGTCGCTCAGCTTCGCCACCTGTGCGAGGTCGACGTGCACTGCATGGGCGCGCCGCGTGCCGACGCGATCGTCGCGCAGCCCGACCCGGCGCTGTTGGGCGCCAATGCCGCGCTGTCGATGCTGTCGGCGGACCTAAACATGGTCAACGCCGCATCCCGCGCCGAGGTGGTGCACTCGCACACCTGGTACACCGGGCTGGCCGGACACCTCGCCGCGTTGCTCTACGGCGTCCCCCATGTGCTGACCGCGCACTCGTTGGAGCCGATGCGGCCGTGGAAGGCCGAGCAGCTCGGCGGCGGCTACCGGGTGTCGTCGTGGGTGGAGAAGACGGCGGTGGAGGGCGCGGACGCGGTCATCGCGGTCAGCTCCGGTATGCGCGAGGACGTGTTGCGTACCTATCCGGCCCTCGACCCCACTCGGGTCCACGTGGTGCGCAACGGGATCGACACCGACGTCTGGTACCCGGCCACCCCCGAACCGGGTGAATCGGTGCTGGCCGAACTCGGCGTCGACCTCGCGCGGCCCATGGTGGCGTTCGTCGGCCGGATCACCCGGCAGAAGGGCGTCGCGCATCTGATCGCCGCTGCACACGGCTTCGCCCCCGATGTCCAGCTGGTGCTGTGCGCGGGAGCGCCTGACACCCCCGAGATCGCGGCCGAGGTGACCGAGGCGGTTCAGCAGCTGTCGCAGGCCCGCGCCGGGGTTTTCTGGGTGCGCGAGATGCTCCCGATCGTCAAGATCCGCGAAATACTCTCCGCAGCAACGGTTTTTGTATGCCCGTCGGTGTACGAGCCGCTGGGCATCGTGAACCTGGAGGCGATGGCGTGCGCGACGGCGGTGGTGGCCTCCGACGTCGGCGGCATCCCGGAGGTCGTCGCCGACGGGCACACCGGGCGGCTGGTGCACTACGACGCACAGGACGCGGCGGGCTACGAAAGCCGGCTGGCCGCGACGGTCAACGAGCTGGTCGCCGACCCCGAGAAGGCCCGCCGGTACGGCGAGGCAGGACGGCAGCGATGCATCCAAGAATTCTCCTGGGCCCATATCGCCGAGCAGACCCTGGAGATCTACCGGAAAGTGGGTGCTCCGGCGTAGCCGGTCGCAGCGAAACCGTCAGCTTGTGACGTTCTTCAGTTCGTCCCCGAGCGCGGCGGCCTCATCAGGGGTCAGCTCGACGACGAGTCGCCCGCCGCCTTCCAGTGGTACCCGCATCACGATGCCGCGCCCCTCCTTGGTTGCTTCCAGTGGACCGTCTCCGGTCCGGGGCTTCATCGCCGCCATCGAGTGCTCCCTCCACATGAGCCGGCCCACTCGGGGGCTCGGTCGGGGCCGAGACTGCCCACTCGTTTGACAGTTCCCGGCACTGAGACTGCTACTGAACGCCTCTATTGTTCCCTATCGGCGGCGTTCGGTGTGCAAAGACCCGGCTAAGGCCCTTTTCAGAGTCGTCTGCCGGCGCGCTGCGGCGGCGCCCTTGACCGCCTCGACGAAGTACCCGGGTCGCGTTCTCGAAGTCTCCGTCCATGCTCCACACCAGGACGCTTCGCGCGTCAGCGCTTCTGCCGCGGCACCCAGCAGTCCGCGGTGTGGTCGTCGACCATCCCGGTCGCCTGCATCAGCGAGTACGCCGTGGTGGGCCCGACGAAGCGAAAGCCGCGACGCTTCAGTTCCTTGGCCATCGCCGTGGACTCGGGAGTGACGGCCGGGACATCGGTGAAGGTGGCGGGGCGCGGTCGCGGCGGCGGGGCGAACGACCACAGCAGCTCGGCGAAGTCGGTCCCGTCGTCACGGAGGTCGGCGACCGCCCGCGCGTTGGCGATGGTGGCCTCGATCTTCGCCCGGTTGCGCACGATCCCGGCGTCGGCCAGCAACCGCGCGATGTCACGTTCGGTGTAGCGGGCCACCCGGTCGATGTCGAAGCCGTGGAACGCGCGGCGGAAGTTGTCCCGCTTGCGCAGGATCACCAGCCACGACAGCCCGCTCTGAAACGCTTCGAGGCTGACCCGTTCGAACAACCCGACCGAGTCGCGCAGCGGCTGCCCCCACTCGGTGTCGTGATAATCGCGGTAGAGCACGAAATCTGCGGGCGCCAAACGTGATTCGTCGATCCAGGCGCAGCGGACGCGGCCGTCGGGCTCCACGGTGGTCTTCACCGCGGCGGTCATGTCTCGTCTCCGTTCTCTGACTGCAGGGCGTGGGCGCCGCCCTCGACGGGCTCGTCGTCCTCGATGCCGTGCGTCGCCCGCAGCGTCGTGAGCTGCCCGCGCAGCGAGTCGAGTTCCTGGCCCAGCCGGTCGAGCACCCAGTCGACCTCGCTGGTCTTGTAGCCCCGCAGCGTCTGGGTGAACTTGACGGCGTCGACGTCGGCGCCCGTCACACCGGAGGCGGGAAGCGCCGTCGCGGTGGTGTCCCGCGGCAGCGGCGGCAGCGGTTCACCGCGGCCGAACACCACGCTGCCCACGGCGAACAGCACGACGGCGATCAGAACCAGCACGACCAGATACAGCAGAACCAGGCTCACGGTTTCGATACTGCCTCAGGGGGCCGACATTCGGCGGACGACGATCAAGCGGGGAGGGACGAGCCGCGCTGAGGAGTCCGCCAATCGGCCCGGCGGACGACGATCAAGAGGCGAGGGACGAGCCGCGTTGAGGAGTCCGCCCAATTAGCCCGGCGGACGACGATAGCGTGCGCTCGGCGCAAGAATGCTCAGCCGCGCGGGCGCAGCGTCACCATCGGGGGCCGGTCGGCCAGCGACACCGACGACGTCCGCGGCGTGTAGTCCTCACCGTCGGCGAAGAACTGCGTCAACCCGACACCGGAATCGGGCACCCCGCAGCGCGACAACAGCGTTGCGATGACCTGCCGGCTCATGGTGGCGAGCTCGGTCAGCGGCCGATTGCGATGCGTGCGGACACCGAGGTTGACCTGGGCGATTCCGTCGAGGCCGAGCCGGTCGTAGGCGTCGATGAGCAGCCCGATCTCGACGCCGTAGCCCGGCGCGAACGGCACCGACGTCAGCAGTTCACGGGTGCCGGCGTACTCGCCGCCCAGCGGTTGCAGGATGCAGCTCAGCTCGGGGCGCAGGGACGCGAGCAACGGCCGGGCGACCAGCTCGGTCACACGCCCGCCGCCGTTGGCGTCCTCTCTGCCGCTGACCTTCAGCGGCCTGCGGTAGAAGCCCTTGACCAGGTGCACGCCGTCGGTGGTGAGCAGGGGGCCGACCAGCTTGGGCACGAACATCGGATCGGGTTCGATCAGGTCCGAGTCGACGAACACCACCACGTCGCCGGTGGTGGCGGCCAGCGAGCGCCACAGCACCTCGCCCTTGCCGGGTTGTGGAGCGACCTCCGGCAGCGCCGCCTCGCGGCTGATCACCCGGGCGCCGGCGGCCAGGGCCCGGATCTCGGTGTCGTCGGTCGAGCCGGAATCGAGCACGATGAGCTCGTCGACCAGGCCGCCGAGCAGCGGGGTGATGGTTTCGACGACGCTGCCGACCGTCTCTTCCTCGTTGAGGGCGGGCAGCACGACCGACACGGTGCGCCCGCGTTTGGCGGCCTCGAGTTCGGCGACCGTCCAGGTGGGCCGGTTCCAGCTGTGGTCGCTGAGCCACCGTGCGGTGACGACGTCAGTAGCGGGTAGTTCGGGTGTGAGTGTCATGCCAGTCCCCTCACCGTGCGCGTCGGCGGCCGTCCGCCCTGGATCGACGCGACCATCTCCAGTACGCGCCGAGTGGGTCCGACCTCGTGCACGCGGAACATCGCGGCTCCGTCTGCGGCCGCCAAGGCGGTGGCTGCAAGGGTGCCCTCCAGGCGCTCGGTCAAACCCACACCCAGAGTCTCCCCGACAAAATCTTTGTTGCTCAGCGCCATCAGGACCGGCCACCCAGTGTTTACAAGCTCTTTCACATGGCGCAACAAAGTAAGACCGTGGTAAGTGTTCTTGCCGAAATCGTGCGTGGGATCGATCAGAACGGCGTCGCGCGCGACCCCGGCCGCCACCGCTCGTTCGGCCGCTGCGGTCACCTCGGCGATCACGTCGTCGACGACTCCACGTTCGGTGATGCCGTAGTTGACCCGGAACGGCCTGGTCCGCGGCTGGGCGCCGCCGGTGTGCGAGCACACCAGGCCCGCGCCGAACTCCGCGGCGACCTCCGGTAGCGCGGGATCGTGGCCGGCCCAGGTGTCGTTGATCAGGTCCGCGCCCGCTGCACACGCCTGTTTGGCAACGGCCGCGCGCCACGTGTCCACGCTGATCAACTGGTCGGGATAGGTGCCGCGCAGCCACTCGATGAACGGAACGACGCGCGCGATCTCCTCGTCGGTGTCGACGGTGTTGCCAGGGCCCGCCTTGACCCCGCCCACGTCGACGACGTCGGCGCCCTCCTCGATCACCCGGTGCGCGGCCGCCTTGGCGGCTTCGTCGGTGAACGCGGCGCCGCGGTCGTAGAACGAGTCCGGCGTCCGGTTCACGATCGCCATGATCAGCGCGCGATCGCGCGCGACGGGCCGGCCCAGGAAACGGCCGCGGTGCGTTGTCACCCTTTCAGGCTACGGCCGCACAAGCCGCTAGTTCTTGGGCCTCTTGCCCGCCTTCACTTCGTCGGGGTACTCGTCGTAGAACTCGACGTATCCCTCGTCGCGACCGGCGAGTACGTAGATCGGGTCCTCGATCTCCTCGACGTTGAAGCCCTCCTTGCGGAGGTCGACCTTCTGGCTCTTGAACGTCGACGTGTGCGCGAGCTCGTCGACCACCCGCACGAACAGCGGCACCGCATATCCGGGCAACTTGTCGTAGAGCGTGGCCGCCAGCGACTTGCCGTCGAATTCAGCTCCGTCGTTCAGCTTCACCGCCGCCATACCCGCCCGGCCGCCGGCTCCTTCGACCTCGACGCCGTAGACGGTGCACTCGTCGACGGACGGGTCGATCGACAGCGCCGCCTCCACCTCGGTCGTGGCGACGTTCTCGCCCTTCCACCGGAACGTGTCGCCGAGGCGGTCGACGAACGCCGCGTGCCAGAAGCCCTGCGAGCGCATCAGGTCGCCGGTGTTGAACCAGACGTCGCCTTCCTTGAAGGCCCCGCGCACCAGCTTCTTCTCCGACTCCTCGTCGTCGGTGTAGCCGTCGAACGGCTGGAAGCTGCTCACCTTGGACAGCAGCAGACCCGGTTCGCCGTTGCGGACCTTCTTGACCCGGCCTTTTTCGTCGCGCACCGGTTCACCGGTGTCGTGGTCGTATTCGACGAACGCGACCGGGCTCGGGCAGATGCCGGTCGTCTTGTCCAGGTTGAAGAAGTTGACGAACGCGGTGTTGCCCTCGCTGGCTGCGTAGAACTCGCATACCCGGTCGATGCCGAAGCGCTTGGTGAAGTCGTCCCAGATCGCCGGGCGCAGGCCGTTGCCGCCGATCACCCGCACCTTGTGCTTGCGGTCGGTGTCCTTCTCGGGCTGGTTGAGCAGGTAGGCGCAGATCTCGCCGATGTAGACGAATGCGGTCGCGTCGTAGCGGATCACCTCGTCCCAGAACTTCGACGCCGAGAACGACTTACCGATCGCCAGCGTCGCACCGGAGTTCAGCACCGACGACAGCGCTACCGTCAACGCGTTGTTGTGGTACAGCGGCAGGCAACAGTACAGGGTGTCCTTGCTGTTCAGTCGCATTCCGAGGCCGCCGAAACCGGCTAGCGCCCGCAGCCAGCGGTAGTGCGTCATCACGCTGGCCTTCGGCATGCCGGTGGTGCCCGAGGTGAAGATGAAGAACGCCTTGTCCTTGGCGAGGACGGCCGCGGTGGTCGCGGGATTGCTGGTGGGCGCCGTGGCGGCCAGGCGCTTCATCTCGTCGATGGTGATCAGCCCGTCGGTGTCGGCCCCGGACTCGGTGATCGGCTCGACGAAGTCGGTATCGGCGACGACGGCCTTGGCGCCCAACAGCCCGAAGCTGTGCTTGAGCACGTCACCGCGCTGGTGGTAGTTGAGCATGCCGGAGATCGCGCCGCACTTGACCGCCGCCAACATCAGCAGCACCGGTTCGGGCGAGTTGCGCAACATGATGCCGACGACGTCACCGTGTCCGACGCCGCGGGCGGCCAGCACGGCGGCGTAGCGGTTGACGGTCTCGTTGGCCTCGCGGTAGGTGACCTGCTCGTCGCCGAACCGCAGGAAGACCTTGTCGCCGTAGCGGGCGGCGCGCTCCTGGAAGACCTTGCCGATCGAGGTCTTGGCGGACGGACGGGCGCCGAAGCCGGTGACCACGCCGCTGAGGATCGTCGGTACGTCCGCGATCAGTCCCGGCACGCGCGCGGCGATGTCCAATAAACCAACGCTGCTACGAGCCCCCGACTTCTCGGTCATGCGCGTTCGTCCCTCCCTGTTCGTTTGTCGCACACCCTAGTGACCGTGTTCGTGGCGCGGCGCGCACGCCGCCATGGCCGATTCGACATCGGCGACGACGTCGAGTCGGTCCAGTGCGCCCTGCGCGACGTACCCCTTGTCGCGCAGCTCGTACAGCCAGACCAACAGGCCGTCGTAGTGCCCGATGGGATCGAGAAGCACGACCGGTTTGTCATGCATACCCAAATAGCCCGCTGTCCAGGCTTCGAAGAATTCCTCGAGGGTGCCGATGCCGCCGGGCAGGGCGATGAAGGCGTCCGCCCGTCCTTCCATCACTTCCTTGCGCTGGCGCATCGTGTCGGTGACGACGAGCTCGTCGGCGTCGACGTCGGCGACCTCGCGGTGTACTAGGGCTTTCGGGATGACGCCGACGGTGTGGCCGCCGCGGTTCCTGGCCGCGGTCGCCAGCGCACCCATCGCCGAGACGTTGCCGCCGCCGGAGATCAGGCTCCAGTTCCGCTCGGCGATCGCCACCCCGACCTGTTCGGCGAGCTCGAGGAGTTCGGGGTGGGTGGGGCCTGATGCGCAGTAGACGCACACCGCCCATGGACGATGCGGCTCGCCATTGGGTTCTGCGGACACGAGGTCAACCTAGCCGTACGACGATCAAGCGGCCCGGCCGCGTTAAGGAGTGCGGCGATCGATTTAGCCATAGACTCCGGCGGTGCCGATTGAGTGGGTCACCTCGCCGCCCGGACCGGCACTCGATTCGATCGAAGCCGGTCTGCAGAAGCGTTCCGGCGCCGTGCTGATCGGGCCCGCCGGCGTGGGCAAGACAACGCTGGCGCGCGCCGCAGCCGAACGGTTCGCGGGCACCTACCACCGCGTCGACTGGGTCACCGCCACCGCACCGATGGCCGCAGTCCCGTTCGCGGCCGTCAGCCGGCTCATCGAGATCGCCGAGACCGGTAAGACCACGGACGTGTTGCGCAGCGCGCGAGAGACATTGGGTGACGGACGCCTGCTGGTCGTCGACGACGCTCATCTGCTCGACCCGCTGTCGGCGGCGCTGATCTACCAACTCGCGGTCAGTGGGGCCGCGTCGTTGATCGTGACCGTGGCGCCTGCCGGTGTGATGGCCGACGGTGTTTCGGCGTTGTGGGACGACGGCCTCGTCGAGCGCATCGACCTCGAGCCGCCGGGGCACGACGACCGCCGCGTCGCCGCCTCGGTCGACGAGTTCGTCGCCGCGTTGCCCGCCCCCGCGCATCGCGTACTGGAGTACGTGGCCGTCGACGACCCCATCGCACTCGACGAACTCGAAGCCCTGACCGATGCCGAATCCGTCGAAGCCGCAGTGTCTTCGGGCGCCGTCGTGGTCGACGACGGCTGGGTGCGTCCGGCGCACCCGCTGTTCGCCGACGCGGTGCGCGGCGCGTTGGGCGGCGTGGAGCTGCGCAGGCTGCGCGGTGAGCTCGTCGACCGGCTGGCGCAGCGGCCCGGTCACGGCGCCGTCGACAGATTGCGCCGTGCCGTGCTGGCGCTCGACAGCGACAGCCCGCTGGAGCCCGCCGAGCTGTCCGCCGCGGCCGCCGAGGCGTTGCGGCTCGGCGACCTGGTGCTCAGCGAACGGCTCGGCCGCGCAGCGCTGCGGGACGCACCGGACCTGTCGACGCGGCTGACGTTGGCGTACGCGCTGGCCTGGCAGGGCCGTGGCCGCGACGCCGACGCCGTGCTCAACGACGTCGACAGCGCCGCACTGTCGGAGACCGAGCTGATGGCGTGGGCGCTGCCGCGGGCCGCGAACCAGTTCTGGATGTTGTCCGAGCCCGAACGCGCGACGGCGTTCTTGCGCGCGACGCGCAACCGGGTGTCCTCGCCGATGGCGCAAACCACGCTGGACGCGTTGTCGGCCACGTTCGCGATGAACGCCGGAAGTGTCTCGCGGGCAATGGATATCGCGTCGCAGGTGCTGGACTCGCCGGCGGCCGACGACACGGCGGTCGGTTGGGCGGCGGCGGCCGCGGCGCTCAGTTCGGCGCGCACCGGGCGCTTCACCGAGGTCGACGCGCTGGCCGAGCGCGCGATGGCCGCGGGCCACCCCGGGCTGTTGCGGTTCACCAGCGGGTTCGGACAGACGATCGCGTTGACGATGGCCTGTGAGCTCGACAGGGCGCAACAGTTCGCCCAGCGGCTCACCGATTTCGCGCAGCTGCAGCAGCCCGGCCGCGCGATCGGCGAGGTGCTGGTGGCCGATGTGCTGATCGCCAAGGGTGACCTCGAGGAGGCGGCGCGGTTGTTGCGCCGCGCGGCCGCCGCGCTGTCGCCGACCGGATACTCGTGGGGCGCGCTGGCGTGGATGCTGTTGGCGCAGACACTCGGTCAGCTCGGTGCCGGCGTCGAGGCAGGAAAGGCGTTGGCGCGTGCGGAGTCTCGACACGGGCTGAAGTCGATGCTGTTCGCCCCGGAGTTGGCCCTCGCGCGGGCGTGGACGATGTGGGCACGCCGCGACGAGCACGGTGCCGTCGCCGCGGCCCGCGAGGCGGTGCGCAACGCGGAGCGTGGCGGGCAGACGGCGGTCGCGCTCCGGTGCCTGATGGACGCGGTACGGCTCGGCGATATGCGGGCCGTCGATGCCATCGAGCGCATCAGCACCGAATGTGCCTGCATCGCTGGAGATCTGGCGTTGGCTCACGGCCGGGCGCTCGCCGCGCGGGACGCCGCCGCCCTGGTCGGGGCGTCGCAGGGTTACGCCGCCCGCGGGTGGCACGGTGCGGCCGCCGACGCCGCCACCCAGGCCGAGGCCCACCGCTGAAATTGGTGTCGGGGCGCGTGCCGTCGCGGCCCTAGGCTTGACTGCCATGAGCCAGTTGTTCACGCAGACCGATGCGTTGCGGTCCTCCGCCGGAATTCACGACCGCGTCGCCGCGGAACTGTCGCAGGTGACCGGCGCGCCGGTGGCGGGCGTCGGGTCCAGCCACGGCCAGATCGCGTCCGCCGTGGACGCGGCACTGTCGAGTGCACTCGACGCACGCCTCGACACCATGCGAGGCGCCGCCGACTCGGGGTCGACGATCTCCGATCTGCTGCGCCGGGCCGCGGAGCTGTACGAGCAGGGTGATCGGGAGGGCGCCGAAAAGTTGCGCGCGGCCGCCGAAGAGCTTGGTGGTCAACGGGATACGCCGAACATCGCTGCAAGCGACGGTATTGGCAGCGGTCTCGGCGCCCCCGGCGGCGGCGACCCCGGCGCTACGGGCAATCAGATGGTCGGCCAGGTGCTCGGGCAGATCGGTCAACAGGTCGGAGCGCTGGCCGGGGCGGTGACGACGCCGCTGCTGGGCCTTGCCCAAGGGCTGCAACAGGTTCCGCAACAGATCATGCAGGGCTTGCAAGGGGCATCGACGCCCGCTCGCGACGACGAGAAGCGCCGCGACCGCACACCCGAGGACACCGAGGAACGATCCGACGAGGACGTCGAGAAACCGCAGGGCCCCACGCCTCGGGTTGAGCCAAGCGTCCAGGCCGCGCCGCGGGGCGATGCGCCAGGGCGGGCTCCCGTACCGCCGGTCGCCGCGGAACCGCCGCGGCCCGCGCAGACGCGTCCGCAGATGGGCTAGCGGCTGAATACTGCGCCGAGGGCTGCTCGCCGGGCGCGATCACGACCCTTGACGCAAAAATCAGCGCTACAGGTTGCGCGCGATGTCGTCGTCGCGCGATTGCGATGGCGTGACCGGTGCCGGACCCGCATTCGACTCGCCGCGTTGCGACCCGGCGGCGCCGTCCCACGGGCGGTCGTCGGCGCGCTGCAACGGCTCGCGCTCGTCGGCGGGTGGCGCGGCGTCGTCGCGAGGCTGTTGTGCCGCCGGGGCTGCCGGTGCGCCGGCGCCACCACCGGCGGAACCGCCGCTGGGGGCCGCGCCCGCGCCCGATACGGCGCCGCCCTGTCCGGCCGCGGTCGGTCCGCCCGACGCCTGCGCGCCCTGCATGGCCTGCTGCATGAGCGAGCCGAACATCCCGGTCTGCCCGCCGAGGGCCTGCGACGGCGCACCCGCCATCTGCCCCATCTGCCCGGCCTGCTGACCGACCTGGCCGAGCATCCCGACGATCTGGCCCACCGACTGTGAGCCGACGTCATCGGAGTTCTCGTAGGCGGCCTGCGCGGCGCCCACCTTGCCGGAGAACGTGTTCTCCTTGGCCGACAGCGCGGCGACGTTGGTGGTCAGCTGGGCGGCCAGGGTCGGCAGCACCGCCGCGATGGTGGCGCTCATCGCGTCCTGCCCGGCCGCGATCGTCGGTATCTCGGGCAACTCGACGGCCGCCGCGTTCCAGCTGATGCCGTCGGGCTTTCTCAGCGGGCTACCCATGCGCGCTTCCCCTCACCAGTCGTCGTCGTCATCGTCGTCGAGGTCGTGCTCGAGCGGCTCGGGCACGGCGAGCCCGGCCACGGTGCCTCCGCTGGCACCGCGCTGACCCATCATCGGGGCCATCCCGCCCATGCCACCGCCCGCGGCCATCGGAACGGCGCCGCCGGCCGCGGTGGTTCCCGCGGTCGCGCCCTCGGGCGCGGGGGCGGTGCTGACGGCCCTGCTGCCGACGAGGTTGGCCATCTGCGGCGTCTGCAGCGGAGCGCCGCCGGAACCGGGCAGCGACGCCGCGCGCACCATGCCCGAACCGCCTCCGGCACCGGACCCGCCGGCCAGCGGATGGTTGGAGAACGACGAGAACGGCAGCCCCGCGGCGCCCAGCGCGTCGGCCTTGCCGCCCTGGCCGAACATCGACGTCAGTTGATGCAGCGGCTGAGAGAGCTGCTGGCCCAGCTGCTGCGGCACCTGCATCAGCGATTGGCCGAGCTGCACGGGCAGCTGTGCGGCCATGGATCCCATCTGGCTCATCATCTGCATGGCCTGCTGGGAGCCGTCACCCGCCTGCTGCGCGGCCTCCTTGCCGCCGTCCTGCGCCTCCTTGCCCCCGGGCACGGGCGGGGCGCCAAAGAGCGGGATGCTCGGCGGAACGCCGAGGGTGTTGGCCAGTTCGGTGGTGTTGGTCGTGATGTTGGCGATGTTCTGCGACAGCCCCATCTTGATCCGGCTCTGCACCAGCTCCTGGGCGTTGCTGAACGGCATCGCCGCGATGCCCTCGCATTCGTGCTGCACCTCTTGGGCGATGGCGTTCGCCAGCGTCTTGGTCTTGACGACGGTGGCCTCCATCGCGCGCAGCTTGGCCGCGATCGCGGCGGCCTGCGCCGCATTCGCCTCGTGCCCGCCGATGATCGTGGTGGCCTCCCCCGCCGCGGCGACCGCGCCCGCACCCTCCCACGAATCGGACAGCTTCATCAGCTGACCCTGCTGTTCGGCGACCACGTTGCCGCTGATCTTGGCGGCGAGCGCCTCATAGGACGCCGCCGCGGCGGCCAACGTCTCCTCGTCGACGTTCGGCCAGCCCGGGCCGGTCACGGTCTGACCACCGTACGGGCTGTTATCGGGCGCGATGCCCATGGCGCGACCCCCTTGATGACACGCTTCGGGTCTCAAACCTACCGTGCCCCGGATAGCTGTCCGAGCGCCGATTCCGGCCCGCACGACGCCCGATCAGGGCATCCGCATCTCCTCGAGACTGCCGTCGGATAGCCGGAGCCACCTGTGCACGCCGACCTCGGTGAGAAACCGCTCGTCGTGGCTGACGACGATGAACGCGCCGCGGTACGCGTTCAGGGCGGACTGCAGTTGCCCGACGCTGACGAGGTCGAGGTTGTTGGTCGGCTCGTCGAGCAGCAGCAGTTCCGGTGCCGGTTCGGCGAACAGCACGCAGGCGAGCGTCGCGCGCAGCCGCTCGCCGCCGGACAACGCACCCACCGGAAGATGGATTCGGTCCCCGTGGAATCCGAACTGCGCCAGCAGGTGCATGCGACGGGTGTGCGACAGGCTCGGCGCATAAGCGGCCAGGCACTCGGCGACGGTGTTGCGCGGGTCGAGCAGGTCGAGCCGCTGCGACAGATACGCGACACGACCGCCGCTGCGTCGCACCTCACCGCCGTCGGGTGCCAGACTCCCGCCGACGATGCGCAACAGCGTCGATTTGCCCACGCCGTTGGGGCCGGTCAGTGCGATGCGCTCGGGTCCGCGCACCGAAAGGTCGACGTGGTCGAACAGCAGTCGATCCCCGGTGCCGAAGCGTATCCCCTTGGCGGTGAGCACATCTCGGCCCCGAGCCACATCGGTGTCGGGTAGGTCGAGCACGAGGGCGTCGTCGTCTCGGATCGCGCGTTCGGCCTCGTCCAACCGGGCCCTTGCGTCGGTGACCCGTGCGGCGCTGACGCGGTCGATGCGGCCCGCCGACTCCTGCGCGCGCCGCTTCTGCGCCCCGGCAATGATTTTCGGGATTCCGGCGTCCTTGATGTTGCGCGCCGCCGTACCAGCCCGTCGCGCGGCCCGCTCGCGGGCCTGCTGCATCTCCCGCTTCTCGCGCTTGAGCAGTTGCCGGGCGCTGCGCACGTCGTTCTCGGCAACGAGTTGCTCGTGGCTCACCGCTGCGGTGTACATCGTGAAATTGCCGCCGTATGAGCGGATCTCGCCGCGATACAGTTCGGCGATCCGGTCCATCCGGTCTAGCAAGACACGATCGTGGCTGACCACGAGCAGGCATCCGGTGAAGTCATCGAGCGCACGATAGAGGCGGTGTCGCGCGTCGATGTCGAGGTTGTTGGTCGGCTCGTCGAGCAGCAACACGTCGGGCCGGGTGAGCAGCTGGGCAGCGAGGCCGATGCTGATGATCTCGCCGCCGGACAGCGTGTCGAGCCGACGGTCGAGCGCGACATGGCCCAGGCCGAGCCGGTCGAGTTGGGCCCGTGCGCGTTCCTCGACGTCCCAGTCGTCGCCGATCGTGGTGAAGGTCTGGGCGTCGAGATCGCCGTCGGCCAGCGCGTTGAGCGCGTCGATGACGGACGCGACGCCGAGGATCTCGGCGACGGTCTGGTTCGCGACGTACGGCAGCGACTGCGGTAGGTAAGCGAGCCTGCCGTCGACGGTGACCGAACCCGACGTCGGCGTCAGCTCACCGGCGATGAGTCTGAGCAGCGCGCTCTTTCCCGCCCCGTTGGGAGCGACGAGGCCGGTTCTGCCGTCGCCGACGGTGAAGGACAGGTCGTCGAACAGCGGTGTGTCGTCGGGCCACGCGAAAGACAGATGGGAACAGACGATGGAAGGCATGTGAGTGATCGCTTCGTGATCGCGCGGAAAAGGGACGGTCGGATCCGGGAGCACCCGGAGACGTCGTCAACTCACATGTCTTCAGGGTAGGTGCGCGGTCAAGCGGTTAAATACCGGCGCAACGTGTCCGTCGCCTCGGTGATCTTGTCGACCTCGACGCGCTCGTCGACACGGTGCGCGAGGTTCGGGTCGCCGGGACCGTAGTTGACCGCCGGTATTCCGAGCGCGGCGAATCGTGCCACGTCGGTCCAGCCGTACTTGGCCCGGACCTGTCCGCCGGCGGCCTGCACCAGCGCGGCCGCTGCGGGTTTGGTCAGTCCGGGCAGCGCACCGGCGGCGGCGTCGGTCACGGCGATCTCGACATCGAGGCCGTCGAACACGTCGCGGACGTGGTGCAGCGCGTCGTCGACGGTGCGGTCGGGCGCGAACCGGAAGTTCACCGTCGCCGAGGCCGCGTCGGGGATGACGTTGCCCGCGATGCCGCCGTCGATGTGCACCGCCGAGAGGCCTTCGCGGTAGGTGCAGCCGTCGATCTCCACGCTGCGGGCCTGATACGACGACAGCCGGTTCAGCACCGCCCCGAGCTTGTGAATCGCGTTGTCGCCCAGCCAGGATCGTGCCGAATGGGCGCGGGTGCCGGTTGCGCTGACGACGACGCGCAGCGTGCCCTGGCAGCCGGCCTCGATGTAGCCGCCGGACGGTTCGCCGAGGATCGCGACGTCGGCCTGCAGCCAGTCGGGCAGTTCCTTCTCGATGCGGTTGAGCCCGTTGGCCGAGGCCTCGATCTCCTCGCAGTCGTACATCACCAGCGTGATGTCGTGCGTCGGCTCGGCCACGGTGGCGGCCAGGTGCAGGAACACCGCGTCGCCGGACTTCATGTCCGAGGTGCCGCAGCCGTGCAGCTCACCGTCGACGAGGCGGCTCGGCAGGTTGTCGGCGACGGGCACGGTGTCGAGGTGGCCGGCGAGCAGGACCCGCGACGGCAGCCCCAGGTTGCTGCGGGCCAGCACGGCGTCGGCGTTGCGGATGACTTCGAGGTTCGTCTGTTCGCGCAGCGCGGCCTCGACCTCGTCGGCGATGCGCTTCTCCTTGCGCGACTCGCTGGGGATGTCCACCAGCGCGGCGGTCAGCGCGATCGGATCACCGTGCAAATCCAGGGCCACACGGCTGACGTTAGTCTCTACAGCGTGACTTCTGCTGCAGGTATTGGGCTGGCGACGATCGCCGCCGACGGATCGGTCCTCGACACATGGTTCCCGGCACCCGAACTCGGCGGCGACGGCCCGTCGGGCACGACCCGGCTGTCGGTCGCCGAGGTACCCGAGGAGCTGGGCGCGCTGACCGGGCGCGACGAGGATCGCGCCGTCGACATCGTGGCGGTCCGAACGGTGATCTCGTCGCTGGATGACAAGGCCGCCGACGCCTACGACGCGTATCTGCGTCTGCATTTGCTCTCGCACCGGCTGGTCGCGCCGCACGGCCTGAACGCCGACGGCTTCTTCGGGGTGCTGACCAACGTCGTGTGGACGAACCACGGGCCGTGCGCGGTCGCGGACTTCGAGACCGCGCGGGCGCGGCTGCGCAAGCGCGGCCCCGTGACGGTCTACGGCGTGGACAAGTTCCCGCGGATGGTCGACTACGTGCTGCCGACCGGCGTGCGGGTGGCCGACGCCGACCGGGTGCGCCTAGGCGCGCATCTGGCCGAGGGCACCACCGTCATGCACGAGGGCTTCGTCAACTTCAACGCGGGCACGCTCGGCAACTCGATGGTCGAGGGCCGCATCTCGGCGGGCGTGGTGGTCGGCGACGGATCCGACGTCGGCGGCGGCGCGTCGATCATGGGCACGCTCTCGGGCGGTGGGTCCGAGGTGATCTCGATCGGCAAGCGGTGTCTGCTCGGCGCCAATGCGGGCCTTGGTATTTCGCTCGGCGACGACTGTGTGGTCGAGGCCGGGTTGTACGTCACGGCCGGCACCAAGGTGCAGACCGGCGACGGGAAGACCGTCAAGGCACGCGAGCTGTCAGGCGCGAACAATCTGTTGTTCCGGCGCAATTCGCTGTCGGGCGCCGTCGAGGTGGTCAAGCGCGACGGCACCGGCATCACGCTGAACGAGGCCCTCCACCAGAACTGAGGCACCTCGTCCCGCGCGAGCGCCCGTGTTTGTACGGCGACACGCCGCTGTAGGCGTACATTTCGCGCTCGCTCGCGCTCAATCTGCTGCGGCGTTCGGCTTCAGCGGCGGGCAGCGCCCGTCGACGACGGCCAACTCGAAGTGCCAGATCTCGTTGGCGTAGACCTGACACAGGCCGAACCTGCGGCCGTTGGCGATGAGCCATTTGTCCGCTTCGACGGGACCGATGTCGACGGCCTCGCCGGTGACGTGCTTCGACTTCTCCGGTGAGGCCACGAATTCCCGTGCCGCTTCGACGCTTCCGTACCTGACGACACCGTCGCCGAAGAGCCGTTCCTGAAAACCCTTCGATCGCCAACCGGATGAGATGCGCATCTCGATGCCGTCGGCCTCGGCGCTGCGGGCCGCCTTCTGCACCGCCTCGCGCAGGGCCGGATCGAGCCATTCGACGATCGGATTGTGAGCGTCGAACGGGCCGAGCATGCGGCCGTCGGGCAGCCAGCCGCCGACGGTGTCCTGCGCGGCAGGCCCGATGTTCAAGGGCTCCTGACCGACGACCGGGGTCGGGGTCGGAGGCGGCGGGGGCGTGCCGCCGCACGCGGCGATTGCGCACACCGCCGCGGCCGCGAGGGTGCCGATGAGGCCGAGCCTTCGGGGGGTCAATCTTCGGCGGCCAGGATGCAGAATTCGTTGCCCTCCGGATCGGCGAGCACCACCCAGGACTCGTCGCCCTGGCCGATGTCGACGTGCCGCGCGCCGAGGCCGAGGACCCGCTCGACCTCGGCCCGCTGATCGTCGGGGCGGAAATCGAAGTGGATGCGGTTCTTGACGACCTTGTCGTCGGGCACCGAGAGGAACAGCCAGTTCGGGCCCGCACCCGGCGGTGCGTGCAGCACGACATCGCCGTCGTCGTCGACGTCGTGGGACCAGCCGAGCACCTGCGACCACCACCGGCCCAGCGCGGTGGCGTCGTGGGCGTCGATGCAGATCTCGTCGAATTCGAGCGTCACCGTGTCAGCTCCTTCTTGAGCACCTTGCCCATCGCGTTACGCGGCAACGATTCGACGAGCCGAACCTCGCGCGGCCGCTTGTGGATCGAGAGCTGTTGCGCCACATACTCGATGAGTTCGTCGGGGGTGGCTTCGCCGACGACGAACGCGACGATGCGCTGACCGAGGTCGTCGTCGGGCACACCAACGACCGCCACCTCGCGAACGCCGGGATGGCCGAGCAGCGCGGTCTCGATCTCCCCCGCGCCCACCCGGAAGCCGCCGGTCTTGATCAGGTCGACGGACTCGCGTCCGACGATGCGGTGCATGCCGTCACCATCGATCACCGCGACGTCGCCCGTGCGGTACCAACCGTCGGCGTCGAGCACGTCGGCGGTCGCCTCGGGACGATTGAGGTAGCCGTCGAACAATGTGGCACCCCGAACATGAAGCTGCCCAATGGTTTCCCCGTCATGCGGCACCGCGGCACCGTGTTCGTCGACGAGGCGGGTCTCTACACCGGTCAGCGGCAGGCCCACCCATCCTGGTCGGCGCTCACTGTCGGCGCGGGTGCTGATCGTGATCAGCGATTCCGTCGAGCCGTACCGTTCGATGGGTTGGTGTCCGGTCCTTTCGGCCAACTTGTCGAACACCGGCACCGGCAGCGGAGCGCTGCCCGACACCAGCAGCCGCGCCGACCTCAGCGCTTCGGCCGATTCTGCGTCGTCGGCCACCCGCGACCACACCGTCGGCACCCCGAAGTACAAGGTTCCGCCGGCCGCCGCGTAGTTCTGCGGCTTCGGTTTCCCCGTGTGCACGAAGCGGTTTCCGATGCGCAGCGAGCCGAGCAGGCCGAGGATCAGCCCGTGCACGTGGTACAGCGGCAACCCGTGCACCAGCACGTCGTCGGGCGTCCACTGCCACGCTTCGGCCAGCGCGTCGATGTCGGCGGCGATCGCCCGGCGGCTGATGAGAACGCCCTTCGGCGGGCCGGTCGTGCCGGACGTGTAGATGACCAGCGCCGGTGACTCGGCGGCCGGTTCTGCGTAGCGGTGCCACGAGCGGGCGTGCACCCGCACCGGCACATGCTGCAGCCCCTCGGTCTCGGCCGGCTTCTCCCCCAACCAGGCCTGTGCGCCGGAGTCGGTCAGGATGTGCCTGCGCTCGGCGGCGCCGACGTCGGCGGGCACCGGCACGACGGGCACGCCGGCGATGAGGCACCCCGTCACCGCCAGCACCGTCTCGACGGTCGGGGTGGCCAGCACGGCGACCCGCCGCGCGCCGGCGACGCGCTCGGCCACCGACGTCGCGGCGCCCACCAGATCGCTGCGCGACAACCGCGCCCCGTCGATGCGAACGGCGTCCTCGATGTCGGCACCAGCCGCGACAGCGGCGGGGTTCAGCGAAGCCAGCAGCATAAGCAGCGAGGTTACCCACATCGGCTCGGCGATACTGGGCGCGTGACACACATCGAGCGGCTGGCCTCGCGCGAGGTCTACCGGAACAACTGGATGACGCTGCGTGAGGACGACATCCGCAGGCCCGACGGCAGCAGCGGCATCTACGCCGTCGTGGACAAGCCGACGTACGCCTTGGTGATCGCGCGCGACGGCGACCGGTTCCGGCTGGTCGAGCAGTTCCGCTATCCGCTGGGCCTACGACGCTGGGAGTTCCCGCAGGGCACCGCGCCCGACCGCAAGGACCTCGCGCCCGCCGACCTGGCGGCAAGCGAACTGCGCGAGGAGACCGGCCTGCGCGCGACCGAAATGGTGCGCATCGGCCTGCTCGACGTGGCGCCGGGGATGAGCAGCCAGCGCGGCTGGGTGTTCCTGGCGACGGGCATCACCGAGGGTGAGCACGACCGCGAGCACGAAGAACAGGACATGCACAGCCAGTGGTTCACGCGCGCAGAAGTCGAGCAGATGATGCGCGACGGTGTGATCACCGACGCCCAGTCGATCGCCGCGTGGGGGCTGCTGTTGCTGTCGGAGCGCTGACCCTTGCGATGAGTTCGGCCGCGTTGCGGAGTCTTCCCATTGACGCACAAAGCGACGGGAGACTGAACATGACCGCGACAACCACCATGCGGATAGGCATGTACTCGTTCGACTGCCGCGACGCCGCAGCGCTGGCCAGCTTCTGGTCGAAGCTGCTCAATCGTCCGGTCGACGAGCACTCGTCCGCGCAGTTCGCGACCATCGGCCTCGACGACGGCGGCGTGACCTGGATGTTCCAGGCGCGCCCTACCGCCGACCTGCCCACGGGGCACAACCGGCTGGTGATCGACTTCGACGGCGGACCCGCATGGTCCGAACACGCCGACCGGGTCGAATCGTTGGGCGCGGTGCGGGTGAGCGATCACGAAGAAGACGGTCTGAACTGGGTCGTCTTCCGCGATCCGGAAGACAACACGTTTCGCATCTTCTCCCCTCGCCCGGAATGAGGTTTCGATGACACCGACCGATGAGACAGCCATTCGCGAGCTCATCACGCGGTGGGCCAAGGCCGTCCACGACGGCGACCTGGATACCGTTGTCGCCGATCATGATCCGGACATCGTGATGTTCGATGTGCCGCCGCCACACCGCGGCAACCGCGGCATCGACGAGTACCGAGGATCCTGGCCACCGTTCTTCGACTTCCAGCGGCAGGGAGCCGTTTTCGAGATCGTCGAACTCGACGTCACGGCCGGCGCCGACGTCGCCTTCGCCTGGGCGCTGTTGCGCTGCGCCACCCCGCAACATCTGGCGGCCGAGCCCGACAACCGCCTACGGCTGACGATCGGGCTGCGCAAGCTCGACGATCGCTGGGTGGTCACTCACGAGCACCACTCGTTCGCCGACACAAATCAGTGACGGCGGATTTCGCCGAATCCCTTCGAACCGCATCCCGCCCTGATTCGTATAACAAGTAGGAGCGATCCGAGAGGGGTGACACGATGACCGCGCTGTACGGGATGATGGCGATGATGCCGCTGATCTTCGGCGGCGCCGGCTACTTCCTCGTGTCCTCCGCCGGCTGTGGCGAGACCCGCAACCACCCGCGGCGGTGACATCGAGACCAATCCGTGACGGTGTCGTAGCCTTCAGCAAACCGTGTCGCAGGCCTTTCCCGCGGTCCGGCTCAGTAGTGTTCACGACATGTCCGTCCGCACCCTGACCAGCGCGCTGATGGGGGTGACTTGTGCTGCGGCCGCGAGCCTTTCGGTGCTGCCGGCGGCAGACGCAGCGAATCCGGCGTGGAACGGGCGCTACCAGATCGTCACCTACGCCTCGGACAAGATGGGCACCAGCATCGCCGCCAGACAGCCCGAGCCCGACTTCAGCGCGCAGTACGTGCTGGTGACCGACTGTTCGGCGGGGTTGTGTGTGGCCACCGTCGTGGAGGGGCCGGCACCGAGCAATCCCACCATCCCCCAACCGATCCGCTACACCTGGGACGGGGGGCGGTGGCAGTACGCCTACAACTGGCAGTGGGAATGCTTCCAGGGCGACGGCGTGCCAACCCAGTACGCCCCGGCGCGCTCGCGGGTGTTCTACGCCCCCGATATCGATGGACAGCTGTTCGGGACCTGGCACACCGAGATTCTCGCCGGGCCGTGCCGCGGCACAGTGCTGATGCCCGTCGCCGCCCGTCCTATCTAGGCGTTCGGGCGTTCAGCCAGCGCCCGCAGGAAGAACACCAGGTTGGCGGGCCGTTCTGCGAGCCTGCGCACGAAGTACCCGTACCACTGGGTGCCGAACGGCACGTACACGCGCACGTGGTTGCCCGCGTCGGCCAGCCTGCGCTGCTCCGCATCGCGGATTCCGTACAGCATCTGGTACTCGAAATCGTCTCGGCCGCGGTTGTTCTCGGCGGCGATGGTGGGTACCGCGTCGATGACCGCGGGATCGTGTGAGGCCACCATCGGGTAACCGTCACCCGCCATCAACACCCGCAGGCATCGCAGATAGGAATCCGTGACGTCATCGCGGTCGCGGTAGGCCACCGACGCCGGTTCGTCGTAGGCGCCCTTGCACAGCCGGATTCGCGCACCTGATGCGGCGAACTCCTGACAGTCGGCGTGGGTGCGCTTGAGGTAGGCCTGCAACACCGTTCCGAGCCAACCGAACTCGGTCCGCAGATCGCGCACGATCGACAGGGTCGAGTCGGTGGTGCTGTGGTCTTCGGCGTCCACCGTCACCCACACCCCGATCCGCTGTGCCCGCTCGCAGATGGTGTGGGCGTTCTCCAAGGCGATCTTCTCCCCGTCCCGGGCGAGCGCCTGGCCCAGCGCCGAGAGCTTCAACGAGACCTCGAGCGGGCGCACGGGGGTCGGTTCCTCCTCGCGCCGCGCGAGACCGTCGAGCAGCGTCAGATACGCGTTCATGTTCTCGGTCGCGGTGTCGGCGTCCGTGACGTCCTCGCCGAGGTAGTCGATCGACACGAGGCGGCCCGAATTGCGCAACCGGACAACGGAGTCGAGCGCGTCGTGCACCGACTCCCCCGGCACGAAGCGGTGCACGACCTCGCGCGTGACCGGGAGCCGCTCGGCGGCCCTGCGCAGGTAGTCGCGGCGGCTGGCGGCCAGGATCGCCGGTCGGGCCACGCGGTCGAAGACTCCCATCACTGCTCCATGTGTGGATAGTTGTGGTCGGTGGGCGGGACGAGCGTCTCCTTGATCGACCGCGCCGACGTCCAGCGCAGCAGGTTCAGCGGCGAACCGGCCTTGTCGTTGGTGCCCGAGGCCCGCGACCCGCCGAAGGGCTGCTGCCCGACGATGGCGCCGGTCGGCTTGTCGTTGATGTAGAAGTTGCCCGCCGCGTGCCTCAGGCGCTGTTGGGTTTTCAGCACCGCCGCGCGGTCGTCGGCGATCACCGCACCCGTCAACGCGTATTTCGCGCCGGTGTCGACGATGTCGAGGATGCGGTCGTAGTCGTCGTCCGGGTAGACGTGGACGGCCAGAATCGGCCCGAAGTACTCCGTGCAGAAGGCCTCGTCGGCCGGGTCGTCCGACAGCAGCACGGTCGGCCGGACGAAATAGCCCTCCGTGTCGTCGTATTCGCCGCCGACGGCGATGGTGACGTGGGCGTCCTTCGCGCGTTCGATCGCCTTGACGTTCTTAGCGAACGCGCGGTCGTCGATCAACGCGCCGCCGAAGTTGGTCAGGTCGGTGACGTCGCCGAAGCGCAGCCCCTCTGTCGCCGAAAGGAAGTCGTCGCCCATCCGCTGCCACACCGAGCGCGCGATGAACGCCCGCGACGCCGCCGAGCACTTCTGACCCTGATAGTCGAAGGCGCCGCGGATCAGCGCGGTGCGCAGCACGTCGGGCTGGGCGCTGGCGTGCGCGACGACGAAGTCCTTACCACCGGTCTCACCCACCAGACGCGGATAGCCGTGGTAGCAATCGATGTTGGTGCCCACTTCCCGCCACAGGTGCTGGAACGTCGTGGTCGACCCGGTGAAGTGGATGCCGGCCAGCCGTGGATCGGCCAGCGCCACATCGGAAACCGCGACGCCGTCGCCGGTGAGCATGTTGATGACACCGGGCGGGAGACCCGCCTGCTCCAACAGCTGCATGGTCAGGTAGGCCGCGAAGGTCTGGGTCGGTGACGGCTTCCACACCACGGTGTTGCCCATCAGCGCGGGCGCCGTGGGAAGGTTTCCCGCGATCGCGGTGAAGTTGAACGGGGTGATTGCGTAGACGAACCCGTCGAGTGGCCGGTAGTCGGTGCGGTTCCACACCCCGCGAACGCTGATCGGCTGCTGCGCGAGGATCTGCCGCGCGAACGAGACGTTGAACCGCCAGAAGTCGATGAGTTCGCACGCCGCGTCGATCTCGGCCTGATACGCCGACTTGGACTGGCCGAGCATGGTCGCGGCGCACAGCTTTTCGCGCCACGGGCCCGCGAGTAGATCGGCCGCGCGCAGGAAGACCGCGGCCCGTTGGTCGAACGGGGTCGCCTCCCACTCGGCCTTGGCGGCCATCGCGGCCTCGATGGCGGCGGCGGCGTCGGCATGGGTGGCATTGGTGAACGTGCCGAGGCGCTGTGAGTGACGGTGTGGTTGGACCACATCGATCCGTTCGCCGTCACCCATGCGGTGCCTGCCGCCGATGACATGGGGCAGGTCGGCGGGTTCTGGAGCTACGGTGCTCAGCGCTTCGAGGAGCCGGGTGCGTTCACCCGAGCCGGGCGCGTAGTCGTGGACCGGTTCGTTGGTCGGAAGAGGCACGTCAGTGATGGCATCCATGGCGAAATGATGCTCGGATCCGACACGGATTCCGATGGCCGATCCGACAATGGAACCAGCGGTTTATAGTCGGATCAGACAAAGGGGCACGCGATGGAGCCACACGGCACCGGACTCGGACTGGGCCGCCTGCTGCTGGCGCTCGACCGCACCATGGTGACGTTGGTCGAGGCGCCGCGCGGTCTGGACATGCCGGTCGCATCGGTGGCCCTGGTCGATGCCGACGACGTTCGGCTGGGCTTGGCCGTCGGGCCCGGTTCGGCCGACCTGTTCTTCCTGCTCGGCGTCGAGGATGCCGAAGCGGTGCGATGGCTGGAGCGGCAGTTCGCGGGGACCGGCCGGGCGCCGGCGGCGATCTTCGTCAAGCACCCGTCCCCGGCCGCGGTCGAACGCGCGGTCGCGTTGGGCACCGCGGTGGTGGCCGTCGAACCGCAGGCGCGCTGGGAGTCGCTGTACAAGTTGGTGAATCACGCCTTCGACCACCACCGCGACCACGGCGACCCGCATCACGACCCGGGTACCGACCTGTTCGGGCTCGCCCAGTCGATCGCCGACCGCACCCGCGGCATGATCAGCATCGAGGACGAGGACTCCCACGTGCTGGCCTACTCGGCGTCCAGCAACGAGGCCGACGACCTGCGCCGGTTGACCATTCTCGGTCGCGCCGGCCCGCCCGAGCACCTGGCGTGGATCGCGCAGCGGGGGATCTTCGACGCCCTGCGCTCGGGCACCGATGTCGTGCGTGTCGCGGAACGACCGGAGCTCGGTCTGCGGCCACGCCTGGCGGTCGGCATCCATCTATCCGACCGGTTCGCGGGAACCATTTGGCTGCAACAGGGTTCGGCCCCGCTGGCCGACGACGTCGAGGACGTGTTGCGGGGCGGGGCGGTGTTGGCGGCCAGGATCATGACGCGACTGTCGGCGTCGCCGTCGACCCACACGCGCCAGGTGCAGGACCTGCTCGGTCTGTCGGGTGAGGCCGTCGATGTCGCCACGCTCGCACGCGAACTCGGAATCCAGGCCGACGGTCGCGCCGCACTGATCGGGTTCGCCGATCCACACGACACCGCGCCGGCGAGTGTGATCGCACTGAGCGCCAGCGCCTTTCGCGCCGATACACAGATCGCCTCGAGTAACGGCCGGGTCTATGTGCTGCTGCCGAAGATCGGTGCGCCGTCGTCGGTGATGTCCTGGGTGCGCGGCGTGGTGGCGACGCTGGACCGCGAACTGGGTCTCTCGCTGCGGGCCGTCGTCGCCGCCCCGATCGCGGGACTCGCGGCCGCCGCGAACGCGCGCACCGAGGTGGACCGGGTTTTCGACAGCGCGCAGCGGCACCCCGGCGCCATCGGCGATGTCGCGTCGCTCGACGACGCGCGAACCACGGTGCTTCTCGACGAGATCGTCTCCCGCATGGGCCCGCGCCTGATCGACCCGCGCATACGTCAACTGCGCGAACAGGATCCGGTGCTCGCCGACACGTTGGCGGCCTATCTCGACGGCTTCGGTGACATCGCCGCGGTCGCCCAACGGTTGCATGTGCATCCGAACACCGTGCGATACCGCATCCGCCGCATCGAGAAGCTGTTGTCGACGTCGCTCGGCGATCCCGACGACCGGCTGGTGCTCGCGCTCGGTCTGCGCGCGACAGAGACCTAGGCCGAAAGACGCTGCGCCGCGGCCGCGATCCGCTCGTCGGTTCCCGTCAGCGCGATGCGCACGTGTTTGGTGCCTCGGGCGCCGTAGAACTCGCCGGGGGCGACGAGGATGCCGAGCCGCGCGAGCCAGGCGGCGGTGTCGCGGCACGGCTCGCCGCGGGTTGCCCACAGATACAGCCCGGCCTCGGAGTCCTCGACGGTCAAGCCCACCGAACGCACGGCGGGAAGCAGGATTTCGCGCCGTCTGGCGTATCGCGCCCGCTGTTCGCGTTCGTGCTCGTCGTCGTCGAGTGCGGCCACCATCGCGGCCTGCACCGGCGTCGGCACCATCATCCCGGCGTGCTTGCGCACGGCCAGCAGCTCGGCGACGATGCCCGGGTCACCCGCGACGAACCCGGCCCGGTACCCGGCCAACGACGACGTCTTCGACAGCGAATGCACGGCCAGCAAGCCGGTGTGGTCGCCGTCGCAGACCGACGGGTGCAGCACCGACACCGGTTCGGCGTCCCAACCCAATCCGAGGTAGCACTCGTCGGAGGCGACCAGGACCCCGCGCTCGCGAGCCCAGCCGACGACCTTGCGCAGATGGTCGACGCCGAGCACCTTGCCCGTCGGGTTGCTCGGCGAATTCAGGTACACCAGCGCCGGAGTCTGCGGGCCGAGCTGGGTCAGAGAGTCGGCCCGCACGATCTGCGCACCCGCCAGCCGTGCGCCGACGTCGTACGTCGGATACGCCAACTCGGGCGCGACCACGGCGTCGTCGGGACCCAGGCCCAACAACGTCGGCAGCCAGGCGATGAGCTCCTTGGTGCCGATCGCCGGCAACACCGCGTCGGGCGAGAGTCCCGAGATCCCGTAGCGCCGCTCCAGCGCGCTGACCGCGGCCTCCCGCAGCGCGGGGGTGCCCGCGGTCGTCGGATAGCCGGGTGACGCGCTGGCCGCCGCGAGCGCCTCGCGGATGACGGGCGCCACCGGGTCGACCGGGGTGCCCACGGACAGGTCGACGATGCCGTCCGGGTGTGCGCGCGCCAGCGCCGTCACGTCGGCCAGGGTGTCCCACGGAAACGCCGGCAGCGACGCGCTGACGCGTCTACGGAGCCCTGCGTGAGCCGTTATCAGTCCTCACCTTGAGGCGGCAGGCTCTTGACCGGCTCGGGGTCGTTGTCGGTCTGACCCACCTTCGACGCACCGCCGGGCGAACCCAGTTCGGTGAAGAAATCGGCGTTGACCTGCGTGTAGCTGCTCCACTGATCGGGCACGTCGTCTTCGTAGTAGATGGCCTCGACGGGGCACACCGGCTCGCAGGCACCGCAGTCGACGCACTCATCCGGATGGATGTAGAGCATGCGGGCGCCCTCGTAGATGCAGTCGACTGGGCATTCCTCGATACACGCCTTGTCTTTGACGTCGACACAAGGCTCGGCAATGACATACGTCACCGTGTTCTCCTCAAGGTCTCCTCGATCTCCTGTCCCGGTGGGCTGCCGTACGGGGTGGGCATCCAAGCTCGGCCGCAAGTATCCGTGGTCGATACCTGGACGATCGTCTCAGTGTGCCCTAACTTCGCGCGCAGCCCGGTTTAGGGGTTGCGCGTGGTTACTGATACTAAACGTTGCACATACAGCTGCCTAGCAGACACCCCTCTGTACCGGTTCGGTTGCCCGCTCTCAGCGGTGCCCCTTGCTATACCTGCGAGATGGAACGTTGCGCACCGCCCGTCGACAAATCGGCCGTCCTGCATGTCCGCCAATTGACCGCGTCCGAACTCGAGGCCGTCCGCGCCGCCAAACGGGTCTTCAAGGAGAGCGCGTGGGATGAGTGGCGCACCACGCAGCCGCTCGGGTTCGAGGGGCCGAATGCGCAGTTCGAGGTCCGCGCGGACTTCCCAACGGATCTGGTGTCGGTGCCCGGCGTGGTCGCCTGGTTCGTCCCCCGGGCGGGTCGCTACGCGCGTGCGGCTGTCCTGCACGACTATCTGTGGCGCTTCCCCGAGCGAACGGGGTGCGACCGCCGAGCGGCCGACTACCGCTTCCGCCTCCAGATGCAGCGCGACGGTGTCAGCCTGCTGCGCCGCTGGATCATCTGGGCGACGGTGCGGCTGTCGGCGATCCTGCAGGGCAAGGGCGGCGCGGGGTGGTGGAAGGACCTGCCGGGCGCGACGCTGCTGGTACTGCTCGTCGCGGCGCCGGTCGTCGTTCCACCGGCTTTGGTGATCGTGGTGGCGACGGTGGTGTTCTGGGTTCTCGAGTCGGTCGTCGCGGTAGTGGTGCCCGATGAGACACCACCACCGCTGCCGTTAAAGACCTGAGGTCAGGCCTGTTTGACGGCTTCGATCTCGAGGGTGACGGTGACCTTGTCGCCGACGACCGTGCCGCCGGTCTCGAGTGGCATGTCGATGTCGATGCCGAAGTCCTTGCGATTCAACACGACCGAGGCCTCGAAGCCGGCGACCTCGCCCTGGCCCATGCCGGGGTTGACGCCGTGGGACTCGACCTGCAGGGTGATCGGCTTGGTGACGCCCTTGAGCGTGAAATCGCCGTCGACGAAGTAGGTGTCGCCGTCGGACCGGACTCCGGTCGAGGTGAAGGTGGCCCTCGGATGCTGGGCGGTGTCGAAGAAGTCGGCCGACTTGAGGTGGCCGTCGCGCTGCTCGTTACGGGTGTTGATGGAGTCGACCGCGATCTGGGCGGTGACGGACGGAGTGCCGTCCTCGGCGACGGTGATCGCGCCCTCGAAGGTGTCGAAGGTTCCGCGCACCTTACTCACCATGAGGTGGCGTACGGAGAACCCGACGGTCGAGTGAACGGGGTCGATGGTCCAGGTGCCTGCCGTCAGGCCGGTGTCGATGGCTGTGGTCATGGTTGCTTCTCCTTCGTGGTTGCCTGCTCGGGCGCCGGCCGACGACCGTCACCCACTCCGATAAACGGACCACGGTCCGATTTCATTCCGCAAGGGTTCGGCGAGCGTGCAGGAAGTGCTGATATTTCGCTGCGTGTTGTGTGCAAACACGCACGCTCGCCTTAAGTCGGAGGCGAGAAAGGGCCTAGGCCGCCAGCGGCGTGTACGTCGTCGACCGCTGGCGCGCCGGGCGTCCGATGCCCTCGGCGATCGAGACGAGTTCCTCGATGGTCTTGTAGGAGCCGAACTCCGAACCGGCCATCCGCGAGATCGTCTCCTCCATCAGCGTGCCGCCGAGGTCGTTGGCGCCGCCGTTGAGCATCACCTGCGTGCGCTCGACGCCGAGCTTGACCCAACTGGTCTGAATGTTGGAGATCCGGCCGTGCAACATGATTCGCGCGAGCGCGTGCACGGCGCGGTTGTCCCGGTGCGTCGGGCCCGGCCGCGCACCGCCCGCCAGGTACAGCGGCGAACTCTGGTGCACGAACGGCAGCGGTACGAACTCGGTGAAACCGCCCGTGCGGTCCTGGATCTCGCGCAGCACGCGCAGATGACCGACCCAGTGCCGCGGTTGGTCGACGTGTCCGTACATCATCGTCGAACTGGACGGCAGCCCGACCTCGTGGGCGGTCTTCACGACCTCGATCCACATCGATGTCGGCAGCTTGCCCTTGGTCAGCACCCAGCGCACCTCGTCGTCGAGGATCTCCGCGGCCGTGCCCGGAATGCTGCCCAGCCCCGCTTCGCGCAGCGACGTCAACCACTCGCGGATCGACAGCCCGCTACGGGTCACGCCGTTGGCGATCTCCATCGGAGAGAACGCATGTACATGCATCGACGGCACCCGCTTCTTCACGGCGCGCACCAGATCGGCGTAACCGGTGACGGGTAGTTCGGGGTCGATGCCGCCCTGCATGCACACCTCGGTGGCGCCTGCGACGTGCGCCTCCCACGCCCGGTCGGCGACCTCGTCGACCGACAGCGAGTACGCGTCGGCGTCGCCCTTGCGCTGTGCGAACGCGCAGAACCGGCAGCCGGTGTAGCAGATGTTGGTGAAGTTGATGTTGCGGTTGACGACGAACGTCACGTCGTCGCCGACGACATCGCGGCGAAGCGAATCGGCCAGCGCGGCAACGGCATCCAGGGCAGGACCGTCGGCGCACGCCAACGCCAGATACTCGTCGTCGGACAGTCCCGCCGGATCGCGTTCGGCGGCGCGCAGCGCGGCGAGCACGTCGGTGTCGATGCGTTCGGGCGCCCTTGCCGCGAGTTCGGAGATCTTCTCACGGATCGACTCCCAGTCGCCGAACGCGCTGTCGAGATCGCTGCGTGTCTCGGTGAGCCGTCCCGCGTCGTCGATCGCCGAGTGAAGATCGGTGCGGCCCAGCGACTCCGACGCCTCGTCGGGCTCCTGCCACGGCCGGCCGGTCGGGTTGACGTCCAGCGCGAAGCCGGTGCCGGGGTCGGCCAGCGCGTCGACGTGCCCGCGAACCCGCGGGTCGATCCACGCCGCACCCGCCTGCACGTACTGCGGCTGCGCGGTGAGCCGCTGCACCAGGTCGTAGCCGGCGTCGGCGGTCACCGCGGCCAACTCGTCGAGCGCCGGCCACGGCCGCTCGGGGTTGACGTGGTCGGGGGTCAGCGGTGACACGCCGCCCCAGTCGTCGACGCCCGCGCCCACGAGGGCCAGACACTCGCTGCGCGACACCAGATTCGGCGGCGCCTGGATCCGCATCTTGGGCCCCATCACCAGCCGGGTGACCGCGATGGTCGCCAGGAAGTCCTCGAAGTCCGCGTCGGGCGACGAGGCCATCGCGGTGTGATCCTTGGCCCGGAAGTTCTGCACGATCACTTCCTGAACGTGCCCGAACTCCTTGTGCGACCGGCGGATCGCGTGGATCGTCTCGGCGCGCTCGTGCAGCGTCTCGCCGATACCGACGAGCAGGCCGGTGGTGAACGGGATCGACAGCCGGCCGGCGTCGGCCAGCGTCCGCAGCCGCACCTCGGGGTCCTTGTCCGGACTGCCGTAATGCGCCAGGCCCTTCGTCTCGTACAACCGTCGCGACGTGGTCTCGAGCATCATTCCCATCGACGGCGCGACCGGCTTGAGCCGAGACAGCTCCGACCAACTCATGACGCCGGGATTCAGGTGCGGCAGCAGGCCGGTCTCCTCGAGCACCCGGATCGCCATGGCGCGCACGTAGTCCAGCGTCGAGTCGTAGCCACGTTCGTCGAGCCACTGACGGGCCTCGTCCCACCGCGCCTCCGGGCGGTCGCCGAGCGTGAACAACGCTTCCTTACAACCTAATTCCGCACCGCGCCGCGCGACCTCGAGGATCTCGTCGGGCTCCATGTACATGCCCATGCCCTGCGCCCGCAATCGGCCCGGGACCGTGACGAACGTGCAGTAGTGGCAGGTGTCGCGGCACAGATGTGTGACCGGGATGAAGACTTTCCGCGAGTAGCTGACCGGAAGCCGTCCCGACGGCCCGCGCCGCCCCGCCGCTTCCAGACCCGCATCGCGCACCCGGGAGGCGCTGGCACACAGATCGGCGAGGTCGTCGCCGCGGGCGGTCATCGCGATCGCGGCCTCGTCGACGTTGAGCGCCACACCGTCGCGGGCACGTCGCAGCACCCGCCGCAGTGCGGCAGGACTGGGCTGATCGGGCTTCGGTGGAATCACCGGACTGGGCAGATCGGCGCCGCGCTGAGGGTTCAGAGCCACTCCCCTGTAACCCCGTCGCCGATGAGTTTCATCCCCGCGCTCTCACATCGTGAAATCGCGTGCGCGCGCGCTACGCCTGACATACGCGTCACCCTAGTCCCCGGTTCACGTGCCGCCACAGCACCGCTGCCGGCGGCAGGGTTCCGAGGACGATGAGCAGCAGCGCCGCGAACTCCATGACGCCGGCACCGCCGAAGATGATGTCGTCCCCCGGCCCACTGAACGTCATGAGCAGGACCGTCACCAGCCACGCCCACAGCGGTGCGGCGGCCAGCCGGGGCGACGACGTCCACTGCAGCCCGGCCCAGACCAGGGCGGCGTTCACCAGGCCTGCGATCAATGCACTGATCGGAAAAGGTGTCGTTCCGAGGCGGAGCGGAAGGAAGAAGGCCGCGGCGACGGCGCACAGAACTCCGTCGATGGCCAGCAGAGTCAGGACCGCCACGCTTCGAGGCTCGGTGGCGGGAGCGAGGGAACTCAGGTCGGGATGCTGTCCAGCATCCCGGTGAGCGAGCCGATCACCCACTGCAGGCTGTCGAACCGGTCCTGCCAGTGCTGCAGGTTGGGGTCGAGGTCCTGATCCATGTGATGTCCCTTCGTCGCGCCGCCCGACTGCCGGGGAGCTTACTCCCTCGAGCCGCCGCTAACGAAGGTCCAGTCCGGCGAGCAGGTCGGTCTCCCAGCCTCGGGCATCGCGCTCACCGGCCGTGCCCGCGACCAGGACGTAGTGCTCGACCGCGCCGAGCGGGAGCGCGATGTTGTTGGACAGCGCGAACGAGCGGTCGTTCGGCGCGACGCTGACCTGCGTGGCGTGCGCGCGCATCGCCGCCACCTTGGCCGGGAATTGTTCGGGATCGTCGATCACCGCGTCGATCTCGTCGTCGGGATAGCCGAAACCCAGCTCGTCGGCGCTCACCCGCGTCCACTCGGCGGGCGCATCGTCGAGCCCGGCGAGCGCCTCGCCGATCGCCGTCTTGGAGATCACCGTCCAGTAGACCTTCGGCACGGTCCACGGCTCACCGTCGAACTGCGACCCGGCCGCGGCCTTTACGGCGGCCATCGTCACCTCGTGGGTGTGGATGTGGTCGGGATGGCCGTAGCCGCCCTGCGGGTCGTACGTGACGACGACGTGCGGACGCAGCTCGCGAATGACCGCGACCAGCGCGCCGACCGACTCGTCCGGATCGGCGTCGATGAACCGCTGGTGATGGCGACGTGGTGTGCCCGCCATTCCGGAGTCGCGCCAGCGCCCCGCCCCGCCGAGATACTCCGGCTCCGCGACGCCCAACGCGTTCAGCGCCGCGGTCAGCTCGCCGATGCGGTACCCGCCGAGCTGGTCGGCCTCGTCGACGGCCAGGCGCGCCCACCTCTCGCCGATCACCTCGCCCTCCTCCCCGAGCGTGCACGTGACCACGCGCACCTGCGCACCGCGGGCGACGTAGTGGGCGATCGTGGCGCCCGTTGTGAGGGTCTCGTCGTCGGGGTGGGCGTGTACGAACAACAACCGGCCGGCGCCGTCCATCGTGTTGGGCTCCATTCGCACCAGCTTGCCTTCCGGCTGGCTTACATTCACGAGGTGTCCCGGCGCACCGTGGAGTTCGGTTGCGCGATCGTCATCATCGGGCTGCTCGCGGGCGTCGCGGGCGCGGCCACGACGCTGTTGCTGCACGCCGTCGAACACCTCACCTACCACTATTCGTTCGGCACGCTGCTGACCGGCGTCGGCGGAAGCAGCCCGGTTCGGCGCGCGCTCGGACCGATGATCGGCGGCGCGCTGGCCGGTTGCGGATGGTGGCTGCTGCGGCGACGCACCGAGATCCCGTCGCTGTCGGTGGCGATCACCGAACCCCGGCGCCTGCGCCGCGCGCCGTTGTGCGTCGACGCCGCACTGCAGGTGCTCCTCGTCGGGTCGGGCGCATCGCTGGGCCGCGAGAGCGCGCCACGCCAGATCGCGGCCGCGCTCGGCGATTTCGGGATGACGCGCCTGACCCTCACGGCCCGCGATCGGGAGATCCTGCTCGCCTGCGGGGCGGGCGCCGGGCTGGGCGCGGTCTACAGCGTGCCGCTGGGCGGCGCCCTGTTCACCGCGAGCATCCTGCTCAAGACCTGGCATCCGCGCGCGGTTGGCGCCGCGCTGATCACGTCGAGCCTCGCCGTCGCGGTGGCCGCGCCTGTGACGCATCTCGAGCATCCGCTGACGTGGCCGGAGTTCGGTCTGTCGCCCCTGTTCGCATTTCTGGCCGTGACGATCTCACCGCTCGCGGCGGTGATCGGCCTGGCGTTCGACCGCGTCATGACCGCCGCGCGCCCGCGGATTCAGCTGCGATCGTGGGTGCTGATCCCCGCCGTCGCGGCGGCCGGCCCGCGGACCGGTGTGTGCTCGATCTGGTGGCCCGAGCTGCCCGGTAACGGCCGCAGCATCCTGACGGTCAGCGTGAACGCTGGGCTGACCCTCGGCGGGGCGGCCATGATCCTGTTGCTCAAACCGCTTCTCACCGCGGTGTTTCTGCGCGCCGGCGCCGTCGGTGGCCTTATCACGCCCGCGTTGGCGACGGGCGCGGCCGCCGGCTCCCTCGTCGCGCTCGCGCTGAACGAGTGGGCGGGGACAAGCCTGCACGGCGCCGCGCTGTCGCTGACGTGTGCGGCAGGCGTGCTGGCGATCACCCAGCGCTCGCCGACGTTCGCCGCGCTGTTCGTGTGGGAACTCGCACACCCGCCCTATTGGCTGCTGGTGGTGTTCGCGATCGCGGCCTTCGCGGCGCACGGGCTTACTGCTTGGTCTTCACCCAGTCACCGGCGTCGCCGACGATGCCGACCGGTACGGCACCGGACAGGCTGACGTTCTGCACGCTGGGCCCGGACGCCACGATCGTGGTGTCCTGCAGGATCGGCAGCACCGTCGCCATGTTCCACAGACGTGGTTCGACGGCGGTGATGACGTCGGCGATGTCCTCGCTGCCGTCGAGCGCGGCGTCGATCTTGGGTTGGATGCTGCGGTCACAGATACCGGTGATGTTGCTCGGGGCCTGGACCAGCTCACCCGATTCGGGATCGGGCCGCGGACTCGGCGTGGTGGCGGTGGGCGTGGATCGCGTCGTGGTCGGCGTCGGCGTCGGGGTGGTGGTCGTCCGGGGACCCGGCTGGGCCGTCGAGACAGGCGTCGCCTCCAGCGCGCGGCATCCGTAGCGCGACGCCAGCGACGTCGCCAGATCCCCGCCGGCGTGGTTCCAGCCCACCACCGCGTCGACGCGGTTGTTGGGCAGCGCGTCGGCGTAGAGGGCCACGGGGTCGAGAGCCGATACCGACGCCGCGATGCCGACGTTGCGCAGCTGGTCGGCCGCGGTGTTGGCGACGGCCACCGCCGTCGGGTCGTTGGCCGCGACCCCGATCACCAGCGACAGCGGCTCACCGTCCTTGGCGATGCGTCCGCGGTCGCCGTCGGGCGGCAGGTTGCCGGGGGTGGGCGGCGCGTTGGTCGCGACCGGTTCCAGCTCGTAACCCGCGTCGGCCAGCAGCCCGAGCGCGTCCTCCTTGGCCATCGCGGGCGGGGCGGTCGGCACGTAACCGGGGTCGGACGGCGAACGCACCTGAGCCTGGGCCAACGTGACCGTGTTGTCGTCGCCGGCGCCCACCGCGGCGAGGAGGTCGACGTCGAGCAGTCCCATGATCGCCTTGCGGACCTGCGAATCCCGCAACGCCGGTTGCTGGGCACGCAGGCTCAGCCGCATCACGCGCGGCGTGACGATCCGCGCGGTGCGCACATCGGGGATCGCGGAGAGCTGGGCGAACGCGGCCGCGCCGCCGTGCACCTGGGCGACCTGCGTGTCGCCGTTGCGGATCGAGTCGGCCAGCGCCGCCGAGTCGCCGCCGCGCCGGAACAACACCTGATCGGGCTTAGCGGGCGGGCCCCAATACCGGTCGTTGCGGGCCAAGAGGATCTCGTCGCGCTGGGGATCGATGTTCTCGACGCGGAACTGACCGCCCGTCACGGGCAGCGCCCGGGCCAGCCCCGCGGCGAATCCGCCCGGCACGTCCTTGACGATGTGGGCCGGAAGGATGTTGTTGAACAGCTCCCGCCACGCCGGATACGGCTGGGAGAACGTCACGACAGCGGTCTTGCCGCCCTCGACCGACTGCACGCCGGTGATCAGGTCGTAGCCCGCCGGGTCGACGACACCGGGCTGGCTGACCATCTGCCGCCACAGATACCAGTAGTCGTCGGCGGCGATGGGCGCGTTGTCGGTCCACGACGCCTCGGGCCGGATCTTGTAGGTGACGGTGAACGGGTCCCGGCTCGTCACTTCCGCCGACTCCAACAACGTCCTGTCGAGCTCCCACCGCGACCCCGTCGGCGTCTTCGGATCAGCGATGGGCCGGAAGGAACTGGGCAGCACCAGCGAGCTGATCGCCGCGTTGACGGGCGACTGATCGGACAGCAGATGCGGATTGAAGCCCGGGCCGATCCAGTCGATCGCCATGATGATCTGCGTCGCCCTCATCGGAGGAGGCGGCGGCGACTCCTGCGTGTCGGTGCTCTGCGGCGCGGGCGGCGGGCTGACGGTGCAGCCGGCCACGAGCGTCACCATCGCGAACAAGGTGGCGATGACGCGTCGAGGGCCGGACACGACCAACAGGGTATCGGGCACCTTTCGTGCGCCCGCCCAATCGGCAATCGGCAATCTAGCGGCGGGCCTTCGCGCGCGCCTTGGCCCTGGCGCGCAGGCTGGCGTTGAGTTCCACCTTGCGCACGCGGACGACCTCGGGGGTCACCTCGACGCATTCGTCCTCGGCGCAGAACTCCATGGCCTGCTCCAGGGTCAGCTCCAGCGGCCGGGCCAGCGTCTCGATGACGTCGGCGGTCGAGCTGCGCATGTTCGTCAGCTTCTTCTCGCGGGTGACGTTGACGTCGAGATCCTCGGCGCGCGGATTGATGCCGACGACCTGACCCTCGTAGGTGTCCTGGCCGGGTTCGACGAAGAACTGGCCGCGGTCGGCGAGCTGGATCATCGCGAACGGGGTGATCTGGCCGCTGCGGTCCGACACCAGCGAGCCGGTGTGGCGGGCGCGGATCTCCCCTGCCCACGGCCGGTAGCCGTCGAACACGGCGTTGGCGATGCCGGTGCCGCGGGTGATCGTCAGGAAGTCGGTGCGAAAGCCGATGAGTCCGCGGCTCGGCACGATGAAATCCATCCGCACCCAGCCCGCGGCGTGGTTGGCCATGTCCTCCATGCGGCCCTTGCGCGCGGCCATCAGCTGCGTGATGGCGCCGACGAACTCCTCGGGGCAGTCGATGGTCATCGCCTCGTACGGCTCGTGCAGCTTGCCGTCGATGGTGCGGGTGACCACCTGGGGCTTACCGACGGTCAGCTCGAACCCTTCGCGGCGCATCTGCTCGACGAGGACGGCCAGCGCCAGCTCGCCGCGGCCCTGCACCTCCCAGGCGTCCGGGCGGCCGATGTCGACCACCTTGATCGACACGTTGCCGACGAGCTCCTGGTCCAGCCGGTTGCGCACCATCCGAGCGGTCAGCTTGTGGCCGGACACCTTGCCCGCCAGCGGCGACGTGTTGGTGCCGATGGTGACCGAGATGGCCGGCTCGTCGACCGTGATGCGCGGCAGGGCATGCGCATGGTCGGGATCGGCGAGGGTGTCGCCGATCATGATCTCGGGCATGCCCGCGACGGCGACGATGTCACCGGCGATGGCCTCGTCGGTCGGATTGCGCTCGACGCCGACCGTGGCCAGCAGCTCGGTGATCTTGGCGTTGGTGACGACGGGTACGCCGTCGACCTCGCGCATCCAGGCGACCTGCTGCCCCTTGCGCAGCTTGCCGTTGTAGATGCGGATCAGGGCCAGGCGTCCCAGGAACGCGGAGGCGTCGAGGTTGGTGACCAGCGCCTGCAGCGGGGCCTCCGGGTCACCGGTGGGCGGCGGGATGTGCTTCATCAGGACGACGAACAGCGGGTCCAGGTTGGTGCCGTCCGGGTTCTCACCGTTGGCGGGTTCGGTGGTGCTGGCGATGCCGGCGCGGCCGGACGCGTACAGCGTCGGCAGCCCGAGCGCCTCCTCGGCGGCTTTCTGGGCCTCCTCGTCGAGGTCGGATGCCACATCGAGCAGCAGGTCGTGGCTGTCGGAGACGACCTCGCTGATCCGGGCGTCCGGGCGGTCGGTCTTGTTGACGACGAGGATGACCGGCAGGTGCGCGGCCAGCGCCTTGCGCAGGACGAAGCGGGTCTGCGGCAGCGGGCCCTCGGACGCGTCGACCAGTAGCAGCACGCCGTCGACCATGGACAGCCCGCGCTCGACCTCGCCGCCGAAGTCGGCGTGTCCGGGCGTGTCGATGACGTTGATGACCGTCACGCCGCCGTCGGCGTGGTGGCGGTGCACGGCGGTGTTCTTCGCGAGGATCGTGATGCCCTTTTCGCGTTCGAGGTCACCGGAATCCATGATCCGCTCGGTGGCGTCGTCACCACGGTGCGTCAAAGCGCCGGACTGGCGCAGCATCGCGTCGACCAGGGTGGTCTTCCCGTGGTCGACGTGTGCCACGATGGCGACGTTTCTAAAATCCACTTCGAGATTGTCGCAGTGTGGTCGGCCAATCACGAAAACGAGAGATGCCCGTCACTTGAAGCCCACCAAGCTCGCCGACCTGAAGCCGAAGAAGAAGTGCTGCCGCAGCCAACCCCGCTGCAAGCGCTGTCCCGTCGTCGTTCACCAGGTGCGCAAGGCCGAACGCAACGGCATCCGCGGCAAGGATCTGGTGAAGGTCCACAAGCGCGCCCGCCGGAAGAAATGAGACGTTGGCTACGGGTATGACAGCAACACCATCACCCGGCCGTCGGGCGGCGGGTCGGGGAAAGCGCCTTCGTCGAATCCGTAGTACTCGTCCTGGGTCTCGGTGATCTCGTCGATGACCCGGCCATGGGTGTGGATCTCGTTGTCGCGCACGTCCTTCATGACGCCGACGAAGTCGGGCACCGACAGCGACTCGGCCAGTAGCAGCGCTTCCCCACCGGTCGAAAGTCCCACGAGCACACCGGCTCCGGCGAAATTGTTGCCGCCGCGGCCGGTGCCCCGCGGCGCCCAGTAGACGGGATCGCTCACGACGTCACCTTCGACGCGCCGGTACTGGCCGACCGCGTCGTCACCGTCCGCGACGGTCACGACGGGCAGCTTGTCGATGGTGCGCAGCTCGTCCCACCACATGTATGCGAGCGGGATCCCGGCGATCGCGTAGACCATGACGATCAGCATGAGCAACGGTTTCCACGCCATCTCCCAGCCCAGCCGTCGCTCTGAAATCCCCTGCGTGGCAGCGCGTTCGCTCACCTCGGCCCAACCGAAACGGAAGACGTACCAACTCAACAGCCGGGCCAGGGCCATCAGCGCCAGCACGACGAGACCGACGACGCCCGCGACGCGCCAATAGAAGGTGCTGTCGCCGTGGTTGATCGTCATGAGCACCATGACCGCGGGGAACGGCGCGGTGAGCAGAAGCAACAGCGAGTACGACGGATGACTGGTCAGGTACTCGTATTCGACGCGCCAGGCGCGGTTTCCGCCGAACACGGTCACATCGCCGACATCGGCGCGCACCATCGGGGTCCACGCTCCCTGCTTGACTCGCGGCTTGACGAGACCACGAAAGAAGAAGAATCCGCAGACCAGCGAGACGACCAGCGCGCCCCAGAACACGCCCGGCATCGCTTCGCCGGTGCCCGGCACGCCGAATGCGCCGCGGATGTCGATGACCTTCGCGATGAAGAAGGTCAGCGGCAGGGCGAAGAAGAACTCGACGAGCCACATCTGCACGAGTTGCGGGATGCGCGAACCGATCCGGTCGAAGGCGAGCACGCCTCGCCAGAGGAACCGCAGCACGCGCATGGACGGCAAGATTAAGCGTTCGGGGGCCGCCGGTCGGCCGATCTTGAAAATCGGGGGCTACCCGCCGAGCACTCGCCTCAGCTCGGTCAGCCACGTCCGGTCGGCGGGCACCCAGGCGAGGTCGTCGAGATCGCCGACGGTGACCCAGCGCAAGGCGCGGTGGTCGTTGGGGTGCAGGGTCCCACCGGTCTGAGTGACGCGGTAGGCGCGCAGCACCGTGGTCGGAGTGAGGGCGACGTCGTCGCCGAGTCGCGCGCCGACGTCGACCACGACGCCCAGTTCCTCGTGCAGTTCGCGAGCCAGCGCGGCCTCGTCCGTCTCACCGGGCGCCACCTTCCCGCCGGGCAGTTCCCACAGTCCGGCGAGTTCGGGCGGCCGGTCGCGCTGCGCGACGAGCAGCGACGCCTCCGAGATGAGGGCACCGGCGACGACGATCTGGTTCGACACTGCGGCTGACGGTATACGGTCGGAGCCATGGCTGTGTTAACGGACGAACAAGTGGACGCCGCACTGCCCGATCTGCCCGGCTGGGAGCGCGCTGACGGTGCCCTGCGGCGCTCGATCAAGTTCCCCGCCTTTCTCGACGGCATCGACGCGGTGCGCCGGGTCGGCGAGCACGCGGAGGCCAGGGATCATCATCCCGACATCGATATCCGCTGGCGGACAGTGACTTTCGCGTTGGTGACACATTCCGAGGGCGGTATCACCGACAAAGATCTCGAAATGGCCAAGGACATCAACGGGATCGTCGACCAGTAGAGGCGATCCAGGCCAGCGTCGCCAGGGTGGCGACTATGTAGATCAACCCCGCCCACGCCAGGTACCACGGCCGCGGGATCGTCCAGATCGTCGGCTGGGCGAAGCTCAGCAACCACGGCACCCCGATCAACGTCATTCCGAGCCAACCCCAACCCAACACCCGCGCGCCGCGCCTGTCGCTCAGCGGTCCGTGCAGCAACCAGATCATCAACGGGATCAGCCACACCCAGTGATGCGTCCACGAGATGGGCGACAGCAGCAACCCGAACAGCTGCACCACCACGATCGCCCCCAGCCGGTCCGATGCACCGCCGATCGCCCGCCACGCCAGGACCGCCAACACCGCCGTCACCACGATGCCCGCCACCACGGCGGGTCCGTAACCCGCGTCGTGGCCGAGGATCCGCGAGATCCCGCCGCGCCACGACTGATTGAACGACGTCCCGATCGGCCCCACCCGGTCGGCGTCGCCGAGCAGTTCGGTGAAGTAGCGCCGGGTGTCGCCACCTATGACCAGAGCCGAAACACCCACGGTGGCAAGGAAAACGACCGCAGAGAAGGCGACCGCACCCCATCTTCTCGCCCCCAGGAAATACAGCCCGGACACCGCTGGCGTCAGCTTCAACCCCGCCGCGAGGCCGACCAGCAACCCCGACACCCACCACCGCGTGCTGTATACCGCGTACAAGACCGCCAGCACCAGGATCACGTTGATCTGGCCGTAGTCGAAGGTGCTGCGCAGCGGTTCGATCCAGATGCCGACCGCCGTCCACAACAACGCGACCCGCCGATCACCCGAGCCCAGCAGCCGCTGGCTGATGCGCACCACGCCGTAGAGCGCGGCGATGATGCCGACCTGCCAGAAGAACGCGACGACGCCGAACGGCAGCAGGTGCAGCGGATAGAACAGCACCGCGGCGAAGGGCGGATAGGTGAACGGCAACGGGAAGTCGGGCGTCTGGTCGGCGTAGACGTAGTCGTAGAGCGACCCGGGTTGGCCCAGCGCGCCCGCTCCGCCGACATAGACGTGCAGGTCGACGAAGTTCGCGCCGTTGGGCACCAGGTAGGTCCACGCCAGCCTCGCGGCGATGCTGAGCGCCAGCAGCAGGGGCGCCGCAGCGGCGAGTCGGGCGGCCATCCGCGGCGTTGACGGGGCGGCGCTTGTCGAGGTGTCTATTCGCCCGACTCTATCGGCCGGTCACCGAAACCCCTCGCTTGCGTAACGGTTGAGTCACTGCCACACGTGTCACTTGAGTCACATCAGTAACTCCGTAGCTTCGGGCGAAGGCGTGCCGACACAACTGATTGGGAGAACCATGCACCGCACCGGAAAACTGTTCGCGACCACCATGATCGCCGCTGCGGGGGCGGTCTCGGCCGCGCTGGCGCTGAGCGCCACCGCAACCGCACAACCCGCCGCGCCGGCACCCGCGCCCAGCGTGCCGGGCCTGCCGCTGATCCAGCAGCTGGCATCGAACCCGGCCGCCGCGACGCAGCTCATGCAGGGCGTCACATCGCTGCTGAACACCGCGCAGGCTCCGGCCGCGCCCGCCGCGACGCCTCCGTCGGCGACGGCGTCCGTCACCCTGCCGCAGCCCCCGTCGACGCTGCCCGGTATGCCCCAGGCACCGGCGGCTCCGGCGGCGGCGTCCACGACCGCGCCGGCCAACCCGGCCAACCTGCTGTCGAACCTGCCGACCGGCCTGGCCTCGCTGCTTCCCGAGGGCACACCGTTGACCGGCCTGCTGCCCGCCGCGGCACAGGCGGCCACGCCGTCGGCTGCCGCCGCTCCCGCCGCCGCAGCGGCTCCGGCCGCTGCCGCTCCCGCTGCTGCCCCGGCACTGCCCAGTGCGGGCATGGCGCCGCTGCTGATGCCGCTGTCGGCTCTTCCGTGATGACCGCGGCGACGCCGAACGACCAACTGGCAGACACGACCACTACAACCCCTGAGGGAGCCATGTCAGCTCGAAGGATGTTCGCCACCGTCGCCGTCGCGATCGGCTCATCGGCCACGCTGCTTGCCGGCGGCGTGGTCGGTGTGGCCGGCGCGGAACCCGCGCCCCCGCCGGCGGTCCCCGGCCTGCAGGCTCCGGGCCTGTCGGCGGTCCAGGGCATCAGCCCCGCGATTCAGCAGGCGGCCGCCGATCCCACCAATGCCGCGTCGACGCTGATGGCCGCGGCGGCGGTGTTCGCCGGTGACGCGGTCGCCCCCGCCGACTCGCGCAATGTCGCCACGGCGGTCAACCAGTTCGTCGCCCACAACCCGGCGCCCGGCGCCGTGCCCGGCGAGCAGGCGCATCTGCCTGCGGGCATCAACCCGGCGCATGCCGTCGGGCCCGTGACCGAAGCCGCGCCCGAGGCGGCTCCCGCGCCGGCGGCACCCGTTGCCGCGCCCGCGCCCGCTCCAGAAGCCGCACCCGTGGCCGTCGCTGCGGCACCGGCCCCCGAGGCCGCAGCGGTCCCGGCGCCTGCGCCCGCGGCTGCTCCCGCGCCTGCCCCGGAGGCCGCACCGGCTCCTGCACCTGCGCCGGCGCCCGACGCGGCCGCGCCCGGCCCTGCCTTCGGCCCGGACACCCCGCCCACGCAGGACTTCATGTATCCGTCGATCAGCAACGGCTGCCTCGCCGACGGCGGGAACGTTCTCGCCACGGCGATCTCGGTCGCCGGACCGGCGAAGATTCCGACCCCGGGTCCCGGTCCCGGTCAGACCGCCTACGTGTTCACCGCGGTCGGTACGCCGGGTCCCGCGGCCGAGCAGAAGCTGCCGCTCAACGTCACGTGGGTCAACCTGACCACCGGCAAGTCGGGCAGCGCGACGCTCAAGCCGCGGCCGGACATCAATCCCGAGGGACCGACCACGCTGACCGCGATCGTCGACACCGGGTCGGGCAGCATCCTGTCGACGATCTTCGGGCAGGTGACCACCACCGAGCGGCAGTGTCAGTTCATGCCGACGATCGGCTCGACGGTCGTTCCGTAACCGTCACCTCCGCCGAGCGACCGTGTTTGCACGGCGACACGCTGCGGTGGCGTGTCCAAACGCGGTCCCTGGCGGGATCAGTAGGCCATGAAGAGGATGGCGTCCCGGTCGTAGTCGCGGCCGGGATGCGCCTCGGAGAGGTGCGCCTGCGCCTTCTCGACCAGATCGTCCTCATCCTTACCGACGATCGATTCACCACACGGGCAGTTGAGGTGCGTCTTCATATCCCCACCTTCGCATAAGTCTTCATCGACAGGCCCAAGATATAGCCATGGACCTCTACGACGTCATGCGCACGACCGCCGCGGTGCGCGAGTACACCGGCGACCCGCTACCCGACGACGTCCTCGAGCGCATTCTCGACAACGCGCGCTTCGCGCCGAGCGGCGGCAACCGCCAGGGCAACCGGGTCATCGTGGTCCGCGATCCCGCGACGCGCGAGGCGCTGATCGACTGCGGGGTACCCGGCGCGAAGCGCTACATCGCACAACTGCGCAACGGCGAGAGTCCGTGGAATCCATTGCGCCCGTGCGGCGTTGACGCGGAGACCATCGCCGCCGTCGACGTTCCGAATCAGTCACCGTTGCGCACCGCGGAAGCGGTGCTCGTGGTCTGCGTGGACCTCGGTGTGGTCGCGGCGTTCGACCAGCACCTCGATCGCGTCGGCCTGATCGCGGGCGCCTCGGTCTATCCGTTCGTGTGGAACATCCTGCTGGCCGCCCGCAACGAGGGCTACGGCGGCGTGCTCACCACCGCCGCGGTCGCGGAGGAGCCCCGCATTCGGGAACTGCTCGGGATTCCCGACAACTACGCGATCGCCGCGCTCCTGCCGCTCGGAAAACCGGTCCGCCAGCTGACGAAGTTGACCCGTAGGCGGGTCGCCGAGATCGCCACCAGGGAGCGATTCGACGGCGATCCGCTCGGCGGCTGACGCGGCCACGCATGTTGACGTCCGATAACAGTTCGGTCGGCAACGAGACTCGATGTGGCAGAACCGGTTCCGCCTAGGCCGTGGTCTATGGGACCTTGGGGACGTGACCTGCACGCTGGGCTACGCCACAGCAAGCACCGCCGAGCAGGGCCTCGAGGGTCAGCTCGCGGCGCTCAACGCTGCGGGCGTCGACCCCCGGCGGGTGTTCACCGACCGGCTCTCCGACTCCGCCGACCGCATCGGCGCGGGCCTGCACGCGATGTTGAGCTACGCCCGCTCGGGCGACACCATCGTCGTCGTCGCGCTCGACCGGCTGGGCCGCACCGGAACCGAGGTCATCCGCACCGTCGCCGAACTCTGCGACCGCGGCCTGCGGCTCCGAACCCTCAAAGAGGGCATCGACACCGGAACCTCCACCGGCCGCGTCGTCGCCGGAGTCCTCAAGACGCTCGCCCGGCTCGACGCCGAGGATTCGGCGGTCGCTAGCCCTTAGCCGCCTTCGCGGCCGCCTTGGCCTGCTTCTTGTACGACCGCACCTTCTCCAGCGATCCGGCGTCGACCACGTCGGCCACCGACAGGAACGATCCCGCCTTGCCGTAGTCGCCGGCGGCCTTTCGCCAACCCTGCGGCGTCACGCCGTACTGCTTACCCAACAAGGCCAGGAAGATCTTCGCCTTCTGCTCGCCGAAACCGGGCAGCGCCTTGAGCCGACGCAGCACCTCCGCGCCATCCGGGTCGCCCTCGGTCCACAACGCGGCAGCATCACCGCCGTAGCGGTCGACGATCAACTGCGCCAGCGCCTGGACGCGTTTGGCCATTGAGCCCGGAAAACGATGAATGGCAGGCGTTTTCGAGCACAGCTCGGCGAATTTCTCGGGATCGTAATCGGCGATCTCGCGGACGTCGAAGCCGCCGAGGCGGTCGGCGATCTTCTTGGGACCGGCGAACGCCGCCTCCATCGGGTACTGCTGATCCAGCAGCATCCCGGTCAGCAGTGCGAACGAATTGGATTCCAGCAGCGCATCGGCCGCGGCATCTTGGACAAGCTGCAGTTTCGCCACCTGGCCAGTTTAAGGTGGGGCGCTGTGAACACGTAGTCCGCTATACGCCCGACGTGGTGCTATTGACACTACAGAGACCCCATCGCCCAGAATGCTGCGATTACCGTTAATTGACCGTCGGCGCACAACTTTGGCGATCAGGACGCCAACCTATTGAGAGTCGCTATGGGCTCGTCAAGATTCGACAGAATTGAGTCCTCACCCACCCCCAAGGTCGCCGAAATCAATCCGGCGAAAACCAAGCTACGAAACCGTAGCTTACGCTAGCGTAGCCCACCGTGACAGATTTGCAGACTGCTGTGCTGTCCGAATTGGAACCCGTCGTGGCGGCCAACCTCGACCGCCATCTCAGCGCTGCCAAAGACTGGCAGCCGCACGACTATGTCCCGTGGTCACGCGGGCGCGACTTCTCCTTCCTTGGCGGCACTGACTGGGAGCCTGAGGATTCGCCGCTCGACCCCGTGGCGCAAACGGCGATGGTCGTCAATTTGCTCACCGAAGACAATCTGCCCTCGTATCACCGGGAGATCGCCACCCGCTTCGGTCGCGATGGCGCCTGGGGCCAGTGGGTCGGTCGCTGGACTGCCGAGGAGGCTCGTCATGCCATTGCGATCCGCGACTACCTCATCGTCACGCGAGGCGTGGACCCCGTCCGGTTGGAAGCGCTGCGCATGGAGCACATGGTGGCGGGTTACGACAGCGGCGACAAGACGGTCTTGCAAGCGATCGCCTACGTCTCCTTTCAGGAATTAGCCACGCGAATCGCACACCGCAACACCGGACGCGCGACCGGCTGTCCCGTCGCCGAACAGCTGCTAGCTCGGGTATCCACCGACGAGAACCTGCACATGATCTTCTATCGGAACCTGATGAGCGCCGCCCTCGAGCTCGCACCCGACGCAGCAATGCAGACCATCCGCGACGAAGTCATCGGGTTTCAGATGCCAGGCCAGGGCATGACGGACTACGCGAAGAATGCGATCACAATTGCCAAGGCCGGAATTTATGATCTGCGTCTGCATCACGACGCGGTGATCCAGCCGGTGCTGCGCTTCTGGCGCATTTTCGAACGCACCGACTTCGGGCCAGATGGCGAACGGGCCCGTGACGAACTTTCGTTCTTCCTCGCAGCGCTGGACGCGAAGGCAAAGCATTACGAAGAAAAGCGCGCTGCTCGCGAAGCGGAACGAACCATGGCGTGACGTCGCCCCGTTGATTGACCAATAAATCAATCTCCGCCGCTCGCCACGGGGACCGGCCAGAACATTTGCGCCAGCCCCAGTTGCGGCGTGTCGGGAGTCTCCGCGACTGTTCGTGCACGAGAGTTTCTTTCAGCATCGGAGCCGGTCCACCGACAACGTCGAGGAGCTGAAGTGTCCCAGACGAACCTTCCGCATCGGGACACCCCGATCAGCGGCGAGGAATACCGAGCCGTACAAGCCAGCCCGGAGTTTCAAGAGTTGCGTTCCAGGCTGCGCCGCTTCGTCTTTCCGATGAGCGCGCTGTTCCTCATCTGGTACGCCGCCTACGTGATTCTGGGCGCCTTCGCCCATGACTTCATGGCGATCAAGGTCTGGGGCGACATCAACGTCGGCCTGCTGATCGGCATCGGTCAATTCGTCTCCACGTTCGTCATCACCGGGATCTACGTGCGCTTCGCCAACCGCGAGCTCGACCCGCGGGCCGAGGCCATCCGCACCAAGCTGGAAGGCGATGTGGCATGAGCACTTTGCTGGCCGCCGACGGGACCGTCGGCAACCCCGTCGCCAACATCGGCATCTTCGGCCTGTTCGTCGCGGTGACGCTGTACATCGTGATCCGCGCGAGCAAGCGGAACGCGACCGCCGCCGAGTTCTTCACGGCAGGCCGCTCGTTCACCGGTCCCCAGAACGGCATCGCGATCTCCGGTGACTATCTGTCGGCCGCCAGCTTCCTCGGCATCGCGGGCGCCATCGCGGTCTACGGCTATGACGGCTTCCTCTACTCCATCGGCTTCTTGGTGGCCTGGCTGGTCGCGCTGCTGCTGGTCGCCGAATTGCTGCGTAACGCAGGCAAATTCACGATGGCCGACGTGCTGAGCTTCCGGCTCAAGCAGCGTCCGGTGCGGCTCGCGGCGGCCACCACCACCCTGGCCGTCTGCCTGTTCTACCTGCTGGCACAGATGGCCGGCGCGGGCGGACTCGTCGCGCTGCTGCTCAACGTCACCAGCGACCTCGGTCAGGCCGTCGTCATCGCCGTGGTCGGCGTGTTGATGATCATCTACGTGCTGATCGGCGGCATGAAGGGCACCACCTGGGTGCAGATCATCAAGGCCGTCCTGCTGATCGGCGGCGCCGCGCTGATGACGGTGTGGGTGCTCGCGAAGTTCGGTGCGAACTTCTCCGGAATCCTCGGCGCGGCCCAGTCCGCGGTGTCGGGTTCGTCGAACGAGGCCGTCGCCGCCCGCGATGTCCTGGCCCCCGGCGCGCAGTACGGCGCCTCGCTCACTTCGCAGATCAACTTCATCTCGCTGGCGTTGGCGCTCGTCCTCGGCACCGCGGGCCTGCCGCACGTGCTGATGCGGTTCTACACGGTGCCGACCGCCAAGGAGGCGCGCCGTTCGGTGGTCTGGGCGATCGCGCTCATCGGTGCGTTCTACTTGTTCACCCTCGCGCTCGGATACGGCGCCGCGGCGCTCGTCGGGCCCGACACCATCCTGGCCGCGCCGGGCGGGCAGAACTCGGCCGCACCACTTCTGGCGTTCGAACTGGGCGGGGTCATCCTGCTCGGCATCATCTCCGCGGTCGCGTTCGCGACGATCCTCGCCGTGGTCGCCGGCCTGACCATCACGGCGGCGACGTCGTTCGCGCACGACATCTACGCCAGCGTGTTGAAGAGCCACCGGGTGACCGAGGACGAACAGGTGCGGGTCTCGCGGATCACGGTCGTCGTGTTGGGCGTCTTCGCCATCGGCCTCGGCGTCCTGGCCGCCGAACAGAACATCGCGTTCCTGGTCGCGCTGGCGTTCGCGGTGGCCGCCGCGGCCAACCTGCCGACCATCCTGTACTCGCTGTACTGGCCGCGGTTCAACACCCGCGGCGCGCTGTGGAGCATGTACGGCGGGCTGATCTCGACGATCGTGCTGATCGTGTTCTCCCCGGCGGTGTCGGGTTCGAAGACCGCGATGCTGCCGAACGTCGACTTCGCCTGGTTCCCGCTGGCCAACCCCGGCATCGTGTCGATCCCGCTGGCCTTCATCCTCGGCGCCATCGGCACGCTGACCTCGCCCGACCGGGGCGACCCGGACATCAACGCCGAGTTCGAGGTGCGCTCGCTGACCGGCGTCGGGGCGGAGAAAGCGGTCACACACTGACCGAAAGGGATTAGGGCACCGGCGGGGGTGGTTATCAACAAGCATGCTCGACACCGCCCCCGCGGGCCCCGCCGCGACCGCCCACCGCCTGGCTTTCCCGCTGCTGGCGTACGCGTTCGCCGCGATCATGCTCGGTACCACGATGCCGACGCCGATGTACGCGCTCTACGGCGAGCGGATGCAGTTCTCGGTGCTGACCACCACCGTCGTCTACGCGGCCTATGCGGGCGGCGTGCTGTTCGCGCTGCTGGCGTTCGGACGGTGGTCCGACGCGGTCGGCAGGCGGCCCATACTGCTCGGCGGTGTGCTCGCGGCGCTGATCAGTGCGGGGGTGTTCCTCGCGGCGGATTCGGTGCCGCTGCTGCTCGTCGGCCGCGTATTCTCCGGGCTGTCGGCGGGCGTCTTCACCGGGACGGCGACGGCCGCCGTCGTCGAAGCCGCGCCACCTCATTGGCGTACCAGAGCCGCCGCGGTCGCGACCGTCGCCAACATCGGCGGACTGGGCGCCGGCCCGATCATGGCCGGTGTGCTCGTCGAGTACGCCCCGCAGCCGCTTCACCTGAGCTTCATCGTCCACATGGTCCTGGCCGCGCTGGCGGGGGTGGCTGTGCTGCTGGTGCCGGAGACGTCGCCGCGATCCGGGCGGATCGCCCTGCAGCGCCTCTCGGTACCGCCCGAGGTGCGGTCGGTGTTCATCATCGCCGCGATCGCGGGATTCGGCGGATTCGCCGTCACCGGCCTGTTCGCCGCCGTCGCGCCCTCCTTCGTGACCGAGGTCGTCGGCATCGACAATCAGGCCGTCGCCGGTCTGATCGCCGGTTCGATCTTCGCCGCCTCCGCCCTCACGCAGATCGTCACCAACTCGATGACGCCGCAGCGCGCGCTCGCCGTCGGCTGCGGAATTCTCGTGGTCGGAATGGTCACTCTGGCTGTGGCACTGCAACTCTCGTCACTCGTCGGGCTCATCGCAGCGGCCGTCGTGTCGGGCATCGGCCAGGGCATGAGCTTCAGCCGCGGGTTGGCCGCCATCTCCGAACACAGCCCGGCCGATCGCCGCGCCGAGGTCAACTCGACGTTCTTCGTCATCGGCTACGTGGCGATCTCCGTGCCCGTCGTCGGTGAGGGCCTGGCCGCCCAACAGTGGGGATTGCGCACGGCGGGCGTGAGTTTCGCGGTGGCCGTGGCCGTGCTCGCAGGCATCTGCCTGACGGCGATCCTGGTGCGCGAGGCGCGCACCCGCTCGGCTAGCTCGAGTTAGCCGCTCTTGCGCCGGAACTCCCGGCGATGCTCGACCGGGCCATGCGCCTTCGGCTGCTTGGCCCCGCCGTCCTTGTGGTCGCCCCCGCCGGCCGCCTTGGCCTTCTTGCGCTCCAGCGCCTCCCGGAACCTGCGCTTGGTGTCGTCTTCCGGTGCTTCAGCCATGACCGGAGCCTAGCCCCTCGGCTCCGTGGCCGTCGCCTGGTTTTCAGCGCTTACCGGGCGGCATCCCGTAGACGTGGCTGATCGGCAGCGTCATCACCACCCGCCGGTCGTCGACCATCGCGCGCCGGTAGTCGTCCCAGTCGGGGTGCTCACCGGCGATGTTGCGGTACAACGCGATCAGCGCCTCGACGGTGTCGTCGTCGGGCCTCGCGGCGGGAGGCGTGAGTACCGCGTCGCCTTCGGCCACGGCGTACGACCAACCGTCGTCGGAGCTGACGTGAAGCGACGCGCGCGGGTCACGGCGCAGGTTGCGGGTCTTGGCCCGCGGTTCGGTGATCGACACCTGGATGGTCAGGGCGCGCGGGTCGAAGTAGTACGACACGTTCGACAGTTGCGGGCGTCCATCGCGTTTGATGGTCGCCAGGACGCCCAGCGAGTTTCCGCCGATCAACGCGAGGAGCTTGTCGTCGAACACGTGCCGTCCCATGGTCTGAGCCTACGTCTCTACCATCGACATATGGCCGGTCCTGCACCTCGAATCGACGGCAAGGTTCTCGAAGGCGTTTCCGCCACCGCGCTGTGGACGCTGTACTACCGCGCAAGCGAGGCCAAGCGGTCCGACGGTGTGATCCGCGACCCGTGGGCGGTCACGCTGTTCGACTCCATCGACTACGACTACGGCAAGTTCGGCAAACCCAAACAGGCCCATGCGCTGCGGGCCATCGCATTCGACACGGCGACGCGCGAGTATCTGGCCGAGCATCCGAAGGCCTCGGTGGTCGCGCTCGCCGAGGGCCTGCAGACGAGCTTCTGGCGGTTGCAGCGGCACGGCCTCACGGACGAATCAACGTGGTATTCCGTCGATCTCCCACCCGTGATCGCGCTGCGGGAGAAACTCTTGCCACATGACGACCGCATCGTGCCCCTGGCGCAGTCGGCGCTGGACCGAAGTTGGATGGACCGCGTCGACGCGTCGAACGGTGTCTTCATCACGACCGAGGGACTGCTGATGTATCTCGAACCGGACGTCGCCCTCGGGCTGATCCGCGACTGCGCCGAGCGCTTCCCCGGAGGCCGGTTGATGTTCGACTCCGTTCCGCCCTGGTTCAGCCGGCGCACGGTGCGCGGCAAGCTCAAGCTCTCCGACCGCTACGTCACCCCGCCGATGCCGTTCGGGCTCAGCCCGGACGAGGCCGTCGAACTGGCCGGGCGCATCCCCGGGGTGCGCGCCGCCCACGATGTCGCTCTGCCGGCGGGACGTGGGCTCTACAAGGTGCTGGCGTCACCGGCGTGGGACCGCGTCGGCTTTCTGCGCCACGGTCGGCCGAGCCACACCCTGCTGGAGTTCGGCCGATGACGCGCTACGCCGCATTCCTGCGCGGGGTCAACGTCGGGGGCGTCAACCTCAAGATGGCCGACGTCGCGAAGGCCTTCGAAGACGCCGGATTCCGTTCGGTACGAACCATTCTCGCCAGCGGCAACGTGCTGTTCGACAGCGGTTCGGGCGTCGAGGCGGTGCGCAAGAAGGCGGAGAAGGCGCTACGGGATGCCTTCGGCTACGACGCCTGGGTGCTGGCCTACCCGATCGACACGGTGGCGGCGGTCTCACGCGCATACCCATTCGAGCGCGAGGTGCCCGACCACCACTCCTACGTCACGTTCGTGACCGACGAACAGGTCCTCGACGAACTCGCCGGCCTGGCCGAGAACGCCCCGCCCGAGGAGAAGATCGAACGCGGCGAAGGGGTCATCTACTGGCAGGTGCCCCGGTCCGCCACGCTCGACAGCACCATCGGCAAGACGATGGGCAAGAAGCGGTACAAGTCGTCGACCACCACCAGGAACCTACGGACCTTGGACAAGGTCCTGCGCTAGGTAGATTCGAGCAGGTGAGCTCCGAACCGAACGCCTCGTCCGCCAAAGCCGACGCCACGATGCTGACCGGCGTCTCCGAGACCGCGTTGATGACGCTGAAGGTACGGGCGAACGAGGCCAGTCGCCCGGACCGCCTGATCGACGACCCCATGGCGATTCGGCTCGCCGAATCGATCGACTTCGATTTCGCCAAGTTCGGCCTGTCGCGTCGCCAGGACATGGCGGTGCGCGCACTGGCCTTCGACCGCGAGACTCGGCGTTACCTCGGCGACCATCCGCGCGCCACCGTGGTAGCGCTCGCCGAGGGCCTTCAGACCAGCTTCTACCGGATCGACGCCGCCGATGTTGGCCACGAATTCCGTTGGCTCACCGTCGATCTACCACCGGTTATCGAGCTGCGTCGCCGGTTGCTTCCTCCGTCGGATCGTGTGCGCATGCTGGCCCAGTCGGCGTTGGACTACAGCTGGATGGATCAGGTCGACACCGAGCACGGCGTGTTCATCACCGCCGAAGGACTGCTGATGTATCTGCAGCCGGAGGAGGCGCTCGGGCTGATCCGCGAGTGCGCGGCCCGCTTCCCCGGCGGGCAGATGCTGTTCGAGCTGCCGCCGGCATGGTTCGCCAAGGCGATCAGCAGCGGCCTGTTGCGGCCGTCGTTGAGCTACCGCGTCCCGCCGATGCCGTTCCACATGACGCCCTCGCAGGTCGCCAACCTCGTCAACGAGATCCCCGGGATCCGGGCCGTGCACGACGTGGCGTTGCCACCGGGCCGCGGCAGGGTGCTCAACGCGCTGATGTGGGGCGCTCAGCGCTTCCCGTGGTTCGACTCCGTGCGGCCGGTCTTCACCCTCCTCGAGTTCGGGTGACCCTGAACCGCTAGCCGAACGCCGCCTCCACATATCGCAACGCATCATCCTTGTCGACGCCGAGCGCCTTGGCCGCCGAGACGAAGGTGTTCGCCGCCGTGGCCATCGCGGCGTCCGCGGGATCCTCGTGAGCGACGAATGTGCCGAAGCGGCCGCGCGTTTCGAGAATCCCGGCCGACTCCAGCTCACGGTAGGCACGGGCCACGGTGTTCACCGCGAGACCGAGCTGACCCGCCAGTTCGCGCACCGTCGGCAGCCGGGTCCCCGGCGCGAGCCTGCCGTCGCGCACACCGTCGATGATCTGCGTCCTGAGCTGGTCGAACAAGGCGCCTGACGAGCGCTGGTCGATGCGTACCCAATCCCCCAAGTTGGCCACGTGCTTAGTATCGCCCACACCGGCTAGTTTGGTCATGTGCAGGTAACGGTCCTCAGCGGTGCGGGTATCTCGGCCGAAAGCGGGGTTCCGACCTTCCGCGACGCCGAAACCGGTCTGTGGGCGAAGGTCGATCCCTACGAAATCTCCAGTTCGGAGGGGTGGCGGGCCCATCCCGAGAAGGTATGGGCGTGGTATTTGTGGCGCCACTACATGATGAGCGCGGTGCAGCCGAACAACGGGCATCGCGCCGTGGCCGCCTGGCAGGACTACGCCGACGTGCACGTCGCCACCCAGAACGTCGACGACCTGCACGAGCGCGCAGGCAGCAAGAACGTCTATCACGTGCACGGAAGCCTGTTCGAGTTCCGCTGCGACCGGTGCCAGGGGGCCTACTCCGGCGAGCTGCCGGCCATGCCCGAACCGGTGGAGACAGTCGAACCGCCGCAGTGCGTGTGCGGCGGGCTCATCCGACCCAACGTGGTCTGGTTCGGCGAGGCGCTGCCCGACGATGCGTGGCAGCGGTCGGTGGAGGCGGTCAGCGGCGCCGACCTGGTGATCGTGGTCGGCACCTCATCGATCGTCTATCCCGCGGCGGGCCTGCCCGAGATCGCGCTGGCCAGGGGCATCCCGGTCATCGAGGTCAACCCGGAACGCACACCGCTGTCGGATTCGGTGACGGCGTCGCTGCGGGAGACGGCGGCGACCGCGCTGCCGAACCTGCTCCAGCGGCTCCCGGCCCTGCTCGGCTAGGGCCGGACCGCCCGTCCGATCGCGAACTCGGAGACCGGCAGCGGCACCCACCGCGGCATCGTCCACTCCCGCCGAGCACCCTCGACCTTGAAGCCCGCACCCGCGATGCTCTGCTCGGTATGGCGATGGGTGTGGCAGTTGCCGAACAGCCGCGGCCACACCGTCGCGTCGGCGATCCGCTGCAGCCGCCCACGACCGTCCGCGCTGGCGATGTGCTCGAGATAGCGGAGTTCGCCGCCCGGTCGCAGCAACGAATGTAGCTGTCGCAGAACGGTATCCGGATCGTCGATCGAACACAGCACCAGCGAGCAGACGATGGCGTCGAACGGCTGGTTGCCGGAAGCCATGAACTGCTCCACGGTGTCGGTGCTGACCGTGACGGGCACGCGCGCTGAGACCGCGGCCCGCTGGGCGTGTTCGGCGAGACGGCGTTCGGGTTCGACGGCCACCACCTCGGTCACGGTGTCGGGGTAGAACTCGAAGTTCGTCCCGGTCCCCGCGCCCACCTCGAGTACCCGACCGGAAAGGCCGGCGAGGTTCTCCCTGCGCAGTTGCCGGATGGCGTCGGTCTCGTGGGTGGACATCACCGTCCACAACCGAGCGAAGAACGGGTTATCGACCGAGTCCGACATCAAGAGCTCCTTTCAACTGCGCGACGGCTTCCGGTGGCCTGTCGAGGTCAACGGCGCCCCGGGCGATCTGACCGAAGCACACGGCCGACAGCACCCGGTCGGCGAACTCCTCGATATCACCCCACGGTAGATACGGCTTGGAGATCAGCATCGCGGCCACCCCGTGCGCGACGGTCATCAACTCCAGGGCCATCGCCGTCGAGTCGCCCGGAGGATAGATGCCCTCCGCCGTCAGCTTCTCGACCGCCGCGCGCAGATGCACGAACGCCGAGCTGTTCAGCGCCACATCCACATCGCTGCCCGGCCGGCTCTCCCCCATGGTCGCAATGCGGTACAGCTCAGGGGTTTTCATCGCGAAGCGGACGTAGGCCAGGCCCTGGGCTCGCAGCACCTCGATCGTGGTCGGCTGCCCGGCCGCCACGCTTTGCATCTCCTCGTCGAGTTTTTCGAAGTACCGCGCGCACACCGCGTCGAGCAGCGCGTCCTTGTCGGCGAAGTGCAGGTAAATCGACGGCGGCGTGACCCCGACTCGCTGCGCCACCGAACGGATCGAGACCTCCTTCGCGGTGCCCGTCTCCAGCAGCAGCTCTGTTGTGGCGTCGAGGATCTCGTCGCGCAGCTGCTCGCCGGATCCGCGCGGGGCACGCCGTCGTTTCATCGCGTCCCCGCAGGTTCGGTCGAGCTCTTGGCGGGAGTGGAGGCGAGCTCAGCAGACTCGCTGAAGCCGATGCGTTCGTGCAGCCTGGCCAATGGCTTGGGCGCCCACCAGTTCCACCGGCCGAGCAGGTGCATGAACGCCGGCACCAATCCCATCCGCACCAGCGTCGCATCGGCGAGCACCGCGAGCGTCAACCCGACCCCGAACATCCGCATGAACGCCACCTCGGCCGCGATCAACGCCGCGAACGAGATCGACATCAACAGCGCCGCCGCCGTCACGACGCGACCGGTCTTCGCCAGTCCGAGCGCGACGCTCTCGTCGTTGCGCTCGCGGGCCGACCGCTTCCCGTCGTCGCCCAGTTGCAGCCAGTACTCGCGGATCCGCGACACCAGGAAGACCTCGTAGTCCATCGACAACCCGAACGCGATGCAGAACAACAACACCGGCATGTTCGCCACCAGGGTGCCGGTCGGCGTGGTGCCCAACGCACCGAGATGACCCTCCTGGAAGATCCACACCAGCGCACCGAACGCGGCCGTCAGCGATAACACGTTCAGTACCAACGCCTTCAGCGGCAGCACCACGCTCCCGGTCAGCAGGAACAACAACACGAACGTGATGGCCCCGATCACTCCGAGCACCAGCGGAAGGCGCGAGGTGATCGCCGAGGCGCTGTCCCGGTTCACCTGCGCGGTGCCGGTCAGCAACACCGGCACATCGCCGGGCGTGCTCACCGCCTCCAGCCGGTCGAGCTGCGCCTCGGAGGCGTCGCTGAACAGTGGCGCGGCGCTGGCCACCGTGAGGAACGCACTGCCGTCCTTGACGCCGGTCGCGGCCGACGGCGGGCCGACCGGTCTGCCGTCGACGAAGGTGCCGCCGGGCGCCGACACCGAGGACACGTCGGCGACCCGCGAGAGGTCGGCGGCGTAGCTGTCCACCATCTCGGGCGTGATGCCCCGGGTGTCGGGTATGACGACCGCGACGTTGCGGGCCGAGTCGACGGCGAAGTTGGCGCGCAGATCGTCGCCGACCTGTCGCGCCGACGCCGATTGCGGCAGCACCCGCTCGTCGGGAAAGCCCCACCGCGCGTTGAGGAATGGCGCGCCGAGCACCAACAGGAACGTGACGATCACCAGCGCGACCGGAATCGACCGTCGCATCACGACTTTCGTGCACCGGTACCAGAAGGTCTGCTCGACGGGCTTGCGCACCGGCTCCGGCCTGCCGAACAGCCGGCGGCCGAACCGGCGCACATCCAGTGCGTCGAGCCGGTCGCCGAGCAATACGATCGCCGCCGGGGCCACCACGACCGCGGCGACGGCCGCGAACGACACCACCGCGATCCCCGCGTACGCGAACGACTTCAGGAAGTACATCGGGAACAGCACCATCGCGACCATGGACAGCGCGACCGTCATCGCCGAGAACAACACCGTGCGCCCGGCGGTCGCCATGGTTCGCACCAACGCCGACTCGGGGTCCGCGCCGTCGGCGATCTCGTCGCGATACCTGCTGATGATCAGCAGCGTGTAGTCGATGGCCAGCGCCAAGCCCATCGCCACCGTCAGGTTCATGGCGAAGATCGATACATCGGTCACGTAGGTGATCCCCCGCAGCACGGCCATCGAACCGAGGATCGCGAAACCCCCGATCGCCAACGGCAGCGCCGCGGCGAGCAGCCCGCCGAACACCCACACCAGGGCCACGAAGCACAGCGGGATCGCAATCGCCTCCATCTTCAGAAGGTCTTTCTCGCTCTGCCCGTTGATCTGCACGTAGATCATCGCCTCGCCGCCGGCGCGCACGGTGACGCCGTCGCGGTCGTGCACCAGCCGCTCGGTGAGTTCCTTCGCATGCTTCTGCGCGCCGCTCTCGCCGCCGGTGATGCCTGCGACGATCAATCCGGTCTTGCCGTCCTCACTGACCAGCGCGGGCGCAGCGGTCGACGGTGCGTCCCACAGTGAGGTGACGTCGACGACCGACGGTGCGGCCCGCAGTTCGGCGACCAGTTCCTCCCCGACGGCTCGAGCCGCCGGGCTCTGCGCGCCCTCGTCGGAGTGCACGGACAGGATCAGCTCCATGTCGCCCTGGCCGAACTTGTCGACCAGCAGCTGGGTGGCCTTCGCCGACTCCGACGTCGGGTCCTGGAATCCGCCGGCCGACAGGTGCTTGGCGACGGGAATCCCGAAGACTCCGCACGCCACCATCACCAGGACCGCTACCGCGAGGATGCGCCGGGGCGCCGCTATGGCCAGATGGGCGATTCGTTGCAGCACTCCGCGCCCTCTCGCTCCCGCTCGTCGAGCTAACGCCGGTAACTTAACAGTGGTAAGTCAACAGCGTCAACGCCCTCCTTCGGACACGGTTCAGGGTCCCGCGGCGTTCATTGCGTTTCCTCGCGATGAGTTGCGGTTCGTCTGGTAGTCGTAATCGGCATGACTACGACGGACGCGGCGACCGCCGCCACCACCACGCGCAGCACCGCGACGGACATCGGCCTGCTCATCCTGAGGATCGGGGTCGGCGCGGCGATTCTTCAGGCGGGGCTCATCAAAGTCTTCGACTTCAGCACCACCGTCGGATTCATGGAAGCCGCCGGATGGCGCCTGCCCGCCCTGGCGGCCTTCATGGTCACCGCGGCCGAGACGCTCGGGGGCCTGGGCCTGATCTTCGGCGCGCTGACGCCACTGGCCGCGTGCGCGGTGGTCGCGGCGATGATCGACGCCTGGGCGGTCAACGTGTCCGAGTCCGTCTTCTGGTCCGAACCGTTCAACGTCCCGTTCATGATCGGCGTCGGGGCCGCTGCGCTGCTGTTTCTCGGCGCGGGCGCCTACTCGCTCGACGCGAAGGTGTTGGGCCGGGTGTCGTGGGGTAGCCGTGTCGCCGTCGGCCTGCTCGTCGTGGCGTTCGCCGCCGCGATCCTGACCTGGGTGGCGTTGCTCGGCACGAACCCCATCCACTTCACGACCGGGTCCTAGCGCCCAGCAAAAAAGCTACCGGCGGGTAGTGCGCGACCCTACCGACGGGTAAGGATTGCCAAGATATTCCGAATCGTGACTCAAAGATTCCTTAGAGGTAACACTTACTGTCGAGTACATGTGGATCGACGACACCAGTGCCGATGTCATCAAGGTTGACTTCGAGGCGCTCTACCACGGCGATGTCCTGGTAGAGGGCGACACCTCGGAGCAGCTCGACGACGAGCACACCCTGCGCACCGCCGTCTGACCGAACGCGCGCCGAGGGGTCGCGCAATTCGTTCTGACGGTCCGGCCCCGAGCGCGAGCCAGGTCTGTTGACGCTTTGTCGTGACCTCGCCCGCTAAACCCGATCCCCTCCTCTAAGCCACGTTCTCCTCTTCGTCCTCGGCGATCATGTCGCTCAACCGGCCGCTGATGAGTTCCTCGGCCTCCGACACGATCCGCGACACCAGCTCACCGCAGGTCGGGATGTCGTTGATCAGCCCCATCGCGGTGCCCACGCTCCAGATGCCGGCGTCGAGATCGCCGACCTCGTAGACCTTCACCCCGCGCTTGCCGGCCACCAGGTCCTTGACGTCCTCGAACTGACCGCCCCGGTTGAGGATCTCGACGACCTCGCGGGATATGGCGTTGCTGGCCACCCGGGCGGTGTTGCGCAAGGGTCGGAAGATCAGCTCGGTGTCGAGTTCGGAACCCGCGACGATCGCTTCCTTGACGTTCTGGTGGATCGCCGACTCCACGGTGCACATGAACCGCGAACCCATGTTGATGCCGTCGGCGCCCAACGCCAGGGCCGCCACCAGGCCGCGCGCGTCGGCGAAGCCGCCGGAGGCGATCATCGGGATCTCGATCTTGGCCGAGGCCGCCGGAATCAACACCAGGCCCGGGATGTCGTCCTCGCCGGGATGGCCCGCGCACTCGAAACCGTCGATGCTGATGCCGTCCACGCCGAGGCTCTGTGCCTTGACGGCGTGCCGCACCGAGGTGCACTTGTGCAGCACTTTGATGCCGTTCTCGTGGAACATCGGCAGGTGCGGCGCCGGGTTGGAGCCCGCGGTCTCGACGATCTTGATGCCGGAGTCGACGATCACCTGCCGGTACTCGTCATACGGCGGCGGGTTGATCGTCGGCAGGATCGTCAGGTTGACGCCGAACGGCTTGTCGGTCAGCTCGCGGCACTTGGCGATCTCCTTGGCCAAGTCGGCCGGTGTCGGCTGGGTCAGCGCGGTGATGAAACCGAGCGCCCCCGCATTCGCCACGGCCGCAACGAGTTCCGCGCGGCCGACCCACTGCATACCACCCTGAACGACGGGATGCTCGATTCCGAACGTCTCGGTGAACTTCGTCCTGATACCCATGGCGGCCTACCTCGGTCCTCTTCTCTTCGCGCAAGCGCTCATCGGGGGGCCATCCGGATCGCGCCGTCCAGGCGGATCACCTCGCCGTTGAGCATCGGGTTCTCGACGATGTGCACGGCCAGCGCGCCGTACTCGTCCGGGTCGCCGAGGCGCGCGGGATGCGGCACCTGCTTGCCCAGCGACTGCTGCGCCTCTTCCGGCAGCGAACCCAGCAGCGGGGTCTTGAACAGACCCGGCGCGATCGTGACGACGCGGATGAACTCACGTGAAAGGTCACGCGCGATCGGCAGCGTCATGCCGACCACACCGCCCTTCGACGCGGAGTACGCGGCCTGACCGATCTGGCCCTCGAACGCCGCGACCGACGCGGTGTTGATGATGACGCCGCGCTCGCCGTTGGCCGGCTCTTGTTTGGCGATCCGCTCGGCCGACAGGCGCAGCACGTTGAACGTGCCGACCAGGTTGACCTCGATGACCTTCTTGAAGCCGTCGAGCGGGAACGGGCCGTCCTTGCTCAGGGTCTTGATCGCGTTGCCGATGCCCGCGCAGTTGACGTTGATGCGCAGCGGGCCCATCTTCTCGGCCGCGTCCAGCGCCGCGCTGACCTGCTCCGGATCGGTCACGTTTGCCTCGACGAACTGGGCGCGGTCACCGAGTTCTTTGACCGCTTCCTCGCCCTTGAGGTCGATGACGACCACCGATGCGCCCCTGTCGAGCAGGCGTTTGGTGGTGGCCAGGCCGAGGCCCGATGCGCCACCGGTGACGACGGCAACGGCGTCCTTGATCTCCACTTGAGGGTGTTCCTTTCTCTAGGCCCAGTCTCGTAAGACGGCTTCGGTGTCGGCTCCGGCCTGGCCGGGCGGCGTCGGCGCCGACGGCACGGTTCGGGAGAACCGCGGCGCGGGCATCGGCTGCAGGTGGTCGCCGTCGCGATAGAAGGTGTTGCGCTCGGTGACGTGCGGTTCGGACTCGACCTCGCTGAACGACAGCACCGGCGTCACGCAGGCGTCGCTCTCGGCGAACACCTTGGCCCAGTGGTCGCGGTCCTTGCTCGCGATGACCTCGCTGAGCTTGGCCCGCAGTTCCGGCCAGCGGCTCGCGTCGTTCTGGTCGGGCAGGTCGGCGTTTTCGAGCCCGAGGCCCCTGAGGAACTCGGCGTAGAACTGCGGTTCGATGCACCCGACGGCGATGTAGCGGCCGTCCGCGCAGGTGTAGGTGTCGTAGTAGGGCGCACCGCCGTCGAGGATGTTGACTCCGCGCTGATCGGTCCACAGGCCGTCCTGCAGGAAGCCCCAGATCATCTGCGCCAGCACGCTGGAGCCGTCGATCATCGCGGCGTCGACCACTTGACCCTTGCCCGAGTTCTGGCGTTCGAAGAGTGCCGACAGGATGCCGACGAGCAGGAACATCGACCCGCCGCCGAAATCGCCGGTCAGGTTCAGCGGCGGAACCGGCCGCTCGCCCGCCCTTCCGATCGAGTGCAGCACGCCGTTGAGCGAGATGTAGTTGATGTCGTGGCCGGCCTGCAGGCGGCGAGGACCGGTCTGACCCCAGCCGGTCATGCGTCCGTAGATCAGCCGCTCGTTGACCTTCGCGCAGTCCTCCGGGCCCAGGCCCAGCCGCTCGGTGACGCCGGGGCGCAGGCCCTCGATCAGCACGTCGGCCTTGGCGACGAGGCGCAGGACGAGTTCGCGGCCTTCGTCGCTCTTGAGGTCGGCGGCCACCGAGCGGCGGTTGCGTAGCGTGGCCTCGCGCTTGCTGGTGGGGATTCCGCCGAGCTTGCCCGGCCGTTCGATGCGGACGACGTCCGCGCCGAGATCACCGAGGATCATCGCCGCGTGCGGGCCGGGTCCGATGCTCGCGAGTTCGATCACCCGCAGTCCGTGCAGAGGTCCCGCCATGCTTACCGCCCTTCGTTGGACAATCGCTTCCGGATCGCCGACATAGCTTACTTGTATAACCAAGTCATGCGGTTCTAGGGTGCAGCCATGACAACCCTCGATTCGGGCGCACCCACGTATACCGGTATCGACGACCTGACGGTCGACCTCGCCGACGGCGTGCTTTCGGTGACGCTGAATCGGCCGGACAGCCTCAACTCGCTGAACCGCGAGATGCTGCGCGGTATCGCCGACACCCTCACGACGGCGGCCTCTGATCGGCGGGTCAAGGTCGTGCGGCTCGGCGGCGCGGGCCGCGGCTTCTGTTCGGGCGCCGGTATCAGCGGCGACGATCAGGCGCAGAAGACCGTCGACGGGCCGGCCTCGGTGCTCGACGCCGCGAACGACGCGGTCCGCGCGATCGTCAACCTGCCCCAGCCCGTGGTCGCGGCCGTGCACGGCGCGGCGGCCGGCGTCGGCGTATCGCTGGCCCTGGCCTCGGACGTCGTATTGGCCTCGGAGAACGCCTACTTCATGTTGGCGTTCACCAAGATCGGGTTGATGCCCGACGGCGGCGCCTCGGCGCTCGTGGCCGCGGCGGTCGGACGTACCCGCGCGGCCCGGATGGCGCTGCTGGCCGAGAAGGTCTCGGCGCGCGAGGCTTTCGACTGGGGTCTGGCGGCGGCGGTGTTTCCGGCCGACGAGTTCGAGGCCGAGGTCGACAAGGTGCTCGACAGGCTGAAGTCCGGCCCCGCGGTCGCGCTGCGCAAGACCAAGGACGCCATCAACGCGGCCACGCTCACCGAGTTCGAGCCCGCGCTGGGGCGCGAACGCGAGGGTCAACTGGTGCTGCTGGATTCGCCGGATTTCATCGAGGGCATCACCGCGTTCCAGCAGCGCCGCCAGGCGAACTTCTCAGACTTCTGACCCCCTCCGCTCGCGCCCGGAAAATCGATGGACTCGGCGGGCGGGTCTCCGCGACCATCGACGGGTGAGTACGCAATTCGACATTCAACAGCCGGTGCGCAGCGCCGGTCGTTGGCGCGTGCTCGCACCGTTTCGCATCCGCGAGTACCGCATGCTGATCGCGGCGGTCACGCTGTCGATCTTCGCCGACGGCATGTTCGCGGTGGTGCTGGCCATGCAGGTCATCGAGTTGAACAACGACCCGGTATCGCTGTCGATCGTGACGACCTGCTTCGGCGGCGCACTCGTCGCGTTCGTGTTGGTCGGCGGAATCGCCGCCGACCGGTTCTCCCAGCGGTCGATCATCATCGCGGTCCAGACGGTCAACGTGCTCGCATCGTCGGCCATCGCGGTGCTGGGAATGCTTGGTGCGCTGCAGATCTGGCATCTCGCGGTGGGGGCGGCGGCCCTGGGCACCGCCGCGGCGTTCTTCTTTCCCGCCTACAGCGCGATCCTCCCGCGGATCCTGCCGCCTCAGCAGTTGCTCGCCGCCAACGGCGTCGAGGGCGTGGTGCGTCCGGTGTTCCAGCGCGCGATCGGCCCGGCCGCTGCGGGCGTGATCGTCGGCGCGACGTTCCCGGCTGTGGGCGCGGTCGCCGTCGCCGGCCTGTTCGCCGTCGGCCTGGCCCTGCTGGTCGCAACTCGACCACCGCTGAAACCGGCTGCGACACAGGAGCCCCCACACGTGCTGCGCGACCTTCGCGATGGCTTCGTCTTCGTACTCGGCACACCCTGGCTGTTGTGGACGCTGCTGTTCGCGAGCATCTTCGTGCTCGTCGTCCTCGGCCCGATCGAGGTGTTGCTGCCGTTCATCGCTAAGGACCGCTTCGCCGACGGCGCCCGCATGTACGGCTTCATCCTCGCGTTCTTCGGGCTGGGCAGTGCCCTTGGCGCGTTGACGGTCTCATCCAGGCGGATGCCGCGCCGCTATCTGTCGGTGATGATGGCGATGTGGAGCCTGGGCGCCGTCCCGTTGGTCGTGTTCGGCTTCACGTCCTCGTTCGCGGTGATGGCGGTGGCGACGTTCGCCATCGGGTTCACCGACGGCACCGGAATGGTCATCTGGGGCACACTGCTGCAGCGACGGGTGCCGACGGCGATGCTGGGACGCGTGTCGAGCCTCGACTTCTTCGTGTCGCTGGCGTTCATGCCGGTGTCGTTCGCGATCGTCGGGCCGCTGTCGAAAGTCGTTTCGATACAGACGATTTTCCTCATCGCGGGCATCGTCCCGGTGGTGGTCGCCGCGCTCGCGGTGTGGGCGGCAGGGATGCGCCGCGACGAGCTTGCCCACCCGCTGAGCTGATCAGACGCCGAAGAGCGGCGGCAGCGCGAGCACCATCACCAGGCCCCAGAAGAAGTGGGTCAGCATCGGTGCGAGTATGCCGCCGGTCGCTCGGCGCTCGAACGCGCAGACCGTGCCGAGGATGATCGCCGCGAAGCCGAGCATCGGGTTGCCGGTCGTCGCCGCGGTCGCGATCACGTAGAAGATCGTCGAGATGAGCACCGGCTTCACGGTGCCCAGCGCCGTGTACAGGGCGCCGCGGAAGAACATCTCCTCGGCCAGCCCGTTGATCACCGTGATGAACGTGACAAGCACCAGCGGTCCGTAGTCAGCGTATTCCAGTACCCGCGTGATGTATTCGCGCACGCCGGGGATCTCCCGCGCAATCAGACCGCCGACGAGGAAGACCGCGCCCAACGCCAAACCCACTGTGGTGCCGGTGATCACCGGTCGCTGGTTGCGGCCGCGGAAGTTGATGCACCCCATGTGCAGGGGGCCCGATACCAACGCGCCCAGCGCCCACACCCCGGCGAGCGCCAGGGTGAGCCAGTAGAACGACTGGTCACCCGGCGGCCGGGTCAGCGAGTAGCCGAGCAGCCCGCCGCCGATGATGAGCACGATTGCCACCACGATGCGCCTGCGCCGTACGACGCGGGGCGGCTCGTGATGCGGGACGGGGCATGCGCTGACGATGTCGCGAATCTCCCGAAGCAACCCCGGGCGCGTCTGCGTCGACTCCGTCACGTCGGAACGACCTTGGGCATGAAGTGCAGGAGCGTGTCGAGCCCGGTGCGCACTGCGCCGGCGACGGGTCCGGGCACGCCGCCGATGAGCCCGAGCGCGGGCCGGACGATCGACGGGGTGACCGCGCCGGCCACCTGCCGCAGGCGCAGGGTGTCCCCACCGGCCCAGCCGGGGTCGGTGTCGGCGAGGTGGTGCGGATCGGTGAGCTCGTCGACGGGTCGACGGCGGCGGCTCGCCAGCGCCCGTGTGATCGCTTCCTCGACGCCGATCAGCCCGGCGGGCGGATCGGGCACGAACGCCCGCAGCCGGGTCTCGGACGCCATCATCGGATGGTCCAGCGACTGCACCAGGTCGGCCGCCAGCCCACCCGGCACCGGGAGCACCGCGGCCGTCACCCACGACACGAGGCCGGTGTCGACGCCGTTGACCGGAAACTCTGCCCGCCACTTGCCGGCGATGCGGGCGTACATCCGCAGCAGTTCGGCGTACGACGTGGTTTCGGGGCCGGTGATGTCGTAGGCGCCGGCGGGCACGCTCTCGGTGTCCGCTGCGGCGACGAGGTAGTGCAGCACGTCGCAGATCGAGATCGGATCGATGGGGTTCACCGACCAGGCCGGCATCGGAATGATCAGGAACCGGTCGCCCACGTACCGCAGCATCTCGAACGACGTCGACCCTGCGCCGATGATGATGGCCGCGCCGAGCCACACCACGTCGGGCCCGCCGTCGACGTGCAACGCCTCGGCGACCTCGGCGCGGCTCGCGAGGTGTTCGGACAGGTCGTCGCCGTCGGGCACGAACCCGCCGAGGTACACGATGCGGCGCACGCCGGCGCCCTTGGCGGCCCGGGCCACGTTGGCCGCCGCGCGGTTGTCGGCTTCGCGGAAGTCCGGCTGCCCTATGCCGTGCACGAGGTAGTAGACGACGTCGACCCGGCCGGCGTCGGCGAAGGCCGATTGCGCCGAATCCTCGTCGTGGGCGTCCAACGCGACGGCGGTGACGCGGTCCTGCCATCCGAAATCGGCGAGTCTGTCGGGGTTTCGGCTTGCGGCGACGACGTCGTGCCCCTCCGAGAGCAGGGCGGTGACGAGCCGGGACCCGACGTAACCGGTCGCGCCGGTCACCAGGATGCGGAGACGTTTCACGGTACGCCTGTACCCGGATCGGACCCGGGAGAATCTAGGCGGACGCGTCGCGGTGCAGATCGATGAGGTGCTGATACACCTGCGCGTTGTACCGGTTGTGGTTGACCTCGGCGTCGCTGAGGTCGCGGCGCACCTTCCCCGGGACCCCGGCGACAAGGGTCCGCGGCGGCACGACGAAGCCCTGGGGCACCACCGCGCCCGCCGCGATCAGCGCGCCCTGGCCGATGGTCGCGCCGTTGAGGATGACCGCGCCCATGCCGATGAGCGCACCGTCCTCGATGGTGCAGCCGTGCAGCACGGCGTTGTGTCCCACGCTGACCTCTTCGCCGACGCAGACCGGGAATTCGGGGTCGACGTGAACCGTCACGCCGTCCTGGATGTTGGTGCCGAAACCGATCTCGATGGGCTCGGCCTCGGCACGCAGCGTGGCGCCGTACCAGACACTGGCGCGCGCAGCGAGTGTCACCTGTCCGATCAGGCTCGCATTGGGCGCCGCCCAAGCCTCCGCGTGCAGGGATGGTCGGCGACCACGAATGGGGATGATCAGGGGCTCGGGCATGCGGGTCATCGTATGCATCGCCCGTTTGCCGCTGTTTCGGGCACCGTGTGGGGAGATTGACAACCCGCAGGTCAGCACGCCTGCAGCGGGCATTTGGCGAGGTGACGACTTTGGCGATGACGGAGCACTGCCTTTAACATGCGTTTCGACCTTTCTAGCTGAGGAGCCGTAAGTGAAGACTCGCACCAGCAAAGCTCTCGGTGCCGCCGCCGGAATCGCCGCGATCGCCTTCTCGGTGCCGCTGGCCGTGACCGCGTACGCCGACCCGCCCGCGCCGGAGCAGCCTGCCGAGCCGACCACCACGTCGGTGGTGGAGATCCCGAACCCGGAGGGCAAGGGCTGTGACGCGTTCAAGGAGGCCGTGCCCAACTGGAAGGCGCTGAACAACCTCCCGGTCGGCCAGGCCCTGCAGGCCATCCCGGACGCCAGCACCTTCTACTCCGCGATCTCGGGTGGGTTCAATCCCGCCGTGAACGTGGTGCCCGTGCTGGAGAACGGCCCGTACGTGGTCTTCGCGCCGACGAACGAGGCGTTCGCCGCGCTTCCGCCCGCGCAGTTGGACGCGCTGAAGGCCAATCCCGCCGCGCTGACGGACTTCGACTACTACCACGTCTTCCTCGGCCTGCTCGGACCGAAGGACCTCGAGGGTCAGCGGCCGACGCAGCAGGGCGCGGAGATCAAGGTAACCGGTGAGAACGCCGACATCGTGGTCAACGACACCGCCAAGGTGGTCTGCGGTGGCATCCAGGCGGCCAACGCCCGGATCTACCTGATCGACGCGGTGCTCGATCCGGCCAGCCCGCCGGAGGCTGTCACGCCGTCGGCGACGTCGACCAGCGAGACGACGACGACCGAGACGACCACCGAGACCACCGAGCCGGCTGCACCGGCCGAGCCGGCCCCGGCCGAGGCTCCGACCGCCTGATCGTTCCACGACACGCGAAAGCCCCCGAAACTCCGTTGTTTCGGGGGCTTTGGCGTTTGAGGCGCTAGACGCCACGCCGGGCGAGCCGGCTAGACGCCAAGGTCGCGGCCGATGATCTCCTTCATGATCTCGGTGGTGCCACCGAAGATCGTCTGGATGCGTCCGTCGACGTAGGCGCGGGCGACGCGGTACTCCATCATGTAGCCGTACCCGCCGTGCAGCTGCACGCATTGGTCGACGACCTTCTTGGCCACCTCGGTCGCCCACCACTTGGCCTTGGCCGCCTCGACCGCGGTCAACTCACCGTCGACCACACCCTGCAGGCAGCGATCGATGTAGTTCTCGGTGACCTCGAGCTCGGTCTCCATCTCGGCGAGCAGGAAGCGGTTGTGCTGGAAGCTGCCGATCGGCTGGCCAAAAGCCTTCCGGTCCTTGGCATATTGCAGCGTCTCCTGGAACACCGCACGCGCGCCCGCGATGGCCGAGATGGCGATCGACAGCCGCTCCGAGGGCAGGTTGGTCATCAGGTGATAGAAACCGCGACCTTCCTTGCCCAGCAGGTTGGCGTTCGGCACACGGACGTTCTCGAAGTGCAGCTCCGAGGTGTCTTGCGAGTGCAGGCCCATCTTGTCGAGCTTGCGACCGCGGCTGAAGCCCTCCATGTCGCGCTCGACGACGAACAGCGAGAAGCCCTTGTGCCCGGCCTCGGGATCGGTGCGCGCGACCACGACGCAGAGATCGCAGTTGATGCCCGACGAGATGAATGTCTTGGAGCCGTTGATGATCCAGTCGTCACCGTCGCGCACCGCGGAGGTTCGGATGCCGGCCAGGTCGCTGCCCGCGCCGGGTTCGGTCATAGCGACCGCGATGATCGTCTCGCCGCTGGCGATGCCCGGCAGCCACCGCTGCTTCTGCTCGTCGTTGGTCAGGTCCTTGAAGTAGGGCCCGACAACGTCGTTGTGCAGGCTCAGCGCGGGTCCGTGGACCCCGGAGCGGGCCATCTCCTCGTCGATGATCGCGTTGAACCGGAAGTCGTCGGAACCGCCGCCGCCGAACTCCTCGGGCATGTTGAACCCGATCAGCCCGTACTTGCCCGCGGCGGTGTACGCCGAGCGGTCGACGATGCGTTCGGTTTCCCACTTCTCTTGATGGGGAACCAGTTCACGCTCGATGTACTCGCGCACGGTTTCCCGGAACGCTTCGTGTTCGGCGTCGTAGATCGTTCTCTTCATCAGTGCTTTCTCTTCCTCGCGCGAGCGCTTGTCGGTGTTATCTCTTCCTCGCGCAAGCGCTCGTCGGTGTTGTCTCTTCCTCGCGCAAGCGCTCGTCAGGGCGCTTACTTGGCTTTCCAAACAGGCTGGCGCTTCTCGGCGAATGCCAGCGGTCCTTCCTTGGCGTCCTCGGAACGGATCACCGTCGAGATCTCACGCATGGTGCGCGACCACCCGGCCTCGTCACCGGTGATGACTCCGTCGTCGACGCCCATCGCCACCCGCTTGCTGGCCCACACCGCGAGCGGCGCATTGCTGGTGATGCGTTCGGCGAGCTCGAGAGCGGCCTCGACCGCGGTGCCGTCGGGCACGACCCGGTTGATCAGTCCCCACTTGAGCGCGTCGGCCGACGACATCGGCTCGCCGGTGAACAGCAGCTCCATCGCGACCTTGCGCGGCAGGTGGTCGACGATGCGGAACACCCCGCCGGCGGCGGCGATGAGGCCCCGCTTGACTTCCGGCAGACCGAATTTCGCGCGCTCTTCGGCGACCACCAGATCGCTGGCGAGCGCGAGCTCCGTCCCTCCGCCCAGCGCCGTGCCGTTGACCGCGGCGATGGTCGGCTTGTCGATGTAGTGCTGCACGTAGCCGGCGAAGCCCCACTCGGCGTGCTCCGGGTGGAACAGGCTCTCCCGCCGGGCGATCGCCTTGAGATCGGCGCCCGCACAGAAGGATTCACCGGCGCCGGTGATCACCACCGCACGCACGTCGGAATCGTCCTGCGCCTCCTGCAGCGCGTCGCCGACCGCGGTGCTGACCGCGCTGTTGACGGCGTTGCGCGCCTCGGGACGGTTGATCGTGATGAGCATGACGTTCCCGCGGCGCTCTGTGAGCGCCGCGGGTGTCGTCACTTCGGTCGTCACAGCAGTTCGAGAATGGTGGCGTTGGCCTGGCCGCCACCCTCGCACATGGTCTGCAGACCGTACTGAATTCCGTTGTCCCGCATGTGGTAGAGCATCGTCGTCATGATGCGGGCACCCGAACCCCCGAGCGGATGGCCGAGCGCGATGGCACCACCATTGGGGTTCAGCTTCTTCTCGTCGGCGCCGATGTCCTTCAGCCACGCCATCGGCACGGGCGCGAACGCCTCGTTGACCTCGAACACGCCGATGTCCTCGAGCCGCAGGCCCGACTTCTTCAGCGCCTTCTGGGTGGCCGGGATCGGCGCGGTCAGCATGATCACCGGGTCGGAACCGGCCAGCACCGCGGTGTGCACCTTGGCGATCGGCTTGAGGCCCGATTCCTTCGCCTTCTCGGCGGACATGAACAGCAGCGCCGCCGAACCGTCGGAGATCTGGCTGGAGTTACCGGCGTGGATGACGCCGTCCTCCTTGAACGCCGGCTTCAGCTGAGCCATCTTCTCGATCGGCGTGCCGCGGCGGATGCCCTCATCCTTGAGCACGACGCTCTCGTTGCCGTCCTCGTCCTTGGTCTTGATGCCGACGATCTGGTCGTCGAAGGCGCCGGAGTCCTGCGCGGCGGCGGCCTTCTCGTGCGAGTCGAGGGAGAACTGGTCGAGCGTGGTGCGGTCGAAGCCCCACTGCTCGGCGATCATCTCGGCGCCGATGCCCTGGTTCGGGGTCTGACTGTAGCGGCTGCGGAACGCTTCCGGGTAGGGATGTCCGCCGTTGGCCAGCGACGAGCCCATCGGGGTGCGCGACATCACCTCCACACCGCCCGCGACGACGACGTCGTAGTGGCCGGCCACCACACCGGCGGCGGCGAAGTGCACCGACTGCTGGCTCGAACCGCACTGGCGGTCGACGGTCACACCGGGCACGCTCTCCGGCCACCCGGCCGCCAGCACCGCGGTGCGGGCGATGTCGAGCGCCTGCTCGCCGGCCTGCATGACGCAGCCCCAGATCACGTCGTCGACCAGGGCGGGATCCACGCCGGCGCGCTCGACGAGGCCGTTGAGCACCTGGGCCGACAGCTCACCGGCGTGAACGCCGGACAGCCCGCCGTTGCGCTTGCCGACGGGCGACCGTACTGCCTCGACGATGACGGCTTCAGCCATGACACTTCTCCTTCGAAGTTCGATGATTCACCCACACGCGGGGGTCCACCCCCGAACGTAAACGAACAAGGTTTACTAGGTCAACCTACTGGTTGGTGGGCGACGCGTCACGGACTTTGCCGGCTGCCGCCGAACGTAGCGGAGGCTCGCCCCGCCTGGATGTTCGGGATAAGGTTCGTCCCTCTGACGTCGGACGGGGACGCACCGCCGCACGTCCTTTGCTCGGAGTCGCCTGCTCACATGGTTTACTGAGTTGTACAGCTGGCTGAACAGTCAGCAGCAATGTCGTGGGAGTGGGAGTGGCTGGAAGTACACCGCTGGCGCCGATGATCGGCCCAGACGGCGTCAACGCCGGGACGACGGTCCGGTCTCCGAAGACGGCCGAGCTCGTCGCGGGCACGCTGCGCCGCATGGTGGTCGACGGTCAGCTCAAGGACGGCGACTTCCTCCCCAACGAAGCCGAGCTGATGGCCCACTTCGGCGTGAGCCGGCCGACCCTGCGCGAAGCGGTTCGGGTCCTCGAGTCCGAGCGCCTCGTCGAGGTGCGCCGCGGTTCGCGTACCGGTGCCCGCGTGCGGGTGCCCGGCCCCGAAATCGTTGCCCGGCCCGCCGGCCTGCTTCTGGAGTTGTCCGGCGCGACGATCGCCGACCTGATGACAGCGCGCGCCGGCATCGAGCCGATGGCGGTGCGGCTGCTCGCCGAGTCGGGTAACAGCGAGGCCTTCGACGAGCTCGACCGGCTGCTCGAAGAGCACGTGCCGTCGGGCTGGCAGAACGACACCCTGGCCGAAACGACCGGCGACTTCCATCTACGGGTTGTCGAGCTGTCCGGCAACGCGACGCTGTCCATCATCGCCGGGATGCTGCACGAGATCACCGTGCGGCACAACGCTTTTCTGTTCAAGGAGCAGCGACCCGTCTCCCGGGCGGACTTCGACAAGTTGATGCGCTCGTACCGAAAGCTGATGCAGCTGTTGCGATCCGGCGACGGCGCGGCCGCCGAAGCACACTGGCGCAAGCACCTCGACACCGCGCGGGAACTGCTGTTGCAGGGCCTAGAGGACGTCAAGGTCCGCGACGTCATGGGCTGACGCCCGGCGAAAGGGCTTCGGCTAGGGGGCGTCTGCGGTGTTCTTCTGCCACGTCACGTGCACGGGAATCGTGTCATCCCACGGCTGTCGCGTCACCATGTCCGCGACGTTGATGTAGCCGCGCTCGAACTCTCCTGTGGCGGCGTCGACCAGTCGGTATTCCTGCCGCTGTCTGTGGATCGGCTGACCGTCGATGAGCACGACAAGCACCTCGCCGGGTTCGAAGTTGCAGCGCTTCTGCAGTGCCTCGATCAGCTGCTCGTTGTGCATGTGCCCGTCCCCGAAGTTCCACCCGATCGCGGTGCTGCAGATGCGCTCACCGTCGGTCAGGACATAGTCGTCCTCGTTGTGTCCGGCCATCACCCGGTGCGCGAGGGTGAACATCGCGCGGCCGTGAGAGTTGAAGGCGCGGAACGCATACCCCATGTACAGGTACATCTGCGCGGTCTCCGGGCTGCCGTAGTACCGCTCCATCTGGGCCTGCGGCATGCTCGCGATCGATACCACGTTCTGCTCGATCTTCTCCGAGGCCGACGGTTTGACGCACCACAGCCCGGTGTCCCAGTTGCCCGCGTAGTACCGCATGCCGGGTAGGAAGGACACCTTGCGCGGGAACAGGTTTCCCAGCACCACGGTGCCCGCGACGACGGCGAACAACACGATCGGCCACGGGCTCTGCAGATCCCCGAGACCGGTGTCGGAGTGCCCGACGAACAGTGCGAGCACCGCGAACATCATGAAGACGTTCCACTCCAGCGGAACGCCCATCGGGATCGACGACAGGATCCCGAAGTGGAAGACCAGCATCACGAACGCGGCGATGTAGGTGGGCCAGCCGCCGTGGGAGAAGAACAGCACCAGCGGGACGAGTCCTTCGACCGCGGTGCTGAAGTGCGCCAGCCAGCGCGAGGCGCGACCCGGCCGCAGGTCGTCCGGAAAGTGTTCGAAGAACTTGCGTTTGATCCACTTGGGCCGGAACACGGGGTTGTTGCTCATCATCGTGGAGATGACGAACGGGAAGTGCTTGTTGAGTTTCGACGTCGCGGCGCCGAGCCAGATCGTCAGGCACACCAGCTTGGCCGCGATGATGATGTCGGGCCCGGCGAACAGGAAGCAGACCGCAAGCGAGGCGTACACCTCGCCACGGGCGGCCAGGAAGATGACCTTGTCCCGCAGGCCCAAAACGGCGAGGACGCCGAGGATGGCGCCGATCTGCCAGACCGGCAGCACCCCGACCTCGGTGCCGAGTTCGGGTATCGGGCCGGTGCCGTTGGAGAACAGCGCAACGACGAGCAGCACCAGGAGCGCGCCGTAGAGCAGCGCGTCGAACGGTGTGCGGGTGTCGCCCTTGGTGAGCGGGATGCGCGTCGGCCACGGTGGCAGCCGAATCGTCTTCGGCCGCAACCAGTACAGGATCGAACCCATCGGCGGGAAGAACCGGTTGTTGAGCGGGCCGAAGCCGCAGCCGAGGCCGACGACCTCGAACAGCATCGTGTACAGCACGACCTTCTCGAACACGATCGGCTCGTTGTACCAGGAGGCGACGTTGGTGAATCCGTCGATGCCCGTGGTGCTGAGCGCGATCAGCCACGCGCCCAGGATGTAGAGCAGAATCTTGACGACGTAGAAGAGGTGTAGGACCACCGGCGTCCCGAACCCCACCTCGGCCCAGTGCCGCGCCATCGGCACGATCTTTTCGGCGCGGGTGCCCTTACTCCACTCCTCGAAATCGACGACGGGCGCGTCCTGCTTCAAGAACCCCATGGCAACACAGACTAGAACGTGTTCTAGCTATGCAGGTGCGGTTCGCGCAGGCGCGGTCTCAGGCGTCGGTCTTGGCCGGCGGCCGGTAGAAGATCGCCAGCTGACCGATGCCGCCGAGGAGGCCGAGGCCCAGGGAGATGATCAGACCCCACCAGCCGTGCAGCAGGTCGTAGAAGCCCGTCGAGCTGAACAGGAGGTGGTCGAGGCTGATCTTGCCCGCGCCGATCGTGGCGATGCCGACCGCGGCGGCGGCGAGCACGAGGTTGTACTCCCAGCCCTCCTTGACGATGAAGAAACCGTTGGCCCGGTGCACGGTCCAGGCCGCGACGAGCATGAGCGCGACGAAGCCCGCCGCAGGGATCGGGGTGAGCAGACCCACCGCGAGCCCGATGCCGGCCGCCATCTCAGTCGTCGCGGCGACGCGGGCGTGGAACTTGCCCGGCTTCATTCCCATGCTGTCGAACCACCCGGCGGTGCCGCTGAGTCCTCCGGGTCCGAAGAACTTGTTGTAGCCGTGGGCGGCCATGGTCAGACCCAGGACCACTCGCAGGATCAGCACTCCGACGTCGTAGGCAGTCATGCAACAAAATCTAGGCCATGTGTTAAGCCGCTGCCCAGCCCCCTCAGACAACAGAGACGTAGCTGGATGAGGATGGCGGTGCGGACCCCCGCCAAGCCGGGCGACTCAAACGACCGCGTTATTGCGCGCCACCTCGCGGAACCAATTCGCGCTGAGCTTCGGTGACCGCTTCTGAGTTGCGAGGTCGACGCGATAGAGCCCGAACTTTGGCTGCATGCCCGCGCCCCACTCGAGGTTATCCAGCAGACTCCAGTGAAAGTAGCCGCGCACCGGCACACCGTCGGCCGTCGCCCGCTGCAGCTCGGTGAGAAAAGCGCGGAGCCAGACGATGCGGCCGGTGTCGAACCCCTCGGCGTCCTCCTCGGCGGTCGTCGGCATGCCGCTTTCGGTTATGAAGATCTCCTTGGCGTTCCAGACGTTGACCAGCAGGCGCGTCCCCCAGTACATCGACTCTGGGCTGAGCCTCAACGCGATTTCTGAGTTCGGATACTGGGCGCGGGCATGTGCCGGCTGATAGGGCCGCGCCGGTGGCGGCACCATGGAGCTTCCTGCGACGACTTCGTACCCCGACTCGGAGTCGGATGCCTGGACGAAGGCGTGGACCATGTAGATGTTCGTGCCGATGAAGTCCACCGGGCTACCGATGATCTGCAGGTCCTCAGAGGTGAACTTCGGCGCGTCCGCCCCCTGTCCGGCGAGGAACGCGTCGGGGTAACGACCTTCCAGCATCACGGTGATGTAGCCCGCGTTGAAGTCCCGCAACGCGGTCGCGGCGGCCCGGATGTTCTCGGGCGTCTCGATGATGGGAGCCGTGCCGATGATCTGCTCGGCCGGCCCGACCTTGGTCCCCGCGCGGGCCTGCGCGCGAATCGCCCTGACGGCAAGACCGTGGCCCAAGACGGCATGGTGACGAACTTGGTTGACCTCACCGGGAGGTAGCTGCAGACCGGGAGCGAGCATGCCCCTCCCGTGCCCCAGCTCCACGAAGCTGGAGAACTCGTTGATGGTGAAGAAATGCCGCACCCGGTCGCTCAGTTGCGCCGCGACGTAGCCGGCGTAGTCTCCGAACGCCTCGGCCGTGTCACGCGACTGCCATCCGCCCCTGTCCTGCAATGCCTGCGGCAGATCCCAGTGATAGAGCGTGGCGAACGGCTCGATGCCGTTGGCGAGCAACTCGTCGACCAGCCGGCGATAAAAGTCCAGACCCTTGGGGTTCGGCTGGCCCGCTCCATCGGGGAAAATGCGCGGCCACGAGATGGAGAACCGGTATGCCGTCGCCCCGATCGCCTTCATCAGCTGGACGTCTTCTTTGTACCGGTGATAGTGGTCGACGGTCACGTCGCCGGTGGAGCCATCCCTGATCTTGCCGGCGTGGCCGAAGGTGTCCCAGATCGACGGGCCCTTACCGTCTGCATCCCACGCGCCTTCGATCTGGAAGGCCGCCGTGGCCGTGCCCCAATAGAACTCGTCCGGGAAGCGGCGGCCTGCTGACACCGCAGAAGCCGTTGGTGTGCCGAGCATCAGGTACCTCCTCGCTGATGCGATCGCGGGAGTTCTCCCTAGAAGCTTCACCCTCCGCGACGTTGGCGTGGTCAGCGCACAAAAGCGCCGCCGGGTCCATCATCGCACCACCGGTGAGGCCCGGGGCTAGTTTCGGCGCCGCAAGGTCGCTTCCAATCTCTCGACATACAAGTCGATGTCGCCGATCGCGGATTCGGCGGCATGCACGCTGACGGCGATGGTGTCTCCGATGCCGTGGATGCCATGCGTGATTCCCATCATGGGAGACAGCGCGGGAAACCCGGCCGTGATCACCACATCCGAGTCGCCGAAGCGCAGGTCAGCGGGTCCGCGGTTGACGCTGGAGACGACCGTGTTCCCGGTGACCGTCGGCGAACGCAGCGTCTGGTCGAATTTGCCCACGCCCCAACGTAATAGCGCGGCGGGCACCGCAGCAGAGGCTCGGCTGGTCGCGATCATCGCCGGATGCGTGGCCCGACGCCTACGCTGTTCCAGGTCCTCGGCGATGCGCTCGACACGCGCGCCGAAGGGCAGGTCCGGATACAAGCCGACACCCACATTGCCGAAGTGGTTGTGCGCGCGGCGCTCCCCCGCCTTCGCCATCGGCACCTCGGCCCCCAGCAGCGACGGGTCATCGCCGAACTCCCGCAGGTGGGCGGCCAACGCCGTCGACACCGCCGCCAGCACCCCGACCGTTACCGTCGGACCCGTGATCTGCGACCGCCGCCTGACTACAGTCCGGACGCTGCGCAACCCTTCCGGGCGCGCATTGCTGCGCAACGTCGGACGCGAATCCGCCGGCGGCGGAACAACTCCGGCCTCGGTGTCCCGAACGAGATTCCGGTGCGCTCGCGCGGCCGCGATACCGCGCCACGGCATCCGAAATCCCGGAACCCGCTCGGGCAGAGGAACAGTCGGCACCAACGCCTGCCGCCCGAACAACCACGCCGCCAACGCCGAGGACCGCAGACCGTCTCCCAGCGCATGTGCCACCTGCAGCACCGCGACCGTGCCGACCGCCGCGCCGGGGATCCCTTCGACAGCCGGGAAGACGTGTATCCGCCACGCCATGACCCGCGGATCGAGTTGGTCCGAACTCAAACCCGCAACGGTCGCAAGGCAGTCCGCCCAACTGCTCCCCCCGGCATGTACCACGAACTGGTTCGGCGAGACATCCGCGGCCACCCACTGCGGATACGTCAGCGGATTACCCTCATGCACCCGCAGCTGCAGCTCGCTCGACCCGCGTGCCCGGTCACCGATGCGCGCCACCGCCGCGTCGAGGTCTCCGACCACTCCCGCGAACCCGTAGAGCAGAAACTGATCACTGGGGATCTTCGCGGACATCCAATATGTCTGCGCATCCACCGCAGCGAGTCGCCGGCCCATGTCCCCCAGGCTAGGCGCGCGCCGCGCCGATGAAGTCGACGATATGACCGGCGACGGCGTCGGGCTGTTCCAGCTGAAGGAAGTGTCCGGCCCGCTCGACCTTCGCGACCTCACTGCCCTCCGGCAGCACCCGCCGCACCCAGCGCGCGTAATCGGCTGAGGCACAACCATCGTCGGTTCCGTGCAGATACAACGTCGGCACCTGCGGCGCGGACAGCCAGTGTCGGTGTAATTCGGCGTACTGCGCGGGCGGCTTGCTGTTGCGCACCGTCGCCCGGTAGTACCCCAGCGCCGCGCGCCAGTTCTCGGGCTTGCCGATCGCGTCGAGCACATGGCCGACGTCTTCACGTGCGTCGTACCCGGGGGACCACTGACGCCACAGCCGAGGCACCACCCACGACGCGGATCGCTCTGGGAGCCCGGGCAATTGGAAGTACATGATGTACCAGCTGCGGACCAGCTGGCGGGGCAACTGTGCGGCCAACTGCAGGGCGTCCGGCGTCCGACCCAGCGGCCGGAACGCCGCCGCCAGCGGAACCGCCATGATCACGGCCTTTGAGAAGGGACTGTCGGGCATCGCGGCGAGCCCGGCTCCGGCGATCGCGCCCCAGTCATGACCGATGAGAACGTCGCGACCGGTCGGACCGGCCGCATCGAGCACCCGAAGCGCATCGTCCATGAGCGCCCCGACGTGATAGCTCCCGTCGGACGCAGTCGACGACGGTGCGTAGCCGCGCATGAACGGTGCGACCACCCGCCATCCCGCGTCGACCATTAGCGGCGCCATTTTGCGCCATCCATGGGCCGTGTCGGGAAAACCGTGCAGGCACAACGCGATCGGCGCGCCGACCTCGCCCCAGCTCAGCGCGCGCAGCCGCACGCCCGGGGTCTCGACGTCGATGATCTCGGGTTCGGCCACCACGGCCCCTATACCGGGTCGAACTTCGAGATGAGCCAGCGGTCGTCGATCTTCTCCAACGTCACCCGCACACTCGAGGCGGTGTCCGTCGGAGCGTCCTGTCCGACGACCACGGTCTGGTTGACGAACACCAGCACCACGGCCTCGTTCGGATCGGCCGACACAGACGCCGCCGCCGGCACCGAAGCCACCGCGGAGATCTGCTTCTGCTTCGCGCCGGGAATCACGATGTCGTTGATGAGCCCGGTGTAGGACTCCTCGAACTCACCGGTCAGCAACGAGCGCGCGTCGTTGAGTTGCTGTTCGACGGTGTCCGGCTTGTACGACAACATCGCCACCGTGCTGTCCTTGGCGACCTGCACCGATTCGGCGCGGGCCACGTCAGCGTCGCGCACGGAGTTGTCGACCCACTTCAGATAGCCGGCTCCCGCCGCCAACAGCAGCGCGAGTGCGGGCAGCACACCGAAGGCCACGACGCGTGCCCAGTTGATACGCCGCTTGGGGGCCGACTCCGCCGACAAGGACGTCTCCGCCGGCCCGGACGTTTCCGCGGATTCAGCCGACTCGGTCGCCTCCGCGGATTCGGTCGTCTCCGCGGGCGTGACGTCGACCGACGTGGTCTCCGCTGAGGTGGTCTCGCCAGGGGCCGGCGCCTCGGTCGTCGTATCGGCCGTCGATTCCGTCAGCTCCACCGCTTCGGACGTCGGCTCCGCGCCCTTCTCGGCGGACGCGTCGGTGGTGGCGTCGTTGTCTTTGTTACGCCTCGGAAGTCGGTGTCTCTTGCTCACGGTACGAACTCCACATTCGAGATCTTGGCCTCGTCCTCACCGGTCTTCTGCACCGTGATCCTCATCCGCCAGGACCGCGGCGCTTGCTCCGGCGCCCCGGCATTGGTCGTGTTGACGGTCACCGCCACCAGCACTCGGGCCTCGTTGTCGTCGGAGGACTCGATCCCCGCCTCGGAGATCTTGCCCTCCGACTTGGACTGCGCCTGCTGGACCACCTGGATGAACGGCTGCGAACGGGCCTGGAAGTCGTCGTAGAACGTCCCGGTCGACGAATCCAGCACGCGCTGCACATCCTGCTCGGCGTGCTCGTGGCTGATCGTGGTGAGGTTCAGCGCGCCCTGCCGCCCCACCTGCAGAAACAGGTTGCGCAGATCGTCGGCCTGCCGCGACTCGTACGCCCGGTACCCCAGCCACCCCGTCAACGCCGCCAGGGCCACCACGACCACGAGGCCGACGATCGTCGCCAGCCGGACGTGCGACATCGGTTGCTTCGGCCGTGCGGGCTCCGCTGTGTCGTCGGCGTTCTCGGCGCCGTCGATGTCCTCGGCGTCACCTGCGTCGTCGGCCGTGTCGGCAGCCGGCGTCGTCGACTCGGGACCTTCGGCCGCGGCGTCATCGGGGGTCACCCCGCTCACGTCCTCGCCGGGAGTGGTCTCGTCTGCCATCTGGGTTCCTCTGCGGCCCGCGGGCCAAGTCGGGGTCGGTTCACAGGTCGGCTACAACCTACGCGCTGGACACCATAGCGTCGGACACTGTCCGCGTAAGGGCACTACGGCTCAAGCGTCAGCTTCCCGGCGGGATGAGCATCGACTGCCACGCCCGCTCGCCCGCCGCACCCTGCGCCAGGTTCGACTGCGTGTACACCTTGCCGTCCGGTCCGACGTAGGACCCCGACGCGGGGTCGTATTCGGCGGCCGTGACGGCGGGCAGCGGCGGCGTACCCGGCGGCGGAGGCGTCAGCTCGACGAGCGGCACATCCGGCGGCACATGCGGGATGGGCTGGCCGGACAGCGTCGCGTTCGGGTCGCCCTTCCAGTTGTAGCCGTCGTTGAGCGGCACGTACTGCTCGTCGCTCTCGCACATCTGCCAGGTCGGTGCCCGCTTACCGGGCACGGTGACGCAGGGCAGGTTGCGGGCGCCGCGGACGTTGAACGGTGCGTCCTGCGGCGTGCGGCAGTAGAGATCGCCCTTCGGCCGGTCGGGATAGTCCTCGAACACCGGCACGCGCTGCTGCTGTGCAGGCAGGAATCCGGTCGTACACGGCGGCGGCAGGTTCTGCGGCGGCAGCGGCAGAGGTGCGGGGAGGGCCGGAAGGATCGCGTTCAGGTTGAAGATCAGCGCGTCGCCCATGTAGTCCTGTTTGGTGTTGCGCTTGTGCACGCCCACCGCCTGGGTGACCGCGGTGCCCTGCGGCAGCAACACCAGGAACTGTTCGAGGCTCGGCTGGTACTTGAGGGCGACCTCGCCGACGCTGGCCAGGTTGGCCAGCACGATCGGCAGCGTGGGTTGCAACCGGTCGAACAGCGCACGCGCCTCTTCGGCTGCGCCGGGGGTCTTTTCGAGGACACCCGCCAACGCCGGATCCTGGCTCTGCAACTGACCGGTGATGTCGGCCAGGTTCGCCGCCCACGCCTGGATCGAGTCCGACGTCTCGGTCTGGCTGTCCAGCACCGGCTTTGACTGATCGATGAGCGTGAGCAGCGGATCGAGATTCTTGCGCGCGTCGATGGCCAGCGTCGCACTGCCGCTGACCAGCCGACGCAGTTCGGGTCCGAGCCCGCCCACCGCAACGTAGGCCTCGTCGACGACGGTCTTCAGGTTCTTCTGCGGAATGGCCTGCAGGCCGCGGGCCGTGTCGTCGAGCACCGTGTTGATGTCGGTCGGCACCGTGGCCCGGCTGACGGGGATCACGTCACCGTTCCTCAGCTCCGGACCCTCGCCGCTGCGCGGAAGCAACTGCACGAACTGCTCGCCCACGGCCGACACGCTGTGCACCTCGGCCTCGAGGTCGGCCGGAATGCGGATGTCGGAGTTCAGCGACAGGACGGCCTGGACTCCGGTGTCGGTCAATTCGACGCTCTTCACCTCGCCCGCCTGCACACCGCGATAGGTCACGTTGGCCCGCGGGTAGAGGCCGCCCGTCTCCGGGAGTTCGAGCGTGACGCGGTACTGCCCGACGCCGAGCAGGTCCGGCAGCCGCATGTAGCCGAACACCATGATTGCGAGCGCGACGGTCGCGATCATGGCGAAGATCGCGATCTGGATGAGGATCCGGCGGGTCATTCTCATGTCATGGCCCCTGATCCCAGCGATACGGCGCGACCAACGGATTGCCGCCCGGCGGTGGCACGTGGTGGTTGCACGGGCTGGGGAACTGGCCGATGGTGCGGCCCCACTGCAGCTCCAGCCATGTCAGGTTGCACTCGAACCGCGATCCGGTGAAGAAGCCGGAGTCGATGCGGCTCAAGGTCAGGTCGAGTACCAATGTCAGGTTCGCGTAGTCGCCGCGCATCCAGTTGAGCAGCGTCTCCTTCGGGAACGGGAAGGTGGGCAGGAAGCTCAGGGCGCGGGTGAGCGCCGGGCCGGCGTTGGCGAGTTCCTGCAACACCACACCGAGGTCCTTGAGCTCTTGGACGAGCGCTTCCTTGGTCTGGTTGACCGAGTCGGCGGCCAGCGCGCTGAACCTGCCGAGCTGGGTCAGCGCCTCGGCGAGGTTCTCGCGCTGATCCCGCAGCACGGCCAGGGCGTCCGGGATGGTGCGTAAAGCCCTGTCCACCACCGGTTTCTGTTCGGCGAACTGCCCGATGAGGTTGTTCAGACCCTCGGTGGCCTCGATGATGTCCTGCTTCTGATCGTCGAGGTGGCCGATCGCGATGTCGAGCTGCTCGATCAGGCTGCGCAGATCGTTCTCGCGGCCGGTGAACGCGATGCTCAGCGCCTCGGTGATGTCGTGGATGTTGCCGATCCCACCGCCATTGAGCAGCAACGCGACCGAGGCCAGGGCCTGTTCGGTGCTCGGATACGCGCTCGACGACGAGAGCGGGATCAGCGACCCTTCCTTCAGCTTGCCTTGCGGCGCAACGTCTGTCGGCGGTGCCAGCTCGATATGCAGCGAGCCCAACAGGCTGGTCAGGCCGAGCTTGGCCGTCGCATTGGCGGGCAGATCCACGTTGCCGTTGAGTTCCATCGTCACCAGCGCATGCCAGTCCTGGCGCTGGATCTTGGTGACGTGGCCGACGTTGACATCCCCCACGCGCACACGGGAGTTCGGCTCGATGTTGTCGACGTCCGGCATCTGCGCCTGAATGGTGAATGCGCCCGGTCCGGTGCCTTCCACGCCCGGCAGCGGAATCGAGTTCAGCCCGCGCCAGTCCGAGCAGCCGGACAACACCGCGGCCGATGCCGCGACGGCGACCAATACGCGAATGAGCCTGCGCCTCATCATGGTCCCATCCCAGGCGGAACCATCATCCCGTGCAGACCCTCTGCCGGGTTCGTCGTCACCGGCGCCTCTGCGGCCAGCGGCGGGCCCGCGGGCGGCGCGGGCTGCGCCATGGCGGACGGCGGCGGCGGTGCCTGCGGCGCCGGAGCGGGTTGCGGCGGAATGTAATCCGGGCGCAGCCAGTCCTCGCTGTAGGTCAGCTCGTTCGGCCTCGTCGAGGCGCCGGAGAAGACGTTCTGCATGATCGGCAGGAAGTTGTACTGGCGGTTCTTCAGGATCGGCGCCATGTACTGCACGCAGAGCTTCGCAGACTGTTCGGCGTTCAACCGCGACGCCGCCTGGATGGCGCCACACAGGAACGACAGCGGGTTGGCGAAGTTGTTGAGCATCGGCACGCTGCTCACCGCGCCCTGCGCGGGTTGCCAGATGTTCACGTAGTTCTGCAGCGTGTTGGGTGCGACGTGGAGGAACTGCTTGACGTCGGCCAGGCTGTCGGTCAACGCCTGGGTGACTCCCGCCAGCTTGTCCGATGTGGTGCCCAACGATTCGCGGTTCTCCGCCACGAAACTCTGGACCTCTCCGACGACGTTGTTGAGATCGCGTACGGCGTTGGCGACTTCGTCGGGATTGTTGGCCAACAGCCCCGTCACGGTCGCCAGGTTCTGGTTGAGCTGGCGCATCACGTCGGTGCTGTCCTGCAACGCCGACACCAGGATCGCCAGATTCTTGACCGTGGAGAAGATGTCGGTGCTCTTGTCCCCGAGCGCCGTCACCGCTTGCGACAGCTTGATGACGGTGTCGCGGATGTTGGCCCCTTCTCCGCGCAGGTTGTCTGCGGTGGTGTTGATGAGCGATCCGAGCGGGCTCACTCCACCCGGCTCGGTCGGCTGCAGCGTCTCGGCCAGCTTCTCCAGCTGCTGCCGCACCTGATCCCACTCGACCGGAACGGCGGTGCGGCTCTGCGGGATCACCGCGTCGTTGGGCAGCACCGGTCCCCCGGTGTACGCGGGTGTGAGCTGCACGCTGCGCGCGGTCACGACTGAAGGCGACAGGATCGCGGCCTTGGCATCGGCGGGCACCTTGTACTTGCTGTCGTACCAGAAGGAGATCTTCACCCGTTCGGGCTGCGGTTCGATCGACTCGATCTCGCCGACCCGCACGCCGATGATGCGGACCGCGTCGCCGGGGTAGATGCCGTTGGCGTTCTCGAAATAGGCGACGACGTGTGTGCGGTTGACCCGTTCGGTGTTGCGGAACAACACGATTGCCCCGCCGGCCAGTATCACGACCAGGGCGACGGCCAACATCGTGCGGGCGGAGCGCGTCATTGTCCGCCCTCCGATGGTGCGAGGTGGTCGACGCCACCGGGTGCGGGCACCGCGACAGGCGACGGCGTCGGGTCGGCAGTCGACTGCAGCCCCGGCGGCGCCGCGGCGGGCGGTCCCGGAGGCGGACCGCCGGGCGGCGGGGCCGGAAGCGGTTCGCGGTACGGGTAGCAACCCGGACCGGGCAGCGGCAGGCCGGGGAAGCCGCACGCGCGGTCCTCGGGGTTGCCGGTGATGGCGTCGGGAACCGTCAGCCGCGGTTCGCCGCCCTGACCCGTGCGCGGGAACGGCACGGGCAGTGCGGGCGTGCCCGGCTGTCCGACCTGCGGGTCGGACAATTCGGATGGCAACAGCACGTTCGGGTCGAGACCGAGGTCGGAGAACGCGGCGTCGATGAACGGCTGCAGGAACTGGCCCGGAAGCAGGTTGGCGACGTACGTCTTGAAGAACGGACCGCCCGAGACCGACTCGCCCAGCGACATCGAATAGTCGGTGAGCAACTCGAGGGATTTCTGCAGGCGCTCTTTGCGGTTGTCGATGATCGTCAGGACCCCGTTGAGCTTGTCCAGGGCTGGTCGCAGGGTTTCGCGGTTCTCGGCGATGAAGCCGCCCAGCTGCCTGCTCAATGCGGAGATGTTGCCCGAAACCTCGTCCAGCGCGGCGCTTTGGCTCCTCAGCTCGGCCAGCAGCGCGTTGGTGTTGTTGACCAGGCTGACGATCTGGTTGCTGCGTTCGGACAGCACCGTGGTGGCCTTGTTGGCGTTGCCCAACAGGTTGCGCAGTTGCTCATCGCGCTGGTTGAGCGTGTCGGAGAAGCGCGCCACGCCCTCGATCGCGACGCGTAGCTCTGGCGGGGTGTCGGAGAAGGTGTCCGCCAACACCCGCAGCGAGTCCGACAGCTGGTTGGTGTTCAGGCCGCTGATCGCCATCGCCAACTCGCCCAACGCATCCGGCAGCTCATAGGGCGCCGTCGTGCGGTCGAGCGGAATCGTGCCCTCCAGTTGACCGTCACCGCGGGAGGTGACCTCGAGGAGCTTCGTCCCCAGCAGGCCCTCGGTCTTGATCGCCGCCTCGGTGCGGTCCCCGAGCCGGATGTGCTTGGCGACGGTGAACGTCACCAGGGCGCGCGGCCCGTCCAACTTGATCGATTGGACCTGACCGACCTCGAATCCCGAAACATGGACGGCCTCACCGGGTTCCAAGCCGCCGACCTCAGAGAAATACGCCGAGTACTCGTTGCCCTGCAGGAACGGCAGCCGTTGGTAGTTCAGCGAGCCGAGCACGATGCCGATCGTCAGCGCCAGGCCGATGGCGCCGATCACCAACTGATTGCGTTCGGAGAATGACCTCATCGCGGCGCACACCTCCCGGTGGACTGCCCGGCCACCTTCACATACACCGGCTGACCGCCCTTACCGTTGAGCTTGAGCACGATGTCGCAGAGGTAGAACGTGAAGAAGTCACCGTAGATGCCTTGTCGCGCAAGGGCCTGATATGCATCGGGCAGCGTGTTGAGCAGGTTGTCGAAGTACTCGTGGTCGGCCACCACGATTCCCGCCGCGCGGTCGGTCTCCTGGATCGTCTTGGAGAACGGCGGACGAGCCTCCGCAAGGAGATCGGTGATGGTCGCGGCCGCGGCGTTGGTGTACGCCAACCCGTTGCTGATGTCCTCCTTGCGTCCCTGCAGCGTCGCCACCAGTTCGGAGAGTGCGTCGACCGCCTTGGCGAACTGGTCGCTCTGGTCGCCGAGCGATCCCAGTACGACGTTGAGGTTGACGAGGACCTCGCCGATCAGTCGGTCCCGGTCGGCCAGGGTCGTCGTCAACGCCGCGGTCTGCGACAGGAACGAGTTGATCGTCCCGCCCTGGCCCTGCAGCGCCTGAATCAGCTGGCTGGACAACGCATTCACCTGATCGGGGTCCAACGCCCGGAACAGCGGTCGGAAACCGCCGATGAGCGCGTCCAGGTCGAGTGCGGGTGAGGTCCGGGCCAACGGGATGGTGCCGCCGGGTTCGAGCTTCTTGACCCCGCCGGCACCCTCCTCGAGCGCCAGGTAGCGGCCGCCGATGAGGTCGTCGTACCGGATGACAGCCCTGCTGCCCTCGGTCAGCACCACCGACTGATCCGCGGTGAATTCGACTCGGGCCGTGGTATCGGGTTGTATCTCAACCTTTTTGACCTTGCCGACCTCGACGCCCGCGATGCGGACGAAGTCGCCGTTCTCCAGCCCAGTGACGTTGGTGAACTCGGCCACGTAGCTGTTGGTGGCCTCCCCGAAGCGCATCTGCCCGAACACCGCGAACAGCCCGAACACGCCGAGCACGCACACACCCAGGAACGCGGCGAGACGCAGTGCGTCCCGTCGAACCCTGGCGTTCATGCTCGACATGGCGTCTTACCTTTCATCGCGTCGTGGATCATCCGAACGGGGGACCCGGCCGTGCCGGGGTGGGCAGGGGCGTCGGCGGCAGAGGCGTCGGTTGCATCTGCGCCGGCGAGTGGACGATGAACGGCTCCGACCCCGGGGTGGCACCCGGATCGCGTGGCGCCATCGGCGGCGGCGCCGCTGGCAGACCCGGCCACAGCGGGGTGCCATCGTCGGCGTAGAGATCCGCACCGTAGGCCGGGGCACCCGGATACGGGATCGGTCCGGGCGCGGGTCCGCCGAACAGGTTGCGGATGCTCGGCGGTTCGGGCACGGCGCGGGTGACCGGCAGGTAGTTGGCATACCCCGGGAATCCGATGCCGGGGTTCGGGCGCCAGTCGAGTCCGGTGCCGAATCCGGTGTTGGTGACGAGGTTTCGCACCGGCCAGTTCTTCGCGACATCGGGCAGCGAGCCGCAGCTGGGTTTGCCGCCCGGCCCGCCCTTGGCGCCGATGACCGGCAGGTGGTTGGGGTATTTGTACGCGTCGTCGCCCAGCGCCAGGCCCACGTCCAGAACCAGGGAACGGCCGTTACCGCCGGGAGCGTCGTACCCGCCGGTGTCCAGCAGGGTCTTGGCACCGGTCAACAGGCAGGTGTACTCGGGGCTGTACTTGAAGAGCAGGTTGGTCGTCGGCTCGAGCACGTTGATCGCTTTGATCAGGTTCTGCTGGTTCGGTGCGAGCAGGCTGATCCCGCTGTTCGAGAACCCGATGGTGGCCAGCAGCAACGCGTCGAGTTGGTTGGCGCGCGCGACCACCGTGGCGCTGGTCGTGCTGGCGGCGTCGAGCGTGGTCACGATGTCCTGTGCGGCAGCGCTATAGGTGTTGTTGAAATCCCGCAGCGCGCGAAGATCCTCGGTGATCGTCTCGTTGCGCGGATTGAGCTCCAGCAGAACCTGATTCGCATCGGTGGTGGCCTGGCCGATGCGCTCGCCCTGGCCGCGCACACCCTCGGCCAGCGCGTACAGGGCGCTGTTGAGCTTGGCGGGGTCGATCTGCTCGAGCACGTCGACCACGTTCTGGAACACGGTGTTCGCTTCGACGGTGACGTTGCGCGACACGATCACCTGACCGGGTTCGAGCCGCTGCCTGCTGGGGTCATCGGGATAGATCAGATCGACGAATTTCGCGCCGAACACGGTTGTCGCCCGGATCTGCGCCTCGACGTTGGCGGGGATGTATTCGAGCTTGTCCCTGTCGATCTCGAGTTTCAACGCCACCGGTTCGGAGCCGCCCTCGATCGCGGCGACGCGTCCGACCTGCACGCCGCGCAACTTGACCTTGGCGTTGGTCTCCATCACCAGGCCCGAACGCTCGGAGGTCAACGTGACCGTCTCGGTTTTCTTGAACGAACCGACGAACAGGGCGTAGGTCAACCACAGGGCCACCACGATCAATATCGCGAGGATCAGTGTCCACCAGGCGGGGTGCAGGCCTTCGTCTCGATCGTCCATCGTCACCCGGCCAGGTTGAAGTTGCCGGATTGGCCGTACACCGCAAGCGAGAGCATGACCAGGACGAAGGCGGCGACGATCAAAGAGGTGCGCACGGCACGTCCGACGGCCTCCCCCACCCCGGCAGGCCCGCCGCGAGCGGTGAACCCGTAATACGTGTGCACGAGCATGATCACCACCGACAGCGCGATGCACTGACCGAACGACCACAAGAGGTCGGTGGGATTGAGGAACGTTCTGAAGTAGTGGTCATACACGCCGGTCGACTGGCCGTAGATGACCGTGGTTCCGAACCGCGCCGCCCAGAACGCCATCAACACGCCGACGCAATACAGCGGGATCACCACGAGGAAGCCCGCGATCACGCGCGTCGACGCCAGGAACGCGACGCTGCGGATTCCCATCACCTCGAGCGCGTCGATCTCCTCGTTGATGCGCATGGCGCCGAGTTGGGCCGTGGCTCCGGCACCGATGGTGGCGGACAGTGCGATCGCGGTGGTGGCCGGTGCGATCAGCCTGACGTTGAAGTAGGCCGACACGAATCCCGTCAGGGCCTCGACGCCGAGTTCGGAGAAGTCGCTGTAGCCCTGAACGGCCACCAGTGCGCCGGTCGTCACCGTCAGGAAGCCGACAATGGCGACCGTGCCGCCGATGATGATGAGCGCCCCGGCGCCAAGCCCCATCTCGGCGATGATCCGGACCAGCTCGACCCGGTAGTGGAGCAGGACGTAGTGCATGTTGCGCAGCGTGCGGCCGTAGAACTTGGTCTGCATACCGATGCGGTTCCACGGAGTGGCCACGCTTTTGAACCGGCTCTTGAGCCAGGGGAATTGGGAATGCGGCCGCGAGACGGTCATTGCGTGATTCTGATCGCTACGGCCGTCGCGACGATGTTGATCGCGAACAGCGCCATGAACGTGAACACCACGGTCTCGTTGACCGCGTTACCGACGCCGGCCGGGCCGCCGCGTACGGAAATCCCTTTGTAGCAGGCGATCAGGCCGGCCGAGAGACCGAACAGCGCGGCCTTCACCAGCGCGATGACCACGTCGGTGGCCCCGATGATCAGGGTGAGGCCTGCGGCGAACGCACCGGGCGAGACGTTCTGGATGTAGACCACGAAAAAGTAGGCACCCGCCAGGCCCACCAGAATCACCGTCGCGGACAGCGCCAAAGACACGATGGTGGCCGCCAACACCCGCGGAACCACAAGGGCCTGAATGGGATCCACGCCCATCACCCGCAGCGCATCGAGCTCCTCACGGATCGTGCGCGCGCCGAGATCGGCGCACATCGCGGTGGCGCCCGCACCGGCCACCACCAGAACCGTCACGATGGGCCCGATTTGACGCACCGTGCCCAGCGCGGCGCCCGTTCCGGAGAAGTCCGCGGCACCGATCTCGCCGAGCAGGATCGTTTCGATGAAGGTCAGCAACACCGTGTAGGGAATGGTCAGCAACAGTGTCGGCACGATCGAAACCCGCGCGACGAACCACGATTGACTGATCAGTTCTCGCCATGCGAAGGGCGGCTTGAACATCGACACCAACGTGTCGAGCGCCATGGAATAGAAGCCGCCGAAGGCGCGGACGGGCTTGGCAATTGCAGTGGAGGCGACCATCAGTCGGGCCTTGCCCGTGTGGGGTGACCTGCCATAGGTCGTCCAACCTTCCTCGACACCAACAACCCGCGCCCGTGATGGCTGTGGCGCAAGGGTACACACGGGCGGACGCCGGGGAACCGTATATCGGATTTTTACGGTTGAGCAAGCGCTCAGGTCGCGCAGACGGGTTTCCGCATTACAGAAGGCACTGGCTAACTTTCCCGCACGGCTTCCTCGAGTTCGGCAATGACGATCTTGCGCATTCCGAGCATCGCCTTCGCGGCGGCCGCCGCACGGGACGGATCCGGATCGGCGAGCAGTTCGTGAAGACGTTCGGGCACGATCTGCCAACTCAACCCGAAGCGGTCCTTGAGCCAACCGCACTGCGACTCCTCGCCGCCGCCGTCGACGAGTCGGTTCCAGTAGTAGTCGACCTCCTGCTGGTCGACACAGCGAATAATGAACGAGACGGCCTCGGTGAACGCGAATTGCGGGCCGCCGTTGATCCCGACGAAATGGTAACCATCCAGCACAAAGGTTGCCGAGACCACGTCGCCGGGCGTGCCGGGTCCGGCCTCGGTGTATCGGTCGATTCCCTCCACCGAAGAGTTGGGGAAGATCGAGGTGTAGAAGGCCGCGGCCTCTTCCAGGTTGTCGTCGAACCATAGCGACGGAGTGATCGAAGGCATGCCGTTGAGACCACTGTGCCGCGCGGAAGTCATCGCCTTTCGGCGACGTATTGGCCGGCCCCCAGGGCCCGCAGCGCGAAGTCCAGGACGCGGGCCTTGGCCCGTCGCAGGCCGTCGTGGTCGTCGAACGTCTGGCTGATCAGCACGCGGCTGATGATCGCGTTGATGGCGAAGGCGTCCTGCTCGGGGTCGGCCAGCGGGAAGGATCCGTCGTCGCGGCCGCGCTGCAGGATCGCCACCAGTGAGCGTTCCCGGTCGGCGTGCGCCTTCTCGCGGGTGGCGCGGTAGCCCCTGGCGGCGCGCACCTCGTCGGAGTCGATGACGGTGAAATGCATCCGCGTCTCGTCGTCGTGAATCAGACCGAACATTCCCTCGATCCACCCCTCGAGTTGTTCGGCGGGCAGGCCCGATTTTTCCTGCACCACGCGGTCGAGCCGTTCGGTCAACGCATCGGTCTCCTCGCGCAGCATGGCGAGGAAAAGCTCGTCCTTGGATTCGAAGTGACGGTAGAAGGCCCGCGTGGACACCCCGGCGCGCTGCAAAATCGCGGCGACCGGGATGGGGCCGGCGTGCGGTTGAGAGAGACAGGCGTAGGCAGCCGCGATGATGCGTTCACGGTCCTGGTCGGCGAACTCCGGCTGCACGAGGGCAAAGTATATTGACGCTCTCATCAAGGACACCGGGTTCGGCGGAATTGCCCGATGGGTAACGTGAGCCACCGGGGTGAGCCGGAGAGGACGGCCGTGAGCGCGACTGGTAGCGAACCGCAGACCGTGAAGTTCCGCGGCTCTGAGGACATCACCTTGGTGGCCGACGAGTGGAACCGCGGCGTGGAGACCGAACGTCCCTCCGTGCTGCTCCTGCACGGCGGCGGTCAGAACCGCTACTCGTGGAAGCGCACCGGCCACATCCTCGCGGGCCTGGGTCTGCATGTGGTCGCCCTGGACAGCCGTGGGCACGGCGACAGCGACCGAGCGCCGAACGCCAACTACACCGTCGACGCATTGAGTGCCGACACCCTCGCGGTCGTCGAGCAGATCGGTCGGCCGGTCGCGCTGATCGGCGCCAGCATGGGCGGGATGACGGGCATGCTCACCGCCGCCGACGCCGGCCCCGAGAAGGTGACCAAGCTCGTGCTCGTCGACGTCGTCCCGCGGTACGAGAAGGACGGCAGCGCCCGCATCCGCGACTTCATGTCCAGCGGGATAGACGGTTTCGAGACCCTCGACGAGGCGGCGGACGCGGTGGCGGCGTATCTGCCCTACCGGAAACGGTCACGCAACCCGGAAGGTTTGAAGAAGAACCTGCGCTTCCGCGACGGACGGTGGTTCTGGCATTGGGATCCGGCGTTTCTCACCGCACCGATCGACGACCGCTTCGTCCGTGAGGAGAAGCTGGAGCGGGCGGTGATGAGCTTGACCATCCCGATCCTGCTGATTCGTGGGAAACTCTCCGACGTGGTCAGCACCGCGGGCGTCAAGGACTTCCTCGAGAAGGTGCCTCGGGCCGAGTTCGTCGAACTCTCCGAGGCCGGCCACACCGCTGCCGGTGACGACAACGACGCATTCTCCGAAGTCGTGGTGCAATTCGTCAGCCGGTGACCGCAGACCGCCGCACCGTCGGTTTCAATTTCCTCGAAGAGCCGGAGTTGCCCGCGCCGCGGGTCAGCGAGGAGCAGGCCGAGAAAATCCTCGCCGAGCACTACGGCCTCGCCGGCCGCGCCGAATCGCTGGGCAGCCAGCAGGACAGGAACTTCGTGGTCCGGTCGCCGGACAACGCGATCCTCGGGATTCTGAAGATCGCCAACCCGGCGTTCAACGCGACGGAATTGGCCGCTCAGGAGGCCGCAGCGGAGGCAATGGTCGCGGCGGAGCCCGACCTGCGCATCGCGGTGGCGATGCCCAACGTCGAGGGCGAAAAGCTGACGGCGGTAAGGGGTTTGACCGAAGACGTGGCTCATGTGCGGCTGCTGCGCTATCTGTCGGGCGGCACGCTGTTGGAGACGGGCTATCTGGCGCCGGCCGCGGTCGCCGGGCTCGGCGAGATCTCTGCCCGGGTGAGCCGGGCGTTGGCCGAGTTCACCCATCCCGGGTTGGACCGGGTGTTGCAGTGGGATCTGCGTTACGGCGCCGAGGTGGTCGACGCTCTCCTGCCGCACGTCCGAGATGCCGTGCTGCGCACGGCGATTGAAACGACCGCCCGTGAGGCGTGGTCACGCATCGACGGGCTGGCCGATCGACTGCCGCGCCAGGCGGTGCATCTCGACCTGACCGACGCCAACGTGGTGGTGCGGCGCTCGCGGGGCGGCGTCGTGCCCGACGGCGTCATCGACTTCGGCGACCTGACCGACAGCTGGGCGGTGTCGGAGTTGGCGATCACGGCGTCGTGCGTGCTGGGACACCCGGGAAGCGATCCGACGTCGGTGCTGCCCGCGCTGCGGGCCTTCAACAGCATTCGCCCGTTGACCGAGGCCGAGGCCGAGGCGGTGTGGCCGCTGCTGGTTCTGCGCACGGCGGTGCTGCTCGTCAGTGGAGCGCAACAGTCCGCGCTGGATCCCGACAACACCTACCTCACCGACCAGGCCGACGAGGAATGGCGCATGTTCGATCAGGCGACCTCGTTGCCCATCGACGTGATGACCGCGGTGATCAAGTCCGAGCTTGGCATGGCCGCCCCCGCCGACCAGGTCTCCGGACGCCTGGTCCACGTCGACGCCGGCTCCGTCGTGACGCTCGATCTGTCTCTCGCATCGGACGTATATGACGACGGCGGTTGGCAGCGGGACACCGTCGAGGACGAGATGGCCTGTTGCGCTTTGGATGACGGCGCCGACCTAATCGTGACCCGACGCGGCCAACCGATCCTGAGCCGAACCCCGAAGCTGTCGCAGATCAGCCCCGATGTGGTGCCGACCGGGATCTTCATGTGGTCGGCGGCCGACATCGCGCTGTCGGCGCCGTGGGACGGTGAGCTGACCGACGTCGCCGCCGATCGCTTCACTCTGCGCGGCGCCAATCACCGGTTGCGCGTCTCCGGTGTGCGGATGACGACAGAGCCGTCGCGCGTGAGCGCCGGGGAACCCTTGGCCGAAATTGCTGCGCGTGAACGTGTCTCGATTGCAATGCAACCCGTCGGAGCTCCCATCACGCCGTGGTACACCAGCGCGGAACTGGCGCCGGGCTGGCTGGCCCTGACCTGCGACCCCCGCCCTCTGCTGGGCCTTGCGCCGGTCGACGCGGCGGACGGCACCGACCTGCTGACGCGCCGCGACGCGAGTTTCGCCGCGGTCCAAGAGCATTACTACCGCGACCCGCCACAGATCGAGCGCGGGTGGTGCAACTACCTGTTGTCCACGGCGGGGCGGTGTTATCTCGACATGGTCAACAACGTCACGGTGCTCGGGCACGCACATCCGCGGATGGCCGCGACCGCCGCACGCCAGCTGCGCAAGCTGAACACCAATTCGCGGTTCAACTACGAGGCGGTGGTGGAGTTCAGCGAACGGCTGGCGACCACACTGCCGGACCCGCTGGACACCGTGTTCCTGGTCAACTCCGGTTCGGAGGCAAGCGATCTGGCGTTGCGTCTGGCGATGGCCGCCACGGGCCGACGCGATGTCGTCGCGGTGCGCGAGGCCTACCACGGTTGGACCTACGGCACCGACGCGGTCTCCACCTCGGTCGCCGACAACCCCAACGCGCTCGCCACCCGGCCGGATTGGGTGCACACGGTGGAGTCGCCAAACAGCTTTCGCGGCAAGTACCGCGGCGCCGTCGCGGTGCGCTACGCCGACGACGCGGTGCGCGAGATCGAGGAGTTGGTCGCCGCGGGCCGCTCCCCCGCGGCGTTCATCTGCGAGAGCGTGTACGGCAATGCGGGCGGTATGGCGTTGCCCGACGGCTATCTGCGGCGGGTGTACGCGGCCGTGCGCGCCGACGGCGGGCTGGCGATCTCCGATGAGGTTCAGGTGGGCTACGGCAGGCTCGGCGAGTGGTTCTGGGGCTTCCAGCAGCAGGGCGTCGTGCCCGACATCGTGTCGGTGGCGAAGTCGACGGGCAACGGGTATCCGCTCGGTGCGGTCATCACCAGTCGGGCGGTGGCCGAGGCGTTCCGGTCCCAGGGTTACTTCTTCTCGTCGACCGGCGGGAGCCCGCTGTCGTGCGCCATCGGGATCACGGTGCTGGATGTGTTGCGCGATGAGGGTCTGCAGCAGAACGCGTCTCGGGTCGGCCGCTACCTCAAGGACCGCCTGCTCGCGCTGCGCGACAAACATCCGCTCATCGGCACCGTGCACGGCATGGGGCTCTACCTGGGCGTCGAGATGGTCCGCGACCTGCACAGCCTCGAGCCGGCCACCGAGGAGACCGCCGCGATCTGTGACCGCATGCTCGAACTCGGCGTGATCATCCAGCCGACCGGCGATCACCAGAACATCCTGAAGACCAAGCCGCCGTTGTGCATCGACGCCGAGGGCGCCGACTTCTACGTCGACACCCTCGACCGGGTGCTCACCGAGGGCTGGTGAACGCTGCCGTCAGGCCAGCAGCGGAACCGTCGCGTGGCGGTCATCGGTCAGGATCTCGAACATGGCGCGGCGCTCGGCGATCAGTTCGGCGCGCTCGAACGCCTTGCCGGCCACCTGGATTCGACAGGTGGCGATCGCGGAGTTGTAGCAGTATTTCGCCGTACCGTCGGTGTCGGTGTACGTCAGCCCGATCACGTCGGACGGTTCGGCCACGATCTCGCCCTCGATCATCCGATCACCGACCCGCCCACCGAACGTCCACGTGAAGGGACGGTAGCGGCCGTGGGTCTGCAGGCTGCCGCGGATCGACCGCACGGCGAATTCCTGGCCGGCCTGTCGGAACACGAACAGCGTCACTCCCGGTAGCAGCACCGGCCCGAGCGCCGCACGGGCGGTGACGATTTCGAGTGTCGTGTCGGGCGCCTCGTCGAATCCGCACACCTGGCCGTACGCGTACGACGGCGTATGCCGGGTTCCCCAGTTGTGGTTGACGCTGCCGGTCCAGCCGTCGAGCACGAGACGGACGTCGTCGAGTTCGAGCAACCCGTCGAACCGGGCGAGCGGATGGCGCACCGTCGTCTTGGCGGTCGGAAACCGCGCCGCATAAGCACGATCGGTGAGCAGACGGACCGGCGGCTCGTCCCCCGGGGTGATGCGCAGGTCCCAGCGCGCAGAGCGGTGCCCCCCGGTGATCACGCCCTCGGCCGAGCGGTCGTCGAGAGTGGTCGCGGCGATGCGCGCCGTCCAGGGCTCGTGGTCGTACGTGGCCGACTCCATCGGATACGGCTCTTTGAGCGCCAGGTTGCCCGCCCCGTCCGGATCGAAGACCATCACCCACACGTCGGCGACCGGCGTGCCCGCCGTGGGCAGCAGCAAGGTCTCCCGCAACCACAGCGCCTGGGGTGACTCCGGATGGTTGGCGCGAATGTAGCGACTCTCGTAATACGGGGGCTCCGCGGGCGTCACGGTTTCAGCATCCAATACTTGAGGGGTGACCGGAGCGCAGATCGCGACCTACATATTGGCGATCGTGGCGGCGGCCGAGGCCGTCGCGCTGGGTGTGCTGTGGATTCGCCACACCCGCCAGCGCGAGGAACTCGAGGAGGCGCGCCGACGCCTCGACACCAAGAACATGCTGCTCAGCGGCGGTCGCGAAGCGGTGAAGCAGGTGTGGCAGACCGCGAACATCCTGCGCAAGGACGGCATCGGCGCCGCGGTGCGATCATCCATCGAAGACCTCGCGGACTGGGCCGAAGTCGAGCGACCCGACCTGGCCCGGCTCTCGCCGAGCGGCAAGATGGTGATCCTGTTCTCCGACATCGAGGACTCGACCGCGCTCAACGAACGCATCGGCGACCGCGCCTTCGTCCGGCTGCTGGGCCGCCACGACAAGATGGTGCGCCGCCACGTCAAGAAGCACTCGGGCTATGTGGTGAAGAGCCAGGGCGACGGATTCATGGTCGCCTTCGCCCAGCCGGAGGAGGCGGTGCGGTGCAGCATGGATGTGCAACGGTCACTTCGTCGCCCGCCCAACGGTATTCGCGTTCGTATCGGAATCCACATGGGCAAGTCCGTGCGCCGCGGCGACGACCTGTTCGGACGCAACGTCGCGATGGCAGCGCGGGTGGCGAACGAGGCCGGCGGCGGCGAGGTGTTGGTAAGCGAGGTGGTGCGCGACGCCCTTGGCGACGTCGAGGACATCTCGTTCGACGACGGCCGCGACGCCCAGCTCAAGGGTTTCAGCGGATCGCACCGGCTCTATGCCGTCGAGTCCTGACCGGCCGCATTGGCTTCGGCCACCCGCTGGTGCAGCCGGGCCCTGATGTCCTCGGGTGTGTACGAATTGCGGCGCCGTTGGTCGCGCGCGACCAGCACCCCGCCCGCAACCACACCCGCGACGCTCGCCAGCCCGACCCACTTCCAGATACCGCGCATAGCGGTCAGTCTGCCTAAGCTGCGGTTGTGAAACCAACCACCGTGTCGTTGGAGCAGGCGCTGGAGGCGACGCGCACCGGCGACCTCTGGCTGTTCCGCGGCCGGTCCGGGCCCGACCGCGCGATCCAGTCGCTGACCAACAGCCCGGTCAACCACGTCGGCATGACGATCGCGATCGAAGACCTGCCGCCGCTGATCTGGCACGCCGAACTCGGCGACAAGCTCGTCGACATGTGGACCGGACGCAACCAGCGCGGTGTGCAACTCAACGACGCACGCCAGGTGGTGGAGCGCTGGATCAACAACTATCACCAGCGCTGCTGGCTGCGTCAGCTCACGCCGTACGCCAATCGCGAGCAGGAAGACAAGGCGTTGAAGGTGGTTGCCCGCATGGACGGCACACCGTTTCCGAGCACCGCCCGGCTGACCGGCCGCTGGTTCCGCGGGCGCCTAGCCGTCACCGACTTCACCCGCGGAATCCCCTTCGTGCACAAGCGGGTTCGCAACGAAGCGCAACGCAGGAAACAGGAGAAGCTCCAGGCCGGCCTGGAGACCGCATACTGCGCGGAGACCGTCGCCATCACCTACGAGGAGATGGGGTTGCTGACATCGGAGAAGCACTACAACTGGTTCGACCCCGGCTCGTTTTGGAGCGGTGACTCACTGCCACTCGCGCCCGGCTACCAACTCAGCCCCGAGATCGCCGTGACCCTGAACTGATCGACCCTGCACGGGCATGGCCCAACGCCAGGGAAACCCCTGCTTCCGTTTCGATCCCGTCGTCCTAACTTCATTTCCATGTTTACCTACACGAAAATTCTGGTCGCACTGTTCTTCGCCGGACTCACATTGCTGTTGTCGGGATGCGTCTTCGTGGCCGGCACAGCCATCAGCACGGTCCCGATCGTGTAGTGCGCGGCGGTGCGTCGGTGCCTACGCTCGATGAGGTGCCGCTGTCCACCGCTCTACGCATCGCCTCGATCCTGATCGTCGTCAAGGCCGTCCTGATCGGCGCGGTCTACTGGCGCCGCGCCGAGATCATGGGACGGCCCGTCGACGCGGGTCTGGTCGCGTGGACCGTGCTGGCGGGCCTGGTGGCGGTAGCCGTGCTGCTGACCGTCATCGCGCTCGTCGCGCGGTATCTGCGTGACCGCGGCTAGAGGCGCGCGAAGCAGGGGTTGGCGTCCTCCTTGGGAATGGCGGCGTCGCGGCTCGAGAACTTCCCGACGACGCCGGAGTCGGTGACCTCGACGCTGTCGGCGTGGATCCCGAGCGGGTAGTTGTCGTTGAGCTTCTTGGTCAGGTCGTTCAGTGCCGACTGCACCGCATCCTTCGGCAGCGGGCCGGTGACGTCGAGGACCTGCAGGTTGAGGTCGCCGTCCGTCACCACCGGTTTGGCGGTGACGCTGTTGTCGCCGGCCTCCAAGATCACCGTCCCCGCCGAGGAATCGGTGCGGACCCCGGTGACCAGGTTGCCCACACCGGGCAGATTCGCGGCGACGGTGTCCTTTATACCGGCCGACTTCCAACTCAAGGTGGCGTCGAGTGCCCCGATCGTGCCCTTGGATTCCCCGGTGTCCTGCAATCGCACATCGGCGAGCGTGACCTGCGCGGTCATGCCGTCCGCGCTCTGCACCCGGTTGCCGTCGGTGGTGACCGAGATGTTGGTGTAGTGCCCGGTCATGTGCTGCCACAGGAACGGCGGGTTCACGCCGAACGAGATCTTGACGCCGTCCTCGGTCACGCACTCGGCGACCTCAGTCAGGATGCTGTCCGCGCGCTGCCTGGCGTAAAGCTCGCCGGCGGCCAGGCCACCGGCCAGAAGGGCCACGACGATTACGGCGATCAGCACGATCGAGGTCTTGTTGAAGACGCGGCGGCGACGCGGCTTCTCGCCCGCGTCCGGGGTCGGTCCGAACGACGGCGGCGGCGGCGCCGCCGGCCGCTCGATCTGCTGGGTCGGCCGCACGTCCGCCGGGGAAGGCGGCCGCGGAATCCGTTGGGTGGGACCGACGCTCTCGGTGCCTCTCGGTGCGCGGAGCTGCTCGGTCGGCTGGTCGTGGCGAGGCGGCGGGACCGGTTGTCTGCGTGGCTCTGGCGGCCGAGGCGGAGGCCGGCGCTGCCCCGGGTGGGGTGGCGGCGAGCCGCGGCCCCGCCAGTCAGGCGGACCCGGGCGGTGCGGCGGCTGCGTCACGTGCGCGATTCTGCCCTATCGATCTCGGAGAAGCCCCCGCCAGGTTCTTGACCTGGCGGGGGCGGTAGAGCGATGAATGTTAAGCGCGCGGCGGCGGCGGATTGGTCGTGCCGGCGTTTCGGACGACCGGGTAGTCGGCGTCCCTACGCTTCTTCAGTCCGAGCAAGCCCAACAGGCCGAGGAGCCCCGCGAGCCCCCACAGACCGGTGTTGTCGCTCTCCTGCTCGTTCTCGACTTCCTGGGCGACCGTCGTGGTGGTGCTCGCCGGTGCGGCAAGCTCGGTGGCGTTGGCGACGCCGGCGCCCCCGAACAGCACGCCGAGTGTCACCGCGCCGACCGCGATTGCTTTCTGCATTTTCTTTGCTCCTTCGTGTCTGGAGCTATTGGACCCATGGGCACCGTGCCCACCGCCCTAGCTCGGGCACAGGTCTACCCAAAGGAAACTCGCTCAACCCTCGGCCGGCGAATGCATCGTGCCTGCATCGCTTGCGTTACTCGGCGCGAAACACGGTCTGGCGCTGGGCGAGGTAGGCAGCGAGGTTGTCCAGCGAGGAGTTCATTCCGTCCGCGTGGTCGGCCGCCGAGATTCCGAGCGGCACATCGTCGGCGCGCATCTGGACCCGCGTCCCGCCGTCGACCCTCGTCACCGTCCACGTCATCGTCATTGATCCACCGAAAAGCGGGTCATCCGAGGTGAATTCGACCGTCTGGACGACCCGATCGTCGGGCTCGATCTCGACGAAGCGACCCTCGACGACGTCGGTATCGGCATCGGTCTTCCCGCCCTGCGACGGCGGATCGGTGTACGCCAAGACCATCCGATAGGAACCACCCGGGCGGGCGTCGAAGTGTTCGAACCGGCCTGTCATGCCCGACGGAGGCAGCCATTCGGCGAGCGCCTCGGGATCGACGAGCGCTTCGAAGACACGGCTCAGCGGGGCTTTGACCACCCGCGATGCGGTATCGGTGCGTGCCATCCACAACATTGAACCCGATTCCGTTCTTGGGATCGGTAGCGCATCCCGCGCCGTGTACTTGCCGCACCGGCGACGCGATTTCACGCGACGCCTCCACGGAAGGAACCACGCGGGATGAACGGGCTGAAGAAGACCCTTGTCGGGACGACCTTGTCGGCGGGAATCGTCCTCGCCGCTGTGCTCACCGCCGGTAGTGCCGGTGCAATGCCGTCACCGCATCCGGACCTGAGGATCGAGTACGCCGATCCCACGGTCGCCGGTGACGGTTCGGTGCGCTCTCCTCAGACACGGCTGTGCGACGGGTCGGTACGGGTGGCCGGACCGACCACGCAGGTGTGCGACGGTTCGGTGCGGGTGGCCATGCCCTGAGCCGCCACTAACGCGGCAAGGTCCGCCTCGCCTGCCACGTGACTCCCGGTACGGTGTTCGCGAGGTCGGGCCTGGCCTTCGCGAACACGCGCAACGCCCGATAGAACGACCAAACCTGGCGGGGCGTCGGCACTTTCGGCACCCACGCCAGTTCCCAGTGGATTCCGTTGATGGGGTCGTCGAAGAACACCGCGTAGTAGCCGGGCCAGTACTGCGGATACTCCTGGGGTGTGTCGGTGACGGGGATGTCGTGCGCGACCAGGAATTCGTGGTGGAAGCGGTCGACCTCTTTTCTGCTACGCGCCCACAAGGCGATGTGATTGATCCCGACGGCCTGGTCGGCGTGCGTGAGCTTCGCGCCGGTGCGCGCGGGCTGGATCCCGATGTAGCTGTGCGGGTTGACGTAGCGCGTCATGTAGTAGATCGACTGGTACTCCATGTTCAACGACGAGAAGCTGCTGTATCCGAGCCAGCCGAACAACTCGTCGTAGAACGCGATCGATTCGTCGTAATCGAGCACCGCGAACTCGACATGACTGACACCGCGCCACCGCATATGTTGCCTCCCGACCGTCTTCGTACTACGGAGCGTAGTACTCATACGGCAAGACCGCCGTCGTTTCTCCGGACGGTCCCTGCGGAGCCAACCAGAAAATCGTCGGACGACGCGTCCGCGAGGGCCAACACGGCGAGCGTGTCGTCGGCCAGGCCGCGAGCGATGACGCCGTCGATCTGCTCACGCACAACCTCTGCCGAGTACTCCCCCAGCGGTAGGTGCCCGAACCGTCGTACTGCGGCGTCGTCGGTGCCCGCGGCGAACGCGTGCGCGTCGCCGTGCCGGAGCCGCCGGACCGTCACGTTGCCTTCGCGGCGGGGTAACCGGTCGGCGATCCTCACTTGCGGCGCTTCGACGCCTTGTTGCTGCGGTTGACCTCGACCGCCGTTCTGATCAGCGCCTTGAACTTATCGGGATCGAGTTCGTCGTGTTCCTGCAGATCGATCGACCGCCCGACGGGTGCGTGGAGGCTCGCGTTGAACAGCTTGTCCGGGTCGGCGATGGACGAACCCTTGGCGAAGTTCACCTTGACCTTGCCCTTGTACATCTCGAGCGTGCAGATGAGCCCGTCCAGCGAGAACGCCGGCACGCCATCGGGGTTCGACGGCTTACGCCATTTGATCTCTTCGACCACGTCGGGTTCGGCTTTCTTGATCAACGACCGAATCTCGTCGACCCGGTCGAGGCGCCAGTCTTCAGCCATGCCGTCGAATGTAACGCGAAGGCCTACGACTCTCGAAGCATCTGCTCGCGGACGGCCTCTTTGTCGATCAGCGACCACACCTCGACGATGCGCTGTCCTTCGAAGCGGTAGAACACGTGCTCGGCGAACGAAACCTGCGTACCCGTCGGCTCGATCCCGAGGAACGTGTGCCGCGGAGTAGCCCGAAAGGACAGGCGACAGGCGACGAACTCGTCGTCGGCCACGATGATCTCGGGGTTGAACTGCAGGTCGGGCGTCGCGGTGGTGTCCGCCTCCAGCAGGGCTCGATAGTCGGCGAGGGTGAACTGTTTTCCGTTGTACGACAGCCGGTCTGCCACAAAGGTGCCGAGCTCGGACCACCGCCGCTCGTTGAGGCATCGCAGGTAGTCGCGGTAGACGGTGGACAGAGGCGCGGCGACTTCTTCACCGGGCATGGTTCAACCGTAACGCGCCCCGCGCCTGGAAGGATCGGTGTAAGTGCCGAGATTGCCAGGGAGGAACGAGTGACCAACCGCTGGTCTGGAGTGACCATAGATTGCCTCGACCCCGTTCAGATGTCGACATTCTGGTCGGCGCTGCTCGACATCCCGGTATCGAGCGAACACGGCGACGACCCGAACTGGGCGACCGTGGGCTCGCGGTCCGGCCGACTGCCGCGACTCACGTTCCAGCGCGTTCCCGAACCGAAAACCACCAAAGTACGCATACACCTGGATGTGCAGGTGGACGATATCGACGCGGCGCGGCATCAAGTCGAGAACCTCGGTGGACGATGGGCGGGCGTCCGCACCGACTACGACGAGGGTGTGGTCCTCGTAATGCTCGACCCCGAGGACCATGAGTTCTGTCTGGTGCAGTATTTCGAGACGTCAAGTGGTGGCTGAATCGGACTCCCTGGCGAGCCGCCCCGAGTTACTGCTGTCGTCCTTCCAGTAGGTGGGCGTACGGATCTTCCTCAGCACCAACGGATTCGGGCATGGGGTAGTACGTCTTGATCAGCAGGTTGCCGTCGTCGTCCCACGCGAAGGTCTCGATGCTGTGGGCCACCTGAACATCCGGCTCGGTTCCGAAATGGTTCTCACAGACCCAGGCCATCTCGTTTCCGTTGACCTGGACGGTGATCATCTTGATCTTCAGGATCGATTGGAACATGTCGAAGGCGTCGGAGGTAGCCGCTGCGAATCCGCGCTTCTCCTCGGTTCCGACCGGGTCGAACATGCGGACCTCGCCGGGGCAGATCGTGCGCCACGACTCCACCCACTCGTCCTTCTTCCCCGCGTTCCACAACTCAGCGTGCTTGGAAGCGTGCGCCAGGCGCGCCTTCCGGCTGGGAACCTTGCTCATCTACGCCCCTTTTCGATCGCGTCGAGGAACTGATGTGGTGGTCACGATAGCCGGAGCACACAGCCGACGGCTGAGTGTGACCCACGGGACGTAACCTCGAGCTATGGAGTCCGGACCGGAGAAGGGACCGTTCTACCACGGGACGAAGGCAGACCTGAGGCCCGGAGACACGCTCACCGCCGGCTTTGCTTCCAACTACCGGCCCGAAATCATCATGAACCACATCTATTTCACGGCTCTTCGCGACGGTGCGGGGCTGGCGGCCGAACTCGCTGACGGCGACGGGGCGCCGCGGGTGTATCTCGTCGAACCGACCGGTGAGTTCGAGGACGACCCGAACGTCACCGACAAGAAGTTCCCGGGCAATCCGACCCGCTCCTATCGCAGCCGGGAACCGCTGCGCGTCATCGCGGAAGTTGACGACTGGACGCGGCTGCCCCCCGACGAGCTTCAGGCGTGGCGCGAACGACTCGCGAAGATCCGAGAGAACGAGCGCGGCGAGATCATCAATTGACCACTCGGTCTACACGTTGAAGCGGAACTCGGTCGCGTTTGTTTGACCTGCCATCGCATAGTCGGCCACGCATTAGGATGACGCCAAGTTTTCAGGCCAGATGGCGAGGTGGCCGCCGATGCTCGAAGTTATTGACAAGGGCAGTTGCACGGCACAGCATGCGGTCCCTTTGCTATTCGTGCACGGCGGTTGCCACGCGGCCTGGTGCTGGGACGAACACTTCCTCGACTACTTCGCCGAGCATGGGTATCGGGCCGTCGCCGTGAGTTGGCGAGGTCACGGTGGCAGCTCGTCGACGAAGCCGCTGGCGAAGTGCTCGATACGTGACTATCTCGACGACGTGCTGTCGACGGTAGAAAGCCTGGGGTGCTCGCCGATTCTTATCGGTCACTCGACGGGCGGCTTTCTCGTGCAGAAGTACCTCGAATCGCGAAGCGCACCGGCTGGCGTGCTGATGGCATCCACTCCACCACAGGGCATTCTGCGTGCATCTCTGCGGATTTGGAGGAAACATCCGTGGGTTGCGATGCGCGCGAACACAATCGGGCAAGCACACGAGATCTTCAATACCCCTGCGCTGGCACGGGACACCCTCTTCAGCCCGCACAGCCCCGACGAGATCGTGGCCTCCTGCGCGAACCGGGTCGAGCCGGACAGCATGCGTGCCGTCTTCATCGACCAAGTTTTCGGCCTGCCCGATACGAAGCGGGTCACCACGCCGCTCTTGGTTCTCGGGGGCGAAGACGACGGCATGATCTCCATCGAAGAGGTTCGTGCTACCGCACGCGCCTACAACACCGAGCCGGTTCTGTTTCCGAGGATGGGGCACAACATGATGGTCGACGCAGGCTGGCGCGCGGTGGCTGATCAAATCCGCGACTGGCTGAGCGAAAAGGGTCTGTAGAGCCAGCGGCCCGACACCGCTACACGTTGAAGCGGAACTCGACCACGTCACCGTCCTGCATGACGTAGTCCTTGCCCTCCATCCGCACCTTGCCTGCGGCCTTGGCCGCCGCCATCGACCCAGCCTCGATCAGATCGTCGTAGGAGACGATCTCGGCCTTGATGAAGCCCTTCTCGAAGTCGGTGTGGATCACTCCGGCGGCCTTCGGCGCGGTATCGCCCTGGTGAATCGTCCACGCGCGGGCCTCCTTTGGCCCCGCGGTCAGGAACGTCTGCAGTTTCAGCGTGTGAAAACCCGCACGCGCCAACGCATCCAGGCCGCGCTCGGTCTGGCCGATCGACTCCAGCAGCTCGGCGGCCGACTCGTCGTCGAGCTCCTGCAATTCCGCCTCGATCTTCGCGTCCAGGAACACAGCATCGGCCGGGGCGATCAACTCGCGCAGCTCGTTCTTGCGGGCCTCGTCGGTCAGCACGGCCTCGTCGGCGTTGAACACGTACAGGAACGGTTTCGTCGTCAGCAGGTTCAGCTCCCGCAACGGCGCGGTGTCGACGCCGGCGGCGAACAACGTCGTCCCTGCGTTGAGAACCTCCTGCGCGGCCGCGGCGGCCTCGTGCGCCGGCCGGCGGTCCTTGTGCGTCCTGGCTTCCTTCTCGAGCCGCGGCAGCGCCTTCTCCAACGTCTGCATGTCGGCGAGGATCAGCTCGGTCTCGATGACCTCGATGTCCGATTTCGGATCGATGCGGCCGTCGACGTGAGCTACGTCATCGTCGCTGAAGACCCGCACCACTTGGCATATCGCGTCGCTCTCACGGATGTTGGCGAGGAATTTGTTGCCCAGCCCAGCGCCTTCGGAGGCGCCCTTGACGATCCCGGCGATATCCACGAAGGTGACCGGCGCATGAATGATCTTTTCCGACCCGAACAACTTGGCGAGTTCGGCCAGTCTCGGATCGGGCAGCGGCACGACACCCTCGTTGGGCTCGATCGTGGCGAACGGGTAGTTGGCCGCGAGGACGTCGTTCCGCGTCAACGCGTTGAACAGCGTCGATTTCCCGACGTTCGGCAGGCCGACGATTCCCAGGTTCAAGCTCACAGGGTCCAGAGTCTAGGAGACCGTGACGGGCACGCCAGAACCGCGCTGACAGCCACACGGAGCGAAAGCCGGTACGGTCTACCTGTGTCAGCACAGCGCGCACGGTCGGCCGTCGGCGCCGACCACCGCTCCGCGCATCCCAACTTTCCCGGTGTACCCGGGTGGGGTGCTGTGTTGATCGCGATCACCGCAACGACGATCGGGTTCGCGTTCGACGCCGGATCGGGCAGCAAGGAACTCAGCACGGTGTTCGCCGTCTGCTATGTCCTCGGCTGCCTCGCGGCGGTGCTGGCGGTTCGGCAACAGGCGGTGTTCACCGCGGTCATCCAGCCGCCCCTGCTCCTGTTCGTCACCGTTCCCGGCTCCTACTTCTTGTTCACCGGCGGCCAGTTCACCGGGCTCAAGGATCTGGCGATCAACTGCGGCTACCCCCTGATCGAACGCTTCCCTCTGATGTTCTTCACATCGGCGGCGGTGCTGCTGATCGGCATCGGCCGCTGGTACATCGGGATGTCGACGCGCCGCGCTTCACCCGCCGCGAGCGAGGACGCCGAGGCGCCCACACCCGCGCTCGCCTCGACGGTGGCGACGGCGGTGACGGCGATTGTGGCCAAAATCAAATCGCTGCTGCCCTCCCAGCACCGCGAGCAGGACGACGAAGCCGCGGCCCCGCCGCGCCGCAGGCGTCCCCAGAACGCGCCCAAGGCGGCCCGAGCGGACAGAGCCGACCGAGCGGCGGCGCGAACCGCCAGGGCGGCGTCGACTCGCAGCGGCCGGCCGACGAAGCGAAGCGCGCCGTCGCGGTCGCGCCATGTCCGGCCTCCCGAGACCGAACTCATCGAACCGGTCGTCGAGCGTCCGCGCCGTCCTCGTTCCGGCAGGCACGCCGAGCCGCCGCCGGGGCCCGAGCCTCGGCGCAGGCCGCGCACGTCCAACCCGCGTCAGCCGGGTCCTCCCCCGTCCGAACGCCGCGCCGGTTACGAGCGCAGGGGTCTCGACCGGTCCGCGGACCGCGTCGAGCGTCGCCGCCGCTTCGACAGCTACGAACCCCGCGAACCGCACGGCCGCAACGGCGTCGCCAACGGCAACGGGGATTACCACCCGATCTCCCGGGTGCGCTACCGCGGCGAGGAGGCCGACGACCGCGCGGAGTACCGCACCCGCCGCCGCGCGCCGCGCGGCTGGGAAGCCGACTCCTGGGAGTACGACATCTAGCCTCCGGCGCGCAGAAAGCGGCCCGCGGCGTCCACCGCCGGAGCGGAGCTGCCCGCGTCGCTGACGAACACCGCCAGCGCCAGATCGCCGTCGATGCCGACGAACCAGCCGTGTGCGTGGGTGTCGTCGATGTACTCGGCGGTTCCGGTCTTACCGAGCATGCCGGGGATGTCCTGGAGTTGTTGGGCGGTGCCGCCGGTCACGGTTTCGCGCATCATCGACCTGACCTGCTCGGCCACTGAGGTCGGCACGGGATCCGGTGTCCGGTCGGGTTTTCCGGGTTGACCCTCGACGATCGCGGGAGCAGGCGCCGAACCGCGCGCGAGGGCAGCGGCCACCAACGCCATCCCGAACGGCGAGGCGGTGACCTGGCCCTGGCCGATGCCCTCCTCCACCCGCAGGGCCGGAGTGTCTGCGATCGGCACCTGGCCCGTCACGGTCGTCATACCGGGGGCGGTGTAGTCGATGCCGAGGCCGAGTTGGGCGGCCGCGTTGGTCAGCGCGTCCGGCGGCAGGTTCACCGCCAGCCGGCCCATCGTGGTGTTGCAGGACCGCGCAAACGCGGTGTGTAACGGCACCTCGCCGAGGTCGAAGTTGTCGTCGTTGGGAATCTGCCTGCCCTCGATGTTCTCGGTGGCCGGGCAGTTGACGACGCTGTCGGGGGTGACGTCGCCGGTTTGCAGTGCCGCCGAAACCGTCACCGTCTTGAACGTCGAACCCGGCGGATAGAGGCCGGTCAACGCGATCGGCCCCTGCGCGTCCGCGGGCGCGTTCTGCGCGACGGCCAGCAGGTTTCCGGTGGACGGCTGGATAGCCACCAGCGCCGCCGGCGTCGGCAGTGGCGCCAGCGCCTCTTCGGCGGCCCGCAGCATCGCGATGTCCAACGTGCTGGCGATGTCGCCGACGGGCTTGGCGTCCTGTCCGCCGACCCGGCGCGGTCCCGTACTCGTCTGAGCCGTGACCGCCCAGCCGGCGGCCTCGTCGGTGCGCTGCTGCCACAGCTCCGTCAGCCCGGCCAGGGTGGGCGACGTCAGCGCCCTGTCCGTTGCCAGCAGCCGCGTCTGCGGCGCGAGCGTGACATTCGGCAGCGCGGACAGCTGCGCCTCGATCGGCGCGAGGTCCTCCTCGCGGAGCGTGATCGCGGTGACGGGCTTCCCGCCCGCCGCATCGAGGTCGGCGCGCAGCGATTCCGCGGTGATGCCGGGTGCAATCGGATTGATTAGTGCGGCAACGGTATTCACATCCGCACCGGGCGACAGGTTGACCAGCGTGACGATGTGCTGGGTCAGCAGTTCGGCCCCGGTGCGGTCCAGGACCCGTGCGGCCGGTTGCGGGGTGAGTGTGCTGTAGGACAGCGGTCCCTCGCCGAGGCCGGGAGCGATGGTGGCCGGCGCCCAGTCGATCTTGACGTCGTCGCCCGACGCGGTGGCGGTGCCGTTGGTCGTGTACGCCCACTGGGTCGCGCCGTTGCGAAACTTCCACGTGGTGTCGAGGCTGAAACTCGACGGCCCGTCGTCGTTGTGTTGCACCGACGCCACCTCGACCTGCAGGTCGGTGCCGAGGCTATCGAAGAGTTTGGTCAGCGTGTCGGTTGCCGCGGCGGAATCGGTCGTGACGGCCGCGGCGGCGCCGGCGTCGCCCTTCGACAACGCCTCAGCGAACGTTCGCACCGCGGTGTTCAGGCGGTCTTCGGCGGTGGAGCAACCCGCGGCGGCCAGAATCAGCGCCAGAACCAACAGCGCGCGTGAAGCTACTGCGGGATTTACCAACGATTTTCGCGGTGAGTGCACGCTCGCTGACGTTACGCGCGGGCGGGGCGAATCTCCCTCGGCAACGCGAACACGAGCGTCTCGTTGGCCGTCGTCACCGGCTGAACGGTGTCGTAGCCGTAATCGGCCAGCCGCTCGAGCACACCGCGCACCAGGATCTCCGGCACCGACGCACCGGAGGTGACGCCGACGGTCGTCACGCCGTCGAGCCATGCGGGGTCGATGTCGTCGGCGTAGTCGACCAGGTGGGCGGCGTCCGATCCGGCGCCCAACGCGACCTCGACCAGGCGCACGGAGTTCGACGAGTTGCGCGAACCGACGACGATCACCAGCTCGCATTCGGGGGCCATCGCCTTGACCGCGACCTGGCGGTTCTGGGTGGCGTAACAGATGTCGTCGCTCGGCGGGTCCTGCAGCGTCGGGAACTTCTCCCGCAGCCGGCGCACAGTCTCCATGGTCTCGTCGACGCTGAGCGTGGTCTGCGACAGCCAGATGACCTTGTTCACGTCGCGCACGGTGACGTCGTCGACGGAGTCCGGTCCGTCGACGAGCTGCACATGGTCGGGCGCCTCGCCGGCGGTGCCGATGACCTCTTCGTGGCCCTCGTGACCGATCAGCAGGATGTCGTAGTCGTCCCTGGCGAACCGCTTGGCCTCGTTGTGGACCTTGGTGACCAGTGGGCAGGTCGCGTCGATGACCTTGAGGTCACGCTCCTTGGCGGTCTGGTGCACGGTCGGCGCGACTCCGTGGGCGGAGAACACCACGATCGCGCCCTCGGGCACCTCGTCGGTCTCGTCGACGAAGATCGCACCCGCTTTGGCCAGCGTCTCGACGACGTGGCGGTTGTGCACGATCTCGTGACGCACGTAGACCGGGGCGCCGTGCTTCTCCAGCGCGCGCTCGACGGTCTCGACGGCGCGATCCACCCCAGCGCAGTACCCCCGCGGTTCGGCAAGCAGCACGCGTTTACCGGTCACGCCACCGGCGACCGAGCTCGAGGCGCCCGGAATCCCCATGTTGATAGTCGGCGGCATGACTCCCAGGGTACGCACACTGCCGTTCCAAGGCCGTTCGTCCCAGCCGAGAAGTCGCCCGTAGGCTGTGGCCATGGCAACCGCACCGTATGGGGTCCGTCTGCTGGTTGGCGCGGCGGTCACCGCCATCGAGGAAACCCGCAAGCTGCCCCAGACCATCCTGATGTACCCGATGACCGTCGTCAGCCAGCTCGCGCACCTGGTGATGAAGGTCCAGCAGGACGTGGCCGACCTGGTCAACAAGGGTGACGAGACGCTCGAGTCGATCTTCCCGCCCAAGGACGAGCAGCCCGAGTGGGCCACCTTCGACGAGGACCTCGACGACTCCGACAGCGCACGCTCCGAGGCCCCCGGCGACGGCGAGCGCATGACCGAGGGCCGCTTCGCGCTGTTCAGCAACGGTGAGCCGCAGACCACCTCCGACGGTGACGGCGAGGACGGCGGCCTGGCGATCGGTGAGGCCCCCGAGATCGTCAACGAGCTGGACTACGAGTCGCTGACGCTGGCTCAGCTGCGGGCGCGGTTGAACACGCTGCGCGTGGCCGATCTCGAGGCGCTGCTGGCCTACGAGGAGGCCACCAAGGGCCGCGCGCCGTTCCAGACGCTGCTCGCCAACAGGATCACCCGCGCGTCGGCGAAGTGACGACCCCAGCGGGGCTCGGAAGATGACGACCCCAGCGGGGTTGGGAATATGACGACCGCCGAGCAGGGCCAGTCACCGGAGAACCCGTTTCCGGTCCGCTCCGTCTCGATGAAGATCAAGGACTGGATCGAGCGCCTCGGGACCGTCTGGGTCGAGGGACAGGTCGCCCAGCTGTCGACGCGGCCGAACTCCGGAACCGCCTACATCACCCTGCGCGACCCGTCGGTCGACATGTCGTTGTCGATCACCTGCCCGCGCGAGCTCGTGCTCAACGCGCCGGTCAAGCTCACCGAGGGCACCCGCGTGGTCATGTTGGGGCGCCCGAACTTCTTCGTCGGCCGCGGTTCGTTCTCGTTGCGGGTCAACCAGATTCGTGCGGTCGGCGTCGGTGAGCTGTTGGCGCGCATCGAACGGCTGCGTCAGCTGTTGCACGCCGAGGGCCTCTTCGACCCGCGGCTCAAACGGCCGATTCCGTTCCTGCCGAACATGATCGGGCTCATCACCAGCCGCGGCAGCCACGCCGAACACGACGTCATCTCGGTGGCCACCGGCCGGTGGCCCGCGGTGCGGTTCGCGGTGCGCAACACCGCAGTGCAGGGCCCGAACACGGTGCCGCAGGTGGTCGAGGCGCTGCGTGGGCTCGACGCCGATCCCGACGTCGACGTGATCGTCATCGCCCGCGGCGGCGGCAGTGTCGAGGACCTGTTGCCGTTCTACGACGAGACGCTGTGCGGCGAGATCGCCAAGTGCACAACGCCCGTCGTCAGCGCGATCGGACACGAACCCGACAATCCGCTGTGCGACCTGGTCGCCGACCTGCGCGCGGCGACACCCACCGACGCGGCCAAGCGCATCGTCCCCGACGCCGCCGCCGAGCAGGCGTACATCACCGATCTGTGCCGGCGCGGTGGGCAAGCGCTGCGCAACTGGGTGAACCGGGAGCAGCACGCGCTGGATCAGTTGCGCAGCCGACCCGTGCTGGCACAGCCGCTGGCGGCGATCACCGTTCGCGCCGACGAGGTCGACCGGTTGCGCACCACCGCGCGCAGGGACGTCGCCCGGCTGGTGGCCGTCGAGACCGATCGCATCGAACACCTGTCGGCGCGGCTGAGCACCCTGGGGCCGGCCCAGACGCTGGCGCGCGGCTACGCGGTCGTGCAGACGATGCCGGACGCCCAGGTGTTGCGCACCGCCGCCGACGCCGCGCCGGGTATGCGGCTGCGCGTGCGGGTGGCCGACGGAGCGATCACCGCGATCAGCGAGGGACCGGAAGGGGCAGAAAATGAAGCCCATTAGTGAACTGGGATACGAGGAAGCACGCGAAGAACTGGTCGCGGTCGTCCAGCAGCTGGAGCAGGGTGGGCTCGATCTAGATGCGTCGCTGAAACTATGGGAACGCGGCGAAGAACTAGCTAAACGCTGCGAAGAACACTTAGCTGGAGCGCGTAAGCGCATCGAAGAGGTGCTGGCGGCCGAAGAGCCTGACGAAAGTTGACAACGCAACGAGTTCCCGCCGCAGGGTCGAAACTGTAACACGTTTCAGTTACTCTGCTCGCCATGGGTGACTCAACGCTGACCACCGAACTGGGCCGGGTTCTCGTCACGGGCGGATCCGGATTCGTCGGCGCCAACCTGGTGACCGAACTGCTCGAGCGCGGACACGAGGTCCGCTCTTTCGACCGGGCCCCTTCCCCGCTGCCTGCGCAGCCCGGGCTCGAGGTCGTCGAAGGCGACATCTGCGATGCCGAACAGGTGGCGGCGGCCGTCGCCGGCATCGACACCGTGTTCCATACCGCCGCGATCATCGACCTGATGGGCGGCGCGTCGGTGACCGACGAGTACCGCAAGCGCAGCTTCGCGATCAACGTCACCGGCACCGAGAACCTCGTGCGCGCCGCCCGCGCCGCCGGGGTGAAACGGTTTGTCTACACGGCGTCCAACAGCGTCGTGATGGGCGGCAAGCGCATCTCCGGCGGCGACGAAACCCTGCCGTACACCGAGCGATTCAACGACCTCTACACCGAGACGAAGGTCGCTGCGGAGAAGTTCGTGCTGGCCGCCAATGGAATCGACGGCCTGCTCACCTGCTCGATTCGCCCCAGCGGCATCTGGGGACGCGGGGACCAGACGATGTTTCGCAAGGTGTTCGAGAGCGTGCTGGCCGGACACGTCAAGGTGCTGGTCGGCAGCAAGAACGTCAAGCTCGACAACTCGTACGTGCACAACCTGATTCACGGCTTCATCCTCGCCGCCCAGCATCTCGTTCCCGGCGGTACCGCTCCGGGACAGGCGTACTTCATCAACGACGGCGAGCCGATCAACATGTTCGAGTTCTCCAGGCCCGTCGTCGAGGCGTGCGGCCGGCGCTACCCGAAGATCCGCGTACCGGGCCGCCTGGTGTGGCTCGCGATGACCGCCTGGCAGTGGCTGCACTTCCGGTTCGGGCTACCCAAGCCGATGGTCGAACCCCTTGGGGTGGAACGCCTTTACCTCGACAACTACTTCTCGATCGCGAAGGCCGAACGCGACCTCGGATACCGGCCGCTGTTCACCACGGAACAGGCCATGGCCGAATGTCTGCCGTACTACGTCGACCTGTTCCACCAGATGAAGAACGCGTCGAAGGAGCCCGCGGTGAGCGTGGCGGCGGGGGCACCACCCGAGGGCTGAGCCTCGGCCGTCAGCGGGCCAGGTGGACCGGCTGGTGTGTGGTCTGCTCGATCTGCGACGACGCCCGCTGGAGCAGTTCGGCGCCGAGCGCGATCAATCCCCTGGCCGCAGCGATCTCCTCGCCCACCAGCGGCTGCGCGGAATCTTTGGGATTGCGATAGGCGTCGCCCTGAGCGGTCACGGTAGCGCCGTCGTCGCGGGTGGCCCGCACCGTCGCGTGGGTATGGGTGTCGTCCTCGTTGAACTCGATGTCGATGCGCCAGGCGTTGTCTTGAACCTTGTCGTACATAGCAATCACCTTCCGGTTACCAGCGTGCTCCTCGGATCGGTGATTCGCAGGCGTTTGGCGGCGCTGACCGGGCATGGTGGTGGTGATGGTCGAATCACGGTTCACAGTCAATGCGGGTGCGCGCCTGCACTACCTGGACTCCGGCGGTCCGGACCGCGGTGCTCCACTCGTCTTCGTGCCCGGCTTCACCGACGTCGCCGACGACTACGTCGAGGTGCTGCCGCTCTTCGGCCGGCGCACGGTGGTCGTCGACCTGCGTGGGCACGGCCGCAGTAGCGCGCCCGAAAGCGGTTATGACTCAGCGGTTCTGGGCGGTGACGTCGCTGCGGTGATCGAGGCGGTCACCGACGGCCCGGTCCATCTGATGACGTTCTCCAGGGGCACCCCCTACGCACTGACATGGGCGCTCGCACATCGTCAGCGCGTCCGCTCGATCTCGATCGGCGACTACGTGCCCGAGGAGATCACGCTGCCGCCGGAGGTCTCGACTTTCCTGCTGGACGGTCGGTGGCGCGGCACCCCGGTGCACGAGCGCATCAACCGCGCCGCCGGGGAGGCGATCTTCCGAGCCGCCCGCAAGCAGTCGTTCTGGGAGCCGCTGGCGCAGTGGCAACCACCGCTGCTGGTGGTGCGCAGCCCGAACAGCCCGCTGATCTCCGAGGCCGCGTGGGGCCGCTATCGGGAGCTGTTCCCGTCGGCGTCGCTGCACGTGTTCGACGACTCGCCGCACGACATCTTCCGGCCCGACCGCGAGCGCTACCCGGCGTTGGTGCGTGCACACATCGACGCCGTCGACGACTAGGGAAGCGCCGCGAGCGCGGCGACTTCGCCTGTGCCGCTGTCGATCAGCGCCGCATGATCGAATCGGGCGCGCAGCGGTAGCACGTCCATCACCGTGCCGGCGACGGTCGGCAGCTGATCCAGTGTCGCGCGCGGAGCCAGCGAGCAGTGCGGCACCCAGACTCCGGGCCGGTAGTGCTTGTGCAGGTCGGCGCCGGTTGCCGCGACGGCCTCGGCCACGCGCTGTTGGCGCGCCACCAGGTCCGTGCTGACGCCCGCGACCAGCCACACCCGGCCCCGGCGAAACAGGCCGATCCCGTCGAACGTCAGCTCTACCGGACCACCGTCGTCCAGGCCGGCGAGGGCATCGGCGACGGCCTTGTCATCCCACTGGCGAAGCACCGCGTACGAGAGGTGCGGAAGGTGCCGACCGTGGGTGTGGGAGCGCAGGCTCGGCACGCCGACGTCCTCGAGCCGGTCCCAGAGCCCCCGCACGGCCCGTTCGGATCGACGGTCGAAAAGCAGGCAGACGGCGAGGGCCACGCCACAGATATTGCCGTCGCAAGGTTGGCCGAATCCCCCGAACCGCTACAACGCGAAGATCACCGTCCTATCGTGCGAAAGAGGCGCCACTACTGAGGAGTCGCCATGCCGAACGGGAAGCCGAACATCCTCGTCATCTGGGGCGACGACATCGGGATCAGCAACCTGAGTTGCTACAGCGACGGCCTGATGGGGTATCGCACGCCGAACATCGATCGCATCGCCAACGAGGGAATGCGATTCACCGATTCCTACGGCGAGCAAAGCTGCACCGCAGGCCGTGCGGCGTTCATCAGTGGACAAAGCGTGTATCGAACGGGCATGAGCAAGGTCGGCATTCCCGGCTCCGACATCGGCTGGGCCGCCGAAGACCCCACGATCGCCGAACTGCTCAAGCCGCTGGGATACGCGACCGGTCAGTTCGGCAAGAACCACTTCGGCGACCGCAACAAGTACCTGCCGACCGCCCACGGATTCGACGAGTTCTTCGGCAATCTCTACCACCTCAATGCCGAAGAGGAGCCCGAGCTACCGGACTATCCGAGGAGCGACGAGTTCCCCGTCCTCGCGGAGATGAACCGGCCCCGGGGCGTGATCAGATCCTGGGCGACCGACGAGGTGTCCGACGAACCCGACGACCCCAAGTGGGGTCCGGTCGGCAAGCAGCGCATCGAGGACACCGGCCCGCTGACCAGGAAGCGGATGGAGACCATCGACGACGAGACCACCGAAGCGTGCATCGACTTCATCAAGCGTCAGGTGGAGGCCGACACGCCGTTCTTCGTGTGGATGAACATGACGCATATGCACCTGCGGACCCACACGAAGCCGGAAAGCCTCGGGCAGGCCGGGATATGGCAGTCGCCGTATCACGACACGATGATCGACCACGACCGCAACGTCGGCCAGATCCTCGATGCGGTCGACGAACTCGGCATCGCCGAGGACACCATCGTCGTGTACTCCACCGACAACGGTCCGCACGCCAACACCTGGCCCGACGGTGCCACCACCCCCTTCCGTAGCGAGAAGAACACCAACTGGGAGGGTGCGTTCCGGGTTCCGGAGATGGTCCGCTGGCCCGGCAGAATTCCGGCCGGAGTGGTATCCAATGAGATTGTCCAGCACCACGATTGGCTGCCAACGTTCTTGGCCGCGGCCGGTGAGCCGGACATCGCCGAGAAGCTGAAGAAGGGGCACACCGCCACCCTGCGCGGCGACGAGGTGACGTTCAAGGTCCACCTCGATGCGTTCAACCTGCTGCCGTATCTGACCGGCGAGGTCGACGAGAGCCCACGTCGAGGCTTCATCTACTTCTCCGACGACTGCGATGTGCTCGGCATCCGCTATCACAACTGGAAGATCGTCTTCTCCGAACAGCGCTGCCAGGGCACCCTTCAGGTATGGGCGGAACCCTTTGTGCCGTTGCGGGTTCCGAAGATCTTCAACCTGCGTACTGATCCATACGAACGCGCCGACATCACGTCAAACACCTACTACGACTGGTTTCTCGACCACGATTTCCTCGCGTTCTACGGCACCGCGATCTGCACTCAATTCCTCGAGACGTTCAAGGAGTTCCCGCCGCGTCATCCCCCGGCGAGTTTCACGATCGACCAAGCGGTGCACAAACTCCAGACCTTCCTCGCCGGCGACTGATGCTCGAATCCTGGATCGCGGGACCGACGAAGTCGGCGATCGTCGATTTCGTGGCGCGAAGCCTCGGTGATATAGCGCCCGAGGAACGGGTAGCGGTGTTCGACAACGACGGCACACTGTGGTGTGAGAAGCCGGCGTACATACAACTCGACTTCCTCGTGCGCCGCCTCGCCGAACAGGCCCGCGCCGATCCGCAACTCACGCAGCAGCAGCCGTACCGCGCCGCCGCGGCGGGCGATCTCGCGTGGTTCGGCGACGCGGTTACCAAGCACTACAACGGTGACGACTCGCAGCTCAAACCTCTTGTCGGCGGCATACTGTCGGCCTTCGCCGGGCTGACGGTCGAGGAGCACGCCGATCAGGTGAAGAAGCTCTTCGCTTCCGCAGAGCACCCGACACTACGCCGGCCGTACACCGCGTGCGGGTACACGCCGATGGTCGAGCTGCTGCGGTACCTGGAAGAGAACGGCTTTACGAACTATATCGCTTCGGGTGGCGGTCGTGACTTCATGCGCCCGGTGACCGGAGCGCTTTACGGCATACCGCCGGAGAGGGTCATCGGCAGCTCGGTCGGCCTCGACTTCGCCGAAGGCGATCTGCGAACCACGAGTCGGCCCGAATTCTTGGATGACGGACCGGTCAAACCCGTACGGATCTGGGGCCGCACCGGCCGCAGACCGATCCTCGCCGCCGGGAATTCGAACGGCGACATCGAGATGCTCGAGTTCACCCACGGGCTCCGGTTACTCGTCTTGCACGACGACCCTGATCGCGAATTCGACTACACCGCAGGTGCGGAGAAGGCGCTCAAGCGGGCGGAACGCGAAGGATGGACCGTAGTGAGCATGCGCAATGACTGGACCTCCGTCTTCGGTGACTGACGATCTCGTCCGGATCCCCGCGCAAACGGTCGTGCTCGGCTCCGACCGTCACTATCCCGAGGAGGCGCCTGCGCGTCCGGTCGACGTCGACGGGTTTTGGATGATGGCGCACCAGGTGACCAACGCTCAGTTCGCCGAGTTCGTCGCCGACACCGGCTATCTGACGGTCGCGGAGCGCCCGCTGAATCCGGCCGACTATCCAGGCGCACCGCGCGAGAACCTCCAGCCGGGTTCGATGGTGTTCCACCGCACACCAGGTCCCGTCGACCTACGACACCTCAGTCAATGGTGGACGTGGACCCCCGGCGCCTCGTGGCGCCATCCGGTCGGGCCGTTGTCGTCGATCGACAGACGCCGCGACCACCCGGTCGTGCACGTGGCCTACGAAGACGCCGAAGCGTACGCGGAATGGGCGGGCATGGCGCTGCCCACCGAGGCCGAATGGGAGACGGCGGCACGCGGCGGGCTGTGCGGCGCCGAATTCACCTGGGGCGACGAACCCGAACAATCCGGACAGCGCCTCGCCAACTACTGGCACGGCGACTTTCCCTGGCGGCCAGACAGGGGCTACGGCCGCACCACATCCGCCGGAGCCTTCCCGCCGAATGACTACGGTCTGTTCGACATGGCGGGCAACGTCTGGGAATGGACGGTGGACTGGTATGCCGACTCGCCGTCACCGTCCGGGTGTTGCGCAGAGGCCAGTACCGACTCGCAACAGCCGCAGTCAAGCGTGCCGCGCCGGGTCGTGAAGGGTGGATCCTTCCTGTGCGCCGACTCCTACTGTCGCCGCTACCGGCCCGCCGCCCGCAGGCCCCAGCCCGTCGACACGGGCATGAGCCACATCGGTTTCCGCTGCATCAATCGGTAAGCGGGCCGGCAACTCAACCGGTTTCGGCGGCCTTCTTGATCGCCGCCAACGTCGCGGGGATGCCGGTGCGCGCCGCCTCACGACGTTCGGCGATCTGGGCGTCGGCCTGATCGCCGTAGCGCTCACGAAAGCCGGCGATGCCCTTGGGCCGCAGCTCCCAGTGCTCGGTGAGCCGTGTCCCGCCGTCGTCGGGTTCGAAGGTGTAGCCCCAGTAGACCCAGCCGTCGTTGACCTCCCACGCGAACTCGCGTCCGGGTTCGGCGGCGATCACCTGCGAACGGGTCTCCCAGGTGCGCTCGGGCGTCTCGTTGCGCCCGGTGAACCACGCGCCGACCCGCGGACCGTCCCCCTCGTCCCACCAGCAGGCCCGGCAGATCGGACTCCACTCGCCCATCCGGGTCACGTCCGAGACCATCTCGTACACCCGGTCGGGGGCGGCGGCCACGTGAATCGACTCGCTCATCTTCAGATCGCTCACCGGTCGAGTCTGTCAAAGCGCTAAGTTGAAACACGTTCTACTCCGTCGAAAGGGCAACTGTATGAACAACGGGCCGTCCGCCAGGCAATCGGTGGTGATCGGCGCGGCGTCGGGCATCGGATGGGCGACGGCCCGGGCGCTGGCGGCGGAGGGAGACCGCGTCACCCTGGCCGACCGCAACATCGACGCCGTCCGCGAGCGCGCCGCCGAAGTCGGGGACCCGCACAGGGCCGCCCACGTCGAAGTCACCGACGAGGCGTCGGTGCAGGCCCTGTTCGACCAGACCGGACCGCTCGACGTCGTCGTCAACTGCGCGGGCTTCAGCACCGTCGGGATGATCACCGACCTCGCCGTCGAGGACTTCCGCTCGGTCGTCGACGTCTGCCTCAACGGCGCGTTCATCGTCGCCAAGTACGCCGGCCGCACGCTGCGCGAAGGCGGGGCGCTGGTGTCGATCAGCTCGCTCAACGGCCGCCAGCCCGCCGCCGGAATGAGCGCCTACTGCGCCGCCAAGGCGGGGCTGTCGATGCTCACCCAGGTCGCCGCGCTCGAGTGGGGACACCGCGGCATCCGCGCCAACGCCGTGGCACCGGGCTTCGTGCACACCCCGCTGACCGCGCCGGCCGCGGCCGTTCCCGGCGTCGTCGAGGAGTACGTCGAGAACACCGCGCTCGGCCGCGCGGGCACGCCCGAGGACATCGCCGAGGCCGTGCTTTACCTGTGCTCACCGAAAGCGTCGTGGCTCACCGGCGAGGTGCTGGACCTCAACGGCGGCGCCCACATGAAGCGCTATCCCGATGTGATGGGACACGTCATGAAACTGGCGGGAACCGAATGAGTTTCACCGGAAAGCAGGCCCTTGTGACGGGCGGCGGCTCCGGCATCGGCGCCGCACTGTGCCGGGCGCTCGCGGCCGCGGGCGCCGACGTCGTGTGCACCGACGTCGACGGCGACGCGGCCGAGCGGACGACGGCCGGCCTCGGCGGCAAGGCCCGCGCGGCACGCCTCGACGTCACCGACGCCGCGGCGGTGCAGGCCGCCGTCGACGACGTCGTGAACCGGGCCGGGCGGCTCGACCTGATGTTCAACAACGCCGGGATCGTCTGGGGCGGTGACACCGAACTGCTGATGCTGGACCAGTGGAACGCGATCATCGACATCAACATCCGCGGCGTCGTGCACGGCGTGGCGGCCGCGTATCCGTTGATGGTGCGCCAGGGCCACGGCCACATCGTCAACACCGCGTCGATGGCCGGGCTGACCGCGGCCGGACAGGTCACGAGCTACGTGATGACCAAACATGCGGTCGTCGGGCTCAGCCTGGCGCTGCGCTCGGAGGCCGCCGCGCGCGGTGTCGGGGTGCTCGCCGTGTGCCCCGCCGCGGTGGAGACGCCGATCCTGGACAAGGGCTCGGTCGGAGGTTTCGTCGGCCGCGACTACTTCCTGCAGGCCCAGGGCGGCAAGCCCTACGACGCCGACCGCCTCGCCCGTGACGTGCTGCGCGCGATCGAGAAGAACAAGCCGATTCTCGTCAAACCCCGCATCGCACATGCGCAGTGGATGTTCGCGCGGCTCGCGCCCGCGCTGATGAACCGGGTCTCGATGCGGTTCATCGCCGACCAACGCGCCAAACAAGCGCAAGCGAGGTCCGGCACGCTGTAGACATAGCGGCAATGAGTACCGAGTTCTCGCTGCCCCAACGCCGCGCTCTGGCCGTCGCGACCGTCGTCGCCATCGCGTTCGGGGCGTACTTCCTACGCGGGTACTTCATCCTGATCGTGGTGGCCGCGGTGGCCGCCTACCTGTTCTCACCGCTCTACGCGCGGCTCAACAAGCGGATGGGCCGCGGGCTGTCGGTGACGCTGACCCTGCTCGCCGCGATCGCGGCCGTGATCGTGCCGTTGAGCTTGTTCGTCACGCTCGCGGTCGTCCAGATCACGACGATGGTGGAGCAGGTGGCCGAGTGGGTCGGCCGCACCGACCTGTCGGCGCTCGGGGACCGGGCGCTGCAGTTCGTCAACGACCTGCTGCGCCGCGTGCCGTTCATCGACACGACGGTCACCCCGGAATCGCTGCGCAGTTCGATGGCGCGGGTCGCGCAGGAGGCCGGGCAATGGCTCCTCGGCCTGCTGCAGGGCGCGGCGGGCGGCCTGTTCGGCGGGATCACCGCCGCGATCCTGTTCGTGTACGTGTTCGTGTCGCTGCTGACCAACCGCGAACGCGTGGTGACGATGATCCGTCAGCTCAACCCGCTCGGCGAGGAGATCACCGACGTCTACATGGCGAAGATGGGCGCGATGGTCAAGGGCACCGTGATGGGCCAGTTCGTCATCGCGGTCTGCCAGGGCGTCGCGGGCGCCGCGTCGATCTACCTGGCGGGTTTCCATCAGGGCTTCTTCCTGTTCGCCGTGCTGTTGTCGGCGCTGTCGGTCATCCCCCTCGGCAGCGGCATCGTCACCATCCCGTTCGGTGTCGGAATGATCCTGTTCGGCAACGTCTTCGGGGGCGTGTTCGTCATCCTGTTCCATTTGATCGTGGTGACGAACATCGACAACTTCCTGCGCCCGATCCTGGTGCCGCGCGAGGCCCGCCTCGACGCCGCGCTCATGCTGCTCGCCGTATTCGCCGGCATCAGCATGTTCGGCGCATGGGGCATCGTGATCGGACCGGTACTGATGATCGTCATCGTCACCACGATCAGCGTCTACCTCGAGGAGTACAAGGGTGTGCCAATGCGGCGCCCCGACGACGACGAGAAACCCAAGCGGCGAAACCCGTTGTGGTGGTTGGGCCGTCGCATCAGGGAGGCCTTCAGCGGGTCGAAGACCGAAGGGAAAACTAAACCAGTCGCTCCTTGAGGAACGCGACGACGCGCTTGAGGGCGGCGTCGGTCGGATGATCTTCGCGGTGGCGCAGCTCCAGGGTCAGCACCGAGTGGGCCATCTTGCCGAAGCCGTGCTCATTGCCCTTGCCCGAATCGATTTCGATCACCTCGAACGCGTCGCCGAGCCGGTCCTTGAGCGTCTTGAAGCGTTCCGCAGGCGCCAGCGGGTCTCCGCTGAAGCGCAATCCCAGCGCACACAAGCCTTCGTCGGCGGCGCGGCGTTCGACGATTCTCAGCTCCGCCTCGGACAGTCCCGGGTCCCGGCGCTGCTTCGGCGTCAGCGGCAACGGCAGCGACGGCTGGCTCATCACCGGTGCGAGCACGCTGTCGTCGACCGCCGCGGCGAGGGCGAAGCCTCCGGTGAAGCACTGGCCGATGACGCCGACCCCCTTACCGGGGGTCCGCTCGTTGAGGTCGCGGGCCAGCGCACGCAGGAAGTTCGCGACGGGCCGGTCGGCGTTGGTGGCGAAAGCGGCGAACTCCTTGGTCACGCACCCGCGCAGCATGACCGGCACCATGCCGGGCCGCATGGGCGGCGCACCGGGCGTTCCGAACAGCGACGGGATGGCGACCGTGAAGCCGGCGTCGACGAGGTGGTTGCCGAGCGCCAGCACGCCGGGGTGTGCGCCGGGCATCTCGGGGATGAGCACGACGCCCGGGCCCTCGCCCTTGCGGTAGACGTCGTGGGTGTATCCGGCAGCAGTGAAGGGCGCGGCGGCCCATCCGGTGAGGTCGGCTTCCGGAGCGGCGTCGGCGGTGGTCATGGCTTCTCCGTGGTCTCGGCCGTGGTCTACGGCAGGGGTTTACCGCAGTGGCGCCGCGCGCTGCGTCGCCGCCGCCAGCGTACGAAAGTCGCCGGCATCCGCGGCCCCGGTCAGCGCGATCTGCGCGGGCCCGGTGGGACCGTTCAGCCGCGTCGTCCACACCGGTTCGGCGGGCTCGCCGTCACGGTCGCTGCCCTCGTAGACCACCCACTTGACCCCGTCGACGTCCTGCACCCCGGTCGGCACGGCATCGGAGTCCAGCGACCCGACGAGCTTCTCCTCGTCGGCGTTGCTCTGGGTCAGGCTCACATACATCCCGCCCGGCGCGAGATATCCGACGGTCGAACTGACCGCTCGCGAGGGCTGCCCCGTGGCGGGGTCGGTGCGGCCGGCCTCGATGCCGCCGCGGCTACCGGAGTTCGACTGCCAGCCCTCCGGCAGCTGCGGGATGCGGATCGGGATGTTCAGCGCGTCGGCGTCGGCACGCAGCGCCGCGGGGGCGTCGTAGGACGGGACCGGTCCCTGGCCCGGGCCCCCGCCCTGGAACGAGCACATCCCGAGCATTCCCGCCAGCACGATGCAGGCCACTACCAGCGGCGCCATCGACCAGAACATGTCCCGGCCGTCATGCAGCAGCCGCGACTTGGCGGGCTTGGGCGCGGGAGCCGGTTGCGTGGTCACCCAGCCAGTATCCCAGCTCCCGAACGTGGACCGGCTAATGGGACAATCTGGGCCATGAGTCCGACCCGTGGTGAAGCCCCAGACCGAAATCTCGCGCTCGAACTCGTCCGAGTCACCGAGGCAGGCGCCATGGCCGCGGGCCGCTGGGTCGGCCGCGGCGACAAGGAGGGCGGCGACGGTGCCGCCGTCGACGCGATGCGTGAACTGGTCAACTCGGTGTCGATGCGCGGCGTCGTGGTGATCGGCGAGGGCGAGAAGGACAACGCGCCGATGCTCTACAACGGCGAGGAGGTCGGCAACGGCGACGGGCCGGAGTGCGACTTCGCCGTCGACCCGATCGACGGCACCACGCTGATGAGCAAAGGCCTGTCCAACGCCATCTCGGTGCTCGCGGTCTCCGAGCGCGGGACCATGTTCGACCCGTCGGCGGTGTTCTACATGAACAAGATCGCCGTCGGTCCGGAGGCCGTCGACGCCATCGACATCACCGCGCCGATCGGTGAGAACGTCCGCCGGGTCGCCAAGGCCAAGAACGTGTCGGTGTCCGACCTGACCGTCTGCATCCTGGACCGGCCCCGCCACCAGCAGTTGATCGCCGACGTGCGGGAGGCGGGCGCCCGGTGCCGGCTGATCACTGACGGCGACGTCGCGGGCGCGATCTCGGCGTGCCGGCCCAACACCAGCACCGACATGCTGGCCGGGATCGGCGGGACGCCCGAGGGCATCATCGCCGCGGCCGCGATCCGCTGCATGGGCGGTGCCATCCAGGGCCAGTTGGCGCCCAAGGACGACGAGGAACGCCAGAAGGCTCTCGACCGCGGCTATGACCTGGACCGCGTGCTGACGACCGAGGACCTGGTCTCCGGCGACAACGTCTTCTTCTGCGCGACCGGTGTCACCGACGGTGACCTGCTCAAGGGTGTGCACTTCTACAGCGGCGGCTGCACCACGCAGTCGATCGTCATGCGGTCCAAATCGGGCACCGTGCGGATGATCGAGGCGTACCACCGCCTGTCCAAGCTCAGCGAATACTCCGCGATCGACTTCACCGGCGACAGCAACGCCGTCTATCCGCTGCCGTAAATCACTGACAAGTAAGGACATTCATGAGCGTCGAGTCAGACAGCGCCACCGAGACCGAGTACCGCATCGAGCACGACACCATGGGCGAGGTCCGGGTGCCGGTCAACGCGCTGTGGCGCGCGCAGACCCAGCGCGCGGTGGAGAACTTCCCGATCTCGGGCCGTGGCCTCGAGCGCACCCAGATCCGTGCCCTCGGCCTTTTGAAGGGGGCCTGCGCTCAGGTCAACAAGGACCTCGGCCTGCTCGCAGCTGACAAGGCCGACGCGATCATCGCCGCGGCCGGTGAGATCGCCGACGGTCTACACGACGACCAGTTCCCCATCGACGTGTTCCAGACCGGTTCGGGCACCAGCTCGAACATGAACACCAACGAGGTGATCGCCGGCATCGCGGCGCGCAACGGCGTGACCGTGCACCCCAACGACGACGTGAACATGTCGCAGTCGTCGAACGACACCTTCCCCACCGCGACGCACATCGCCGCGACGGAAGCCGCTGTGCGGCATCTCATTCCCGCGCTCGAGGTGCTGCACGAATCGCTGGCAGGCAAGGCACGGCAGTGGCGCACCGTGGTGAAGTCCGGGCGCACCCACCTGATGGACGCCGTCCCGGTGACGCTGGGCCAGGAATTCAGCGGTTACGCCCGCCAGGTCGAGGCCGGTATCGAACGGGTCAAGGCGACGCTCCCCCGGCTCGGTGAACTCGCCATCGGCGGCACCGCGGTGGGCACCGGGCTCAATGCGCCCGACGACTTCGACGAACGCGTCGTCGCCGTGCTGCGCGAGCAGACCGGGCTGGCCGAATTGCAGGTTGCCGCCAACCATTTCGAGGCTCAGGCGGCCCGCGACGGACTGGTCGAGGCGTCCGGCGCGCTGCGCACGATCGCCGTGTCGCTCACCAAGATCGCCAACGACATCCGGTGGATGGGCTCCGGGCCCCTGACCGGGCTCGGCGAGCTGCAGCTGCCGGATCTGCAGCCGGGCAGCTCGATCATGCCGGGCAAGGTGAATCCCGTTATCCCCGAGGCGATCACGCAGGTGGCGGCGCAGGTGATCGGCAACGACGCCGCGATCGCATGGGGCGGCGGCAACGGCGCGTTCGAGCTGAATGTCTACATCCCGATGATGGCCCGCAACATCCTCGAGTCGTTCAAGATCCTGACCAACTCGTCGAAGTTGTTCGCCGAGCGTTGCATCGACGGCCTGGTGGCCAACGAGGACCGGCTCCGCGAGCTCGCGGAGTCATCGCCGTCGATCGTGACACCGCTGAACTCCGCGATCGGCTACGAGGAGGCCGCCGCGGTCGCCAAGCAGGCGCTCAAGGAGAAGAAGACCATCCGTCAGACCGTCATCGATCGAGGCCTGATCGGCGACAAGCTGTCCGAGGAGGAATTGGACAAGCGCCTCGATGTGTTGGCGATGGCCAAGGTGAAAGACGACGGGCGCTAAGGGCTTTCGCTCCGGATCGTACCTGGCCGACCGCCCGGTGGAGGAGAAGGCGGTAGCGGACTTCCTCGAATCCGCTTCCCACACCCCGTCGGCCCTGTTGATCGAGGGCGAGGCCGGAATCGGTAAGACCACGCTGTGGCAGGAGGCGCTGGAACGCGGCCGCGAGCGTGGCTTCCGAGTGCTGTCGGCCAGGAACGCCAGCGCCGAATCCGTGCTCGCCTATGCGACGTTGACCGAACTGCTCGCCGACGTCGACGCCGACGAGTTCGGTGAACTGCCCGCCGCCCAGCGCAGCGCGGTCGAGCGGATCCGGACCGCCGACAGCGCCTACGGCGCACCCACGGACCGGCGCGCCGTCGCGGCGGCGTTCCTGTCGATCATCGAGGGTCTGGCCGCTCGAGGTCCGCTGTTGCTGGCCGTCGACGATGTGCAGTGGGTCGACCCGTCCAGCTCGCATGTGTTGTCCTACACCGCACGTCGGTTGTCCGGTCCGGTGGGTGTGCTGGGCACGCTGCGCACCGACGACGGGGTCGGTGACGATGCCTGGTTACAGCTGCGCCGCCCCGACGCCACCCAACGTATAGCGCTGCGGCCGTTGACGTCACGCGCGCTGCGCGCGGTCGTCACCCAGCACCTCGAGCGTCCGCTGTCGCGCGCGACGATGACCCGAATCTTCGAAGTCTCGGGCGGGAATCCGTTCTACGCAATCGAACTGGCCAAGGTCTCCGATGACGAGGGGCAGGGACCGCTTCCGAACACGCTGGCCGCGGTTGTCGAGGCCCGGCTGAGCGGGCTGAGCGCCGGGACGATGGGCGCGCTACTGGCGGCAGCGTCCAGCGCCAACCCGACCGTCGACCTGGTGGCCGCCGCGATCGACACCGAGCACGAGCGGGCGGCCGACTTGCTCGAGGCCGCCGAGCAGCACGGCGTCGTGCTCATCGAGGGCAGCCGTATCCGGTTCACGCATCCCCTGTTGGCGACCGGCGTCTACACCGGCGTCTCCGCGGACGAGCGAAGGCGCATGCACAGCAAGCTCGCCGCCGTGGTCGACGAGCCCGAGTTGCAGGCACGCCACCTCGCGCTCGCGGCGACCACCGGGGACGAGGCGACGGTCAGCGCGCTCGACCGGGCGGCCGCCACCGCCCACGCGCGGGGCGCCCCCGCTGCGGCGGCAGAACTCATCGAGCTCGCCCTCTCGCTCGGCGGCGACACCCCCGAACGGCGAATGCGGTTGGCGGCGTACTGCTTTGACGGTGGAGATCCGCCGAGGGCCCGCACGCTGCTGGAGGGTGTCGTCGGCGATCTGGAGCCGGGACCGCACAGGGCCGAAGCCCGGCACATGCTGGCGGTGGTGCGGTTCATCGACGACGGTTACACCGAAGCCGTCGAGCTGCTGGCGACCGCGCTCGCCGAGGACGATCCCGACGGCCCGCCGAAGGCGATCATGCTCACCACGCTGGCATACGGGTTGTTCATGACCGGTGACCCCGCGGCAGGTCGGCGCCGTGCCGAAGAGGCCGTGGCGTGCGCCGAAGCGCTCGGTGTCCCCGGTCTGCTGAGCCTGGCCCTCGGGGTCCGGGCGACCATGCAGTTCTTCCTGGGCGGCGGCATGGACGAGGCGAGCATGCGCCACGCCCTCGAGCTCGAAGACACCGAGTCCTTCACGCCGATCATGTTGCGGCCGAGCGTCGAACACGCGCTCATGTTGGCCTGCATCGGCGAACTCGACGCGGCGTACGAGCACATGCGGGAGATCTCGCGCCGCTGCACCGAAAGAGGCGCAGAGGGCGAAGTGGTCTTCGTCGACTTCTACGTCGCGTTGACCCGGATCTGGCGCGCGGACTTCGCCGAAGCGAAGCGGATCTCCCGCGAAATCTCCGAACTGGCACAACAACTCGGTGGTGAGTTCCCGACGATGCTGAGCCTCGTGCTGCAGGCGTGGCTGGCCGCCTACGACGGCGCCGAGAGCAGGGCCCGGCTGGCGGCCGCTGACGCGATCGACGCCTGTCGACGCAGCGGCACCGCCTGGCATGAGGACTGGGCCCTTACCGCGCTCGGTTTCCTGGAGGTGTCGCTCGGAAACTACAGCGCGGTAATGGATTACCTCGAGCCGCTGGTGTCGCGGCTCGCGCCGGAGTCCACCGAGATCCAAGCGGCGGCGTTCGTGCCCGACGCGGTCGAGGCGCTCGTCGAACTGGGCCGTGCGGCCGAAGCCGAACCGCTGGTGACCGCGCTGGAACGCAACGGACGTCGGCTCGACCGGGCGTGGATGCTGGCGGTCGGCGGCCGCTGCCGGGCCATGCTGCACGCCGGCGCCGGAGATCTTCGCGAGGCCGTCGGCCGCGCGCACCGGGCGTTCGAGGACCACGCGCGGTTGGCGATGCCGTTCGAACGCGCGCGAACCCAGCTGCTGCTCGGGCAGTTGCAGGCCCGGTTGGGCGAGGAGGACGCGGCGGCGACCCTGAACGAGGCGTTGGCCGCCTTCGAGGCCCTGGGCACGCCGGTGTGGGCGGACCGGGCGAGAGCCGCACGCGAGGAACTGCGGGCCGCTGCGTCGGCGCCGGCCGTGCTGACCGCGGCCGAACGGCGCATCGCCGAGCTGGCGGCCACCGGCCTGACGAACCGCGACGTGGCGGGCGAATTGTTTCTCAGTGCAAAGACCGTGGAGGCCACCCTTGCGCGGGTGTACCGCAAGCTCGGCATTCGCTCGCGCGCCGAGTTGACCCGCGCGATGGGTCATCCCGGCCGACAAGGGGTATAGAAATGTCGCCCGCTTTCGGCGCAGCTGCAATTCTGGGGAGATGCCAGGGGTGATCGGCCAGTCGACGCATCAGCGCGCCATCGCCGCATTCCTGGACTCGACGGCGCAGGGCCCTTCGGCGCTACTGATCGACGGGGAACCCGGAATCGGCAAGACGACGCTGTGGTTGGCCGCCGTCGAGCAGGCGCAGCAGCGCGATTTCCATGTGCTGTCGACGCGACCGGCGGCAGCCGAGTCCGTGCTCGCGTACACCGCGCTGGCCGACCTGCTCGAAGAGGCCGATCCGCGCACGTGGGCCGACCTGCCGACGCCGCAACTCCTCGCGGTCGACCAAGTGCTGCTGCGGGCGGACAACGATGCCGTGACCGACCAGCGCGCGGTGGCCGCCGCGTTTCTCTCGGTGGTCGAACGGCTCAGCGAGGACCGCCCGGTGCTGCTGGCCATCGACGACCTGCAGTGGCTCGATCCGTCCAGCAAGCACGTCATCGCGTTCGCGGTGCGCCGCCTCACCGGTCGCACCGGGGTGCTGGCCAGCCTGCGCGCCGAGCCCGGTGACGGTACGGCCGACGATTGGCTCGAGTTGTCACGGCCCGATGCCGTGAACCGAATCCGGTTGAACCCGTTGACCGTTCATGACCTGCATCGGGCGGTGTCATCGCGACTGCGGCGCCCGTTCTCGCGACCCACCATCGGCCGGATCCACCAGGTGTCGGGCGGAAACCCGTTTTACGCCATCGAATTGGCCCGCTCGCTCGACGAACGGGCACCCGGCATCGACGCGTCGCTGCCACGAACGCTGACCGATGTGGTGCAGACCCGGCTGGGCAGCCTCGACACCGAGGTCCACGACGCGCTGCTGGCCGCCTCGTGCCTCGCCGTGCCGACGGTGGAGGTGGTCTCCAACGCGACGACCGGTGACGAGGACCGTTTGGTCGAGTTGCTCGAGATCGCCGAGGGCAAGGGCATCATCGCGATCGACGGAAACCGGATCCGGTTCTCGCATCCGTTGTTGGCCAGCGGGGTCTACTCCCAGGCGTCTCCCGGCCGCCGCCGGTCCATGCACCGTCGGCTCGCCGAACTGGTCGACGAACCCGAACTGCGGGCCCGACACCTGGCCCTGGCCACCACCAAAGGCGACGAGGTCACCCTCGCCGCGCTCGACATGGCGGCCGAATCGGCGCGGGTGCGCGGCGCTCCCGCGGCGGCCGCCGAGCTGATGGATTTGGCGATCAGCCTCGGCGGCGACACCGCGGAGCGGCGGTTGCGCTCGGCGCTGCACCACTTCGACGCCGGGGATCAGGAGCGGGCGGCGGCGGTGCTCGAAGAAGCGATCGAACAGTTGCCGACTGGGGCGCTGCGCGCGGAGGCGTTGAGCCGGCTCGCGGTGGTGCGGCTGTACGGGGACGGTTTCATCGAAAGCGCGCGGCTGCTGCGCGAGGCCCTCGAGGAAGTGCACGACAATCACGCGCTGCGCGTGCAGACCTTGATCACGTTGGCCTACACACTTTTTCACGCCAACCAGCTGCAGCAGGGGCTGGAGACCGCAGCGGAGGCCGTCGCGAACGCCGAAAGCCTCGGCCATCGGCACCTGCTCAGCATGTCGCTGGGGATGCTCGTCATCCTCCGGTTCGCCGCGGGCGAGGGCTACGACGAGCAGAACTTGCAGCGCGCGCTGCAACTGGAGGATTCCGAGGCGTACACGCCGTTGGTCTTCCGCCCCACCATGCAGCACGCCCTGCTGCTGGAGTGGACGGGTCGACTCGACGAAGCGCGCGGTGTGGTGGAGAAGATCCGCGCCCGTTGCCTGGAGAAGGGCGAGGAGGGCGAGCACGTGTTCGTCTCCCAGCATGTGGTGACGAACGCGATCGCGCGGGGTGACTTCGTGACGGCCAACCTGGTCGCCGAGGACGCGCTGGAGAAGGCCCGGCAGCTGGGCGGCAACACCGCGATGTTCCTGACGCAAAGCCTGCGGGCGCAGCTGACCGCGTTCGCCGGCCAGGAGGAGGCCGCCCGACGGGCGATTGAGGATGCGCTCGAATGCGCAAGGCAGACAGGCACATTCCGTATGGCCCAGCGGGTGAGGGCGACCCTGGCGTTCCTCGAGGTCTCGCTCGGCAACCACGAGGCCGCCGCGGCCGCGCTCCAGCCGATGCTCTCGGAGTTCGACCCCGACAGCACGCCGACCGAGTTGCCCAACGCGACGTATCTGCCGGATGCGATCGAGGCGCTGATACATCTCGATCGCTGGGCCGAGGCGGAGCGGCTCACCGACGCGCTGGAGGACAACGGTCGCCGGGTGAACCGGGAGTGGATGCTCGCGGTGGGAGCGCGGGCGCGCGCGATGCTGCTCGCCGCGCGCGGCGATCTCGACGGCGCCCACGACGCGGCGCACCGGGCGATCGCCGCACACCGGCGCCTGCCGATGCCGTTCGAACACGCACGCACGCTGTTGGTTCTTGGGCAGATCGAGCGCCGTCAGCGCAAAAAGGAATCGGCGTCGGCACATCTGCAGGAGGCCCTGGACATCTTCGAGCGTCTCAACATTCCGCTGTGGGCGGCGCGGGCCCGCGCCGAGGTGTCCCGTGCGAACGTCGGACCACAGCGCACGGGAGAACTGACCCCATCCGAGCAGCGGGTCGCCGAGCTCGTCGCCTCCGGCATGAAGAACCGCGACGTCGCGGCCACGCTGTTCGTCAGCCCGAAGACCGTCGAGGCCAACCTCGCGCGCATCTACCGCAAGCTGGGCATCAAGTCGCGCGCCGAGCTGGGCCGCCATGTCGGTCGCCCGGGCGGGACGCGAACAGGGGACCACGCATAGGGAAACACCCTATTCCGTCGGTCGGGTCGCGCGTTCTACCGTCGAATCGCTGTCTCGCCACCCGCCATCGACTGGAGGACCAGTGCGCCTGCAGGAAGCTCCCGCGACCCTGACCGACCAGAGCACCGCCCTGGTCACGACGGCCACCAGCCAACCCGCCCTGGGCACCGGATTTGCCGTGCTGGGCCTGGTTTCGCTGCTGGACCTGCCCCGCGATCGCGCCGATCGGGTGGTTGCGCTCGGGGGCGCGGCGGCCGCGGGCTGGTACCTGGTCCGCAGCAACCGTCGCCGCTAGCCGTCAGGGCAACGCGCCGGGGCTGATCTCCTCGAGCATCTCGGTGACCAGCGCCGCGATGGGTGAGCGCTCGCTGCGCAACAGCGTGATGTGCGCGAACAACGGGTGCCCCTTGAGCTTCTCGATCACCGCCGCCACGCCGTCATGCCTACCGACGCGCAGGTTGTCGCGCTGCGCGACATCGTGGGTGAGCACCACACGCGAGCCCGCGCCCAGTCGCGACAGCACGGTCAGCAGCACGTTGCGCTCCAGCGACTGCGCCTCGTCGACGATCACGAACGAGTCGTGCAGCGACCGCCCCCGGATGTGGGTCAGCGGCAGCACCTCGAGCATGCCGCGCGAGAGCACCTCCTCGAGCACCGCCGGGCTGGCCAACCCTTCGAGCGTGTCGAAGACCGCCTGAGCCCAGGGACCCATCTTGTCGCTCTCGCTGCCGGGCAGATAGCCCAGATCCTGTCCGCCGACGGCGTACAGCGGACGGAACACCACGACCTTGCGTTGCGTGCGGCGCTCGAGCACGGCCTCGAGTCCGGCGCACAGCGCCAACGCCGACTTACCCGTGCCCGCCTTGCCGCCGAGGGAGACGATGCCGACGGACTCGTCGAGCAACAGGTCCAGCGCCACCCGCTGTTCGGCCGAGCGGCCGCGCAGCCCGAAGGCTTCGCGGTCGCCGCGCACCAACTGCACCCTCTTCTCCGGCGTCACCCGGCCCAGCGCGTGCGACGTCCCGCCGAGCAATCGGATACCGGTGTGGCACGGGAGGTTTCGGGCCGCTTCGAGGTCGATCTCGCCTTCGGCGAACAACGCGTCGATATCGTCGGGCACGACCTCGACCTCGGTCATGCCCGTCCATCCCGAGGTGATGACATCTTGGGCGTGGTACTCGTCGGCCGACAAGCCGACCGCGCCGGCCTTGACCCGCAGCGGGATGTCCTTGCTGACCAGGGTGACGTGCTTGCCCTCGGCGGCGAGATTGGCCGCGACGGTGAGGATCCGGGCGTCGTTGCTGTCGGTGCGGAATCCGGCGGGCAGCACCGACGGATCGCTGTGGTTGAGTTCGACGTGCAGCGTACCGCCTTGTGCGCCAACGGGAATCGGCTGATCGAGCCGACCGTGTTCGAGCCGTAGATCGTCGAACAGCCGCAGGGCCTGACGCGCGAACCAGCCGAGCTCATGATGGTGTCGCTTGGCTTCGAGTTCGCTGATCACCACCAGCGGGACCACGACCTCATGCTCGGCAAAGCGCGTGCAGGCCCAGGGATCTGACAACAGCACGGAGGTGTCGAGCACGTAGGTCCGGAGAGGCGAATCGATCACGTAGCGCTCCTGCTATCCGCGGGTCCCCCGCGAACCGTCGGCGGACACTGCGGCACCAGGGCCGGGGCCGGCCCTCTCGTGATCGCAACGATCGGGTACCGCCCGGACAGCAAAGCACGTCGCTAGCCATCGCAAACGACGCTACTCCCGTTGTGGCACATGCGCCGTGCAGGCGCGCCGTAGTGTCGCCGCTGCTCGCCCGCGGCGATGAGCGCCCGGTTACGCGGAGGTGAACTCGCGCAGTTTCGGCTCGTCGGCCAGACCCCACGCGGCGATCCGGTCGGCCCTTACCTGGCGCAGCTGCTCCGGCCCGAAGATCCCGGCCTCGTCGACATGCTGCACCTTGTCCGCGTAGGCGTCGATGTCACCGCCGACGACGAAGAGTTCGGCCGCGCGTCGCGCAATGGCCTCGACGGTCTCGTCGCGGCTGGAGGACAGCAGATGCGAGACGAGGTTGGCGAAGAACTCCTCATGGCGCTCCTCGTCGCGCGCGATGCGCCCGATGAGGTTCTTGAGAACCGGCTCGGTGATCTTCGCCTCGAGGTTGCGGCAGAACACGGCGTGGGCCCGTTCGAAGAACGCCATGAACACCAACCGCTCGACTTGGCTGTAGGTGTCGGCGCGGTAGCCCTTCATCACGTGTTCGACGCGCACGTCCTCGTTCGCGGCCGGGTCGATCTCGCGGGTGACGACGAGGTAATTGCGCAGCGCGATCGCGTGCAGGTGCTCCTCGGCCGTCCACCGGCCGATCCAGCGGCCCCACTTCTCTTCGAGGATGAAGCTGAAGACGAACTCGCGGTGGAAGCTGGCGAGGTTGTCCTTGGTGATGAGCAGGATCTCGAGCGCATCGGTGACGTCCTTGGGCAGGGTCACCTGCGACGGATCCCAGTCCCTACCGCCGAGGAAGGCGAAGTTCTCGCCCTGGTCGAACGGCACGTAGTCGTGCGCGTACCAGAGGTCCTCGCTGTCGATGTGACGACGCAGCTCCTGCTGCACGACCGGCTCGAGTTCGAGGATCAGCGCATTCGGTACAGGTTTCTGTGCCATGCAGTTACAGTAACCCAATTCTGTGGGAATCGTAAAATTCCCGCCCAGCGTGGCGCGTGGCTACAGCGTCAGCCCCGGATACAGGGGGTTCGCGTCAAGCAACTCGGCCGACGCGGCGTGCACGCGCTCGGCGGTGCCGTCGGCCAGGGTGTACTTGGCCTTCGATACTCCCCCTGCGGCAGCAGAAGGTTGAGTGTTCGCCAGCACGTCGACGATGAGCTCGGCCACGCGGTCGAAGTCGTCGGCCCCGAAGCCGCGGGTGGTCAGCGCGGGGGTGCCCAGCCGGATGCCGCTGGTGTACCAGGCGCCGTTCGGGTCGGCGGGCACGGAGTTCCGGTTCGTGACGATGCCCGCGTCCAGCAGCGCGGACTCGGCCTGGCGGCCGGTCAGGCCGAACGAGGTGACGTCGAGCAGCACGATGTGGTTGTCCGTGCCGCCGGTGACCAGGCCCGCGTCGCGCTTGAGGAACCCGTTGGCCAGGGCCTGGGCGTTGTCGGCGACGCGCTGCGCGTAGGTCTGGAACGCGGGCTGGCGCGCCTCGGCGAGCGCGACGGCCTTGGCGGCCATCACATGCGACAGCGGCCCGCCCAGCACCATCGGGCAGCCTTTGTCCACGGCGTCGGAGTACTCGGGCTGGGCGAGCACCATCCCGCCGCGCGGCCCGCGCAGCGACTTGTGGGTGGTCGTGGTGGTGACGTGGGCGTGCGGCACGGGATCCTCGTCGCCGGTGAACACCTTGCCCGCGACCAGGCCCGCGAAGTGCGCCATGTCGACCATCAGCGTCGCGCCGACCTCGTCGGCGATCTCGCGCATCTTGGCGAAGTTCACCCGCCGCGGATAGGCCGAGTAGCCGGCCACGATGATCAGCGGCTTGAACTCGCGGGCAGCCGCGGCGACCGCGCCGTAGTCGAGGAAACCGGTGTCGGGGTCGGTGCCGTAGCTGCGCTGGTGGAACATCTTGCCGGAGATGTTCGGCCGGAAGCCGTGGGTGAGGTGCCCGCCCGCGTCCAGCGACATCCCGAGCAGCCGCTGGTTGCCGAGCTTGTTGCGCAACTTCTCCCAGTCCGCCTCGGACAGGTCGTTGACGTGCTTGAGGCCAGCCTCGGCCAGTTCCGGAGCTTCCACCCGGGTCGCCAGGATCGCCCAGAACGCAACGAGGTTGGCGTCGATGCCGGAGTGCGGTTGCACGTAGGCGTACGGCGCCCCGAACAGCTCGCGGGCGTGCTCGGCGGCGATGGTTTCGACGGTGTCGACGTTCTGGCAGCCGGCGTAGAACCGGTGCCCGATCGTGCCCTCGGCGTACTTGTCGGAAAGCCAGGTGCCCATGGTCAGCAGCACCGCGGGCGAGGCGTAGTTCTCGCTGGCGATCAGCTTGAGCGAATCCCGTTGATCGGCAAGCTCTTTGCGTGTGGCGGCCGCGATGCGTGGCTCGACCGACTCGATCACCTGCAACGCGGCCCGGTAGGCGGCGCTCGCGGTCTCGGCGTACTCCGCGCCGGGAGCGGCAGCGTTGGAGGTCACGGGGTCTGCAGTCATGGGTTCAGCCTAATCCCCGCGCATCGGCCGCCGAGTGTGGGATTAACGCACGCCACATGCGCCGGAGGCGTGCGGGAAACCCACGTTCGGCGGGGAGAAAGTCAGGCCGCCCGCAGGACCGACGGGATCAACGGCTCGTCGAGCAGGGTGCCGAACCGCTGGGTCAGGCCGACGTCGGCGGGCCTGGCGTCCAGCCAGCCCCGAAGCAACCGGTATCCCTCGACGTAGGTGCTGGTGTACGCGCGCCACAGCGGTGAGGACAGGAACCGCAGCATTTGGCGGGCGCGCTGGTCGTTGACCAGCAGCCAGCGTTTGAGGAAGGCGACGACGTCGTCGACGTCGCGGTGCTCGTCGTGCAGCATCAGCGCCGCGTCCTGGCGCACCTCGGCCAGCGCGGCCGTCGCCTCCGAAACCGCCTGCGCGCGCTCGCCGTCGAACCGCAGGCCCAGGTCGGCGTAGATCTCGCCGGCCCAGGCGCCCCAGTCGGACCCGATCGCCGCGTAGAGGGCGAGGTCGGCCAATCCCTCGGCCATCAGGCACTGCGGGGTGTTGACCAGGAAGATCGTCTGCTCCGCCTGTCCCCTGCCCTCGACAAGGCCGACCTCCTTGCGGCAGTGCTCGGTGTGGTGGCCCGGATACGACTCGTGCGCGACCAGCCGCGGCAGGTTCGACATCTGCTGTTTGAGGTCGGCATTGACGGCGACCGTCGACTTGTAGTCCCCGTGGTAGTAGTTGAACCCCGACCACGGCTTGTCGGTGACCACCTCGTAGGTGATGGTCTCGGCATCGGGCAGCGGATACTCGGCGCGGACGCGGTCGCGCAGCGCGCTGGAGAACGCGTGAATGCACTCCTCGAGGCGCGTCGGCGGAATCTCCTCGGCGGCGCGATAGGCCTGCATCCGATCGGCGAGCGGGCCGGACCCGTCGAGCACCTCGTCGAGCTGCCGGTGCGCCTGCCGATACCGCTCGGGGTCGCCCTTGCCGATGTGCACGTCGAAGTAGGCCTCGACCTCGTCGACGAAACCGACCTGTTCGCCCGCGAACTTGCGGCCCGCGCACGCCAGCGCCCGCAGGTGGGCGCCGATGTAGTCCTTACGCGCCTGCTCCAGCCCGTCGACCGAGGTCAGCTCCCCCAGCAGCCGCTCGGCCTGCCTGGCCAGATCCGCGGGCTCGGGCTGCGGTTCGGCGGCGACCGCGCGCCGCAGCGCCGGATCACCGGTGAACGAGTCGACGTAGCCCTCCTCGACCCGGTCGAAGCGCAGACCGAGCAGCAGATACTCGCGGACCAACGAATCTGAGGTGCTGGCGTCCATGTTCTCAACCGTAAATGCAAGACTGGGCGCATGGCGCGGCTGAGTGAACCCAGCCCATATGTGGAGTTCGACCGGAGTCAGTGGCGGAACCTGCGGATGTCGACCCCGCTCAAGCTCACCGAAGACGAGCTGACGAAGCTGCGCGGTATCGGCGAGAAGATCGACCTGCTGGAAGTCGAAGAGGTCTACCTGCCGCTGGCCCGGCTGATCCACCTGCAGGTCGCGGCGCGTCAGCGGTTGTTCGCGACCACCGCCGAATTCCTCGGCGGCGACTCGGAAAGCGAGTCGCAGCCCGACCGGCCCGTGCCGTTCGTCATCGGCGTCGCTGGCAGCGTCGCGGTCGGCAAGTCGACGACCGCCCGTGTGCTGCAGGCCCTCCTGGCGCGCTGGGAGCATCACCCGCGCGTCGACCTCGTGACCACCGACGGGTTCCTGTACCCCAACGCCGAGCTGGTTCGCCGAAACCTGATGGGCCGCAAGGGTTTTCCCGAGAGTTACGACCGCCGGGCGCTGATGCGGTTCGTGACGACGGTCAAATCGGGCGCCGAGTACGCATGCGCGCCGGTGTATTCGCATCTGCTCTACGACATCGTGCCCGGCGAGAAGCAGATCGTCCGGCACCCGGACATCCTGATCCTCGAGGGCCTCAACGTGCTGCAGACCGGGCCGACGTTGATGGTGTCCGACCTGTTCGACTTCTCGGTCTACGTCGACGCCCGCATCGACGACATCGAACAGTGGTACATCGATCGGTTCCTCGGTTTGCGTACGACGGCGTTCGCCGACCCGGCCTCGCACTTCCATCACTACGCCACGCTCACCGACGAGCAGGCCGTGATGGCCGCCCGCGACATCTGGCATTCGATCAACCGGCCCAACCTGATCGAGAACATCCTGCCGACGCGGCCGCGGGCGACCCTGGTGCTGCGCAAGGACGCCGACCACTCGATCAACCGTCTGCGCCTGCGCAAGCTGTAGCCGGCTACCGGTTGATCCGACGCCAGCCCTGGTACTGCAGCTCGGCGAACGCCAGCGTGTACACGCCCGTCGCGAGCGTCAGCACCACGCCGATCGTGGTGAGCGGGAAGACATTCGACAGCACGAGCACCACCGCGGCCACGGCGTACACCACGTTGGCGACGATCACCGCCATGCCCGCCGTCTTCAGCGACGGCAGCGCCGCGAGGCCCAGCACCGCCAGGCCATAGCCGATGAAGAACGCCGCCATTGCGTACTCGAACGCGATCGTGGTGCCCGACGTCTCGGCCAGCCAGCCGGCGAGCGGGAGGGCCGCGATGCCGGCCAGGCCCGTGAGGATGGCGTCGGCGCGCATCGCGAAGCGCAGCAGCGCATCGGTCGATTCGTTCAGGCGGACGGAGAGTGCGGTCATGACGGGATTCCTTTCTGGTGGGGATTACGGGACCGTTCCGGAGCCGACGCCGCAACCTCTGACGACGGCGGCTCCGGACCAGTCATGCGGGGATCACGTCAGGCGACGGATCCCGAGGTACTGGGCGCAGGCGAACACGACGGTGGCGACGGTGAACGCGGCGATGCCCGCGACGCCGAACTCGGTCAGCGGCAGCACGCCGGCCACCAGCACCGCGCTCACGAGGACGGCGAACGCGATGTTGCCGGCGAGCACGCCGACGCCGACGTGCCGGACGTCGGGCACCCCGGCGGCCAGGAACAGCGCGAGCCCGTAGCCGACGAGCGCTGCGCCTGCGATCCACTCGCCGGTGGCCGACAGCCCGCTCACTCGGGAGAGCGGGTCGGCGGCCATCACGACGATCAGACCGAGGCCGCCGCACAGGGTCGCGTCGGCTCGCAGCGCGAAACGCAGTAGGGAGTCGGTCCCGACATCGCCGTTGTCGGCGGTGTCCCGAACCGGGCGGGTTGCTGTGGTCATGGCACCGACACTGCTCAGATGTCGCTGCCAGATCGACGCATAACGCTGCCAGCTACTGCCATCCGCAGCTCACGACGATGCGGGCGAGGAACGAGCCCGTGAGGAGTGACCTGATCGGCCGGGGTCACGACGATGCCGGCGAGGAACGAGCCCGTGAGGAGTGACCTGATCGGCCGGGGTCACGACGATGCCGGCGAGGAACGAGCCGGTGAGGAGTGACCTGATCGGCCGGGGTCAGCGCGGCTTAACCGGTTGATTCCACGCACCTGCTGCGTGCGATCAACCCGTTAACGCATCGAGGCGGCTCAAGCGTCGGTCTGCGCAGCCACCAGATTGCCCCGCAGGTCGGCGGCGATCAGCCGGGCGGCGGCGTTCTGCCAGTTGTGCAGCGAGCGCTGCGGCACCTCGGTGACGAACCACTGCCAGGCCTGGCGGGCCACCGGATCGAGCCCGGCGGCCGTGGCGTTCTGCGCATAGGCCCGTACCCCGACGACGTACGGGAAATACAGCGAGTTGTAGTGGCGCCATTCCTCGGTGGTGCCGAACTCGCCGCCGTCGCGGGGCTTGAGCCGGGCGATGCGCTCGGCCAGCAGCGCCTTGAGTTCGGTCGCCCGCTCCAGCGGCTGGTCCGGTGCGCCGCGGGCGCCCAGCCGCTCGTCGATGATCGGCAGCCGGGTGAGCGGGCTGGCGATCAGCTTGGAGAGATCGCCGTAGTGGCCGAGCGCGCGGCGGGTGAGACGGGCGAACGTCTCCTCGTCGACGTCGTCGAGCGGGTTGTCCTTGCGCAGCGGCAGCGCGGCCTCGGTGCTGCGCAGCGCGGCGCGGTCGGCGCGCAGGGTGGGTGATCGCGAGAACGCCAGCCGGTCGAGCGCACCGGCCAACGGGTCGGCGAGCACGTTGATCGCGATCGCGATCGCCAGGCTGGTGAACAGCAGCACGGTCAGCGCGGTGTCGTGGCCGGTGACGGCCAGGCCGACTAGGGCCTGCCCGCCGAACAACACCGCCACCACCGTCGTCGCCGCGAACGAGCGCAGCATGTCGGCTCGCAGCGCCTGCCCCTCGTCGAACGCGTCGCCGATCGCGACCGCGACACCGAGCAGCGCCACGTCGAAGCCCGTCGAGGCCAACGCAAGCCAGCTCGGCACCAACCCCAGCGGGATCACCAGGATCGCGTTGCCCAACGCGAAGAACAGCGTGGCGATCACCACGAACCCGACCACCGGGCGCGGCTGCGAGCGGCGCACCACCGCGTACACCAGGGCCCCGAGCGACGACAGCGAGACCGCCGCGAACATCACCCAGTGACCGAGCCGCAGCGGGCCGTCGACGCTTCCGGCCATCGCGGCGCCCGCGAACGCGGCCGCGGCGACCACCGCGATCAACCCGAGCTCACCCGCGCGGCTGCGCCAGGTGTCGCGCGGGCGGGACAGCTCGAGGAGCACTGCGAACCACGCGATCCCCGGAACGGCAACGAGGTAGACCTCGATGCGGCTGAGCACCTCGGCGCCGCTGATCGTGCGGACCGCGTCCAGCGCGACTACCGCCGCGAAACTCGTCAATCCGATCGCGGCCAGCACCAGCACGGGTTTGCGCGGGTCGCGGGCCAACAGATAGAGCCCCAACCACCAGCTCAGCGCGAAGACCACTGCCGACAGCGCAGCCATGTTCTCAGTGTGGCATCACATTCCGTACCGGCGATGACGCCCGGTGTAATCGCGCAGCGCGCGCAGGAAGTCGACCCGCCGGAACGCGGGCCAGTACGCCTCGGTGAACCACATCTCGGAGTACGCGCTCTGCCACAGCAGGAAGCCCGAGAGCCGCTGCTCCCCCGACGTGCGGATGACCAGATCGGGATCCGGTTGTCCCGAGGTGTAGAGGTTCTCCGAGATCGCGTCGATGGTGACGGCCTCGATCAACTGTTCACCGGAGCCGCCGTTGGCCAGCTCCTTGGACAGCAGTTGGCGCACGGCGTCGACGATCTCCTGGCGTCCGCCGTACCCGACCGCGAGGTTGACGTGGAACGAACCCGGCCCCGCGTCGGTCGACCCGACGGCGTCGCGCAGCCGGCGTGCGGGCTCCTCGCCGATCAGCTCCAGATCGCCGACCGTGCGCACGCTCCAGTGGTTGGCGGGCGCGCAGATCTCTTCGACGACGTCGGTGATGATCTCGATCAGCGGGGACAGCTCGTCGGGTGCGCGCTGCAGATTCTCCGTCGACAGCAGATACACCGTCGCCATCTCGATGCCGATCTCCTGGCACCAGCGCAGCATCTCGGCGATCTTCTTGGCGCCCATCCGGTATCCGACGCTGACATCGTCGTGGCCAAGGTCACGCGCCCAGCGGCGATTGCCGTCACACAAAACGGCAATATGGCGTGGCAGTTGGGATTTGGCCCGCGCCAGCTCCTGGCGAAGCCGCAACTCGTACAGCCGGTAGGCCGGCTCTTTGAGGCGCGGGGGAATGAGCTCCACGAAGATCCAGACTACTGTGAGGTTCGATAACCCCCATGGCATTAGTGGAGGTGACATGACCCGATCCATCGACGAAACCGATTCCGACAAGTCACGCGACCCGCAGAACAGCGCGGAAGACTTCCCGGAAGCCGTCGTCGACGGTGTCGCCAATTTCATCAACAAGCCGCGCGCCCGCGGCTGGATCCACGTCTACGCGGCGGTGATAGCCGCCATCTGCGGCGCCACGCTGGTGTCGGTCTCCTGGTCGGTGCAGTCCACGCGCGCGGGCATCGCGACGCTGATCTACACGCTCACCATCGTGGCGATGTTCAGCGTCAGCGGTGCCTACCACCGGGTCAACTGGAAGTCACCGACCGCGCGTAAGTGGATGAAGCGCCTCGACCACTCGATGATCTTCGTGTTCATCGCGGGCAGCTACACACCGTTCGCCCTGTTGGCCCTGCCGCAGAACGACGGCATGGTGCTGTTCTGGATCGTCTGGGGCGGGGCGATCGCGGGCGTGCTGCTCAAGTGCTTCTGGCCGTCGGCGCCGCGCTGGGTGGGCGTTCCGCTCTACATCCTGCTCGGCTGGGTGGCGGCGTGGTTCGTCGGACCGATCACCCACGGCGCGGGGGTTGCCGCGCTGGTGTTGCTGATCGTCGGCGGCGCGCTCTACAGCATCGGCGGCGTGCTCTACGCGCTCAAGTGGCCCAACCCGTGGCCGACGGTGTTCGGCCACCACGAGTTCTTCCACGCGTGCACCGCGGTGGCGGCCATCTGCCACTACATCGCGATGTGGTTCGCCGTCTTCTAGAGCTGCGTCACGTTCTCCGGCGTCCAGTAGGCCTTCATCGACGCGATCTTGCCCTCCTCGTTGAAGGTCATCACGCTGATGATCTCGATGCGCATCTTGTTGTCGCCGAGGTCGATGGTCAGCGCCCAGAAGAACGCCACCTCGTTGCCCAGCGCCCGCAGCGTCACGACGTCGGCCTGGGCGCCCATCGTGGGCAGCGCGTCGTAGAAGCCGCGGATCGCCTTGCGGCCGATGTGCACCTCGCCGCCGACCGGATCCTCGACGGTGGCGTCGTCGGCGTACAGCTCGACGACGTCGTCGGCCTTGCCCTGAGCGGCCAGTTCGAGGTAGCGGGTGACGGTCTTGGCGTTGTCTTCCGGCGTCGGCATGCGCCGAACGCTACACGGACGCGCCCAGTGCGGCAGCAAGTTCCGGCGCGGTGGTGACCGGCAGATCGCACGTTCTGCCGCGGCACACGTAAGCGGCGTCGGCGCCGTCGACACGGTCGCGGTCGATCAGCAACGCCGACGAGTTCATCGCACCGCCGACGACTACCGCTCCGCCCGGCGCGAGCCGCCGCGCCGCCGCCAACAGCCTCGACTGCGCGGGATCGCACGCCACCGCGATCTGGATGGGACCGCGCACGGCCGCCTCGGCGACCGCGAGCCAGTGCCCGCCCGAGCGCGGCAGCCGGGCGAGAATCGGCGTGGCCGCCGCCAGCGTCGCATCGGCCGCCGCGGCGTACCGGGCGGCGCGTTCGGCCGGTGCGAGATGCGCTGCGGTGAGCAGTGCTTCGGCGATCAGCGACGCTCCCGACGGCGTGGCGCCGTCGAGTGGATCGGCCGGCCGAACCATCAGCGCCTCGGCGTCGTCGGCGGTGTCGAACCAGCGGCCGGGGCGCTCCGGGTCGGCGAAGTGGTCGAGCGCGATGTCGAGCAGCGTCGTCGCCGCGTCCAACCAGTGCGGGTCACCGGTCATCTGGTGGACGGTCAGCAGGCCGGTGGCCAGCGCGCCGTGGTCTTCGAGGATCGCCGCGCTGTCGCCGACAGTCCCGCCGAGGCTCGCCCGCCGAAGCCGGCCGTCGACGATGTGCAGATCCCAGATCGCCCGCGCGCAACGCGTTGCCGCATCGAGGAGTTCGGGCCGGTCGAGGGCGACGGCGGCCTCCGCCAGCGCGGTGATCGCCAGCCCGTTCCATGCGGTGACGACCTTGTCGTCGCGGCCGGGCTGCGGACGGGTGAGCCGGGACGCGAGCAACGCCGCACGCACCCTGGCGAAGCGATCCGGATCGTCGGGGTCGTGCGGCAGCTGCAGCACCGAGGCGCCCCGCTCGAAGGTGCCGTCATCGGTCACCGCGAAAAGCTCTGCGGCCCAACGACCGTCATCGTCGCCAAGAACCTCGCGCAACTGCGCGGGGGTGAAGACATAGGTCAGCCCCTCCACCCCATCGGCGTCGGCGTCCAGCGACGAGGTGAACATGCCGCCGGCGCCGAGTTCGTCGATCATGAACGCCGCGGTCTCGGTCGCCACCTTGTGCGCCAGGGGATTTCCGGTGCGGCGGGCCCAGTGGGCGTACACCCGTAACAGCAGGGCGTTGTCGTACAACATCTTCTCGAAGTGCGGAACCACCCATGCGGCGTCGACACTGTAGCGGGCGAACCCGCCGGCCAGCTGGTCGTAGATGCCGCCGCGGGCCATCGCCGCGCATGTGCGCTCGACGGTCTCCGCGGGCATGATGTCGCCGGTGCGCTCGTGGTTGCGCAGCAAGGCTTCGAGCAACGCCGACGGCGGGAACTTCGGCGCGCCTGCAGGATTGGCGGCGAACCCGCCGCGGGCGACGTCCTCGTCCTGCAGCACCGCGGCGACGGCGTGATCGCACAGCGCCGGTTGCAGCGGCGGTCCCCCGCCGGGCAGGCCGGCCGCCATGGACCGCAGCTCCTCGGTGATCTTGTCCGACGCCTCTTCGACCTCGCCGCGACGGTTCCGCCAGGTGTCGCTCACCGCGGCCAGCAGTTGCAGGAAGGTCGGTTTCGGGTAGTAGGTGCCGCAGAAGAACGGCCTGCCGTCCGGCGTCAGGAAGCAGGTCATCGGCCAGCCGCCTTGTCCGGTCAGCGCGACGGTCGCGTTCATGTACACCGCGTCGAGGTCGGGGCGCTCCTCGCGGTCGACCTTGATGCAGACGAAGCCGTCGTTCATCACCGCGGCCACCTCGTCGTCGGCGAACGACTCGTGGGCCATGACGTGGCACCAGTGGCAGGCCGCGTACCCGATCGACAGCAGGATCGGCACGTCGCGTTCGGCCGCCTCGGCCAGCGCCTCGGGCGTCCATTCGCGCCAGTGCACCGGGTTGTCGGCGTGCTGACGCAGGTACGGGCTGGTGGCCCGCGAGAGCGTGTTAGCCCCCGGGCTCACGTTTCGTCCCGTCGGGCGGCGCGTCGGATTCGGTCGCCGCCGGCGGCTCGTCGGGCGACCCGGCGGTCCGCTCCGGCTGCGCGTCCTGCGTGTCGAACGACTTCGGCACCTTCTTGAGCTGCCGGTTCATCGACCGGACCAGCAGGAATGTGCCGATCAGGAGCAGCACCACGATCAGCAGGCCCAGCGGGCTGGCCTTGCCGAAGTCGGGGCCGGTGTTCCTCGGCGGATTCTGGGCCAGCAGGTCGACGGCGAGCAGGAGATTCATCGGTCCTCGATCCCGGCGAAGAGGTCGTCCTCCGGCAGCGTCACGGGCACCCGGGAGCGGGCCAGCTCGAACTCCTCGGTGGGCCACAACCGTTGCTGCCACTCGATGGGCGCACGGAAGAAGTCCCCGTTGGGATCGATCTGGGTGGCGTGCGCACGCAACGCGTCGTCCCGCACGGCGAAATACTTTGCGCACTCGACCCGCGTCGTCACCCGCTTGGCGAAGATGTCGTGGTCGGGATCCCAGTGCTTGAGCCACTTCTCGAACGGACCGACCTCGCCGTGCTTGGCGAACTCGTCCTGCAACAGTTGCATGCGCAGCCGCAGGAAGCCGTGGGTGTAGTACAGCTTTGCCACGTTCCACGGCTCGCCGGCGTCGGGGAACAGGCGGTAGTCGCCCGCCGCCTCGTAGGCCGCCATCGACACCTGATGGCACCGGATGTGATCCGGATGCGGGTAGCCGCCGTTCTCGTCGTAGGTGGTCATCACGTGTGGCCGGAATTCGCGGACGACGCGCACCAGCGCCTCGGTCGGCTGCTCGAGCGGCACCACGCCGAGGCAGCCGTCGGGCAGCGGAGGCAGCGGGTCACCCTCGGGCAGGCCGGAGTCGACGAAGCCGAGCCACTGATGCTCGACTCCCAGGATCTCCGCGGCCTTGGCCATCTCGTCGCGGCGGATCTCGGCCATCCGGCCGTGCACCTCGGGCAGGTCCATGGCCGGGTTGAGGATGTCGCCGCGCTCGCCGCCGGTGAGCGTCACCACGAGCACGCGGACGCCCTCGTCCACGTACCGGGCCATCGTGGCGGCGCCCTTGCTGGACTCGTCGTCCGGGTGGGCGTGCACCGCCATCAACCGCAGCTCGCTCAACCTGCTCTGCCTCACTCTTCGCGAATCCTCGCGACCATCGCGATCAGTCGTCCCCGGCGATATCAACCCGAAGAGACTTTTCAGTAGTCCCTATAGTTCCAGTTCTGTAGATCTATCCGACCGACGGGCATAGAAAACTAGATGATCGATCGCCCCGCCGCACGCTATGGCAGCCGACGGCAGTCCGGTGGCCGCCGCCGCTGGATCGCCGTCGCCGTCACGCTGCTCGCGCTCGCGGTTGGGGTGACCATCGCCGTCATCGCGTTCGGACGGTTCGGGAACGAGCCGGTCACCGGCGAGTTGAGCGCATACGAGCTGGTGGACGACCAGACGGTGTCGGTGACCATCAGCGTCACGCGCCAGGACCCTTCCCAACCGGTCGTCTGCATCGTGCGGGCGCGCTCCATCGACGGCGCCGAGACGGGCCGCCGGGAGATCCTGGTCCCGCCGTCGACCCAGCAGACCGTGCTAGTGACGGCCCCCGTCACTGCCACCCGCCAGCCCGTCATCGGCGATATTTACGGCTGCGGCACCGACGTGCCGTCGTATCTCGTGGCCCCTTGAAATCAGGGTGATTCGTCGTCTCAGCAAACGGCGAACTGCGAATTTGTGAAAATCGGCTGGCCGTTCGGTGCTACCATGGGCGAGTACACGGTTCCTGCTGGAGCCGTGTATTGCTGCATTTGGTGCTGTGATCGAGCACGCTGACCGCGGCAATACACGTCAAGCTCCGGCGCCGTACCACCAGACTTCTTACGCGAGAAGAGCGCGAGAACACGCACGACCTAGATGGACAGGAGCGCGACGACATGACCGATACGCAGGTCACCTGGCTCACGCAGGAGGCATACGACCGCTTGAAGGCGGAGCTCGACCAGCTGATCGCCAATCGGCCCGTCATCGCCGCCGAGATCAACGACCGCCGCGAAGAGGGCGACCTCCGCGAGAACGGCGGATACCACGCCGCGCGCGAGGAGCAGGGCCAGCAGGAGGCCCGGATTCGTCAGCTGCAGGAACTGCTGAACAACGCCAAGGTCGGCGAGGCGCCCAAGCAGTCGGGCGTCGCGCTGCCCGGTTCGGTGGTCAAGGTGCAGTACGGCGACGACGAGAACGACACCGAGACCTTCCTGATCGCCACCCGTCAGGAGGGCATCAGCGACGGCAAGCTCGAGGTGTACTCGCCGAAGTCACCGCTGGGCGAGGCGCTCATCGACGCGAAGGTCGGCGACGTCCGCACCTACACGGTGCCCAGCGGCAGCACGGTCAAGGTGAAGCTGCTCGAGGCCGAGCCGTACCACGCCTGAGCCGGCCGCCGGCTTTCGAGTCCGGGCGGTGTGCGGTTTAGCATCCGCTCATGGCGCAGATCGCCGAGGACCTGTTCCTACTGCTGCTCGACAACGCTTCCGCGCAACCGGTTCTTGATCGTGCGCGCCGCGAGCGGGTGCTTGCCGCCGCGGTTCTCCTCGACCTGGCGCTGGCGTGCCGGGTGCGGCCGTCGGTCGACGGCGAGGCGGTCGAAGCGGGCCGCCTGATCGCGCTGTCGGCACCGGGCGCGCCGGATCCGGTCGCCGAACCGGCGTTCCAGCTGCTGCAGCGCCGCCCGTTGCGGCCGCGGACAGCGGTCAAGCGGTTGGCCAAGCAGACCGAGACCCACATCGTCGCTCATCTCGAGCGGACCGGACAGATCCGGCGTCTTCCGTTGCCGGACAAGCGGTTCGGCCACGACTTCGCGTGGCCGTTGACCGATCGCAACCGCGTCGGACAGGCCCGTTCGGCGCTGCTGTCGGCGCTGTTCGATCGCACCGCCCCCACGGCACCCACGGCCGCGATCATCTCGCTGCTGCATGCGACCGACGGCCTCGGTGCGCTGCTGAGCCTCAACGACCGCGGGTGGCGCTGGGTGCACGCGCGCGCCGGCGAGATCGCGCTCGGCAGCTGGGTCGACGAATCCCCGACCGCGCTGGCCGAGATGAACCTCGCGGTCACCGCCTCGGCGCTGCGGCCCGCGCTGAAGAGTCGCTAGCCCAACGCCTGTTCGAGATCGGCGAGCAGATCCGCGACGTCCTCGATCCCGACCGACAACCGCACCAGATCCTCGGGGACCTCCAGCTGTGAACCGGCCGTCGATGCGTGGGTCATCGCACCGGGGTGCTCGATCAGCGACTCGACGCCGCCCAGCGACTCGGCGAGGATGAAAACCTCTGTCCGCGAACAGAATTTGCGGGCGGCCTCCGCTCCCCCGCGCAGCCGCACCGAGATCATGCCGCCGAACCCGGTCATCTGTTTGGCCGCGGTCTCGTGACCGGGATGTCCGGGCAGGCCCGGATACAGGACCGTCTCGATCGCGGGGTGGCCGTCGAGGAATTCGGCGATGACGGCCGCGTTGTCGCTGTGCCGCTGCATGCGGACCACCAGGGTCTTCAGCCCGCGCAGCGTCAGGTAGGCGTCGAACGGACCGGGCACCGCACCCGCGCCGTTCTGCAGGAACGCGAACGCGGCGTCGAGTTCCTCGTCATTGGTCAGCAGCGCGCCGCCCACCACATCGGAATGTCCCCCGATGTACTTCGTGGTGGAGTGCAGCACGATGTCGGCGCCCAGCAGCAGCGGCTGTTGCAGCGCGGGTGAGGCGAACGTGTTGTCCACCAACACTTTCACGTTCGAGGTGGCCGCGATCTGCGCGATCGCGCCGATGTCGGCGATCGACAGCAACGGGTTGGTGGGCGTCTCCACCAGGATCAGCCGGGTGTTCGGCGTCACCGCAGCGCTCACCGCGTCGAGATCGGCGAGCGAGACCGCGGTGTAGTCGATGCCCCATTTCGTGAACACCTTGTCGATGAGCCGGAACGTCCCGCCGTACGCGTCGTCGGGCATCACGACGTGATCGCCCGGCCGCAGGATCGCCCGCAGCGCACAGTCCGTTGCCGCCATGCCGGACGCGAACGCCCGGCCGTAGGCGGCCGATTCGACGGCGGCGAGCGAGGCCTCCAGCGCGGCCCGGGTCGGGTTGCCGGTCCTGGCGTACTCGTAGCCGCCGCGGAGCCCGCCGACGCCGTCCTGGGCGAACGTCGAGCTCGCGTAGATCGGCGCGTTGACGGCGCCGGTGGTCAGGTCGGGCCGGACGGCGTGGATGGCCCGTGTGGACAGGCCGTGCGATTCGTGTGCAGACATCACCGCTCAGCCTAGCCACGACTGTGGACCGCGCCGACAGGGTAGACATGTCGCATGAGCCCTGCGACCCGCCTCGACGACCTGCTCGAGCTGGATTCGATGCTGTCCCCCGAAGACGTCGAGCTGCGCCAGACGGTGCGCCGGTTCGGCGAACAGCGGTTGCGGCCGTTCATCGCCGAGTGGTTCGAGACCGGCCAGGTGCCGGTCCGCGAACTGGCCGCGGACTTCGGCAAGCTCGGGCTGCTCGGGATGCACTTGAAGGGGTACGGCTGCGGTGGCTCGACGGCGACGGCGTACGGCCTGGTGTGCCAGGAACTCGAGGCCGTGGACAGCGGATTGCGCAGTCTGGTCTCGGTGCAGGGCTCGCTGGCGATGTTCGCGATCCACCGCTGGGGCAGCGAGGAGCAGCGCAACCAGTGGCTGCCCGCCATGGCGGCCGGTGAGGCTATCGGGTGTTTCGGGCTGACCGAACCCGACTTCGGCTCGAATCCCGGTGGTATGCGCACGACCGCCAAGCGGGACGGCTCCGACTGGATCCTCAACGGGTCGAAGATGTGGATCACCAACGGTTCGGTCGCCGACGTCGCGGTCGTGTGGGCGCAGACCGATGTCGGGGTGTCCGGCTTCCTGGTGCCCGCGGGCACCCCCGGGTTCTCGGCCACCGACATGACGCACAAGTTGTCGCTGCGGGCGTCGGTGACCTCGGAGTTGCACCTCGACGACGTCCGGCTGCCCGAGGACGCGAAATTGCCCGAGGCGCGCGGCCTGTCCGGCCCGCTCAGCTGCCTGGCGGAGGCCCGCTTCGGGATCGTGTTCGGCAGCGTCGGCGCCGCCAGGGACTGCCTGCAGGCCGCGCTGGACTACGTCGGCACCCGCGAGGTGTTCGACAAACCGCTGGCCGCCTACCAGCTGACGCAGGCCAAGATCGCCGACATGGCAGTCGAACTCGGCAAGGCCCAGCTGCTGGCGTTGCATCTCGGCAGGCTCAAGGACGAGGGGAAGATCAAGCCCGAGCAGGTCAGCTTCGGCAAGCTCAACAATGTGCGGGAGGCCATCCAGATCGCTCGGCAGTGCCGAACGCTGTTGGGCGCCAACGGGATCACGCTGGAGTATCCCGTCATTCGGCACGCCAACAACCTGGAGTCGGTGCTGACCTACGAGGGCACCTCCGAGGTGCACCAGTTGGTCATCGGAGAGGCGCTGACCGGCGTCAGCGCCTTCCGATGAACCGTCCTACTGCTGCGGGTTGACCTGAGGGGGCGGACCCGGCGGCAAGGGTTGCGGGTTGAGTTCGGCCACCTGGCCACCGCTCAGCTTGCGGTACGCGTACACCTCGATGAGCGCCGCCAGCGGAAGCGCGACGAACAGGCCCACGCCGCAGAGCAACGCGCCGACGACCGTGACCGCGATGACCACCAGCAGGGTCACCAACACCTGACCGAAGTTGTTCTTCGCGATGTCGAAGCTGGCCTTGATCGCGTCGATCGGCGAGAGGTTGCGGTCCAGAAGGGCGATCACCGTGAACATCGTGAAGATGACGACGATGAGCCCGGGAATGAAGCACAGCGCGAAGCCGATCGACGTCAACAGCCCGACGATCACGCTCGCGATGATCACGGCGCCGACGTTGCGCGGTTTGAAGAACGACCCGATGGTCACCGGCTGGCCGTTCGCGACGTCCAACATGCCGTTGTAGTAGGCGGATTGGATGATTCCGCCGACCACGAGGGAGACGAGCCAGCCGACAATCGTGATCGCAAGGCTGGCAGGTCCCGACACGTTGAACGAAAAGGCAAAACCATCACCGTCCGACGTGTAGCTGGTCGATTCAGGTTCCACGGCAGCCGACAAAACGCCGAAGAGCACCTGCAGAACGACGACGACGATCCCGTAGACCAGCGTCGGGACGATCACCGCAGCGGCGTTGGCGGTGAACTTGCCCCACGCCCAAGAGAACGCATCTCCGACGCTATAGGGCTGTGCCCCAGGGAATCCCGGCCCACCCGGCGGTGGATAGCCGCCCGCGGGTGGATAGCCACCCGGCCCCGGCGGCGGAAAGCCGGCCCCCGGCGGTGGCGGTGGATAACCGCCCTGTTGCGGAGGCGGTGGATAACCGCCCTGTAGCGGAGGAGGCGGATAACCGCCCGGCGGCGGTGGCGGCGGGTAGCCCTCCGGCGGAGGCGGAGGTGGATAACCACCGGGAGGTGGTGGCGGGTTGTTTCCCGGCGGAGGAGGCGGTTGATCAGTCATATGGCCTTCCCGGTTGATTACAACGGTAAGCAGACGGTGCTGATGAGTTTATCCGCGATCGTCTGCCGTTTGGCGTCCCACAAAGGGAACAGATATCCGACGTAGCAGATCGCCGCGTCGATGATGTGCGCCAGTTGCCGAACGATCGACATTCCGAAACCGATTGGCTGTCCTGTCTTTTCACTGACAACCTTGAATTTCAACATCGACTTGCCGATGCTGGATCCGGTGCTTCCCTGGCGGTAGCCATAATTCCAAATCACATACGCCAGAACGAGCATCGATGTGAGCGCGAACGCGAACTGGCCAACCGTGGATGCGCCCGTCGCGCAGAATTCGCCGAGTTGGTACTCGGAAACGTCGGTGATGCAGGCGGTTTCTTGCGTGCCGAGCAGCAGCGCATAACCGATGCCCCACAGGATGAAGATCGGGATCGAATCGACCAGCCAAGCCACCACACGGGTGAACCACGACGTATAAGCCTCTTTCGGCAGCGCTTGAACCGGCTGTGCCGGAGGCGGATAACCGGTGCCAGTCGTTGGCTGGGCGCCGTCACCCTGTGGCGGTGGCGGATAACCACCAGGCGGTGGGGAGGGATACTCCCCCGGAGGCTGCGGGTGATCGGTCATCGGGCGACTCCAGTCTGCTTCTTAGCTGGGATCAAGCGTGACCACATTACCGGAGCACAACCCTTGTGCAGGGATTTCTGTGCGGAATGAGTCCGGTACGTGACCGCGCCCGGGCGCGGTGTTTGCCAGCGACAGCGCGATGACGGTGAGGCGCTAGCGAACCCGGCGTTTACTTCCATCCGAGAGGAAACCGAGCAGGTCGTGGCGGGTCAGCACGCCGACCGGCTTGCCTTCTTCGACGACCATCACGGCGTCGCACTCGCGAAGCTCTTTCGCCGCGGCGCTCACGGTTTCGCCCGCACCGATGAGAGGTAGCGGCGGGCTCATGTGGTCGGCCACCGCGTCGGCGAGTTTGGCGCGTCCCTCGAACACCGCGGACAGCAGTTCGCGCTCCGACACACTGCCCGCGACTTCCCCGGCCATCACCGGAGGTTCGGCACCAACGACCGGCATCTGCGAGACGCCGTACTCGCGAAGGATTCCTATGGCGTCGCGAACGGTTTCCGACGGGTGGGTGTGCACCAGGTCGGGCAGCGCCCCCGACTTACCGCGCAGCACTTCGCCGACCGTCGACTCATCCACCGACCCGTCCATCCGGCTGCGCAGGAATCCGTACGACGACATCCAGTCGTCGTCGAAAATCTTTGCGAGATAACCTCTTCCGCCGTCAGGCAGAAGAACGACCACGAGCGCGTCCGGGCCGGCCTGCTCGGCCACCTTGTTGGCGGCGACGACGGCCATACCGCACGACCCGCCGACGAGCAGCGCTTCTTCACGGGCCAGGCGCCGCGTCATCTCGAACGAATCGGCGTCTGAGACCGCGATGATCTCGTCGGGCACCGCGGGGTCGTAGGCCTTGGGCCAGAAGTCCTCGCCCACGCCCTCGACCAGATACGGCCGTCCGGTCCCGCCGGAGTACACCGAACCCTCCGGATCGGCGCCGATCACGCGCACCTTGCCGTCGGAGACCTCCTTCAGATAGCGCCCGGCGCCGGTGATGGTGCCGCCGGTGCCCACACCCGCCACGAAATGCGTGACCTTGCCGTCGGTGTCGGCCCAGATCTCCGGGCCGGTGGTCTCGTAGTGCGACTCGGGCCCCATCGGGTTGGAGTACTGGTCGGGCTTCCAGGCGCCGTCGATCTCGCCGACCAGCCGGTCGGAGACGCTGTAGTAGCTGTCGGGATGATCCGGTGGCACCGCGGTCGGGCACACCACCACGTCGGCGCCGTAGGCCCGCAGCACGTTGCGCTTGTCCTCGTCGACCTTGTCCGGGCACACGAAAATGCACTTGTAGCCGCGCTGCTGGGCGATCAGGGCCAAACCGACCCCGGTGTTACCTGACGTCGGCTCGACGATCGTGCCGCCGGGCTTGAGCTCACCGCTCGCCTCGGCGGCGTCGATCATCTTGATCGCGATGCGGTCCTTCGAGCTGCCGCCGGGGTTGAGGTACTCGATCTTGGCCGCGACCATCCCCGCTCCCTGGGGGACAACAGAGTTCAGCTGAACCAGGGGGGTGTTGCCGATGAGCTCACTGACGTGCCGGGCGATCCGCATGACTCCATCGTGTCAGGCGGCTTCCACCGTCACCAGGTGGGCTACCAGGTGGCCTCGCGGATGTACTCGCCGATCTGACGTAGCGAGCGCTTCGCCTCGGGAACGATTGGCGCAGCGATCTGGAAAACGTGCATCTGCCCAGGCCAGACGCGGACCTCGACCGGGACGCCTGCGGCGGCCAACCGCCGCGCGGCCTTGCGGGCGTCGCTGACCAGCACCTCGGACCCCGAGACGTGGATCAGGGTGCGGGGTAGTCCGGGTTCGATGTGGTCGAGCGGCTCGTAGATCTCTTCGGGCTCGCCGTCCTTGCGGCTCCGCTTGGCCGCCTCCTCGATCAGGTCGACCAGCGCGTAGAACGCGCGCGGCGGGAACATCGCGTCCGTGCGGATGTTCGGGTGGTTGGCCCGGGCCTCGTTGTCGATCTCGAACAGCGGCGACATCGTCACCATCGCGGCGGGCACCTCACCCTTGAGGCCTTCGCGCTGCAGGCGTTCGGCCAGGGCGAGCGCCAGGTAACCGCCCGCCGAGTCGCCCGCCAGCACGATCTGCTCGGGCTCGTAACCGTGCATGCGCAGCCACTGGTAAGCATCGTGGCAGTCGTCGATGGCCATGCCGACGGAGTGCTTCGGGATCATTCGGTAGTTGACCACCAGCACCGGGCAGTCGGCGTAGCCCGAAAGCGCCTGGACCAGGCGGCCGTGCGAGTTGACGCCGCAGGTCAAGAACGCGCCGCCGTGCATGTAGAGGATGACACCGCGTTTGCCGTCCGCGGGCAGCACGCCGGGTGCCCTGACAAGTTGCGCAGTGCAGTTCGGCAAAGAGATCGTGGCGCGAACGGTGCCGGGCGCCGGCCGCGCGATGCGCGAGACGAAGTCGACCAGACCCCACGGCCAGGGCAGGCGCGGCGCATAACTGCCGATAGCTAGCGTCGGGCGAACAGTTAGCAGAGCCGCGAGAGACGCCAGTCGGCCGCCGACGCTCGGACCGTCTTCGACAACTTCTACCGGCGCTCCGTCGCTGACCGGGAATTTGCGCGGCTTACGCGCGTGAACAGGCGATACTCCTGGCCGGCCGATATGGCTGACCTTGCTTGGTGCGGTCATGACAACCACCCCCTCCGACGTTTCAAAGCCGCCGTAGTGCTGAGTACGCCTAATTTTCTGGACGTGACCCGCGTCTTAGCTTGACACCATACGTTCATTTCAACAATCAGCGAGGCATATTCGATACCGGAGTTGATACCGCAATGTGACCCCGTAACGCTTCTCGCCACGCGGATAGCCCGAGAAAACCCACTTAAACTTGCCTGCGTGGGCTCACCGCGACGGACGACCACCCTCGCCTTTGCGGCCGCGGCCACGCTCGGCTCGATCGGATCGGCGTACATCGGTGCGCGCAACCTGCTGATCGGGCAGGCGGACCAGGCTCGCCGCGTCATACCGCACGCGTGGGACATCCCGCCGCGCGCCGACGGCGTGTACGCCCCTGGCGGGGGTCCCGTCGAGCGTTGGCACCGCGATGTGCCGTTCGACCTGCATCTGATGGTCTTCGGCGACTCCACCGCGACCGGTTACGGCGCCACCACCGCCGAAGAAGTCCCCGGGGTGCTGCTGGCGCGGGGCTTGGCCGAGGTTTCCGGTAAACGTATTCGCCTGAGCACCAAGGCGATCGTCGGTGCGACGTCGAAGGGGCTGTCCGGACAGATCGACGCGACGTTCGTCGCCGGACCGCCGCCCGACGCCGCCGTGATCATGATCGGCGCCAACGACATCACCCGGCCCAACGGCATCCGGCCGTCGGCGCATCGACTGGGAAAGGCGGTGCACCGGTTGCGCGCCGCGGGCGCCGTCGTGGTGGTCGGCACCTGCCCCGACTTCGGTGTCATCACCGCGATCCCGCAACCGCTGCGCGCGATCACCCGCAGCCGCGGCCTGCGACTGGCCCGCGCTCAGACGGCGGCGGTACGAGCGGAGGGCGGTGTGCCCGTGCCGCTGGCGGACCTGCTGGCGCCCCATTTCCGGTCCACGCCCGACGTGCTGTTCTCGCCCGACATGTTCCATCCGTCCGGCGCGGGTTATGAGCTCGCCGGCCAGCAACTGCTGCCCGCGCTGTGTAATGCGTTGAGCGACTGGCTCGGTGGCGCGGCGCCGGAGTTGCCGTGGCGCACGAGGTCGGGCGAAGGCTTCGCGCTGCTGGCCCGGGTCGGCGGGTTGAGCAGGCTGTGGCGGCGGTCGACTGGGGTCCCCGCACCCATCGTCGCGACCGCGAGCTAGGTTCTCCTCATAGCCATCGAAGCGAGGAGACGCCATGCCTGAAGCCGTCATTGTCGCGACCGCGCGGTCGCCGATCGGCCGCGCCGCGAAGGGTTCACTGGTCGACATCCGGCCTGACGATCTGGCCGCGCAGATGGTGCGCGCGGTGCTGGACAAGGTGCCGGCGCTGGATCCGCGGGAGATCGACGACCTGATCATGGGCTGTGGGCAGCCCGCGGGTGAGGCGGGGTTCAACGTCGGCAGGGCCGTCGCCGTCCAGCTCGGTTACGACTTCCTGCCGGGGACGACGGTGAACCGCTACTGCTCGTCGTCGCTGCAGACCACCCGGATGGCGTTCCACGCGATCAAGGCCGGCGAGGGACATGCGTTCATTTCCGCTGGCGTGGAGACGGTTTCGCGATTCCCGAAGGGCACGGCCGACGGGTGGCCGGACAGCAAGAACCCGTTGTTCGCCGACGCGATGGAGCGTTCGGATCAGGCGGCCGCGGGCGCCGAGGAGTGGCACGATCCGCGCGAGGACGGCTTGCTGCCCGACGTGTACATCGCGATGGGCCAGACGGCGGAGAACGTCGCGCTGCACACCGGCATCAGCCGCGAAGACCAGGACCACTGGGGCGTGCGGTCGCAGAACCGCGCCGAGGAGGCCATCAACAGCGGCTTCTTCGACCGCGAGATCGTCCCGGTGGCGCTGCCCGACGGGACCGTGGTGTCCAAGGACGACGGTCCGCGTGCGGGCACGACCTACGAGAAGATCAGCCAGCTCAAGCCAGTGTTCCGCCCGAACGGCACGGTGACGGCGGGTAACGCGTGCCCGCTGAACGACGGCGCCGCGGCGCTGGTCGTCATGTCCGACACCAAAGCTCGCGAGCTGGGTCTGACGCCGCTGGCACGCATCGTATCGACGGGCGTGAGCGGGCTGTCGCCGGAGATCATGGGCCTGGGCCCGATCGAGGCCGTCAAGAAGGCACTCGCCAACGCCGGGATGTCGATCGGCGACATGGACCTCTACGAGATCAACGAAGCCTTCGCGGTTCAGGTGCTGGGTTCGGCGCGGGCGTTGGGGATGGACGAGGACAAGCTCAACGTCTCGGGCGGCGCGATCGCGCTGGGTCATCCGTTCGGCATGACGGGTGCACGGATCACGGCCACGCTGTTGAACAACCTGACGACTCACAACAAGACGTTCGGCCTCGAGACGATGTGCGTCGGCGGCGGTCAGGGCATGGCGATGGTGATCGAGCGGCTCTCCTAGCGCTTCAGCGTTGCGTCGGCGCTAGTGTGCGTTCAGATCGCAGATTCGCAGATTCACTCTTTACGAGGCTATTTCGCGATCTGAGTGCACACTAGCGTTCCACGCCCGCCGCACCCGATTGATGATGTCGGCAGGGTGATCGCCTGCGACAACGCGAATGTGCGTCCATCCGCGATATCGGATGAACTCCGATCGCACAATGTCCCTCCCCAACCGTGACGGGAGTCGGTGCAGCTCGCCGTCGTATTCAACCGCGATCATCACGTCGTCTCAACCCATGTCGAGTCGGTAGCGCGGCCGGCCGAAGTCGTCGTAGACCGGTATCTGCGTTTTCGGTCTCGGAAAACCAGCTCGAATCAGTAAGAGGCGCAACCACGTTTCGCGGCGCGACTCCGCGCCGGGGTCATAGAGCTTGAGCACGGGTGATACTCGCGGAACCCCCGGCGACCCACGGTGTCGCATGGCGAGCTCGTCAACCGCATCAGGGTCGAAGCCCGTCGCATTACCCAGCGCATCGAGTCGGGCGACGGCCCGATCGCCGCGAGTGAGCCGGGCGAGATCGAACGCCGTGCGCTCCGGCGTGGTGACGGGTATGCCGGCCACGTACTGCCGTTCATCGCTTAGCAGTCGGTCTCGTCGCGTCACGATCCCGCGGGGCGCACGCGGATTCGACCAGATCAGTTCGATCGCAACATCATCGGCGACGTACTTCGAACCGTGTAGCGCAGCAGCGGCCAGGCCGGCGACCACGCCCCGCCGACGCGTCCACAACCAGGCGGCGGTCGTCCGCTGCGCTAAGTTCGGCACCGCGCCGCCGTCCAGGTAAACGTCGGGGTACAAGAGTCGATACCGGCTCCGCAGCTGGTACTTGTTGGCGACAAGGCCATCGCGCAACGCTTCACTCCCGACAAACGGCGTCTCCATACGCGCACTGAAGATGACCGAACCGACAGATCCGCGCCATCGAACAGCCGTCACGACGGGTCTGTGGATAACTGCCGCAAACGAAAAAAGGCCCGGCACGTACTCGTGCCGGGCCTTCTCGTCGGAGCTGCTAATCGCTTTGGAAGTACGACAGCAGCCGCAGGATCTCGATGTACAGCCAGACCAGCGTGACGGTCAGGCCGAGCGCGACGCCCCACGCCGCCTTCTCCGGCGCACCGGCGCGGATCATCTGGTCGGCCGAGTCGAAGTCGATCAGGAAGCTGAACGCCGCCAGGCCGATGCAGACCAGCGAGAAGATGATCGCGATCGGGCCACCGGCGCGCAGGCCCATGCCTTCGCCACCGCCGACACCGAACATGCCGAGAACGAGGTTGCCGAGCATGAGCACCAGGACGCCGAACAGGCCGGCGACGATCATGCGGGTGAACTTCGGGGTGACGCGGATCGCGCCGGTCTTGTAGACGACCAACATGCCGAAGAACACACCGAACGTGGCGAGCACGGCCTGGGTGATCAGCGCGCCAGCGCTGCCGCCCGCGATCTCGACGCTCTTGCCGAACACCCACGAGATGGCGCCGAGGAACAGCCCTTCAAGGGCCGCGTAGCTCAGCACGATCGCGGGCTTGTCCTGCTTACGGCCGAAGGTGGCGACAAGCACCAGAACCAGGCCGCCGATTGCGCCGACCATCGCCAGCGGCAGGGCCACGGCGGGGTTCACCGCCGCCAGGAAGTAGGTGACGACCGCGACGGCCGACAGCACGGCCAGCGTGACGCCGGTCTTGGTGACGACGTCGTCGATGGTCATCGGCCGGGCGACGCCGGCCTGCCGCTGCTCGGGGTACTGGGTCACATAGGGGTCGGCGTGTACCGCCTGCGTACCGTAGCCGGCTGCTCCGGTACCGAATTGCGCATATCCGCCCTGCGTTCTCGGCAGGGATCGGAATACGGGGTTGCTGGATTCCCGCACCGTCGTTCCTCTCCTGTGATGTCGTCCGTCAATCGGCGAACACACCGTCAACGATTCGTGTCCCTGGTTCGGTTCCCGGCAACGCCGTCGAACTTTCCCAGCTTGTTCCCAGGAAACCCTACCCAAAGCATTCGCAGGTCGGGCGACGTTCTACATTGCATACTCGTGGGCGAAAACGAGGATGTCCTAGTAACCGTTGACCGCGGCGTCGGCCTGATCACCCTCAACCGGCCCAAGGCCATCAACTCGCTGAACCACTCGATGGTCGCCACGATGTCGCGCGTACTGGCCGAATGGGAGAGCGACGACACCGTCACCGCGGTATTGATCGACGGCGCCGGCGAACGCGGCCTGTGCGCGGGCGGCGACATCGTCGCGCTCTACCACAGCGCCCGGGCCGAAGGCTCCGAGAAGGGCCGCGAAGCGCGGGAGTTCTGGTACGACGAATACCTGCTCAACGCCCACATCGGCCGGTTCACCAAACCGTATGTCGCGCTGATGGACGGCATCGTCATGGGCGGTGGCGTCGGGGTCAGCGCACACGGCAGCGTGCGCGTCGTCACCGACACCACCAAGATGGCCATGCCCGAGGTCGGCATCGGCTTCGTCCCCGACGTCGGCGGCCAACTGATCCTCTCGCGCGCGCCCGGCCTGCTCGGCCAACACGCCGCGCTCACGGGCGCGAACTTCGACGGCGCCGACGCCATCGCGATGGGCTTCGCCGACCACTTCGTGCCCCACGACAAGCTCGCCGACTTCAAGGCCGCGGTCATCGCCGACGGGATCGATGCCGCGTTGGCCGCACACACCGTCGAGCCGCCGCCGAGCAACCTTGTGCGGCAACGCGACTGGATCGACCGGTGCTACGCACACGAGTCCCCGCTCGACATCGTCGCCGCGCTGCGCGCCGAAGACAACCCCGCCGCCGTGGAGGCCGCCGATCTCATCGAGACCCGCTCCCCCGTCTCGGTTTCCGTCACCCTGGAAGCCCTGCGCCGCGCCGCGAAACTCGACACACTCGAGGACGTGCTGCGCCAGGAGTACCGGACGTCGTGCGGCGCCCTGCGCTCCCACGACTTCGTCGAGGGCATCCGCGCCCAGGTCGTCGACAAGGACCGCAACCCGAAATGGTCGCCCGCCTCGCTGGCGGCGGTCACCCCCGCCGACGTCGAGGATTACTTCACGCCGGCCGATCGCGAACTGGAGTTCTCATGACCGATTACGAAACCATCACTGTCACGCGTGACGACCGCGTCGCAACCATCACCCTGAACCGGCCGAAGGCCCTCAACGCCCTCAACAGTCAGGTGATGCGCGAAGTCACCTCCGCCGCTGCCGAATTGGACAACGACCCCGCGATCGGCGCCATCATCATCACGGGCAATGAGAAGGCGTTCGCGGCGGGCGCCGACATCAAGGAGATGGCGAGCCTGACCTTCGCCAACGTCTTCGCGAGCGACTTCTTCGCCGCGTGGAGCTCGTTCGCCGCCACCCGCACCCCCACGATCGCGGCCGTCGCCGGTTATGCGCTCGGCGGTGGCTGCGAGCTGGCGATGATGTGCGATCTACTGATCGCCGCTGACACCGCGAAATTCGGCCAGCCCGAGATCAAGCTCGGCGTGCTTCCCGGTATGGGCGGTTCGCAACGACTCACCCGCGCCATCGGAAAAGCCAAGGCGATGGACCTGATCCTGACCGGTCGCAACATGGACGCCGAAGAGGCCGAACGTGCGGGCCTGGTGTCGCGCGTGGTCCCCGCCGACACGCTGCTCGACGAGGCGAACGCCGTCGCCAAGACCATCGCCGGGATGTCGCTGTCGGCGTCGCGGATGGCCAAGGAAGCCGTGAACCGTGCCTTCGAATCCACGCTCGCCGAGGGGCTTCTCTACGAGCGCAGGCTGTTCCACTCGGCATTCGCGACCGAGGACCAGACGGAGGGCATGAACGCGTTCACCGAGAAACGCCCACCGAACTTCCGCCACCGTTAATCTTCGGGGGTGACCGACACCCGCGACGACACCGACACCACGGTCGACGAACCGCGGGAAGAAACGATTGGTGAGTCCAGGCACACTCCCTGGTGGGTGCGCCGCTACACCTTTACCGGCACCGCGATCGGGTTGGTGTTCATCTGGCTCTCGCTGACGCCGTCGCTACTGCCCCGGGGCCCGCTGTTCCAGGGCCTCGTCAGCGGCGCCGCAGGCGCTTTCGGATACATGCTCGGCGTGTTCGTGGTGTGGCTGCTGCGTTACATGCTGTCGAGAGAGACCAGCCCACCCGCACCGCGACAGGCGTGGATCGCGCTGGTGATCATCGGCGTCATCGGCCAGATCCTGATGATCGTGTACTTCCACACCTGGCAGAACGAAGTGCGCGACCTCAACGGCGTGGCGCGCATGAGCTTCTGGGATCACCCGTTGACCGCGGTGCTGTCCATCGTGACGCTGTTCGTGCTCGTCGAGATCGGCCAATTGATCGGCAGGCTCGTACGGTTCCTGGTCCGTCAGCTCGAACGCGTTGCGCCGCCGCGGGTCTCGGCCGTCGTCGTCGTGGCGTTGTTGCTCGCGCTGACGATCGCACTGCTCAACGGTGTCGTCGTGCGTTTCGCGATGCACACCATCAACCGGACATTCGCCGCGGTCAACGACGAAACCGACCCCGACTTCCCCGCTCCCACTTCACCATTGCGCTCGGGCGGCCCCGGCTCCCTGGCCAGCTGGGAGTCGCTCGGCCACCAGGGCAGGGTGTTCGTGGCCGCGGGGCCGACGGTCGAGGAGTTGACGGCGTTCAACGGTAGACCCGCCGTCGAACCCATCCGCGCCTATGCCGGCCTGCATTCCGCGGACGGCATCAAGGCCACCGCCGCCCTGGCCGCCCGCGAGCTGCAGCGCACGGGCGGGCTGGACCGTGAAGTGGTCGCCGTGGCCACCACCACCGGCACCGGATGGATCAACGAGGCGGAAGCCTCGGCGCTGGAATACATGTACAACGGCGACACCGCAATCGTGTCGATGCAGTACTCGTTCCTTCCCAGCTGGTTGTCGTTCCTCGTGGACAAGGAGAACGCGCGTCAGGCGGGCCAGGCGCTGTTCGAGGCGGTCGACGCGCTGATCCGTGAGATGCCCGAAGAGCGACGACCGCGGCTCGTGGTGTTCGGCGAGAGCCTCGGATCCTTCGGCGGTGAAGCGCCTTTCCTCGCACTCAACAATCTCGTCGCCCGCACGGACGGCGCCCTGTTCAGCGGCCCGACGTTCAACAACACGATCTGGACGCAGCTGACCCGCGACCGCGATCCCGGTTCACCGATGTGGCTGCCGATCTACGACAACGGCGAGAACGTGCATTTCGCCGCCCGCGCCGAAGATCTGCGCCGACCAGACGCACCGTGGGACAACCCTCGGGTGGTGTACCTGCAGCACGCCTCCGACCCGATCGCGTGGTTCAACCCGGATCTGCTGTTCGCCGAACCGGATTGGCTCAAGGAACCGCGCGGATACGACGTCTCCGGCCGGATGCAGTGGATTCCGGTGGTGACATTCTTGCAGGTGTCGGCGGACATGGCGGTGGCCGTCGACGTGCCCGACGGCCACGGCCACGTCTACGTCAAGGATGTGGCCAACGCCTGGGCGGCGATCCTTCAGCCGCCCGGCTGGACACCGGAGAAGACCGAACGGTTGCGACCGCTGCTGTCCAACGACGAAAACGCCTAAGCCAGAACGGTCTTCAACGCGTGGTAGCCGCCGATGACATCGGTCGCGCGGTGCAGCCCCAGGTCGAGCAGCGAGGCCGCCGCCAGGCTCGAGGTGTAACCCTCCGAGCACAGCACCACCCACTCGACATCGTCGTCGACGGCCTGCGGCAGTCGGGCGTCGCTGGTCGGATCACAGCGCCACTCGAGCACGTTGCGCTCGATCACCAACGCCCCGTCCACCTCGCCCTCGCGTGCGCGCTGAGCCTGGGGCCGGATGTCGACGAGGATCGCGCCGCGGTCCAACGCCGCGGGCACCTCGGAGGCCGGCAACCGGCGCAGCCGGGCGCGGGCGTCGTCCAGGATCCGGTCGATGCGACTCGCCATGGTCATCCCTCCGGCGCGTCGGTCAGCTCGGTCCGGTTGCGGCGCAACGTGTTCCGCTCCGTCACCTCGTAGTACGACATCGCCGTCAGCGGCGGCGAATACGCATGGACGCTCAGCGTCGGAGCGACGGGGGCCGACGTATCGCGATCGGGCGCCCACACCACGTCGTGCACCCACCCCAGCGGGAAGGCGGCCTGATCTCCGGCGCGTAACCGGCGATGTCGCAATGTCCCTCCGTCCCAGCGGGTCTCGCGCAGCACACCGGAAACGACGGTCAATGCGCCGAGGGAACCGCCGTGATCGTGCATCTCGGTCGACCGATCGGGCACCCAGCTGATCAGCCAGATGTCGAGCTCGTCATCGCCGTGCAGTCGCGTGAACCACCGCTCGTCGCGGGGCGGGCCACCGGCCGGCAGCAGATGGTCGTAACGACCGCTCAGGACGTCGTCAGCGCCGCGGTCGGTGGCGAGCAACAGATCGGGCAGCCGCAAGCGGGTCGGCGCGGAGACTGCGGGGACGGAGGAGGGCAGGACTGCAGGGGAGGCCATGAAAGCTCCAAGGAAACCGGAAAACGGGCAGGGCGGGGCGCTAAGCCCAACAACACTCCTGGCGTCCGGTCGTCATGCGGCCAAGTCTGACACGCGCCGCCCGACGCCACCCCAGCCGCAGACCACGCCGGGGCGCCCACTGCCCGTCGTCGCAGGCCAGGGACCTGATTGCGGCGTCGGCAGATAGATTCACCGTGAGCACAACCCCGGCGATCCGTCCGGCCGGTGTTCGTCACCGGCGAGCCATTGCTTAGATTGACCGGCATGCGCATGCGTCACGGCGTCGCGGCCGCAGCGATATTGGGTCTCATCGCGGGATGCTCGTCGTCGGGCGACAAGGAAACCCCCGAATCGCCCGCGGAATCGACCTCCACGGCCACCGGCTCGGAAACACCCACCGCGGCACCGGGTTCCGTCGCGGTCTCCCCCGATGGCGTCACCACGGCGGTCGGCGCTCCGGCCAACTCGACCGAGGAGGAGTACGCCAAGGCCTGCGAGTCGGCTCGACAGTGGATGGCCGAGCAGGGTGGCGACCCGAAAACGCACATCGAGCCCTACCTCGGAATGCTGCAGTCAACGGATTCGGCGGGGCCGGGCACCTGGAGCACGCCGTGGTCGCAGTTGCCGCCGCCACGGCAGGCCGCGGTGATCGTCGCCGTGCAGGCGGCCGCCGACGGCCTCTGCGGCTGAACGGGCAGCCCGAACCCGTGCCGGCGCGGGACAATGGCGGCATGGCTGGCAAGCGGGTCGCGCTGGCGCTGGGCAGTGGCGGCGCCCGCGGCTACGCCCATATCGGGGTGATCGAGGAACTGCAGGACCGTGGCTACGACATCGTCGGCGTCGCGGGGTCGTCCATGGGTGCCCTCGTGGGTGGGCTGCACGCGGCGGGCAAGCTCGACGAGTTCTCCGAGTGGGCCAAATCGCTCACGCAGGGCGCTGTGCTGCGCCTGCTCGATCCCTCGATCACGGCCGCCGGTGTCCTGCGCGCGACCAAGATCCTCGACGCGGTCCGCGACATCCTCGGTGAGGTCCGCATCGAGGACCTGCCGATCCCCTACACCGCGGTCACGACGGATCTCATCGCCGGCAAGTCGGTGTGGCTGCAGCGCGGCCCGGTGGACGCCGCGATCCGGGCGTCGATCGCGATCCCCGGCGTGATCGCACCGCATGTGCTCGACGGCCGCCTCCTCGCCGACGGGGGCATCCTCGAACCGCTGCCGATGGCTCCGATCGCGGCCGTCAACGCCGATCTCACCATCGCGGTGTCGCTGGCCGGCAGCGAATCCGGCGGCGCCGAGGAACCGGTACCGCAGGGTTCGCGCGCGACCACCGAGTGGCTGGCGCGAATGTGGCGCAGCACCACCTCGCTGTTCGAGTCGAACGCGATGTTGAGCCGGTTGGGAACGGGTCCGGACGGGGAGCTCGCGGAAGGCGACAGCGAGGAGGAGCTCGTCGACGCGACGAAGGAAGCGACGGCCGTGGTGCCCAAGCTCGGCAGTTTCGAGGTGATGAACCGCACCATCGACATCGCCCAGGCCGCGCTCGCACGGCACCAGCTCGCCGGCTATCCGCCCGACATGCTCATCGAGGTGCCCCGGTCGGCCTGCCGCAGCCTCGAATTCCACCGAGCCGCGGAAGTGATCGACATCGGTATCGAGTTGGCCGCCGCCGCACTGGACGCGTTCGACACCAAGCCCGAAAGCGTCTCCGGTACCGGGGATTAGAGGCCGAGGTGCTCGGCGATCTCGGCGGCGACGCTGCGGCCCTGCCTGCGTCCGGCGTGCGCCGACGGGGCCCGGCACGCGGGGTCGAGCGGGTTGGCCCCGAACGCGTCCACCGACTCGTCGTCGGCGAACACCCCGAAGGCTCCGTGCGCGGTGACCTCGTCCCTGGCCGCGGTTCCGAACGGCGACGGCGACGAGAGGCCCTGAGGGATCAGCGCGACGACGACGTCACAGTCGTCGGCCAGCGCCAGGTTGACGGTGCTGCCGACGCCGCCGTCCATGTACCGGTGCGCGCCGATGGTCACCGGTGGCCACACACCCGGCACGGCGCAACTGGCAGCGACGGCGTCGACCAGCGAGACGCCCGAGGTGCGGTCGAACCCGACCAGTTCACCGGTTTCGGCGTCGATGGCGGTGATGCGCAGGTCGCGGTCGGGCCAGTCGTGCGACGGCAGCCGCTGCTCGATGACCTTGCGCCGCACCTCCTCGGGCACCGTCTCGGCCTCCAGTGCGATCGCGCCGATCCGCTGCAGTTTCTCGGTTTTCGAGCCGGGCGCGGTCATCGCACGCAGAAACATCTCGGTGATCTTCTCGATCCCCCCGCCGGGGTTGATCTCCGACGACGTCGCAGCGATCTGCCGGTCGAACAAGGCACCCAACCCGAGTCCGCTCCCGAGTTGCGCCGCGACCGTGGAGCCCGCGGAAGTACCGACCAGGACATCGGAGGTCAACAACGCCTCCGCGACGGCCGGCGATTCGTCGGCGATCCCCGTCAGGATCCCGGTCTCCCAGGCGATCCCCGCCAGGCCGCCGCCCGCCAGAACCAGTGCACGTCTCGTCACAGCCCGTGAGTGTGCCAGGCGACGGGCTTCCGTCGAAGCGGCCCCCGCCGCTATCCGAGTCCCTGAGCCGCCTTGCCGCTGATCAGCGGCAGGTCCAGATACGTTGCGATGCCGGGTTCGGCGGCACACACCGCGGGCACCGAATTCACGCAGTGCGCGGCGGTGCCGACAATGCCGTACTCCGGACCCTCGCCTCCGACCGCCGACTGGAAGCCCTTGACGACGATGTTCACATCCGGGTTACCGCGGACCTCCATCTCGTACCGCTGCCCTTCCGGGCCGAATGTCCATGCGGGGTCGAGGTTTTCCTCACCCATCAGCCAGTTCACGGTGACCCGCACCACCGGCTCACCGTCGACGAGGGCCTCCCAGTGGAATTTGCGCCCGGCGACCTGGCCCGGTTCGATGACGCCGATCGGGGACTCGATGGGCGCCGTGGCGACCGCGATCTCCTGCGTGGAACGGACTTTCGGGTCTGCGCGGAACCCCACCTTGTCGACGATCATCTTCACCGCCTGGATGAAGCCCCCGTCGAGCAGTTTCTGCATCGGCCCGCTGAGCGCCTTCTCGGGCACTTCGCCGAAGCCCATCACGTGACGCACGACATCAGGCGCTTCGTAGGTACGCAGATCCGAGAATTCCTCGGCCCGAACGAAAGTCACACCCGTCGAGAAGGCGGAGAACAGAAGCGGGAACTTCTCGCTGATCCCGCCCGGCGCGATGCCGGTGCCGTGCAGCGTGGCGTTCCCGGCGATCGCCGCCTCCCGCAGGGGCGAGCCCTGCCGGTCGCTGGGATACACCCAGCCGACCGGCGTGACGACGTTCTTGCCGGAGCGCAACAGCGCGGCCACCTCATCGGGGTTGGGCAGCAGCGGGGAGTAGATCACCGCGTCGGCGTCGAGGGCGAGGATGTCGTCGAGGCTGTTGGTCGCGGTCACGCCCAGCGGATCGATGCCGACGATCTCGCCGACGTCCTTACCCGCCTTCGACAGTGAGTGCACCCAGCACCCGACGAGCTCGAGGTCGGGATGTTCGAGCACACCCTTGATCGCCGCGACGCCCACCCCGCCGGTCGCCCACTGCACCACCCGCAGGCTCATACCGAATCTCCTAACCGAAACTAGAACACGTTCTACTCTTGCAGGTCTACACCACAACCCCTGCTGTGCGGGTCACAATGACCGCGATGGCCACGATCAAGATCGGGTTCGGTGTGCTGGGGCCGTTGCAGATGGCGGTCGACGGCGCCCCGGTCGCGCTGGGCACCCCCAAACAACGGGCGGTGCTGGCGGTGCTCGTGATGAACCGCAATCGACCGGTCTCGACCGATTCGTTGATCACCGCGGCGTGGGAGCAGTGGCCGCCCGCCGAGGCCAGGGCCAGCCTGCACTCCTACGTCTCGAACCTGCGGAAACTGCTCAGCACCGCGGGAGCCGACCCGAAAGCGGTGTTGGTGAACGCACCACCGGGTTACCGGCTCAACGTCGACGACGTCGACTGCGACCTCGGCCGTTTCGTCGCGGAGAAGGCCGCGGGGGTCCAGGCCGCGGCGGCCGGCCAGTTCGAGCAGGCGAGCAGGCACCTGCGCAGTGCGCTCGCCGAGTGGCGCGGACCCGTGCTCGAGGATCTTCGCGACTTCCAGTTCGTCGACGCATATGCGACCGCGCTCACCGAGGACAAGGTGATCGCCCACACCGCGCATGCCGAGGCCGAGATCGCCTGTGGACGCGCCTATTCCGTCATCACCGAACTCGAAGGCCTGGTCGCCGAACACCCGTACCGCGAGCCGCTGTGGGCCCAACTGATCACCGCCTACTACCTCGCCGAGCGGCAGTCCGACGCCCTGGACGCGTATCAACGGCTCAAGACCACACTCGCCGAAGACCTCGGCATCGACCCCGGCCCGACGATTCGCTCACTGCACGAGCGGATCCTGCGCCAGGAGCCGCTCGATGTCCGAAAGGCGGCACAGACCACCGCCGTCCACACCATCGGCGAGATCGAGGCGCGCACCTCGATCGCCCCCGCGTCCGCGATGGCGGCCCTGCACTCGGTCAGCGGGCAGGTCCATCCCCTCACGGCGACGGCGACCAGAATCGGGCGGCTGGCCGACAACGACATCGTGCTCAGCGGCGCCAGCGTCAGCCGCCACCACGCCGTGATCATCGACACCGGAACCAGCTTCGTGCTCACCGATCTGCGGTCGGCGAACGGCGTCGAGGTGCGCGGTGAGCGCATCCGCGGGACGGCGGTGCTGGGCGATGGCGATCCGATTCGCATCTGCGACCACGAGTTCACGTTTCGGATAGAGCCGCATCCGGCCTGATGCCGGATTAATGTGTTTTCGCAGGCCAGCCAACCGCCCCGAGGAGCCTCCGATGACCGACCCCGAGCCGGGGGAATCACGTGTGGGTTCCCAGATCGGCCCGTACCGGCTGCGCCGATTGCTGGGCAAGGGCGGCATGGGCGAGGTGTACGAAGCCGAGGACACCGTCAAGGACCGGATCGTCGCGCTGAAGCTGTTGCCTGAGGCGGCGTCCAACGATCCCGTTTTCCGCAAGCGGCTACGGCGGGAGGCACATTCGGCGGGCCGGCTGCAGGAACCGCACGTGGTGCCGATCCACGACTACGGCGAGATCGACGGTCTGCTCTACGTCGACATGCGCATGATCGACGGCACCGATCTGCGCAAGGTGCTCAAGAACTACGGTCCGATGACGCCCGCGCGTGCAGTGGCCATCGTCAAGCAGGTCGCCTCGGCCCTGGACGCCGCGCACGAAAGCGGCATCATGCATCGTGATGTCAAGCCCGAGAACATCATCCTGACCCGCGACGACTTCGCATACCTCGTCGACTTCGGCATCGCCAACGCCGCCACCGACGAGAAGCTGACCGAACTCGGCACCGCGGTGGGCACGTACGCATACATGGCGCCCGAACGCTTCACCAGCGACGAGGTCACCTACCGGGCGGACATCTACGCGCTGACTTGCGTTCTGCACGAATGCCTCACCGGCTCACAGCCGTTCCCCGGTGACAGCGTCAGCGTCGTCATCACCGCACACCTGATGCAGCCGGTGCCAAAACCCAGCCAGCAGCGACCCGGTATTCCCGCCGCCTTCGACGCGGTGATCGCCCGCGGCATGGCGAAGAAGCCGGAGGACCGCTACGCCAGCGCCGGCGATCTGGCTGCGGCTGCGAATGACGCCCTGACACAACGGGATCAAGACAAGGCCGCCACCATCCTGCAACGCAGCGAGGCCGCAGCCCCGACGCCTCCCCGGCCGCCGGCTTGGTACCAGACACCACCTCCGACGCCCCCACCGACGCCGCCTCCGGCGTTCCACACACCGCCGGGCGGCGGTCCGCCGAGTGGGCCCATGCATCCGGCGGGACCCTCGAGCGGACCGATGTGGGCCACCCCGCCGCCGACCGGCCCGCGGCCACCGGGCCCGCCGCGCAAGGGCATCCCGTGGCTCCCGATCGCCGCGGCGATCGCGGTGTTCGTGTTGGTGCTCGGGTCACTCGGGATCTGGTTCCTGGTCAAGCCTGACGACACGCCGTCGGCGTCGACCACGACGACCACGTCCACCCAGACCACCGAGCGCACCACCCGCAGGCCCCCGCGCACCACGACCCCCTCGCCCAGTCCGGATTCGTTCGACGCCAAACTGCTCGGGATGCTGCCGCGCGGCTACGACGACGGCGTGTGTACGCCGGTGCAGCCGCCGGCCACCGGTGCGCTGGCCACTGTGGACTGCGGCGCCGCATCACCGCAGGGCGGGCCCGCGAACGCGCGGTACTCGCTGTTCGCCGACCAACCCGCCCTCGACAAGGCGTTCGACGACTCCGTCGCGGCCAATCAAGAACTGGTGCGGTGCCCCGACAGCGCCGCGGACTCGCCCACCACCTGGCATTACACCGAAACGCCCGAGAAGGTGGAGGGCCGCGTCGCCTGCGGGGTGTTCAACGGCAACCAGGACATCGCCTGGACCATCAACGAGAACCTCCTGTTGGGCGACGCGCAGGGGGACAACCTCGTCGACCTGCACAACTGGTGGCTCAAGTACGCCTGACCAGGCGCCGCGATTCGCTTCAAGAATTCTTCAAGGGCGTCATCCGACCCTGATGTCAGCCGGGACCGACCCGGAACCGACACCCACAGGAGTCACGATGTTCGCTTCGCACCGCCTCGCCACCATAGGCACCGCGCTCACCATGGCCGCGCTCGGATTGGGCGCCGTCGCGGGAGCAGGCACCGCCGCCGCGCTCAGCTCGGAGGACGACACCTTCCTGGCCGAGATCCGCGCCGAGGGCATCGCATACGACAGCCCCAAGGCCGCCATCGGCACCGCACACGAAGTCTGCTCGCGGCTCGACGGCGGGGCGGACCCGGTCGACCTCGGCATGGAGATCCTCGAGAACACCGACCTGACCACCGACCAGGTCGCGACCTTCGTGGTCTCCTCGGTCGACCATTACTGCCCCGGGCACGGCGTGCTGTTCGGCTGATCCGCCCGAGGATGCAGGACCCCGCTGCGACGGCGGGGTCTTGTTGGCGTTCGCGCCTGGGCAGTGGCTAGACACATGGCAAGCAGTATGTTTCTGTCAATCGCAGCGCAGCGAAAGGATCAGGGGTATGTCGACCGCCAGAAGCAACAGGGTTTTCGTCGTCGGCGTCGGGATGACGAAGTTCGAGAAGCCGGGTCGCCGCGAAGGGTGGGACTACCCCCAGATGGCCAAGGAGTCGGGCACCAAGGCGCTCGAGGACGCGGGCATCGACTACTCCGAAGTGCAGCAGGGCTTCGTCGGTTACGTTGCCGGCGACTCGACGTCGGGCAACCGGGCGCTCTACGAACTCGGGTTGACGGGCATCCCGATCGCCAACGTCAACAACAACTGCTCGACGGGCTCCACGGCGCTGTTCCTTGCCGCACAGACGATCCGTGGCGGGCTCGCCGACTGCGTGATTGCGCTCGGTTTCGAGAAGATGCAACCCGGGTCTCTGCAAGGCGGCCACGACGATCGCGAATCCCCGATGGCCAAGCACGTCGCGGCGATGGCCGAGATCGACGAGTTCGGCTTCCCCGTCGCGCCATGGATGTTCGGCGCCGCGGGCCGCGAGCACATGCGCCAGCATGGAAGCACCGCAGAGCATTTCGCGAAGATCGGCTACAAGAACCACAAGCATTCGGTGAACAATCCGTATGCGCAGTTCCAGGAGGAGTACACCCTCGACGACATCCTGGGCGCGAAGATGATCTCCGACCCGCTGACCAAGCTCCAGCGCTCCCCGACGTCCGACGGCTCGGGCGCTGCGATCGTGGCCAGCGAGGACTTCGTCGACAAACACGGTCTGGCGGGTCAGGCGGTGGAGATCGTCGGCCAGGCGATGACCACCGACTTCGAGTCCAGCTTCGACGGCAGCGCCAAGAACCTCATCGGCTATGACATGAATGTCAAAGCCGCGCAGCAGGTTTACGACCAGTCGGGCCTCGGGCCCGCTGACTTCCAGGTGATCGAGCTGCACGACTGCTTCTCGGCCAACGAGCTGTTGCTCTACGAGGCGCTCGGCCTGTGCGGAGAAGGTGAGGCGCCCAAGCTGATCGACAACAACGACACCACCTACGGCGGGCGCTGGGTGGTCAACCCCTCCGGCGGGCTGATCTCCAAGGGCCACCCGCTCGGTGCGACCGGGCTTGCGCAATGCGCGGAGCTGACGTGGCAGCTGCGGGGCACGGCCGACAAGCGGCAGGTCGAGGGGGTCACCGCCGCTCTGCAGCACAACATCGGACTCGGCGGTGCCGCGGTTGTGACCGCTTACCAGCGCGCCGAGCGCTGATAGGGAATCATGGACCGCATGCGGACCACATGGATCCTCGCCGGAGTCGCCGCCCTCGTGGGCGCGACGGTCGCCGCGCCCACGGGCGTCGCATCCGCCGACGACCAGGAATCGGCGCAGGAGGTCATCTCCAAGCTGCAGGACCAGGGATACAACGTGACCATCGACAAGATCGGCACGGCCCCGATGTCCGAGTGTGTGGTCACCAGCGTGCGCAACCCACAGCAATTCACCCAGTTGGTGCCGCTTCTCGGCGGCAACCAGGACGGGGTGCTGTTCCCGGTGACCATCAGCAAGCCGATCTCGGTGTCGTTGGACTGCAGCGGTCGGTAGAGGTCTCAGCCTCAGCGGCGTGAGCAGTCCGCGGTGACCGTGATCGTGCGCTGGGCGACCACCTGGATCAGGTCGTCGCCGCGTCGCACCAATTCCGTTCGCTCACGGGCATTTCGGACATCGGTGACGAAGCACTCGTCCAAAGGTGCATTCCCGATCCGATTGACCTTGACGTCGAAACCCTGCGCCTCGAGTGTCGCGATGGTCAGCTCCGCCGATTCGGCCGCCGACGCGATCGCCGGCGGTGTGAGGATCGCGCCGCATGCCGCAGCGGCGAGCCCGACCATGGTCAACAGTATTCCGCGCATGCCGCGCTCCCTTCGTGTCGCGAAGGCCCCTGTGGCCTTTCAGGCGGTACGACGGGCCAGTGGCGGAAAAGGTTCACCGCGATCAACGGGAGGGGTGGCGTGACCGCTGAGGTGACGACGCACGACGGTCGGCGGCTTGCCTACGTGGAGGTCGGTGATCCGGACGGTCCGCTGGTCATCCACAACCACGGCGGGCCCAGCAGCCGCCTGGAGGTCGTCCTGCTGGCGGAGTCGGCGGCCAGAAACGGCATTCGGCTCGTCGGGGTGGACCGCCCGGGTATGGGCCGGTCCAGCCCCCAGAAGGCCCGTTCTTATGCGTGCTGGTCGCGGGACCTGACCGCCGTCGCCGATGCGCTGGGGTACCGGCAGTTCGGGGTGACCGGGTGGTCGGAGGGCGGCCCGTGGGCGCTGGCGGCGGCCGCGTACCTCGATCCGGTACGGCTGTGCCACGTCAGCAGCATCGCGCCCGGCAGTTACGGCGCGTTCGGTGACAACTCGGCGGCACCGTACCTGTCGAAGGTCGACGCCCTGGGCGGATCCCTGGCGCTTCGGTTTCCGCCGAGCTTTCGGCTCATGTATGCCGCATTGGGTTTCTCCGCCAAACACATGCGCAATGGGTTCCTCAAAACCCTTCGCGACTCGGTCAGCGACTACGACCGAGAGATCCTGAGCAGGCCGCAGATCGAGGGACCGTTCATGGATGCGGTCGCCGAATGCTTCGCACACGGTTCGGCCGGTTTGGTGCGCGACGCCGAACTGCTCTACCGCCGATGGGATTTCGACCTCTCACTAATCACCAGACCGGTACACCTGTGGCAGGGACTCGACGACCGGCTTGTGCCGGATCCGATCAACAAGGCGGTGTCCGACGCGATGCCCGGGTCGATCTGGCACGCCGTCGAGGGCGCCGGTCACTTCGTCGCGATCGGCTCCGGCGACGAGATATTCGCCCTCGCGGCGCGCGAACTGGCGACGCCGTGACCCTTGCCGGGGCGACCTAAGCGGTGACGGTCTCCAGTTCGCGCATCTCGGGCGCCACGATCGGATCGGTCGCGACGAACTCCGAATACAGCAGCGGCAACGTCGCGTCGACGGCGAACATCGTCACACCGCCCGCGTAATCGGCCACATAGAGGCGACCCGCGCGCGAATCGACCGTCACGCAGGAAGGCCGCTCCGACACGGTGATCGTGTCGACGATCTTCAGCGTGAGGGTGCACAGCACCGCGACGTGGTCGTAGTCGACGATGTACGCCCTGCTCTTGTCCTCGCCCATCGCGAGTTGCGTTGGAGCGCCGCCGATTTCGATCACATCGGTGATGCGCCCTGTCGAGAGCTCGATCACGTGCACCACGCCACCGCGGGTCCGGTCCGAGCTGAGCACGAACGCGGTGTCGTCGGCGAGCGCGATGTCGCGGATGGGCGAACCGATCCGCACCGCGCCGCCGACACGCCCGGTCTCGAGCTCGACGGTGACGACCGCGCTACCGCGCGCGTCGGTGGTTGCGACGAAGAGCTTGGTTCCGGTCGGGTCGATCGCGAGGGCGTCGATGCCGATGCCTGCGCCGGTCGCGACGTCGATGGTGCCCACCCGGTCGGCGGGGATGTCGATCACCGCGATGTCGATGTGCCCGTCACCGGTCCGGCCGGCGTAGACACGTTTACCGTCGGGACTGACCACCAGCGCCGTGACGTTGTCCGCCAGCGGGTACGAGGCGATCACGGACCGGGTGCCCGTGTCCAGCACGGTCACCTCGTCCTTGTGGCTCCACGAAGACGTGCTGACATAGGCCCGGTCGTCGTGGGTCACGACGGCGAACGGCTCACCGTGAACCGCGATGATCGCCTCGGCCGCGAGAGTGCGGGCGTTGAGCACCCCGACGCTGTCGTCACCCGGGTGGCTCACCAGCGTCGTACCCGTGCCGGTAGCGGCGATGTCGCCGATCGGACCGCGGCTCAGTTCCACGGCACCCAACGCGGTGGGCGCGTGCTCGGGCATCAAAAAGTCAACCATTGTCAATCGGTACCTCCGCCGGTATGGAGTGCGCCGGCTCTAGATTCCAAGTCGTAACGCGCCATTTCGGCGCGATCTGCACCGAGTCTAGCGACGAAAAGCGACGTCCCAGGGCGGCGCAAAGTGCGCTCGCGGAGCGTCCCTGTGAACCTCTCAGACACCGCTTAGAAAATCGCCCGTTACCCGATTGTTACCTCTTGTGGAGCGCGAAAGAATGGTTGATGACCTGTGTAAATGCTGGTCCGGCAATACGTTCCGAATAATGTGGCCGACGGCACGTATAACGGATTCTTAGCTTTCGCCGCCAAAGTGAGCGGTAGATCACAGGGCGACACGACAGCAAACCGGCAACAGGCGCCACGAGCGTCACACGGTGCGCACCGGCTCTATCCGACCAGACGCAGCCTCGGCCTCTGCGGCGGAGTCGGCGGATTGACGCGAACCAGCGGGATCAACTCCTCGGGATCACACAGCGCCAGCACCCGGGATGCGACGGACCCAGGCACCACGCACCAGACCACGCCTGCCCGAAGCAGCTGGGCGTTCAGTGCGTGAAGCGCCGTCACCCCGTCGATCGCGAAGAAGCCCAAACCGGACAGATCCAGGGTGACGCGCTGGGCCCCCGTGATCGCGTCGCCGACGAGGGCAGCGAATTCCTTGGCGTTGAAGGCATCGACCTCGCCCGCCACCGATACGACGACGTGGTCCGGACCGCCGACGACACAGGTGCTGGACACGACGGACAGCACTCGTCTGGGCGGTGGTGGCGGACGTCGGACCGCCTCGACGGACATCTTCTGGTTCCCGACCGCGCCGGCTACCGCTGCCCGCGGTGATCGCAGGATCCGGGTGGGGCGCCGTCGACGCCCCGGGTGTTCTCGCCCATGCCTGCGCTCGCTTTCTGCGATGGAAGTCAGCGAAGCGCCTTTACCCGCGTGTACCGCGGAACAAACACGAATCAGGCGGAAGTTGCGAAAGGCTCCTGCGAGGCGAGCCGGCAATGGTCGAATTCGAGCTCAACGTGGGTGCCGGAGGCCGAACCGTTGACGGTCGCGCGGTCGGAGAGCGCACGCATCAACTGGATGCCGCGGCCGCGGGTGTTCGGCTTGCCGTCAGGCTCCTTCTCCAGCCACGCTCCCTGGTCGGAGACCGTCACGACCAACCGGCGGTCCTCGGCGCCGTAGCGGGCCGTCACGGACATCGTTCCGGGCTGGTCAGCGTTGACGTAGGCGAACTCCGCGGCATTGGTCAGCGCTTCGTTCACTGCCAGCAATATGTCGCTGAGACGGTCGGCGTCGAGCGCGAAATTCGTCTTCAACCAATGGCCGAAGGCATGGCGGAACTCGGCAACGGTATGCGCGTCGGCAGGACCGTTGCTCGAAAAACCAAGTTCCGTCGGAGCGTTCATGACTTTTTCTGGTTACCCCGTCCGGCCGGAGCTCAAGCTGTGATGTTGTCGAGCGCGACATCCAGCGACGAAAACAGATCGATCAGATCGGCTATACCCGTGATCTTCAGCGGCCGGCTGGTGGCGGAACCCTCCGCGACGACCGCGAACCGGGTCGCGGTGCCGTCGGTCTGGTTGTGGGTCTCCATCAGCACCTGCATGCCTGCGGACCCGAGGAACTCCACGCTGGTCAAATCGACGATCAAGCCCACCGGATCCTTGCCCAACGCCGCTTGCACGGCCTCCCGCAGCTGAGGCGCCGTGAGCATGTCGAGATCACCGGAGGCGGCGACGACAGCGACGCGTCCCACCCAGTTCTCGGTACAAAGTTGTCCGTCCAAGCCTCACCTCTTGTTTGGCAACCACCGTAGCGGTCATGGCCGTTCACGCGAGGCTGCAGTCTTAACCCGCGCAATAGGGTAGCGACTTAACCGTACCGATGCATAAACGGGGACCCATCCATGCCGGTCAGAGCGCACGCGGCTGTTCTCGGTCCGTCCGGATACCGGTCGCTGTGGGCGGCGGCTAGGCGGGCGGGTGCTCGCGTTTCACCAGTTGCACAGCGATGTCGTGCAGCGGCGTGTTCTTCTCCTGGGACAGCCTCACCAGAAGGTTGAACGCGTCTGCCGCGTCGACGTCGAAGCGCTCCATGATCATGCCCTTCGCCTGACCGATGATGTCGCGCGATGCGAGGGCGGTCCGGAACTGATCGTCGCGGCGGGCGGTCGCCAGACCGATCGCGGCGTGCGCCGCCACCGCCAGCGCCAGGTCCTCTAGCTGCGCGGTGAAGGCGCGCGCCCGTTCCGAGTAGAGGCTCAGCGCGCCGATCTCCGATTCGTGGGTGTAGAGCTGGATGGAGAGGCTGGAGCGCACCGGAGTCATCTCGAGCGCGCGCCGCATGAACTCCGACCACCGGTCTTCGGTCTCGAAGTCGTCGACGCGCACCGTCACGTGATCATGAATGGCGTCGACGCAGGGCCCCTGCTGAAGCTCCTCCTGCAGGTTGTCGAGTTCCTTGGGTACCGGACCCGTGGCCGCGACCGAGCGCACCCTTCTGCTCTTGGGGTCCACCAGCGAAATGCCCGCATGGTGCACGTTCGGCAGGATGCGCACGGCCGTGGCAGTGACTTCGTCGACGAGATTGTCGACGCTCATGTCCGCACCCTTTTGGCTGTGCAAGCTGCGGGCCAACCGCGCGATCTCGTCGTGTAGACCGCCGGACGATTCGCTCATATCCAACCCCTGATCGTTTCCCGGCCATCGTATGACCGGAAGCCGTCAGGGTTGGGTCACCCCGAGGATGCGCACCAGGTCGGGCTTCATCGCCTGCAGCTGCGAACCCCAGTAGGCCCAGGTGTGCGTGCCGTCGGTCGGGAAGTTGAAGACCGCGTTGCGTCCGCCGGCCGCCAGGTACTTGCGCTGGAACTCCTTGTTCGTCGACAGCGTGATGTTCTCAAGGAACTGCGCGCTGTACTGCGCACCGAAGTTCGCGCCGTCGTCGAATTCGGAGGTCCTCCCGTTCCCGCAGTAGATCCACAGCGCCGTGTTGTTGGCGACCAGCGTGTTGACGTTGACCATCGGGTCGTTTCGGCGCCATGCCGGATCCGACGTCGGCCCCCACATATCGGTGGCGCTGTAGCCGCCCGCATCCTTCATCGAGAAGCCGATCAGCGTCGGCCACAGGCCGTTCGACGGATTGAGGTACCCCGACAGCGAGCCGGCGAAGATGAACTGTCTGGGATGCCAGACCGCCAGGGTCAGCGCGGCGCTACCCGACATCGACAGCCCCACAACGGCATTGCCCATCGGGTCCTGTCCCCGGTTGGCCGCCAGCCAGGCGGGAAGTTCCTGGGTCAGGAAGGTCTCCCATTTGTACGTCACCGTGCCCGCGCTGCCCACCGCGGGGCGATACCAGTCGGTGTAGAAGCTGGCCTGCCCGCCGACGGGCATGACGACCGAGATACCCGACTGGTAGAACCACTCGAACGCACCGGTGTTGATGTCCCAGCCGTTGGCGTCCTCCTGGGCGCGAAGCCCGTCGAGCAGGTACACCGAATGCGGACCACCGCCCTGGAACTGCACGCGGATGTTGCGTCCCATCGACGGAGAGGGCACGTCAAGGATTTCCACCGGGAGCCCGTCACGGGAATACGCGGCGGCCGTGGGTATTTCGACTCCCACGCACACGAGCAGCATTGCGAACAGGGCGGCCCAGAGTCTGCCGGCAGACGAATTCACGCGGGCAAGCTAGCAATTTCGGGCCGGTCTGCCGGGCCCGCCACGCACCGCTTGACCGGCTTGTTATTAAACGTCTGCCGCGAAGTCGCCTTCGCGTGCGATCAGCAGCCGAGTTCGACCACGGCCAGGCTGACGATGTCAGCGGCAGCGGAAACCGAGATTCCCAGATCGTCGCGAACCCTTTGCACCGTGACAGCGGCAGGAACACCCCGTCCCGCCTCCGCGCAGACCAGATTCCCGGTGGATATCAGCTGGTCGGCACTCAGGAAGACGTACTGCTCCTGAAGCTTGCGCACGAACTCCGCCTGGTCGGCCGCCGCGGGCGCGGCGAACGCGACGGCGGTGGCGGCAGCAGCGATCAGCATTCCGATGATGCGTCGCACGAAAAATCTCCTTCGGTACCTCATTGGTGTCGCGATTGATCTCGCGATTGATATCGAGCGCTCATCGGCGTTGACCGCGCACGAGAAGAACGCGGGAGCGGACCCCCGAACGCTCCGTTCGTCAGTCCAGGCGGATTGACGGTTGCGTCATAAACTACCCGTTGTTAGCCGATCAAAACATTGACGGGTCCGCTAGATAACGTTTTAATAACGCTTGATCACGTGACGGGTGTCTCAAGCATCGGCATCCGCGCAGGTGATTCGCGGCTGCGTCGCGCCCCAGGTGGGCGTGCGGGAGGGGTCGAAACTTGCCTGTCATTTTTTGCTGGCATACGGTCATAACGCCGATGACGTAACTGATGTGACTCGATAATTTTGTTCGGTGGTGACAACGCAAGTGACCATTCGCGACCGGGGCTTGGCTCCGGATGAGCGGAACGCTGGTTCGAAAGTGCCAGCAGTACAGCCAATTTCGTGGGAAAATCATCTTCGGGCGCCGAATGAGGCCGATGCGGTCGCAATGCATCGTCTGGTGGCCGAGACCGAAGTGCTCGATCTGAATTCCACGTACACCTATCTCTTGATGGCCACGGACTTTGCCAGTACCTCGATAGTGGCGGAGAAAGACGGCCAGATCTGCGGGTTGATCACCGGCTACCACCCGCCGGCGCGACCCGAAGTGCTCTTCGTCTGGCAGGTGGCCGTCGCCGAATCCGCTCGAGGAACCGGACTGGCCAGCGCAATGCTCGACGACCTCGTCCACCGGGTTCGCGCCGAGCGCCGAGGCCACCCCGTCACCGTGGAAGCCACGGTGGCGCCGAGCAATTCGGCGTCCCGCGCGTTCTTCGGTGCGTTCGCTCGGCGAAACGGGGTGCCCCTCATCGAGGAGCCACGGTTCACCGCGGCGCACCTGGCCGCCGACCAGTCCCATGAGGACGAGCCGACGGTCCGGATAGGACCCATCACCACGCCTTTGGCCGACTAGACACCTCAGAAAGGACACATGTCTACGCCAACAACACTCCCCCGCCCTGAAGAGTCCGACCTGCCCGAGGTGTATTCCTCGGTCGAATCGGAAGTCCGCAGCTACTGCCGGGGATGGCCGGCCACCATGGCGGTCGCCCAGGGCTCGTGGGTGACCGACACCGACGGCCGGCGCTACCTCGACTTCTTCGCGGGAGCCGGCGCGCTGAACTACGGCCACAACAACCCCGAGTTGAAGCGGCCCTTGATCGAGTACCTGGCCAACGACAACATCGTGCACTCGCTCGATATGGCGACGGCTGCCAAAACGGAGTTCCTGCAGAACTTCGAGCAGCTGATCCTCAAGCCTCGCGGCCTCGACTACAAGGTGCAGTTCCCGGGGCCGACTGGCGCTAACGCCGTCGAGGCGGCCCTGAAGCTGGCCCGCAAGGTCACCGGTCGTGAATCGATCATCAACTTCACGAACGCATTTCACGGCATGACCCTGGGCGCGCTGTCAGTCACGGGCAACTCGATGAAACGCGCCGGCGCCGGCATCCCGCTGGTGCATGCCACCCCGATGCCGTATGACAACTACTTCGGCGGCGCGACCGAGGACTTCCACTGGTTCGAGCGGGTGCTCGACGACTCGGGCGGCGGACTCAACCACCCCGCGGCGGTGATCGTCGAGACCGTGCAGGGCGAGGGCGGACTCAACGTCGCACGGATGGAGTGGCTGCAGGCGCTCGCCGAGTTGTGCAGCCGCCGCGAGATCCTGCTGATCGTCGACGACGTGCAGATGGGTTGCGGGCGGACCGGTCGCTTCTTCAGCTTCGAGGAGGCCGGCATCGTCCCCGACATCGTCACGCTCTCCAAGTCGATCAGCGGATACGGCCTCCCGATGGCGTTGACGTTGTTCCGCAGAGACCTCGACGTATGGAACCCCGGCGAGCACAACGGAACGTTCCGTGGCCACAATCCGGCGTTCGTCACCGCGAGCAAGGCGCTCGAGATCTATTGGCAGACCGAGACGTTCGGCGACGACACCATCGCCAAGGGTGAGCAGATCCGCGCTCGCCTGGAGAGCATCGCCGAGCAGTATCCGGGCGTCAGCGCACGCGGACGCGGCATGGCGCAGGGCCTCAAGTTCGAAGACGCGCCGATGGCGTCGGCAGTGTGCCGCGCGGGGTTCGACCGCGGTGTGCTCATGGAGACCAGCGGTCCTTCGGATGAGGTCGTCAAGCTGCTCCCGCCGCTGACGACTTCCGAGGCGGATCTCGACGCGGGCATCGATGTGCTCGCCGAGTCCGTCGCCGCGGCGCATTCCTGACCACATTCACTTGAAAGGAGCACGACATGATCGTGCGCACCACTGACGAGATCACCGGCACCGATCGCGATGTGTCGGCGAAGGACTGGAGATCCAAGCGCATCATCCTCGCGGGTGACGGCGTCGGCTTCTCCTTTCACGAGACCACCATCAACGCGAACTCCGTCAGCGAGTTCCACTACCGCCACCACGTCGAGGCGGTGTGGGTGGTCGAGGGCACGGGCACGCTGACCAACCACGAGACGGGTGAGGAACATCCGCTCAAGCCCGGCACCATGTATCTGCTCGACGGGCATGAACGCCATCGCGTCGCATGCCATACTCAGCTGCGGATGCTGTGTGTGTTCAACCCTCCCGTGACCGGTCAAGAGGTTCACGACGAAACTGGTACATATCCACCCCCGGCGGTGCAAGCAAGTTGAGCGACAACATATTTACCGATACCAAGGACAGATATCCCACGCGGCTCGCGGAGCCTTCCGACCCCATCCCCCGCGCCGAGCCCACGGTGTGGGGCAGCGAGTCCGACGGCCCGCTCAACGAGGCCGACCTGCAGTCGATCGACGCCAACGGGTACCTGCTGCAGCGTGCGGCGGTGGGCGACAACTGGATCTCGACGCTGCGCGGTGAACTGAACAACATCGACACCAAGGCCGATTCTGACGATCCGCGGATCATCCGCGAGCCCGGTGGCAGCATCCGGTCGGTGTTCCAGCCCCACCTGTTCAGCGATGTCATCTCTGAGGTGATCACCCTTGACACCGTGTTGCCCGTTGCCCGTCAGCTGTTGGGCAGTGACGTCTACCTGCACCAGGCTCGGATCAACCTGATGCCGGGATTCACCGGGACCGGCTTCTACTGGCACTCCGATTTCGAGACGTGGCACGCCGAGGATGGAATGCCCGCTATGCGAGCGGTGTCCTGCTCGATCTGGTTGACCGATAACTTCCCCTACAACGGCTCGCTGATGGTGATGCCGGGTTCGCACAAGACGTTCTACCCGTGCGTCGGTGCAACGCCGAAGAACAACCACACGTCGTCACTGGTGAAGCAGGAGATCGGCGTCCCGAGCCACGCCACGCTCACCGAGGCCGCCGCCCGCCACGGCATCGCCCAGGTCACCGGACCGGCAGGTACGGCCCTGTGGTTCGACTCGAACATCATGCACGGGTCGGGGTCGAACATCACCCCGTATCCGCGGTCGAACGTCTTCCTGGTGTTCAACTCGGTCGAGAACCAGCTCGTCTCGCCGTACGCCGCCGAGACGCCGAGGCCGGAGTACCTGGCCGCGCGCGACGGCCAACCCTTCAACATTCCGTCGCTCGTTCAGTGAGCGTCGCGGTGGACCGCGCCCCGATCCGGTGCGTCCCCCTCCCTTATCTGCGCAACGACTGAACTCACCGGCGCGGGTGGCGGTGGTGGAGTGATCGCTCCGCACCGCCACCCCGCTGCGGACACCTTTTAGTCGGGGTCGCTCGCTCTCCATCGGCCGTCATATAGGCCGTGGCCTTGCGTTTGCTCTTCCCCTCACACCTATGCCCCTTCCGCCGGTTCGCGCTCACCAGAGCCCGGGCCGTAGCCTCGCCCCACTATCGCGGTTCGCAAACTGGATAAACGCTTCGCCATCGGCGCTGGTGCAGCAGTCAGCCGTTTTCACCCCCTTCCCGCCATGGCCCTTTGCGGTTGGTCTTCCAGCGCGAATAGCAATCAGACAGCGCCTAAGAATCGTTTGCCAATCTGACTCGTGCTGCGCCGACGCCATGACGGCGACGGGATCAGCAGCGAAGATTCCTTGGTGCAATCACGATCGATCTTGCTGTGTCAGAGCGGATTTATACGGGTCAAGACCGATTTTTTCGCACGTCGGCTGCCCCGCCCAGCTGGCCCAGCAATCTTTCGTCCGAAGAAGCACTGTGAGACTTGCCATAAATATCAACGCTGACGTAGGTTGCTAGCAGTTCAGCGCGCAACAATCAGGGGAGGGGCTAATGAAAGCCAGCGCAAAGAGATGCATGACAGCCGGGGTGGCGCTTGTGGGGGCAGGTGTCATCGCAGCAGGTCCGGTCGCACCGGCGCCAGCGAACTACGCAGATAAGAGCCGGTCGTATGAGGTGGCGCTGACGGCCGCGACGGGACAGAGCGGGATTCAAGATCAAGTCGAAGCCACTCGGGCTTTGCTGGAAGATCTCGCGTCGGGTGGTCTGCTGGAGGATTTCATCAAAGGCACCCTCGCGGCGTACAACCTTCCTGGCTCGACGGCCGTGCACCAGTACAAGCCGGTCACCGGGCTCGAGAGCTTCGGCCGCATCGGTCAGGGCTTCGCCGCATCGGGTCTGCGGCTGGGAGCGACCGCGCTCGCTCCTCTGCGCTTGATAGAACTCGCGCAGGCGATCAGTGACGGCAAGGGAGCCGAGGGCTTCGAAGCGTTCGTGACGAACATCGTCGACGCGCCGCTCTGGGTGATCGACCCCGCACTGTTCTCGCTGCGTGATGCGTTGCCGGCTCCGCTCGGCGGGCCGGATGGCCTGGTCATGGCGATCCGCCATCAGCTTTACTTGCTCACCGACGAGATCAACAAGGGGTTGAAGGATCCCGGTGCGTTCGTTGAGTCCTTCGTCGAGGGGACGATCGACGCGTTCGAGCGGAAGGGCCCGGTCGAGTACGAGAAGGTCGACGGACCGATCGACGCGTTCTCGCGTGTCACCGAAGGCACCATCGCGAGCGCGTTGCGGCTCGCCGCGGCGACGGTGCTCGGCCCGGTGGGCGTGGTCCAGGTGGCTGCCGCGGTCGCGCAGGGCGACACCGCGGGTGCGCTCAAGGCCGTGGAGAACATCGTCGACGGACCGCTGTGGGTGGCCGACCCGGTCCTCTACGGCTTGCGCGATGCGCTTCCTGCACCGCTCGGCGGACCGAAGAACCTGGTCGAGAACTTCCGCAATGGCCTGTGGAGCGCGACCGAGCGGATCAACGGCGCGATCGCAGACGCCGTCGGGTCGGCCACACCGGCGCCGGAAGCTACCAATGAGAAGAAGACCCTTCTCGCCGGCGATGACGACCCCGTTGCAGCAACCTTCGCGAACCCGAATACGCAGGACGAGCTGAAGGAAGAGAAGAGCGATCCCGAAGTGAAGCTCACTTCGGAGCAGCCGAAGAACACGGTGCAGGAGAAGCGCCCGCTGAGGAACCTGCTTCCAAAGAACCTGCTTCCAAAGAACCTGTTGCCAAAGAACGAGCCGTCGACCCGCAATGTGCTGAGGTCGTCGCTGGACTTCTCTCGCGGCATCAGGATCGGTACGCGGGCGCCGGCCCAGTCCGGTAACAACGTCACGGGCAACGTGGAGGGCAGCGGCACTACAGCTGCCGGCGCCCCGGACGCCAATGCCACCAGCACCGATGATGGCAATGGCCAGGGCAGCGGCGGCACGACGAACAGCACGACCGACTAGTAGCACTTCACCCAATCGGCAGCCCCGGGGCGATGACGCGCCGGGGCTGTCGACTGTTTTCCGCGAACCAGCCGAAACGTCCGTTCGGCTCAATTACTTTGGCTCGTGTGGAACCACCCCACAGCTTCGTACGGGAGTCATCCGTCTCGGTGGTGCACCACGGTAACTACCTCAGCCGGGACCTCCACCAGGCGCTCTGCGGGCTCGCGCTCGCCAGCCCGACGACGCTCGACCAGATCGAGGGCACCGCGTCGATCTGTCCCGACTGCGAAGCGAAGCTGGCGGAGTATCACGCCGCATGGTGGCGCGAAAGAGCCCTGGCCGCCGAGGCGGAGGTCGAGGAACTCCGCGCCAAGTACCGCCAACTGACCGGCCACGACCAAACGGACAGCGAACCCAGCGCAGACATCGCGCCGGTTGCCGTCGGCCCGAGCGCCGAGGAGGAGCCGACCACGCTGCTCGGGCACGCGCGGGTGGAGCTCCTGGCACTGTGTCGGCAGTGCGACGGGGCCGTGCCCTACTGGCGTCTGAAGACCGCCATGCAGGCGTTCAGCGACAAGCTCAGCCCCGACGAACGAGTGCTCCTCGCCCAGGAGATCGGCGGCGATGGAAACCTGATGCGTTGGTGCACAACGGAAGTCGTGACCCTCGGGTGGGAGGTCACCAACAGCCCTGTCCGAGAGGAGTCCGAGGCGATGTGGGACGCCTGGACCCAAGATGCGTACCAGACCCCGAAGAAGAACAAATGGCGGCTGGGCCGGTCGCGGTCGCGGGACGCCAGTTGAGGGCTGGTTCTCAGGGCCGCCTTCAACCGCTCTATCTACTGGCCGACAGTCAGCTGTTGTTCTGGAAGCGCGGGGACCGTCTGCTGCTCCGGTCTGCCATCGACGGATTGGCCGGCAACGCACCGCTGAGCGCCGCGTACATCGGCGCGTCCAACGGCGACCGTCCCGAGTTCTACGACATCTTCGAAGCGGCCATGGAAACCATCGGCATCGGCGACCGCCGGATGGTCACCTCATCGTTCGGCGCTGACGATCGCGCGTTTCTCGAGCGGGCGCGCGTGATCATCCTCGCGGGCGGCGATGTGCGTCTCGGCTGGAACATCTTCGAGAGAACCGGGATGGCGGAGGTGATCCGAGCGCGCTACACGCAAGGAGCCGTCCTCATCGGCATCTCAGCCGGCGCGATGCAACTGGGCCTCCACGGGATCGTCGAGAACCCTGACTCCTCGGCGACGGAGCTCATCGACGTGTTCAAGTTCGTACCCGCGATCGTGGACACGCACGACGAACACTCCGAATGGGCGCGGCTGTCGGCCGCAATCGAGACGATGGAGGGCCGCGCAACCGGTCTCGGCATTCCCTCAGGTGGTGGGGTCATCGTTCATGACGACGCCACCGTCGAGCCTCTGCGGCGTCCGGCACTCGAAATTCGTTATGAGGGAACAGGTGTCGTGCACTCGCTGCTCTCTCCCGCCGAAGATTGACCGCTACTTGAAGTACGGGTCAAGCAACGTCGACCAGGCCTTGTCGAGCTGCTCCCACTCCGCCGGGCACCCCGATGCTCGGTCCTCGGGTAGTTCGCCGCTTGTCACGATATCTTCGTTGGCCTTGGGGTCCGATCCGTAGATCCAGCACTCGAGGTTGAACATTCGGGTCTCGTCCAGCGAGTGTTCGTCGGCGAAATCGTCTGCGCTCAAGACCGTGTTCTCCGCACCGGAGGCGCCGAACGCACGCGCGAAATCCTTCACCGCCTGGACCGACTCGGGATCGGCCCGACCGTCTTCGCCCGGGGACAGGAGGATGAATGCGGCGAGCTGGTCGGCGACGTCCTCCTCCCGCCCGGTAACGGGTAGGTCGTAGATGCTGATCGTCATGTGCCCCACCTCGTGGTAGAACGTCGCGTACTCGGAGTTCAGCGCCGACTCGGTCGGATCGGGATCGCCCGCCTCCTTGAAGACCCGCTGCGCCCAGTCCGCATCCTCGTAGCAGAGGGTGATGGTGTTGTCGTCAGCGCTCCAGAACGCGTTCGGCTGACCGCATTCCGACCCACGAAGCGAGATGTCGTGCGGCAGTCTGAGTGTCTCGTTGATGTCGGCGGCCAGGTGTTCGAGCAGTTGATCTTCCTGCATGATGTTGCGCCCGTTGGTCGCTTCGGGTGTGGTGGCTGCGTCGTAGAAAACGACCATCTCACCGTCGGCGGGTGCGTCGGGGTCCGGTGCGGGATCGGGGTCCTGCGCAGCCCGAGACACCTGAGCAGGCGTTTCGGTCGCCTCCGCCGACTCCCCTCCGGAGCTGCCGCATCCCACCATTGCCAGTGCGGCCGCCAAGACCGGAAGGATGCGAAACGGCGCCAATCGAGGCGCGGCAGCCAGTGATTCGTGTGTGGCCAAGAGTTGTCTTCCTTTCCGGAACCGCTGCGCGCGCGAGGCCTGCGCCGAGCCTATGGCCGACGCGCGCGGGACGCTGGTTGTCGATCGCAACAGGGTCAGCCGCCCTTGACCTTGGCTTCGTATTCGGGGCAGAACGCGGCGGTCGCGGCGCCGATCAGCACCGCCGCGTCATTGGGATCGAGATGCTCAGCGAGGCCGGCGATCTCGCCTTCCAGCGTGGCCCCGTTGGCCCAGTCCGTGCACACTCCCTTACCCGCTTCGATCATGTTGGCGGGGGTGGCGCCCGGCCAGGTGACGCCCTGGTCCTCGAGCACGTTCACAAAAACGTCCTCGGGGTCGGCGGCCGCGAGCGGCGCCCATACGAAGGCGGATGCGGCCAACCCGGCGAAAATCGCGGCTGCGAATTTTGCTTTCATGTCGGTTCTTTCCTCTAGTCGCGCATGAACACGCGAATCGTGGCACGGTGACGAAGTTGGCGGACGCATTTCGCAAAATGGCTAGTTCGAGAAATAGAGCGCTGAGGGGAAATCTCATACGGAAGTAAAGTATCGGCACGCTCGGCGCCACACCTCTGCCACCAGCGATTGCGACCTGCGGGTCCATACCCTAAGGGATGGGATGCTTTATTTCGTTCAGCACGAAATGAGTGCCGCCGAAAATTGCCAAATCATTGGCGATTGAAGCAATGACTTACAGGCGGGCGAGAGCTTCGTCGATTGGCACATCGCCGTTGTTGAACTCGATCGTTCGTCGGATCGTTGCGTCGTTCGCCAGGCAGGCAGCGGCGACCGCGGCGACGTCTTCACGGGACACTTCCCCGCCGGCGGCGTCGGGGCCGACGGAAATGCGGCCGGTCGCGGGCTTCAGGGTCAAGCTGCCCGGACCCAGTATCGTCCAGCGCAGACCGCTTGCCCTCAGATGCGCATCGGCTGCGGCCTTCGCCTCGGCATAGTGGAAGAACGAGTTGTCCTTCGGCACACCATGATCCGTCCCGGCGCCGAAATACGAGACCATGATGAACCTGTCCACACCCGCTTGTTCGGCGGCATCGATGACGCGGATGGCGGCGTCACGGTCCACCGCATACGTACGCGTCGGGTTGCCGCCGCCGGCACCCGCAGAGAACACCACGGCGTCGTGCCCCCTCACGATCTCGGCGAGCGCTTCGGTGTCGAGGGCCTCGATATCCGCCACCAGCGGCTGCGCTCCGCTCACCATGACCTCTTCGGAGTGATCCGGGTTGCGGAACACCGAGGTCACCTCGACGCCACGGTTACTGAGGATCCCAGACAGCTGCAGTGCCACCTTGCCGTGGCCACCGACGATCAGAATGCGCGCCATGCGTCTACCGTAGCTCGCGCCGACATATTCCTTGACAGGAATATGTCGTCAGTCGTACGGTCGACACCGTGCAGTCGACGGTCTTCGGAGCCCTTGCCGAGCCAAGCCGCCTGAAGATCGTCGAATTGCTGCGCGCCGGGCCACTTTCGGTCGGCGAGATCGCCGAGGCGCTGGACATCCGGCAGCCGCAGGTCAGCAAACACCTTCGGGTGTTGGGTGATTCGGGGATTGTCGCCGGCGAAGCGCTGGCTCGGCGGCGGATCTACCACCTCGAGGCCGCCCCCTTCGAGGAGATCGGTCGTTGGACCGAATCATTCGCGCAACTGTGGGAGACCCGCCTCGACTCGTTGGGCAGATACCTCGAGTCCATCAGAAAAAAAGCCAACGACTGACCACGTCACCCCAGCCGCCCGATCGAAACCCAAGGAGAATTCGCCATGTTGATGCAGATTTTCAAGAAGAACAAGGAACTGAATCTCGAGCGCTCATACCGCGCCCCGATCGAAACCGTCTGGCGGGCTTGGACAGATCCCGACATGGTCAGGCAATGGTGGGGCCCGGAGAAGACGTTCGTGCCTGAGTGTGAGATCGACCTGACGGTCGGCGGGGGGATCTACATCGTGATGGAGGCCGGCGAAGAGATGGGCAAGTACCAGGGCACCCGCTGGCCGATGAAGGGGACGTTCACCCGCATCGAGGAACGCTCGCGCCTGACGTATGACGCGCGATCGTGGACCGAGGGCGAGGAGGACGGCTCGACGATCGTGCATGTCAACGACGTCACCCTCACCGAGCGTGACGGGATGACCGATGTCCGGCTGCACATCACGATCACCCAGATCGGTGCGAAGGCCAAGATGGCCGCGTTCGGCATGAAGTGGGGTTACAAGGCTGCGCTGAACAAGCTCGAGACGTTCCTGTCAGAGCGGTGACGGTGCCGCCGTGTCACGCGGCGAAGTGCGTCTTGTAGATCTGGCCGTGCACGCCGACCGTGCGATCGACGACCTGAGAGACGACGAAATCGGATGCGGCCGATAGGTACGCGTAGGCGGTGGCTCGGTCCATGCCGCGGTCGTTCTCCAGGAAGTCCAGCGCGTTGACCACCGCTCGACGCATCGCGATGTTCAGATCGCTGCTGTTGCCTCCGATCGCCCCGTCGGGATCGGACAATCCGATTGGCACCCAGGCGGATTCGGTCTCAGCGAAGGGATAGTGGTAAGCGACCGACGGCGCGTCACCCGATCCCGGCTTGCACACCGTAAGCCGGTAAGTGCCGCGCAACGATCCTTCCATCGCGGTCAGCGCCACCTCACCGTCCCCCATCGCCATGTGGGGATCACCGACATAGAACAGCGCACCCTCGGCGAAGACGGGGAGATAGAGGGTGGATCCGTCCCCCAGCAACTTGATGTCGATGTTGCCGCCCGCGATGGTCGGGGGTATCGAGTTGGCAGTCGCCGCCGTCGGGTCGCTGTCCTGGGAGAAGGCGACGCCCATGATTCCCATGAAGGGCGACAACGGGAACCGAACCCGCGCGTCGCCGTAGGACATGACGCCGTGGCCGTCCTCGACGGCCGTGAAGGTGGAGACGTTGCCGTATTTCGTCGGGTCGGGATTAGGCCTGTGATCGGTGGCCACGGGCGGCATCACTTCTTCGATGGTGATGCCATCCGGAGCAGAGCCGTCGGCCTTGCGAGCGAGCGCGCCCTTGCCGTGGCGGCTCGACACTACACCGTACGGCACACGCGGAATCGCTTGTAGCGTTTCGATCTTCAGCACGTCGCCGGGTTGAGCGCCTTCGACGAATACCGGTCCGGTCACGATATGCGGGCCGTCCTTGTCGAAGTTGCGTGGCGTGCGGTTGTAGTCCGCAGCGACCGCAATCGCGTCCTGCAGGACGTCCGATTCGTTGACTCCCCTGCCACCGAAGTACTCGACCGGATTACGACCCTGATCCTCGAGGATTCCTTCGTGCGACACCGTGTCCACGGTGATCGTCTGTTCCGAGCGCATCCTCATCACCGGCGCGGCATGCACCGTCGGCACATAGCCCCACAGCACCTCATCGGGTACGGATTGCAGGTAGTGATCGCCTGCGACGTCACCGTGGTCGGGTTGGAGGATCTCGAAGCGGTCGGACGTGGCACCGGTTGCCGCGGGCGTGTCGCCGGTAGCGCAGGCGGCTGCGACGGCGGAGATGCCCGCGCCCGCACCCACTGCCGCCACGGCGCGAACGAAGTCACGCCGACCGATCCCTCTGCTGATGGTTTCGGCAGCAGCTTGTGCGAACGACTCATTCATTCAGATGACCTCCGAGGGTGTCGAAAGCCCCGAAGCTAGCCACCCGTTGTTGCATCGATGTTGCCGTCAGGTTCGGAGCGCTTGACGTCAGGCTCGAACGGATCCAGGCGAAACGAAAACACCCGCTCGCGCACGATCTAACGTCTGGCGAAGAGCCGCTTGCGAACGAGGAGGTGTCGGGATGCGTGGTCGGCGATTCATCGTGTCGGTGGCGAGCGCTGGCGCCGCTGTGGCGATCGGAGCCTCGGGCCTCGCACACGCCATGCCGCCTCCGCCCGGTCCCGATCAGGCAAGCGCAGAGTGGGCGATCACCGACGGGTACCTGACGAAACAGATCGGGTGCACGCCGGATACACCGGGCGATCCAGTCGCGATCAGCTGGGATCCGCCGGGGTTCATCCCCGGCGTCGGCGGAAGGGGGATGATCCACGACTCGAATCCCGCTCTCGGCGGGCAATTCTCGGCCCATTGGAACCCTTCGCCCGGCCTCTGGGACGTCGAGTACGAGTTCTGCTGACTCGCCTCAACTCGCGAGCAGCCGACCGACGCTGCGAATTGCGAGTGCCGCCCCGCCCCGTGGGGTTGACCGAGCACGCCGACTTCAAGCCGCTCGCGGCCGGTGAATCGATTTCGAAGCCCCTCCCTATAGTCCTTCACGTTTCAATTAGTGGGATCGCGGGCAAACATCCGAATGGCGCGCCGGCAAACCGTTCGATTTGCTGCAAAACGAACTCCGGGCGCCGAATTAGTGCTTTCATAAGCAAACAACTGCAACGTGGTCTGCACGACATAGGGGGTCTGCGGCATGCCACCGCCGGGCGACGGGGAGCATTCGACATCGGTCGTCGTCGTCGGCAATCAACGAGTGGTCTACGCGGGCATCGAGGCATGGCTGAGACGCAGCCGCCCCCAGACGAAGATCGTCGGCCATTTCACCAGCCCAATGGAGTTCGCGGCGCGACATCCAATCGCGACACCGGGGATGGTGGTGCTCTTCGACCTGGCTTGTGACGGCGGTGGGCCCGACCTCGACGCGCTCCGGCAGATCTGCGACGCGGGCCATCGGGTCGTCGTCTACACATGCTCGGTCAACGACGACGTCGAATCGGCCGCTCTCAACGCCGGCGCCGTCAGTTGTATCGCCAAACAGGAACCTGAGCATGTGCTGGCAGACGCCATCGCTGCTTCACACACCGGTCGGTCGCACGCGGCACCTCGGATGGCGCAAGCGCTACGCGACACAGGCCGGAAGCCTCGGCCACAGCTGACCCACCGAGAGCAACAAGTGCTCATCGCCTGGTTCCAGACCGAGAACAAGAATGCGGTCGCGCAGCGGTTGTACATCGAACCCTCCACGGTCGCGACTCACCTGCAGAGGGTGCGGGCGAAGTATGCCGCCGTCGGCCGGCCGGCGCCCACCAAGGCCGCACTGGTCGCCAGGGCGATACAGGACGACATCCTCAGCGTCGACGATCTGTGAGTCCGTGCCTCGCCGATGTCATCTGAACAGATGAACTAATTAACGTTTGCCTCCCCCTCCGATAACGTTTGCGTTAATAATTCCGAGCCGGCATTCAGGCGGCGGTCGTATTCATCTAGGAGGGGCGCTGACATGAAGAGAATGATCGCCGCGGGGACGCTGGCTCTGGGAGGGTTACTCGCCCTCGGAGTCGGCGTGGCGCACGCCGACGAGGTCCAGGTGGAGGGCGGCTACTCGACCCTCGATGCCTGCAATGTGGACGGCCCGAACGTCGAGATCGCGCAAGGCGACGCCAATTACGGGCACTGGGATTGCCGCCAGGGCGGCGACGGCCTCTGGTACGTCTGGCTCAGCAGCTAGTGACGCACGCGATGAACGGTCCGACAGAAATGTCGGACCGCTCCTACTTGGCGAGGGTTGCACTGCGAGTCGGGGCCGTTGCCTTCTCGCTCGGCGTAGCGGGGTTGGTCGGCACCGCAGGTATGGGGACGGCGTTCGCCGACGACGGAGGACAGTCGTCCTCGAGTTCCTCGTCCGACTCGGCGAGCTCGGCGAGCTCATCGTCGGGTTCGACAGGCGCGTCGGCGGGTTCGGCGAGCACGGCGGCCGGGACAACGAACTCTTCATCGACCGCGCAGACGGATTCAGACTCCACGGGCGGGTCCACCGCGTCGAGTACGAAGCCACGGACAACGTTCGGCTCGGGACGGTCGACGACGAAGGCCACGCGCGACTCGTCGGAGACACGTTCCACCCGTGATTCGTCAACCGGACGGATATCCCGGGAGTCGACCAGCCGGACCGAAAAGACCTCCGCCGAGCGGTCTTCCGCGGACTCTTCGGCGAAGAACTCCGCCACAGATTCGCCGAGAGAGTCAAGCACCGGTGCGGCCTCCCCGGCGTCGACGCCCGCTGGCGACCTCAGCGAGAGCTTTTCGGCCAATGCACCTGAGCTGGTTGACACTTCGACGACTCCGATCGTCGCCGAAGTTTCAACCGAGCGAGAGTCGAGGAAGAACCGATCGGACCGCGTCGCCGCCGAGTCGTCAGCGGCTCATCGGGCCACCGCGTCCACGATCGGAAGCACTTCGCGGACGAACAGCGACACCGAGAGTCGGTCCCTCGCACGCGTAACCGACGCCGGCGCAGCCGACGTCGCTACATCGACCAACGTGCCCGCTGTCGAGACCGTCACCGAAGCGACCACCGGCACCGTCGAAGTCGATGTGCCGCTCGTATCGTCAGGAAGCTCTGCTGCGGACAACCACACCACCGTCATCGCCGAGTCGGCGTCGGTGGATGTCACGTCCGGCTTGCTGGGGGCGGTCGGCATCGGCTCACCGCTATCCGAGGTCGACGGGCCGGTGGACCCGCTGCCGGCCGTGGTATTGGTCGGGTCGCTCGATCTGGTGCGCCGTGACCTCGAGCGACTCAACGACAACCACTCAGCTGACAATACGCAACCGGTCACGAACGCGCTGATCAACGAAACCCCTTCGGAGGAACTGCTTCCCGTCGCCGCGGCGGCGACCACGACGTCGGATACCGAACCGCCGCCCGTGTGGACGGTGCCCGATGAGCTGACCGTCGATCCGACGTCGGCCGAACGCACCGCGGCCTACTACAAGGCACGGGCCGAGCGGCTCGAGGCGTTCAATGAAGCGCAGGCCACCCGTAAGGAAGCGTTTGACCAACAACTAGCGCAGTACGCAGACAATCCGCTGGGCGCGCTTGTCGCCAGCGTTGGCTATGTGGTCTCCGAACTCGCCACCACCGCGGCCGTCGTGGTCACTGAATTCGTCAACTACATCTCGTACGCGGTCACGGAGTTCGTCCAGGGACTGAAGGACTGGTTCACCGCGCCGGCCGTCTTCTCCGGCATGTACGGCGACCCGGACGGGAGCGCGCAGTATTGGCGAGTGCAATCGGCCGAGAACTGCGTATTGCAGTCGGCGGCGATGATCGTCGGCCAACTCACGGGAACCACACCGGAGGAGGCGGAGATCGCCAGCAAGGCAATGGAACTCGACAGCGTAGTCGACCCGACCCGGAAGATGTACCTGGGCCTGGACACCAACGACCGCGTCGCCGATAGGGATGCTATTGCCCTGCTGGATCGCGAGTACGGCATCAAGGCCACCATGACGACATACGACAAGACGGAAGGCAATCTCGCGCTGCGAGCCCTGGCCTTTGCGCTGGAGGACGACACGAAGGCCGTGTCGGTCGGCGTCCAGGGCGCAACCATCTGGAATGCCGTCGAAGGCGAACCGCTGCCCGGCATCTCGTCAGCGGATCATCAGGTGGTCGTCACCGGCATCGACTTCACCGAGAGGGTCGTGTACCTCAACGACAGCGGTTTTCCTGAGCAGGGAAAGAAGATGAAGGTCCCGCTGGACGCCTTCATGAGGGCTTGGCACACCGACAATTACGAGACGTGGGTCGCGGAGCTCAAGCAGCCGAGGTCATCAACGTCGGATGTCGCATCCGCTCGAATCTCCCACGATGGGGTGCTGCTGGAGGTGGCGTAGGATCCCCTACGCCACGCTCCGGTGTCACCAGCGGTAGTCGAGGAACTTGCCGTCGAACGTGACGACGACCCGATCGCCGTCGGGATCCTCGCGGCGCCGGACGTCGACCTTGAAATTGATCGCGCTCATGATGCCGTCGCCGAACTCCTCGTGGATGAGTTCCTTGATCGCCGGGCCGTAGACCGCGAGCGCTTCCTGGAACCGATAGATGGTCGGATCGGACAGCAGCACCGGGTCGATGCCGCGGGCGGGTTGGCGCTGCAGGCCCTCACCCACCGCGGCGTCGAGATCCAGCAGGGCGCAAACCCGGTCGGCCTGCTCTTTCGACATCGGATGCTGACCCAGCAGCGCCGCCACACACCACACTCGCGGTGCATCCAATGCGTCGGCGATCTCGGCCCAGCTCAGTCCCTTTCGGACCCTTGCGGCGACCACCAGTTCGGCTGCATCGGCTTTGGACATGATCGGGTTCATGCACTGACCTTATTCGCATCGACGTCGGCGGTCGGCGCGAGGGCGGGCAGTTCGAACCGGGGCGCTCCGGTACGCGCATGGGTCGCGAACAGCGTGAGTCCTACGAATGTGATTCCGCCGACGAGATTGCCGACCACCGTAGGGATTTCGTTCCAGATGAAATAGTCGGCGATCGAGAAGTCGCCGCCGAGCATCAGACCGGAGGGGAACAGGAACATGTTCACCACCGAGTGCTCGAAGCCCATGTAGAAGAACAGCATGATCGGCATCCACATGGCGATGACCTTGCCCGACACGCTCGTGGACATCATCGCGGCGACCACACCGGTGGACACCATCCAGTTGCACAGCACACCGCGGATGAACAGCGTGAGCATGCCGGGGGCACCGTGTTCGGCGTAGCCGACGGTCCGGCTGTGCCCGATCTCGCCGAGGCGTTGTCCGACCTCGTTGGGGTCAACGCTGAACCCGTAGGTGAAGACGATGGCCATCATGAAGGCGACGGTGAGCGCGCCGGCGAAGTTGCCGACGAACACCCATCCCCAGTTGCGCAGCATCGTGCCCACGCTGACGCCGCGGCGCTTGTCCAGCAGCGCCAGGGGCACGAGCGTGAAGACACCGGTGAGCAGATCGAAGCCGAGAAGGTAGAGCAGACAGAAGCCGACCGGGAACAGCACCGCTCCGAGCAGCGCGTTGCCCGTCTGCACCGTGATCGTGACGGCGAAGGCGGCGGCCATCGCGAGGATCGCGCCCGCCATATAGGCGCGGATCAAGGTGTCGCGCGTGGACATGTGGGCCTTCGACTCGCCGGCGTCGATCATCTTCCCGACGAACTCGGACGGACTGACGTAGGACATCGGTACAAACCCTTCTGGTGGACGAATTGCGTCAACGCTTTCGCACTGCGGTTGCAGAACAGCGACTCCGCCTATGCATCCGTGTTGCCGATTCCGCACACCGTCAGGTTTGCGGTTGTGAGATCGTCGCCGCCGTCAATAAGCCTTGCCGGGCAGATAGGAAACTCTTCCCTGCCGTAGGCCGGAATCTGACCCCACCGGCATTACGAAACTCGCAGCGCCGACGCACGATCGAACGAAGCCGCATGTACGGCAAGCAGTCAGAGACCGTGCGCTATCGCACTCGACCCAGGAGGAAACGACATGAGCGCATACATCCCCGGCCGGATGCGCGCCCGGAAATTGACCACCGGAGCGGCCCTCATGGTCGGCGCGGCGGTCGCGCTCGCCTTCCCGTCGGTGGCAACGGCCGAGTCCGTATGGGATATCGGCGAGTATGACTCCTGTACCCAGAGGCTCAACGGCATCGACGGCAGCGAGGGCGAACCGATCGCCCAGGAGATCGAGAACCAGAAATGGTGCTGCTACACGTCCGGCGGAGTCTGGACCGCCACACAGGGTTGCGTCGCCCCGCCCGTGGAAAGTGCGGGTTCGCCGTCGGCTCCGAACGGACCGAAACTCGGCTTGCCGACCGTGCGGGTCAAGCCGCCTATCGTGGCACCCCCCAGCGCGCCGGTGATCGATGTGGGCAGACCGGAAGTGCGCCCGGCGCTGGGCTGACAGAACGGAACTGCGCGGCAACCGTGCAGGTTCCTACTAGCATCCACCTACGTGGGTGGCGAACCTCCGGTCCCCGTGACACGGGCAAGCCGGGTGGCACACAGGTTGTCCCGGCTGAATTTCGCACAGATTCGACGCATCGCGCTTCTGCTGGTCCTTGCCGCCACCGCGGCGTTCGGCGGCCTCGACACCGTCGACAAGCGCGTCACCCCATTCAGCGTCGCCGAGAAGTTCAGCGACGGGCAGGTCACGGTCACCGTCGAACGAGCGAGATTCCTGCGCGAACTCAAGGGTGGCATGGCCACCATCGGCGCCTCCGAACCGGGCAAGGTCTACCTCGGTGTGGTTGCGAATGTCGAGAACACCGGCACCGTGCCCGCGCGGCTGCGCAGGCTGTTCGACCTACAGGATCTGCCGAAAACGGAATACTTCGGGACGTTCCGGTTTCGCGACGGTTCCGCGATTCAGACGCTTGGGCCCGGCCTCACCGAAGAGTTGGCGTTCACCTGGCTGGTGCCTGAATCGAGCGCGCAGTCGGTTCAAGCCGTGACGATCCGGGTGTGGAAGAAGGAGTTCACGCAGCTGTTGGTCACCTACGGCGGCAAGGAATGGATCGACACCGACGACTACGGCCAGATCGTCGTTCCGGTCGAGGGCTTGTCATGAGTGCGCGCACACGTCGGGTGCTGGCTGTGATCGCGACGGTCCTCACGATCGCCGCGGCCGCGGTCGTGTGGCAGAACCTGCCGACGCCGCCGGACATCACGGGGCCGTTCGATGTGCACGGCGAAGCGGGACAGCGCACAGCCGGCCGCGATATCGCGGCGACGGTCACCGACGTCCGCGTCGCGCAGCGGGTGAATTCGACGGAGCCTGCAGGTGTTTGGGTGGTGGTGGATGCCACGCTGGAGGCACCGGTCAGCTCGGAACTGCCCCGCGGTGATCTCATCATCGGACCGAACACCTACACCCCCACCGACCGGTTCTTCCTCAAGACGTTGCGAGACGAGGTCAGCCCGGGCATCGAGCAACGCGGATCGTGGGTCTTCGACGTCGCGCCGGCTTTGATGGAATCCGCGTCGCCCGAACCGATGACGTTGCGGGTGTGGACGGGTTACGACGAGCAGCTCGACTCTCGACTGATGATCGCAATCCCGCGCGCTGACGTTCGCCGAGAACCGACCGTCACGCTCGAGGCTCCCGTGGACAGTGCGTCATGAGGAAATGGCTGTCAGCGCTGTGGGTGCGCAACATCATCGGCGCCGTCGTAGCGGCGGCGGCACTCGGCGTCATCATCGCCACCACATTGGGTGATCAATGGGCCACGTATCGAAGCACTGTCGATCCGGAAGTCGTTGTTCCGAAGGGCCAATCGGGAACCGCCGACGGCTACACCTGGAGCGTCGAATCCATCAAGCACTTGAACCGCAATCCCATGAGGTTCGGACCCGCACTACCCGAGGGCAGCGTGCTGACGGTGGTCACACTGGACCGGTCGGGCCCACCGCGTGAGAACCCCGAGACCTGCACCGGTGTCATCACCGACGGCGAGCGGCGGTGGGCTTCCGAGAGAATCGGCGGCTTGGGGCCGATGCCACCCGATGGTGTGGCGGCCAGGTGCGAGAAGCCCGGACTGCTGCAGTTCTCGTTCGTTGTGCCGCAACAGACGGTACTCACCGCGCTCGACGTCACGACTTCTGAGGGTCGACTTCTGGTGCGGATGCTGTTGTAGCATCTTCCTTTTCGAGCTGCTCGAGGCAGTACGCCACCGTCGACGCGATCAAACAGATCCGCAGCGGTTCGATGATCAGATGCGAGGCGATCGAGATCGTCTCCGCGTAGCCGTACCAGAAGTTCAGTGGGTGCGGGCCGAGAAGCCATGTCCCGAACCGGAATAGGTACCCGTTGCCCACCTCGGGACGATAGAAGGCACCCGACATGTCGAGCCACGCCAACCCGAGATAGCCGAGCACATACAACGACAGGGCCAACACCCCGCCGTGCATAATGAGCCGCGCCGAGTCGACGATGGTGCTGTAGTTGCCGAGCTTGGAGAGCAGCCACGAGCGCAGCTTCTCGCCGAAGGTCTCGGGCACGTCCCAACCACGCTCTTTGAGCCTCTTCCGCCTGGCCGCAGCTCCCTCGATCACGAGGTCCGCGCGCCTGCCCACGACGCGGCGAGCCGCGCGGCGCCAGTCCGGCATGGACACGCCGTAGACGATGCCGGCGACGGCAAGCCAGAGGAGCGGAATCGTCGCCCCGCCGAAGACCGTCCGCAACACGGCCATCAGCGCGTCCCACAGAGCCTCCAGACCTGCGAAGTGTGAGAACAACTCGGCCCGTGTCTCGTTGAACCACACGATGATCCGCCGCTCGCCGATCCAGCCCATGGGGTTGATCACCCAGCCGACGCCCTCGCTGGCCGCGAAGCTCAGAGTGAGGAAGACCCACAAGGCGTCGACGTAGACGCGGACGGCGATCATCCAGCCCGGGAGCTTGTCCTTGAGCTTGCTGAGCACATAACGGAGTACCAGGGCCGACACGATGATCACCCAGGTGGTCGTGCCGACCGGCAGCTGTTCGGGATGGAGCTCGGCGCTCGGCTCTGATGATGTCAGAGCCTCGGTGACGGAGTCGGCGATTCGATAGTCGAGAGCCACCGTCTCGAATTCGAGCCAGTCCTCCGCGAACAGCTTCCACGCCAGATAGATCGCGAAGAACGGCACGATGATGTTGGCGAACACGTCGACGCTGCGGGCCGACCGCCGCGGCAGCGCCGCCAGCGCGGGAATCGCCGAACGCAACACCAAAAACATCGCCACGTACGAACCCAGCCGCGCCATGCCGGCAAACGGCATGATCAAACTCGCCCAGACGTCGTCGTCCCAGCCGACCCACGCCGCCAGCTCGATCGCGCCCTTGCGCCCGAGCCAACCCAACAGGTACAGAGCCGCGAGTTGGGGGAAATAGCGCCACCACAGGTTGAACGGTCGCAACACGGAGCGCACGGCCCACATCCTAGGCCAATTGCACCTGTTCGCAGCGCTTCTCGATCCACAACGCAGCAGCTTCGGGGCCGTTGCCTCTCAGCAGATATCGCGGGCAAAACCCCTTGACCGTGACGCCGATCACAGTATTATGACCAGTGGTCATCCCTTGGAGGTGCCGATGCCAACGGTGACATGGGCCCGGGTCGATCCGAGCCGTCGCGCCGCTGTGATCGAGGCAGCGGAGGCGGAGTTCGGCGCGCACGGGTACTCGCAGGGCAGCCTGAACGTCATCGCGCGGCGGGCGGGCGTCGCGAAGGGCAGCCTTTTTCAGTACTTCGCCGACAAGCGCGACCTCTACGCATACATCGCCGACCTCGGCAGCCAACGGGTTCGGTCATACATGGAAGACCGGATCCGGGAGCTCGACCCGAGCCGGCCGTTCTTCGAGTTCCTCACCGATCTGCTCGATGCCTGGGTGGGGTACTACGCAGAGCACCCGCAGGACCGTGCCCTGCATGCCGCGTCGAGCTTCGAAATCGACACCGACGCCAGGGTTTCCGTGCACACGGTCATCCACCGCCACTATCTCGAGGTGCTGCGGCCATTGGTGCGCGACGCACACGAGCGCGGCGACCTGCGCGCGGATTGCGACACCGACGCGTTGCTGTCGCTGTTGTTGATGATCTTTCCGCACATGGCGCTGGCGCCCTATGTCCGCGGCATGGACCCCGTCCTCGGCCTCGATGACCCGACGCCGGACCAGCCAGCGCTCGCGGTGCGCAGGCTCGTATCCGTCCTGGCGGACGCCTTCTCTTCCACCAGCCCAGCCCGGAAGACGACCAAGGAGGTCAGCAGATGACACGCAAGAACTCAGCCTCACTCGATGCGGGCGGGCTGAATTGGGACAGCCTGCCGTTGAAGCTGTTCGCCGGCGGCAACGCGAAATTCTGGAATCCCGCCGACATCGACTTCTCCCGCGATCGGGAGGACTGGGAGTCGCTGACCGAACTCGAACGGGACTGGGCCGCACGGCTGTGCGCCGAGTTCATCGCGGGCGAGGAAGCGGTGACCCAGGACATCCAGCCGTTCATGGCGGCGATGCGGGCCGAAGGCCGACTCGGAGACGAGATGTATCTGACCCAGTTCGCGTTCGAGGAGGCCAAGCACACGCAGGTGTTCCGCATGTGGCTGGACGCCGTCGGGCTTACCGAAGACCTCCATCACTACATCGATGAGCTACCGGCCTACCGGCAGATGTTCTACGAGGAGTTGCCGAGTTCACTGGATGCGCTGAGCGCCGACCCGTCCCCCGCCGCACAGGTGCGGGCTTCGGTGACGTACAACCACGTCATCGAAGGCATGATGGCATTGACGGGATACTTTGCGTGGCACCGCATTTGCGTGGACCGCGGCATTCTGCCCGGCATGCAGGAGTTGGTGCGGCGCATCGGCGACGACGAACGCCGCCACATGGCGTGGGGCACGTTCACCTGCCGACGTCACGTCGCGGCCGACGACTCGAACTGGCAGGTGTTCGAGGAGCGGATGAATGAACTCATTCCCGTGGCGCTGAAGAACACCGAGGACGGGTTCGCGCTGTACGACGAGGTTCCGTTCGATCTGAAGATGGACGAGTTCCAGCAGTACGCGAGCGACAAGGGCATGCGGCGCTTCGGCACGATCAGCAGCGCCCGTGGCCGCCCGGTCGGCGAAATCGATCTGGACTACTCGCCGCTGACCCTGGAAGACACCTTCGCCGACGAGGACGAGAGGGCGCTGGCCGCCTCGGCTTAGGCGCGCTCGGTGAGTCACTGACGCGTGACGTAGTACTCCAGGCTGAGATACACCTCGCGCAGCAGCATCGGGATCCGCGTGTGCAGGGTCTGGAAGCGGCTGGTGGGTGTGGGTGACGGGTGTGCATCGAGGCCGAGGTCGTTGGCGATGTGAGTCGCACGGCGCATGTGCAACGGATCGCTGACGACGAGAACTCGGCGGATTCCGTGTTCGGCCAGCAGCGGCCGCGTGAACGCGAAATTCTGTCTGGTGGTGCGTGATTGCGTCTCGACGAGCAGACGGTCCGCTGGAATCCCTGCCGCGATCAGCCAGTTGCGGCCGGCCTCGGCCTCGGAGAGCGTGTCACCCTGTCCGACGCCGCCCGTCAGGACGATCCACTCGACCTGTCCGGATTCGAACAGCGCGGCCGCGTGCCGAAGGCGCTCCTCGAACACCGGCGTCGGCGTATGGCCGTTGACCGCAGCGCCCAGGACGATCGCGGCATCCCCAGATGCGGAGTGTGATCGGCCGCTGAAGGTGTGGATGTCGATCGCCAGGCTGATGAAACCGATGAGAAACAGCGACAGAGCAATCGCGATTCGTCGGATAGGACCCCTCCCTACCCGCGGGTCCGGTCGTCCTCGACGAGTCGGTGGACGACTTCGGCGATCTGCTCGGGCTGATCTTCGGGAACGAAGTGCTTGGCCGGCAACAACGTGGCCGTGTCCAGGCCAGCGGCACGCTGAGCTTGGATACCCTGCCGACGCCACGGCAGCATCGTGTCGCGCTCACCCCAGACGATCTGCACGGGATAGGCCCGTTGTCCGACGGCGTCGCGGTAGAGGGCCTGCTTGTCAGCGGTCAGTTCGAAGCCGCGCATGATCTTCAGGAAGGCCCGACCGCCGTCGTCCCCGAGCAGAAGCGGTCGCCAGCACAGGATTTCGTCGGTCGGGACCCGACGGGTCACACCGACCAGGCGCATGATCAACACGAAGCATCCGGGGATCCGCAGCGAGTGCAACCAGGCTTCGCCGATACCGCGGTGCGCAAAAGGCTCCATCGGCCACGGTCGATGGAACGTCTCGACGTCGATGACGGTGTTGAGCAACGTCATCGATTGCACCCTGTCCGGGATCGCGCTGGCGACCTCGAAACCGACGGGCCCGCCGATGTCGTGCAAGACGAGGTGAAAGCGCTCCAGCTCCAGGGCGTCGATCGCTGCCGTCATCCACCGTCCCAGACCGGTCCAAGTGTAGTCGGCGTCGGCGGGGCGTTCGGCGAGACCGAGTCCCGGCAGGTCGACGGCGATGCCGCGGAGACCATGCGTCGCCAGCGCGGGCAGCGTCTTGCGAAACAGGAACGACGAGGCCGGGACGCCGTGGATGCAGACAACGGGCGGAGCGTCACGCGGACCCTCGTCCAGTACGAACGATCGGATCCCGGCGGCGCTGAAGAAGCGACCGCTGGACTGGTGGCGTGCCAGCAGCGACTCAACCGCAGTGGATGCCATTGTCGGGCCCTTCCTTCACCGTGGCGACTTCAAGCATCTCGGTCAAGCAGCAGCCGCGCTTGCGTTAGTTCTGGCCAGGTGCTGTCGTTGGAGAAGCGACGCAGCGCATCGGTTAACGCTTGTCGGGCTGCCTCGCCGTCGAGGTTGAAATATTCTGCCGCGGCGCGTAATTCGAATATGGTCGCGCCCTGCAGGCGGGCCAGTTCCACGGCCGAGCGCAAATCGGCACGGCGTTCGGTGGGGTCTTCGTGAGTACGCGCACGAATGCGCAACAGCTCGGCGTCGTAGAACCGCATGCCGGTTTCCTCGGCAAGCCGCAGGCCTACATTCACGCGGTCGCGGGCCTCGGCGAACCTCCCGCCGGCCACGAGAAGCCGCGCGATGACACCGTCGTAACGCGTGGTGAGCGCCTTCACTTCCAGGGCGCGAAGAGTGTCGACGAATTCGGTAACCGTCGCAACATGACCCTCGAGCACATCCGGATCGACGACCCGAGCCGCCAGCGAAGACACGGCGGACACGACAGCCCGCTCTGTCTGCCCTGTCAACGTCCACAAGTCAAAGCCGGACCGTTGTCCGTTCAAAGCCAGGTGGTCGGCAACTTTCGCGGCACGGTCGAGCTGACCCGCTTCGCGGGATATCCAGATCTCCATCCAGTGTGCGTAGGCGAGGCTGTATGGCCCCTGAGGAAAGCCCAACTTCTCGCACCGCCGCCTGGTCTTGGCCAACTCCGCCTCTGCGCCGGCCAGATCGCCCTGGATGAAGCGGGCTAGCGCAAGATGAGTGAATATCGATGCAACGGCCTCATTGGGCATGAACCAGATCGCATCGAATTCCTCTGCTGCATCGTTTCGCGCGGCACCCGCCAACTCCAATTTGTCCCGTGCGCTGTCGAATTCGCCTCGATACCACGCCACCATGCCGAACCCCGCGGTGTTCTCGGGGCGCAACCGCTCCCAACCAGCCGCGAAAGCTGTCTGCGTGGATTCGAGTATCTGCTGGGCGCGGTCCAGGTTGGCGCGAGTCGCGTAGTACCCGTAGAGGGCACTCAATGTCATGTACAGCTGCCGGCTCTGATGGGTTCCGCTCAGTTGGAGGCAATGTTCGAAGTCCGCGGCAGCTTGTCGACTGGATGTGCCCTCGGCGGCGTATGCAAGAAATCCGCGCCGCAAACGGAGTGTGATTTCGCGCTGATTCCGCGGCTCGCCCGATGGCAGGCGTTCGATCTGGGCGAGCGCACTTGTGAGGTATGCGCGCGCCTCGCCGAGCGCGCCTCGCCGACGCGCGGAGGAAGTGGCCTGTTGATAGGCCGACGCCGCCTCGTCGAATCTGTCGGCATGCTCGTAATGGTGTGCGACGAGCGGCCAATCGGGATTGGCACCGCCTGCTGCGGCGACAAGGGCGTCCGCGACGCGGCTGTGGAGTCTGCGGCGCCGACTGGGCGGGGCCCGCTCCGCGGCGACCTCACGATAAAGCTCGTGCCGAAAGCGCCATCCGTCTTCGTCCAGCGCTTCGAAAACGCGACCACCGATGAGTTCGCGCATCACTTGGTCGACGTTCGCCTCCGTCAGGTCCACCACCGAGAGGAGCAGTTGTCGATCGACCCGGCTGCCGATGGTGGCAGCCGCCTCGACAACCTGTGCAGCGGCGGTGCTCGAGCTGAATTTTGAGAGCAATGCTTCGTACAGCGTGTCCGGCACTCGCGTGGCGACCAAAGCGTCGGAGGGCTGCTCCCTGATCTTGGTGACGACTTCCTCGATGTACAGTGGCACGCCCTCACAGCGTTCATTCACTGCTTCCCGCGCACCCGCAGCGATCCCAGGATGCAGGGCGAGGATCAGCTCGTCGGCCTCGTCGCCGGTGAGCGGCTTTAATTCAAATACTTGCGCGCCAGGACAATTCGGCAGTGATGCCTCTTCGCGGCTCAACATGATCACCAGCAGTCCGCCAATGTCCTCGGCCAGCACGGACCGAACCAGTTCGACGGTGTCCTCGTCGAACCACTGCATGTCCTCGACCACGATCAGCTCGGGCCCCTCACGTAGAGGCGCAAGTAAGTATTCACGGACCGCAGCGTTGATCTGCTCGTGAAGCTTGCGGCCTTCAGCTTGAACGGATTCATAGCCACTCCGGGGGGAGATGCCGAGTACCGGAGCCAGCAGAGGAACCATCGTCGACGGACTAAGTGAGCACTTCGCCACCTCAGCCTCGAGACGACGCACCATCTCTGCGGGTTCGCAATTCCGATCGATCTGACAGCGGCTTTCCAACAGGCGTCGCACCGGGTGCAACCCCACATCGTTGTGGAATGGCGAACCGATCAACTCCACCACAGCAGCGTCAGATCGTCCGGCCATGGCGATGGCCTCGCTTGCCAGCCGGCTCTTGCCGATTCCCGGCCCGCCGAAGAACCCCACCCCTGGTGTCGTCAATGTGCCCACCTGAGCCTGTGCCCACGCTGCATCGAGATAAGCCATCTCATGCAAGCGGTCGACCAGCGGCCCCAACGGAGTCCGCCTCGTAGCGCGCTCGCTGACGGCCCGGTAGTGCTCGACGACACCCTGAACGCCCTTGACCGGTTTGGCTGGCCGGGCCTGCAGCTCGAAGACGCCACGGGTAAGACGCGCGATTCCGTCCGAAACCACAACAGTTCCCGGCTCGGCCAGCCCGCAAAGCCGGCTGGCAAGGTTGGCTGCGAAGCCGTAGACGTCGTCTTGCGCGGTGTCGAGGTAGACGAGGCCTCGATTGACGCCGATGCGAACCTGAATACCGATGCCGAACCGTCGCTGAGTCTGCTCGTTGAGTTTCGCGACCTCTTCTGTGATCTCCAGCCCTGCTTGAACGGCCCGGCGCGCGTCGTCCTCATGTGGGTCGGGATGACCGAAGACAGCGAGCAAACCATCACCCTTGATGGAAGCGATGTGGCCTCCGTAGTGATCGACCAACCGGCGCACCTCTTCTCGGTAGCGTCCGACCACAATTCGGTAGGTTTCTGGTTCGACTCTGGTCGACAACGCCGTGGATTCCACGAGGTCGGCGAACAAGATCGTCAGCCGCCGGATTTGTCCCTGCTCGGTCGGTGCGGCGAGCAGATCCTCGGCCTCGGCGTTGTCGCGGTCAATGGCCAACACCTGCCCGGCGAGGACATCGGCGGTGGACCGATCACCCGCGATGAGAGCTTGGTAGGCGCGATCGAGCAACTCGTCGATCTCCCCGTGGGGCTTTGACTCGCTCACAGCGGGGTGACAGTCAGCCGCCGGTCGGATGCGCAATGTGCGTGGTCGTCATGGAGCCCCCGAGATGGCCTGGTCGTAGCGATGAACGAAATGTACAACCGCTACCGGTCGACGTCTCCCGAATCCGAGCCGCGCGCGGGGGCTAACAGAGTCGGGTGGGGCGTCTCCAACACCAAAAAAAATTCCGCTCGATCTCCAAGTTTCCCGGTGGGCGGTTCGCCGGTAGACCGACCGCTGCCAGCGCGGACTCTGAAGATGATCCACTGGGCCCATTCTCGGCGGTGGACGATGCGCCGAGGAGTCATCAGCCAGCAGAACCGGGCAGAGTTCTACGCATTGATGAAGCCGAACGGAGGCGGCGGTTCGAGCCACTGCACCTCTGGGTATGCGGTGCCAAGGTGGGTCGATCCGATGGGAGGCGTGCGATGGTGGGACTGGGTATGGCGTTGCTGGTTCTGGCAGCGGTTGCGATCCTCACCGGGCTGGTGTTCTACGGCAATGGCGCGGGAACGGTCCCCGACCACCCCATGCGCGATACGACTGCCACGCGGCGGGGCCTGTCGCGCATCGACTGGTCAGCTCTTTTCACCACAATGAAGACCTCGGTCAAGGGAGCCACCGACGGCGACGCCGATCGACGCCATCGGATGGCATCGCTAGGTGCATTCTTGGTACTGGCAGGCTTGATCTTGGTGGTTCTCGCCATTCTGGCGTTCATTGTCGCCATGGTTTGATCCGCAGGTGGTCGCTCTATCCTGCAGTCCGCCAAGTGCCGGGCCCGCCAGTTTCCGGTGCCCCCAGTCGGACTCGAACCGACACTGTGCGGATTTTAAGTCCGCTGCCTCTGCCAATTGGGCTATGGGGGCCGCCGCTATCAGCGTGCCGATGAGCACGCTACCGCGCGCGATTGTCGCGCAGCCCGACCTGGCGCACCTGACGCAAGATCAAGATAATGTCGACGTGCAGGTCGTTCCACGAGGAAAGGCACGAGGATGTCAGCGGTGACGGGACTCCATATCGGACGACGGCTCACAATCGCCGGCGGGTTCGCGCTCGCGGCGGCGGCACCGATGCTCGCCACCGTCATGGCCGCCTCCCCCGCCGTCCCTGGTCAGCTGGCGGCCTGCCCATCCGGCGAGGACAGCGACCTCTACAGCGGAACCTGCGTGCCGTACCTCGTGCCCAACACCGCCTCCCCGGTCAACAACGCCTGCCCGCCCGGCGTCAGCGGCGCCGAATGCACCGGATCAACGGGCAACCTGGTCCCACCGCATCCGGCGCCTCCCAAGTCGCCCGAGCTGCAGGAGCTGGAGAACGTCGTCACGCCCGGTTACTAGCACCCGCGACGTCCAGCAGGTCGTTGTCGCGGACCGCTTCGATATCCAACGTCCGGTACCCGTAGAGGTCGAACAGCACCGTGATCCGGTCCTCATCTCCGCCGAGCACCGTCCCCGCACCCCATTCCTTGTGTTCGACAGCCGTACCCATCGCGATCGCCGGCTCACCATGGTCGGTGACGGTGTCTTCGCGGCAGCGGTCGCAATTGCCGCACGGCTCCGGCAGATAGTCGCCGAAGTACGCCAGCAGGAACTGCCTGCGGCAGTCCGGCGTCTCGGAATACGAGCGCATCATCTCGACGCGAGTTCGGTCAACCCGCTCACCGATCTCGGCCATCTCCACCGCCCCGCGGACCGCGGCGTCGACCGGTATGCCCGTGCTGGTGAAGCCCGACCTGGACGATTCCACCGCACCCGCCTGCTCGAGCAGATTGATCGATGCGGTGAGCCGACGTCCCCGCTCGTCGAGTTCGTCGCGTAGGCGCTTGAGCCGCTTCGGTTTACGGCGATCCAGCGCGGTATACACGCAGCGCAGCAACTCCTTGTCCGGGTTCCGCGTGGCGAAGAAATTCCCGAGCGTGAGGTCTTCGGCCCGGTAGAACAGCACCGCATCCGCGGGGCCGTCGTCTCGGCCCGCACGCCCCACCTGTTGGTAGTACGCGTCGACGGAGTCCGGCACCGATGTGTGCACCACGAACCGGACATTCGGCTTGTCGATCCCCATGCCGAACGCCGAAGTCGCGACGACGACGCCGACCTCGTCCTCCCGGAACCGATCGTGAACCTCGTTGCGCTGCTTGAGGTTCAGCCCGGCGTGATAGGCGACTGCGGACACCCCGCGCTTCGTCAGCTGCTCGGCGTAGAACTCGGTGTCCTTGCGGGTAGCGCAGTACAGCAGCCCCGGTTGCGCGAGCTCCTGCACCAGATGGAGCACATCCTCCCGCTTACGCGCCTCTTCGGTGTGGTGGCGGAGGTCGAGCGAGATGTTCGGCCGATCGAAGCCCCCCGAGACCACCGTGGGCTTACGCAAGTCCAAGATGTCGGTGATCTCGCGCCGGACCACGGCCGAAGCTGTCGCGGTCAATGCGGCGACCGGTGGCCGGCCCAGCCGCTCGATCGCATCGCCGACGCGAAGGTATGTGGGACGGAACTCGTGCCCCCACGCCGAAACGCAGTGCGCCTCGTCGACCACGACCAGCGACGGCTTCACACCGGCCAGCCGCTTCATCACGTCGTCCTTCATGAGCTGTTCGGGTCCCAGGAATACGTACCTGGCCTCATCGCCGTCGATGGCCGCCCACGCCCGGTCGAGGGCCTTCGCGCTCTGCCGTGAGTTGATTGCTACGGCCGCAGGGGCATCGGACTCCTCGAGCGCGGCAATTTGGTCGTGCTGCAACGCGATCAACGGTGATATGACGATCACCGCTCGCGGCAGCAGCACCGCCGGAACCTGGTAGATCGCCGACTTACCCGAGCCCGTCGGCATCACCGCCAGCACGTCGCGGCCGCCCAGGATCGCGGTCATCGCCTCGAGTTGTTCTGGCCGCAGCGTCTGCCAATCGAAGATCTTCTCGGCGACGTCGCGCAACCGATCGGCGTCGCTCACTTGGCGCGGCTCATCGCGTCATCAACGACAGGATCGCACGGTTGAGCTGTCGGCGTGGCCATCCCAGCCGCCCTTCAGTACCCAACGCCGCGCGCGCCGCGTTACGACCGCAGACGCCGTGCACTCCCCCGCCCGGTGAGGCGCCGGCGCTGCCGAGGAAGACGTTCTCGACCGGTGTCTCCGCCCCGCCGAACCCAGGGAACGGCCGGAAGATCAACTGCTGGAACAACTGTGATGTCCCGCCGTTCACCGCGCCGGCGTGCAGGTTTGCATCGCTGGCCTCGAGGTCCGACGGGCGCTGGATCGACTTGCCGACGATGTGCTCGCTGAACCCGGGCGCGTGCTTCTCCAACACCATGTCCACCGCCGCCGACAGCTGGTCGGCGGAGGCGTCGTCGGCGACGCCTCGCGGCAGATGCGTATAAGCCCAGGCGCTTTCGGTCCCCTCGGGCGAGCGGCTCGGGTCGGATGTGGTCATCTGACCGAAGAGCATGAACGGGTGCAGCGGCACCGTACCCGTGTTGAGGTCGGCCATCCACCGGATCAGGCCGTCGTGGTCGGCGCCGAGGTGGACTGTTCCCGCATCGCTCAGGCTCTTGGAGCGCCACGGGATCGGAGCGTCGAGCGCATAGTTGATCTTCAACACCGGTGTGTCCCAGACGAATCGGTAGATGCTCTGCAGCACCGAATCCGGCAGTGCTTCGTCGGGCAGCAGTTCACGGTAGAGCAGCGGGGCCGAGGTGTCGGCGATGACGGCCCGGCGCACCCGGACGGTCTGGCCGCCCGCGGTGTGGACGGATACCGCGCGCCGGCCCCGGACATCGATCCGGTCGACGCGCTGTCCGCACTCGATGTGGGCGCCGGCCGACCTCGCGCGGTTGACGAGCGCAGCGGCCAGTTGCCCGGCGCCGCCGACCGGAACCGGAAAGCCGCCGTCCTGAGCCATCATGATGAGCATGTAGCCCATCACGCCGCTGCCGGGCGCGTCGATGGGGACATCGGCATGCATCGCGTTGCCCAGCAACAGAAGTCGCGCCGCTTCGCCGTCGAACAGGTTCTCGGCCATGACCCCGGCGGGCAGCAGGAGCAGATGCGCCAGCCGCAACGCTTCGGCCGTGCCCAGCTCACGCAGCAGTCCCACCGCTCCGCGCATCGGCGGGAACGGCGAGAACAGCGTCTCCAACAACGGCTCCTTGATGCGCTGCCATTGGGCGAACAGCTCGCGCCAGCGTTGGCCGTCACCCGGTGTGCGACGCTCGAGATCTTCTGCGGTGCGGTCGAGTTCGCGCCAGATGAGCGGGGCGTCGTCGTCATCGGCGGAGCTCGCATGGCCGACCACCGCCGGCGAGTGCGACCAACGCAGACCGTGATCCTCGAGGTGCAGAGCCTTGAGAGCCGGCGAGGTGACCGACAGTGGGTAGAACGCGCTGTACAGGTCGCTGACGTAGCCGGGGAACAGTTCGGCGCTTTTGACCGCGCCGCCGGGTTCATCTTGTGCCTCGAGAACCAGGACGTCCCAGCCCGCGTCGGCGAGCATCGCCGCGGCGACCAAACCGTTGTGGCCGGCGCCGATCACCACTGCATCAGCAGAGCCCGGCACACTCACCTCGAGATCAGCCGGTTGGACGCGGCCTTCACCGAGTCGGGCAAGAACCGGTTCACCAGCCCGATCCCCTTCGAAAGCGGTGATGACGCAACGACTTTCTTCTTGCCTTGCATCAAGGCGTCATATCCCTGTTTGGCCACCTTGCCGGCGTCGTCCTTCGGCATCTTGCCGACCAATGTGTCGAGCATGTTCACGCGACGGAAGAAGTTGGTGTCGGTCGGGCCGGGCATGAGCGCGGTGACGGTGACATCGGTATCGCGCAGTTCATCCTGCAGCGCTTCGGCGAACGACTGCACGAACGACTTGGATGCGTTGTAGATGGTCTGATACGAACCGGGCATCATCGCCACGATCGAGGACGTGAATAGCATCTTGCCCGAGTTGGCACTCACCATGTCAGCCAAGATCAGCTTGGCCAATTGCACCGTTCCCCGGACGTTGAGGTCGATGACGTTGAGGTCCTCATCGAGCCCGCGGTCGACGAACCGGTTGCCACCGCCTCCGGTGCCGGCGTTCAGGGCGGCGACATCCAGCCGTCGACCGCTCTCGGTGGCGCTGCTGTACAACCGATCGACTTCGTCCTCTTTGCGGAGGTCGACCTGAACCGCACGCACCTCGGTACCGCTGGCGGCGAGCTTGTCGGCGCTGGCGTGGATACCGTCATCGTCGGCGGCCACGATGAGGTCGTATCCGTCGTCAGCGAACAGCTTCGCCAGTTCGAAACCGATCCCGCTCGAAGCGCCCGTCACAAGCGCGAGTGGTCTTCCTTCAGCCATGGTGGCGGGCTACCCGACCGCGTCTGCGCCAAACGCGCGCGGCGTACCGCCCCAACGTCAGCCGGTGTCGCGGTCGTTGTCGTTGTCGCGGTCGGGACAGTCGGTGTCGTCGTCGGTGTCGTCGTCGATGAGGTAGCGGTTGGGGTGGTGGTAGTTGTTGGTGCGGGCTTGGCCGGTGTCCAGTTGCGGTGGGGGTCGCCATTGGGTGCGCCCGTCGGCGCCGTTGCGGGTGCGCCACCCACCGGGTTTGACGCGGCGATTGTCGGGCCCGCAGGCCAGGGTGAGGTCGGTGATGTCGGTGCGCCCGCCGTCCGCCCAGTCGCCGTTGGCGTGATGGACCTGGCATTGATAGGCCGGGGCGGTACACCCCGGGCGGGTGCAGCCGCGGTATTTGGCGAACAACGCCAACCGCTGCGCCCGCGACGCCAGACGCCGCCCCCGCCCCAGATACAGCGGTTCTTCGGTGGCCTGATCGAAGATCGCCAGATACGGATGCGCCGCCGCGGCTTGCTTGAGTACCTCGCTCATCGGCAGCAGCGAGCCGCCGCCGGTGACCGCCTGCCCGACCCCGGATTCGAGTTCTTGCAGGGTGGTGGTGATCAGCAGCGTGGCCGGCATCCCGTTGTGGCTGCCCAACTGCCCCGATGCGAGCAGCGCGCGGCACATCGCGCCCAGGGCGTCGTGGTTGCGCTGCCCCACCGACCGGGTATCGGAGGACACTGCTTCCGGTGACGGCTCACCATCGGGCCCGGTGTCCCCGCCCGCGCCGGGGCCGTCACCGTCGGGGTTGTTCTTGCCGGGTGCGGCCCATACCGCCAGGACCGCCTCCAACGCCGCCCGGGTGGCGGGGTCGATTTGTCCGCGCAGTTCGCTCATCCCGTCGAGGCGCTGGCGGCCCAGCCGCACCCAGCGCTGCGCGGCGCGCAGTTCGTCGGAGAAATCCCCGTCCGGGTTCAGATAGGCCGCCAACCGCTGGGCGGCGGCGCGTAATTCCTCGGGGGTGTGTTTGCTCGCCAGCTCGGCCAGTTGGGCTTCGGCGGCCTCACGCACATCAAACGGCGTCGAGGCGGGCACCTGGGTGTCGAAGAACCGCCGGATCACCCGCACATGCTCCGCGCCCACCAGACCTTTTTCGACCGCGGCCGCGGTATGGGCCAGCTCGGGGTCGAGTGCTTCCCCGGTCATCGCCCGCCGCGGCCCCAACGCCTTGGCCTCCGCCACCCGCCGGCTGGCCTCGGCCTTGGAGATACGCAACAACACCGTCAACGCCCCCGCCGCGCTGCTCTCGCCCAACTCCGCCAGCGGGGCCGCCGAAAGCCCGGCCACCAGCCGGTGCCCCACCGGGGCCTGACTACGGGTGAACATCTCCCACTGGGCGGCCAATGCCAACTGCTCAGCGGTGCTGAGGGTGTCGAACGACTCGGCGACCAACGCGGACAGCTGTTCAGCCATCGCCGCGATCGCCTCGCTCATACGTTCGAAACCCACACACCGACGCTAACCCCACCCACCGACAACAAACCCCCACCTGTGACACCTGAAACCAAAGAGACACAAGTGAATTCAGCTGGGCCGTAGGTGGTGAGGTGCTATGACGGCGAGAGCGTCGCGACTGCGGGAGCGGAGGCACCGCCGAGAGCGACGCCGACGGCGAAGCCAAGAGGGTTTGAGACGCGCGCGGCCGACAAGGAATGATGTACAGATGGCATTACTGGGACGCAAGACCGGGGACCTGCGCGTTTACCTCGGCGCAGCGCCCGGTGTCGGCAAAACGTACTCCATGCTGGCCGAGGCGCACCGCCGCCTCGAACGCGGAACCGATGTGGTCGCCGCCGTCGTCGACACGCACGGTCGTCGCAAGGTCGGCCAGCAGGTCGCGGGCATCGAGGTGGTGCCTCCCCGCACCATCGAATACAACGGCCTCACCTACCACGAGATCGACGTCGCCTCGATCATGCAGCGGCGGCCCAAGGTCGTGCTCGTCGACGACCTCGCCCACACCAACGCCCCGGGCTGTAAGAACAAGAAGCGTTGGCAGGATGTCGAAGAATTGCTCAACGCCGGCATCACGGTGATCACCACGGTCAACATCCAGAACCTGGAATCCGTATCCGACCTGGCCACCCAGATCACCGGGGTCGAGGAAACCGACCGCATTCCCGACGAGGTGGTGCGCGCCGCCGACCAGATCGAATTGGTCGACATCACACCGGAAGCGTTGCGGCGCAGGCTCGCTCACGGCAACGTGTTCCCACCCGAGCGTGTCGACGCCGCGCTGTCGAACTACTTCCGACCCGAAAACCTCACCGCGCTACGGCAATTGACCCTGCTGTGGCTGGCCGATCAGGTCGATGCCGCACTGGCCAAGTACCGGTCCGACAAGAAGATCAGCGATCGGTGGGCGCCGCGCGAACGGGTGGTGGTCGGCGTGACCGGCGGCCCGGAGTCGGAAGTCCTGGTGCGGCGCGCGTCGCGAATCGCCTCCCGCACAGGCGCGGACCTCAGGGTGGTGCATGTCGTCGACGGCGGCGGCCTGACCGCCATCTCCGACCAGCAGAAGAAAGCCGTGCGCGAACTCGCGGCCAGCCTGGGCGCCACCATGCACACCGTCGTCGGCGACGATGTCGCCTCGTCGCTCATCGACTACGCCCACGACGTCAACGCGACCCAACTGGTGGTCGGAACGTCGCGACGATCGCGGCTGTCGCGCATGTTCGACGAGGGCATCAGCGAGGCCGTCGTGCAGCAGTCCGGCAATCTCGACGTCCACATGGTCACCCACGACCAGGCCAGCACGGGCATCTCGTGGTCCCGGCTATCCACCCGACAACTCCGAGTCACGTCATGGGTTGCCGCCGCGGTGATTCCGGCCGCCGTGTGCGCGCTGACTTTGCTTCTGCCGGAACGGTTCCGTGACATCGGCGGTCCGGGCGCGCTGTTCTTCGTCGGGGTGCTCGGCACCGCCCTGCTCGGCGGGCTCGCTCCGGCCCTCGTCGCCGCGGTGCTCTCCGGAGTGCTCATCACCTTCTTCCTGGTGGCCCCGGAGAACACGTTCTCCGTCCACGACAGCGACACCGCGATCGCGACGCTCACACTGCTGCTCTTCGCCGTCATAGTCGCCACGTTCGTCGATCGCGCCGCGAGACGAGCGCGAGAAGCGCGGCGTGCCAACCAGGAAGCCGCGCTGTTGACCCTGTTCGCCGACGGCGTGCTTCACGACGCGGACCTCGACAGTTTGTTGGAACGCGTGCGCGAGACGTACTCCCAGCGCGCGGTGAGCCTCGTCTCCAGCCAAACCGGCGAAGTCCTCGCCCAGAGCGGCACCGATCCCTGCGCGGACATCGACGAGGCCGACACCTCCGTCGAGATCGGAGACGACGAGTACTGGATGCTGCTGACCGGTCCGGCGCTGACCGCGCGCGACCGCCGTGTCCTCAGCGGCGTCGGCAAGCAGGCCGTCAACCTGCTCGAGCAACGAAAGCGCGCCGAGGCGAACAACGCCGAAGTCGCCGGGCAGGCCGACAAACTGCGCCACGCGCTGCTCACCGCGGTCAGCCACGATCTGCGGACCCCGCTGGCGGCGGCCAGGGCGGCGACATCGCGCATCCGCAACGGCGACGTCGACTTCTCTGCGGACAACACCGCCGAACTCCTGGCCACCGTCGAGGAGTCGGTCGACCAGCTGACCTCGCTGGTGGCCAACCTTCTGGACTCGACGCGCCTGGCCGCCGGAGCGGTGCGGCCGGAGCTGGGCCCCGTCGAGTTGGAGCACGTCGTGCAGCGCGCGCTGCTCGGAATCCGCGCGGACACAGACGAATTCACCCGCCCGGGCACCGAGCGGGTCAAGGTGGAGATCTACTGCCGGGCCGCTCTCGCCGACAGCGAACTGCTCGAACGCGTGCTGGCCAACCTCATCGACAACTCGCTGCGCTACGCCGAAGGCAGCTTGGTGCGGGTGACGGCGGGCCAGGTCGGTGACCGGGTGCTGATCGCCGTCGTCGACGAAGGTCCCGGTATCCCACGCGGCAGCGAACAGCAGGTGTTCGCCCCGTTCCAGCGGCTCAGCGAGGACGACACGATCGGGATCGGCCTCGGCCTCTCCGTCGCGTCGGGCTTCGTCGAGGCGATGGGCGGCACGATCTCGGCGTCCGACACCCCCGGCGGTGGTCTCACCGTCGAGATCGACCTCCCGGCCGCCCCGAACTAAGCGGTCTCCTCCGCCAGAGCGATCAGTGCCGCGCGCACCAGATCGGGTCGCTCGTCGACGATGAAATGGCTGGCGTCGACCGTCTCCAGTCGGTAGTCGTCCGCGATGGCGTTCTCGGCCGCAACCCACGACGGGTGCACCGCGGCGTCGCCGAGTCCGAACAGCGCGCGGATGGGCACCGTCGCCCGTCGCGTCTCAGGGCTACGCGCGCTGCCCAGGAGTTCCTTCGTTAGGAACGTCCGGTATGTGTCGCGCGCGGCCCTCGCGCACACCGGATCGCGGAAGCGGTCCGCGAAGATGCGGATGTCGGCCTTGGACATTTTCGAGCCGATGCCGAAGATCATCGACTCAATGAATGGGGTGCGGCGCTGCACCAGCACTCCGGCCGTCGCGATCGGTATCTGATACGCGAAGCGCCACAGCCGGGGCAGCACATCGCGCGTCGACAACCACGGGTAGGCCATATTGCAGGCCAGGAAACCGTCGAATCGCTCCGGCGCTCGCAGGATCATGAGGTATCCCACGAAGGCGCCCCAGTCGTGGGCCAACAGCAGTACGCGATCGAGGCCAAGCGCGTCCAGAAGGGCGAGAACGTCAGTGGCGACGTCCTCCTTGGCCCACCGGTGCGGTGGCGGACCGGACCATCCGTAACCAGGCAGGTCAGGTGCGATGATCCTGAGCCCATGCGGCGGGTCGGCGAGCAGATCCCGGTATTCCCAATGGTGTTGCGGCCAGCCGTGTAGCGCCACGACCGGGCGGCCGTCGGCGGACCCGGCCTCGGTGACGTGGAAGCGCACACCGCGGGCGGTGACGTATGACCGACGCGCTCCTTCGATGGGCGGAGGAGCAGAAGCCATAACGCGACTATAGGAACTGCCGTCGCGCTACCGTGCCGGTATGGCCGGATACCGAGCGCTGTTCGACGCCAGCATCGCTGATCCAGAAGGATTCTGGGCCGATGCCGCGGGCGCGGTGACCTGGACGCGCGAGCCCACGCAGATCCTCGACGACTCCAACCCGCCCTTCTACCGCTGGTACGCCGACGGCGAGTTGAACACCTGCGCCAACGCGCTCGACAGACACGTCGAGGGCGGCCGCGCCGAACAGCCCGCGTTGATCTACGACTCGCCCGTCACCGACTCGAAACGGGTCTACACCTATCGCGAATTGCGGGACGCGACAGCGAAATTCGCGGGCGGTCTCCGCGGACTCGGGGTCACCAAGGGCGACCGGGTAGTCATCTACATGCCGATGATCCCCGAAGCGGTGATCGCCATGCTGGCATGCGCACGCCTAGGGGCGATCCATTCCGTGGTGTTCGGCGGGTTCGCCGCACACGAACTCGCCACCCGCATCGACGATGCTCGACCCACGGTGGTCGTCTCGGCGTCATGCGGCATCGAGCCGTCGCGCACGGTCGCCTACAAGCCGATGCTCGATGCCGCGCTCGAGATGTCCGAGCACCCGCCGCGCAACTGCGTCATCGTGCAGCGCGAGCGGCAGCGCTGTGAGTTGGCGCCGGACCGCGATCTCGACTGGGAGGACGTGGCGGCCGCGGCGCCCGTCGACCCGGTGCCGGTCGCGGCCACCGATCCGCTCTACGTGCTGTACACCTCGGGGACGACCGGGAAGCCGAAGGGCATCGTCCGCGACAACGGCGGGCATGCCGTGGCGCTGCTGTGGAGCATGCGCAACATCTACGACATCGAACCCGGCGACGTCTTCTGGGCCGCCTCCGATGTCGGCTGGGTCGTCGGCCACTCGTACATCGTGTACGGCCCGCTGCTGCTGGGCGCCACCACGGTGCTCTACGAGGGCAAGCCGATCGGCACGCCGGATCCGGGTGCGTTCTGGCGGGTCGCGTCCGAGTACGGGATCAAGGCGCTGTTCACCGCGCCGACGGCCGTGCGCGCGATCCGCAAGGAGGATCCCGAAGGTTCGCACATCGGCCGCTACGACCTGTCGCAGATGAAGTACCCTTTCCAAGCCGGCGAGCGGCTCGACCCGGACACCTACGAGTGGGCGGCGCACAAGCTCGGCATTCCCGTCGTCGACCACTGGTGGCAGACCGAAACCGGGTGGGCCATCGCCGCCAACCCCATGGGCCTGGAGCCCATGCCGATCAAGCCCGGGTCGCCGACGGTTCCCATGCCCGGATACGACGTCCAGATCCTGCGTGTCGACGGCTCGCCCTGCGACGCCAACGAAGAGGGCGACATCTGCCTCCGGCTGCCGCTTCCGCCGGGCACGCTGCCCACGCTCTGGGGTGACGACGAGCGCTACAAGACGTCGTACCTCTCCGAGCATCCCGGCTACTACCTCACGGGTGACGGCGGCTATCTCGACGAGGACGGCTATCTCTTCGTGATGGGCCGCATCGACGACGTCATCAACGTCGCCGGGCACCGGTTGTCGACCGGATCCATCGAGGCCGTGCTGGCCACCCATCCGGCGGTCGCGGAGTGCGCCGTGATCGGGGTGCGCGACGACATCAAGGGTCAGGTGCCGCGCGGCTTCGTGGTGCTCAAGTCGGGCGCCTCGGCCGACGGGCTGGCCGAGCAACTCATCGAGTCTGTGCGCGAGAACATCGGCGCCGTAGCGTGTTTCAAACTGGTCGACGTCGTGCCCGCGCTGCCCAAGACCCGGTCGGGGAAGATCTTGCGCAAGACCATGCGGGGTATCGCGCACGGCCGCGACGAACCGTTGCCGTCGACGATCGAAGACCCCGCCGTCATCGAGGCCCTCAAGCCGATCCTGAAAGGTTGAGCCCCCCGAACCCCGCCGTATCGGCATATATTCGGTTTCGAGCCCGCATTCGTCGACGCGCGCGGGCTCACAACAAAGGAGTTGATTCGCGATGCGTACATCGGCGGTCAAGGCCAAGAGCGGCTGTACCTGCAACTGCCACAAGTGCGATCAAGGTCATCACTGCGGAAATCCGCCCAACTGCTACATCAAGAAGTAGCTCGGCGCACAAACCACCCAGGCCAGGCCGGACGCAGACCTGAGCCGCGGGTTCCGCTGTATCCATCGCGAACCACGTTTGCATCGCTTTGTGCCGGGTAGCCGTGGCTGATCTCGACGGAAAGGAACGACGATGGTGAGCAGCCACCCGCCCGGCCCGAGGGCCGCGACCCGCTACGGAGCACCGGTGCAGAAGGCAGCGCTCGCTGTCGGCGCCGTGTTTCTACTGGTCGGCATCCTGGGCTTCATCCCTGGGATCACGACGAATTACGACACCATGACGTTCGCCGGGCACCATTCGGAGGCCCAGCTACTCGGCATATTCAACGTCTCGATCCTGCACAACCTCGTGCACCTGTTGTTCGGTGTGGCCGGTGTGGCGATGGCGCGCAGCTTCGCCAACGCCCGCAACTACCTGATCGGCGGCGGCGTCATCTACCTGCTTTTGTTCCTCTACGGCCTGGTCATCGACCATGACAGCGCGGCGAATTTCGTACCGCTGAACACCGCCGACAACTGGCTGCACCTGGTGCTCGCCGTCGGCATGATCGCGCTCGGCGTGCTGCTGTCCCGTCGCGTCATCGAGGCGAACACTCCGCTGAACCGCAACAACCGTTAGGTCTCGGCGCGGCCTCCTGCGGGTTAGCGCCCGCGCGCGCGGGGTATCACCTGCCAGTCCGTCAATAACAGTTCCGGACGGAGGCAGGGAATGGCGACGAGACCGAAGTACATGGCCGTGCAGGGTGCGGCGGTGATCGTGGGTGTCGTCCTCATCCTTCTCGGCGCGCTCGGGTTCATCCCCGGCCTGACCCAGGACTACGACAAATTGGCATGGGCCGATCACCGCTCGGGGGCCAGCCTGTTCGGCATGATCGCGGTGTCCGGACTGGGCAACGTGGTCAACCTGGTGCTCGGCGCCCTCGGTGTGGTCATGGCACGCACATACGCCGCCGCCCGGGCGTACTTCCTGGGCGCCGGGGTCGCGTACTTCGCGCTGTGCGCCTACGGGTTCACCGTGGGGGACGCGTTCGGTTGGCTGTGGTTCACTCTGGGCCTCGTGATGGTGATCCTGGGTCTGACGCTCGCCGGTCAGCACGACCCGACCAAGCGCCGCAGGAGAATTCGCGCCTGAACTAAGGCGACGCTCACCACGGTGCCCTGACGCGGGGACACAACGCTTCATCCGAAAGCCACGCGCCCGCCTGTGAGTCGTGGTTGTCTGGACGAGTGAACACGGCGGTAGCGCCGGACACGGGCGCTCGACGCACACTGAACTTGGCCCTGGCCACGTGGGTCTCCGCCATCAACTTCTGGGCATGGAACATGATCGGCCCGCTGTCGACGACGTATGCGGGCGACTTGTCGCTGAGCAGCGCCGAAGCCTCCATGCTGGTGGCCACGCCGATCCTGGTGGGGGCGCTCGGACGGATCGTCGTGGGTTCACTGACCGACCGGTTCGGCGGTCGCGCGCTGTTCATCGCGATCTCCCTGATCTCGATCGTGCCCGTGCTGGCGGTGGGCGCCGCGGGTTCGGCCGGGTCGTATCCGATGCTGTTGGTGTGCGGCTTCTTCCTGGGCATCGCCGGCACGATCTTCGCCGTCGGGATTCCGTTCGCGAACAACTGGTATGACGCGTCGCGCCGCGGATTCGCCACCGGCGTGTTCGGGATGGGCATGGTGGGCACCGCGTTATCGGCGTTCTTCACGCCCCGCTTCGTCGGCTGGTTCGGGCTGTTGCCCACCCACGTGATCATCGCGGTCGCGTTGGCGGTCACCGCGGCGCTGTGCCTGTTCCTGATGCACGACTCTCCGACCTTCACGCCCAACACCGACCGGGTGCTGCCCAAGCTGAAGGCGGCGGCGAAACTCCGCGTCACCTGGGAGATGTCGTTCCTCTACGCGATCGTGTTCGGCGGGTTCGTCGCGTTCAGCAACTATCTGCCCACCTACATCAAGACGATCTACCACTTTTCGGCCGTCGACGCGGGCGCGCGCACGGCGGGATTCGCGCTGGCCGCCGTGCTCGCCCGCCCCGTCGGCGGGGCACTGGCCGACCGCATCGCGCCGAAGTACGTGGTGCTGAGCTCTTTCGGTGGCACCGCGCTCATGGCGTTGATCGCCATGCTACAGCCGCCGCCGGATATATGGTCGGCCGCCACTTTCATCGCGTTGGCGGTGTTCCTCGGCATCGGCACCGGCGGTGTGTTCGCGTGGGTGGCGCGCCGATCTCCGGCTCAATCGGTCGGGTCGATCACCGGAATCGTCTCGGCAGCCGGTGGTTTGGGCGGCTACTTCCCGCCGCTGGTGATGGGCTCGACCTACGACGCTGTCGAGAACGACTACTCCATCGGACTGATCCTGCTCGTGGCGACCGCGTTGATCGCGTTCGCCTACACCGCACTGCGGCTGCACGCCCACGAGCCGCAACCAAAGGAGGCGACACAGTGACGATCACCGGGCCCCACATCGGCGGCCGGATCGAGGAACTGCTCGAGCGCAGCGGCCGATTCTTCACTCCCGGTGAGGCTTCCGACGATGGGCGCACCGTCCACCGCCGCGGGGGCCGCGAAGGCGACATCTTCTATCGCGATCGGTGGAGCCACGACAAGGTGGTCCGCTCCACGCACGGCGTGAACTGCACAGGGTCGTGCTCGTGGAAGATCTACGTCAAGGACGGGATCATCACCTGGGAGACGCAGGAGACCGACTACCCGTCGGTGGGGCCGGACCGGCCGGAGTACGAGCCGCGCGGTTGTCCCCGCGGAGCGGCGTTCTCCTGGTACACCTATTCGCCGACGCGGGTGCGCTATCCGTATGCGCGCGGCGAACTCGTCCGCATGTACCGCGAGGCCAAGTCGCGGCTGTCCGATCCGGTCTTCGCGTGGGCCGACATCCAGAACGACCCCGAACGCCGCAGGCGCTACCAACGGGCCAGGGGCAAGGGCGGTCTGGTGCGGATCAGTTGGGCCGAGGCGACCGAGATGATCGCGGCCGCCCACGTGCACGCGATCAAGAAGTACGGCCCGGATCGGGTAGCGGGGTTCTCCCCCATTCCCGCGATGTCGATGGTGTCCTTCGCCGCGGGGTCGCGGTTCATCGAACTGCTCGGCGGCGTGATGACGTCGTTCTACGACTGGTACGCCGACCTTCCCGTGGCCTCCCCGCAGGTCTTCGGTGACCAGACCGACGTGCCCGAGTCCGGCGACTGGTGGGACGCCTCGTATCTGATGATGTGGGGTTCGAACGTGCCGGTCACCCGCACCCCGGATGCGCACTGGATGACCGAGGTGCGTTATCGCGGCACGAAGGTCGTCAGCGTGAGCCCGGACTACGCCGACAACACCAAGTTCGCCGACGAGTGGATGCCCTGCGCGGCGGGCACGGACGGCGCTCTGGCGATGGCCATGGGCCATGTCGTGCTGACCGAATTCTTTGTCAAGCAACGCGTTCCGTTCTTCGTCGACTACGTCCGCAAGTTCACCGACCTGCCGTTCCTGGTCAAGCTCGAGAACCGCGATGGCAGGCTGGTTCCGGGTAAGAACCTCACCGCCGCCGACCTCGGCGGTGAGGCGGCGGCGCAGGAGAACGCGGCGTTCAAACCCGTCTTCCTCGACGCCGCGACCGACAGCGTCGCCGTGCCGCAGGGCTCGCTGGGATTCCGGTTCGGCGACGACGGCATCACGAAGTGGAACCTCGAACTCGGCGACCTCGTACCGGCGTTGACGGTGCTGTTCACCGAGGAGGGTGAGACGGCCGAGGTGGCGTTGCCCCGGTTCGACACCTTCGACGGTCACGGCGAGGCGCTGATCCGCGGCGTGCCGGTGCGACGGGTCGGAGAGCACATGGTGTGCACGGTGTTCGATCTCATGTTGGCGCACTACGGCGTGGCCCGGCCCGACCTCCCCGGTGATTGGCCCTCCGGATACGACGACCCCAAGCCCTACACCCCGGCGTGGCAGGAGTCGATCACCGGAGTGGCCGCGTCACAGGCGATTCGGATCGCCACCGAATTCGCGCGCAACGCCGAGGAATCCGGCGGCCGGTCGATGATCATCATGGGCGCCGGGATATGCCAGTGGTTCCACGGCGACGCCACCTACCGCGCGGTGCTGGCGTTGGTGTTGCTCACCGGCGCGATGGGGCGCAACGGCGGCGGGTGGGCGCACTACGTCGGTCAGGAGAAGTGCCGGCCGGTGACGGGGTGGTCCGCGCTGGCGATGGGCACCGACTGGTCGCGGCCGCCGCGGCAGATGCCGGGCACGTCGTACTGGTACGTGCACACCGATCAGTGGCGCTACGACGGTTACCGCGCCGACGCGCTGTCCAGTCCGCTGGGCCGCGGCCGATTCCGCGACCGACACACCATGGACGTGCTCGCCGCGTCGAGCGCGATGGGGTGGAGCCCGTTCTACCCGCAGTTCGACCGCTCGAGCCTCGACGTCGCCGACGAGGCCCGCACCGCAGGCCAGGACATCTCAACCTATGTCACCGAACAGCTGGCACAGGGCAAGCTCCGGCTCGCCGTGACCGACCCCGACAACCCGGCCAACTGGCCGCGGGTGCTATCGGTGTGGCGGGCCAACCTGCTGGGCTCGTCGAGCAAGGGCAACGAGTACTTCCTGCGGCACCTGCTCGGCACCGACTCGAACCTCCGGGCCGAACCGACATCGGAAGCGTTGCGGCCGAACGACATCGCGTGGACCGACGACATTCCCGAGGGCAAGCTCGACATGCTGATGTCGATCGACTTCCGCATGACCTCGACGACGCTGCTGTCCGACGTGGTGCTGCCCGCCGCCACCTGGTACGAGAAACACGACTTGTCCAGCACCGACATGCATCCCTACGTGCACGCGTTCAACCCGGCCGTCGACCCGCCGTGGGAGGCGCACTCCGACTTCGAGGCGTTCGGTGCGATCGCCCGGGTGTTCAGCGCGTTGGCCGCCAAGCATCTGGGTGTGCGCTCCGACGTCGTACTCGGCGCGATGCAGCACGACACACCCGGAGCGATGGCGTATCCCGGTGGCGTCGAGAAGGATTGGCGCACCGACGGAAGCGTCCCCGTCCCCGGTAAGACCATGGCGCCGATGGCGGTGGTGGAGCGCGACTATCCGGCGATCGCCGAGAAGTGGCAGGCCCTCGGGCCGCTCGTCGAGAAGCTGGGGTTGACCACCAAGGGTGTCACCGTCCGTCCCGACAAGGAGGTCGAGGAACTGGCGGCCAAGTTCGGCGTGATGGATTCCGGTCGCGCACAGGGCCGTCCGGCGATCAACACCGCCGAGCGGATGGCGGACGCGATCCTCGCGCTGTCCGGCACCAGCAACGGGCGGCTGGCCGTCGAGGGGTTTCACGAACTGGAGCGCAGGACCGGGCGCCGTCTGGTCCATCTGGCCGGCGGCAGCGAGGAGCGCCGCATCACGTTCGCCGACACCCAGGCGCGCCCGGTTCCGGTGATCACGAGCCCGGAGTGGTCGGGCAGCGAGACCGGAGGGCGCCGCTATGCGCCGTTCACCGTCAACATCGAGGAGCTCAAACCGTTCCATACGCTTACCGGTCGGATGCACTTCTATCTCGACCACGACTGGCTAGAGGAACTCGGTGAGCAGTTGCCGATCTACCGTCCGCCGCTGGACATGTCGCGGTTGTTCGGCGACACGGCGGTGGGTGACCACGACGGGGTGGCGCTGACGGTCCGGTATTTGACGCCGCACTCGAAGTGGTCGATCCACTCGGAGTACCAGGACAACCTGTTCATGCTGTCGCTGTCGCGCGGCGGGCCGACCATGTGGATGAGTCCCGCCGACGCGGCGAAGATTTCGGTGCGCGACAACGACTGGGTCGAGGCGGTGAACCGCAACGGCGTCCTGGTGTGCCGGGCGATCGTGTCACACCGGATGCCCGAGGGCGTGGTCTTCGTCTACCACGTGCAGGAGCGCGTGATCGACGTGCCGCTCAGCGAGACCACCGGGAAACGCGGAGGCATTCACAACTCGCTGACCCGGCTGCTGATCAAACCGAGCCATCTGGCGGGCGGATACGCCCAGATGGCGTTCGCGTTCAACTATCTCGGGCCGACGGGCAACCAGCGCGACGAGGTGACCGTCGTCCGGCGGCGCAGCCAGGAGGTGGCGTACCAGTGAAAGTCATGGCGCAGATGGCGATGGTGATGAACCTCGACAAATGCATCGGCTGCCACACCTGCTCGGTGACCTGCAAGCAGGCCTGGACCAACCGGCCCGGAACCGAGTACGTCTGGTTCAACAACGTCGAAACTCGTCCCGGACAAGGGTATCCGCGCACCTACGAAAACCAGGAGCGCTGGCGCGGCGGCTGGGTTCGCGACCGCAAAGGCCGGTTGAGACTGCGCGACGGTGGCCGGCTGAGCAAGCTGTTGCGGATCTTCGCCAACCCCAAGATGCCCAGCATCGCCGACTACTGCGAGCCGTGGACCTACGACTACGAGAACCTCACGAACGCCCCATTGGGCGACCACATGCCGGTGGCGCCTCCGCGGAGCCTGATCAGCGGCGAACCGATGAAGGTCCAGTGGTCGGCGAACTGGGACGACAACCTCGGCGGCTCGACGGAGATCCTGTCGGGAGATCCGGTGTTGCAGAAAGTGAACGAGCAGGTCCGCCTCGAACTCGAGCAGACGTTCATGTTCTATCTCCCGCGGATCTGCGAGCACTGCCTCAATCCGTCGTGCGTCGCGTCGTGCCCCTCTGGGGCCATGTACAAGCGCTCCGAGGACGGCATCGTGCTCGTCGACCAGGACCGGTGCCGCGGTTGGCGGATGTGTGTCTCGGGATGTCCTTACAAGAAGGTGTATTTCAACCACAAGACCGGCAAGGCCGAGAAGTGCACGTTCTGCTACCCGCGCGTCGAGGTGGGCCTGCCCACGGTGTGCTCGGAGACCTGCGTGGGCCGGCTGCGGTATCTGGGCCTGGTGTTCTACGACGTCGACCGTGTGCTCGAGGCGGCGGCGGTGGAGAACGACACCGACCTCTACGAAGCGCAGAAGTCGATCATCCTGAACCCACACGACCCGGAGGTCATCGCCGGCGCCCGCGCGGAGGGCATCTCGGAGGAATGGATCGAAGCCGCCCAGCGGTCCCCGGTGTACGCACTCATCCACCGCTATCAGGTTGCGCTGCCACTGCATCCCGAGTATCGGACCATGCCCATGGTCTGGTACATCCCGCCGCTGTCCCCGGTGGTCGACGCCGTCGCCCGCGACGGTCACGACGGTGAGGAACTCGGGAACCTGTTCGGGGCGCTGGAGGCGCTGCGGATTCCACTCGAGTACCTCGCCGGGCTCTTCACCGCCGGGGACACCGCGGTGGTGGAGGGCGTCTTGCGCCGGCTGGCGGCGATGCGGTCCTACATGCGTGACATCAACCTGGGACGCGAGACACGGCCCGACATCCCACAGGCGGTCGGCATGACCGAGGAGCAGATCTACGAGATGTACCGCCTGCTCGCCCTCGCCAAATACGAAGAGCGCTACGTCATTCCGACCGCGTACGTCGCCGATGCCCACGCGCTGGAGGCGCGCACGCTCGAGGAACCCGGTTGCTCACTGTCCTTCGAGGGTGGGCCCGGCATGTACGAGTCCGGGCCGTTCGGTGAGGCAAGCGGCGCGCCGGTACCCGTCGCCATCGAGAGCTTCCACGCGCTGCACCACCGGCAGACCAGCGAGGGCATCGCGGTGACCGAATCCCGTCCGTCGCGGGTCAACCTGCTCAACTGGGATGGCCGGGGCGAACCCAGCGGAATCTTTCCCGAGCGGAGCGCGGACCGATGAAACTCCTGCGGGGCAGACGCGAATCGGCGCTCGACCATCGGCTCGTATGGCAGGCGGCCGCCCTGCTGCTGGCCTATCCGGACGACCAGCACGCCGAGCGGTTGAACACCGTCGAGGAAATGCTGGCGCACCTCCCCGACGTGCCCGCACGCCTTCTCGGCGCCACCGCGACGGCGCTGCGCGCCAAGGAGTACATGGAGGCGCAAGTCGACTACGTGGCCACCTTCGACATGCGACGGCGCGCCACGATGTACCTGACGTATTGGACCGCGGGAGATACGCGTAACCGCGGCAACCACATGCTGGCGTTCGCGCGCGCCTACCGGGAAGCCGGCGTCGCCCCGCCGGAACGCGAAGCGCCCGACTATCTACCGGTCGTGCTCGAATTCGCCGCGATCGTCGACCCCGACGCGGGGCGGCACCTGCTCGCCGAGCACCGCGCGCCGATCGATCTGTTGCGCGATGCGTTGGAGCAGTCGGGATCGCCGTACGCCCATGCCGTGGCCGCCGTCTGCCAGACCCTTCCGCCGCGCACCGATCGGGACGTCCAGCGGGCCCAGCGGCTGGCGGCCGCCGGACCTCCGACCGAACCCGTTGGCTTGCAGCCGTTCACGTTGACGGTGCCGCCGCGGCGCGCGCAGGGGGTGTGACATGTCGGGTTGGGAGATCTTCTGGGACGTGGTGCCGTACGTGACGCTGGCGATCGTCGCGGTCGGGATCTGGTGGCGCTACCGCTACGACAAGTTCGGTTGGACCACCCGATCGTCACAGCTGTACGAATCACGGCTGTTGCGCATCGGCAGCCCGATGTTCCACTTCGGCATCCTGGTGGTGATCGTCGGACACATCATCGGGTTGGTGGTTCCCGAATCATGGACCGACGCAATCGGTCTCAGTGACCACGCCTACCACGTGCAGGCGATGGTGCTCGGCGCGATCGCCGGAGTCACCACGCTGACCGGAATCGCGTTGCTGGTCTTCCGCCGTCGTACCACCGGCCCGGTCTTCCTCGCGACGACCGCCAACGACAAGGTGATGTATCTGGTTCTCGTGCTTGCCATCATCGCGGGTCTCGCGTGCACGCTGATCGGTGCGACACCCGTCGGCGCCGAGCACGACTACCGGCAGACGGTGTCACCCTGGTTCCGGTCTATTTGGCTCTTGCAACCGCGCGGCGACCTGATGGCGCAGGCGCCACTGTGGTTCCACATCCACGTGATGATCGCGTTGGTGCTGTTTTGCCTGTGGCCGTTTACCAGGTTGGTCCACGTCTTCAGCGCGCCCATCGGGTATCTGTTCCGGCCCTACATCGTCTACCGCAGTCGAGACGTCGTCGACAAGGGCGAACTGGTCGGTTCGCGTCCGCACCGCCGCGGCTGGTGAGCGACGGGTCAGCCAAAGGTGCCGCGAACCAGCACGCAACACCGGCCCTCGCGGGGGCTGAGTTCCGCGCGCGCACCGGGCGTTGAGCTGCCGTCGATCACACCCTCGATGAGCTGAAGGTTCAACCCGCAGACGACCTCCAGATGGTCCTTCGCCACCGAGTGGAACGGGCAGTTGCGCAGGGTGATACCGCCGTCTTCGTCGGCCTGGGGCAGGTATCCGCAATCCCGCAGAGCGACCGCCATGTCGCCGCCGGCCTCGACCGCGGCCTGGCGGCCGGTTTCGCGGGCGGCCGTGCTCAACGCCGATCGCACCGCTCCCGCCGCGTCCTGTTCGATCGAGGTGACCAGCAGTCGGGCGAGCAACAGATAGTCGCGCGGCGGCACGCTGACGACGATCTCCTCCACGCTGCGGGAGTAGACCTTGGCCGGCCGCCCGGCGCCCGGACCGCTGCGGCCCTCGGGACGTTGATAGCTGACCGCGAGCAGGCCCGCCTCGGCCAGCTTGTCCAGGTGATAGGCGGCCAGCGTGCGGCCGATCCCCACCGCCGCGGCGGCCGCCTCCCGCGAAACCGGCTCGTCGTGCTCGGTGACGTACTGGTGCAGCCGGCGGCGGATCGGATCATCCAGGCTGGTCAGCGCCGTCAACGAGGCGGGGTCGGCGAATTGCGGAGGCACCGGTGAATTCTATCACCAAAAAGTCTTGACAAAACCCACCGATGGGTGTGGTCTAAAAGACACAACATTTATTTATAGAAAGGAACGGCGTCATGACCACCTCGAATGCGCCCTCAGCCGATCACGCGACAAGCCCACTGCTGCGCGCCCGCACCGATCCGGTCTACGCGGCCTATCTGATCCTGCGGGTCGGGTTCACGGTGCTGCCGATCGTGATGGGCCTGGACAAGTTCACCAATGTGCTGACCGACTGGGAGGGCTACCTCGCGCCGTGGATCGCCGACCTCAGCCCGTTCAGCGCGCACCAGACGATGCTGATCGTCGGGGTGATCGAGATCGTGGCCGGGATCGCGGTCGCGATCAAGCCTCGATACGCCGCGTACGTCGTCGCCCTCTGGCTCGCCGGCATCATCGTCAACCTGCTGACCTACCCCGGGTTCTACGACGTCGCATTCCGCGACTTCGGCTTGCTGCTGGGCGCGCTGACGCTCGGCCGGCTGGCCTGGGTGTACGACACCCCGGTGCACACCCGCGCCACGCGGTGAATCAGCCGACCGCCACCGACGAGAAGAACGCGCGCTCGTCCCCGCGGAAAGTGTGCGTCTCGCCGCTGACCGTCACCGTGGCACGAGCTCGGATGTCCGCCGAGCTCGTGCCCACGCACAACTCCACCGGACCCGGCTCCATGACCAGATCACCCGAAACACCGGTGTACGCAAGCACACTCATCGGCAGCGTGAAGGTCACCGACCGGGACGCACCCGGTTCCAGGTCGACGCGGGCGAAGCCGACGAGCTGTTGTGCGGGCAAGGTGACGCCGGTCGCGGTGTCGGCGGCGTACAACTGCACAACCTCGGTCCCGCGGCGCCGGCCGGAGTTGGTGACGACGACGGCCGCGGTCACCGCGCCGCCCGCATCGACGGTGTCGCAGGCGAGCTCCAAGCGACCGTAGGTGAACGTCGTGTAGCTCAGGCCGTGGCCGAACGCGAACAGCGGCGTGGCCGACATGTCGAGATAGCCGGTGTAGGGGTCCGCGTCGGTGCGCCGGTAGCCGCTGCCGGTCTTCTGACCGTGATGAATCGGCACCTGCCCGGCGTGCCGCGGCACCGAGAAGGGAAGCTTCCCAGCGGGATTCGTGATGCCGAAGATCGCGTCGGCGATCGCGGTGCCCTGATGCGGGCCCGCGTAAAACGCAGTCATCACCGCGGGCAACCCATCGATGACGCCGCCGAGCGCATACGGCCTGCCCATCGAGAGCACCGTCACGGTCGGCTTGCCCACCGCGCGCACGGCGTCGATCAACGCGACCTGCTGGGCGGGCAGGGCGATGTCGGCGGTGTCGGACCCCTCCCCCTCGGTGCGTTCACCGGACCACGAGGAGCGTCCTCCGACGGCCAGGATGACGACATCGGCGTTTTCGGCCGCGGCGACGGCGGCCGCGATGTCGACCGGCTCGGCGGGCGTCACCCCGGTGCCGGCCACGGCGACCACCTCCGCGTGCGGCACGAGTCGCCGGACGGCCCCGGCGAGCGAGACTGCCGAGTATCCGGACTCGATATACGTGCGGCGGTCTGTCGCGAACACGGGTCCGAGTTCGCCCGCGAGCGCCATGAGCGCCGCGTGCGGCACATCGCCGCCGAGTTCGATTCCCGCCATGGCGGTTTCGCCGCCGGTCGCCCGCGCCTCGAACATCCTGACCGCGTCGGCGAACGAATAGGTGGAGAAGCCGGCTGCCACATCGTCGGCGTGGGGGCCGACGACCGCGATCCGCCCGATGTCCCTACTCAGCGGCAGCACGTCGCTGTCGTTCTTGAGAAACGTCACCGCCTGCGCGGCCATCCGCGCCGAGAGCTCAGCGCCCTCGTTGGCGACGGCATCGATGACGATCGGGTCTTCGGGAACATACGGGTCGTCGAACAACCCGAGCGCGAACTTGTCGCGCAGGACGCGCAGCACGGACCGGTCCAGCACCGGCTCGGTGATCCTGCCGCGCCGCACGGCGTCCGCCAGCACCATGCCGTAGCCGAAGACCTCCGGCAGCTCGACATCCATCCCCGCTGCGAGCGCCAGTACTCCCGCGTCCTCGGCGGTTTCGGCCACCCGTTGCCGCGTCTGCAGGAACTGGATGGCCACGTAGTCCGACACAGTAGTCCCGGTGAATCCCAGCCTGTCGCGCAGCAGCGTCGTCAGCAGCGCATGCGAGGCGGACACCGGAACGCCGTCGAACTCGCTGTAACTGGGCATCACACTCGCCAGCCCCGCCAATCGGATGGCGGCTTCGAACGGCCGGGCGTAGGCGTCGTGGAGTTCGCGGGACCCGACGGCGGTCGCCGCCATGTTCTGCCCACCTTCGGTGACCCCGTAGCCGATGAAGTGCTTACCGGTCGCGGCCACGCCTTGTGCCAGATCGTCGGACTGCAGGCCACGCGTGTACGCGACGCTCATCGCGCTGACGAGATAGGGGTCCTCGCCGAAGGTCTCGCCGGTCCTGCCCCACCGGGCGTCGCGAGCGATGTCCATCACCGGTCCCAGCGCCTGGCGCAGACCGACCGAGCGCAGTTGGCGGCGAAGCAGATCCGTCAGTTCCCGCACCGCCTCGGTGTCCCAGGCCGCCGCCATCGCGATCGGAGTCGGAAACGCGGTGAAGCCCGGCGCCACCACGCCGCTCATCGCCTCGATGTGGAAGATCGCGGGGATTTTCAGCCGGGTCTCGGTCATCAGGTAGTGCTGAATCGCGTTGACCGACTTCGCGAGAGCGGTGGGCGCCTTGTGGCCGATCATCCCGAGGTGGCAGACGTGCCCGATCCCGTTTCCGACGAGCGCGTCGAGCTGTTCGCGGTTGGTGCCCTCGGGTGTGAGAAGCGCCAGCGGGAAGACCGACGACAGTTGCATCGCCTTCTCGTCGAGGGTCATCCGGCCCAGCAGGTCTTGCGCACGCGCCATGGGATCTGCCGTCACAACGGTTCACTCCTCGGATCGGCCCGCGCGTCTGGCTCCCCGCAGCGCAGCGAAGGGGACGATGAAATACACCGCGATCACCAGGTAGCCGAAGACCGCGACGATCGGGAAGAACAATCCGGCCGCGATGAACAGGGCGTACCCCGCCAGTCCGGGGGTGAGCCTCTTGGTGATGAGTTTGACATCCGCGTCGGCTGCTTCGGTCCGAATCAAGCGCTGCCACACCGCATAACGCCACATCAGCGCGACCACACTCGACACCAGGAGCAGATTGATGCCGTAGACGGTCACAGCCACCCGTTGCGCATCGCTTTCGCCGATGTAGTCACCCAACAGCCGAGTGGGGAACGGCAGGAATGAGACGAGCATCAGCAGCAGCAGGTTCAGTCGGATGAGCGCCGGCGTGGCACGCTCCAGAAATTCGGTGATCACCGTGTGTTCCAACCAAACTGCGCCAATGGTCGAGAAGCTCACCAGGTAGGTCAGGTACGACGGCCACTGGCGGGCCACGGCGCCCAGCAGGTCGCCCTCAGAGCCGTCGGGCACACCGATCTCGAGGACCAACAGGGTGATAGCGATGGCGAACACACCATCGCTGAACGCCTCCATTCGGGCCGTCCGGTATCCGGACGGCCGAGAAGCCTCGGCCCGTTCAGCCGCCACAGTGGTCAGTATCCCTCCGTCGACGTGCGGAGGGGGCGGTTCCGCTGCGGCGCGGCAGGGACTTTGGTCCTCAAATCAACAGGCCTTCGGCCCGCGACGGTCGCACTCGAAGATTTCTACACTGCGGCCATGACCTACGTGATCAGCAGTGCGTGTGTGGACGTGATGCACAAGTCGTGTGTGCCGGAGTGCCCGGTCGACTGCATCTACGAGGGTGCGAGATCGCTGTACATCAATCCCGACGAATGCGTGGACTGTGGCGCGTGCAGGATCGCGTGTGAAGAGGATGCGATCTACTTCGAAACGGACCTGCCCGACGACGAGCGGCGCCACCTCGCCGACAACGCCGCGTTCTTCTCCGAGATCCTGCCCGGCCGCGACGCCCCGCTGGGCACGCCCGGCGGCGCCGCCCAGCTCGGCCCGGTCGGCGTCGACACGCCGCTGGTCGCGGCCATGCCGCCGCGGTGAAGTAGGGACCTAAGGCCCTACTCCCGCCTCCACCGGTCGCCGACAGTGAAGGTATGGAGCAGCTCACCATCCTGGACGCGGGATTCCTGCAGGCCGAGGACTCCGATCCTCATGTGAGCCTCGCGATCGGCGCCATCGCCGTGCTGGCGGGGCCGATGCCCGAATTCGATTCGCTCGCGGCAGATCTCGGCGAGCGGGTGCTGGCGGTACCGCGCTTTCGGCAGGTGCTGCGCACCCACCCGCTCGACCTCGGCGCCCCGGAATGGGTCGACGACGCGCGGGTCGACCTCTCGCACCACATCCGCCGCGCGGCGTTGCCGCGGCCGGGTGACGACGGGGCGCTGTTCCGCTGGGCCGCCGAAGTCATGGAGCGTCGCCTGGACCGCGACCGGCCGCTGTGGGAGTGCTGGATCGTCGACGGCCTGGCGCACAACCGGTGGGCGGTGTTGATGAAGATCCACCACTGCATCGCCGACGGCGTCGCGGCGACGCATCTGCTGGCGCACCTGTGCGACGGACAGGACGGCGAGACGTTCGCGACGGAACTCCGCGGTGCGCAGCCGGCGCCGACAGGTTGGCGGCTGCCCACCCTGTCGCTCAACCCGATCGAATGGATGACCTCGGCGTGGCGGACGTCTCGCGACGTGACCTCCGCCGCGACCCAGGTGATGCACGGCGCCGTCGAGATCGCCGGTGGGCTCCTGCGGCCGACCCCGGCGTCGTCGCTGACCGGTCCGGTGACCGATTTGCGCCGCTACGCCGCGGTCGAGGTGTCGCTCTCGGACGTGCACCGCATCTGCGAGCGGTTCGACGTCACGGTCAACGACGTCGCGCTGGCGGCGATCACCGACAGCTTCCGCACGATCCTGATGCGTCGCGGCGAGAAGCCTCGCCGCACATCGCTACGCACCCTGGTACCGGTGTCGGTGCGGTCCGCCGACGCGGCCGACCGACCCGACAACCGCGTCTCGGTCATGCTGCCCTACCTCCCCGTGGAGAAGGCCGACCCGATCCAGCAGTTGCAGACCGTGCACGACCGCCTGGGCAGGTCGAAGGCGAGCGGCCAGCGCGAAGCCGGGAACCTCTTCGTATCGGCGGCGAACGCGATCCCCTTTCCGCTGACGGCGTGGGCGGTGCGCACGTTGACGCGGCTGCCTCAGCGCGGGGTCGTCACGCTGGCGACGAACGTGCCCGGCCCGCGTAAACGGTTGCGGCTCAGGGGCCGCGAGGTCATCCGGTTGCTGCCGATTCCGCCGCTGGCCCTCCGGTTGCGGACCGGTATCGCCATCCTGAGCTACGCCGACCACCTCGCGTTCGGGATCATCGGCGACTACGACGCCGCACCCGACGTCACCGAACTCGCCGAGGGTATCGAGCGAGCCGTGACCCGCCTGGCCGACCTGAGCAACGGCCATTGGCGCTGCACACCCGTCGGGACGCTCGCCCTGGTCCAAGGAGGTTGATGACGATGACCAAAGGTCGAGAACTGGAGACCCTCAACCGCAGGCAGTGTTTGGACCTGCTGCAGGGCGTGCGCGTCGGTCGGCTGGTGTTCACCGAGGACGCGCTGCCCGCCGTGCAGCCGGTGAACTTCCGGCTCTGGCATGACGACATCGTGATCCGGGTGGCCGGCGGGCCGAAACTGGCCGCCGCCACCGACAATCAGGTCGTGGCCTTTCAGACCGACGAACTCGACCCCGACCTGCGGACCGGCTGGAGCGTCACAGTCGTCGGGCACGCCGAGCCCGTCACCGACGTCGACGAAATGCTCGAACTCTCGGGCACATTCATCCAGCCGTGGGTCGACGGACGCCGCGATCACTTCGTGCGGATCCGGACCGAGAAGATGACCGGGCGCCGGTTTCGCGAACGCGGCGCGCCGCAGTACCGCGGCGTCGGCCATGATGTCGTCTCGTCTTGAAGCCGAGAGGCCGACCATGCCCACGACGATCGACATCGGGGTGATCGTCAACGCCGTCGAGTTGGCGTGCCGGGCGCCGTCCCTGCACAACAGCCAGCCGTGGCGATGGGTGATCGGCAGGACCGCGATCGAACTCCACGCCGACCGCTCCCGCGTTATCCGCTCCGCCGACAGCTCGGGACGAGAAGCCCTGATCGCCTGCGGCGCTGCCCTCGACCACTTCCGCGTCGCGATGGCCGCCGCCGGCTGGACCACCGCGGTCGAGACGTTCCCCGACCCGGACAAACCCGACCACCTCGCGTCGGTCCACGTCCGTTCCCGATCTCCCGTCACCGCGACCGACCGGAATCGGGCCGACGCGATCCTGCTCCGTCGCACCGACCGGCTGCCGTTCCGGGCGCCCGACGAGGCGCTGGACTCGTTGGTGGTGAGCGGTACCGAGGGCGTCTTCGTCGACACGCTGCGGGCCACAACGCATCCCGATCTGGCCGAGGCCTCGCGGCTCACCGAGGCGCTTCGCTCCCATGACGATCTCTACCACCGCGAATTGCAGTGGTGGACCACGCCTTTCCGGCTGTCCGAAGGCGTCCCGCCCAGCGCGCTGGTGTCGGAGTCCGAACGACGACGCGTCGCCGTCAACCGGAGCTTCCGGCCCAGCGGCCACCTCGACCGCCGCGGCGCGACGGCGTTCGACGAAGCCGACATCGTCGTGCTGTCGACACCGACGGACACCTGCGACGATGCCTCCGCCTGCGGGCAGGCGCTGTCGAGGCTCTTGCTCGATCTCACGGCCGCCGGGGCGGCGACCTGCACGATGACCCACCTCACCGAGGTGGAGGCCGGTCGCGACGTCATCCGCCGGCTGACGGGGCGCGACGCGGTGCCCCAGGTGTTGATTCGGGTGGGTAAAGCGCCGACGATCGAAGACACGCCCGCGCCGACGCCGAGACGGTCGGTGCGGGAGGTGATGGAGATTCGCCGCTGAGGCGCTGATCGGAAGGGCTTACATGGTCACGGTCTTCCTGGTCGACGACCATGAGGTCGTCCGTCGCGGACTCGTCGACCTGCTCGGGTCCGACCCCGAGCTCGAGGTCGTCGGCGAAGCCGGGTCCGTCGCCGAAGCCATGGTCCGCATCCCCGCGGTTCGGCCCGATGTCGCCGTCCTCGACGTCCGGCTGCCCGACGGCAACGGAATCGAGTTGTGCCGCGACCTGCTGTCCGACCTCCCGGATCTGCGCTGTTTGATGCTGACCTCGTACACCTCGGACCAGGCGATGCTCGATGCGATTCTGGCGGGGGCCAGCGGGTTCGTCATCAAGGACATCAAGGGAATGGAGCTCGCGCAGGCGATCAAGGACGTCGGCGCGGGCCGATCGCTACTCGACAACCGCGCCGCCGCCGCGTTGATGGCCAAACTCCGCGGCTCGGCCGACAAGAAGGATCCCCTGTCCGGGTTGACCGATCAGGAACGCACGCTGCTCGGGCTGCTCGGCGAGGGGCTGACCAACCGGCAGATCGCAGCGCGAATGTTCCTGGCGGAGAAGACCGTCAAGAACTACGTGTCGCGGCTACTGGCGAAGCTCGGCATGGAGCGCCGAACGCAGGCGGCCGTCTTCGTCTCCAAACTGGACCGTCCGCCGAGCTAGTTCGGCCACTCCACCACGTCGTCGAGCGCACGCCGGGGCGTGGACGGCAGCGGGTCGGCGTTCACCGGTGCCCAGCCGACGCGCAGCAGCATCTGGGGATAACCGCTGTCTCCGAAGACGTCCTCCCGCACGGCTTCCCGGGTTTCGGCGATCTCGAGTGGCTCGGTCACCGGGCAGCTCGCCAAGCCCAGCGCGGTGGCGGTGAGCAGGACGACGCTGGAGGCCTCACCCGCACGAAGCCTGGACAACGGGGTGTCGTCCTTGGTTCCCAGCGCGAGTACCGTCGCCGAGTCGTCCTCCGGTGAGGCGTCGGGCGGCTGCGCCAGGGCGGGGCCCGCGAAGTGGCGAGCGGGCATGGCGGCGTGGGGATCCGACACAGGCGTGTTGCGGGCCGGCACGCCCGCCACGGCGGCATGGCGTCCGCTCCATGCGGTCAGCTCGCGCAGATAAGCGTCGTCGGCGGCATGCTGCCGAACCGCTTGCGCCACCACCTCTTGCAACCTGGGCAGCTGCGCCACCTCCCGCAACATGACGCCGTACCGTGCCGCTCGCGCCCCCATCAGTGCGATGTCGGCCTCGGGGACCGACCAGGAGTTGTAGAGCCGACGGTCGGTGCGACGCCTCGGAATCGCCGCCGCCAGAACGATGTCGAGCTCGCCTGCGGCCTGCGGGCGCAGCTCGATGGCGGCGAGATGCTGCGGCTCGGCCGGATTCGGGAACCGGTGCACCCGGGCGTGCCAGCCCAGTGCCGCGAGCGCCACGACCGCGTGATGCAGGGCGATGCCACAACTGAGGAGCAGGTCGCGGCTGTCGGGATCGGCACTGGGCAGCTGGCGGTCCAGGTCCGCGTACAGATGCAGGCTTTCGTGTCCCACCCGCCAGCGCCACGGCTGCGAATTGTGGATGGAGGGCGCCCTGGTCGCGAGCGACAATGCGGTGCGAACCGTGTCACGGTCGGGGAAGCGAGCGTTCATGGCGATCCTGCTCTCGTGTGTCAACGTTTCCGTACTCCACACTGGCCGCAGCGCATTCAAAGGGCTAGGGACGAAGGTCCCTGATGTGCGGGCCGTCGGCTAGTCGGCGATCGACAGCGCGATGCCGTCGAGGATGTCGTGCTCGCTGACGACCAATTCCTCGATACCGCCCCGCTTCCGCAGGGCGTCGGCCAGTTCCTCGACGATGATCGCGCCGCCGCCGATGACGTCGACGCGACCCTCGTGCATCGGCCCGAGTCGGGCGCGTTCGGCGCGCGGCATCGCGATCAGCCCCTCGCACACGCTGAGCAGCTCGCCGAACGGCACCCGCGACAGGTGAATGGCCTCCGAGTCGTAGGCCGGCATCTTGTGCGCCAGCGCCGACAGCGTCGTCATGGTGCCCGCCACGCCGACCCAGGTGCGGGCCTGTTCGACGGGCACCGCGCGGAACGCCTCGTCCAAACCCTTCCGCACGACGTCTCGCGCCGCGGCGACCTCCTCGGCCGTCGGTGGATCGGAGTGCAGGCAGCGTTCGGTGAGCCGGACACAACCGATGTCCGCCGAATGACTGGCGGTCAGTTCGTCGCTGCCGAGCACGACCTCGGTGGACCCGCCGCCGAGATCGACCACCACAAAAGGCGCTGCAGCCGAATCGAGTTCGCCGACCGCACCGTTGAACGACAACGCCGCTTCCTCCGTTCCGGTGATCACCTCGGCGACCGCGCCGGGTACCACGGACCCGAGCACCTCGGCCGTCATCGCGAAGAAGTCGTCGCGATTCGCGGCGTCCCGGGTCGCCGAGGTCGCCACCATCCGCAGGGCCTCGACTCCGTGATGACGCATCAATTCGGCGTAATCGGCAAGCGCGTCTTTCGTGCGCGCCAGCGCCTCGGACGCGAATTGCCCTGTGGCGTCGACACCTTGGCCGAGCCGGACGATGCGCATCTCACGGTGCACGTCGGCGAGCTTGCCACCGTCCACCCGGTCGGCGATCAGCAGACGAATCGAGTTGGTACCGCAGTCAATCGCGCCGACCCTACCCATGGGTCCACCTTTCCGGATCGAGTATTCCGTCCATGGCGGGATCGTCGGCCAACGCCACGAGCGCCTCGTCGCCGAACGGGTTGACGCCAGGCCCTTTCGCCAACGAATGGGCGATCAACACGTGCAGACACTTGACCCGGTCCGGCATGCCACCACCCGAGAACGTCGTCCCTAGAGGCTCGATCGCATCGCGCTCGGCGAGGTACGACTCGTGCGCCTCGCGGTACGCCATCGCCAGGTCCGGGTCGTTGCGCAGCCGCTCGGTCATCTCCCGCATCATGCCCGACGACTCGAGCCTGCTGGCGGCGGCGGTCAACGCCGGATGAGTGAGGTAGTACAACGTCGGAAAGGGCGTTCCGTCAGGGAGTTTCGGCGCGGTCTTGACGACACCGGGCTCACCGTTCGGGCAGCGGTATGCGATCTCGAGGACGCCGCGGGGCCTGCGGCCGAGCTGCCGCTCGACGGCGTCCAGGTCCTCGGGGTCAACCACCGGGCGCGGGAGGGGGCGGTGGCGGTGGTTGGGGCGCATCGGGCG